>NZ_JAGQCH010000001.1 GCF_024346055.1 Cyanobium sp. Cruz CV13-4-11
GGGTCTATTCGTGCACTGGCGCGTTGCGGGTGTGGTGGCGGTTGGATGACAGGAGCCGGATGACGCGAGAGTGTCACGTCCGGATCTGTGGGGGCCTCGGGGGGCAGTTCCCCGGGGCTACCCGGCGGCAAGCTCCAGATGGAGTTGGAGTGGCTGAAAAAAAAATCTCAGCAGCTCTGATGCCCGTGAACTACGCCAACTGGTGGATCATGACCACCGTGAGCTCACGGTCAGCCGCCAGTGCGAGCTCCTCGTCAGCCCAGCGCCGCCAAGTGCTGGGGGCCTGAGGGCCGCTGATTTGGCTGCTGGGACAACTCTCAGCCACCCCAGGATCGCCGTGGTTGTTCAAGCAGGGGCCTGCTGCGCGGCAGCGGCCCCATGGCGGATCGATTTGCACTGCTGATGGTCGTTGCGAGCTCAGAATGGGGCGGGTGGCTGCCTGCCGTGCGGCTCCTCACCGCCTGACTTGCGGCGGATGTCCTTCACCGGCCTCACGCATCCCATGGGCCACCCTGTTGCCATCGACGGCCTCGACGCCAAAGCGGCGCGACGGCGGCTGTGGCTCGCTGCGCTGCACCAGCTGGCGCTTGCCGACGGCGATTTCTCCCCTGCAGAGGAACGGCTGCTGGCGGAGCAGCTGACCAGGGATCTCCCCGGTCTGACCCTCGAGGATCTGCACCATCCCGGCGACGGGGCCCTGGTCCACCGCTTCGGGGTCGGCACGCCCACTGCGGAAGAGTTCCTGCGCTCGGCTGTGCTGGTGGCCCTGGCCGATGGCCATCTCAGCGCGATCGAATGTGAGTGGCTGCGGCACTGGAGTGACGTGCTTCAGGTGGGCCAGGTCTTGATCGAAGACCTGCTCAAGACGCCGATGATCCGCGACGGCTCCAGCGCCGTCTGCTGTGACACCCATCAGCACCCAGGGCGCCTCGATGCGGTGCGGCGCTGGATGGATGCGCTCGAGCCTTCCGATCCGGAGGTCGCCCGCTTCCTGGTGCGGCTGATCCCCGCCTAGTGCCCTTTTGAGCGCGACGTGAAGCTGTTCGGCTGGAAGCTGGTCCACATCCCGCCGATGTGCAAGATCAACCCGCTCTATGACCAGCTGGTCGCCCTGCGCTTCCGATGCCTCTGCCGGCTGGAGGAGGTCGAGGACACCGGGCTGCCCAGCTGAGTCGCCCAGCTCAGCGGTGCGTGGCTTGCTGCGCATCGGAGACAGATCGCGCCGCCGTCTTTCCTCTAACAGTCATTGGATGGATGCAGGCGCCCCATGACCAAAACAAAGCCCGGAGCGTTGGCCCCGGGCTTCAGGAGTGTTTGGTTGAGGCTTCGGAGCTGCTGGCGCTGGCACCTGGGGCCAGGTGTCTAGTGGGACGTTCCGTTGGGTCCGGGGCACCTAAGGCGGTGCAGTGAACGGCGACGGCGTGACACGCCTGGAACGTCAGAGATCCGTTGAGAGTGTTGGAGCAGGGGCCGGATCGTCAGCGCGCTCCTGACGCCTGCTGCGGGGGGCTGTCTTCCATCACTGAAGCCTCCGAATCCCTGTGCCATCACCATCGTTCAACCCACCGCTGCGGGCAAGACGTTCTAGGTGATCGACACCTGTCTTCATTGGCGGCAACGGGTCTTCATGAATGGCGCAGCGGCAGCCCTGGCCATAGTGATGTCCAGAGCCACCTGCGGCTTCAGCCTGGACGTTGTTCATCCACACGGCGACGGGGGGTGAACTGGCCTCGGGTGTTGCGGGGCTGGTCGGGGTGGCTGCCGCCACGGCCGCTGTCCATGAAGTAAGTGGCGGCCGATTGGCCCACCAGGGCGACGCTGGGCAGCACCAGGCTCCAGCGGTGCTCGCAGATCGCGGGGCCAGACGCCCGCAGCTCGCACACCCCCACGAAGGCCAGCAGGACGGCGATCTCAGCGGCCACCAGGGCCATGATCGGCCCGGTGTTGTTGGATTGGTGGCGGGCCATCTCCAGCTGCGCAAACCTCACCAGCTGTTGCCAGGGCGCTCAGCGCTGCGGCGCACCGGCAGGGCCGTGGCCCCGCAGGTACACCTCCACTTCCTGCTTGCGCACCACCCGGCTCTCGCGGTTGTTGCTGATCTGCACCCGGCCGCCATGCATCTGGGCGGTGACGCGCCAGGGGCCGGGGGAGGGATCTGCCGCTGCCGAAGGCGGGTGGGGGGTCGCCACGACGCTTGCCTCGCTCGTCAGCGGTCGCTCGCCGAGGACTGCAGCCAACAGATCACGGGTGGAGGGAGGCATGGCGGCACGGGGCCTAGGGAGAGCGGAGTTGTGCAGCCGGAGAAAAGGCATCCCGCTACCTGAAGCTCTTGCCACGCCAGGTCCTCGTCTCGTTCAGCGACGGGCGATCAACGCTGCACGTCAGCACAGGGCCGGGGCTGCGGGCAGATGGGCGGCGACAGCAAGGGCGCGTCACAGGTTGCCCTCGGCTTGCGGTTCGGCAAGGGCTGCGCAAGGCCGCTGCGCGGCCCCTTGCCTTCACCGGCCACGCCGGGGCGGTCCTGTCGCGTCCCTCGCCAGTCCTCCCATGGCTGCACCACAAGGCCCCAGCTGCGAAATCCGCTGTGTCATCGAGCATCACTATCCCGAAGGCCCCAAGGGCGGGTCCAGCCCCTGCGAAGTCCGCTTCTTTGGCAAGCGCGGCAAGCCCGTCAAGAAGCTGCGCTTCGTGCCGGCCGCCAAGGCCCATGAGATCGCCCGCAAGCTGCAGGGCGCCAAGGGCTCCACCATCTCGGTGCTCTGAGCCCAAGGGGGCTTTGGCCCCCTTTTTCAGGCACCGGCGTGGAGCCGAGCCAGGTCATCAGCACGGACCAAGCTCACTTCCGGCTAACCGGGGTCAGCACGACTGTGATCTACTCCCATGAGTGCATACGGAGGCTGGTTGGGTCTGACCCCCCCCGTGGACATGGTGAAGCAAATCACACAGCTGGTTCTCGTGTCCGAGAACCATGGCCATGTCTTTGGAGTTGAAGCTAATATCCTTTGGCCCAACTGGCTTGTCGTCTCGTGGTCGCTTGGCTTCAGCCGTGGTTCTCGGAAAGTGGTGACGCCTGTCCGTAGTTCACGGAATTCACCGTATAACAAGTTAAACCGAGTTGAGAAAAGTGCTGCATCCATCTAGGCTCCAATACGTCGCTCTCTTCCTACTCGTAACCATGGTTAGTACGCTTGTTGCTAGACGAGCACTAAAACAGCGAAAAAGAGACATAGTCATTGAAGATATGCATCATTCCTTTGCCGCACTTCCGCTTGCATTGACTTCGCCACTTGATGCCTTATCACCTAATGAGCCGATCCCTATCTTTAGTGGCGAGCTCGCATTAAATTGCGATAGCAGGACGCTTTACGGATCAGGGGACGTAAGTTTCTTATGGTTGCCTAGGCCTCGAGTTGTATTTCGAGGCGTTTTCTCAGGACCCTCAAGGGTTGACATAATGGAGTGTCACACTCTTTGTGTTGAGAGGTACGAACCCACGGAAGCTCTGATTGCCAATGCATGTTGCAAGAGTTCTTCCAGCAGCACAGAGGTTAATGGAATTCTCAATGAAACTCTACGGCCAAAGCTGCCTGGTGGAGAGCTTGGGGAAATTCGTTTCCTACTTACCAACTTCAGTTCTTACTTCGGCGAGCCAGTCAGGTTCTCCGGCAAACCACTCGCAATGGCGAGGAGTAGGTGGCGACTAAGCATAGAAGGCTATGAAATTGCTATTGATCTCAAAGAGAGGCATAAAGAGCTAGAAGACAACTTGAAGGCGAATGGCGGATTTGGAATTACAAACATCGGCAGGGTATCCAAGGCTGACGGAATGCTGCTAAACATGGAAGATTATGAGACACTAAGTTTACTTCCTAGGGCTTTGTAGGGGATTCTGGGTGGGCCCAGTACTTCCATTCGCGGACATTGATGGCATGCCGCTGTTCGTCTTTTCTCCTTCTAGATTAACAACATGGCAAAATGTAGAATCCTGGTTCCCAAGACTGAAGCCAAAGGATGCTGGCGCTGCTTTCAACCGCTTCCACCAGCTGCTTCAAGACCCTGACTGGGGAGATGGTCTTCGTCACGCTATTGAGTGGTATGTTGATGCTAACACAGCCGATACACTGGAGTCTTCGATTGTAAAGGCACAAGTTGGACTTGAGCTTTTGGCATGGTTGATATTGGTTGACAGGCACGAGTGCAAGAGTAAAACAATGTATCGACATGATGGAGCCGCAAAGAACTTAGAGGATATGCTGTCACTCTTTCGCATCCCTGTAGCCTTTCCCGTGCATCTTGAGCATCTAAAGAGCGGTACAGCTGCTTGGAGTGCTGAAAATGGTGTTCATGCGATTGTAAAAGTCCGTAATCACATTATTCATTCCACATCGGTCAAAAGGAGAGAACTGGCCACATTAGGAAAAATGGCAAAGCTAGAAGCAAAGCACCTTGGTCTGCAGTACTTGGAGCTTTCTCTTCTGGCGATTATCGAGTACATCGGTGCATATTCCGATCGCACACGATTTAATCGTTTTCTCGGTCAAGATCAAGTAGTTCCTTGGGGGATGACGAGTTAATCATCTTGTCTAACAACGGGATCCAGGGTGCGGGACTTACAGAGATTGGTGAGAGCTTCAAACTCCTTCCTGCCGTTGATCCTGAACGTTGAGCCAAAGCACCACAGCCACAGCCCCCCTTACAGCAACGACTCTTGGTGTTCTTGGGGCGCCAGTGCCGGCGCCGCCTCAGGCTGTTCCTCAGCCTCGCCGGCCCGCACCTCCAGGACCTGTTCGATCACCCGGTCGGTGAGGGCATCGAAATAGGCCACCAGGGTGCTTTGCAGCTCCAGGAATTCGGGCCAGAGCGTTTCATTCACAAAGGCCCGGCTCAGGCGCGCCATCACCGTGGTGCGTCGCTGGCCGCGGTAGCGGTAGGGGTGGACGCCGTAGCGGCGCAGCAGAGCCACGAACAGGTGGCGCGACCACTGATCCGCCAGGGAGAAGCGGAATTCGATCGGCGGCTCCTCGGCCTCCAGCTGCTTGAGGCGGGCCTGGATGCGCTCGCGGGCCCGCTCGGCCGCATAGCGCTCCCCCTCACTGCCGGGCCGGGCGTGCAGGGCCTCGATGCGCCGCAGCTTCTCCACAAGCTGCTGCTCGGGGCCCGGCGGCAGAGCGCCGCGCTCGCGGGTTTGCTCCGCAGCGTTGAAGCCGGCGGCCTGGGATCGGGTGCGGCGTCCGATGGCGATCTCCCGTGGTCAACCGGCAGCCAGGGTAGGCAGTAGCGGTAGTGGAGGTGTCGCGGGGAGAACTCCTTCTCGCGTTTGGATCGGGCTTCGCCTTCCGGGCAATCCCCGCGTGTGCGGGGAGAACGAACTCCTCGGCGGCGCACGCTTCGATGCGGGACGGGCCATCCCCGCGTGTGCGGGGAGAACGCCCCAGGCGGCGACCAGCACGCGGCGCATCGACGGGCCATCCCCGCGTGTGCGGGGAGAACGCGCCCCAGGCGGCGACCAGAACGCGCCTCATGCTCGGGCCATCCCCGCGTGTGCGGGGAGAACGGCAGTGAGCTGTCGTTCGAGGGTGGTGAGCTGCGGGTCATCCCCGCGTGTGCGGGGAGAACTTCGCGCAGGCGATAGCAGCCGGCGAGGCGCCCCGGGCCATCCCCGCGTGTGCGGGGAGAACGGAGAGGATGTTCTGGATGCGTTGCCGGTCGGCCGGGCCATCCCCGCGTGTGCGGGGAGAACCGGTTCGGGTAAGCTGCTGCCGAACCATATCCACGGGCCATCCCCGCGTGTGCGGGGAGAACGGATTGCGCAGCATCACCATCGGCCCCGAGCACGGGCCATCCCCGCGTGTGCGGGGAGAACGGCGGAACTGCAGCTTGCGTGCCTTCAGCTCTTTCGGGCCATCCCCGCGTGTGCGGGGAGAACGGTGGCCGAGAGGCTGCCGGAGCTTCGCCACACCGGGCCATCCCCGCGTGTGCGGGGAGAACACCTTACGGGCGGTGGCTCTACGGGCGCCAAGGCGGGCCATCCCCGCGTGTGCGGGGAGAACGAGAATCTGGACCCGGAGACCGGCTATTCACACCGGGCCATCCCCGCGTGTGCGGGGAGAACGCCGTGCTCTGGTTCGCCGCTGAGCTCAGCGTTGAGGCCGCCCGCGCCTTCGGTGCCGCCCTGCAGCGCCTGCAGGCAAGTCTTGCCGCCTGGGCCGCCAGCAAGGCCGAGGATCCTGGGCGCAAAGCCGCTTCCGAGGCGGAAGATCCCCAGCAGGAAGCGGTGATCAGCGGCTGGGAGGCCGCCGTGGCTGCCGGGGAGTGGCAGGAGCCTGAGCCGATCGAGCCCCTGTGCCCCGGTGCCTGGTGGGATCTGATCGATCCCGGCGAGCGGGCCGAGGCCGATCCGGAGCAGCCCCTGCGCTGGGCCGTCTGAGCCGTCCCATCAGAAGAAATCACAGGTTGCCGCTGCGCTGCGCCGTGGCGGCACCAATCCGCAAGGCTGGACCGACCGCAGGCGAACGCCATGGAGGCCCGCAGGCAACGACTCGCTGAGTTGCGTGTCCAGCTGGAAGAGCTGAACGTCAAAGGGCGGCTGACGGCTCCCTGCTCGCCCGAGCGCGAGGCCGTGCTGGAGGAGTGGGCTCCGGTGTTTGCCGCGGTGCTCGCCCTCAAAGAGGAGCTTGAGGAGTTGGCGTGATCAACGGCTGTCATCCGCCTGCCATGGGTTGACCACCGTGAGCGGCAGGTCCACCACATCCTTGAGGTTGCGGGTGATCAGCACCAGGTTGTGCTCCAGGGCCGTGGCCGCCAGCAGACTGTCGATCGCCGGTAACGGCCGGCCCATCTCCGCCAGTAGCCGGCCCCAGCGGTGGGCGATGGCCTCATCAATCGGCAGCACCCGCCCTGAGAAAAACGCCGGCAGGTCCTGCTCCAGCCAGCGCCTCAGGTCCTGCTGCCGCTCGCTTTCCGCCAGCCGCTCCACACCCCGGCGGATCTCACCCAGGGTCAGCACGCTCAGGAAGAGCTGGTGCGATGGGTGCTGCTCAAACCAGTGCACCACCCGGGGCTCCGGCTCGCGGCGGCGCAGCTCCGAGATCGAGATCTCTGGTGAGGTCAGGTTGGCGATCCAGATCCAGCTCGTCGGCAGCCACCAGCGGTGAGCGGCGGATGAAGTCCACCAGCGACTCCCCTGCGTGCTGCTGGCGGTGATAGGCCTCCGTGGAGAGCACCACCGCCACCGGTTCGCCATGGGAGGTGAGCTCCTGGGGCTGCTTCTGGGCACGCTTGACCAGCTCCGAGAGGCGGGCCTTGGCTTCGTGGATCGGCCAGCTCTGCATCGCCTCGTCCTTGCCTCTGACCATTGTAGTCATCGTCTGGCTTCATGGATGTGCCAGCCGCACGGTGCCCGGTGCCGTTGCGGTGCTCGGCCAAGGCTGCGTTCGCTGTCAGCACGCCAGCAGCTGGCTGCGTCGAGTCGTCCCATCGGCTTGTCCGCAAGGGGCCAGTCCGTCCCGGTGTCATTCGATGAACATCCGATGTCCAGAATTGCTCAGATTTCAGAAGCGACTGGCGCGGGGTTTTGGTGTTTGGGGGTATATACCCCAAATGTTGATCGTCGTTTGTTGATGTTTCGATCGTGCGTTTTCTGGGGCGCGCGTGTCTGAATCGTGGCGGCCATGTATCCCGTGTGGTTCCATTGTTGCGCTGGCTTGCGCCGCCAAAGCAAAGCCGGCCACGGATCCGTGACCGGCGCGTTGTCTCGTTTCCCACCGGGTACGTGCGCACGCGGATGGTGCCGGGCTGATGGCTGTTAGTCGGCTGTGCCTGGCAGAGGCCGGTGGCCCTCAGAGATGGGCCACGACCGGCTTTTTGGCGAAGGTGGCCAGGTAGAGCTCGGAGGGGCACATGGTCTTCAGGTTGTTGATGTTGCCGTTGCCGCCGAACTCGGCGATGGTCACGGCCGTTGCTGTCCTGGGCGAGGCAGAACTCGCCGCCGACCTGCCGTTCGCGGTGGGCGATCTGGTGCTCCAGCTGCTCCTTCTGGCGGTCGGCCTCCTTGAGGTGTTCGTCATCCTCGGGGTTGATCTTGGAGAACTGCCCCAGCTGGTTGGTCTTGCGCTGGGCGGATCGACGCTGCCCGCGTCCTCCTCCAGCTCCTCGTCGTCGCTGTCCTCGTCGTCGGAGTCGCTGTCGTCCTCCTCGGCAGCGGGCGGCTGGTTCGGCCACTGCTGCGGTTGCTCGAAGCAGACCAGCGGCGGCTGCGGGTCCACCCATCACGGCTGTGGTTGAAGCGGACGCCCCATCCGGGCTGCGTCCACTCCAGCTATTGCCAGGCGCCCCTGCTGCGGTGGCCACCGCCTTGAGCAAGCCGGCAGCAGCGACGCTTTCAATCCTCGAGCAGGTTTTCGAGGCCATCGCCGCCAGGCTGCCGATCAATGCCGCCTGTCAGCTGCCGAGCAGCAGTGCAACGCCCTGCTGCTCGGCGAAGCGCTTGTCGAAACTCAGCACCGGCAAGGCTCCGGCGCTGGCGGCTCGGGCCAGGATCAGCTGGTCGGCCAGATCGCCGCCCTGGCGGAACTGATCCAGCGCCTTGATCACCGCGTCGATGTCATCCACCACCACGCCACGGGTGCGCACCAACCGCTCCAGCAGCCCATAGCGCTCGGAGCGACCCAGGTCGTAACCCCGCAGGACCCAGGCCACTTCCGCCAGCACCACATCCGGCAGGTAGACCCCGCCGCTGGCGATGGCCTCCAGAAAGGCGCGCTCGGCGATCGTGGTCTGCTGCGGATCGTCGCCGATCAGCAGCCGCACCACCATGTTGGTGTCAAGGGTCTTCACGGCTGGCAGCAGCGGCGATGGCGCGGTCCATGCCCTCCAGGCTGAGCACCCGATCCACCGTGGGGCGATGGCGGAAGAGGTCCTCCGGCTCGTACTTCGAGGGAACCAGCACCAGGCGGCCGTGTCTGTCGATCGAGGCCTGCAACCTGGCGCCCGGTGCCAGGCCGAGGGCCTCGCGCATCTGCCGGGGGATCGTCAGCTGCCCTTTGGAGGAGAGGGTCACGGTGTCCATGGTTGCAGTGTAAGGCGGATCGCCTTACTGGCTGGGCACGGCCGGTAGCGATGGGCGGGAAGCAGCTGAGCCAGGCCTGCGGTAAGGGTCAAACGCCTTACGCTTGGTTCGTCGGCGTTTTGAGCCATGACCACCCTCACCGTCACCGCCAAGGGCCAGGTCACCTTCCGCCGCGAGCTGCTGCGCCATCTCGGGGTGCAGCCAGGCCAGCAGATCGAGGTGACGATCCTCCCCGGCGGCAGGATCGAGGTGCGTGCCGCGCAGCCCCCCGGCAGCATCGAGTCCTTCATCGGCCACCTCGCGGGCCGCAGCGGCAAGGTGGCCAGCCTCGAGGAGATCCAGGCCGCCGCTGCGGCCGGATGGGCTGGCGAGCCATGAGGATCACGGCTGACACCAACGTGCTGGTGCGAGCGGTGGTGGGTGATGATCGCTCCCAGTCGGATGTCGCCATCGCGGCGCTGCGCGGTGCCGAGCAGATCGCCGTGGCGCTGCCGGCCCTGTGTGAGTTCGTCTGGGTGTTGCGCCGGGTGTACGCCTTCCCGGTGGCCGACATCGTCGCCGCGATCCGCGTCCTGATGGCGGCGGGCAACGTCAGCCTCGATCGGGCTGCGGTGGAGGTGGGGCTGCTGCAGCTGGAGGCCGGCGGTGATTTCGCCGATGCCGTCATCGCCCACGAGGGTCAGTGGCTGGGTGGCGACACGTTCGTGTCGTTTGATCGCAAGGCCGTGGCGTTGCTCCGGCAGCAGGGCATCGCCGCCGAGCTGCTCGGCTGAGCGTGCTCCACTTCCCTCTGGCGGCGACTCCGGTTCCGGCACATCAAGGTAGTTGCGGTCGTCCGGGTCGGCGACCGAGCGGCGCGGCTTGGGCAGGTGGATCCAGCCGTCGTAGGGCAGCAGCCCCTGGGGGCTGTCGCGGGGCACCAGCAGCACGGCCGGCGGCTCCTCACCAGGGCAGCGGCCTAGCTGAGTTGGCTGCCGAGAACGGCGTCAGTGAGCGCTGCCCAGACGGCGGACTCTCGATCAGCAGCGGCGACTGCCGCAGGCCGTCGACCTCAGGCAGTAAGCGGATTAGCCCCCCCCGAGCCCATTGCACCGTTGGCTCAATGGCGTAAGGCTTCTTGTCCTGCGTGGAAACGCGCTGGCGCCGCCCAGGAGCTGCCCCATCCACTGGCTCACCTGGAGTAGGCGCTACGTGCCGTCAGCGGCGATAGCCAGGAGCGGCTTGCGACCACTGATCGCCTCCATGGCGACCTACCGAAAGCGGAAGACTTGGGCTCGGGCCTTGTTCTCGGGGCTGAGGGTGCTGCGTTTGCCCGGGGGTGGTGCCCCGCCTCAAAGTTGACGATGGGCCCTGTCCAGAAAAGCCAGACAACCTCACTGTCGAGAAAAGCCAGACCGGATCTTCTTGTTAGATGTAGATTCTTGATTGCTTAATCAATAGTCATCACCATATTTCACATCGGTATTGGCATTCATGAGCTCTACGGTCGTCTGATGTCCTTGTGAAATTGTATAGTCGTGCTGAATGCCAATGCTTCTGAGGGCTTCTACGTCGTAACTTGGAGCCGTAATCCAGCTAAAGCCCTTTCCAAAGGTATTGTCAGGGTTGACAATATACCAATGGCATGCGGTGTCAGGCACTGAAACCGAACATTTGGTCCAGTCGTTATCCCACTGAGGAACCTGGACAAACGTAAGCATCGCAAACAAGAAGCTAAAAATGGCGGGAAACACGAAGCAGGTGCATGTTTATGAATCTTAACATACCGGCCATGCCTCTCCCCCTCTGGGTGCTGTTGATCCACCCGTGTCAGGGCTGATGGCGGGGGGGGCATGGGTCGCCCTCGTCGGTTGGATCGCTCCACTTACAGCAGTCAGCCCTCGAAAAGCCTCCCACCCCTGAGCCGGACAACCGGGACTGGCCGGACAGGGCTCTGCCCCGTCTCATCATTGTCTGCTCTGCGAAAGGGGGGATTTCAGCAAAGCCTGTTGGTGGCGTGTCCGCCCTGTCAGGCAGGCCAGGGCCTCCATGGGATCGACGCCCATGGCGGTCAGGGTCGCGGTGTCAGCGCCCCGTCCCAAGACCTCACCCCACTTCCCCCCGAGGACGCACAGGAATGGGGTATGACACGCCAAAGTGCGTCGCCATGCACTGGCTGGAGGCCTTGAACTGCTGCCCGTGGTTCCGGCCGTTGACCCACTGGCCCGAGACCGTGACCCATTCACCGGCGCTGATCTCGGTGGCATGACTCACAACCATCACCAGGTCCCGGTGATTTCGGTTCCATCGGCCGGGAGGCTCGATGCTGTTCAGCAGCAGCCTCTGCCCCCCCCTGTTCAGATCCAGCTCCACTCCCATAGCAAATGGGCACCGATGAGGCGCTTGTTTGACAGCCAATCGGCTTTGGAGACATCAAATCCCGCCTCCTTGGCAAGTGTTACAGCATCATCAAGATCAGTGGCACTTTTGAGTTTCCCTGAAACTCAGTATCGTCTTTGAGCTTGAGCAGCAATTCTTGAAGTTGGTCTTTTGTCATCGTCAAAACGCATTTCACATACCCTTTCTAGTACATGTTCAGCCAGCTCCACTGGGAGCGGGGCTGCTCCAACCGCCCTGTCCGAGCCTGCCGGCGATCGACGCCCCAGGCCGCTGTGTCAACGGGATCGTGTGCTTTGGAGGATGTGCGTAACGGGCGCTGCGACCAGGTGGCCAAGGGGCGGGGCCGTCGTCAGTGGCTAACCAACTGTGCGGGGCTGTAGATGCGGTGGTCGCTCTTGGGTGGTACCCCATCTTGAGCGAAGACTTCCTGACACATTGGATAAGAACCTGCTGATAAAAACGAAAGCCCCACTCAACGACGGGGCTTCGTCTGAGGTGGGCGCCCGTCTTCCAAGCATCGAGGCCCGCCATACGTCCTGCACGACATGGGTGCGCCCCGGATTCACACCACCGTGAAGGTGTACACCCGCACCGATCAGCACCAGACGCTGGAGGGCAAGGGGGCCAATGGGAAGCCAAGGGCTAGGGCCGGTTGCAGGGCCATGACTCGCGCTGCCCTGGTCGAAGGCTCTGATTGACGAATCGATCCAGCCGCCCGGCTTGTCAGTACGGCAAGCCGTTCCTCCCCGGGGCCGGCGGCACCAGGCTGGGCCCATCGGCACAGTGCAAGGACAGGCCATGACCACGACCCTCGAGAAACCCGCCATGCTGCAGTGCGCCTGCCCGGGCTGCCACTGCACGGTGCAGGCGGACAGCCCGTTCCGCGACGGCGCCCTGCTGTTCTGCAGCGAGGTCTGCGCCAAAGGGCACCCCAACGGTGAGCCCTGCCACGCCGGCTGTGGCTGTGAATGCCATGGCTGAATCGGCTCCGCCTTCTGCGGGTCCGATTCCCCTGGAGCTGCCAGCGGGAGTGCACCAGCTCTGCCGCTGCCGCTGCGGCCGCAGCCGCCACGCCAGATCAGCGAGCCGCAAACGCTGGTGGAGGTGGTGGGACTGAGTGGCTCGATCGTTCGGATGGCTGCCTCCTCCCTGGCGGGGTGCTCCAGGCCCAGGGCGTCGGCCACCAGGCGGCTTGTATTTGCTATTCGCGAATAGCGAATGAGGCATGTCGTTGGCCCGCTTCCCTTCCAATCCCCAGCCCGTGCTGCGCCCCCAGGATCCGGTGGTGCTGCTGCGGCTGGCGCTTCCGTTCAAGTCGGCACCGAGCTACGCCGCCCTCGGCGCCGAACTGGGCATCACGGCCTCTGAGGCCCATGCGGCTGTCGATCGGGCGGTGGTGGCCAGGCTGGCTGTCAAGACCAGCGATGGCAAGCCACAGGTGATCCGTACGGCGCTGCGGCTGTTTCTCCAGCACGGTGCCCGTTACTGCTTCCCGGCCAGCCAGGGCGGGATGACCCGTGGTACCCCAACCGGGTACGCCGCTTCCCCCCTCAAGGCGCAGATCCGGCCGGGAAACGATCCGCCGCCGGTCTGGCCGTGGAAGAACGGCACGACCCGTGGCCTCGCCTTCACCCCGCTCTACCCGAGTGTCCCAGAGGCGGCGGCGCGTAACCCGGCGCTGGGGGAGCTGCTGGCCCTGTTTGATGCGGTGCGCGGCGGCAGCCATGAACCCCAATGACCCCAATGTCTCCTTGCTCGAACAGGCGGCTGCGCATCTGGGAGAGGCCCTGCTCGAGCAACTGGTGTTTGTCGGCGGGGCGGTGGCCAGCCTGTTGATCACGGATCCGGCCAGGCCGTAGATCCGGCCCACCCAGGATGTGGATGTGATCTGCCGCGTGATCGCCAGGGCGACTACCAGCAACTGGGGATGCAGCTGCGGGAACGGGGCTTCCAGGAGGACACACGGCCCGGTGCACCCCTCTGCCGCTGGCGCATCGAGGAGGTGATCCTCGACCTGATGCCAAGCCAGGGCGAGATGCTGGGCTTCTCCAACCGCTGGTATCCGCTGGCCGTGGAGTCCGCCCAGCTTCAGATGTTGCCAAGCGGCCGTTCGATCAGGAGGGTGACTGCACCGGTGTTCCTGGCCACCAAGCTGGAGGCCTTCTACGGCCGCGGGCAGAGAGCGTTCCTCTTCAGCCACGACCTGAGGATCTGATGGCGGTCGTTGATGGTCGCGAGTCGCTGCTGGAGGAGTGTCGGCTGAGCCTCGACGCTGATCCGAATGGCAGCAGCAGGACCGTGCCGCCGGGCTCCAGCCGATGATGCTGGCCAAGCCCCCAAGTGTTCACCCCGCCTGATCACAGCCATGTCAAAGCCCCTGACTGCCGTTGCCCTGACAAGGTTTCCTGTGGCCCTGATGGCTGCCATGGCTTTCACCAGCAGCGTCGCCACGGCCGTGGCCCATCCCCTGGCGGTGGTGCCGGAGGCCGAGCGCGTAACAGGCCCTTCGACTCGGGTCGTCGACGCCCCCACCAGCAATGCTGGCGTCTTGGCGGTGCGCAGCCTCGGCAGCCAGCCCCTGGGGGGAGATTTCAGTGCCCTGAAGGGGCGGGTGCTGCGCCTGCGGGAGATCACCATCGCCCCCGGCGGCCACATCGGCCTGCATCGCCATGACAGCCGGCCTGGGGTGGCCTATCTGCTGGAGGGACGCCTGACGGAGCGTCGGGGGCCGTCCTACAGCCCAGTGGTGCTGAAGGCGGGGGAAGCGGCCTTTGAAACCACGGGTGTCACCCACTGGTGGCGCAATGAAACCAGCCAGCCGGCTCGGGCCCTCGTTGTCGACATCGTCGAGGAGTCAACGCCCTGAAGAGTCGACCGCTTTGAGCCTGCGGGTCCCGGTCCAGCCAACCTTCCGGCCTGGAATCCCTGGCTTTCCGGGGTCGAATGCCGGTGGCTGAAAGTGTGTCCTTGAACCAGACATTGCGCTCGATCTCGCTGCCCGGCAACACGAACGCCTCTGGAACGTTGACCAGCCGCCCCTAGCGCTCCGTATTGGCCTGGCTGATCTGCATGATGTCCATGCCGTGATCCCAGATCCGCTGGCCCGCCCTGCGTAGATCGGCCAAATCAATGCTGTCACCGGCGGACTTACCCACGAAGGAGCGCAGACGCTGCAGGTCGATCCGATCGCCGCTGCCGCTGAACCCAGCCGTGGCGCAGTGCTCAAGGAACGGCATGCTCAAGCCGGGATCGGTATCAGCGGGGTCCGAGGGCCCTTTCGCCACGGCCAGCGGCCCGGCCCAAGGCCTGAAGAACGTTCAAGCCCACTATCCCAGTCCCGCAACACGCCACCGGCTGAGAAGCCGAACACCAGGCGGCTGATGCCGATCACCACGCCGATGCTCGGCCCTCAGGGCTCCCAGCGCTGCGAGCCCAGGATGGTGAGGTCCACGTAGCTGCTGCCGTTGTGGTCCTTGGGGCTCAGATGCACCCGGAAGCCGCCGAGGTCCACGTTTCGCATGGTTTCCAGGGCCGTCACAAAGCGCTGGCGGGTGGGGGCGGGCCCGGCCCGGCGTAGGCCCTCCACGGTCAACTTGGCGGCCAGAAACCCCTCCAGACTGGAGAAGCCGAAGTGCGGTCTGGCCTGCCCGCGCCGCATCAGGCGCTGGTATTCGCGCACCACCGGCACCCGCTCATTCCAGGGGAAGGGCACCACCTGGGTGATGCCGATGCCGCTGGCTTCCTGGCCCAGCAGGGAAGCCCGCAGGGCACTGGTGCCCACAAAGGACACGTTCATCAGCTGGGCCCTGCTGCCGTGCCTGTGCATCTCGCGGCTGAAGGCGGCTGAGCTGGGGTAGGCGGCCACGATCACCACGGCGTTGGCGTTGGCGCGCATCACCGTGCTGACTACCCCCCCTGTCTGGGTGGAGTTGCGCTCCACCCTGCCCGTGGCCACCGGCTTGAGGCCGTGGCGCTTGAGGGCCTTGAGGGCGCCGTTGAGCCCATCCTGTCCGAAGGCGTCGTTCTGGATCACCACCGCAATGCGATGGCGACCGCTACGAACCAGATCATCGACCATCCGGTCGATTTCCATGTGGTAGCTGGCCCGCAGGTTGAACACCATCGGCCGATGGGGTTGGCGCAGCAGCTGGGCGCCGGTCAGGGGGGCGATCAGCGGGATCTGTTGACTCTCCACCAGGGGCAGCACCGCCTTGACGGTGGGGGTTCCCACATAGCCGAACAGGGCGAACACCCTGTCGCGCTCAATCAGCTGTCGGGTGTTGCGCAGGGTGAGGGGAGGCTCGTAGCGGTCATCGAGGCTCAGCAGCTTCAACCGCCGTCCATGGATGCCGCCCTGGCGATTCACCTCGGCGAAGTAGGCCAGGGCCCCTTCCCGGTACTCCTGCCCGAGCATGGCGGAGGGGCCGCTGAAGGCTGCCGACTGCCCCAGCACCAGCTCCGCTGGCGGTGATGTGGGGCCGGGGGCGCCTAGGGCGGCCAGGCCCGGGACCGCCAGGGCCAGGCTGAGCCCGAGGACGCCGAGTCCCGCCACCGGCCCACGCCCGCTCAGCTTTAACTTCAGTGAACACCAGCGGGTTCGCATGGGGCAGCGCAGGCAAAGACCGTGGAACGTTCTGGCGATGGTGGCCGTCGTTCTGGCGGCCATCCTGGCCATTCTCGGGATCAGCCGCATCGACGTGATTCCGGTGCAGAGCCGCGATGCCCTGCGCCTGTCCTCGGCGTCTCGCGCCCTCACCACCCTGCCCCTTGGCGAGAAACCGCCCATCGGCGTCTGGAGCGCCATGCGGGGCGATCAACTCAGCGCCGGGGAGGACCGGGTCGATCGCACCGAACTGGAGCGGGCGCTTTACAAGGTGCAGGTGGGGGTGTACTCCACCAGCAATTATGAGCTGGACCTCACGGTGCCAAGCTATTCCAGTAGTGGCTATGTGTGGCTGCGCTGGGAGGAGCCCATGCAACGCTATGTGGAGAGTCGCGGCGGTGATATTTCCAGTCTGTTTATTGTCTTGAACACCCTGCTTTCCGACAAGGATTCCAGCCTAAATCCGGTGGGAGAGGCCCCGATAAAGCTTGCGGATGGTAGTTTTTACCAGCTCTTCACCTACGTCGGGCGTTATTACGTTGACAGAGCCAGCTTCCGTCATTATCCATTCATGAGTATCAGTCTGCCGCTGGTGATTGAGGCCAACGACGTGGATGGTCAACTTGGCTACCGCAACCTGCGCCTGATTCCAGAGATTCGCAACAGTGGAATGGGTCTCTATGCCCATATCATCGGTTGGCTCAACATGGGCTGGTCGATCGCCGAATACCGTCACCATTACGCCACCAACTTCGGGCTTGGAGTTGAGGAAAACGAATACAGCCAGATTCTGTTTGAGATCTCCTACGGCACCTCCTCATGGGCGTCTTTCTGGAGGCTTCTGTTACCCCTTGTGGTGCTGATGACGATGGTGTTGCTGGTGTTCAAGGTGCGTCCAGATGAACAGGATGCCCGTGCCAGCATTCCAGTCACGGTGTTGCTGACCCTGGTCTTTCTGCAGCAGACCTACCGCGACCAACTGCCGGATCTGCCCTTCCTCACGTTCCTGGATCAGGTGTATGTGGTGGCCTACGTTGTTACCCTGGCTGCCTTTGTGCTCGTGCTTTGGATTGGCCGTCGCTATGGAGTTATGGAAACGATGGAGGATCCGGTTGCCAGGGAGGCTCTCCTGCGGCATCTGCATCGCCTGGATGACACCTGGCCGCTGGTGGTGGTGCTGTTGGGTGGTGCGGCCATCACCTTCTGCTGGATCACGATTCCCCAGGCGCTCTGAGGGAGCGGAACGTCGGCTGGCTCAGCGCGCCACAGCCCAGGTGCCATCCCCCGCCCGTTCTGCTGCTCGCGGCGGAACATGACGTTGTCACTCTCCGTTCGAAGCAGGGGTGGCAGAAACTCGCCACGCAGCGCCTGCTGGTCATCCCTGGAGCGGCGCACCATGCTCGGCTCGAGAGGCCCGAGGCCTATGGCGCGCACTTTGAGGCCTTCCTGCAGGCACAAGAGGAATCAGAAAGCACCGACCAGAAGCGCCACCGTTGAGCCCCAGTGGCTCAGAAGCCCCTCAGATCTCCGCATCATGGGTTGACGGGACGTCCCTGATCTGAGACTGCTTTCCGTTGTAGGCGCCAGGGACTTCGTAGCCCAGTGCCCCATTTCAGGCGGTTGCGGCCAGCAGGGTGAGCAGCACCTCACGGCGGCGTGGGCCGTCGAGCTCCACCAACAGCACGGACTGCCAACGGCCGATGCCAAGCCGGCCCTCCACCACCGGCAGGCTGAGCTGATTGCCCAGCATCAGGGAAATCAGATGGGCGTGGGCATTGCGGGGTTCGTCAGGCGGAACGCCGGGGCGCAGATGCAGGTCGTTATGGAGCCAGGGGCGTTCCGGTGAGGCCAGCTCGAGGAAGAAACGCTCGATGTCAACCAGCAATCGCTCCTCATTTTCGTTGAGGGCAAGTGCGGTGGTGGTGTGCTGACCCACGGCCACCAGCAAGCCGTCGCTGATCCCGCTGCGATCGATCAGAGCCTGCAGGTCCGTCGTGATGTCGTGGCAGGAGAAGGAGCCGACCGTCTGCAGATCGAGACGGTGATGCATCAGCTGGACCATTGGTGGGCGGCGATTGCCTGCAGTGGGCTGAGGGACAGTATCGAACCTGGCCCGGCTGACTCTGCAACCGTGCCGGCTTGGTCTGATCGGTGCTGCAGGGCTTGCCTGGTGCTCATGATGCGACCAAGTACCGATTTGGCGAGAGGAAGCCCCATGCAGCGCAAGCTGCTCAACCAAGGACAAACTGTCGCCGCTGGCAGCAGCTGTCCGGTGGCCAAACGGCTCAAAGAGTTGAAGCAGGAGAACAACCGTCTCAAGTGATTGCTGGCCGCTGCGGAGCTCGACAAGGCCATGCGCTATCGAGCCCGAAGGGCCTCTACGCCGGCCAAAATCTCTCGAAGGAAAGCCATGGGCCTCAAGGGCTGCGTCGTCCCGGTAATCGGAGGCCCGAGGGAACCTTCAGGCCCCTTCCTTACGACGTCTGTCGGCCGATGACTGGACCGTGGTGATCCACACAGTCGGCGCAGGCCCGACCCGACCCGTGCCGGGCTTCTGATGCCACCTATTTCCCGTTCTCCTTCATCAGTCCTTGTGTCATCTGATCGATTTTCTCGCCATCATTAGCTCTATCTTGTGTGTTTCCTTTCTTCTCCGTCTGGCCTCCTTCACCTGTGACAGAGCCAATGGTGGATTGAAGCTTGCTGTCGGTATCTTGCGTTGAGGCTGGAGCTTTTCCTGATTGCGCTCCGAGCAGCGACTGGGATTGGGGTAAAGGGATCGAAAGGGCCATTGTTGGAGATGGAATCAACAGTGATGCCATGAGCAAGCCCAGCGAAAGAAAAGACATCAATAAAGTTTTCATATCAAATCTCTTGTGACGTTCAGTTTAATCCTGCTGCCCATTGTTCTTCCCAAGGGCCATTTCCTGGCTCCGTCCACGCCGCCGCCAGCTCAGGAAGGCCCCAGCGGGCCGCCATTCAGCCTGTCCGCCAACCTTGACCAGTCGATCGAGCCGCAGCTGATGGTCGGCGCTGGTGAGCCGCCCATAGGCCAGGCCCACAACCGCGAACACCCCCAGCGCCGTCGCCGACGCGATCATGAACAGGATCACGATCTGGTAGCGAACCGCCGCCGCTGGCGCCGCCCCCTGGAGGATCTGCCCGGTCATCATCCCCGGCAGGCTCACCAGGCCCATCACCATCATCGAGTTGATCGTCGGGATCATGGCGACGCGGATGGCGTCACGCACCACCGCCCGGCACGCCTCCCAGCGGGTCGCCCCCAGGGCCAGATCCGTTTCGACCTGGTCGCGCCCGCTGCGCAGACCTTCCATGAAGCGATCGAGTCCCAGGGAGAGGCCGTTGAGCGTGTTGCCCAGCACCATCCCCAGCAGCGGGATCAGATACTGGGGGTTGTACCAGGGCTGGGGCTGGATCAGTCCTGTCACCGCCAGCCCCGTGACCAACGCCGAGGAGGCCATCACCGACAGCAGGCTGTTCAGGTAGATGCCGGCAAAGCGCTGCCGGGTGCGTTGCACGGCGGACACCCCGGCGATCAGCGCCATCGCCGCCCCCACCAGCACGATCAGGGGCGCATCGTCCTGGCGGAACAGCCACTCGAGCACGAAGCCCACCAGCAGCAGCTGCACCACCATGCGCACGGAGGCCAGCAGCAGGCTGCGGCTGAGACCCAGGCGCAGCGCCGCCGACAGTCCCACGTTCACCAGGATCAGCAGGCCGGACAGCGCCAGGCGGCCATCACTGATCGTCAGGGCGCCGGAACTTGAGGGGGTCATCGCGGCAGCTCCAGGGTGCGGGTGGCGAAGCGTTCGATCTGCTCGCTGTCATGGCTGATGAGCACGGCGGCACGCGGGCCAGCGGCAAGCCAGGCGATCAGCAGGGCCTCGACGGCGGCGGTGGTGGCGCCGTCGAGGGAGGCGGTGGGTTCATCCAGCAGCAGCACGGTCGGATCGGACTGCAGGGTCCGCAGCAGCGCCAGCAGCTGCAGCTCGCCGCCGGACAGCCGTTCGGCGTCGTAGCTCAGGAATGAGTGGTCGCGCCCCAGGGCCGCCAGCCAGCCGGTGATGCGCTCGTAATTCCAGCCACCTCGCCCCCGCCGCTCCTGAAACCGCCAGGGCGCGCGCAGGTTCGTCTCCACGGTTCCCCCACCGGCCACCGGCCGCTGGGCCAGGTACGCCACCATGGCGCGCCAACGCGGCAGACCCCAGGCCGCCGGAGGGCGCCCCAGCAGGCTGAAGCGTCCGGCCTGCGGCGGATCGAGCAGGGCCAGGGTCCGCAGCAAGAGGGTTTTCCCCGCCCCGGAGGGCGCCACCAGCCCCAGGCGTTCGCCGCCGGCCAGTTCGAGATCCAGCCGGCTCCAGAGCCGCCGATCCCCCAACCGCCGCTCGAGACCGGCGGCGCTCAGCAGCAGGGGGCGGTCCAGGGCGGTGGGAGGGTCGGGCACAGCTCACTCTGACCGGAGCCGATCCCGGCTTAGGGCCAATTATGGATCAGCCATAATTAGGGCTCAGCCATAGAGCGCCCTAAGTCTTGGCCGAGGTGTTCCGCCGTCCCCAGCTTGCCGCCGAGCTGGCCCGCCGCCTGCTGCATCCGGGTGTACTCGATGAGGCGCTGCGCTCAGGACTGTTCTTCTCCGGCCTGCGGCGCACCGGCAAGACAACCTTCCTGCGCACCGATCTGGTGCCCGAGCTGGAGGCCCGGGGGGCGGTGGTGATCTACGTCGACCTCTGGAGCGACACCAAGGTGAGCCCGGCCGTGCTGGTGTATGCCGCCGTGCGGCGCACCCTGGCGGAGCTGGCCACTCCGGCCTCACCGCTGCTGGGTCGGCTGGGGCGGCTGCGGGGGCTGGATCTGGGCGGGATGGGCTTCCGCTTCGGCTTTCAGCTCGAGCAGTTGGGGCACGACGGCGGCGCCACCCTGGCCCAGGCGTTCAGCGAGCTGGTGGATCAGGCCGGCGCCGATGTGGTGCTGATCGTCGATGAGGTGCAGCAGGCGATCACCACCGATGACGGCCACCAGATGCTGCTGGCCCTCAAGGCCGCCCGCGACGCCATCAACCCCAGGCCGGACACGCCGGGCCATTTCCTGTTCCTCGGCACCGGCTCCCATCGCGCCCTGGTGGGGGAACTTACGGCCCGGCGCAACCAGGCGTTCACCGGGGCCACCTCGCTGCCCTACCCCGTGCTGGATCTGGCCTATGTGCAGCACGTGTTGCAGCGCCTGCGGGACAGCGGCGCGGGGCGGCTGCCATCAGAAGCGATCGCCTGGAGCGCCTTCCAGACCCTGGGCCACCAGCCCGAGGAGTTCCTGCGGGCCCTGGCCCAACTGGAGACCAGCAGCAGCACCTGCTCCGGGCTGGAGCCGGACCAGCTCCTGCCCGTCATTGCCGCCACCCTGCGCGGCGCCGCCGCCGACCTGGAGTTGCAGAAGGTGGAGCAGATCGGTGGACTGGCCGCGGTGATCTTCCAGCGGGTGGCCCTGAGCGACGGCCCCGCCAAGGGCCTGTTCTCCGCCGAAGCCGCCTTGGCCTACAGCCAGGCGATCGGCCGGGAGGTGCGGGTGGAGGAGATCCAGCCGGTGGTGAATGAATTGATGGCCGCCAACGTGCTGATGCGGGTCGGCCATGGCCTCTATGGGGTCACCGATCCGTTTGTGCAGGAGATCTGGCGGGAACGGCAGGGCTGATCGATCGCCCGTCGATGGCAAGGAGGCCTGGGGCGCCAGTCCGTAGGTTCTGCAGTTAAGTGCTGCCTACGGAGGATTGGCAGCTGTTCCCCTTCGATGCCAACCAAAGTTCCACGGTGCCTTGCGGGACGGAGCGTGCCTACGTCCAGTCCGGAAGACCCGAGGGGACGACCGGCCATCCGCCCTTCAGACCCCTTGCTGCCCCCACCGTCGCTCTGAGTGGGCATGGCCGCTCAGACTGTCTCCGTCGTCAGCCCGATCCCATCAAAAAGGTGGCGACCGGGGGCCTCGGGCGAGGGATCGAACCAGTACTGCTCCACCAGCTTCAGGAAGGCCTGCCGCGGCAGGCGGCCGGGGGGCAGTCCCAGGGCGGCGAGCATCCGGTCGAGGTTGGCGGCGATGCCGGCGGTGGGATGGCCGTAGGCGGTGGCGAAGGCGGCCAGGTCGTCGAGGTTGAGATCGCCATCGCCATCGAGGTCGAGCACGTCGAAGAAGCCGCCGGCGGAGCGGGCCATGAACTCCCGCGCGGCCTGGGGATCGGCACCGAAGGCGGCGAACACCCGTCCATGGGAGGCCAGGAACTCCTCCCCATCCACTGTGCCGTCGTGGTTCTGGTCGCGGCGAGCGTTCTCATGCCGGTAGGTGTCGAGCAGCAGCCCCAGCAGATCAGGGAAGCGGCCGGGCCGGCCCTGCCAGCGCCGCGCGATCCGCACCGCCACCGGTTCGAAGTCACCCTCCAGGGTGTGGCGGCCGTCGCCGTCGCGGTCGTAGAAGCTGAACAGCCGGCGGTAGCGCCGCACCAGTTCGGCCGGCAGGGAGACGCTCGACATCCACCGGACCGCTTCGGAAATCGATGCTAGTGGGGCCGCCGAGGCCTCCCCTGGGGCCAGGCTTGACGCGATCCTTAACAAGCTGTTACAATTCACGAAACAAACTGAAACACCCATGACTGACTCCTCCGCCCGCTTCGGCTTCGTCGCCTTCGCCGAAACCTGGAACGGCCGTCTCGCCATGCTCGGCTTCGTCATCGGCCTCGGCACCGAACTGCTCACCGGCCAGGGGATCCTCAGCCAGATCGGCCTGGGCTGATCGGTCTGATGCCCAGCTTTTCCCTTTTCCCCCTGCTCGACCCATGACCAACACCCCCGCCAACGACGCCTTTCTCCAGGGCGACAACGAGCATTCCATCCACATGGAGCAGCTCAGGCGCGTGGAACTCTTCAACGGCCGTGCTGCCATGCTCGGCCTGGTGATCGGGGTGCTCACCGAAGCCATCACAGGTTCCGGCATCGCCCACCAGATCGGCCTCGGCGCCCTGACCGACGGCTACGCCGCCTGCCGCACCCAGTTCCTGCCCTTCTGCTTCTGATCGCTCCGCTCGCGATGCTGCTCCCGCCTCTCTTCTGCCCCTTCACGGCCGCCCGGATCGCCGGCCTGCAGGCCACGGTGCTGCTGCTGCTCACCCTGCTGATCAAGGCCAGGGTGCAGATCAAGGCGGCCTCGGCCCTGGGCCTGTTCCTGCTGGCCCTTCAGACCTTGGTATTCCTGGCCGCTGCGGGAGCCCTAGGCCTGGTTGGCATCGGTGGTGCGGCCCTGGTCATGAATCGTCCGCAGTCCTCCGAAGCCTGAAGCCACCACTGCCATGACCGCCACGCTGCAGCCACCGCTGGGAGAAGACGCGCTCAGATCCATGTTCACCAAGCCCTACGGCGCCCCCGGGCCCACCCCGCAGCAGTGGCGGGCGCTCTACGACGGGGACGTCCACTTCACCGACCCCACCCAGGAACGCCAGGGCCTCGAGGCCTACATCGTGGCCCAGGAGGGTCTGATGCAGCGCTGCGATGACGTGTTTCTCGAGCCGGGAGCCGTGGCCCTCAGCGGCGATACGGCCTTCGTCGAATGGACGATGGGCCTGAAGATCAAAGGCATCGAATTCGTTTATCCCGGCACCACCCGCCTCCGCTTCGGCGCCGACGGCAAGATCGTCGAGCACCGCGACTACTTCGATTTCGTCGGCCCCACCTTCGCCCCGGTGCCATTGGTGGGAGGTTTTGTGCGCTGGCTCTACGGGCGGTTTGTGTCCTGAGCTCGGCGATGGGCGGCGATCCAGGTGTGGCCAGCGACAGTGGCCCCAGGTCTGCCCGTTGATCCGCCGTGTCCCCCTTCCCGCTGCTGGTGATCGTCCACGCCTTGGCCGCCACGGTGTGGACCGGCGGCCACCTGGTGCTCGATCTGGGCGTGCTGCCGAGGGCCCTGCGGGAGCAGAGCGCTGAACCCATCCGTGACTTCGAGGCGGTCTTCGAGCCCCTTGGCCTCACGGCCCTTGCCCTGCAGGTGATCACCGGCCTCTGGATGGGTTCGATCCTGCTGCCTGGCTTCCATGGGCTGTTCGATCCAGCGAATCCGATCGGTGTGCTTTTGGGCACCAAGCTGCTGTTGCTTGTCGCCACCGCCGCCTTGGCCCTGCACGCCCGGCTGCGGCTGATCCCCAACCTCACGGACGCCAACCTCAGTGGCCTGGCCTGGCACATCCGTGGCATCACCGCCGTGGCGATCGCCTTCGTGGTGGTGGGTGCCCTGATCCGTCTGGGTGGCGTGCCGGGCCTCGGTACCGGTCCAGGCGGCTGAGAAAGACATAACTGGCAAAGCCGATCACCACCATGGCGAGCATGAAGGCCGGATAGGAGACACGCCAGTTGTCTGGGCCGGTGATCATCGTCCACTCGGACATGCCGCCGATGCCCGCCAGCAGGGTCAGCGGCATGAAGATTGTCGTGATCAGGGTCAAACGCCGGACCGTGGCATTGGTGTCGTTGGCGGCTTTGGCCATCTGGTTGTTGAGCATCGACAGATACATCTCCATCAGGCTGGTGACGATATCCCGATAGGACTCCGTGACCTCGTAGAAACGCACCAGATGGTCATAGATGTCACGATAGTGGTAGATCGCCTTCTCTGAAATCAGAGGAAAATCGCCTCGACAGATTTTGCTGAGGATCTCACGCTCATGAAACAGGCTCTTGCGCAACCGCAACAGGTAGCGCCGGAACCTGATCAGTTCGCCGGGCTTGAAACTGGCCGGATCGGCAATCAGGGCTTCCTCCAGGTCATCCAGCTCATCCTCGAGGGCCTCAATGGCCACAAACTTCTGATCGACGATGTGGTCGAGGATCAGTTGCATGAGATGGGAGGGGCCCTGGCGGACCTCGTCGATGCCCCGTTCGACAAGACGTTGAACCCCGTCGAGGTAGGAGCGATGTCTGGAATCCAGATGACTGATGCTGATCAGAAATCGCTTTCCGAGGAACAGGTTGATTTCACCCACCTCCAGGACGCCGTGATCGTACTGAAATGTGTTGAATAGGATGAAGGTGTTGTCTGGAAAATCGTCCACCTTGGGGATCTGGTTGTCATCGAAGCAATCCTCGATGGCCAACGAGTGCAGGCCAAGCAGGCCGACAAGGCCTGCCAGATCTTCCCTGGTGGCCTCGCGGTACTGCAGCCAGGCAAAACCTTCCGCCTCGGCCGCCGTCACGGCCTCCACTGCCGTGGCCACGCGCTTCGCAGGGCCATCGCGGCCGATGACATGGAAGCTGGCGACAGACACGCGCTCTTGAGCTGATGGCCGTGGCCAGCGTAGGCAGGGCTGAAGCGGCGTTCCCAAGCCAAGGTGGCCTGCAGGCCATCTTGGCCCTCAATCGTCAAATCGTCTCACGGCAAAGCCATTGGTTTTGTCAGGTTGGATGTTCTGCTTCGTGACCGGATGCCCCACCACGTCGATCGCCCCACCAAGACCTGTCCGGTCTGCGGACGACCGTTCCAGTGGCGCAGGAAATGGAAGCAGGTCTGGGAGGAGGTGCGCTACTGCTCCGAACGCTGCCGGCGCAACCGCAACCGGGCGCGCCCGGATTCCTCCGAGGCCCCTCAGATCTCGAACGCCGCCACCAGCGCCGCATGAGGTGGATGGCTTTTATTGGACAGACTGGCCCGACGACGTACTAACTGAGGCTCCCTCTCGACTGGTTGTTGATTGTCAGGGAGGCGGTGGCCATGGTTTAGCTCGATAGCCGTTCCCAGCGCTAGGTGTCACCGGATCGACGTCAGCCAGCGGGCGCTGCGGCGCAGTCCTTCGTCGCAGTCGCCCTGCATCAGCAGGCCCGCCCCGCCCCACAGCAGCCGCGGGGCCAGATCCAGCGGGCCGCCGCCCAGCTCCCGCAGCGGCCTGAAGCCGAGCCGCCGGAAGTAACGCACCAGCCGCCGGTGCTGGCGCTCCCCATCGCGAATCGCCAGCAACCGGGCCGAGCGGCAGGGCGTCTCCTCCAGGGCCCAGGCGAAGGTGGCGGCCCAGATCAGAGGTCCCACGGCTTCGGTGCGCTCCCCCTGCACCCGCATCGTGTCGAGCCGCAGGCCATCGGCCAAAGGCAGGCACCAGCCCTTGAGCTCCCCCAGCAGCAGCGGCGGCTGCTCCGCCCGGGGCCGGGCCAGAACCACCCGCAGCCCCCGCACCCCTGCCACCCCCTTCACCTGCAGCCGCAGCAGCAGTCCATGGTCCCTGGCCCGCTCCTCCAGCGCAGCCAGGCTCAGCATCGCTGGCCGGTTGCGGGCTCCGGCGCCGGGAAAGAGTCGGCCGCGAGCACCGCCTCCAGGGGCAACGGGCCGTGGATGTGGGGAAAGCACTCGCCCGTGTCCGGAGCCGGCTCCCACAACACCGGCGCCGTCAGGCGATCGGGGGCGATGGTCAGCAGCAGCACCTCCCCCGCATCGGCGTAAAAGCGCCCATAGGTGGCCTCCACCTGATCGGCCCCACTGGCATGGATGAAGCCCACCTCCTGCAATGACTGCCCGCGGGTCGAGCGTTCGTAGACCCCTGCGGCCTGGGCCTGGCGCCATTCATCGGCCAGGGCCAGGTGGTAGATCCAACTGTCTGAGCGCCAGGGCCGCCGCGGCGCCCAGGCCCCGGCCATCACCGTCGCCAGTTCGGGCCCCTCCAGGAACTGCTGCAGCCAGCGTTGCAGCGGCACCAGATCGCTCTGGCGATCGAAGCCCTCCGCCTCCGCCAGCCGGAACTGGCGCACGAAGGGCAGCAGGGCCATGTCGGCCAGGGAGGGCCGCCCCCCCACCAGCCAGCCGCTGCTCCCCAGGGTGGCGCTCCAGCCCCTCAGGATCTCCAGGGCCGCGCCGCGATGCTGCTCCCGGTCGCCCTCGGGGTGGCGGTGGGCGTACTTGAAGCGATCCAGATGATGCTTGAACGCCCCATCGTTCTGCTCGATTAGCGCGGCGATCCTGGCCCGCTCCCCGGCGGCGGCGTCGCTGGCGCCGCTGCGCCGCAGGTCGTCCGGATCGTGCCGCGCCAGGGCCCAGGCCATCACCGCCAGGCTGTCGGGGAGCACCCGCTCGGCCCCCACAGCACCACCAGCGTCCGGTGGCAGCACCAGCACCGGCACGGTGCCAGCGGCGGAAGCCTCGAGCAGTTCGGGGGGCTTGCGGCCCAGGTGCACCTCCCGCAGCTCCAGATCCAGCCCCGGTGTCAGGCCCGCCGCCGCCAGGGCCAGCCGCGCCCGGATCGCGTAGGGGCAGCGGCGAAAGCTGTAGAGGATCGGCAGGGCGGCCGCCATCCGATCAAGCGCCGCCGGGGGGCATGGCCCGGCCGATGTGGGGCTCGCCGCTGGCCTCGGCCCGCCCCATCTGGCGCTGGCGCTCGGCGAAACGCTCCCGGTCGGCCGGGGTGAACCGATCGATGCAGTGGCGGCAGCTCACCCCGGCCACGTAGCTCTCCAGCTCCAGGTCGGCCGGGGCCAGGGGCAGGCCGCAGGCGTGGCACACGTGGTAGCTCCCCGGCTGCAGCTGGTGGTTGAGGGCCACCCGCTGATCGAAGACGTAGCACTCCCCCCGCCAGCGGCTCTCGACTTCCGGCACCTGCTCGAGGTAGCTGAGGATGCCGCCCTGCAGCTGCAGGACGTCCTCGAACCCCTGGGACAGCAGGTAGGCGGTGGCTTTCTCGCAGCGGATGCCGCCGGTGCAGAACAGGGCCAGCCGCCGCGGGCGCTGTTGCGCCACCAGCGGCCGCAGTCGCTGCTCCACCCAGGCGGGAAAATCGCTGAAGGTCTCGGTGCCGGGGTCGATGGCGCCCTCGAAGCTGCCCAGGGCCACTTCGTAGCGGTTGCGGGTGTCGATGGTCAGGGTGCCGGGATCGCCCAGCACGGCGTTCCAGTGCTCGGGCGGCACCGGCACCCCCGTGCCCAGGGCCGGCTGGGCGTAGGGCTCGGCCATCGTCACGATCTCCGCCTTGAGGCGCACCTTGAAGCGGTGAAACACTCGCCCCTCGGCCTCACTGCGCTTCACCGCAAGGTTCGCCAGGCGTGGGTCGGCCTGCAGCAGCTCCAGCAGGGCGGCCACACTGGCGGCCGAACCGGCGACCGTGCCGTTGATGCCCTCGGTGGCCAGCAGGATGGTGCCCAGCAGGCCGGCCTCGCTCCCCAGCGCCAGCAGCCTGGCTTGCCAGTCGGGCAATTCCTCGCTGGCCAGGGGGACGAACCTGTAGAAGGCGGCGACCTGCACCCTCAGCGGCCGGCACCGACCGCGAGCGGCTGGCCCTCCAGCTGCAGCCGCACCCCGGCGGCCCGCAGCAGCTCCTGGTCGCTGCTCACCGCCGGGTTGGAGGTGGTGAGCAGGGTGTCGCCATAGAAGATCGAATCGGCGCCCGCCAGCAGGCAGAGGATCTGGGCCTCCCGGCCCAGCTGCTCGCGCCCGGCGCTGAGCCGCACCCGGCTGTGGGGCATGAGGATGCGGGCGGTGGCCACCATCCGCACCAGCTCCAGGGGGTCGACCGCGGGCCGCTCCTCCAGCGGGGTGCCCTCCACCGCCACCAGGGCGTTGATCGGCACACTCTCGGGGTGGGGATCCAGGCAGGCCAGCACCTGCAGCAGCCCGGCCCGGTCGTCCGGCGTCTCGCCCAGCCCGATGATGCCGCCGCAGCAGAGATCGATGCCGGCGCTGCGCACCCGCTGCAGCGTGTCGAGCCGCTCCTGGTAGGTGCGGGTGGAGATGATCCGGTCGTAGTGCTCGGGGCTGGTGTCGAGGTTGTGGTTGTAGGCGGTGAGTCCCGCCTCCGCCAGCCGGGACGCCTGGTCGCCTGTGAGCATGCCGGCGGTGACGCAGGCCTCCAGGCCCAGCTCCCGCACCCCCCGCACCATGGCGAGCATGGCCTCGAACGGCGCCCCATCGCGGATCTCCCGCCAGGCCCAGCCCATGCAGAAGCGGTGGGCACCGGCGTCCCGGGCCTGGCGGGCGCGCTCCAGCACCGGGGCCACCGCCAGCTGCGGCCCGCCGCCCACGTCGCTGGGGTGGTGCATCGACTGGGGGCAGTAGGCGCAGTCCTCCTCGCAACCTCCCGTCTTGACACTCAGCAGCGAGGCCAACTGCACGTGGTAGCCGGGGTTGGCGCTGCGGTGGACCCCCTGTGCCTGCCAGAGCAGATCCATCAGGGGAAGCTCGAGCAGGGCCTGGATCTCCTGGCGGGACCAGTCGTGGCGCAGGGTCATGGGGCGTTCTCCACACCGTTCTGGACGCCACTCTGGACGCCACCAAAGCGGCGCTGGCGACCCTGATAATCGAGCAGCGCCGCCAGCAGGGCCCCGGTGTCGAAGTCGGGCCAGAGCACCTCGGTGATGTGCAGCTCGGCGTAGGCCAGCTGCCATAGCAGGAAATTGCTGATCCGCTGCTCGCCGCTGGTGCGGATCAGCAGGTCGGGGTCGGCATCGCCGGCGGTGAACAGCTCGGCGGCGAACAGGTCCTCGTTGATGCTGGCCGGATCCAGGTCGCCACGGGCCGCCCGCTCGGCCAGGCGCCGGGCCGCCCGCACCAGCTCGCTGCGGCCGCCGTAGTTGGTGCAGACGTTGAAGTGGATGCCGGTGTTGGCGGCGGTGCGCTCGGTGGCATCGGTGATCAGCTCCTTGAGGCCCTCCGGCAGGGGCTCCAGATCGCCGAGGAAGCGGATGCGCACCTGCTGGCGTTCGAGCGCTTCCAGCTCCCGGGCGAGCACCCGTTCGAACAGGGCCATCAGGAAGGCCACCTCCTCGCCGGGTCGGGTCCAGTTCTCGGTGGAGAAGGCGTAGGCCGTGAGGGCGCTGATGCCCCAGTCGCTGCAGTGGCGCAGGGTGCGCTTGAGGGTCTCCACCCCGGCCCGGTGACCCATGGCCCTGGGCAGACCACGCTGCCGTGCCCAACGGCCGTTGCCGTCCATGATGACCGCCACATGACGGGGCAGCCGAGCCGGATCCAGCTGGGCGGGCAGCTGGTCGTGATCGGACGATGGAGTGGTCGCCAGGGCGCGACTCATCCGCGATGTTCCGGCGGGTCCGCAGCCACGCTACGCCCCGTGGGCGCTGAGGCCAGGGCCTCGGTGAGCAGGTCGTGGAGCCGGCTACTGGTGATCGGCCGCTCCAGTCGCCCCTGGGAGGCCAGCGACAGGGTGCCCGTTTCCTCGGAGACGACGATGCAGAAACAGCCGTCGTGGCGCTCGGTCAGCCCCATGGCGGCCAGGTGGCGGGTGCCATAACGGTTCAGCCCTTGGCGGGAGAGGGGCAGAATCACGCCGGCCGCCACGATGCGGTTCTTCTGAACCAGCACGGCGCCGTCGTGCAGGGGCGTGTCCACGGCGAAGAGGTTCAGCATCAGCTCGACCGAGAGATGGGCGTCGATGCGGATGCCGGGGTTGAGGAAGTCCTCGGGGCGCAGGTCGCTGCCCAGATCGAGCACGATCAGGGCCCCGCAGCGGGCCTGGGAGAGGCGGCCGGCGGCTTCCGTGATCATGCTCACCGACCCCGAGGCCAGCTGGTCACGGCTGCGATCGGCAAACAGCACTCCGAGGCGCCCGGTGCCCAGCAGTTCCATCAGCCGCCGCAGTTCTCCCTGCCACAGGATGGCCAGGGCGAGGCTGCAGGCCAGCACCAGGGCGTCCACCAGACTGCTGGTGAGCGGCAGGTTGGCGTAGCGCTGCACGAACCAGGCGAGCGCCACCAGAAACAGATAGCCCCGCAACAGCCAGAGGGTGCGCTCTTCGGTGACCCGCCCGAGCAGAAGCAGCCCGAGAAGGGAGGCGAACAGAAGATCCAGCAGCAGGCGGAAATCGATGAGCCGCAGCCAGATCACAACACTGAAGAGGGACAGGCCGGTTCAACACAGGGCCGCCTGACGGTTTCAGGATACCGGCAGGAATCGGTGGGGCAGAACGTCGTAGCGCAGTAGGTCTTCCGGCTGCTCCCGCCGCTGCACCACCTCGGCCACGCCGTCGTGGACCAGCACCGCCGCCGGCCTCGGGATGCGGTTGTAGTTGGACCCCATCGCCGCGTTGTAGGCGCCGGTGGCGAACACGGCGAGCACGTCGCCAGGGGTGGTGGCCGGGAGACGGACATCGTGCAGGAGCACGTCGCCGGACTCGCAGTGCTTGCCGGCCACGGTCACCCGGTCGGTGCCCTCGGCCAGGGGGCGGTCGGCCAGCACGGCGGTGTATAGGGATTGGTAGGTGATCGGGCGGGGGTTGTCGCTCATGCCGCCATCCACCGACAGGTAGGTGCGCAGGCCCGGAATCTGCTTGCGGCTGCCCACCGTGTAGAGGGTCAGGCCGGCCGTGGCCACCAGTGAGCGGCCGGGTTCGCAGAGCAGCCGCGGCAGCACCAGCTGGCGCTGGCTGCAGGCCTCGGCCACAGCCTCCGCCACCACCCGCACCCACTCCTGGATGCTCGGGGGATCATCGGAGCCCACATAGCGGATGCCGAGGCCGCCGCCGACGTTGAGATCGCCGCAGGGATGGCCCAGGGAACGGGCCAGAAGCAGGGCCTCCGCCATCACCCCGGCCAGGTCGCGGTGGGGTTCCAGTTCGAAGATCTGGGAGCCGATGTGGGCGTGCAGCCCATCCACCCGGGCCCAGGGGCAGCCGGCCAGGTGGCGCAGCACCGACTCCAGCTGGTCGGGGTCGAAGCCGAACTTGCTGTCGAGGTGGCCGGTGCGGATGTACTCGTGCGTATGGCATTCGATGCCCGGTGTGAACCGCACCAGCAGCCGCACCGGCTCGGCCCGCCCGGCCGTCAGGCTGGAGAGCAGGTCGATGTCGTTCCAGTTGTCGAGCACCACGGTGACGCCGCGGTCGATGGCGAGCTGGAGCTCCTCGGCCGACTTGTTGTTGCCGTGGAAGACGATCCGCTCGGCCGGCATGCCGCCCTGCAGGGCCGTGAGCAGCTCGCCAGCCGAGACGGCATCGAGGCCCAGCCCCTCGGAGGCCACCAGCGCCGTGATCGCCAGGGAGCTGTTGGCCTTGGAGGCATAGAGGGCCAGGGCGTCGCCCGGGTAGTGGGCGGCCAGCGCTTGCCGGTAGGCCCGGCAGGTGGCCCGCAGGGTCTCTTCGTCGAGCACATACAGCGGGGTGCCGTAGGTCTGGGCCAGTTCGCCCAAGGCCACCCCTCCCACCTCCAGCCGGCCGAGGTCATCAAGCCGGGCAGTGAGCGGGGCCAGGTTGCGGTTGGGGCTGTCGCGATCGAATCCCTGCTCGAACGGCGCCGCTGCTTCCCCGGCGGCTGGGACGACCGCATCGGTCGCCGGAGATGCGCTGGTCAGCATGACGGCCTGTTCTGGAATAGAGATCAAGATGGTTGATCGTAAGGATCCCTGCGCCCGCCGGCTGTGCTGTCCCCGTCACCGCCGCCGGCCCCGACGCTGATCCAGCTGGCCCCGAAGCACGCCGGCGCCTGCCTGGAGCTGGATCGGGCTGCCCTCGGCGGCATCTGGAGCCTGGCCCAGTGGCAGCGGGAGCTGGAGGAGGAGGCACGGCCAGGCCTGGGGTTGCGCCAGGGACAGGAACTGCTGGCCATGGCCTGCGGCTGGCTGGTGGTTGATGAGCTCCACATCACTCTGGTGGCCGTGGCTCCGGAGCACCGCCGCCGGGGACTGGGACGCCGGATCCTTCAGGAGCTGATGCGGGCCGGGCTGCGCAGCGGCGCCACCCGGGCCACCCTGGAGGTGGCGGCCACGAATGGGGCCGGGAAGGGGCTGTATGAGGCCCTGGGGTTCCGCACTGCCGGCATTCGTCATGGTTACTACCGCAGTGGCGAGGATGCCCTGATCCAATGGTTCAACCTGAAGAGGTGAAAGGGTGCGGATAACCGTAGATATCTATACCTACATCCCATCAATCTGGACGTATTGTTTGTTTTCAGCTTCCCCTGAGCGCTTGCGGCGCAGCGCTTTGGCCTGAGAGTGTCCCCGGCCTCTCACCCAGCCCTTCAATCCTGATAGGTTGGTTGCACTTGCATCAGGTCCCGCCCCATGTTCGAGCGGTTTACCGAGAAGGCCATCAAGGTGATCATGCTGGCCCAGGAAGAGGCCCGCCGCCTCGGCCACAACTTCGTCGGCACCGAGCAGATCCTGCTGGGCCTGATCGGCGAAGGCACCGGTGTCGCCGCCAAGGTCCTCAAGTCGATGGGGGTCAACCTCAAGGACGCCCGGGTCGAGGTTGAGAAGATCATCGGCCGCGGCTCCGGCTTCGTCGCCGTCGAGATCCCCTTCACCCCCCGGGCCAAGCGGGTTCTGGAGCTCTCCCTGGAGGAGGCGCGCCAGCTCGGCCACAACTACATCGGCACCGAGCACCTCCTGCTCGGGCTCATTCGCGAGGGTGAGGGGGTCGCGGCCCGCGTACTTGAGAACCTCGGCGTCGACCTGGCCAAGGTCCGCACCCAGGTGATCCGCATGCTCGGCGAGACGGCCGAAGTGGCCTCCGGCAGCTCGGGCAAAGGATCCACCAAGACCCCCACCCTCGACGAGTTCGGCAGCAACCTCACCCAACTGGCCGCCGAGTCCAAGCTCGATCCGGTCGTGGGCCGCCACAACGAGATCGATCGGGTCATCCAGATCCTGGGTCGCCGCACCAAGAACAACCCCGTGCTGATCGGCGAGCCCGGTGTCGGCAAGACAGCCATCGCCGAGGGCCTGGCCCAGCGCATCACCCAGGGCGAGATCCCCGACATCCTCGAGGACAAGCGGGTCCTCACCCTCGACATCGGCCTGCTGGTGGCCGGCACCAAGTACCGCGGTGAGTTCGAGGAGCGGCTCAAGAAGATCATGGAGGAGATCCGCTCCGCCGGGAACGTGATCCTGGTGATCGACGAGGTGCACACCCTGATCGGTGCCGGCGCCGCCGAGGGCGCCATCGACGCCGCCAATATCCTCAAACCCGCCCTGGCCAGGGGCGAGCTGCAGTGCATCGGCGCCACCACCCTCGATGAGTACCGCAAGCACATTGAGCGTGATGCGGCCCTGGAGCGCCGCTTCCAGCCGGTGATGGTGGGCGAGCCCTCCGTCGTCGACACGATCGAGATCCTCAAGGGTCTGCGGGAGCGCTACGAGCAGCACCACCGCCTCAAGATCAGTGATGAGGCCCTCGTGGCCGCTGCCACCCTGGGTGATCGCTACATCTCCGACCGCTTCCTGCCCGACAAGGCCATCGACCTGATCGACGAGGCCGGCAGCCGGGTGCGGCTGCTCAACTCCAAGCTGCCCCCGGCGGCCAAGGAAGTCGACAAGCAGCTTCGTGGGGTGCAGAAGGAGAAGGAGGACGCCGTCCGCCAGCAGGACTTCACCAAGGCCGGTGAACTGCGTGACAAGGAAGTGGAACTGCGCGACCAGATCCGCTCGATCCTCCAGGCCCGTCGCGACGACGAACCCGCCGCCAGCCCTGCCACTGCCGAAGCCCAAGGCTCCTCCTTTGCCGGCATCGCACCCGCCGATGACGGTGGCACTGATGAAAGCCGCGCCCCCCTGGTCACCGAGGAGGACATCGCCCAGATCGTCGCCTCCTGGACCGGTGTGCCCGTGCAGAAGCTGACCGAGAGCGAGTCGGTGAAGCTGCTCAACATGGAGGAGACCCTCCACCAGCGCCTGATCGGCCAGGACGAGGCCGTCAAGGCCGTGTCGAGGGCCATCCGCCGGGCCCGCGTCGGCCTCAAGAACCCCAACCGCCCCATCGCCAGCTTCATCTTCTCCGGCCCCACCGGCGTCGGCAAGACGGAACTCACCAAGTCCCTGGCGGCCTATTTCTTCGGCAGCGAAGACGCCATGATCCGCCTGGACATGAGCGAATTCATGGAGCGCCACACCGTCAGCAAGCTGATCGGTTCGCCTCCTGGCTACGTGGGCTTCAACGAGGGCGGCCAGTTGACGGAAGCCGTACGGCGCCGTCCCTACACCGTTGTGCTGTTCGACGAGATCGAGAAGGCCCACCCGGATGTGTTCAACCTGCTGCTGCAGCTGCTGGAAGACGGCCGGCTCACCGACTCCAAGGGCCGGACGGTCGACTTCAAGAACACCCTCATCATCATGACCTCGAACATCGGTTCGAAGGTGATTGAGAAGGGTGGCGGTGGCCTGGGCTTCGAGTTCGGCGGCGGCGATGTGGAGGAAACCCAGTACAACCGCATCCGTTCGCTCGTCAACGAGGAGCTCAAGCAGTACTTCCGCCCCGAGTTCCTCAACCGTCTCGACGAGATCATCGTCTTCCGTCAGCTCACCCGCGCCGAAGTCAAGTTGATCGCCGAGATCATGCTGCGGGAAGTCTTCGCCCGCATGCAGGACAAGGGGATCGGCATGTCCGTCACCGAGGCCTTCAAGGAGCGCCTCGTGGAGGAGGGCTACAACCCCAGCTACGGCGCCCGGCCCCTGCGTCGCGCCGTGATGCGGCTGCTCGAGGATTCGCTGGCAGAGGAATTCCTCTCCGGTCGGATCGGCGATGGCGACGCCTGTCTGGTGGATGTCGATGACGACAAGCAGGTGGTGATCCGCAAGCAGTCGATCACCTCTCCGTTGCCGGAGCTGGCGGGCGCCAGCGCCTGAGCCGTCGCGACGTCGTTCGGCCGACTTCTACATTTCAATGATGAGAAGGCGGCCATGACGGATTCCCTGCAGACCCACGCCATCGCTCCGGCTGTGGTGCTTCGCGGTTGTGGAGCTTGGCTTGAGGCCCTGCCGCGCATCGGGGCCCTGGGCCAGCATCCGCTCCTGCTGGGGCGCAGCGCCGCCACCTATGGGCTGCGCCAGCAATTGTTCGTCGATCTGGAGCAGGCCGGTGTCCGCCCGGTGGCCAGTCAGCCCTTTCGCGACTGCTGCGACGAAGACCTTGTGCCCTTGGCCCAACACGCCCGCGCCGCCGGCTGTGATGCCCTGATCGCCGCCGGTGGCGGCAAGGTGCTGGATGCGGGCAAGCTGCTGGCCCACCGGCTCGGCCTGCCCTGCATCACGGTGCCCACCAGCGCCGCCACCTGTGCGGGCTGGACGGCCCTGGCCAATGTCTACACACCCGAGGGGGCCTTCCTGGGCGATGTGGCCCTGGCGCGTTGCCCGGATCTGCTCGTCTTCGACCACGCTCTGGTGCGGCAGGCGCCGGCGCGCACTCTGGCCAGCGGCATCGCCGATGCGGTGGCCAAGTGGTACGAGGCTTCGGTGAGCAGCGGATCCAGTGGCGATGGCCTGGTGCAGCAGGCGGTGCAGATGGCCCGGCTGCTGCGCGATCTGCTGCTGCTGGAGGGGGAAGCCGCCCTGGCGGATCCGAACAGCGAGGCCTGGGTGCGGGTGGCCGAGGGCTGTGCCCTTACGGCTGGCCTGATCGGTGGCATCGGCGGCGCCCGCTGCCGCACCGTGGCCGCCCATGCCGTCCACAACGGCCTGACCCAGCTCGCCGCCAGCCACGGCCAGCTCCATGGCGAGAAGGTGGGATTCGGGGTGCTGGTGCAGCTGTGGCTGGAAGAGCAGCTGGCCGGCAACCGGCTGGCGGCCCAGGCCCGTCGCCAGTTGCTCCCCTTCTTCCGCCGGCTGGGGCTGCCCACCGATCTCGAGGCCCTGGGGCTGGGCGGAGCCACCCTGGAGGAGCTGCGTCAGATCTGCCGCTTCGCCTGCCGGGAGGGTTCCGACCTGCACCACCTGCCCTTCGCGGTGGCCCCGGAAGACCTGCTGGCCGCCATGGTGGGCGCCACCGCCGACCGGCAGCAGGCGTGAGCGCCAGCCCCGTCAGCGCGCCCACCGGCCGCGAACTGGTCAGCGCCGCCGCCGACTCCCTGCTCGACCCCCAGGGCCGCGCCCTGGCTGCCCAGGTGCAGTGGTGGGAGCTGCCTGGGCACCCCGAGCGCTGGCCCGTGGCCGTGCTGGGGGAGGGCCCGCCCCTGCTGCTGCTGCACGGCTTCGACAGTTCCTTTCTGGAGTTCCGCCGCCTGGCGCCCCTGCTGGCGGGGAGCCACCGGTTGCTGATCCCCGACCTGCACGGCTTCGGCTTCTGCCCCAGGCCCGCCGAGCGTGATTACACCCCCGAGGCCGTGCTGCGCCACCTGGACGCCTTGCTGGAGGCCTTCGATCGCCAGGAGCCTGCTGGTGGGCAGACGCTGGGCCTGATCGGCGCCTCGATGGGCGGCGCGGTGGCGGTGGCCCTGGCCCGCCGCCACCCCGGGCGCTTCGAGCGGCTGCTGCTGCTGGCCCCAGCGGGCCTCACCGGCCGGCCCATGCCCCTGCCACCGCTGCTGGATGGGCTGGGGGTGCGGTTCCTGGCCCTGCCGTCGGTCCGTGGCGGCCTCTGCCGCAGTGCCTTTGCCAATCCCGATCAGGACGTGGGCCCGGCGGAGCTGGAGATCGCTTCGCTGCACCTGCGGGCGCCGGGCTGGGCCGAGGCCCTGCGCCGCTTCGCCCGCAGCGGCGGCTTCGCCGGCTGCGGCGCCCCCCTGCCCCCCCAGCCGCTGGCAGTGCTCTGGGGCGCCGACGACCGGATCCTGCGCGCCCCGCAGAAGCGGGCCGCCCAGGCCCTGCTGGGGTCCCGCATCACCGAGCTGGCGACCTGCGGCCACCTGCCCCACATCGACCAGCCGGAGCGGGTGGCGTCCGCCTGGCTGGGCGCGCCCTGCGCCCCGAACCCCACTCACCCATGACACCGTCCTCTCCCCTGACCCTGCCGCGCTTCGTCGTCGGCCTGCTGCTTCTGCTGCTGCTTGGCCTCCCCGGCCCGGCCCAGGCCTCGCTGCTGCACCTGGAGGGCCCGGTGCCCCAGGAGCTCGGGGTGCATGGCGGCTCCCTGTCCCCCTGTGCGGCGCCGGCCCACTGCGCCAGGGTCGACTGGAGCTTCAGCGATCCGGCGGCGGCCCTGGCCGCGCTGGTGCCAGTCCTGGTAACCAGCGAGGGGGTGCGGATCGTCGAGCGCGACGGGCCCTATCTGCATGCCACCGCCACCAGCCGGCTGTTCGGCTTCGTGGACGACCTTGAGCTCCAGGCCCAGCCCGCCGCCGGGGTGCTGCAGGCCCGCTCCAGCTCGCGGCTCGGGGATTCCGATCTGGGCGTCAACGCCCGTCGGCTGGCGGCGCTGCGGCAGCAATTGCCTGGCAGCTGAACCGTTCGATGGCGCCGCGGCGGTGCAGGAAGCGGGGCTGCTGCGGGTCCTCCAGGCTCCACCACCAGAGCCCGTCGGTGTAGCTGGGCGGGCCGGCATTGTTGGTGCGCGGCAGCTGCAGACGCAGCTGCCGCCACTCCAGCAGCACCGTGGCGCCGGGCACCGTGCCGGCGGCGCTGTTGGGGATGCCCGGGGCGTCCACCGCTCCGTTGTCGCTGGTCGCCAGCAGCAGGTCGCCGTCGCAGCGGTAGGGGACGGCGCCGGCCGCCGTCGCCAGCGCCGGCCCCCCCAGGCTGAGGCAGAGCAGCAGCAGCAGGGCCAGCAGCCGGCCCGCCAGGGCCTGGGCACTGCGCAGGGCCCCTTCGATGCGGCCGAAGCCCGGCCCCGCGATGAAGTCGCCGCAGAAGGCCACCCGGCTGGCGGGGCAGACCATGGCCGCAGGGGGAAGGCCGGGGGCCACGGGGAAGGCGGCCCCCCAGTGCATCAGTTGACGCTGGCTCACCCCTGCCAGGCCGTCGCCGCCGCTGGCCCACTCCCCGAGCCAGGGCTCCAGTGCCCCGGCGACGGCCCCCTCCAGGGCGGCCATCGCCGGGGCCTCGTCGGCCGTCACCCCATGGGCCACGACGCCGCAGCGGCCGTCGGCCAGGGGCTGGATCGACAGCCGCCGCAGCCCCCAGCGCCGCTGGGCCTGCCCGTCAAAGCTGAGCAGCCGGAAGGGCAGGGCCAGCCACCGGGCCGCCGCGGCCGGTTCGATCGTGAGCATCAGGTTGGTGCGGGTCTCCATCTCCATGCTGGCGAGGGCGGCGAGGGCCGCCTCCAGCGCTCCATCGCCCAGGCCCTCTGCCGCCCGCTGCAGCGGCACCTCCGACCAGCCGAACCGCTCCATGGCGCGGGGATGGGCCAGCAGGGTGCCGGTGAGCACCAGCCAGTCGGCCTCGCCCAGCACCGCCCCGTTGGCGTCGGCCAGCCGCCAGCCTTCTTCGGGGCGCACCGCCAGGTGCCGCACCAGGGTGCCGTAGTGGCCCGTGAGGCTTGCTGGCGGCCCCTGGGCCAGGGCCAGCAGGCCGCGGCAGAGGTCGTCCATGCCCTGGTGGCCCCGGTACAAGGAACCACCCAGCAGGGGGTCGGCTTCGGCGGGACCCAGGGTCCCGTCGGCCTGCAGCGCCGCCGCCGGCTCCCGCCAGGGCACGATCCAGCCCCCCTGCAGCAGGGGCGCCACCAGGTCCGGTTCGGGGTCCTCCAGCAGGTTGAGCAGGGGGGCTCCATGGTCGAGGTGCCAACCGGCGTCCTGGCGGGAGCGACGGGTGGCGGCCCGGCCGCCGGGACCCCGACCCGCCTCCCACAGGTCGATCGGGCCGTCCCAGCCACCGCGCCGCAGCCCGGCGGCCAGGGCACAACCGGCCACCCCGGCACCGATCACCGCCAGCGATGGCGCGCTTGGCCGCCGCGACTGGCCAGACTCAGCTGAGGTTCCAGCCATGCCGAGATGACGATGACGCCTGAAGACAAGACAATCCTGGCCGCGTCGGCCCCCTGGCTGGGGGCTCTGCTCAATGTCGTGCCTGGCCTGGGCACCGGCTACATCTACCAGCGCCGCTGGCGGGCCTACTGGATCACCACGGCCCTGGCCACGGGCTGGTTCCTGCTGGGCGCCGTGCTCGGCGCCGGGGCCAGCACGACGGAACTGACCGCCCCCGACCCCCGCAACCAGCTGGTCGGCCTGGGGGGATTGCTGTTGCTGGCGGCAGTGACGGCCGCGGAGGCCTTCCGTGAGGCGCGTCGGGCCCGGAAGGAATGAGAATCTGGGACCCCTGTTGCCCCCTGCTGGCGGATGAGCGAGACACCAGCTGGCAACCGTCCCCCCGAGGCTCCTGAATCCGCTGCCGACGCGGCCCCTGGCGGCCCCGTGATGGGCCTGCTGGCCCGGGGTCTGGAGTTGTGGCTGCGGCAGCAGTGCGAGGCCATCGATCGGCTGGAGATCCGCCTGGAGGGTTCGGGGCTGCGGCTGCTGCGGGGGCGTCTGGATGGGGTTCGGCTGCGGGCCCGGCGGGTGGTCTATCGGGCGATCGAGATCGAGGAGGTGGAGCTGCGCTGTGACGGCATCCAGCTGCGCCTGGGCTCCCTGGTGCGAAACCAGCCGGTCCAACTGGAGCAGCCCTTCCGCATCCAGGGGTTGGTGAGCTTCAGCGGCGACGGCCTCAGCCGTTCCTTCAGCACCCCGGCCTGGCGCAGCCTCGGCGATGGCCTGGCCGACGACCTGCTGGGTCTGACTCCCCTGGCCGGGCTGCGCATCCGCGAGGACCGGCTGGTGCTGAGGGCGTTTGCCAGCGGCGATCGGGAGCCGGTGGAGCGGGAGGTGGCGGTGCGAGCTGACGGCGGCACCGTCGAACTGCGCTGCGCGGAGGGGGATCCCTATGCCCGGCTGCCGATGGATCCCAACATCCGCATCAACCGGGCCGAGCTCGGTGCCGGCCTGCTGCACCTGGAAGGGGAGGCCCGGGTCTCCCCCTGAGGGCCCAGGCAGACGCTCAGCCCCGTTGCAGCAGGGGCAGCACCAGGGTCACCGCGGAATAGACCACCGCCGGCACGAACAGGTAGCTGTCGATCCGATCAAGAATGCCGCCGTGGCCGGGGATCGCATCGCCCGAGTCCTTGAGGCCTGCATCCCGCTTCATCATCGATTCGGTCAGATCGCCCACCAGGGCGAACAGGGAGACCACCGCCCCCAGCACCGCCCCGATCAGCCAGCCCCAGCGCCAGCCCAGCAGCAGCCCGCCCACGGCCCCCACCAGCAGGGCGCAGAGCACCCCGCCCAGGGCCCCCTCCACTGTCTTGCCCGGGGAGATCGGCGAGAGGGCGTGGCGACCCAGGCGGCGGCCGATCACGTAGGAGCCGATGTCGGTGGCGACGATCATCAGGCAGGCCAGCAGGGTGAGGGCCATGCCGGGGCTCCAGGGCCAGCCCAGCCCGTCGAGCGCCGGGGCCAGGGCGGGGTCGGTGAGATCCCGCAGCTTGATCCAGTGGCTGGGCAGGAAACCCAGGTAAAAGAGGCCGAACACCGAGGCGGCGATGTCGGCGATGGTGCCGGTGACCGGCTGGAGCAGCAGCCAGCCGCAGATCACGGCCCCGGACGCGGGCAACACGGCCGCCGCCACGTCTCCGGCCACGTCGCCCGCCATGCCGCCCCCCGACCAGAGGCTGCCGGCGGCCACCTGGGTGGAGACCAGCAGCAGCTGCACCGCCACCAGGGTGGTCTTGGTGGCGGGACGGATGCCCTTGAACTGGGCCATGCGGAAGAACTCCAGCAGACCCAGGTGCACGATCACCCCCACGGCGACGGTGAACCACCAGCCGCCCAGGCCCACCACCACCAGCCCGAAGCCGCCGGCCAGCCAGCCGCTCAGCAGGCGGGACAGGGAGGTGGCGGGGCGGGGGGCGGCAGGCAAGGGCTCGGACTCAACGCTCGGCGGCGATCACGAACAGCGGTTCGGCGGCGGCCAGCTTGGCCTGGCTGCCGCGACGCTGCATGCGGTGCACGGTGGCCTGCACCACCTGCACATCGTGGGCCCCCAGCTGGGCCAGGGTGTCGGTGGCCTTCACCAGACCCTCCAGGTTCACGGTGCTGATCACCAGCCGACCGGAGGGCTGCAGGGCGCCCCAGACGGCCCGCAGCACGTCCTCCAGGGGCCGGCCCACCTCCAGCAGCACCCGGTCGGGGTTGGGGGGCAGCAGAGCCAGGCCCTCCGGGGCCTCGCCGGCGTGGATGTGCAGGTTGTGGATGCCGAAGCGCTGCCGGTTGCGTTCCAGCAGGTCGATCGCCTCCGGATCCCGCTCCAGGGTGTGCACGGCGCCGGCAGGCATCAGCCGGGCGATTTCCAGGGCCAGGGCGCCGGTGCCGCCACCCACGTCCCAGACCAGCGAATCGGCGCGGGGGCGCAGGTGGGCCAGCAGCATCACGCGCAGCTCCAGTGGCGTGGGGCTGAAGCCCGGGGCGTCCTCGAAGGCGCTGTCCGGCAGCCCGGGGGTGACGAAATCCCAGTGGAAGGGGTTCGGCAACGGGCTCACGAACCGACCACAACGCTCACCGTATCAGCGATCTGGCCGGGCCAGAGACGCCGCTGCTCCAGCAGCCAGTCGGCGCGGGCCGCATCGATCCGCTCGCCGGGCACCAGCAGCGGAATCCCCGGCGGGTAGGGGCAGATCAGTGCCGCCGCCACCCGGCCGGCGGCCTCCTCCAGGGGTACGGCCTCCGCCGGGCTCCGCCAGGCCACGCCGATCGGCAGTTCCGGCGCCGCCAGCAGCGGCAGGGGGGGCGGCGTGAAGGGGGGCAGGGGCGGCCCGCCGAGGGCCCGGCGCAGCTCCTGCAGCTGGCGCGGCAGACGCCGCACAACCCCCCGGGGCGGGTTCAGTCCCAGGCAGAAGGTGAGGGCGCCGGGTTCCGGCAGCTCCGCGATCACCCCCCGCTCCAGCAGCCAGGTGTCGGCCTCCAGGCCGTTGATCCCCAGGGGGGCGGTGGCCAGCACCAGGCGCAGGGGATCGCCGTTGGCCACCAGCGGCAGGCCCAGGCCTTCCAGGCGCTGGCGCAGTCGTCCGGCCCGGGCCACGGCCCGCTGGCGCTGACGCCTGCCGGCGGCGCTGGCGCCATGCTCAAGGGCCGCGGCCGTCGAGGCCAGCAGCAGGGCGCTGGGGCTGGAGGTCTGCAGCCACAGCAGGGTCCGCGCGATGGCGGCCGGTGGCACCCGTTCGCCCTGGGCCAGCAGGGCGGCGCTCTGGGCCAGGCCGGTGCCGCTCTTCTGCACGGAGAGCACCACCAGATCGGCGCCGGCGGCCAGGGCTTCGCCGCCGCCGTGGGCCTGGTCCACCAGCACCGGCAGGCTGGCCCGGTGGGCCAGGGCCACCAGGGCCGGCAGATCGGCCGCCAGCCCCTGGTAGGTGGGATCCACCAGCACCAGGGCCGCCGGGGGGCTGCCGCCATCCGCGGCGGCCGCCGCCAGCACCCGCTCCAGCCGCCGGGGCTCCGGCGGTTGCCACAGGCCGGTGACGGGATCGCTTGGCAGGTCGTACAGGAGCGGCTCGATGCCGCCCAGCACGCAGCCGTGCAGCAGGCAGCGATGCAGGTTGCGGGGCAGCAGCACCCTCGACCCCGGTGGGCAGAGGGCGAGCAGGGCCGCCTGCAGCAGCCCCGAGGCCCCGTTCACCCCGAACCAGCAGCGCTCCGCCCCCAGCAGGGCCGCCGCCCGTTGCTGGGCCTCGGCCACGGTTCCCTCCGGTTCGAGGGGCCCGCCGAAGCCGGGCAGTTCCGGCAGATCCCAGCTCCCCGGAGGCTGACGCAGCAGTCGGCGCAGGGCCGGGGCCAGGGCCCGGCCCCGGCCATGGGCCGGTAAGTGCAGGGCCAGCGGCCCTGGCCGCCAGAACGGGCCCATGGAGCACGGAACGCAGTTCCTAGAGTCTGGCCATCACTGCGGCAGGACCCTGTCAGAGGTCGTCACCCCCACGCCCACCTACGACCCCAACGGCGATCTGCGCTGGCTGCTGCTGCGGCCCTGGGTTCTGGTGGCTCGGCTGACCGTGGTGCTCTGGCGGCTGGCCGGGCTGACCCTGCGGCTGGCGGTTCAGTCGAGCAGCACCGATGCCCGGGTGCAGCAACGGCTGGCCCGCGCCATCCTCGAGACCCTCAACGACCTGGGGCCCTGCTTCATCAAGGTGGGACAGGCCCTCTCCACCCGCCCCGACCTGGTGCGGCGCGACTGGCTGGAGGAACTGGCCCGTCTGCAGGACGATCTGCCCCCCTTCTCCCACGCGGTCGCCCTGGCGCTGATCGAGGAGGAGCTGGGGGCCCCCGCCCACCAGCTGTACGAGGAGTTCCCCGATTACCCGATGGCGGCGGCCAGCCTGGGGCAGGTCTACCGGGCCCGCCTGGCGGACGGCCACTGGGTGGCCGTGAAGGTGCAGCGGCCCGACCTGCCCTTCATCCTGCGCCGCGACCTGGTCATCATCCGCTCGCTGGCGGTGCTGGGGGCCCCGTTCCTGCCCCTGAATCTGGGCTTCGGCCTCGGGGCGATCATCGATGAGTTCGGCTCCACCCTGTTTGAGGAGATCGACTACCGGCGCGAGGCCGACAACGCCGAACGCTTCGCCACCCTCTTTCTGGACCACCCCGAGGTGACCGTTCCGGCGGTGGTGCGGCCCCTGAGCAGCCGCCGGGTGCTGACCACCAGCTGGATCAACGGCACCAAGCTGCAGAGCCGCCGCGAACTGGAGGCCCACCATCTGGATCCGGCGGCCCTGATCCGCACCGGGGTGATCGCCGGCCTGCAGCAGTTGCTCGAGTTCGGCTACTTCCACGCCGATCCCCATCCGGGCAACCTGTTCGCCCTGCAGGGCAAGACCAACGGCCTGGGCCATGTGGCCTATGTCGACTTCGGCATGATGGATTCGCTCAGCGACTCCGACCGCCTCACGCTCACCGGGGCGGTGGTGCATCTGATCAACCGGGATTTCGTCGCCCTCGCCAGGGATTTTGTGGCCCTGGGCTTCCTCAACCCCAGCACCCCCCTGGGGCCGATCGTGCCGGCCCTGGAAGAGGTGCTCGGTGGTGCCCTGGGGGAGAACGTGGGCAGCTTCAACTTCAAGGCGATCACCGATCGCTTCTCGGAGCTGATGTACGACTACCCGTTCCGGGTGCCGGCCCGCTTCGCCCTGATCATCCGGGCGGTGGTGAGCCAGGAGGGGCTGGCGATGCGGCTCGACCCGGACTTCCGCATCATCCGGGTGGCCTATCCCTACGTGGCCAGGCGCCTGCTGGCCGGCGACACCGCCGAGATGCGCGAGAAACTGCTGGAGGTGATCTTCGACAAGGACGGCCGCCTGCGGGTCGAGCGACTGGAAAACCTGCTGGCGGTGGTGGAAAACGGCACCACCTCCACCGATCTCCTGCCCGTGGCGCGCGACGGCCTGCGGCTGCTGCTGGGCAAGGAGGGCACCAGCCTGCGCCAGCGGCTGCTGCTGAGCCTGGTGAGCCACGACCGGCTGCACACCGACGATCTCAAGGCGCTGCTGGGTCTCATGGGCCGCACCTTCTCGGCCCGAAAGCTGGCCTCTGGCCTGCTGGCCCGCCTGAATCCGCTCGCCGCCTGAGGCCCCACGGGTGCGCTGAGCGCCGGGTCAGGCGAAGCTGGATCGCGACCCTGCCTTCTGCGGCCCCTTGACCGAGGCTCTGCTGCTCATCGCCCTCCTGCTGCTCCTGGCCGGGTGGATTCTGCAGACCCTCTCGATGGAGCGGCGCCTCAGGCGCCTTGAGCGGCACAGCGCCTCCCTCAGCCAGCGTTTCTTCGCCCTCTCGCTCTGGAGCGAGGCTCTTGAGAAGCGACTGGCCGGTGAACCCTGGCCCGGCCAGTCGGGAATCGCCCCGGCGGAGGAACCCGCGGCGTTGGCCCCAGCCCCAGCCCGGGCCCTGGACGCCGCTGTGGAGCCTGCGCCCGCGCCGGTGCCCTTGGCACCGCTGCGGCCGGCCAGGGGCGCGACCCGACCCTGGAAGCGGATCGAGCGCCTGCTGGTGGAGAACTGGAGCGGCCTGCTCGGCGTGCTCGTGGTGGTGGCCGGAGTCACCTTCATCACGATCCATGCGGGGTTGCGGCTGGAGGCCAGGGAACGGTTCCTGGTCACCCTGCTGGTGGGAGGGCTCCTGGTATTGCCGTCGCTGCTGTGGGGCCGGCGGGAGCGCTGGCGCGATCTCACCGATGGCCTGCGCAGCGGTGGCGGCGCCCTGGTCCTGTTCGCCTGCGCCGCCGCCGGCGGGTTGCCCCAGCTCGGTCTGCAGTGGGTGGAGGTTCCAGCCCAGGCCCTGGCCCTGCTGGCCGGGGGCGTTGCCGTCAACCTCGGCCTGGCCGCCATCGCCCGCACCGCCACGATCGCCTCCCTGCACGTGGCCGTGAGCCTGGTGCCCCTGGCGATCGCCCCCCAGGGAGGCCCGGCCCTGGCGATCGCCACCGCCATCGCCCTGGTGGGCTCCGAGCTGCCCCTGCGGCATCGCTGGCAGCGGCACCGGTTGGTGGTGAGCTGGGTCTATGGCCTGTTTCAGGTCGGCTGGTTTCTGGCCAATGGCCCGGCGCTGGCCGTCTCCAGCGCCCTGTCAACCGGCGCCGCCCTGGCGGCGGTGCTGGTGTTCGGCCTGGGATTGCTGCGGCTGCACCGGCCGGGGGCCGCGCCACCGCGGCTGCAGGCCCTGCCCGTGGCCCTGCTGCTGAGCCTCTGGGGCGGCCTCGGCCTCGCCCTGCTGCTCTATCCCCGTGAGGCGGCCGCCAGGGCCGTGGCCCTGGCGCTCAGTGCCGCCGTGGCCCTGTGGCTGGGGCGGAACGCCCGGCGGCGCGGCCCGCGCTGGCTGGCCCTGGGCGATGGGCTGGTGGCGCAGACCCTGGTGCTGGCCGCCCTGCTGAGCCTGGCGCCCCTGATCGCGGATGGGCCGTTGCTGGCCGGTGTGGTGTTGCTGGAATGCCTGCTGTTCCTCGGCCTGGCGGTGCGGGAGGACGCCGAGCCCCTGCGCCGCATCGGCTGGTGGCTGAGCGTGGCGGCGAGCCTGCTGCTGGCGATCACGGGCCTGGTGGCGGCGCTGCTGAGCCGCGATCCGGTGGCCCAGCTCCAGGCCGGAGCCGTGCTCACCGGCGGGGCCGCCCTGACGGCCGGCATGCAGGTGCTGCTGCAGCGCCGTGGCGTGCCGCTGCCCCTGCCGCCCCTGCTGGGCTGGCTGGCCGGCGGCCTGCTCGCCGTGGGGACGGGGCTGGTGGTGCCGGAGGACTGGCGCTCCCCCCTGAGCCTGGTGGTGATGGGGGCCTTCCTGGTGGCGGCCAGGCGCTGGCGCCCCCCGGGCCTGCTGCTGGGCGTCAGCGTTGCCATCGCGGCGGCCCATGGCTTCGGCTGGCTGGCGCTGCTGGCCCAGGCCCCCTGGCCGGCGATGGCCCTGCTCGCTCGCCTGCTGCCCCTGGCGCTGCTGGCCCTGCTGTTGATGCGCTCGGGCGGCGGCAGCCGCCAGCAGTGCCTCGGCCTTGGTCTGCTGGGCATCGATGCGGGGCTGGGGGCCCTGTGGTGGCTGGAGCCGGTCTCGCCCCTGCTGCCGGGCGTGGCCTGGCTGCTGCTGGCCGCCGGCACCCTGGCGGCCACCCACCGGCTGCGGGGGGCGGCCGTGCGGGCCGGCCTGGTGCTGTCCCTGGTGTATCTGGCCGGTTTCGGCGTCACCTTTCTGTTGGTGATCGGACCGAGCCAGGAGCTGGTCACGCTCGGGGCCCTGCAACTGCGGGGCCGCTGGCTGGTCGAGCTGCTGGCGATCGCCGTGTGTCTGCACGGCTGGTTCTTCCGGGCGGGAGCCGACCTGGCGCGGCTGCAGATCTGGCAACGGGTGCAGCCCTGCTTCCTCGAGGGTGCCCTGCTGGGCGTGGGGCTGACGCTGCTTGGGGAGATCAGTGCCCCCTGGCGACCCGTCGCCTGGTCGCTGCTGGCCCTGGTGCTGGTCTGCCCGGCGCTGGTGCGGCTGTTCGCCATCCGCCTGCAGGTCTACGGCGTGGTGGCCTACTGGCTGTCGGTGCTGGCGCTGGTGCACACCCTTGGTGGTGGCCTGTCCCCCTTCCCCCCGGTCAGTGGCACCGCCCAGGCCGCCGGTGTGGTGGCGATCGCCCTGCAGACGGCCTTCGTCGTGGCCTCCCACCGCTGGCTCGACCTCGAACGGCTGGCCCAGCCGGGTGGATGGCCGGTTCTGGTCTGGATCGGAGCGCCTGTGGCCCAGCGCCGCAACCTTTGGCTGTACTACCCCCTGTTCGTGGCCGTGGCCCTCGTGCTGGCCAGCGGCTACGACCGCGCCCTGCTGACGCTCCTGTGGACCGGCGAAGCCTTCGCCGTCTACGTGCTCGGGGTGGTGCTGCGGGAGCCCCAGTTCCGGCTGGTGGCCCTGCTGGGCCTTGGGGCCTGCCTGCTGCGGTTGCTGGCCATCGACATGGCCCAGGCGGACCTGGGTCTGCGGGGTCTGGTGTTCATCGGCGTGGGCCTGCTGCTGCTGGCCCTGAACGCCATCGTTCACCGCCTGGGGAGCCGATTCAGCTGACGGGGCGGCACCGGCGCCTAGGGTCGGGCGCGATCGCCTCCTGATTCCTTCCGTGACCCAGCTGCTGGCCGCCCTCTCGACTGCTCCGGTGACCCTGCAGCAGGCCGGGCTGGACCAGGCCAGCGGTGATTTCGGCGATCTGGATGCCCTGGAGATCCTGCTGGAGTACGCCCCGCTCACCTACCCGCCCTACATGTTGGCCGGCATCGGCCTCGCCATGGCCGTGCTCTGCGGGCTCACCTTCGCCAAGATGATCCAGAACCGGCTGGAGGGCTGGAAGCAGGACAGGCTGGCCCTGCTGCCGATCTCCAACCTGGAGACGACCCTGCCCTACGCAGGTCTGGTGATCGGTGTGACGCTGTTCATCGGCGCCAGCCTGCAGGTGTTCGGCTTTGCCGCCGGAGCGGCCCTGCTGGTGGCCTTCGTGCTGTCGCTGCTCACCGGTGGTGCCCTGTGGGTGCAGCTGGAGCGGCTGATGGCCCAGGTGCAGGAGGGCACCTTCCGGGCGGTCGACTTCGATAACTTCGACCAGTTCTTCTGATCCCCCTGTGCGGGTTGCCGTCACCCGCCCACCGGCAAGACCTCGTAACGTAATGAAATATCGCCCCAGGGTCATGGAAGCCTCTCTCTCCATCAACCGCCAGTTTTCGATCGCCGTTCACTCCCGTGCCATCGACAGCTGCAATGACATTGAGGAACTGCGCACGGTCGCCAAGACCCTCCTGTCGGCCTGGCAGCACCAGGCCGAATTCAGCGAGCATTACGGCGCCCAGCTGCTCGGCATCCGCAAGTAAGCCGAGAAGCTCAGGGAGCTCCGGTTCCGTTGTTCCCCTCTTCCTCGCGCCCAGCATCGGAGCCGCCGGCGCCCCTTCGGCGCCACAGCTTCAGGCCGACGCCTCCCCACAGCAGGCTCCAGACAAGGAAGGTGATCAGGGTTCCCACCTGGCCCCCTTCCAGGTCGTAGACCCTGACGCCGATGAGACCGGCATCGATCAGCGAGCCGCCCACCCCCCAGCCGAGCACCCAGAGCGCCACCAGGGCGATGGCCGTTGCTTGCTCCTTCATCGTTCGCCTTGCCCAAGGGCCCCAGCCTGCCAGTCCAACCAGGCTGTACGCTTCTACTGATTCAAAGATTTCTCTTCGGCGAGTGACAACGTCCGGATAGGGCTATCGACGAATCGGTTCATAATTGTTTCTCTGTTCATGACGATTTACGTTGGAAACCTCTCCTTCGATGCGGAGGTGGAGGATCTCAACCATCTGTTTGCGCAGTATGGAGCGCTGCGTAACTGCAGCCTGCCCCTCGACCGGGAAACCGGCCGCAAGCGCGGCTTCGCCTTCGTTGAGATGGCCAATGAGGCCGACGAAACCAAGGCCATCGACGACCTTCAGGATGTCGAGTGGATGGGTCGGATGATCCGGGTCAACAAGGCCCAGCCCCGCACCGGTGGTGGTGGCGGCGGTGGCGCCGGTGGCGGCCGTCCCCGTTACTGATGGCAGGCCTCTTCTGCAGGTGCAAGGCCCCCGGAAACGGGGGCTTTTTTGCTGGGCCGTGCTGGCTCAGGCCACCAGGTAGGCCTCGAGGGAGCGGGAGTGGTGGCGGATGCCTTCCAGGGCACGTCGCTCCAGGTTGCGGGTCTTGTCCCGGCTCATGCCCAGGCTGCGGGCGATGCCGGTGAGGCTCATCGGTTCTTCGCCGTCGATGCCGTAGCGCATCTTCAGCACGCGGCCCTGCAGGTCAGGCAGCTGCTCGAGCAGGGCCCGCAGGTCCCCCTTGAGGCACTCGCCATCCACCAGCTCGGCCGGCAGCAGGTCGTCGCCGGAGAGCAGATCCAGCAGCTCGGTGTCCTCGCCATCGCCCACCTTTGTTTCGAGGCTCACCGGCTGGCGGGCGCGGCAGAGCAGATCCTTCACTTCCTCTTCGGGCAGTTCCACCGCCACCGCCAGCTCGCTCAGGGTGGGGGTGCGGCCCAGCTCCTGGCTCAGCTCCCGCTGGCCCTTCTTGAGCTTGTTGAGCGTTTCGGTGATGTGGATCGGCAGCCGGATCGTGCGGCTCTTCTCGGCGATCGCCCGGGTGATGCCCTGGCGGATCCACCAGTAGGCGTAGGTGGAGAACTTGTAACCGCGGGTGGGGTCGAACTTCTCGACGCCCCGCACCAGGCCGATCGTGCCCTCCTGGATCAGGTCGAGCAGCTCCATGTTCCGCTTGGTGTACTTCTTGGCCACGCTCACCACCAGGCGCAGGTTGGCCGCCACCATCCGCTCCTTGGCGCGGCGGCCGGCGTGGAGACGCTTGCGCAGCATCGCCGGGGTGAGGCCCGCCTCGGCGGCGAGCAGCTCGGGGCTGGGCTCCTCACCACCGGAGCGGAGGGTGAGTTCCTCGCGCATCTCCTCGAGGGCCATCAGCTCCTGCACCTGCCGGCCCAGGGTGATCTCCTGCTCATGGCTCAGCAGCGGCACCCGGCCGATGTCGCGCAGGTAGGAGCGCAACGAATCGCCGGTGGCCACGAGCAGGGACGCGGACGAAGCGGTGACGGTGATCGAAGGCATCGCCCCTTGTTACGAAACTAGTTGGTTTCGTAACTCTACCATCACTTTGCGGACTCGCTCCGACCTGGAGCGGTCCGCAGAATGGGGTCATGGCTGCCGACCGTCTGCAGAAACTCGTTGCTGCCGCAGGGCTCTGCTCCCGCCGGGAGGCGGAGACGTGGCTGCGCGAGGGCCGGGTGCGGGTCAACGGAGACCTGGCCCAGCTGGGCGACCGCGCCGATCCCGCCTGCGACCGCATCAGTGTCGACGGCCAGCCCCTGGAGCTGCCCGGCACCACCGTGACGCTGCTGCTCAACAAGCCCCCCGGGGTGCTGAGCACCTGCCATGACACCCACGGCCGCCCCACCGTTCTGGACCTGCTGCCGCCGCAGCGGCGCCGCGGTCTGCATCCGGTGGGCCGGCTGGATGCCGACAGCCGGGGCGCCCTGCTGCTCAGCAACGACGGCGACCTCACCCTGCGCCTCACCCATCCCCGCTACGGCCATCGCAAGACGTACCAGGTGTGGGTCGAGGGATCGCCGCAGCCGGCCACCCTGGAGCACTGGCGCGCCGGCGTGCCCCTCGATGGCCTGCCCAGCCAGCCGGTGGAGCTGCACCGGCTGCGCCACCACCGCGGCGCCACCCTGCTGGAGCTGGTGCTGCGGGAGGGCCGCCACCGCCAGATCCGGCGCACGGCGGAGATCCTCGGCCACCCGGTGCTGGATCTGCGGCGGGTCGCCGTCGGTCCGGTGCAGCTGGGCGATCTGCCGGAAGGATCCTGGCGTGAGGTCGAACCGGGAGAATGGGGCCACCTGGCCGTCGCTCCCTGAGCCCCCCTTCCTTGCCCACTCCGGCCAAGCCCTTGCTCCAGCGGCTGCGCGAGCGCCTGCCGGGCCGGCGCCGGCCGCTGCGCCCGGTCGTCGAGGAGCGGCCCCAGGATGCCCTGCTGCTCGCCGGCCAGCAGCTGCGCCAGGCCCGGGAGAGCCGTGGCCTCGGCCTGCGCCAGCTGGCGCTCGACACCCGCATCAGCACCGCCGTGCTGGAGGCCCTGGAGCGGGGCTGGCGGGACCGGCTGCCGGAAGCCGCTTACCTGCGCACCATGCTTCCCCTGCTGGAGCACCATCTGGAGCTGCCCGGCGGCTGTCTGGACGGGGTGCTGCCTCCGGAGCAGGACCGGCGCCAAGGGCGACGGCGGGACTCGGTACTGCTGCGCTTCACCCCCGGCTCGATCGATGTCTTCACCACCTGGCAGGGCACGGTGCTCTACGCGGTGCTGTGCGCCGGGCTCCTCTATGGCCTCAACCTGCAGCAGCGCCAGCTGGCCGCCCAGGGCCTGAATGCCCTGCGGCCGATCCCGCCCCTGAGTGCCGCCCAGACCGACCAGGCGAATCTGGAGGATGCTGACCGGGCGATCCTGGGCGCCTACCCCGACCTGCGCCCCCTGGGCAAGGCCGCCGCCGGCCAGGGGCTGCAGCGGCTGCGGCGCGAAACCAGCCAGAATCGCCCTGATCTGGCCCTCGGCCTGCTGCGCCTGGAGCTGGCCAAGCCCACCCGGGTGTCCCTGCGCAGCGACCGGGGCGTGGAAACCAAGCTGCCGGCGGTGCAGGGCAGCCTGAGCCTGCCGGTGCTGCCCCCCTTCAGCCTGCGGTTGGAGCCGGCCCCGGCGCCCGGTGCGGTGCGCTGGAATGGCCGGCCCCTGGCGCCGGCAGCGGCGGCGGCCGCCGATCCCGGCGCTGTGGTGGCCACGCCCCAGGACCAGGCCCAGTTCCTCTACCCGCCCCCGGCTGCGGCTGCCTCCCCGCGCCCCCGCCCGTAGCGGGCCGCCATGGCCCCGAAGCCCTGCAGGGGCCCCGAAAGAGCGGCCACGGGCTGGGCCAGCCGCCAGCTCCAGTTGCCTTCGATCGTGCCGGGCGTGTTGAAGCGGGCCTCATCGCCGAGCTCCAGCAGGTCCTGGAGGGGCACCACGGCCAGCTCGGCCGTCGAGGCCAGGGCCAGCTCCAGCAGCTGCCAGCTGGGCGCCCGCACCTCACCGCCCACCAGCGCCGCGACCCGTCCCCTGGCGCCGTCGTCGAGGTCCCGCCACCAACCGAGGCTGGTGGCGTTGTCGTGGGTGCCGGTGTACACCACCCAGCGGTTGCCCTTGTAGTTCGCCGGCAGGTAGGCGTTGTCGTCGTTGCCGTCGAAGGCGAACTGGAGGATCTTCATTCCGGGCAGCTCGAAGCGATCGCGCAGGTCCTCCACCGCCGGGGTGATGACGCCCAGGTCTTCGGCGATCAGCGGCAGACGGTCGCCGGCCAGCAGCCGGCCCTGGCGGCGGCAGCGCCTCCAGAGGCGGCGCAGCAGGGCGCGGCCGGGGGAGGGTCGCCAGGTGCCGTGTTCGGCGGTGACATCCGCCCCAGGCACGCTCCAGTAGGCCTCCAGGGCCCGGAAGTGATCGAGGCGCAGCAGGTCCATCAGCTCCAGCTGGCGCTGCAGCCGTTGCAGCCACCAGCGGAAGCCACTGAGGCGATGCGCCCACCAGCGGTACACGGGGGTGCCCCACAGCTGGCCGGTGGCGGCGAAGTAATCGGGCGGCACGCCGCTCTGCTCCACCAGGCCCCCATCGGAGCGCAGGCAGAAGAGGTGCCGATGGCTCCAGACATCGGCGCTGTCGTGGGCCACGTAGAAGGGCAGATCCCCCACCAGCCGAATCCCCTGGGCGTGGGCCCGCTCCTGCAGGCGGTGCCACTGGCACTGGAGCTGCCACTGCAGCAGGGCCTCCTGCTGCAGGGCCAGGCTCTGGGCCTCGACCAGGGCCCGCAGGGCGGGGGGCTGGCGCCGGGCCAGGGGTTCGGGCCATTCCCACCAGGGGCGTCCCCCCTGCAGGCGGCGGATCACCATGAAGCGGCAGTGGTCGACGAGCCAGTAGCGCTGGCGCTGCTCCCAGTGATCGAAGGCGTCCTGGCGCGGCTGGCTCTGGTCGGCCCAGCGGCGCCCCAGGGCCACGGCGATCGCTGAGGCCCGCTCCGCAGCGGCGGCCGGATCGAGGCGATCGAGGGGCCCGGCGGGCAGGGCGTCCCGGTCGGCGGCGGTGATCAGGCCCTCGGCCACCAGATCGTCGGCATCGATCAGCCAGGGGTTGAGGGCCGAACCGCTGGGGGAGCTGTAGGGGGAGCCGGTGGCATCGGTGGGGGACAGGGGCAGCAGTTGCCATACCCCCACCCCCTCGGCGCCCAGCAGATCAATCCAGTTCCGTGCCGCGGCGCCGAAGCTGCCGCAGGCCGGCGTGCCCGGCAGGGCGGTGGGGTGGAGCAGCACCCCGCAGGCTCGAGGATCGCCGCTCATGGCTGGGGCAGGCGGTAGCGGGCCACGATCTGGCGGGCGAAGGCGGGGATGTGGGCCTCCACCTTCTCCGGGTGGTGGCGCTGCAGCCAGAGGGCGTTGCGCGTGAAGTGGGAATCGATCGAGAAGCGGCCGTACTCGAGCCCCTTCGGCCCGAAGCGCTGCACGAACACCCCCACCAGTTCGGCCAGCCACATGGGCAGCTTCAGCGCCTTCTCGTAGGCGTCGATGCCCTGCTGCACCGCCTGGCGGCGGTCACCGGAGCTGGTCACCGGCGAAAGATCCAGCTCCGGTTCGACCAGATCCAGCAGCTCCTGGCCGAGGGCATTGCGCACCGTGACCCACTGGCGGCCGAAGGTGGCGCCCATGTAGCCCACCACCAGATCGGCGCCGGCGTTGGTGTAGTCGAAGCAGCTCAGGCAGCTGGGGGCGAACACGTCCTTGAGGGCGGGGGTGTCGAGGCCGAAGAAGGGCACCGTTTCCTCCTGGCCGTCACTGTGGCGGAAGTGGATGCGGAAGTCCTGCATGAACTCGTAGTGCACCACCGTGTCGGGGGAGCGGCTGGCGCTCTCCAGGAAGGTCTGCAGCCCGTCCCGACTGACGTTGTCGACGCAGGGCAGGCCGAGCACGTAGAGCTTCTGCAGGGGCAGGGTGGCCTGCACCGCCCGCAGGGCCTGGATCTGGCAGCCCACGCCGATGGCCAGCAGCCGTTCGATGCCGCTGCCCGGCAGCTGCTCGAGCACCTCCAGGTTGGGGGAAAGGGTGGGCTTGTTCACCCGCGCCGCCAGCACCTGCTCGGGGGTGCGGGCCAGCACCGGCACCGGCGTGAAGCGGTCGTCCTCGCTCTGCTGCACGCACAGCACCGCATCCACCAGGCCGCTCTCCAGGGCCCGCACGCCGATACGACTGACGATGCCCGTCCACTGGGCCCCCTCGATCGGCTGGTGCAGGCGGGCGGTGACCATGCGCTGATGCACGCCGAAGTAGAGCTCGTTCTCGTCGTCGAGACGGCGGCTGCGGCCGTGGGCCTGCTCCTCCATCGCCTCGAAGCGCTGCTCGAGGAAGGCGCAGGCCCGGCGCACGTAGGCCACCCAGCGGCTGTCGCAGAGGCCGCAGTCGCTGCAGAGATCCTTGGCCGGTTTGGGGCTGCCCTTGGCCAGGGGTCGGGCTCGATCATGCGGCGCCACCGACGACGGCGCCGGTGAAGGAACGGAGGACAAGCGGTGGTGGGTCGCGGTGGCTCGACGCTCAAGCTATCCGTCCTCTCGCTCTGATGCCGCCGCCCTGCGATGGTCTCCGGGGCCATGGGGGGCGCCGCCTGCGTCAGAGTGCCCTCCAGCACCCCTCCGTTTCGGCCCCGATGCCCGCCCGCCGGAAGCCCCGCCGCCCCGCCGAATCCCCGGCACCCGGAACCGGAACCCCCACCACGACGTCCACGGTGACGTCCACGGTGCCGGCCCCGGCCCCGAAGCGGCCCCGGCTGAGCGGGCGGATGCTCAGGAGCCTCGGCATCACCGCTGCCGGCGCCGTGGTGGGGATGGCCACCCTGGGGCTGCTCTGGCCGATGCCGGACCGGGCCCTGGCCCCCACGTCGGAGATGGGTCCGGCCAGCCTGGCCGCCCCGCCGGCGCGGCCCATCACCCTGCTGGTGATCGGCAGTGATGCCGAGAAGGTCGGCGAGCCGATCAACAAAGCCGCCCCCGCAGGGCCGGCGAACGCCGATGCCCTGGTGTTGGTGCGCATCAATCCCGAGGGGCCCCTGCAGGTGCTCAACCTGCCCACCGAAGTGGCGGTGAACCTGCCCGGCCAGAAGGGAGTGAAACGGCTCGGTGAGGCGTTCCGCCTCGGGGGCGTGGCGCTCACCGCGGATGCGGTGCGGGAGCTGGTGGGGCTGCAGTCCCCCGCCCCCGACCGCTACCTGGTGCTCCCGCGGGGGGCGCTGAGGGATCTGGTCAACGGCGTGGGGGGCCTGGAACTCAGCCCGCCCCGGCGGATGAGCTACACCGATAAATCCCAGAAACTGACCATCGACCTGGAGGCCGGTCTGCAGCAGCTGGGTGGCGCCAAGGTGGAGCAGCTGGTGCGCTTCCGCGACCCGTGGCTGGGCGACGCCGGCCGGCGCAGCAACCAGCAGCTGGTGGCCAGCAGCCTGCGGGAGCGGATGCTGCAGCCCGAACGGCTGGCCAAGCTGCCGTTCCTGGTGAGCCAGCTGCAGCCCAAGGTGGAGACCAACCTCTCGCCGAGTGAGACCCTCAGCCTGCTGGCGGCCGGACTGGATGGCAGCAAGCCTGTGCAGTTCGCCAGCCTGCCGCTGAAGCCCGCTGAGGAGAAGCACAAGGGCCTGCGCCAGCTGGATCCCGGCGCGAGCCCACCGCTGTGGAAGGAGCCGGCGGCCCCGTAGCGATACTGGGCGCCATGGCCATCTCTCCCGAGCTGCTGGTGCCGAGCACCTTCCAGCACTACCTGCTGGGGTTGTTCGCTGTGGCGAATAACTTCCCCGCCATCGGACCCTTCCTCACCCTGAGCCAGGGATTGCCCAGCAGCCAGGTGCGGCGGGTGATTCGCATCACCACCTTGTCCAGCCTGCTGATCATGCTGGCCGCCTACTTCCTGGGCACGGCGGTGCTGCAGTTCTTCGGCATCAGTGTGAGTGCCTTCCAGATCGCCGGCGGCCTGCTGCTGGGATTCAGCGGCCTGAGCATGCTGAATGCCACCGATCCAGGCGATTCGCACGAGAAGAACTTCGATGTCTCGCACATGGATGTGGGGCAGATGACCTCCTCGGCGATCGTGCCGATCTCCCTGCCCCTCACCGCCGGCGCCGGCACGATGTCGACGATCACGGTGTACGCCGAAGGTGCTCACACCCTCAGCCACCGCATCGCACTGTTCGCGGCCATCTTGGTGATGGCGAGCCTGATCGGCCTGATGTTCACCTTCGCCACCCGCCTCACCAAGATGCTCGGCCATGTGGGCATGACGGTGCTGATCAAGGTGATGGGGCTGTTCACCCTGGCGATCGGGGTTCAGTTCATCGCCACCGGGGCCAGCACCATCCTCAGCCTGGTGACGTTGAAGATGTGAGGACGGCCGGGACCCCCCATCGGCCCCTGACGTTCAGTCGGGCCGTGCGCGCCTTCGGAAGCTGAATCCGGCGGGCTGGGATTCCTCGCTGCCGTTGGCCTCGATCGTCTCGCGGCCACTCTCCAGCTCGGCAGGTCGAGTTTCACCGGGTAGGGGTGGCTGCTGCCGGCGGGGCCGGGATCGAGCACGTGGGAGTCGGCGCTGCGGCGCAGGTCGCCGTGGGCCTGGCGCTCGCTGCGGGAGCGGCGGGATTCTCCGCAGGCGGCTTCCAGCTGCTGCTCAAGGCCTTCGTCAAGCCAGATGGTAAGCAAAGATTCCTTCATGACCTTTATTGTGACCTCCCTGGTCTCCTCGCTTGGCAGTCAACCAACCTTTGGAGCTGTCAGCATGAAGGACACGCCTTGCAGGTTGCCCGAGCGACGCGCATCACGGTTTCGGATGTGCTCGAGTATCTGGCCGGTGGCATGAGCCAGGATAAGATCCTCAGTGATTTCCCCGATCTCAGGCCAGAACATATTCAGGCGGTGCTGCGCTACGCCGCTGAGCGGAAGAAGCGTCTCAGCGAACTGACTGTCGCCTGAGTAGCGCGATCAAGTTCGGCCTGCCCAATCCGATCGGGCTGCCGACCTACTCACGTGCAAGTGCCTCGGGCCCTGCTTCCGGCTCTACCAACCCTTGCTCCATAGCCACGGCGGCGAGGCGACGATCCTGGGTCCACAGGTGGCAGCCGCTCAAGCGGGCGGAGGCGAGCAGGTGGACATCGACATAGCCGACCCCTCGGCCCATCAGCTGGTCGCGCTCGATCAGCAGCAGCACTTCCTCGTCGCTGGCTACCACGGCTGCCGGAAGACCCTGCAGAAGACTCAGCACCTGCCCGCGATCGCGCAGATTCCCGCAGGCCAGTTCGCCCATCACCCAGGGATGGATCAGCACCTCGCCATCCTGCAGGCGCGTGGCGAGGCGCGGCAAGCCACAGCGCAAGTGGTTCACCCACACGGAGGTGTCGACGAGGATCACATCGGGCTGCGGCGACGGGGGATCGGCTCCAGTGCGGCTTCACTGCCTCCCAGCGCTGCGAGCCGCTTCGCGCTTTCGCGTTGCACCAGGGCCCGAAGGGCTTCCTTGAGCAGGGCGCTGCGTTCCAGATCTCCGCACAGCTGCTCGGCCCTGGCGAGCAGGTCATCGTCGAGCGTCACGGTGGTTCGCATGCTCTGTCCTGAGCGGTCATCAGTCTAAGCATCATTTGATGACGCATTTGATGATCACGGCACCGGTGGCGATGTCCGCCTCTTTCGCACGAAGGCTGCCCTGGCGAGCGATGGGGGCGGCGATGCTGCGTTCCGCAACCGCTCTGTCCCGCGTGGCCAGCCCCATCCAGCAGGCCGATGCCGCTGGAGGCCTCGGCCTGCTGGATGGGGCGATCGTGAGTGCGTTCTGCCTCCCGCAGCCGCTGCCTCCCGGTGAGGAGCCTCTCTGGGATGGCCTCCGGGCCCTGCCGCTGGGGCGGCTGCGTCTGCAGCTGGTGGCCGCCGCGCCCGCAACGCGATGGGTGCTGCAGCCCCCCAGGGGCGCTGCTCCGCTGCTGCATCAGGCCGTGATCGCCCGGGGCTTCACGGTGGAGCTGACGGAAGTGGCGGAAGCCGAATTTGAAACACCGTCGCTGAAGATTCGGGACAGCCGTCAGGGCTTCATCGCGATGAAGTTGATCTCGCAGCCTTTCACCAGCCGGGCCTCCTGAACAACGGCGGCGGCGTTGAAGGCGTTGAACTCAAACCATTGGAAGAGGTCGAGCCCCCGATCCAGGGTGATTTTCCAGCCTGTGCTGGCGGTGATGCTGCGGGCGTGGAAGTTGGGGCTGGCATCGATCTCCCAGGTGAAGGGGGTGCTGGTGCCGGCAAAGGAGTCCTGCACCTGGCCGAGGTTTTCCACCTGCTTTTCCATGGATTCCTGGTCGGAACTGGTGATCAGATGCACGCTCACCTCGTCGCCGATGGGGGTGATCTCGTTCACCATGCGCAGGAACTCCACCAGGTTGCGGATCTGGTGGAAGGCACGGATGTAGGGATCCCGAATGATGATGCCACTGGCGCCGATCAGGTAGTCGCCAAACAGGCGCCGGTAGCTCCAACCCCTGGAGTTTTCAGGGACGACCAGATGGTGCTCCTGGAGAGAAGAGGTGGAAAGTTCCGGTGTTTCCTGCGGGGCCTGTTCAACGGGGCCCGGGGCATCAGGCTGCTGAAGGCGGGGTCCAGAGAAGGCGGGGTACTGTTGCTCTTCCGGCGTCAGTACCAGCACCTCAGTGCCGGATTGCTGATTTCTGTAGGCGAAGTCATTGGGTTTGAAGGTGTCGTCGATTCGCAGGATCTGCTCCCGCACCCGGCGGCGACACTCCATGGCGAAGTTCAGTAAGTCACCGATCTCCTCCGGGGTGGCCTTGCCGTTGGGATGAAGGATCTTCATCAGCCCGGAGAAGGTCTTCTCAAAGCCGGTCTGGTCGCGGGTGGAAACTTCTGAGGTGACCTCAAAGAAGGGCTTGTAGAGGCCGGTGTAGTCCTCGGTGCGCAGGTGCTTGAGCACTTCGGCGATGTAGTCGACCACGAAGCCATAGCCGGTGCAGAACAGCTCGTGCCGAACCGGTGCCACCTCCCAGCCGGGGTTGAAGGCGTGGATGCGATCGAGGAAGGCTGAATCGATGTACTTATCGGGCAGGGGCTCGTAGAAGTGGGAGTGCTTGAGCATGTAGGCCACGGATTTCTGGGTGTTGCCCATGAACACCATCGAGGCTTCCGCAGTGAGCTGCTCGATACCGCGTGAAAAGGTGCGGTTGGCCATGTAGTTCTTCATGATATCCACCAGCGTCTTGTCAACTTTTTTGTCTTTGCCGGCGAACTCATCGAAGCAGATGCAATCCCAGTAGCCCACCAGGCCGATCTTGCCGTTGGCATTGCTGACGAACAGCTTGGGGGCGGTGACCTCCGATCCGGAGATCAGCATGCCGTGGGGGGAGAACTCGGCAAAGATGTGGGATTTACCGGTTCCTTTGGGGCCCAGCTCCAGCAGGTTGTAGTTGCGCTCGCAGTAGGGGATCAGCCGGATCAGGGTGAGCAGCTTGGCGCGGCGGCTGAAGTGTTCTGGATTGAAGCCCACGCTCTGCATGAGCACATCCATCCATTCATCGGTGCTGAATTGAGCGCGGGCGGCGAGGAAGGCCTCGTGATCGACACCCGCCACCTGAATCGGTTTGACACCGGCGATCTGCCATGGGCTGGACTTGGGGTCAACGGGGAGCTCGTACTCCACATCGGTGATCGCCCAGATGCCGCCCACCAGCAGTTTGGGATACCGCTTCACGTAGGAATCGTCGATCGGCACCTTCTTGATGCCGAGGTTGGTGAACTCCACCTCGTGGAACCCTGCCTTGTCGTTGAAGGTCACGGTGAGCTTGTCGATCACCTTATGGGTGCCCTTGTCCTTGATCGTGGATTTCACCAGCTCCGCCTGGTTGCGGTGCACGTAATGCTTGGCCAGGATGCGACGTACCGTACCCAGCCCCTCGGCGATCAGGGTGGGGTCATCGGTGGCGCAGTGCTGTCCGAGCAGATATTCGAGCACGTAGGTGGGTACCACGGCGTTCTGCTTTAGCTCGGTGGTGAGGTCCTTGCGCACCACCAGGCCAGGGAAGTGCTCAAGAATCTTCTGATCCAGGGGGCTGTGGGCTGCGGGGGTCGTGGTGGGGGTCATGGAGAGGATCAGAAATCGTCGAAGTCACTGCCGAAGGGCCGCTGCAGCTTCATCTCGACAGTCTTGTAGGGAACGGGCGTGGCGACACCCTCAAGCTGCTGCTCCAGGCGAAGCTCCAGCACCTGGTTGTTGTAGTCGGCAGCGGCGTTGGAGAGCTCCAGAATCACCTGCTGCTCCCGTTCGCGGGCCTCGCTGGCCGCTGAATCGAGCAGCACGGTGCGATGGGCGCAGAGCAGGGCGCCATCCGCCTTGGCGTAGAGGCCGATGCGCAGCTTCAACGGCAGCCGCTTGCGAGGCTCCACCGGCTCCAGCTGGAACAGGCCGAAGGACAGCCTGCCGGTGGTGACCTTGGCGGGCACCCGCAGCAGCTCGGCCTCCACCACGCGGGTCTCGACCTTGCGCTCGCGCCTGAGCCGGATCACCGGCACCACCACCTCTTGGAGGGAGGTGCCGCCATGCACGAAGCGTGAGCCCGACCCCGAGCGGGGGTAGCGATCGAGCCCGAGGGGGAAGACGGCCTCCCAGCTTCCGCCCAGGCCCAGTGCGGCGGCGCTGAACACCTTCTGGCCGGCACTGGCCTGGATGCCGGTGCCGAGGGCAAAGCGTCGGTTCTTGAAGGTGAGCTCCTTGGCGGCGGGGAACTGGGAGCGGTCGTTGGCGGCGACGGGCTCCTGCTGGAACAGGAAGCCGTGATCGGCCGTGATCACCGCCTGGCTGCCCTTGAGGCTGGCGATCTTGCGCAGGATCAGCTCAAGATCCTCGAAGGTCTGCTCCACCGCCAGGCAGGTGTCGGCTTCGCTCTCGCGCTTGTCGCCGATGCGGTCGATGCGGTTGTGATAGATGACGATCAGGTCGTGGTCGCGGGTGAGCTCGGCCCCTTCCTTGGAGGAGGTGAGGTTGAGGAAGTCCTCCGCCAGGATCGCCCTGGCGCGGCCATTGGCGTAGGACTTGAGGATCTTGCTTCTGTTCTCGGTGCCGGTGGCGCTCTGGCCATCCACCAGGGCCGTGGCATCGGCGGGGTTGAGGCCCAGTTGCGCCCCGGGCAGCAGGGCCGCCATCCCCAGCTGGGTGAAGGTGGGCAGTGCCCCCAGAAGGGCGTCCACCTCGGCGTTCCAGCCCTTGCCGGCCTGGCTGGTGAGGCGATCGGCGAAGTCGCGGGCCGCTTCGTAGCGCAGGGCGTCGGAGATCACCACAAACAGGCGCTTGAGCCCCTGGGAGCCGAGGGGAGCATGCACATAACGCATGTGGAACTCCTTCTGCCGCGGCAGCACCTCGCTCCCCCAGCTGCTGAGCCCGGCCACCTGATCGCTCCAACGATTGGTGAGCGGCAGCAACACATTGTTGACGTACTGGGCCTCCAACCAATCGCGCAGCGGCTTGAGCAGCCCGGGCTGTTGATAGGCACGGGCGTGGTGGATGCAGCGGCGGTAGGCCTGATCCAGCCGCCACCAGCCGTTGCAGTAGCGCTGCAGGCCCTCCTCGAAGCTGGGCACCTGCAGATCGGCTTTCGCCAGCAGGCTGCGGAAGGTGATGGCCTGCTCGAGGGCGCGATAGCCGTGCTGGTGCTTCTCGAACCAACACGAACTGCTGCGGTTGCGGATCGCCTCCAGCAGGTCGGCGTCTGAGGCGTTGCTCACGAAGCGCTGCAGGAGGCGGCTGAGCACAAAACGCTCGATCAGCTCGTAACTGTCGTCGTCGTCCGGGTCGTAACTGTCGGGCGCATCGTTGAGCTGCTCCTCCACCCGCAGCACGCCGGCAAGGTGGTCACTCCATGTTTCGAAGGACGGCCGGGCACTGAGGCTGTCCTTCCAGATGCTCTGGAAGACGCGGGCGTGGGGCAGCAGCTCGCCTGAGGGGCCGATGCCGCTGACACTGTTGAACAGGGCAACGGCGAAGTCGCGCAGGTTGGGCTCAGGGCAGCGGTAGCCGAACTTCTCGCCGACGGCCTGCCAGAAGTGGCGGCTCAGCTGATGGCTGCCGTAGAGGGCCTCCACGGGGTCATCGGCGTCTGGATTGGCGGGATCCAGCTGGCTGAAGGCGTGCAGCAGCAGCTTGTCGATGTCGGGCGGCTGCTTGGCCAGCACGGCCAGCATCTTGAGCCGCACGGCCACCTCGTCGTCGTTGGGACGCAGCAGTTCCTTGAGCTTGCTGGTGCGAACCGGTGAGCGGAAGAAGGCCTTGTGCTGCTGGGCGAGCTCCTTGAACTCCAGCGTTAGTCCGGCGTCCTGGATGTCGAGTGAGGCGCGGTCGGCGGTGAACTCATGGCCGGCCAGCAGCAGATCCAGGAGCCAGTTCTGGGGCTCTGGTGGTTTGGCGGAGGGGAGGTAGAGGAGGAAGTGTTGGGCGAGGGGGGCGCGGCTGATCGCCACTTTCACCGAGAACTCGTTGCCCTCTACCCGCAGCTTCTCGGCCGCAGCGGGTTGGTAGCCATCGAACTCCGAGGCCCATTCACCGTTGGCGTCGTACCAGAGCACCACGCGCCTGCGGGAGAGCGCGGCGTCGAGGCTTTCGTGGATGCGAGTCGTGGCGGGGGAAGCAGGCATCACAGTTGGCATTCGAGCTGGCTGGCGGAGGCTTGCAGGCCTGTCAGCACGGGTTCGGCGACGGCGTGTGGAAACCCAGCAGGCAACTGGGCCCGCACGGAACCAATCACAGCCGGAGTCTTAGCGATCAGAGCTTCGAGGATGGCTTGAGCATCAGCAATCCCAAGCCGTTTTGCGGTGAGCAGCATGCGACGACCTGTGATCTCCAGAGGCTTGGTGGAATGGCCTTGTTCACCAAACCAGGCCATCGCCATCTTGAGCTTTTGCTGGGGCCATTGGCCGCTGCCGCGGCCGATCACCGGCCAGGCCGAGAGCACGTCGTAGAGCGGTGTGAGCTGAAAGCGGCCGCCCGGGCTCAGAAAGAGGCTGAAGTTTTTGGCGTGGCCATCAATGGCGCGCAGCATCCAGAACAACACCTGCGCCTTGAAAAAGGTGGCCAGATCGCTGCGCTCGGAGGATTGAGCCAGCAGCTCGGCAATGGGCACCATGCCTGGACCGCCGTTGTTCTCGTATTTGTTGGCGGCTGCTTTGGAGGTGGCCTGGCAAAAGTCTTCTGTGGGCAGGCGCAGCCAATAGGCGCCACTGGCATGCAGGCGACGATCGAAGCGTTGAACAATCAGGCAGCGCTCGCCGTCAAAACTGGCTATCTCCGTGGAGGCCACAGGCAACCCATAGGCCTTGAGCACCTTGCTGCAAAGCCACTCGTTCTCCACCGAGGTGCTGAAATCAATCTGGCCCTCACCGATCACCCCCATCGGCAGCTTGAACAGGTGGGTGGTGGGGGTACTGCCCAGCGGCAGACACCATTGGTTGTTGTGCCAGAGGAAGGCGGTCTTCTCCTGGGCACCGGCCACCGAGAGGCGCAGCGCATCGGATTCAGGGCCCAGGGATCCTGGAGCCGGCGCCGCCGTGACGGCGCGCAGGCGCCGGCCGATCTCCTGGTTGCTCAGGGGCCGGGCCTCGATGCGATCGATGCCGCTGGGCTTCTGGTCTGGCGGCAGCAGCTGCACGGCTCCGGCACAGTCGCGGCCGACCGCAGCCAGCAGATCGAAGGCATTGGTGCTGGCGGTCTGAAACCGGGTCTGGGCCCTGCCTCGGATGGCGTCGCTGTCCGGGAGGAGGTTGTCAAACCAGCTCTCCACGGCATCACCGCTGAGTGTTGAGGTCCCGATGCCCGCCGGCAATGACAACGACACCGGGCGGAACTGGCTGGAATGCAGCCAGGTTTCGTCGTAAGTGAAGGTCTGTGGCCCCCGCGCCGGCAAGGTCCAGGTGCCGATCCGTTCACCGTTCATCCACACCGCCAGGGAGCGCGCCCGCGTTGGCCTGCCCATCACCACTCGGCCGGCTCGATGCTGATCTCTCGGGGCCGCAGCACCAGTTCGAGGTCGAGGGCGGCCAGGATCAACAGCAGACGCTCCACGGTGAGGCGCCCCGGTTGCAATTCGAGCTGGGAGAGCCTGGCCTGGCTGGTGCCTCCGGCCTTGAGGGCTAGCTCTTGCTGGCTCAGGCCTTTCTGCCGCCGGACACCCTTGAGGAGGACCCCCAGCTGGGCAGGGGCGCGGATCACCTGCTCGCCTGCGGCCATGACCTACTTGGAATCTCAACAAACGCAGGATAACAGGATTACTACTAAGTGGCATTCATTGGCAATCCGAGTGACTGGAGGGCTGTTCTGGTTGCTCAGGGCGCCGGCCAGGGATTGATCAGTGCCAGGCCAATCCCTTCAAAATCGACGGTATTGCGGGTGGCAAGGGTGGCTCCAAGGGCCAGGGCGATGGCCGCAATGAGGGCATCAGCCGTTGAAATCGGTTGGCCAAGGCGTTCTCGCCGCTGGAGCAAGGCGGCATACCAGTGGGCCGCTGGGCGGTCAAAGGAGAAGACACGGCCTGCAAATAGATCTGCCACCAGTTGCTCCCAGCGCGCCTCCAGGGCCTGGCGGCGTCGACCAACCGGCAAGCGGGCCAGGCCATGCAAGATCTCGGCTTCATCCATGGCCGTGATGCCCACCGCTGCTGGGTCGAGCTGGTCGGCCCAAGCGAGCACGGCAGGCTGAGGATCCGATCGCATCAGCTCGGAGAGCACGTTGGTGTCGAGCAGAAGCAGAGCCATGGTTCAGCTCAGGGCTGCAGGTTCAGGCGTGGAGGTGCGGCGTGGCGGTTCGAGCTCCATGCCGCCGAGCTGGGCGAAGTGAGCGCGAATGCGGCTGCCCAGTCCCGGTTCGCTGTAGGCAGGGGCCGCTGGAGGCGCCAAGGCTGCGGCAAGGATCTGGCGCACCTCCTCTTCCATGGAGCGGCCATGGCCTGCGGCCTGCAGGCGTAGGCGGGATTTGAGCTTGTCGTCGAGGTTGCGGATGGTGATCGATGTCATCGGCACGCCTGGCGCGATTGCATTGAAATCAATGCTAGCAATGCCTGCATGGCGCAGGCCAGGTTTCGCCAGATCGGCCAAGACTTCGCACCGGACCGGCCGGGGATTGGCAGAACCACCCTCGTGCAAATGGTGCAGGAGGCCAGCCGGCAGTGACAGCGATAACGGCCGGAACTGACCTGAGTGAAGCCAGGATTCGGCGTAGGTGAAGGTCTGTGGCCCCCGCAACGGCAGGGTCCAGGTGCCGACGCGTTCGCCGTTCATCCACACCGCCAGTGACCTGCTCGCCTGCGGCCATGTCTCACTCGGAATCTGAATAAACGCAAACTAATAGGATTCCTAGTGATTGGCATTTATTGATTTTCCTGCTGGCGAAAAGAATTGTATTGCCAAAATGGCCAATACATGACCAGTATTGGCTGGCTGAGGCCCCTTGCCAATACTTCGCGCCATGGCGCTGCCGAGCCTCTGGGGCCTCTACAACCTGCGCTCCTCGCCCTTCTTCCAGGCCACCCTGCGGGCGGATTCGCAGGCCACGCCGCTGCGCCTGTTCGTGGGGAGGCAGCGGGAGCGGCAGCTGCTGCTCACCACGATCGGCAGCAGCGCCAGCTCCCGCCAGGCGGTGGCGGGGCGTCCAGGAATCGGCAAAACCACCCTGGTGCAGACGGTGAAGGCCGATGCCCAGGCGGAGGGCTACTGGAGTTCCGACGAGATCATCCCGATCAGCGCCGAGGGCGCCAGTGAACAGCTGCTCGGGCAGTTGCTTTCTGGTGTGTACGACTCCGTTCTGGCGAACTGCCCGACGGCGGCGGGACCCGAAGTGGAGGCCGCGCAGCAACTGGTGCGGGGCATCCGCCTGCGTGGGGGCGGGCTCACGGTGTCGGCCTTTGGGCTTGGGGTTGGGGGAAGTCAGAGCGAAAGCGTGGCCACACCGCCAGAGGCGCTGCTGCTGGATGGTCCGCGGGTATTGCGCGATCTGATGGGCTATGCGATCGGTCAGGGGGCCCGCGGCGTCGTGCTGCACCTCAACAACCTCGAAAACCTCAGTGAGGCGGATGCGACGCGGGCGGCGGATCTGTTGCGGGGCATCCGCGATCAGGCCCTGCTGCAAGAGGGCTTGCATCTGATCGTGGTGGGCACCCGCTCGGTGTTCAGCAATCCGTTGGTGCTGGAGCCACTGGGGCTGGCGGATGTGGAGCAGTTGTTGGCCAATCGCTATGGGTCTTTGCAGCTGGATCCGGCCAGACCCTGCCGATCTCCTGTGGAGCGTGCCGTGGTGCAGCGGCTGTACGAGCTATTCCGCGGCGATTTGCGCGGCATGTTGAAGGCCCTGGAGGATGGGATCACAGCTCTGCTGGGGCTCACCAGCGCAGGAGCCGACGTGGCGCCGGTAGGGCTGGAGGATCTGCTGCTCTCGCTTCGGCAACGCAACCAGGTGGAACTGCAGGAGCAGCTGGGCGACACCGCCTGGGAGCGCCTGCTGGCCTGGGCGCAGGTGGATGCGGCTACGGCCCAGACCCAGGCGGAGCTAGTGGAGCTGTGGCAGGTGAAGCAACCCTCGGTGTCGCAAACCTTGCAGCAACTGATTGAGGCCGGAGCTGTTGAGGCCTTGCCTCGGCGGGGGCGTGAGGCGATTCAGTACCTGATGACCGGAATATCGAGGCTGGCATTTTGAAATTGAGCTTGGTCTGATTAGTAAGGTCAGCATCACAGAGCACTAGGAATCGTGAGCAGCAGCTCGTTGTTGTCAATGAGGCGGTAGTGCGGAAGCTGTCCTGACAACTCCAGTGTTCGAGAAAGAATCAAGGGCACACCTTCGCCGCGACGATCCATGATGTAGCGGCGATGGCTGACGCCTGCAGCAGCCTCTACAGGACAACGCGCAAGCAGGCTGGCGACCAGCTCATTGCGGCAAGCCTGACGGAGCGGCAAGCTTTCAGGAGTCATCGTGTTTGGCAGCATGCCTGGCGAAAAGATCTCGAGGTGATCATCAAAGAGACGGAGTCTCACCTTGCTGCCGGGGATGGAATAATCGCGATGGGCAACGGCATTGGTGATGGCTTCGAACACAGCCAGAGCATCAAACTGTGGGCGATCAATCCGGCCTCCCTCCAGCGTCTTCGCGGCACCGCTGCGGCTGTTGCGAGCTACAAACTTGCAGGCGGCTGTGATCTGTTGATCCAATGGGCCTGTGAGATCGGCAGCGTCACGCTGGTACATGACGTCCTCTCCCAGGGGCGATACCTGGGTACCCGCATAGGCAACAGCCTGGATGTAAGCGCCCCTCAGGAATGGCTGGGGATTGAGGCTGGCAAGCAACACTCCCGCCACTGAAGGGTGGAGAGATCCGTCTTCCGCTTCGACCACCAGGCCTGTCTTCGACTGCCAATTTGCATCAGGCGATAACTGAGGGTGAAAACGTTCGAGCAACACGGTATCCAGATCCTCGCATTGAGCAGACACAAGCGGCAGCTCATCAAATCGGATCACTCGGCTCTGACTGCGCTGCTGAAAAAGCTGCGCCAGGTAGTCAGGCGGAATAGGGCGCTTTGAGGAACCGACCCGGTGCAAATAGCCAGCAGGGCTCTGATGTACAAACAGACTGGATGCGATGTCCACTCTGAGGGTGGCGTGATCCACGCCAAGGGAATCGGGCAGCGTGAGCCGCTCAATCACTGGGGCCAATGGCGGCTTGATGCTGTCCTCAACGGCCTGGCGCACCAGGGCCTCGACGAGATCAAGGCGATCAACAGGGATTCCCAGGACATCGCGAGTCTTGTCATTGATGCCGAGCAGCAGAGTGCCGCCGGTTCTGCTATTGGCGAAGGCAGCGAGCTCATCAGCCAGGTCGTTTGGGGAAGGGCCACGCACAGACGCTCCGCAAAAGCGAACCTCTTTGCATCCCAGGAGGTTGTCTTCTCCCAGTCTCAACTTGGCGATCAGTTCATTTCGGCTCAGTCGCATCTCACACCTCCCGCCCAAGCCGGGCCCAACGCCGAGCCAGCGCCTGTCGCTGCCGGAAAAGGGCGATCGAGGTTCTCCCACTCCACGGCGAGCAGGCGAGCAGGCGAGCTACCTCGAACAACTGCTTCAAGGTGGTGGCATCAACAATGCTGGCTTGGCTGCCCTCTCGAATGGCAAACAGGGCTTTGCCTGAGGGGGGGGGAATGGTCGGCATGGGCAGGGATGGGGATGGCTCCGGCTTCCTGTTCCATCTGTCGGTAGGCAGCCTGCAGAGGATCGATCCAATCGCCACTGTTGTGATCGGTGATCGCGACGCAGTCCATACCGGCAGCCATGAACTGGCTCAACCAGCGCTCAAGTGTCACCTCTTGATCAGTGCCGTTGGCCTGGTGCCAGTGGGGGGTATCGGAGGAGGCTGGCGTGTGAGCGTGGAAGTCGAACGACCACCAGCGAGCGCCGAGGTAGGGCCAGGCGGCTGGACTAGGCGTGGCGGCAAAGGAGGCCACGGGACTGGGCGGGCTGGCGGTGAGCGCGTTTGGATCCGGCATGGCAGTGATCATCGCCGCGAATGTCCGAGTCGCCGGTATTTCTGCAGCCGGCTGTTGGGGGTATCCGGCAAGGTGTAGCCGATCTCGTCTCGATCCAGAAGCTGGCGGATCGTGCGGTTGAGTGCCCCGGAGACGGAATCTCGCCCAAGGGCATGGGCAATTTCAGACTTGCTCAAGGGCCCGTCGGCCAGGACTTGGAGCACGAAGTGGCCTAGTCCGCCCTCCGCCAGCGACTCTGCCCTTGACTCTGCCCTTGACTCTGCCCCCCTTGGCCGACTCTGCCCCTGGGCTGGGGAGCTGGCTTGGTCTAGGGGCAGAGTCACTCGAAAACGCAGGCCTACCTCTTCAAACAGGGGTGGCGGCAGGTGTTGGCTGGCGGCTTCCTCCAGGATCACAGGGATACCACTGCCCCACTGCTCGATCAGGCCGAGTTCGCGGAACACGCGACTGATCACGCGATTCCGCAGGCGGCTGATCCCGCGCGGAAGGTCGTCGAGGCTCAGGCCGGGGATCAGCACACCTGGGTTTTCAATTTCGATTCGGTCGTCGAAGTAGGCAACGCGAATCGGTGCGCCGCGCTGGGAGTAATCGGCATGCACCAGCGCATTGGTGAGGGCTTCCCGCAGGCTGGCCAGGGGAATGCTCCAGCGATCCACGCGCCGCAGCTCCTGGAAATCGGCCGAACGCACAGCATGCTTCTTGAGGAAGGCCAGAGCTTGCTCCAATGCCTGTGGCAGGGGGGCCTGGATGTCGAGCTGATCAAAGATCCCGGCCTTGGTGGTGCCCACAAAACGGGCGCACTGGAGCCAGGCATCGGGAAACCAGCGCTGGCGATCGCGGCCGAAGAGCAGCATCCCGCCAACGGTGGGAACATCACGGCCCTGAGCGGTGGTAAGCACACGCAGGCTGTGCAGCTCCTGGTCGCTGATCGATCGGATGCCCTCAAAGGCCGCCGTCATCGCATCGCGATCCAGATCATCGACAGAGAGCTCCGCGATGGGCTGCTCATCAAAGGCTGCGCCACTCACACTGCGGCGCAGCTCCTCGATCAAGGCGGAATCAGCCTGGCGATTGGTGGACCCCAGGCGCACGAACACACCCTGGTCAGGGCCTTGCTTGATCAGGTGATGGGGCCTCTGACTGCTGGGGAACACCTCCACCAGCAGCAGGTTCTTGGGTGATGAGAGATCGCGCTTGCACTCGAAGGTCTTGCCCTCGGGAGTGGTGAGCAACTCGTTAATGGATCTCTGCATCACCATTAGTCCTCCTTCGCCGCCAGCCCCGGAATCGGCGCCAGCACGTCCTGGAGCTTGAGGTAGTTCACCTTGACGCCGTCATCGAGATCCAGCTCGATGCGTTGCTGGGCCAGGGGCAGCAGGGAATCCTGCTCCCAGGCCTGGCAGTCCTTGAGCACCTTGGTGATTTTTTCGGCTTCCTTGCGGGCGGCGGTGCGGTCGCGGCTGGGGATGGCGTCGTTGAGTTGATCGAGGCCGAGCTGGGCTTGGCGGGCTTCCAGTTTCTGCAGGTAGGGCCGGAAGTAGTTGTTGAGAACGAGGTTGAGGGTGTCTTTGGTGTAGCGGTGCAGGTAGATCAGGCAGGCGAAGCCACCCTTGGCAGGGCCAGCGGGGCTCTGCACCAGCCAGTAGATCGGGCGTTTTTTGTAGGTTTGCAGGTGATCTTTGTAGAAGTCTGTGCAGAAATATTTGCGGAGGTCTTTGCCGAGGGAGGTTTCGATGAAGGCCAGATCGGTGTTGAGGGAGCTGGCGGGGAAGCAAACGCGCAGGAACTCGCGGCTGCGGGCGACGATGTCGTCTTCAAACCACTCGCCATCGAGCACGGGGATGATGCCGTCGCGGTCGGGTTGGAAGCTGAGATCGCCAGTGCATTTGCCGACGTTGGCGTCATAGTTTTCTAACGTGTCGCCGGCATTGGCGAGGATCAGGCCGGGGTGAGCGAGGCTGTAGCGGCCCATCATGCAGCCGGTGGCGTAGGAGAGTAACGCGGCTATGTCCGTCTTTGGGTCGGCGCGGGCGAGGGTGATTTGATCCTCAGGAACTTCGGGCTGCAACTCGCCGTCTAGGCCATAAGCGGAGATGAAGAGCCTGTTGTTCTCCGTCTCCAGCTCCTGCATCCGGCGGATGGCGGTGGTGGTCTGCGCTTCCCAATTCCGCCAGCTTGCCTCCAGCGTCGTGTCCTTCAGCCCCGGTCGCAGCAACGGCTGGTCGCGGAAGTCCCAAGAGGTCTCGTAGTTGTTCCAGTCAACGCGACCAAGCTGAACTAATTCTTGAACCAATCCCGAGTGCATCTCCTCAAGTTTCCCCAGCGGCTTGAACGGAATGCGTGAGATGTCGCCTGCTTGAAATTCAATAGTTGGGTTGAGAGCCTTTAACAGGGAGGTGACGAGCTTTGAATTAAGGAGCCCCAATAGTGTTTGCCAATTGGCTTTCACGGGGGCCACGAACGAGCCTTTCGCGTCAAAGAGGAATCCAACGGGCGAATAGCGAATAGCGAAATACGAAGAACTAGTCGCTGTGTAAGTCAAAGCCTCTCTGAAATAGAAATCTCGGCTGCGTGGTGAAGCCCGCCCAGTTGACAGAATTTCTTGGCCGTCGTTTGCCCAGTTCACCACATAGTCTTGATTGCCATACCAACGCCGAAAAGGGCCGCCCTTGTTATATGGAAACCATTTGCAGCCTGATGCTGCTGCCAATTTCTGGTTATCAAAGCCAGTGCCAAAACTGGTATTGGACACTTCATGCCAGAGCCGAAGGAATCGGTCATTCTCTCCAGTTGTCATCCCGCCCCGTACTTTTGCGACATCTTCAACCGGTGGGCAGGTTGAAAACACAGTCAGCAACGCATCGTTCAGCCAGTATGCGATTGGACTGCCAGGAATCTTGTAAAAGTTGGCGGCATCGGTGTGGAAGAACCAGCCGCAGTCTGGATTCTTGATGGCTTCTAATGTTCGCGGGCCTTGGTTTTCGCTACCACGAAAATCAGAGAGGCGAATATAGCCACCTCTATAAAGAGCATGACGTTTATTTTGGAGCGTGAAGGTGCAAATAGGAACAACAGCCCCGTCGAATCCCGAATATTCTAATTGCACGAGCGTTGAAATCGTTGCCTGGGAAATCAGCCGCTTGCGCAGTTCTTCGTATGACGAAATGAACATCCATACAAACGGTGACATGAAACCGAGATAGCCATTTGAAAGTGCCAGCGACAGGGATCGGGCGATAAAGGCCGAGAAAAGATCTGCTTTATAGTCACTAAAGTTGTCTTGAAGAAACTGCTTAATGAGAGGGTTCATCCCTTTCCCGCCCATATACGGCGGATTCGCCACGACGACGTGATACCGCTGGGTTAGAGCCTCAGATTGTTCGATAACGCGCAGGACCTTGAGGTGCGTCACGCGCAGAAAGAGCTGGCTACCAAGATCTTTCTGCCCAATTGAACGTCGGAGTTCGGCGATTGATCGTTCGTCGAGGCACGGCTGGATGAGCGAGCCGAAGGTCTTCGCCTCCTCGAACTGTCGTAGAAGCTTGAGAAGCGACGGATCAAAGAGCTCGCCTAAATCTAGGGACTGAATATAATCATTTAATTCATTTTTCCCAAATCGTACATCCTGCAGCACAAGAATCTTGGACTGCACCAGCTGTGCTGGCTGGAAGAACCGACGCGATTGTTCCCGGGCCTTGAGAACCAAAGCCAGGCCAGCCAACTGGGCAGCGCGGGGGCAAATGTCCAGCCCATACAGATTGTGCTGCAGGATCAATCTGGGGATTTCAGCCGACGCATAGCCTTCTTCTGTGTAGATGTGGCTGAGCAGGTCAAAGGCATAGGTAAGCATGTGCCCGCTGCCACAGGCGGGATCCAGCAGTTTGATGTCTTCCGGTTTGTTGATCCGTAGGAAGTCGGTTTCTGTTTCGCCTTCGATGTAGTACGGCATCTGGTCTCGCAGCTTCGACTCCGGCCGGTTCAGCAGCCATAGCCGCCCCAGCGAGTTCTCCACGAGATAGCGCACGATCCAGTGGGGCGTGAACAGCTGGGTGACGGCCGGGATGTCTTCGGTGGGCACCGCCTTCTTGCGGGCCATCACTTCATCTTTCTTTTCGGCGATATAGAACTGATACAGCCAGCCCAGAATCTCCACATCCTCGCAATCGCTATCGCTGATCTGGCTGCGGAAACCGCCGGCAATCGAGCCATCACTGAGCAGATCGTCCGGTAACAACAACTCGCTGGCATCATCCAGCCCTTCAAACAGATTCGGCAGCAGCTGGTGATAGGAGCGGCACACCGCCAGGATCAGCTCGCGATACACCTCCCCCTGGGGATCGGCGCCGGCCGTGGCCGTGGGGATCCGGCCATCGAGCAGGCCCTGCAGGCGCGCCTCATCGGTGTGGGGCTGCAGTTCAGCGGGCAGGCTGCCGCTGCGCAGCAATTTCAGTAACTCGGGCTGGGTTTCTGTTTCCGTCTGCGGCATCAACACCCTGGCGCCGAAGGGATGCCAAAGCCGGGCATCGAGATAGCGCAGCGCCGCCAGACGGTTGAACCAGCTGTAGGCCACCCGCTCCAGCAGCTCCTGGCGATTGGTAGCCTCCTGCTGCCGCAGCTCTGCGATCGGGCCGGCGGCGGTGGTCAGCGTGTCGGCGCTGGCCTGGTGCAGCAGCAGGTCTAGCTTGCGGCCCAGCGCCTCGATCAGCTGCCGCCGCATCGCCGGGGCGAAGGTTTTGAGGGCGGCGGTGTTAACGGGCATGGGGGGGGGACTGTGGAATGAGGGGAAACCTTGTGACGTTGGCCGTGTTGGATTACCCCTCAACAGCAGCGGCGCAGGCATGAAGCCTCAGGCCAAGAGCCTTGGTCACCTTGAGCACGGTGGCGAAACTTGGATTGCCATCGGCGCTGAGCGCCCGATACAAGCTCTCCCGGCTGAGACCGGTCTCCTTCGCCACCTGCGTCATTCCCTTGGCTCGGGCGATGTCCCCCAGGGCCCGTGCCAGTCCGCCCACATCATCCGGTGCCTCCTCCAGCCAGGCCTCCAGATAGGCCGTCATCTCTTCAGGGGTTCTGAGATGCTCGGCCACGTCGTAGGGCACAAAGCCGGTTGCCGATTCGTTGGCAAGGGGAGGTGTCTGGGTCATGGGGCAGGCTCGGTTGGCCCTCGAAAGGGATTCAGCAAGGCCACGCCCGTGGGCAGAAAATCGGCCGTGTTGCGCGTCACCACCGTGAGGTCATGCAGCAGTGCGATCGCCGCGATCTGCTTGTCGAGCGCATGTCCGGAATGCGGCACCCGCAGCCGCCCCCAGAGCTGAGCGGCCTCCGCGTCCAGCACCAGGACCCGATCGCCGTAGGTCTCCAGGAGCACAGCCAGCCACTGCTCCAATGCATCGGCCTGAGCCGCATCGCCTCTGCGGCGGATCAGATCCACGCCACGGCGCAGTTCACCGATGGTGATCGACGCCAGATACAACGGCTGGTCTTGGTCGCTGACCGCGCCGAAGAAGGCCCGCACCCCCGGATCAGCCCGTGAACCCTTGCGCGCTTCGCTGATGACGTTGGTATCAATTAAATACATCGGTGTCGGCCGCGGCCTCGCTCTGACGCTCGAAATCTGCGTCGCGCCCTACATCCGGCATGGCGGCCAGCAGGTCGGCCAGTTTGCGGCGGGGTGGGCTCAACAACGCCGCCTTGAGAATGGCCCGGTGTTCCGCTTCTGAACTGCGGCCATGCTCTCCGGCCTGCTTTTTCAAGGCTCGCACCAGGGACTCCTCCACGCCTCGCACCAGCAGGTCAGCCATGCATGTCCTCCAGGTCGCTATCAATGCTAGCGGTGCTGGGGGGCTTGAAGCCCGTCTTCACCAGCTGGCACGAGTCGGCAGCCAACGCGAGTAAGATTCTTACTGGAATTGCCGAGTATCGGTCGATGCGGATCACCAGCAAGGGGCAGGTCACCATTCCCCAGGAGATCCGCGAGCAGTGTGGCCTGTTGCCCCACACCCAGGTGCGCTTCCTGGTGGAGGGCGGCCGGGTGCTGATCGAAAAGGCGCCTGCGGAAGGATCGCCCGGCAGCGAAGGCCTGCAACGGCTGCGTCGGGCCCGCTTGCGCACGCGTCTCAGCACCGATGAACTGCTCGCCCTCAGCCGCGGCGAAGAGCAATCCTGATGGTGTTCATGGATTCCAATGTGATCCTCGATGTGATCACAGCTGATCCCCTCTGGCAGGCGTGGAGCGAGGAGCAACTCAGCCGCTGGCTCGACAGCGGTCCCGTGCTGATCAATCCGATTGTCTATGCCGAGATCGCCTTTGCCTGCGAGGCGATCGAGGCCGTGGATGACCTGCTGCCGGCCCATCTTTATGCGTACCGTCCCATCCCCCGCGAAGCCGCCTTCCTGGCCGCCCGCGCCCACGCCGAATACCGGGCCCGGGGCGGTTCGCGCCAGACCGTGCTGGCGGATTTCCTGATCGGCGCCCATGCCCTGGTGGAGCGGGTCCCCCTGCTCACCCGCGACAGGCGCCGCTATCGCCAGGCTTTCCCTGGCCTCGAGCTGATTGCTCCATCCCCCGCTTGATTCATCCATCGATTAACCACAGGGCCTCGCGGCCGCCAGCCACCGCCTCGCAGCTCAGGCGGCGATCGAAGCTCACCAGCCGCCCGCCGTGGTGCACCGCCAGGGCCAGCAGGTAGGTGTCGGTGAGTTGTCCTGACTCCAGCAGCCGGGAAGCATCGATGCCGATGGGATGGAGCAGGCTGATCGCATCGGGCCAGAATTGGTGCTGGGGATGGCGGATCAGTTCGGCCACGACGGGCGCCACCACCGCCGGCGGCCCAGGACTGTTGGGGTAGCGCGGCTGGCCCAGGATCCGCAGCACGGCGTTCTGGGTGAGCGGGCAGGTGGCCCAGCCGTTGGCCTCAGCGGCAGCGAACCAGCCATGGGCCGGCTCGTGATGGACATGGCGCCGATCCAGCAGGGCGATCAGCACGTTCACATCGAGCAGGGCAACACTCAAGCCAATTCGTCCCGCAGGCTGTTGACCAACTCCAGATCGACCGGCGCGCCCTGGGTCTGCCAGGGCAGCAGGGGCAAGCCGTTGCAATGGTCGGATTCGGGGTTGCCAAGGCTGGAGCCAGGCGCCGGGGCCACCAGGGCCTGACGTGCCAAGGCGCTGATCACGGCACCCAGGCTGGTGTGCCGCTGTCGGGCCAGCACCCGGGCGGCAGCGAGCACATCGTCGTCGAGCTGCAGGGTGGTGCGCATCTGATGACTCCGCATCAAGCATCAAGTTTAGGCTGAGCGTCATGTCTGCAACCCCTCCGTCAGGTCCGCCAGTGACTGCGGCAGGTATCCCGCTGCCTGGATCGCACGGCGGGTTTCGGGCGTGAGCGAGGGCGCGATCGCCACCTGCTCCACCTGCCAGTTCTCAAACCGTGGGAAGGCCTTGAGGAAGCGGGCCACATGGCCATCGAAGTTAGCCAGATCCTTCAACAGTGCCTGCTCTGATCGCTTGCAGCTGCCCAGCCGCAGCCGCTGCGAGGGTTCATCGAGGGCCACCAGGTCGATCTCGGTGTCGCTGCGGTCCCACCAGCCTTCAATCCGTGAGGTGAGTGGGAAATCACCCACACCCAGGCGGCTGCGTTCTTCATACAGCTGACCCACCAGCCGCTCCAGTCCGTAGCCCTCCGCCGTCATCAGCCGCTGGTCGGCCTGCTCGACAAGGCCTTGTAGGGGGCGGAAATGGATAGCGGCGGTGGGGACCGCCAGCGCATCAAGCCAGCTGCGCAGGAAGTTATCGCGGATCGTGTAACGCCCTTTGCGGGCGTTGAGCTTGGCGAAAACCGGCAGGCGCTTTTCCACCATCTCGTATTTCTCTTCCAGCGTCTTCAGGTAGACCCACACCTGGCTACCCAGATCGGGATCCACCGAGTTCACATGGGCCAGGAGGTCGGCGTGGGTGCAGCCGGGATGGCGGGCCACGTACTTGAGCACCAGGTCGTAGCGGCCCCGCAGTTCGCGCAGAAACCAGTTGTCGGCCTCGGTGCGCAGCGGGGAGCTGCTGCTGAAGAACATCCGCTCCAGCAACGTTTGCCGATCCGCGTTGATCACCCCTTGCTCGAAGCAGTCGCGGTAGAACTTCGGCACTCCCTCGAACAGGTTCCAAAGAAACAGCAGCCGCTCCGGGCTGGCGTCCGCATGGGCCTGCAGAAGCTCCAGCAGGGAGGCGATGTCGAGGTGGCCCAGGCTGATGGTGTCGGTGAGGCGCTGGTAGAGAGGGGCACTGCGGTCCTCCAGGAGCGCCTGCATCTCGGTGTGCAGGGAGCCCAGCACGATCAGGCCACCCTTGGCCTCGGGTGTGGCCGCCAGTCGGTCCACCTCGGATTGAAGCTCGGACGTGAAGGGATAGAGGGCCTTACGGCTGAAGTACTGGAACTCATCGAGGGCCACGATCCAGCCCTCGGCGCAGAGTTGACCGATGCGCACCGCCAGCGAGCGCAGGTCATGGGGCAGGGGGGGGCTCACCCCGAAGTTCTCCATGAAGTCGCGGGCGGTGCTCACCACGCCGGCCGGATCGGAGTCCGGGATCTGGATGTAGAGCACCCGCTCGCGACGCTCTGGCTGCAGCAGCTCCTGCACCAGCCGGGTCTTGCCGATGCGGCGGCGCCCGGAGATCTGCAGGAAGAACCAGCGCCCGCGGCTGAGCACCTGGGCCAGCTGCGCTCGCTCCTGACGCCGGCCATAGAAGCCCCACTCCGCCATCGCGCACTTTACCTAAGACTTTTTATGTTAAACGACCAATGCTGTGCTGGCCTGGCTTCTGGGGCTATCACAGGCTGATCCGATGGCCCAGCTCAAGCTCTGCCTGAGCTGATGCCCGGAGAGCATCGAGCCACTGCTGCAGCTCCTGGCTGTTGGTGATCTGGCTCAGCGGGCAGTTCACCTTCAGGGCTGAGGCCGCCACCACCTTGATGGGCGCTGCCGTTGGTGTGTCTACCGGATCTGCCAGTGCCGCCAGGCGCTGCAGCTGTTTAGGCACCTCCTCAGCGCGGTAGCGGCTCACCCGCAGCAAGGCCCGTCCTGGCTGGCTTGCGGCCTCCACATCGGTTTTGGCCGCTGCGGTGGCTGCCAGCACCTGCTCCTGTTTGCTCGCCTCCAGCCTCTGGAAGTCGGCAGTTGCCTTGAGCCGGGCTTCCTGCTCGCTGATCTCCTCCAGCGCCTTGGCCTTGGCCGCCGCCAGTCGCTCGCCCAGCTGCTTCTGCAGTTCGACTATGGCGCTTTTTGCCTGGGGGATCAGGCCGCCGGGATAGGGCTTTTCGCTCTCCAGCAGCATTCGCAGCGGAGCCACCAGATCGGCCGGCAGGTCGGCGAATTCATCGCCGTAGCGCAGTTCAAAGGCCCGCACCTCGTCGTAGACCGTTTTCTGGTTGCCATTGAGGAACTGCTTCAGGGGGGTGAGCAGGTCTTCCTCCGCATCCAGCCAGCTGTCCTTGAAGCTCTCCAGCTGGTTAAGCAGGTAGCCGTCGTCCTTTTTGGCCATTGCTTCTGCCTTCTCGGCCCAAGGCTTCACAGCTGCAAGGAAGGGATAGCTGGCGGCTTGGGCTGCGATCTCCCGCAAGTCCTGGGCTTCTTCGGCCATCGCCATCCGGAAGGCCTCGCACGTGCTGCGGGCATCGGTGCCGAGGCTCTGCACGTTGAACAGCTCCTGGTGGAAGCGTTTCAGCGCATTCACCGTGCTCGTATCAAACTGCTCTTGCTTGCGCACGCTCACGCCACCCAGCCGGCGGCTGTTGGTGAGCGCTTCGATCACCTCCACGCTGCTGAGCAGCTCCTTCTCACGCAGCTCCAGCTTCCCGAGCCGGTACAGCCGGGCGATGAAGGAGAGCGTGGCCCAGTTGCTCCAGCCATAGGGGCGCGCCTCGAACTTGCGCACCAGATCTTCCGCGCTCAGGCGCTCGCCCAGCTTCTGCTGGCGCTCCACATCCACCAGCACCTCCTGCTCCGCCTCTGAGAGCTGGATCGCTGAACCCTCCAGCAGGTCGTCCTGCTCCCGCACCACCTGGGCCACGGTGGCTTCGCTGAAGTTGCCGCGGATCATCTTCAGCTTGGGGAAGGCCGAGCGGATCAGCTCCTGGTAGGCCTTGCTGAAACGGGTCTTGGGGTCGCCTTCGCCCACCGAGAGGGTCTGCCCGTTCACCACCAGCGCAGCGGTGCGCAAAAGCTCCTCGGCTTGGCGGGTGATCTCCTGACGCCGGGCACTGTTCTGCCTGGAGCGCACGGCCAGGATGGCGTTCAGAGCCTCGTCTTCACCGCCGCTGTTCTGGCGAATGTAGAGGTCGGTCTTGAGGTGGTTGCGGATCTGATCAAGCAACCGGTCCTTGGCCGGCAGGATCGCCATCAGCTCGGTGCCGCCCATGTTGCGGCTGTGGAGGATCCCCTCACTGCCGTAGTTGGGGTGCTCCGGTGTCACCAGGTTCACAGCCACATCGGTGTCTCTGCCCTTGATCAGGCCGTCGTCGATCTTCTGGGCAAACGGGTAGTCGTTGCCGTTGTCTTCAAAGCGGATCTTGTTGCTGCGCAGCACGTCGTCAAACACCACGCCGTGCAGGGTCTTCACCACCACTGAATCCGACACCTCCACCCGCTTGATCTCCTGCTCCACATCCTTTTCCTTGTCGGTGAGGAACTCGTAGACCTCACCGCTGCGCTGCAGGTAGCTCTGGCTCTCCAGGTTGATCAGGGCCTCCTTCACCGCCTGCTCATGGGCGCGGATGTCGAAGTTGGGCTCCTGGATCAGCAGGATGGCGATGTTCCGCGCCGTGCTCTTGAACCCCTGCACCCACTTGAGCAGGAACAGGGCCTTGAGGATGCGCAGCTCCAGCTCGCCCACCTGGTTCTGGGCGGTCACCATTGTCTGCTGTTTGTCGGCCCGGATCACATCGCGGATGCCGTCGTAGAGCTGGTCAAAGCTGGCCAGCCGGCCCACCGGCAGCTCCTTGATGGCTTTGGCCACCTCCTGAAACACCGAGAGCATCGAGCGCTCTCCCACGGCCATGTTGCGGCCCTCGAAGATGCTGTGGGTCGCCAGGCTCTGGATCGCCTGCTGAAACAGGCTCAGCTGGTAGGGGTGAAAGGGGTAGAGGCCGCAGAAGCTCTGGCAGTCGCCCCAGCCCTTGAGCTGAATCGAGCCATCACCAAAGCGGAAAAGGGTGGTGAAGTTGTCCTTCTCCTGCTCATAGATAGCGATCAGCTGCTCCGGTTCATCCGGGGTCTTGGCCAGCAGGCGCCTTTGGATTACCTCCTGCACATCGGCGCTGGCCAGGGTGAGCTTGGTCTTGAAGCGGCCCTGGATCTTGCTGAGATCATCGGCCTGCTCAAACTTCACCTGCCCCAGGATTCCCTCCAGGTCGGCCTGGGAGGTGATGAACACCGCGGCCCGCCCATCGGTGGCAGTAGCCAGGCTCTCCACCACGGTCTGCAGGTTGAGCAGGCGGCTGCGTTCCTGGCCGATGAACTGACCGGCCTCATCCACGAAGAAGTTGAGCCGGAAACCCGGCGGCTGGCTGTCCAGGTACTCCTTCACCCGGCCGGCGAAGCCCTCGATTGAGAGGCGGTAGCTGTCCTTGGCGTCATTGATCACCTTCACCGCGTCGTCTTCGCTGCCACCGAACTGCTCGGCATAGGCCCTTGCGAAGCTGCGCTTGGTCACCGTGGCCAGCGCATCACGGTCGTTTTCCCAGGAGCGGCCGTTCACCCGCTGATAGGTCTGCTTGAACGCCTCGAACTGGCTGCGCTTGTTGAGGTCGTGCTCGAACTGGGCCACATAGCCCTGGTTGCCGTAGTAGCCCTGCAGCTCATTGAGCACCTTCATGAACACTTCGAGGATCGGTGCTTCGTGGGTGCCGCCGATGCCATCGAACTTCTGATCGATGTTGAACAGCAGGCTGCGGGCCGGGATCGCCGCCGCCTTCTTCAGATCGGCGCGGATGATTTCGTCCTCCACCTTCGGCAGCAGGATCTCCACCGGCCGGCTGTCCTGCTCGCCCACCCGCTTCTCGCCATCCAGCATCAGCGAGAGCATTTTCAACAGGTGCGACTTGCCCGAGCCAAAGAACCCCGAGATCCACACGCCATTGGCGGTGGGGTTGTGGAGGTAGGCATCGGTGAAGGCACCCAGGCCCTTGCTCACCTCCCGGGTCACCACGTACTCGTCGAGCTCGACCTGGAGATGGCGCTCGTCGTCGGCCTTGATCACCCCTTCGATCGGTCGATCCACCGGCTTGGCGAAGAGCTCGCGGATGGTTTGGGCTGTCATGAGATCTTGATATCGAAGTAGTCGAGGTTGGTGGCGCGGTAGTGCTGGTTTTCGATCTTGCTGGCCGTTGTCGTGCCGAACAGGCGCAGGTACGAGCCGCCGTCGGCGTCCTGGGAGTACTCGCCGGGGAAGAAGATCACCACCGGGTGGCGCACCATCGCCGGCTGCAGCGCTTCCAGGATCGTGTGGGTGCGCAGGAACGGGTAGATCCGGCCTGATCCGGTGATCAGGCTGATCTGGGCGTCGTTCCCTAGCGCCTCCATCAGCTTTGGCACCAGGGCCGTGGTGGGTTCGGCCACGTTCTGGAGGGTGTCGAACAGGTCGCTCTTGCTCCAGCTCGCCTCTTCTTGCAGCACCACATCCAGGTAGCCCTTGGCCTCCAGCAGCTGCAGCACCAGCTCAAACAGATCCACGTGCTTCACCCGCAGTCCCTGCTTACGCAGAAACTGCTCGGCTCCCTTCACCACCACCCGCAGCTGGTCTTCATCGGCGGGGCTGTAGGTCTGGATGAAGATCGGCACCTCCTTGGCCACACCCCGCATCTCCAGGAACTCGGGGCGGGTGAGCACCTCCTGCAGGCGCTTGTCGAGGCCGGTGACGCTGCTGCTCATGCCGTTATCCGTTGCGCACGGCGTACCCGCTTGGCTGCCGGTTGGACCGTCGGCGCTGGACTGAGCAGAAAGCCACCCAGTAGGGCCGGGTCTTCCTGCTCCACCAGCCCATGGGCCTTCGGTGAGAGCAGGGGACGCTGCACCGTGCCGAGCGTTCCTCCCTTGCCCGCTTTCCCTGCCAACAGGCCGGCATCACGCAGCATGTGCAGGAGGGTGGAGCGGATCTTCTGCTGGGAGGAAGGAGACAGAGCTGCCACCTCGGGGTGTGCACGTTCGCAGGCCTCGTAAAAGCCCGCCATGTCGGAGCGTCGCAGCACCGGATCGAGGCTGCTGAGCTTCCTTGCCAGGACTTCGCGCGTCAGGTCGAGTGCGATCGCGATCCGCTTGAGCACGGCCAGCCAGGCCATGGCGTTGCGCTCATCGCTGCTGCCCTGCGCCAGCAGCTCGAGTTGGGATGGGTTGAGCTGTTGCAACCGCTGCCGCAGTTCGGACTCCAGCCGCTTGGCCGTGCTGGCCGATCGGGCCTGGAGGGCATTGCGCTCCAGCACAGCCGCCTTGGTCTTGCGCCAGTCTCCCTGCTCCAGGTGGACCTGGGCGACCACGCTGGCCAGTTCTGGCCTCAAGCTGGCGGCGGTGAAGCTGAGGCAATAGCGGCTCGCCTGTTCGGCGGTGCGGGCCAAGGCGATCAGCATCAGGCTGCGACGCAATCTTGGCACCGGGATGGGGGGCTTGGGGGTCAAGGGGGTGTGGCGCCCTGGGCGATCCATGGCCCGGAAGCTAGGGGGCCTGGCCGATTTGGAAGCTCTCCTACGTGCGAAACAGCAGAGCGAGGTGAAGTCGATGCAGAGGCTGCGGGAGGTGAACGCGTCAACGAACCATCCGGCTGCCCCATCGCCCCACCCCTGCCAGCCTGGGGCCTCCCGCCGGCTCGCCTTGATCCCTCCCCAGAAGCAGATGACCGGCATGCTCGGCCACCCGGTGGCCGAGAACCCGATCGATCGGATGTTCGATGCGGTCTATGCCCACCACGGGCTGTGCTGGCAGTTCTGGAAGAACGACATCGCCAACACGGCCGACCTGGCCCTGGCGGTGCGGGCCCTGGTGCCCCTGGGCTACAGCGGCATGGCCATCACCGTGCCCTACAAGGTGGCGGTGCTGCCCCTGCTTGATGCCGTCGATGACGACGTACGAGCCATCGGCGCCGCCAACTACATCACGATCGAGGCGGGCCGCCTGATCGGCCACAACAACGACGGCAAGGGGGTGGTGAAGGCGATCGAGAAGCTGGCGCCCCTGGCGGGCCGGCGGGTGGTGATGCTCGGGGCCGGCGGTGCCGGTCGGGCGATGGCGGTGGAGATGGCCTGGGCCGGCGCGTCCCACCTCACCCTGATCACCCGGCGGCAGGAGCAGGGCCAGGAGGTGGCCGACACCGTCACCCGGGCCTCCGGGGTGCCGGCGGTGTGGCAGGCCTGGGAGGGGGAGGTGGCGCTGCCGGCGGGCACCACCCTGCTGATGAATGCCACCCACCTGGGCTGCGCGCCGGAGCTGGAGCCGGTGCCCGTCCGCTGGGACACGGTGGATCCGGCCTGCGTGGTGGTCGATGTGATCACCAACCCCCGCATCACCCCCTTCCTGGCCACGGCGCGGCAGCACGGCTGCCCGGTGGTGGATGGCGTCGAGATGCTGGTGCAGCTGGCCATGCAGATCTTCGAGCAGTGGACCGGCGTGACCCCCGAGGAGGCGGTGTTCCAGCGCGCCGTGGCCGAGGCCCTCGGGGAGTGAGTCCGGCGCCCTTACGTTGGCGGGCGTTGTCTCCGGCATCCCCATGACCCGGGTTGTCTCTCTCGCCGCCCTTGCGGCCCTCGGCTTCCTGGCCGGGTGCGGCCGCCCCGATGGCCGGGCCCTGCAGACCATCGCTTGCCAGCAGGTGGCCAACACGATCGACCTCCAGTCGGTGGGCCAGATCGATGCGCTTCGCAAGGCCCTCGGCCTGGCACCGGGCGTCGATCCGATCGGCACCTGCCGTGAGCTCGGCGTCACCATGGACGCCGGCGCCCCCGGGGCGGGCTCCCCAGCGCCGGGCGGTTCCGGCGGTGAAGCCGAAGAGGGCGAGAACGGCGGTGAGGAACGCGGCGAGTGAGGCCCTAGGCCGCCTGCAGCACCCGCCAGCGGCCCCGCAGCACCTGCCGCAGCGCCGCCATCGCGGCCCCGGCTTCCTCGGCTGCCTCGCCGCTCTCCACGCCCGTTTCCGGCAGCCAGCCCAGCCAGGGCAGGCCGTCGCGGCGGCGCAGTGCCGGCTGCCAGTCGCCGCCCACCTGCACCAGCCCGGCCAGGGGCACCCGCCAGTGCTCCAGCAGGGCGGCGCCGGCCGCCGGCAGCCCCGTGGCCATCTGTTCGCCCCGCAGCACCAGCAGGCAGGGCTGGCGCCAGGCCCCGAGGGCCTCGGCCCAGCTGCCGCCCCGCTCCAGCGGCAGCCCCGGATCCAGGGGTAGGGCGGCCAGCCACGGGCTCGCCGCCCCCGCCGTCAGGGCCGTCAGGCCGGCATCGGGATCGCCGGCGCCGGCCAGCTGCCGCAGGGCGACACCTTCAGCGTCGGCGAGCCGCGCCGCCACCGCCGCCAGGCCCTCCAGCTCCCGCCGCAACCCCAGCCCCACCAGCAGCAGGCCGCCGCAGCGCTCCGTTTCGGCCCCTGAAACCGACATGGTTGTTTGCACTGTCCGGGCCGTCTCGCTTCTACCATCGTGCTGCGAAGCAACGCCGCCTGCGCCCTTGTCCACTTTCTCGACCGCTGAACGGGTGGAGCAGAGCGGGCAGCCGCCCCTCACCAGCCACGACCCTCGCCGGTTGCGGTTGTTCTGCGGCAACGCCAACCCCGATCTGGCCCGGGAGATCGGCGCCTATCTGGGCGTGCCCGATGGCCCAAGGGTGATCAAGCGTTTCGCCGATGGCGAGCTCTACATCCAGATCCAGGAGTCGATCCGCGGCTGCGACGTCTTCCTGATCCAGCCCACCTGCGCTCCGGTGAACGACCACCTGATGGAGCTGCTGATCATGGTGGATGCCTGCCGGCGGGCCTCGGCGCGCCAGATCACGGCGGTCATCCCCTACTACGGCTACGCCCGCGCCGACCGCAAGACGGCCGGACGGGAATCGATCACGGCCAAGCTGGTGGCCAACCTGCTGGTCAAGTCCGGCGTCGAGCGGGTGCTGGCCATGGACCTGCATTCCTCCCAGATCCAGGGCTATTTCGACATCCCCTGCGACCACATCTACGGCTCACCGGTGCTGGTCGACTACCTCTCCACCCGGGACCTGGGCGAAGTGGTGGTGGTCTCCCCCGACGTGGGCGGTGTGGCCCGGGCCCGTGCCTTCGCCAAGCAGATGAAGGATGCGCCCCTGGCCATCATCGACAAGCGGCGCTCCGGCCACAACGTGGCCGAAAGCCTCACCGTGATCGGTGACGTGGTCGGCAAGACGGCAATCCTGATCGACGACATGATCGACACCGGCGGCACCATCTTCCAGGGCGCCCAGCTGCTGCGGGCCCGGGGGGCGGCCCGGGTGCTGGCCTGCGCCACCCACGCCGTCTTCTCCCCCCCCGCCGTCGAGCGGCTCTCCACGCCGGGCCTGTTCGAGGAGGTGGTGGTGACCAACAGCATCCCGCTGGCCCCCGACCTGTACTTCCCCCAGCTGCGGGTGCTCTCGATCGCCAACATGCTGGGGGAAACGATCTGGCGGATCCACCAGGAGAGCTCGGTCAGCTCGATGTTCCGCTGAGCGGCACCGCCATGACCGCCACACCGCCGCCCGCCCAGCGGGTGCCCCTCAAGCGCTTCGCCCACCTCAAGCGCCACCTGCCGGTGCCGCTCACCGTGCTGGTCACGGCCCTGCTCGCCCTCACCGTGTGGGCCCCCCGCCCCGCCGCCGCTGAGGGCCGCCTGCCCAAGGGGTTCGAGCGCCGCGTCGGGGTCTGGCTCACCAACAGCCCCAGCCCCCTCTACTACGACGTCAGTCGCATCGAGGCCGCCGTGGCCCAGCTCGATGCCGCCGGCTTCAACACCCTCTACCCCAACGTCTGGAGCAGGGGTGCCACCTTCCACCGCAGCCGCTGGGCGCCGATGGAGCCGGCCCTTGCGAAGGCCAACCCCGGCCTCGACCCGATCTGCCGCTTCACCAAGGCGGCCCACCGCCGCGGCATGCAGGTGATCCCCTGGTTCGAGTACGGCCTGATGGAGCCTGGCGATGCCGAGGTCGTGCAGCGCAACCCGGAGTGGGTGCTGCGCCGCGCCGATGGCAGTGCCCTCTATGCCATGCACGGCGCCAACCTGAAAACCTCCCCGCTCAAGGATCTGCGGGTGTGGCTGAATCCGGCCCACCCGGGCGTGCGCGCCCGCTTCATCGGTCTGATCAAGGAGATCGTCCAGCGCTGCGGCGTCGACGGCATCCAGCTCGACGACCACTTCGCCTGGCCGGTGGAGCTGGGCTACGACCCCTACACCCGCGCCCTCTACCTGGCGGACACCGGCCGGGAGCCGCCCGCCAACTTCAACGACCGCTACTGGATGAAGTGGCGCCGCCAGCAGCTCACCGCCCTGCTGCGGGAACTGCGGGGCACGATGCAGGAGGTGGGCGGCCCGCGCCGCACGGTGATCAGCCTGTCGCCGGGCCCCTTCCGCTTCGCCTACAACCACTGGCTGCAGGACTGGGAGCTCTGGGCCCTGGGCGAACTGGTGGACGACCTGATCGTGCAGAACTACGCCTATTCGGTGAAGGGCTTCGAGCGCGATCTCGACCAGCCGGCGCTGGTCAAGGCCCGCCGCTGGGGCATGCCGGTGGAGATCGGCATCCTCTCCGGGTTCGGTGGCCGCACCCCCGACATGGCCACCATCGAGCAGAAGGTGCGCCTCTCCGCTGCCCGGGGCCACGGCGTGATCTTCTTCTACTGGGAGGGCCTCTGGGGCCAGCACGCCGGGCCGGAGGGAGCCGCCGCCCGGCAGGCCGCCTTCCGCCGCCTCAACAAGGAGGTGTTCGGCAGCCGCTAGGCATCCTCGGCAGCCGTGCCGAGGCATTGCCCCACCACCTCGCGGGTGTTGGTGGAGAGTTCGGCGGCCGCCAACTGGTCGAGGGCCTGCCGCATCCGCTCCCGGCGACCGGGGCCGTAGCTCTGCCAGCGGCTGAACACCTTGGCCAGGCGCGACGCCGTGATCGGATTGCGCTGGTCCAGGGCGGCGATCTGATCGGCCATGAAGCGGTAGCCGCTGCCATCGTCGGCATGGAACACCGATGGATTGCCCGCCAGTCCCCCCAGCACCGCCCGCACCGAATTGGGCGCGGCCGGATCGAAGCGCGGATGCTCGAGCAGCCGCTGCACCCGCTCCAGGCCGTCGGCGAAGGGGGCGGAGGCCTCCAGGGCGAACCAGGAATCGAGGATCACCGGCTTGTGCTCCCAGCGGGCATAGAAGGCGTCCACCGCCTCCTGGCGGGCGGCGATCGGGTGATCCTGCAGCGCCCTCAGGCCCGCCCGGGCCAGGGTCATCGACGGGCCGTCCACCGCCGAGCGGGCGGCGGCGATCACCGACGCGTCGCCGGCTGCCACCCGCCAGCTCCAGATCGAGGCCGTCAGCATCCGGTCGCCCACCCCCTCCGGCCAGGCCAGGGACCATTGGTCGCTGCAGCGCTGCAGGGCCCGCTGCAGCGGTTCGGCCAGGGCCTCCCCGAAGCGGCAACGCAGGGCCTGCAGCGCCGCGAACAGGGCCGGGGGATCGGGCTGCGGCGCGGCATCCTCCAGCTCGGCCAGGCCCGGCAGGGCCAGGAGCACGCTGCGGCTGGCTTCCGACAGGGAGGGATCGGCCAGGATCCGCTCGAAGGCGGCGATCAGCGCCTCTTCCAGGCCCCCATCCACCCGTCCGGCGGCCCGGCGCAGCACGGCCCGCCGCAGCAGCAGCTGGCCCGCGTCCCAGCGGGCGAAGGGGTCGCTGTCGGCGGCCAGCAGGTGCACCAGTTCGCTGGAAGGCCGCCCCAGCGCCACCTTCACCGGCGCCGAGAACTGGCGCAACAGGGAGAGGGCCGGCGGCGGTGACTGGGCCGGCAGCCCCTCAAAGCGGAACACCTGCGCCTCCTGGTCGATCAGCAGCAGGCGCGTGCCCGCCCCCCAGCGGCGGTCCAGCAGCGGGGCGGCGCCGTGGTCGGGATCCTCGGCCACCAGTCGCATCGGCAGGGGCTGGCCCGCCTGACCCACCAGGCCGACGGCCAACGGGATCACCAGGGGCTGCTTGTGGGGCTGGCCGGGGGTGGCGGGGGTCGACTGGCGCACGAACAGCTCCAGGATTCCCGCTGCCTTGTTCCAGCGGCGCCGCACGTGCAGCACCGGCGTGCCCGCCTGGTGGTACCAGCGGCGGAACTGAACGAAATCAAAGGGGGGCAGCCGGCAGTTGTCGTCCAGCTCGCCGGCCGCGTCCTGCATCGCCTGGACGAAGTCCTCGCAGGTGGCGGCGGTGCCGTCGTGGCGCTTCACGTACAGCGCCATGCCCCGCTGGAACGTTTCTTCCCCCAGCAGGGTGTGCAGCACCCGGATCACCTCCGAGCCCTTTTCGTAGATCGTGGTGGTATAGAAATTGTCGATCGCCTGGTACTGATCCGGCTGCACCGGATGGGCCGTCGGCCCGGCATCCTCCCGAAACTGGGTGTTGCGCAGCATCGCCACGTTCTCGATCCGGTTGAGGGCATGGCCATGCAGATCGGCCGAGAAGCTCTGGTCGCGGAAGACGGTGAGCCCCTCCTTCAACGACAGCTGGAACCAGTCGCGGCAGGTGATGCGGTTGCCCGTCCAGTTGTGGAAATACTCATGGGCGATCACACTTTCGATCCGCTCCAGTTCGCCATCGCTGGCCGTGGCGGCATCGGCGAGCACCAGCTTGGAGTTGAAGATGTTGAGGCTCTTGTTCTCCATCGCGCCCATGTTGAAGTGGCGCACGGCGACGATGTTGTACTCGTCGAGGTCGTACTCCAGCCCGTAGACGCGCTCGTCCCACTCCATCGACCGCTTCAGGGACGCCATGGCGTGGGCGGTGAAGGGGGCATCGCCTGGCTCCACGTGCAGGCGCAACTGCACCGTCCGGCCGCTGGCGGTGACGAACGTGTCGCGCACCTCCTCCAGCCGGCCCGCCACCAGGGCGAACAGGTAGGAGGGCTTGGGGAACGGGTCGTCCCAGACGGCGTAGTGGCGGGCCTCCCCGCCGGGCCCGGGCGGCAGGGCGCCGGCCTCGATGCCGTTGCCGTTGGAGAGCAGCACCGGGCAGCTGTCCCGGTCGGCCTCGATCCGCACCCGGAAGCGGCTGAGCAGGTCGGGGCGATCCGGGTGATACGTGATGCGGCGGAAGCCCTCCGCCTCGCACTGGGTGGTGACCATCCCGCCGCTCACGTAGAGCCCTTCCAGGCTGGTGTTGGCCCGGGGATCGAGCCACACCGTGCTGGTGATGAGGAAGGGCCGATCGGGCGGCTGCAGCACCAGCAGGCGGTCGTGCTCGAGCCGGAACGCTTCGGCGGGCAGGGGAACGCCGTCGAGCTCCAGGGAACGCAGTTCCAGATCCACGCCTCTCAGCTCCAGCGGCTCCTCGCCACCAGGCCCGGGGAGGAACGCCAGTCGCGCCTCCACCAGGGCATGGTCGGCGAACAGGCGCACCGTCAGATCGGTGCGCTCGAGCCGGTAGGGCGCCGGACGGTAGTCGGCGAGGTGCACGACGGCCATCAGAGCCTCACTTGGGGGCTGGCTTGGTGGCGCCCTGCTGCTTGATGGCGTCCTGAACCTTCTTCATGACGTCGGCAGGCACTTCCTTGGGGCAGATCTCAGCGGCACCGAGCACGGCCGAATTGATGGCGCCGCGGCGCAGTTCCTCGATGGTGAGGGCCTTGGTGCCCACCTGCTGGATTTCTCCCTTGTGCTGGCCGAGGATCAGCTGGGCGATGGTCTCGCCGGCGATGCCCACTGATTTCTCGAAGTCGATGCCGGCGGCGCGGGAGATGCAGACGTTGACGGCGCCGATACGGGTGTACAGAGCCATCTCAGCGGCGGTGGCGGGTGCGGCATGGGCCGCCACGGGGGCCAGCAGCATCGGCATAGCCACCAGGGGTGCCACCAGCAGCGGCCGGGTGCGGCGAAGCAGGAAAGACAAAGGGGTAGAAATCCGTGAACCCCCATCGTGATGCATCACAGCAGCTGCCACACACGCCGCAGAGTCCGCTCCGCGAGGCGGCCCTGCCGCCATGGCTCCGGTGCCGACAGCGCTTAACCGATCGGTTCTCCGGCGGCCTCCAGCCGGATCTCGTGGTGCAGCTCCACCAGCTCGAGGCTGCCGTGGCGCCAGGTGTGGATCGAACGGGAGCGGTAGTTGTCCCCATCCACCAGGCGGATCTGCTCCAGCACCTCCCAATCGTCGTAGTGGGACTGGAACGCCATGGTGTGCTCATCGATCTGGCGGATCTGGCTGACGGTGGGGGCCCCCGCCAGGTAGCCGCAGCTGCGCCGCAGCTGGTGGCCGCACAGCCAGGCCTCCATGGTCCCCTCCGCCCTGTACTCGGGTTTGGTCTCGAAGAAGGGCTGATGCCCTTCCGCCCACCAGGTGAACCGGTAGCCCTCATCCCCGTCCACCAGTTCGCTGTGGACCTCGATGCGCAGGTTCATGTCCACCCGCAGCACCGCGTCGTCCTCGGTGAAGAAGTAGGTGCGGCGCGACCGCCAGACCCCCAGGTTGCGGGCGAACCAACGCCTCAGGCTGGTGTCGAGGCGGATGCGGCTCTGCACGGGCTTCTCCCTGGAGTGACCGGGATGGGTCGGTGTGGTCATGGCTGGACCTTCCGGGCACGGGGACGCGATGCCTGAAGTCCTAGCGAGGTTCATGGGGTTGTGCCCAGAACCCCATAAGGTTGGGTGCATTGCCGCATGCCTGCCGTTGCCGGTCTTGGGGGAGTCCGAGTTCCCGACGTCGGCGGTGTCAGCCGCCACCGCCGAGGCCAGCGCCGCCGGCGCTGAGGCCCAGAAACCGCTCAAGCTGCTGCTGGTGGCGGCCCGCCACCACATGGCCTCGGCCGATCTTCGTGCCCTGCTTGGCTTTCTCAACTCGGAAGAGTGCACCTGCAAGCTGACGCTGCAGGTGGCCGACCCGGCCGACCATCCCGAGCTGCTCGAACTGCACCGGCTGGTGGCCACCCCGGCCCTGATCAAGCTCGATCCCCTGCCCAAGCAGGTCTTCGCCGGCAACACCCTGGCCCAGCAGCTGCGCATCTGGCTGCCCCGCTGGCAGCAGATGGAGGTGGTCACCACCCTCGGGCTCAGCCTGCGGCCGGCGGAGATCGACGGCAGCCGCAGCCAGCGGGAGGTGCAGCTCGAGGACCAGCTGCTGGTGCTGCGTCAGGAGAACGAAACCCTGATCGAGCGGCTCGGGGTCCAGGAGAGGCTGCTGCGCATGGTGGCTCATGAGCTGCGCACCCCCCTCACCGCCGCCAAGCTGGCCCTGCAGAGCCACGCCCTGGGCCAGATCGACGAGAGCCGCTTCCGTGACGTGCTCAACCGCCGGCTCGATGACATCGAGGCCCTCTCCCGCGACCTGCTGGAGGTGGGCACCACCCGCTGGGAGGCCCTGTTCAATCCCCAGCGCCTCGACCTGAGCCAGGTGGCGGCCGAGGCGATCCTTGAGCTGGAGAAGCTCTGGGTGGGTCGGGGGCTGCGGCTGGTCACCGACATCCCCGCCGACCTGCCCGACGTCCACGCCGACCAGCGGCGCATGCGGCAGGTGTTCCTCAACCTGCTGGAGAACGCCCTGAAGTTCACCCCCGATGGCGGTAAGGTGAGCCTCAGCCTCATGCACCGCACCAGCCAGTGGGTGCAGGTGAGCATCTGCGACAGCGGCCCTGGCATCCCCCGCCAGGAGCAGCACCGCATCTTCCAGGACCGGGTGCGGCTGCCCCAGACCTCCGGCACCACCTCCGGCTTCGGCGTCGGTCTGTCCGTCTGCCGCCGCATCGCCGAGGTGCACGGCGGCCGCATCTGGGTGGTGTCCGAGCCCGGAGAGGGCGCCTGTTTCAACTTCACCGTGCCGGTCTGGACCGGCCAGAGCTCGCCCGATCCCGATCGTGTCGCCGCCGTCGGGCCTGGCGCCAGCGACCTTTCTTGACGAAGGGTCCCTTCGGCCCGTAGCGTCCATCACATCAGATCGGCCGAAAGCCGGCTGTGGCCTCGCCCCCATCGTCTAGAGGCCTAGGACACCTCCCTTTCACGGAGGCGACAGGGGTTCGAATCCCCTTGGGGGTATGCATCGGTTACGGGTCCGAGGCGATGTCGCCTTGGACCGAATCAGCCTGATTCGAAGCGCTGCTGGGCTTCGCGCTGCACGCCCCGCAGGTTGCTGGCCAGGTCCTCCTTGAGGCGCTGCTCGATCAGACCGATCGGCATGCCCGGCTTGCCCTGCACGGTGAGGTCGTAGAGGAGCCAGGTGCTGGTGTCGTCGACGCCGACCTGCCAGAGGCCCTGGAAGCAGCGGAAATCGCCCTCCAGCATGCGGAAGGCGAGGCGTCCCTGGTCGGGCTCTTCATTCAGCTCCAGCTGCACGCGGGCACTGAAACGCAGGCCGCAGAACTGCTGGGTGCCCACCTGCTCCAGGGCCACCTGGTTGCCGCGACGCCAGAGCTGGCGGGAACTGGCCAGGTTGGGGATGAAGCGGTCGAGGTGGTCGTAGTCGGTGAGCACCGACCAGATCCAATCGGGGGCAAGACTGAGCCGCAGCTGCACCGCCAGGCGCCGGGTGCCCTGGGGGAGCCGTTCCATCTCCTGCTGGATCGTATCGAGGGAACAACAGGCCTCTCTGGCGACCATGGCCTCGGGGGACGGGAGGGTCACGGGGCTGGGAAAGAACGCCAGGGGCTGGGCCAAGACGGATCGGAGCTCGCTCGGGGCTGGGGGGAGGGTGGCAGCGGACGGCACCGGTAAGGGTGTGTCGGAACACAAACTAGCCCGCGTTTCCGCTTTGCGGTCAAAGATCCCACCCCGAGGGGGCGTGAGGCGAGTTCTCTATGATCAGCCCGATTTTCGGCACCGTAGCCCGCATGCGCGTTTCCACCGGCAAGGCCACCCAGTCCGACGGCCGCATGTTCACGGTTGTCGTCGAAGGCTTCGGCGTCGGTCTGCAGCGGCGGGCGGAACGCCGTCTGACCGTGCCCTTCAGCCAATTGCAGCGACTGATGCAGACCATCGCCCTTCAGGGTGGTCGGATCCGGTCCATCAGCGCTGAAGAGGTCCCGGTCGGTTCCGAACCCCAGGCCTCCGGCAGCGAAGCCGCCACCCAAGCCGCCACCCAAGCCGCCGACGCCCCCGCCGACGCCCCGGCTGCCCCACCCACCCCCGCCAGAAAAGCCCCCGTGAGCCACGCCGACGTCCCGGTCAACCTCTACAAGCCGAAGGACCCCTTCATCGGCACGGTCACCGGCAACTACAGCCTCCTGACCGAAGGGGCCATCGGCCGGGTGAACCACATCACCTTCGACCTCTCCGAAGGCAACCTCCACTACGTCGAGGGCCAGAGCATCGGCATCATTCCCGATGGCGAGGACGCCAACGGCAAGCCCCACAAGCTGCGCCTCTATTCGATCGCCAGCACCCGCCACGGCGACAACTGCGAGGGCGGCACCGTCTCCCTCTGCGTCCGCCAGCTCCAGTACGAGAAGGACGGCAGCACCATCAACGGCGTCTGCTCCACCTTCCTCTGCGACATCGAACCCGGCGCCAAGGTGAAGATCACCGGCCCGGTGGGCAAGGAGATGCTCCTGCCCCCCGATGAGGACGCCAACGTGATCATGTTGGCTACCGGCACGGGCATCGCCCCGATGCGGGCCTACCTGCGCCGCATGTTCGAGCCCAGCGAGCGCGCCAAGAACCCCGAGTACCAGTTCCGCGGCAAGGCCTGGCTGATCATGGGCGTCCCCAAGACCCCCAACCTCCTCTACGAGGACGACTTCCAGCGCTATCTGGCCGAGTACCCCGAGAACTTCCGCTACACCAAGGCGATCAGCCGTGAGCAGCAGAACCCCAGTGGCGGCCGCATGTACATCCAGGACCGGGTCACCGAGCATGCCGATGAGATCTTCTCCCTGATCGAGAACCCCAAGACGCACGTGTACATGTGTGGTCTGCGTGGCATGGAGCCCGGCATCGATGAGGCCATGACCGCCGCCGCCGCCGCCAAGGACCTGAACTGGAGCGAACTGCGGCCCCAGCTCAAGAAGGCCGACCGTTGGCACGTCGAGACCTACTGACCCCCCATGGCCCGCCTCCGGCGGGCCTTTTCTCTGGGCGACGATCCGAGAATGCACACACCGGCAGGCTCCCTGCGGCGGCGATGCAGCGGGATGTCTGGGCAGCCGTTAAACCAGGGTGACCGGACGCCCTCCCCATGACCGCCATCCTCACCAATCCCCTGCGGGTGGGTCTGCGCCAGGAGCGGGTGATCTCGCCCCAGTGCATCGTCATCTTCGGGGCCAGTGGTGACCTCACCCACCGCAAGCTGATCCCGGCGCTGTTCGAACTCTTCCGCCAGCGGCGGCTGCCCAGCGAGTTCGCCGTGCTGGGTTGCGCCCGCCGTCCCTGGAGCGATGAGGAATTCCGCGACAAGATGGGCGCCGCCATGGCCGAGGAGATCGCCTCCCATCGCACCGCCTGGGAGCAGTTCGCCCAGGGGCTCTTCTACGAGCCGGTGGATCTGCAGCAGCCCGACCACCTGGTGCGCCTCGGCCAGCGGCTTGAGGGCATCGACCGGTTGCGGGCCACCCGCGGCAACCGCACCTTCTACCTCTCGGTGTCGCCGGAGTTCTACGGCAGCGGCTGCCGTGCCCTGGCCGGGGCCGGCCTGCTGGCCGATCCGGAACGCAGCCGGGTGGTGATTGAGAAACCCTTCGGCCGCGACTACGCCAGTGCCCAGGCGCTCAACAAGGTGGTGCAGGCCTGCGCCAAGGAAAGCCAGGTGTTCCGCATCGACCATTACCTGGGCAAGGAAACGGTCCAGAACATCCTGGTGCTGCGCTTCGCCAACACGATCTTCGAGCCGATCTGGAACCGCAACTACATCTCCAGCGTCCAGATCACCGCCGCCGAAACCGTGGGGGTGGAGGAGAGGGCCGGCTACTACGAGTCCTCCGGCGCCCTGCGGGACATGGTGCAGAACCACCTCACCCAGATCCTGGCCCTCACGGCCATGGAGGCGCCCGGCCGTTTCGATCCGGAGGCCATCCGCAACGAGAAGGCCAAGGTGCTGCAGTCGGCCCGCCTGGCCAACGAGGAGGAGGCCTGGAAGTGCTGCGTGCGGGGCCAGTACGCCGCCGGCGGCAGCCTGACCAAGCCCCTGCCCGGCTACCGCCAGGAGCCGGGGGTGAACGCCAACAGCACCACGGAAACCTATGTGGCCATGAAGGTGGCCATCAACAACTGGCGCTGGCAGGGTGTCCCCTTCTATCTGCGCACCGGCAAGCGCTTGCCGAAGCGCCTCAGCGAGGTGGTGCTCACCTTCCGGGAGGCCCCGGTGCACCTGTTCGATGCCGCCGGTGGCGCCCCCACCCCCAACCAGCTCATCCTGCGCATCCAGCCCGATGAGGGCGCCGAGTTCAAGTTCGAGGTCAAGGCCCCCGGCTCCGGGATGCGCAGCCGCCCCGTCGACATGGCCTTCAGCTATGACGAATCCTTCGGTGAACCCTCCGATGAGGGCTACGTCCGGCTGCTGGCCGACGCCATGCTGGGGGATCCCACCCTGTTCACCCGCAGCGACGAGGTGGAAGCGGCCTGGCGCCTCTACACGCCGCTGCTGGCCCTGATCGAGGAATCCCCCTGGCAACTGCCGGTTCACCCCTACGAAGCCCGCACCTGGGGGCCGGCCGCCGCCGATGGCCTTCTGGCCGATGACGGCCTGATCTGGCGCCGCCCCTGAGGGACGGGTCCTGTCCCTCCTCTGCCTCCAGCTCCCCAGCCCAGCGACCACCGCCCCCTGCCGCGCCCCCATGGCTCCCCAGCTCACCCTCCAGGCCCCCCTCGATCTGCCGCCCGAGGAGGTCCATCCCTACCTCCAGCGCCTCTGGACCCAGGACCTGGAGGGGTCCATCGGTGCCGCCACCTTCACCTTGGTGGTGTGGGAGCCCTCCTGGCTCGAGCAGCAGATGGTGCGCATCGGCCGGGTGGATGGGCCCATCACCGGCCTGCTGCGCAAGGAGCTGCTGGAGGCGGCCCGCCACGCCCTGCCGGACACCGACCTGCCCCTCAGCACGGCTCCGATGGATCCCCGGCTGGCCTGGGCCATCGGCCAGAAGGATGGCGACCACCGGGTGCAGGACCTGCGGGGCCAGTTCGTTGAAAGCGCCATCAGTGCCCACATGCCGCGGCGGCTGATCACCCTGGCCCCCACCCTCGATCCCGGCCATCCCCTCGAGACCCTGGTGGCGGCCTACTGCCCGTTGCCGGAGGAGGGTGGCGCCGGAGCCGCCTGCGGCGACGTGGTGGTGCTGCGCGGCGGCATGGGGGCGCTGCAGCAGAGTCTCGACCTGTTCCAGACCCTGGTGGACGACACCCTGCCCTGCTGGGTGTGGTGGAACAGCAGCCTGGATGAACCCTCCGAGATGCTGGAGGCGCTGGCGCCGGTGCCCCGGCGGCTGGTGATCGACAGTTCCCTCGGGGAGCCGCGCCGCTGCCTCGATCTGATGCTGGCCCGGATCAGCTCCGGCCAGGCCGTCAACGATCTCAACTGGCTGCGGCTGCGCACCTGGCGCGAGTCCCTGGCCATGGTGTTCGACCCCCCGTCCCGTCGGGATGCCCTCGGCCATGTGGTGCAGCTCGACATCGACGTGGAGGGGGACCACCCGGTCAAGGGGTTGCTGCTGGCGGCCTGGATCGCCGACCGCCTGGGTTGGCACCTGGTGACCAGCTATGCGGTGGAAGTGGACGGGCCGGGCCCGGGAATCACCGCTGAGTTCGAGCGCACCGACGGCGTGGCGGTCCAGTTCACGCTCATGCCCGTGCCCATGGGAGTGCCCAAGACCCACCCCGGCGCCATCGTCGGCATGCGGCTGATCTGCGAACCGGTGAGCCGGCCGCCCCTGTGCGTGATCCTCTGTTCGGAATCGGGGGGCTGCATGCGGCTGGAGTCGGGGGGGATGGCGAGCATGGAGCTGGCCGAGGGGGTGGTGCCCCTGCCCGAGGAGAGCGAAGAGATGGAAATGGCCCGCCTGCTTTCCGGCGGCCACGATTCCACCTCCCCGCTGCTGGCGGCGGCCGTGCCCCTGGCGGTCACCCTGCTGCCAGGCTGAAGCACTCTCCTCTCGCGGCGCGCCGACGCCGTCCCGACCCGATCGCATGAGTTGCCTGATCGCCGCCCCCTGCAGCGGCAGCGGCAAGACCCTGTTGAGCCTCACCCTGGCGGCCGTGGCACGGGCGCGGGGGGAGACCATCCAGCCCTTCAAGGTGGGGCCCGACTACCTCGACCCCCAGTTGCTGGGGGCGGTGGCGGGGCGCCCCTGCCGCAACCTCGACCCCCTGCTCTGCGGCGAGGAGTGGGTGCGGCGCTGCTACCGCTGGCATGGCGGCCGGGCCGGCCGGGTGCTGGTGGAGGGGGTCATGGGCCTGTTCGATGGCCGTGGCTCCGGCAGCGAAGGCAGTTCCGCCGCCGTGGCCGATCTGCTCGGGCTGCCGGTGGTGCTGGTGGTGGAGGCGTCGCGCCAGGCCGGCAGCCTGGCGGCCCTGGTGCGCGGCTTCCGCGACCACGGCCCGCCCCGGGTGGCCTTGGCCGGGGTGGTGCTCAACCGGGTCGGCAGCGACCGGCACCACCGCCTGCTCGCCGAAGCCCTCGAGGCCATCGAGGTTCCCCTGCTGGGGGTGCTGCCCAGCCATCCAAGCCTGGAACTACCCTCCCGCCACCTGGGCCTGCTCACCCCGGGGGAGCTGGGCGACCTGGGCGAGCGCCAGCGGATCTGGGCCCGGTTGGCCGAAGAGCACCTCGACCTGGGCCGGCTCTGGCCCCTGCTGGCACCACCGGCCGGTCCGCCGGATGGGCTGGATCCGATTCACTGGTGCCTGGGGCAGGTCCCGCCGGAGCCAACCACCGCCGCCCCCTCGGCCGCCAGCACCCCGTCCCCCGCGCTGCCCGTGGCGATCGCCAGCGACGCCGCTTTCCACTTCCGCTACCCCGAGGCCCAGGAGCTGCTCTCGGCCTGCGGCCTGCGGCCGGTGCCCTGGAGTCCCCTGGCCGACGAGCCGCTGCCGGCGGACTGCCGGGCGGTGCTGCTCCCCGGCGGCTACCCCGAGCTGCATGCCGCCCAGCTGGCGGCCGGCCGGCGCAGCCTGGGATCCCTCGGTGCCGCCGCCCGCGCCGGTCTGCCGATCGTGGCCGAATGCGGCGGCCTGCTGCTGCTGGGCCGGGAGCTGGAGGATGGTGACGGGAACCGGCATTCCATGGCCGGCCTGCTCCCCTTCAGCGCCCGCCGGGGTGGCCTCAGCCTCGGCTACCGCCAGGCGGTGCCCGTCGCCGATGGCCTGCTGGTGCGCCGCGGTGAAGCCCTCAGCGGCCATGAGTTCCACCGCTGGCAGCTGCGGCCCCAACCACCCTTGGCCGATGAGTTGGCAGGGGGGGAGGGCCTGTGGCAACTTGATGGCTGGGGAACACCCGCGAGGATTGAAGGATGGACCGCTCCGAGCGTTCACGCCACCTGGCTGCACCTCCACTGGGCTGGATGCCCGGCGATTCCCTCGAGACTGGCCAGAGCCGCCGCCAGCGCCGTGCCGCTGCCGAGGAACGCCGTTTCGTGCAGCCCGCTCTCCGGGTCACCGCTTCGCCCCATGAGCGCTGGCGCATGAATGTGCGCGGGCTGGTGCAGGGGGTGGGCTACCGGGTGAGCTGCCGCCAGAAGGCCATCGACCTCGGCCTCAGCGGCTGGGTGCGCAACCGCTCCGACGGTTCGGTGGAACTGGAGGCCGAGGGGCTTCCGGATCGGCTGGAGGAGCTGCGGCTCTGGTGCGAAAAGGGGCCCCGGGGGGCCCAGGTGAGCGGCGTCAGCAGCGGCCAGGTGGCCGTGGCGGGCACCGACTGGTTTGAGGTCCGCACCTGAACGGCTGAGTCACCCCTGGTGGCACGGCACCGGAGAATGGGACGCCCCGGCCCGCAGCGATGCCGACCACCAACCTCTGGAGTGAACTGTTCGGATTCGGCCTGGCGATCAGCTTCAGCCCGCTGCACATCGGCCTGCTGCTGCTGATCCTGGTGGGCCCCAGTCCGCTGCGCAGGGGAAGCTGGTTCGTGCTGGGGTGGCTGTTCACCTCCGCGGCGGCCATCGCCCTGCTGCTGAGCGTGGGCCATGGCCTGCTGCTCACCATGGAGCAGGGCACCGATCAGCGCACCGGCCTCGACCTGCTGGGGGCCGGTGCGCTGCTGGCCCTTGGCCTGAACGGCCTGCAGGGCAGCCGCCAGGGGAGTGGCCCCCCCGGCTGGACCCGCCGGCTGGATGGCTTCTGCGCCCTGCCCCTGCCGCTGCTGCTCGGCCTCAGCGCCGCCGTGCAGGTGTCCAGCCCGGATGATCTGTTCCTTTACGCCAAGACCGCCGCCAGCCTGCTGGAGGCGGGGTTGAGCCGGCCCCGGGAGGTGCTCACCACGGGGGTTTTCAGCCTGTTCAGCGGCCTGCTGCTGCTGCTGCCCCTGGCGGGACTGGCGCTGGTGGGCCAGGAACGCCTGCGGCCCGTGCTGCAGGCGGGCAAGGACTGGCTGTTTGCCAACGCCGAGCTGATCGTGGCGGCCATCTGCTTTGGCCTGGCCGCTTACCTCGGCTGGCAGGGGATCGAGGGGCTGCGGGCCCGCTGAGATCAGGGTCCGTCCGGGGGGTCCTCAGCCTCCAGGATCCGGCCGAGGTACTTGGGATCATGCAGGGTGCCGTGGCGGGAGAACGGCAACACCCGCTCCCGTGGCAGCCCTGGCATCGACGGCCGCGAGCGCAGCCTCAGCCACCGCCGCACCAGCACGATCACCCCCACCAGGACCGCAGCGACGAGGAGGGCCCCCACCTCGGTGACCAGCTCTCCGCCGCCACCGGAGGCAATGGCTCCGGCCTGGCTGGCAGAGGACTCGCTGGCCGATGGAGTGGTGCCCAGGACGGGCGCCGGATCCGCCAGCGGTCGGGATAGGGCGTGCAGAGACTTCAGCGGAGGGCCTCGGTAAGAACCAACGCCACGAGGGTAGGCGGTGGGCTCCGGTCAGGCCACCGCATCGGGCCCTGCGCCGGCGTGGGCCTCCCGCAGCCAGCGTTCCCAGTGCTCCCGCTCGGGGGCATCACCGGCCCCGGCCATCAGGGTCACCGCCTGGCTGGCCCGGCTCACCGCCACGTACACCAGCCGCTGCCGCAGCAGCAGGTCCCGGGGCCAGAAGACGTCCTCATCAATGAAGACTTCGCCGAAGGTGCTGCCCTGGCTGCGGTGGACGGTGAGCACGGCCGCCGGTCCCAGGGAGGCGAAGGCGTCACGCACCAGGAAGTAACGGCGCCAGAAGGGTTTGCCGTCTTTCTTGCCCGCCTCGCGGGCCTGCTGGCGCAGCTGCTCCATCACCCCGTCCAGGCTCGCCCGGGGACCACTGCCGAGGGGCGGCAGCAGGCGCAGGTTCAGCTGGGCCTCCCCCGCCTCTACGGTGGCGGTGAGGGTGTCGATCACGGGGGCGCCAAGGGAGGCCTCCACGCCGAATTCGGCCAGCTCACAGCGTTCGGGGCGCACGTCGCGCACCACCAGCTCCCGGTTGCTGCCCAGCAGCAGATCCGGCTCCTCGGCAGCGGCGTCCCCTTCGCGGCAGGCCGGCGCCATCACGGCCGTGCGGGTGATCAGCACCTCACCGGGCAACACGGGCAGCTGGTCGGCCATGGCGCCGTGCAGGGCGCGGCGGGCGATCGGCACCAGCCGCTCGAGGGAACGGTTGGTGTAGCAGAGGATCCGGGCCAGGTCAGGATCGTCGGCTTCGGCGCTGCGGCGCAGGCCCTCCTGGGCGGCCGCCAGCCAGTCGCGGCGCCCCAGCAGTGACACCCGGCCCGTGGTGGTGCGCACCGGCGCCAGCACGGGCGGCCTGCGGCAAGGCAGGTTCCCCTGCCGCAGGCCGCCGGCCAGGCGCAGCACCGGTCCCTGGTGGCGGACCACATGGGTCAGGGCCACCCGCTGGGCCCGGCCCAGGGCGAACACCGGACTCTGCTCCTCGCCCACCGGCGGCAACTGGGCCGGATCCCCCACGAACACCAGGCGGGTGCGGTAGGCCTGGGCGCAACGGAGGGTGATCTCCAGCAGGCTGCCATCCACCATCGAGGCCTCATCGATCAGCACCAGCCCGAGGTTCTCGAGCGCCAGGGCTGTCTGGGCCGTTTCCTCGCAGCGTTCCCGATCCCCTTCCCGCTTCAGCTTGAGCCGCAGCAGCCGGTGGATGGTGGAGGGGAACCAGGTGGGGCGCAGACCCGCCAGGGCGAGGTGGTGGCGCAAGACGCCCACCGCCTTGTGGGTGGGGGCGACCACGGTCCAGCAGAGGCCGGCCTGCTCCGCCTGGGCCAGGAAGCGCATCGACAGGAAGGTCTTGCCGGTGCCGGCATAGCCCTCCAGCACGAACGGCACGCCGTCGGCGGGGGCCGACAGCCAGGCGGCGAAGGCGGTGGCAGCGTTCTGCTGGTCGTCGCTCAGGCCGGGGAGATCGCTCACCCCAGCGGCAACCAACCGGCGTGGAGGGCGATCTGCCAGGGCGATCCGAGCAGGGCCAGGCCCGGCAGGGCCACCAGGGGGCCCATCAGGCTGCCGACCAGCACCTCGGAGCGGGTGTGGCCGAGGTTTTCCTTGAGGGGGCGCAGCACCGGGGGCCCCTCCGGCGGGCTGTCCTGGGGATGGGTGTCCCAGAGACCGTCGGGGAGGCCGTTGACCCGCTGGGCCGTCAGCCCGGCGGCCCGCCTCACGCCGCTGGCGTCATAGAGGACGACGAAGCAGAGCACGGCCGCCAGGGCGAACAGGGGATCGGCGAAGCCCAGTTCCCAGCCCAGGCCCGCCGCCGTCCCGGTCATCAGGGCGGAATGGCTCGAGGGCATGCCGCCCGTCTCGATCAGCACCGCGGGCCTCCAGCGCCGGTGCAGCACCAGTTCGATCACCAGCTTGGAGAGCTGGGCCACGCCGCAGGCGGCCAGACCCCAGGCGAGCACACCGTTGGCCAGGAGCTCCCCCAGGGCATTGAGCGCGCCGACGGTTTCGCTCATCGGTCGCGACTGGTGATGTAGTCGGCCAGGGCCAGCAGGGGAGCCGCCTGGGCGTTCCAGGGGGCCAGCACCGCCTTGGCCTCGCTCACCAGGGCTTCGGCCCGACGGCGGGATTCCTCCAGGCCCAGCAGTTTCGGGTAGGTGGTCTTGTCGGCGGCCAGGTCCTTGCCCGCCGTCTTGCCCAGCACGTCGCTGCTGGCGGTGACATCGAGGATGTCGTCGATGATCTGGAAGGCCAGGCCGATGCCGCGGGCGTAGGTGCGCAGGGACGCCAGCAGCTCCTCGGAGGCCCCGGCGATCAGGGCACCGGCGATCACGCAGGCCCGCAGCAGGGCTCCGGTCTTGTGCAGGTGGATGTATTCGAGGGTGTCGAGATCCACCTGGCGGGCCTCGCATTCCAGGTCGACCACCTGGCCGCCCACCAGGCCGGGGGCGCCGGAGGCCAGGGCGAGTTCGCCGACCACCTGCAGCAGCCGTTCGGGGGGCACCCCCGGGCTGCGCAGGGCCACCATCTCGAAGGCGCGGGTGAGCAGGGCATCGCCGGCCAGGATGGCCTTGGCTTCGCCGTACACCTTGTGGTTGGTGGGCCGGCCGCGGCGCAGGTCGTCGTTGTCCATGGCGGGCAGATCGTCATGGATGAGCGACATGGTGTGGATCATCTCCATCGCCACCGCCGTGGGCATGGCCAGATCGGCGTCACCGCCGGCCAGCTCACAGGCCGCCAGGGTGAGGATCGGCCGCAGCCGCTTGCCACCGGCCAGCAGCGAGTAGCGCATCGCCTCCCGCAGCGACTCCGGACGCTCGGGGCCCAGGGAGCTGTCCAGGGCGGCCTCCACGCGCCAGCGGGACGCCTCCAGATAGGCGGTGAAGTCGAAGGCCGTGCTCACCGCCGGGGTCATGGGGTCCTGAGGGTTGGCGCGGATTCTCTCAGGCCGATGGTGGCAGGTGCCGGGTTCGCGCAACAGTTTGGGATCGGTTGCGATGCAGAGGGAAGCATTCACTTTGCCGTTGGCGTTGTCAGCTGAGCAGATCCCCTAGCTCATGCTCCAGCCCATGGCGGTTGCACCAGGCCACCACGGTGTTGACCAGCAGCATGGCCACGGTCATCGGCCCCACCCCGCCCGGCACCGGCGTGATGGCCGCCGCCAGCGGCTCGACCGTCTCGTAATCCACATCGCCGCAGAGCTTGCCATCCACCCGGTGGATGCCCACATCGACCACCACGGCCCCCGGTTTGACATGCACCGCGCCGATGAGCTGGGGGCGGCCGGCCGCCACCACCAGGATCTCGGCCTGGCGGGTCACCTCGGCCAGGTGGTGGGTGCGGGAATGGGCCACGGTGACGGTGGCATCGGCCGCCTGGAGCATCAGGGCCATCGGCTTGCCCACCAGGATGCTGCGGCCGACCACCACCGCCTGGGCTCCGGCGACCGGCACGTCGGCGCTGCGCAGGAGAGCCATCACCCCGGCCGGTGTGCAGCTGCGCGGGCCCCGCTCCCCCTTCAGCAGCCGACCCAGGTTGAGGGTGTGCAGACCATCGGCATCCTTGTCCGGGTCGATCGCCGCCAGCAGCGGTTCTTCGGCGAGCCCCTCCGGCAGGGGCAGCTGCAGCAGGATGCCGTCGACCGTCGGGTCGGCATTGAGGCGCCGGATCAGGGCCAGCACCGCCTCGGCCGGGGTGTCCGCCGCCAGATGGCCGCCATGGCTGCTGATGCCGACGCGGCTGCAGGCTTTTTCCTTGTTGGCGACATAGACGCCGCTGGCGGGGTCATCCCCCACCCGCAACACCGCCAGGCCGGGTGCCCGACCCGCCACCTCCAGGCCGTCGCTGATCACGGCGGCCAAGCGCCGTTCGATCTGCGCCGCCAATCGCCGGCCGTCGAGAAGGGTGGCCATGGGGAGAACGCGCTGCCGACCTCCAGCATGCACCGACAGCCCCCGGATGGAGCGACGTTCTGTATTGGCTAGCGTGGACTCTATGAGAATGGGGCTGCGGCCGATCAGGGGACTCTGGCGCCAGCTGTTGCGGCTCGAGCGTCCCCGCCAGGCCCTGGTGGCCTGGCGCAGCGGGGGCTCCCTGCTGGTGCTGTTGTGCTGCCTCCTGGTGGCCCTGCTCTCCAGCTGGCCCTGGTTGGTGGAGCCCAACCTGCGGCCCGGCATGGCGGCCCCCTTCACCGCCCGGGCGCCCGCCGATGCCACGGTCATCGACAGCGCTGATCTGGAGCAGCGCCGCAGCCAGATGCTGCCGCGCAGCCAGGTCCAGGTGGTTGACCCCCAGGCCAGCGAGGCCCTGGTGCAACGGCTGGAGCAACGCCTGCAGAACGTGCGCGAGCAGGTGGCCGACGACCAGCCCCGCCCCGATTCCCTCAACCTCACCGAAGAGGAGCGCCGCTGGCTGACCGGCTTGACGCCCCCCGAGCTGATGCGTTGGAAGATTTCCCTGCGACGGGCCCAGCAGCGCATGCTCAGCCAGGGCGTCGTGGCCAGCCTGTCCGAGGGTCAGCTGCTGCTGGCGGCGGAGCTGCAGCTCAACGACCTGTCACCACCGGCCCGCAGCCTCGGCAGCCGCCTGCTGGCCAGCAGCCTGCAGGGACGCACCAACCTTCGCGGCGACAGCTTCCTCAGTCAGCGCCGGATCGAAGACCTGCTCACCCGCCAGGGGCTGCCCACGATCCGGGTGCGCAAGAACGACCTGATCACCCGCCAGGGGGAACCGATCAGCCCCCAGGCCTTCGATGTGCTGGAGCACTTCGACCTGGTCAACCATCGCCCCCGCCCCCTGGCCTGGCTGGTCCGCTTCAGTGAGGCCCTGGCCGCCTGCGGGGTGATGCTCCTGGTGATGCGCCGCTGGCGAGCCAGTCTCGAACCCCGCCAGGCCTTGCTGGCGCTGGCGATGCTGCTGCTGGTGCAGGGGTGCAAGCTCTGGCTGGGCAGCCAGGTCAGTCCCCTGGCCCTTCTGCTTCCCCCCACCCTGCTGCTGTCCCAGGGCCTGGGCACGGCCGCCGGCCTGGCCTGGCTGGCCGTGGCCGCCATGCTCTGGCCGGTGCCGGTGCAGGGACTGCTGGCGACCCAGCTGGGGGTGGCGGCCCTGCTGGCTGCCGTCGCCGCCGTGCTCGCCGGACGCCAGCGCAACCGGGCCCAGCTGCTGCAACTGGCCCTCTTGCTCCCGGTCGGCGCCGTGCTGCTCCAGTGGCTGTTGATCCAGACGTTCAACCTGCGCGCCCTGGAAACCTCCCCAGGACCGTTCAGCGGCAGCGACCTGCTCCAGGAGGCCCTGCTGGTCACGGGTCTGCTGATGGCGGGGCTGCTGCTGGCGCCTCTGGTGGAGAGCTTCTTCGGCCTGCTCACCCGGGCCCGGCTGATGGAGCTCGCCGACCTGGAACGCCCCCTGCTGCGGCGCCTCTCGATGGAGGCGCCGGGCACCTTCGAGCACACCCTGATGATCTGTGGCCTGGCGGAGGAGGGGGCCCGTGCCATCCAGGCCGATGTGGATCTGATCCGCACCGGTGCCCTTTACCACGATGTCGGCAAGCTGCACGGTCCCCAGTGGTTCATCGAGAACCAGGAGAACGGCGCCAACCCCCACGACGAACTGGATGATCCCTTTGCCAGCGCCGCCATCCTCCAGGCCCATGTCGATGAGGGTCTGAAGCTGGCCCGTCGCTACCGCCTGCCCCGCCCCCTGGCGGATTTCATTCCCGAGCACCAGGGCAGGCTGAAGATGGGCTACTTCCTGCACCAGGCCAAGGAACGGGATCCTGCGGTGCGGGAGGAGCAGTTCCGCTACCGCGGCCCCGCCCCCCGCAGCCGGGAGACGGCCATCCTGATGCTGGCCGATGGCTGCGAAGCCGCCCTGCGCTCCCTGCCGCCGGGCACCACGGAGGCCGAGGCCCAGTCGATGGTGCGACGCCTCGTCGAAGCCCGACAGAACGACGGCCAGCTCGATGGCAGCGGCATCTCCCGGGCGGAACTGGAACTGGTGATCCGGGCTTTCGTGCGGGTCTGGCGGCGCATGCGTCACCGGCGCATTCCTTACCCCATCTCCCCCCGCAAGGCCTTCAGCGCCTGAGCCTCCCGTGGCCGAGCCGGCGGCCCACCACCAGACCCGCACGCACCGCCAGCAGCCCCGCCAGCAGGCTGATCAGCACCACGGCCAGGGCTTCGTCGGGGCGCCCGCGGCGCAGGGCCAGGCTGATCTGCAGCATCCAGCTGCTGAAGGTGGTGAGCGAGCCGCAGAAGCCGATGCCCCCCAGCAGTATCAGCCGGGGCCGGGGGGCAGGCAGCCCCGCGATCACACCGATCAGGAACGTGCCGAGCAGGTTGGCCACCAGGTCGGACTCGATCAGACCGGCGTGGCCCCCCGCCAGGCCCTTGCCCAGGTCCTCCAGCTGCCAGCGCAGCAGGGCACCAGGCACGGCGCCGGTGGCCACCAGCAGCAGGTCCCGCGCTTCGCGGCGCAGGCTGGGAGAGCTTCCGGTGGGGGATGGTGCCATGGCTCCGGCCTAGGAGCTGCCCAGGGCGAGGCCGGCGCCCACGGCCAGCAGCCCCCCCAGCACCGAACCGCCACAGAGGAGCAGGGCCTCCCGGCGCTGGTGCCGGTGCAGGGTCGCGTGCAGTTCAGCGATCCAGGTGGAGAAGGTGCTGAAGCTGCCCAGAAATCCCGTGCCCAGCAGCAGCAGGGTGCGGCCCGCCGCCAACCCGCAGCTGGTCTGCAGACTCACCAGCAGGCCGAGGGCGAAACAGGCGATCAGGTTCACACCGAAGGTGCCCCAGTGCTTGCGGGGCAGCATCGGCTCGAAATGGTTGACGACCCGGAAGCGCAACCAGGCCCCTGGTACCGCTCCGATGGCGACGAACAGGGCATCGTTGCTGAAGGGTGCCGCCATCTCAGCCCTTCCCCCGGGGACCACGGCCCCAGGGCTCTCGCCCCTCCAGCAGCGCCCGCAGCTTGCGTTCCAGCACCACCGTTGCCGGCACCAGGGTGATCAGGTTGGCGACGATCACCGGCCCATCGGCCTTGAGCAGTCCGTAGGCGGCCCAGGCCAGGATGCCCAGGGTGAACAGGCCGTACATCCGCAGCGAGATGGCGCTGGTGTCGCCGCTGCGCACCGTCTTCACGGCCTGGGGGAAGAGGCTGAGGGTGGTCAACGTGGCGGCCCCATAGCCAAGGGCACTGACCGCGATGGACTCCATTGGCGCTGGCCGTTGTTGGGTGCAGCATGACGACATTCCGCCCGTTGCGCCGTGGTCTTGAGCTTCCGCGAACTGCAGGGGCAGCTGCAGGCCCCCTGGGGCCGGGAGCACGGCGAGGCCGGTGCCGGCGGGGCCGGTGTGGACTTCGATCTGCTGATGGTGCCCTCGCTCACCATGGACCCCTCCCAGCTGGCCCTGGTGACCGGAGCCCACCACTACGAGGAACGGCAGCTGTTCTCCCTGATGCGGCTCCGCAACCCCGGGGTTCAGGTGGTCTACGTGACCAGCAAGCTGCTGCCGGAACTGGTGGTGGATGCCGTGCTGGAGCTGATGCCCGGGGTCCCCACCTCCCATGCCCGCCGGCGGCTGCACCTGTTCGACACCGATGACGGCTCCGCCCGGCCGCTCACCCAGAAGCTGCTGGAGCGTCCGGCGTTGCTGGGCAGGATCCGGGAACGGTTGCGGCCCGGTCGCAGCTTCATCAACTGCTACGTGGTGACGGAGCTGGAGAAGACGCTCTCCGAACGTCTGCAGGTGCCCCTGCTGGGCACCGACCCGGCCCTGGGCTACTGGGGCACCAAGGCGGGCAGCCGGGAACTGTTCGGCCGTTGTGGCGTTCCCCATCCCCCTGGCACCGGGCTGGCCCACAGCCCCGGGGATCTGGCCGAGGCGGTGGCCGATCTCTGGGACGCGCACCCCGAGCTGGGCGGTTGCGTGATCAAGCTGAACGAGGGCTTCAGCGGTGAAGGCAATGCCCGGCTCGACTTCACCCCCCTGGCCCTGGCCGGTCTCTCCAGGCGGGAGCGGGTCGTCCGGCTGGCCGAGGCCCTGGAGGGCCTGCCGATGCCGGCGGACGCCTGGAAGGAACTGCTGACCCGTCAGGGGGCCCTGGCCGAGGCCTGGCTGGAGGGTGGAGCCGAGCTGCGTTCTCCCAGTGTGCAGGGCACGATCCATCCAGGCGGGCTGGTGGAGGTGCTCTCCACCCACGAGCAGATCCTCGGTGGCCCCGGCGGCCAGACGTATCTGGGCTGCTGCTTCCCCGCCGCCGAGCCCTACCGGGTGGCGCTGATGGAGCACGGCCAAGCCGTCGGCCAGGCCCTCGCCGCCGAAGGGGCCCTGGAGCGCTATGGGGTCGACTTCATCGCCCGCCGCTTCGGCGACACGTGGGATCTCCAGGCCATCGAAGTCAACCTGCGCCAGGGCGGCACCACCCATCCGTTCATGGCCCTGCGGGCGATCACCGCCGGCAGCCTGGAGCCCGCCACGGGCCGCTTCCTCTCCCCCACGGGCCAGCCGTTGCACTACCGCGCCACCGACAACTTCAGCGACCCCCGCCTGCGGGGCCTGATGCCCCTCGATCTGATCGACATCGTCGCCGAGGCCGGCCTGCATTACGACCCCGCCCGGTTGCAGGGCAGCGTCTTCCACCTGCTGGGCTGCCTCTCGGAGTTCGGCAAGCTGGGCATGACCTGCATCGGCCGCGATCCGGAGCAGGCCTCGGCCGTCTACCGCTCCACCGTGGCCGAGCTGCTGGCCGGCGCCAGCGCTCGCAGCGGGGCCTGACGGCCAGGTCCGCGCAGGGCAGGATGGGTCAGGACAGGGGGCGCATGGTCTCGATCACCGACCGCGACGACGACGGCGCAGGGCACCCCCCGCAGGCCCCCCTGGGTCCGCCGGTCTGGACCGGCTGGCTCCAGATCGGTCTGAGCACCATGCTGGCGGTGCTGTTTCTGGTGATCCTGAGCAAGACGCAGGAGCAGAACCAGCGGCTGATGCGGATCGAGCAGCGCCTGCAGGGACTGGAGAACAGCCGGGCCCTCGATCGCACCTCCGTGCTGGAGGAGCAGCAGCGGGCCATGCTGGGACGCCTGCAGACGCTTGAGTCCGGCGCCCAGCGGCTGGAAGCGCTCGAGCGGCAGCAGGAGCAGTGGCGCTCTGCCCTGGCCGACATGCAGGGCCGCGCCGTGCGCCGCCCCCAGGCCGATCCGGACCTCTTCCCCGCGCCGCCGCCGCCCACGTCAAGCCCCGGCGGTCGCCCCAGTCCCCCTCCGTCCGACCGCGGTGATGGCGGCGTTCTGCGCCCGCCAGGTCCCGGCAGCCCCTGAGGGCCATTCCACGCTGACCGGGCGCTTCAGCCCTTCACGGCATCACCGCTGGCGCTGGGCAGGATATAGCGCTGCAGCAGCACGAACAGCAGCAGCACCGGCAGGATCGAGACGACCGAGCCGGCCGCCACCAGGCGCCAGTCGAGGGAGAAGCTGCTGGCCAGCTGCTGCAGGCCCAGGGGCAGGGTGTAGAGGGTGGGGTCGTCAAGAATGATCAGCGGCCAGAGGAAATCACTCCAGGTGCCGATGAAGACGAACATCGCCAGGGTGATCAGGTCGGCCCGCGCCGCCGGCAGCATCACGTTCCACCACTCTCCGACGGGGGTGCAGCCGTCGATCCGGGCCGCCTCCTCCAGTTCCACCGGCACCGCCAGGAAGCTCTGGCGCAGCAGAAAGATGCCGAAGGCCGTGGCCGCCTGGGGCACGATCAGGGCCCAGAGGGTGTTGCGCAGGCCGATCTGCACCATCAGCAGGTAGAGCGGGATCATCACCACCTGGAAGGGGATCAGGATCGTGGCCACCACCAGGGCCAGCACCAGCCCCCGGCCGCGGAAGCGCATCCGCGCCAGGGGGTAGGCCGCCAGGGAGCAGAACAGCAGGTTGGCCAGCACCGCCAGGGCGCTGACGATCGTGCTGTTGAGCAGGTAGGTGCCCATGGGATTGGCGGCGAACAGGCGCCCGTAGGCCTCCAGGCTCGGCTGGCTCGGCAGCAGGGCCGGGGGGCTGGTGAAGATGTCCTCCGCCGGCCCCTTCAGGGACGTGCTCACCAACCAGAGCAGGGGCAGCAGCAGCAGCACGGCCACCAGCAGCAGCAGGGCGAGCTGCAGCCCGGTGGCCAGCGGGGAGCGGTTGGGGGCGTTCACAGACGCGGCAGTTCCGCCACCGGAAGGGGGGTCTTCTGGGGATGGAGCGGGGCGCGCTGGCTGCCGGAGACCAGCCGGTTGAGGGCGTTGACGAAGGCCTGGGCCGCCGCCACGACGATGTCGGTGTCGGCCGCATGGCCCGAATAGAGCACGCCCTGGTGGCGCAGGCGGATGGTCACCTCACCCATGGCGTCGATGCCCTCGGTGACGGACTTGATGCTGAACTCCACCAGTTCGTTCGGCACCTGGGCCAGGTGGTTGAGCGCCTGGCAGACCGCATCCACCGGACCGGTGCCGATGGCCGCCTCGGTCAGGTCGATGCCGTCCCCGTCCCGCAGGGTGACGGTGGCGGTGGGCTTCAGGTTGGTGCCGCAGCTCACCTGCACCGATTGCAGGGAGTAGTGGGGGGCGTCCTGTTGCTGCACCTGCTCACTGACGATCGCCTCCAGATCCCGGTCGGTGATCTCCCGCTTGCGGTCGGCCAGCTCCTTGAAGCGGGTGAAGGCGTCGTCGAGGTCGTGGCGCTCCAGGCTGTAGCCGAGCTCCTCCAGCCGGGCGCGGAAGGCGCTGCGGCCCGAGAGCTTGCCGAGGGAGAGGCGGTTGTCGGCCAGGCCGACGGTGCGGGCATCGATGATCTCGTAGGTGAGCCGGTTCTTGAGCACGCCGTCCTGGTGGATGCCGGACTCGTGGGCGAAGGCATTGGCACCCACGATCGCCTTGTTGGGCTGCACCGCCATGCCGGTGAGGTTGGACACCAGCCGGGAGGTCTTGGTGATCTCCTCGGTGCGCACGTTGGTGAGGGGGTCGCGCTGCTCGGCCGGACGGCCCAGGAACGGATTGAAGTAGCTGCGGCGCACATGCAGCGCCATCACCAGCTCCTCAAGGGAGGCGTTGCCGGCCCGTTCGCCGATGCCGTTGATGGTGCACTCCAGCTGGCGGGCACCGTTCTTGACGGCCTCGAGGAAGTTGGCGACGGCCAGCCCCAGATCGTTGTGCCCATGCACCGAGATCACCGCCTGGTCGATGTTGGGCACCGAGCGGTTGATGCCGGCGATGATCTCGCCGAATTCGGCCGGGGTGGTGTAGCCCACCGTGTCGGGAATGTTGATGGTGGTGGCACCGGCGTTGATCGCCGCCTCGATCACCTCGTGCATGAACGCGGGGTCGCTGCGGCCGGCGTCCTCGCAGGAGAACTCCACGTCGTCGACCAGGGAGCGGGCGTAGGCCACCATCTCCGCGGTGATGGCGAGCACCTCGGCGCGGCTCTTGCGCAGCTTGTGCTCCAGGTGGATGTCGCTGGTGGCGATGAAGGTGTGGATGCGGCGGCGGGCGGCGGGGGCGACGGCGTCGGCGCAGGCCTTGATGTCGCCGCTGGCGGCCCGGGCCAGGCCGCAGATCACCGGTCCCTCCGGGGTGCCAACGCTGGCGGCGATCTTTTGAACGGCGTGAAAATCGCCACTGCTGGCGAAGGGAAAGCCGGCTTCGATGATGTCGACCCCCAGGCGGGCCAGCTGCTGGGCGATCGCGAGCTTCTCCTCGAGGTTGAGGCTGGCGCCAGGGGACTGCTCCCCGTCGCGGAGGGTGGTATCGAAGATCAATACCCGGCCGGGATCGCGGGCCATGGGGTTAAGCGGAACAGCTATGAGTTAGGCCCACTCTAGGGGCCGGCAGGGATGGCTCCGTGAGCGGACCGTACAGTGGCGCCACAGAGGTTTCCCCATGGCCGCAGGCGATCTGGCCCTGGTGTTGCATGCCCACCTCCCTTACGTGCGATCGGGAGAACCGGGTTCGCTGGAGGAAGACTGGTACTTCCAGGCCCTGCAGGAATGCTATCTGCCCCTGCTGGCCGTGCTGGAGCGGGCCGCCGCCGACCCGGAGCAACGGCCGAAACTCACCCTCGGCCTCTCCCCCACCCTGTTGTCGCTGCTGAGCGACAGGGCCCTGAACAGCCGTTTCCCGGCCTGGCTGGCCCTGCGCCGCACCCTGCTCGACCAGGTGGATCCGCAGCTGGAGCTGCCGGCGCGCCAGCTCCAGTCCACGCTCGCGGCCATCGAGGCCCAGTGGCGGCAGCTGGGGGGGAGCCTGCTGCCCGGGTTCCGGCGCCTGCAGGAGCAGGGGGTTCTCGACCTGATCACCTGCGGCGCCACCCACGGCTACCTGCCCCTGCTGCGGGATTCGCCCGAGGCGGTGCGGGCCCAGTTGCTCACCGCCGTGCGGGAGCACCAGCGGCTGCTCGGTGTGCGCCCCCTGGGGATCTGGCTGCCGGAATGCGCCTATTACGAGGATCTCGACCGGCTCCTGGCTGAGTGCGGCCTGCGCTACTCCCTGCTCGACGGCCACGGCCTGCTCCATGGCCTGCCAAGGCCCCGTTACGGGGTCTATGCCCCGATCTGTTCCACCGCCGGGGTGGCTTTCTTCGCCCGTGACAGCGAATCCACCCTGCCGGTGTGGAGTGCCAGCCAGGGCTACCCGGGCGACGGGGCCTACCGGGAGTTCCACCGCGACCTGGGCTGGGACCTGCCCCAAGAGGCGCTGGGCGCCCTCGGCATCCGCGACCGGCGCCCCCTGGGCCTCAAGTTGCATCGGGTCAGCGCCCAGGGCTGTCCCCTGGAAATGAAGCAGCCCTACGACCCGGAGCGGGCCTCGGAGAAGGTGAAGGAGCATGCGGCGGCGTTTCTTCGCGGTCGCTGCCAGCAGATGGCCCACCTGGCCGCCACGATCGAGCCGCCACCGCTGCTGGTGGCGCCCTTCGATGCCGAACTGTTCGGCCACTGGTGGTTCGAAGGGCCCCAGTTCCTGGCCGAGCTGTTCCGCCAGGGCCCGGCGATGGATGTGGGCTTCACCCACCTGCGCGACGTGCTCAGCCAGAACCGGGCACTGCAGGTCTGCCGGCCGGCCCCCTCCAGCTGGGGCCAGGGGGGCTACCACGACTACTGGCTGAACGACACCAATGCCTGGGTCGTGGCCGAGTGGCAGCGGGCCTCCCGCGCCATGGTGCAACGGGTCAACCGGGGTGTGGGCAGCACCGACCAGCGCGCCCTGCTGACCCAGGCGGGGCGCGAACTGCTGCTGGCCCAGAGCTCCGACTGGAGCTTCATCCTGCGGGCCGGCACCACCACCGGCCTGGCCCGCGAGCGCATCCACCGCCATCTCGACCGTTTCTGGCGCCTGATCGATGCCCTCGAGCACGGCACCGACCTGTCCCGGGAATGGCTGGTGGGGGTGCAGCGGGAGGACGGTCTGTTTCCGGAGCTGAATGCCGCCGACTGGGCGACCAGGGGCTAGCGGCTCCCGCGTCGCGGCCCCCGGTGGCAGCCTCCCTCAGAGGATCTGATCCAGGAAACGACGGGTGCGCTGGTGGCTGGGGTTGGTGAAGAACACCTCCGGTTCGGCCTCCTCCACCACTTCGCCTTCTGCCATCAGCACCACCCGGTGGGCCACATGGCGGGCGAACTTCACCTCGTGGGTCACCACCACCATGGTGATGTCGTCGGCGGCGAGGTTCTGCATCACCTCCAGCACCTCCCGCACCATCTCCGGGTCGAGGGCGCTGGTGGGTTCATCGAACAGCAGGATGCGGGGCTCCATGCAGAGGGCCCGGGCGATCGCCACCCGCTGCTGCTGGCCCCCCGAGAGCTGGCCGGGAAACTTGCCCGCCTGTTCGGCGATGCCCACCCGCTCCAGCAGGGCCCAGGCCTGCTGCTCCACCTCGGCCTTCGGGCGCTTGCGGACGAGCACCGGGGCCAGGGTGAGGTTGTCGAGCACCGAGAGGTGGGGAAACAGGTTGAACTGCTGGAACACCATCCCCACCTCCCGGCGGACGGCGTCGATGTTGCGCAGGTCGTCGGAGAGCACGATGCCGTCGACGGTGATGCTGCCCTTCTGGAAATCCTCCAGGGCATTGAAGGTGCGGATGAAGGTGCTCTTGCCCGAGCCCGAGGGGCCCATGATCACCACCACCTCGCCGCGCCGCACCGTCAGGCTGGCGCCGCGCAACGCCTGGAATCCGTTGGGGTACCACTTCTCGACGCCCCGCGCCTCGATCATCAGTTCGTTACTGGGTTGGCTCATGGGGCGGGCAGCGGGATCGGAGCTGGGGAGGTGGGAATGGGGAACGCGAATCAGGTGGCGGAAGGCACCGCGTGGGGATCAAGGCGCCGCTCCAGGGCCCGGCTGCCCAGTCCGAGGGCGGCACAGCAACCCCAGAACAGCACCGCCAGGGTGAGGTACACCTCACCGTTCCGCCCCAGGAAAGCCGGGTTGGCCATCACGGTGCGGGCCGTGCCGAGCAGTTCGAGCAGTCCGATCAGCGACAGCAGGGTGGTGTCCTGCAGGAGCGAGATGAACTGGCCCACCATCGCCGGCAGGGCCACCCGCAGGGCCTGGGGAAGCACCACGTGCTGAAGCGCCTTCGGATAGGACAGACCCAGGGAGCGGGCGGCCTCCAGCTGGCCCCGGGGCACGGCCGCCAGACCGGAGCGCACCGCCTCGGCCAGGTAGGCCGCGGCGAAGAAGGTGAGCACCCAGGCCGCCCGCCAGACCCGGTCGGGCGCCAGGCCGCCGGGCAGCAGGAAACCGAGGATGTTCTGGCCCAGGAACAGCAGGGTGATCAACGGCGCGCCGCGGATGAACTCGATGTAGAGCACCGAACCCCAGCGCAGCAGCGGCAGGTCGCTGCGGCGCCCGAGGGCCAGCAGCACCCCGATCGGGAAGCACAGCAGGATCGCGAAGCTGGAGGCCAGCAGGGTGAGCATCAGTCCGCCCCATTCCGAAGGGGAGACGCTGACCAGGCCCAGGCCGCCGCTGATCAGCACCATCCCCACCAGGTAGAGCAGCGGCCACACCAGGGCGGCGAGCCGCCTGCCGGTGGGAGAGAGCCCGGGCCCGAAACGGCCGGCCAGCCAGCGGCAGAGAACCAGCAGCACGGCGAGCCCCCACCAGCGGCTGGCAATGGCCAGGCTCAGTTCCAGGGCCCAGGGCACGGCCAGGGCGATCAGCCCGAGCAGGCCCACGGCGAGCCGGTCGTTGCGCGGCCAGAGCACGCCGGTGCGGTCGGGGCGGGGGTGGGCCCGCAGCAGGCCCCAGGTGGCGCCGCTGGCTGCCACCAGCAGGGCGGTGAGCAGCCAGAGGCGCCACTGCTGCTCCACCGGGTAGCGGCCCACGGCGAACAGGGTGCTGTTGACCTTTACCACGGTCCACTGGGCCTGGGTGAGGGCCCAGCGCAGGACGCCGAAGGCCCCCAGGCTGAGCATCGTGATCAGGGCCAGACTCAGCACCGTGTCGGTGCGGGTGGCGAAGAGTTCGGCGCGCAGCCGCCGCAGCAGGGAGTTCATCTCAGCGCTCCCGGATCTGGACCAGGTGGTTGAGACCGTTCATCAGGGCCGAAATCAGCAGGTCGAGGGTGAGGTAGGCCGCCAGGAGCACCAGAATCACCTCCACCGCCCGTCCGGTCTGGTTGAGCGTGGTTTCGGCCACGGAATAGAGGTCGGTGTAGCCCACGGCAACGGCCAGAGAGGAGTTCTTGGCCAGGGAGATGTACTGGGTGTTCAGACCCGGCACGATCACCCGCAGCGACTGCGGCAGCACGATGCGGCGCAGGGTGGCGAACCAGCTCAGCCCCAGGGAAGAGGCCGCCTCCCACTGCCCCTTGGGAACGGCGGCGATGCCGCCCCGCACCACCTCGGCGATGAAGGCCCCCGAATAAACGATCAGGCCGGTGAGCAGGGCGCCGAACTCGACGCTCAGACGCACCGGTGCCTGCCAGACCCCGTTCACCAGGGTGGGGCCCATCCAGCGCAGTCCCTCGCCGAACCCGGCGATGTACAGGCCCGATTTGGCCAGCACCACGCCGGGGAGCTGGATCGCCGCCAGGCCGTTGGGCAGGGTGAGAAACACCACGAAGTACCAGAACACCAGCTGCAGCAGCAGCGGGATGTTGCGCACCACCTCCACGTAGACCCGAGCCAGCCGCCGCAGCAGGCCGTTGTGGCTGAAGGAGGCCATTCCCACCAGGGTGCCCAGCAGGGTGGCCCCCACCAGACCCACCAGCACCGCCCGGATCGTGTTGACCAGACCGGCCGCCAGGGCGCGCCAGTAGGGCAGCTGGGCATTGAAGGGAATCACCGATTCCGAGATGTCGAAGCCGGCGGGCTGCTGCAGCCAGCGCCAGCTCAGCAGCAGGCCGGCCGCCGTCAGGTTGCGGATCAGATTGCCCAGCAGGAAGGCGATCAGCAGCAGCACCAGCAGACCCACCACGGCCTGCACCACCCAGGGCACGATGCGACGGTCGCGCCACCAGGGCGGCTTGGGGGCAGGCCGTTTGGGGGCAGACAGTGGCGAAGGGGTCGGGTCGGCGGGGGGGACCGGCGCCATCAACGGAAGGGAGGCGAGTAGATCAGGCCGCCGTCCTTCCACTGGCGGTTGAGGCCCCGGTCGAGCTTGAGCGCCGAGGCTGGACCCACGTTGCGGTCGAAGATCTCGCCGTAGTTGCCCACGGCCTTCACCGCCTTGACCACGAAGTCGGGCGGCAGACCGAGCAGCTTGCCGAAATCACCCTCGACGCCAAGGAAGCGGCGCAGGTCGGCCTGGTTGGTGTTGTCCTTGGCCTCGGCCAGCTTGGCGTCCACGTTGGCCTGGGTGATGCCGCTCTCTTCGGCCTGCATCAGGCCGTAGACGATCCAGCGCACCGCATCGGCCCAGGCGGGATCGCCGTTGGTGGTGGCGGGGGTGAGGGGCTCCTTGCTCATCACCACGGGCAGCAGGGTGTGGGCATCCGGGTTGGGGAAGCTGGTGCGCTTGCCCGCCAGCTGGGAGCGGTCGCTGGTGACGGCCACGCAGCGGTCGCCGAGATAGGCGGCAAAGGTCTGGTCGCTGGTCTGGAACTTCAGCGGCGTGTAGGGGATGTTCTGCTCCCGCATCCGGTCGGCCAGGTTGAGCTCGGTGGTGGTGCCGCTCTCGACGCAGATCGGCTTGCCGGCGAGGCCCTTGAGGTCCTTGATGCCGCTGGCCACGGGCACCAGCACGCCCTGGCCGTCATAGAAGGTGGTGGGGGCGAAGCTGAGGCCATTGCCGCCGGCCGCGTCGCGGCTGAGGGTCATGGTGGTGTTGCGCGACAGCAGATCCACCTCGCCGCTGGCCAGGGCGGCGAAGCGCTCGCTGGAGTTCAGGTCGCGATACTCCACCTTGGCCGGGTCCCCCAGTACCGCAGCGGCCACCGCCTTGCAGACGTCCACGTCGAGGCCCAGGTACTTGCCGTCGGGGCCCACGAAGCTGAAGCCGGGCAGCTTGCCCTCCACGCCGCAGATCAGCTTGCCCCGCCCGGTGATCGTGGAGAGCTTCTGGCTCTGCACACCGCCACCATCGCCGGCGCATCCGGCGAGCAGGCCGGCGGCCAGGAGGGAGGCCCCGAGGGAGAGGGTCCGGTACCAGAGCATGCTTGCTTCCTTGAGTGGCCGCATTGTTGCAGGTGCGGGCCGGCGCAGGTAGGCCGCCCGGAACCTCCTCAGCGGAAGGGCGGGGCGATGTGCAGGCCGCCGCGGCTCCAGAGCCGGTTGAGACCCCGCTCCAGGCCCAAGGGCGTGGCGCTGCCCAGGTGCCGCTCGAACAGCTCGCCGTAGTTGCCCACCGCCTTCACCACCTGCACCGTGAAGTCGGCGGGCAGGCCCAGCTGGCGGCCGAAATCCCCCTCGATTCCCAGGAAGCGGCGTTGCTCCGCCTGGCTGGTGTCCTTCTTGGCGGCGGCCCGCCGGGCCTCCACGTTGGCCTGGGTGAGGCCGCTCTCCTCCGACTGGACCAGGGTGTGGGTGACCCAGCGCACCGCATCGGCCCAGGCCGGATCCGCCTGCACCGTCACCTTGGCGCTGGGCTCCTTGCTGAGCAGCTCGGGGAGCAGCCCATGGGCCGCCGGCTCCTTGAAGCCGCTGCGCTTGGCCGCCAGCAGGGAGCTGTCGCTGGTGATGGCGGCGCAGCGCCCCTGCTCGTAGGCCGGATAGGCCTGCTCGCCCGACTGGAACCGCAGCGGCTGGTAGGTGATCCCCAGCTCCCGCATGCGATCGGCCAGGTTGAGCTCGGTGTTGGTGCCGCTCTCGACGCAGATCGGTTTGCCGGCCAGATCCTGCAGGCGGCGGATGCCGCTGGCCGCGGGCACCATCACCCCCTGGCCGTCATAGAAGAAAACGGGCCCGAAGCTGAGGGCATTGCCGCCTGGGGCGTCGCGGCTGAGGGTGTGGGTGGAGCTGATCGAGAGCAGGTCCACCTCGCCACTGCTGAGGGCCACGAAGCGCTCGCCTGCCGTCACCGGCCGGAACTCCACCTTGGTGGGGTCCCCGAGCACCGCGGCAGCCACCGCCCGGCAGAAGTCGGCGTCGATGCCCACGAAGGCGCCGCCGGGGCCCACCGTGCTGAATCCAGGAACGGCCCCATCCACGGCGCAGACCAGCCGTCCCCGTTCACGGATCTTGGCCATGGTGGGGCTGCCGGGGTCCCCGTTGCCGGCGGCGCAGCCCACCAGGGCACCGACCAGCGCCAGCCCCAGCAGGCCCGCTCTACTCATCCCGGCAGGATCACCCTGTCGATCACATGCACGATGCCGTTGTCGCAGACGATGTCGGCGGACACAACGGTGGCGTTCTTGACCTCGAAGGGCTCCGCCCGCCGGATCGCCACCGGTGCCCCCTCCAGGCTCTCCCATTCCGGCTGGGTCACCAGTTCCTCCCGCCGGTAGGCCCCGGAAAGCACATGGAATTTGAGGATCCGGGCCAGCTGGGGCAAGTTGTCCACCAGGGTCTGGACCGTGCCGGGGGGAAGGGCCGCGAAGGCGTCGTCGACCGGGGCGAAGACGGTGAAGGGGCCGGGGCTTTCCAGGGCACCCGTGAGCCCGGCCACCTCGACGGCGGTGAGCAGGGTGCCGAAGACGCCGGCGCCCTTGGCGGTCTCGATGATGTTGGCCATGGGGATCTCCTAGCGGTAGTCCGGGGTCTGGATCTGGGGAAGGCGGGCCTCGGGTCTGAGGAAGCGGTCCATCTGGGCCTCGAAGAAACGCCGGTTGGCCATCAGGTGTTCGGGATCGGTGTCATCGAGGGGATAGAGCAGGGCGCAGCGCAGGGCCTGGATCACCGCCGAGGTGACGTTGTACATCGAGCGCTGGAAGGTGATGCCCAGCTGGATCAGCTGATCCTCCTCACCGCGCTTGTGATTCTTGTAGAGCTCCACCAGATAGGGCGGCAGGAAATGCAGCATGTCCTGCATCAGCAGGGTGGGAGGGATGCCGGCCGAGCCCACGGGGAACACGTCGGCGTAAAGGATGCCGTAGTGGAAATCGGCCTGATCGGCAGGCACCTGACCGGCCTGGGCGTTGTAGCTCTTGGTGCCCCGAAATGGCGCCGTGCGATAGAACACCGCCTCCACGTAGGGCAAAGCCGCTTCGTAAAGCCAGGTGAAGCCTTCGCTCTTGGGGATGATCTCAAAGCATTCCCCGCCGATGAACACATGATGGTAGATCGGGCGGCCCGCCACGGCGAAGATGCCGTTGACCAGGAAGTTCATGGCGTCGGGAACACCCTTGAAACCTCCCTCGTCGTAGATGTCGCTCATCTCGAAGAACACCGGCGCCATCACCTCCCAGAACAGGCCGAGGTTGGCGTAGTAGCTCATCTTCTTCACCTGCTCCATGAACATCTCAGGGAACAGGCGATAGAGGCCGAGCATCAGTGGATTGCCGCGGAAGTAGGCCTTGATGGCGCGATCGGCGTTGGCCCGGTAAGCATCACTGGCGAGATAGTCGTAGAAGCGACCGCCCATGCCCTGATGCCAGAGCATGGCTTCCATGCAGGCCTCGGCGAACTCCATGTTGATCCGGTCATGCCAGAGGTGATGGAGCAGCTTCGGCATCTTGCCGGCCTCCCCCTTGGCCATGAACTCCAGCAATTCGGGGTGGGCCTTCTCGCCACCACGCCAGATCCGCAGCTTCGATTGATCGCCGGCGTAGGAATTGGGGAGATCGAGGTACTCCTGACTGATGAAGTACTTGAAGGCCGGCAGGGGATCGAGAAACACCTGCTCGGCGATGTAGAGCAGGTCGCGCCAGTAGAAGTCCATCGGCACGGCATAGGCCTTGTAGATGCCGATGATCTGCATCAGGTTCTCCGGCGTGTCCGGCAGCATCGAGCCGCCGGCCTCCAGCCGGTGGATCACATCGGCATAGCGATGGGTGGAGGGCGGGATCAGGGGAGCGGTGACGGGCTCGGGGGCTGTGGCGGTGGGGGGGGTCATGACGTGCGCAGCTCCGAGGCTGAAGGGAGGGTGACGGCGACGAGGGGGGAGCTGCTCAGGAACGGCTGGGTGCGCAGGGCCAGAGCCGTGGATTCCGTCTCACTCCAGCCCGTGAGGGCCGTAGGCCAGAGGCCCGCTGCGATCACGAGCACGGTGAGGGCCATGGCCGGCGCCCGCTCGCTCCAGCAGGTGGAGGACCAGTCGGCCCGCTCGTTGTCGAGGCGGCCGAAGCCCACCCTGTTGAACAGGCGGACGGCGTAGACGGCAGTGAAGCCCGAGGCGATCAGGCTGACCAGGGTGGCGCGGGGGAAGGTGGTCCAGCTGCCCTCGAACACCAGCAGCTCGGCCGGGAAGCCAGCCAGGCCGGGGATGCCGGCGGCCGCCATCATGGCCAGCAGCAGCATGCCCATGGTGAACGGCAGTCCGCGCAGCGGATTCATCAAGCCCGAGAGCTCCGGAATGGAGGTGGTGCCGGTCTTGCGCTCGATCAGCCCCACGCAGGCGAACAGCAGGGCCACGATCATTCCGTGGGCCAGCATCTGGGCCACCGCCCCCTGCAGGCTCAGGGGGGTGGCGGCCGAGAGCCCCAGCACCAGCAGGCCCATATGCCCGAGGGAGCTGTAGGCCATCAGGCGGCGGATGTCGCTCTGGGCGATGGCGTTGAGGGCGCCGTACACCGCGCTGATGGCACCGGCGGCGGCGATCCACGGCGACCAGGCGGCCCAGGTGTCCGGAAGGAAGCCAACGCCGAAGCGCAGCAGGCCGTAGGCGCCCAGCTTGGAGACGGAGCCCGCCAGCAGCATCACCACCGGGGTGGGGGCCTGGCCGTAGGTGAAGGGCTGCCAGCCGTGCAGGGGAAAGACGGGAAGCTTCAGGCCGAAGGAGAGCAGCAGCAGGGCCAGGATCCAGCGTTGGGCCGTGGGGGAGAACTGGGCCTGGCGAAGATCCTCGAAAGCGAAGAGCGGACCGGCGGGATTGAACCAGGCGAAGGCCAGCACGGCCGCCAGCAGGGCCAGGCCGGAGACGGCGCCATAGAGAAGGAAACGCACCGCGGCCCCGGCCCGTTTCTCGCCGCCCCAGATCGCCAACAGCAGGGTGATGGGGATCAGCACCAGCTCGAAGGCCAGAACGAACAGCAGGGCGTTGCGGGCCAGCAAACCCGCGACGACACCAAGGTTGGTGGCCAGCATCAGGGAGAAGAACAGCCGCGGCCGGGACTGGTCCGCCGCTGCCGAGAGGATCGAAAGGGAGGTGATCAGCGCGGTGAGCAGCACCAGCGGCAGCGAGAGCCCGTCGAGACCGAGATCGAGCCTGAGCCCGAGTTTCGGCAGCCAGGAGAGCTGCAGGTCGGCGGGGGGGTGCTGCCAACAGAGCAGGCCCACCAGGAACTGAAGGGCGCCGAACAGGGCCGCGATGCCGCGGACCCGAACGGAAGGAACGGTTGCCGGCAGCAGGGGCAGCAGCAGGGTGCCGGCCAGGGGTGCCGCCAGGAGAAGCAGGAGTGAGGACGATCCCATCAGCGGAACGGGCGAACGAGTTCGGACGGAACGGAAGGCGCGGAGGCCAGCAGCCAGGCGGCCATCAGCAGCACCCCGAGAACGAGGGTGAGGGCATAGGCCTGGGTGCGGCCGGAGGTGGTGAAGCTGAGGCGGCGGGCTCCCTCGAGGGCGGCGCTGCCGGAGGCTCCGCTGAAGCCCTCGATCAGCCGGTCATCCGACCAGGCGCTGAGCCGGGCCAGGGCCACCACCAGCCACACGACGGTGCGGTGGTAGAAGCTCTCGGTCTGCATGTCGTGGGCCAGCCAGTCCTGCAGGCCGCCGAGGGCAGCGGGCAGGTGGGCCAGGGGGTGGGGCCGCAGGTAGAACGCCGCCGAGAGGCCGCCGCCCACGAGGGTGGAGATCAGCAGGGGCACCGCCAGCGGACCCCAGCCCGGAAGGGGGGACAGGGCGAAGACGCCGTTGATCACCATCAGCTGCGGCAGGTGAAGCACCAGACCCATGAGCACCAAGGTGGGCAGGGCCATCAGCCACAGCACCTCCGCGGAGCGGGTGGTGAACACCGACGGACGCCCGCCCCAGATCAGACCGAACACCCGGATCAGGCCGGCGCTGATCAGGGCATTGGTGAACAGCACCAGGCAACCGAGCAGCACCGGATGGGAGCTCTCGGCCGTGAGCTCCATGAGCTCGCGCAGGGCGGCGAAGCCACCGAACGGCGGCAAGGCCATCAGGCCAGCGGCGCCTGTGAGGAAGGCCAGGCCCATCAGCGGACGCTTGCTCCACAGGCCCCCAAGCTGGGTGAGGTCCTGGGTGACGTTGGTGATCACGATGGCGCCGATCACCATCAACATCAGCGCCATTGGCAGGGGGTACACCAGCATCAGGTGATCGGCCACGCTGATGCCACCCAGACCCACCGCCACGAACAGCAGGCCGAGCCAGCTGCTCACCAGGAAGGAGAGGGCGCGCTTCACATCGATCTGGGCGAGGGCGATCAGGGAGGCCACCAGGGCAGTGGTTCCGCCCACGATCACGAGCACGGTCTGCACCAGGGGGCTGAGTTCGATCAGGGGCTCGAGCCGCAGCAGCACCCAGGCGCCGCCCACCACCACCACCGAGTTACGAAGCACGGTGGAGGGCAAGGGGCTCTCCATGGCCTCATCGAGCCACAGGTGCAGGGGGATCTGGGCGCACTTGCCCATCGGCCCGGCGATCAAGGCCAGCAGGATCAACGGCAGAACCTGGGGAAGGGGGTTGCCGTTGTTGACCTGATCGGCGGCCCAGGCCTGCAGCCCATGGAAGTTCCAGGTGCCGGTGATCGGCAGCAGGGCTATCAGGCCCGCCAGCAGGATCAGGTCGCCGATCCGCTTGGTGAGGAAGGCATCCCTCGCGCCCTTCACCACCAGGGGCTGGTTGTACCAGGTGCCCACGATCAGATAGGTGCCGAGGGTGAGCAGCTCGAGAATCACGTAGCTGAAGAACAGAGAATCCGTGAGCACCAGGGCGCACAGACCGGCTTCGAAGAAGCTCAGGGACCCGAAGAAGCGGGGCCAGCCCCAGTCCATCTCCAGATAGCCGATGGCGTAGATCTGCACCAGCACATGCAGGCCGGTGATCACCGTCATCGCGATCAGGGCCGGCTCGGTGATCAGGCCGTCGAAGCCCACCTTGAGCCCGGCGGTCTCCAGCCAGGTCCAGCCGAAGGTGAGGGGCTTGTAGAGGGCAGCGGCACCGGCGGCGGAATTGGAATGGAGGGCTATCAGGGCGGCGGCGCTATGGACGAACGCCACGCTCACCAGGGTGAGGTTGAGATAGCCGCAGGGGCGGGGGCCCGTGCGTGAGATCAGCCCCGGAGACCACAGCAGCGACAGCAGGGACGCCAGCAGCGGATACAGCGGAACCAGCCAGGCCGTCTGGGCGAAGAACAGGGTCATGGCGGGAGAACGATCGGGACCGGAGATGGCCCGCGTGGTGGCGAACACTAAGATCCCAGGCGACGAGCAGAGGCCTTTCCAGGAAGGAAAGACCTATGGGTTCACCAAGCACTCGTGATCAGTCGGCCGGGGTCGGTGCGGGGCTCAGGCGTTGGCACTGCGACGACGGCGCCAGATCCGCCACACCTTCTCCAGTTCCAGGTAGAGGAAGAACAACAGACTGAAGCCCACGCAGATGCCCAGATCACGGGCCGAGAGGGGAACGGTGCCGAAGAACTTCGCCAGCACCGGCACATAGAGCAGCGACAACTGCAGCAGGGTGGTGAACACCACCGCTCCCAGCAGCCAGGGGTTGGTGAAGGGATTCACCTGCACCAGGGGACGGTCGCTGCGCGCCGCCAGGGCATGGCCCATCTGGGCCAGGCACAGCATCGTGAACACCATCGTCTTCCAGGGAGCACCGGCCCTGGAGGCCAGCACCATCATCGTGATCGTGATGACGGCGAACACCACGCCGATGCGCAGGATGTAGCTGCCGATGCCCCTGGCGAAGATCGATTCACCCGGCTCGGCGGGGGGGCGTTGCATCAGGCCGGCCTCCCCGGGCTCCAGGGCCAGGGCCAGGGCGGGAACCCCGTCGGTCACCAGGTTCATCCAGAGGATCTGGAGGGGGGTCATCGGCACCCCCACCAGCCCCAGCAGGGGGGCGGAGGCAATCGTGATCAGTTCACCCACGTTGCTGCCGAGGATGTACTTGATGAAGCGGCGGATGTTGGCATACACCAGCCGGCCCTGCTCCACGGCGTTGACGATCGTGGCGAAGTTGTCGTCGAGCAGCACCATGTCGGAGGCCTCCTTGCTGACCTCGGTGCCGGTGATGCCCATGGCCACCCCGATGTGGGCCTGCTTCAGGGCCGGGGCGTCGTTGACGCCGTCGCCGGTCATGGCCACCACTTGACCAAGGCCCTGGAAGGCCTTGACGATGCGCAGTTTCTGCTCGGGCGGCACCCGGGCAAAGACGTTGCAGCGGGCGACGATCGCGGCCAGGGCCTCGGAATCAGCCTCCTCCAGCTGCCGGCCCAGAACCACCTCGGCGCCGGGGTCCACCAGGCCGATGTTGACGCCGATGGCCCGGGCTGTGAGGGGGTGGTCGCCGGTGATCATCACCGGGCGGATGCCGGCCTCCCGGCAGCGCGCCACCGCCTCGGCCACCTCGGGACGGGCGGGATCGAGCTGGGCCATCAGCCCCAGCAGCACCTGGTGCTCCAGTTCGTGCTCGGGGCTGGGGTGGTGGGGGGCGCAGGCGAAGGCGAGTACCCGCAGGCCGGAGGCGGCCAGATCCCTGGCCTGCTCCAGCCACCACTGGCGCTGGTCCTCGCTGAGGGCCGCCACACCGGAGGCGTCGAGCCAGCGGTCACAGGTGCCGAGAATCACCTCGGGGGCCCCCTTGCTGATCATCAAAGTGGTGGAGCCGGCCGCCGTGTCCCCGAGGGGGGCCTGCAGGCTGCCGTCGGGGTCGTTCACCCAGACGGCCATCAGCTGGCGCTCGGAGCTGAAGGGGATCTCGGCGTCCCGCTTGAAGTGGCTGCGCAGGGCGAAACCATCCAGGTCGGCCTTCGCGGCCGCCACCACCAGGGCCCCTTCGGTGGGATCGCCGAGGATTTCCCAGCGACCATCGGGTTCCTGTTTGAGTTCGGCGTCGCTGCAGAGGACACCGGCCTGGAGCAGCAGATTCCGGCTGCCCGGGGCCAGACCGGCAGCCCCACCGGCGGGGGGGGTGAGTTCGGTGGCGTGGAAGGCGCCGTGGGGCTCGTAGCCGTTGCCGCTCACCGCCAGCGCCGTGGTGCCGCTGCGCAGCTCCTGCACCACCTGGCGGTTGAGGGTGAGGGTGCCGGTCTTGTCGGTGCAGATCACCGTGACCGAACCCAGGGCCTCCACCGCCGGTAGGCGGCGGATCAGGGCGGCGCGTTGCACCATGCGCTGGGTGCCGATGGCCAGGGTGACGGTGATCACCGCCGGCAGTCCTTCCGGCACGATCGCCACCGCCATCGACAGGGCCACTTCCAGCAGATCGAGCAGCTTCTGGCCCATCAGCCAGCCCAGCAGCACCACCACGGCCACCAGGGCCAGGGCGGAGCCGACCAGCACGTTGGCCAGACCATCGAGCCGTTCCTGCAGCGGTGTGGTCTCCCCACCCGCCGTGTTGATCATCTCGGCGATCTTGCCCAGTTCGGTCTGCATGCCCGTGGCGCTGACCACCGCCAGACCGCGGCCGCGCACCACCTCAGTGCCCTGGAACAGGCAGTTCTGGCGCTCCAGGACGGGCGTGGTGGGTTCGAGCACCAGGACGGCCAGCTTGTTCACCGCTTCGGCCTCGCCGGTGAGGGCCGCCTCCCGCAGGCCCAGCTCGGCCACCTCCAGCAGGCGGGCATCGGCCGGTACCCGGTCGCCGGCTTCCACCCGGATCAGGTCCCCGGGCACCAGCTGCTCGCTGGGCAGCCGTTCCCAGATGCCATCGCGACGCACGGTCACCAGGGGCTGGGCCATGTCGCGCAGGGCTTGAAGCGCCTGCTGGGCTCGGCTTTCCTGCAGATAGCCGAGCAGGGCATTGAGGCCCACGATCAGCACGATGGCGATCGCATCCTTGGGGAACCGCTGGGCGGCATAGGCCACACCGGCCGAGACCGCCGCCACGGCCAGCAGCATGATCAGCATCACGTTGCTGAACTGATCCCAGAGGATGCGCAGGTTGCTGCGTCCGGCCTTGAGTTCCAGCCGGTTCAGCCCCACCCTGGCCAGCCGTTCGGCGCACTGGGCCGTGCTCAGGCCGTCGGCGCTGGCCTCCAGACCCTTGAGGCACTCCTCAGGTGCCAGGGCGTGCCAGGGGCTCACGGTGGTGGCTGAGTTCAACGCAGCGGTTCACGAATCGCTCAAACATTAGTCACAGGATGCGGCGGTTCCGGTCAAGCCTCGTGCACCTCTTGCGGAACAGCCTCGAGGCGTTTGAGCCGCCGCTCCAGCAGCAGCAGGCCCACCACGGTGGTGAGCGTCACCATCAGCACAAGGGAGGAGAACTGCACCGCATCGATCAGGCCCTGGTTCAGTGCTGTTGTCGCAAAGACCAGCCCCGGCAGGCCGCGGGGGATCAGGCCGAACACCACCAGCCAGCGGTCGACGCCCTCCCGCCTGTCGTTGCGGTCGATGCCCAGGCCGCAGGCCAGCTTGCTGAGCACGGCCATCACGATCAGGGCCGCCGCCAGGCTCCAGGCCGCCGGCTGCAGCAGGGTGCCGGCGCTGATGCGCATCCCCACACTGATGAAATACAGCGGCAGGAACACCTCCGAGAGCACGGTCAGCACCCGCTGAACCTCCCCCTCCACCGGCCCCAGCCGGGCCATCAGCACCCCCCCCCAGAGGGCCCCCAGCAGGCTGGTCAGGCCGCAGGCCTCGCCCACCCAGGCCGAACCGATCAGCAGCATCAGGATCGACAGAGCACTGGCGGGCCTGCGGCTGTGATGCCGGCTCCAGTGCGCCACCGCCAGCCAGCTCAGCACCGCCAGCAGCACCCCCAGCAGCGGACCGGCCCAGCCGATCCCGTGGGTTCCCAGCCGCAGGCCCGCGCTGGCGGTGGCGATCGCCAGCAGGGCGATGGCCGGCAGATCATCGAGGACCGACACGCCCACCAGCATCCGACCCGAGGGGGTCTGGATGGCACCCCGCTGGGCGAGGACCCGCAGGGTCACACCGGTGCCGGTGGCGCTCAGCACCGCCAGGCACAGGAGGGTGGTGGGAATGGAGAGGTCGAACAGACTCCTGAGGGGCCAGAACGCCAGCAGCGGTGTGCAGAAGCTCAGCGCCACCGTGCGCAGGATGGCGGCACGGCGGGAGCTGAGCAGGTCGCCGCGCACTTCCAGGCCCACCTGGAAGAACAGGGTGAGCACCCCCAGCTCCGTGAGGCCGCTCAGGGGCGCCATCGCCTCGAACGGCACCACGGTGTTGCCCAGGACGAAGCCCATGACTAGCTCCAGAATGATCGCCGGCACGGCCAGGCGTGCCATCCAGCTTTCCGAGAGGCGGGCCAGCAGCACGCCGATCAGCAGGATCAGGAGGGTGCTGAGCAGCGAAGGTTGTGCCATGGCACGCAGTTGCCCAGACGGCATTCAAGTCCCCCTGCCACGTTGTGGTGACGAAGGGATTCAGACCTAGCGTCCTAATTCATCCAGCGGAAGAGCTGAAGTCGCATGCTCATCCTTGACAACCTGCGGCGTCGGCTGATCGGCACCCCCCTGCCCACCAGCGCCCATCACGAAGAGCGCTACAGCAACGCCGAGGCCCTGGCGATTCTCAGCTCCGACGCCCTCTCCTCGGTGGCCTACGCCACCCAGGAGATCGTGCTGGTGCTGGGGATGGGTGGTGCGGCGGCCCTGCCGTTCACCCTGCCGATCACCGTGCTGATTGTGGGGCTGATGCTGATCGTGGCCAGCAGCTACCGGCAGACGATCAAGGCCTATCCGCACGGTGGCGGTTCCTACCGGGTCTCGCAGCAGAACCTCGGCCAGACGGCAGGCCTGGTGGCGGGTGCCTCTCTCTCGATCGACTACGTGCTGACGGTGGCGGTGAGCGTGGCCGCCGGTATCGCCGCCCTCACCTCCTATTTCCCTGGTCTGGCTCCGGCGCGGGTGCCCCTCTGCCTGCTGGCGGTGCTGCTGGTGATGCTCGCCAACCTGCGGGGGGTGAGCTCCAGCGCCAGGTTTCTGAGCTTGCCCACCTTTCTGTTCATGGGCGCCGTCGTCACCCTGCTGGTGGCCGGGTTCATCAAGACGGGGCTGGGCCAGCTCCCCCCCCTGCCTCTGGCGGAGCAGCAACGGCTGCTGGCGGCGGCCCACCAGGGCACCCAGGGGCTGCAGGCCATTGGCCCCCTGCTGCTGATGCGGGCTTTCAGTTCCGGCTGCGCCGCCCTCACCGGCATCGAGGCGATCAGCGACAGCGTCGCCGCCTTCAAGCCGGTGGAGTGGCGCAACGCCCGTCGGGTGCTCGGGGTGATGGTGCTGATGCTGGCCCTGATGTTCAGCGGCATCAGCGCCCTGGCCCAGCAGGGCGGCCTGGTGGTGGAGGAGAACGGTCCCACGCTTCTCTATCAGCTGGGGGAGCGGATCTTCGGCGATGGGCCGCTGCTGTTCGTGCTGCAGCTGGCGACGCTGCTGATCCTGCTGCTGGCCGCCAACACCGCCTATGCGGATTTCCCCAGGCTGGCCGCTTTCCTGGCCCAGGACGGCTTCCTGCCGCGCCAGCTCTGCTCCCTGGGCGACCGGCTGGTGTTCAGCAACGGCATCTTTGCCCTCAGCGCCCTGGCCGGCCTGCTGCTGGTGATCGTGGATGGCAGCGTCAGCCGCCTGATCCCCCTCTATGCGGTGGGCGTGTTCATCAGTTTCACCCTCTCCCAGGCCGGGATGGTGGTGCACTGGTGGAAGCTGCAGGACCGGGGCTGGCGCTCCAGGGCGCTGATCAACGGGATCGGCGCCGCGATCACCGCCGTGGTGGCGGTGATTCTTCTGATCAGCAAGTTCACCCATGGGGCCTGGGTGGTGGTGGTGGCGATTCCGCTGCTGGTGATGCTGTACCTGCGCATTCGCACCCACTACAACCATGTGTCGAAGCGGCTGCGGATGGGCTCCGACGTCCGACTGAAACTGCCGCCTTCGCCTCCGAACGGAGGTGGCACTCCAACAGTCGTTCTAGTGGGCCAGCTGCACCGCGGCAGCTTCGAGGCCCTCTGCTTTGCCCGCAGCAACGCCAGCGACCTGGTGGCCGTGCATGTGGATCTCGGCGACGGCCGCGCCGAGAAGTTCCGCGAGCAGTGGAGTCGGCAGCTGCCGGACGTTCCGCTGGAGGTGCTGGAGTCCCCCTACCGCTCCTTGGTGGACCCGGTGGTCGACTTCGTGCGGCGCTTCGAGCGCGAGCACCACAAGGGTCGCCTCTCCTTCTGCATGGTGGTGCTGCCGGTGTTCGTCACCCGCCACCGCTGGGAGAATCTGCTCCACAACCAGTCGACGATCCGCCTGCGGCGGGCCCTGCGCGAGCGCGGCACCCGTGTCGTCACTACGGTCGGCTTCTACCTCTGAACGGCCCGATGCAAGCGTTCCTCACGGTCGCCGCCACACCGGAAGGGCTGATCACCCTGGCGGTGTTTGTGGGAGCGATGGTCCTGTTCGTCACCGGGTGGCTCGCCCCGGAGGTGACCGGTCTGCTGGCAGCGGCCCTGTTGGTCAGCTTCAAGGTGCTCAAGCCGGATGAGGCGGTGCAGGGTTTCGGCAGCCCCGCCCTGATCACCCTGATGGGCCTGTTCGCCGTTTCCGCCGGCCTGTTCCGCAGTGGCGGCCTGGATCGGTTGCGGGCCCTGATCGGTTCCGATGCGGTCCGCAGCCCCAAACGGATGATCGCCCTGCTGGTGGGGGTGGTGGCCCCCATCTCGGGCTTCATCCCCAACACCCCGATCGTGGCCACCCTGCTGCCGGTGATCGAGGGCTGGTGCCACCGGCGTGGGGTTTCCCCCTCGAAAGTGCTGCTGCCCCTGTCGTTCGCCACCGTGCTGGGCGGCACCATCTCCCTGCTCGGCACCTCCACCAACCTGCTGGCCAGTGATGTGAGCCGCCAGCTGGGCTTCGGTTCCCTGGAGCTGTTCAGCTTCACGGCCATCGGCATCCCCGTGTGGCTTCTGGGGGGGCTGTACATGCTGGTCGTCTCCGACCGGTTTCTCCCCGACCGCGGCCAGGGGGATGGGGACCTGCTCGGCGGTCTCACCCGTGACGGCTACCTCACCGACGTGCTGATCCCTGAGCAGTCCGAGCTGATCGGCCAGTCGCTGCACAACAGCCGCCTGCAGCGGCGCTTCGACGTTGACGTGCTGGAGCTCCACCGCGGCCAGGACAGCTTCAGCGCCCCCCTGGCCGACCTGACCCTGCAGGGGGGCGACCGGCTGCTTCTGCGCTGCAACCGCGACAACCTGCTGCGCCTCCAGCAGGAGCACACCGTCACCCTCGCCCCGATCGGCGGGCAGGAGGAGGATCTGCGCGAACTGGCCGGCGAGACCACCTCCCCCCAGCGGGTGGTGGAAGTGCTGCTGCCCAACGGTTCCACCCTGGCCGGGGCGAGCGTGCGGGACATGCGCTTTCGCCAGCGCTACAACGCCACCCTGCTGGCGGTGCGGCGGGGCAACCAGGTGCTGCGTGAGCTGCTGGGCCGCGTGGTGCTGCAGGCCGGCGACGTGCTGTTGCTGCAGGCCCCGGTGGACGCCATTCGCGGCCTGCAGGCCAACAACGACCTGGTGGTGCTCGACGAGCTCGAGAAGGACCTGCCGACCACCGATCGCAAGCGCGTCGCCCTGGTGATCGGTGCACTGATGATCCTGCTGCCGATGCTCAAGATCCTGCCGTTGATGGCCTCGGTGCTGCTGGCGATGGTGGCCATGGTGGCCACGGGCTGCCTGCGCTCCGGTGAATTGCTGCGCTCCATCCGCTGGGACGTGATCCTGCTGCTGGGCTCCCTCTCCTGCTTCAGCGTGGCCATGCAGAAGACCGGCCTGGCCGAGGCCCTGGCCACCGATCTGCTGCACTCCCTCAAGGGCTGGCCCGCCTATGGGGTGCTGCTGGTGGTGTTCGTGCTGGGACAGGTCTTCACCGAGGCCCTCAGCAACGGCACCACCGTGGTGCTGCTGATTCCTATCGCCACCGAACTGGCCAAGGGGCTGGCGATGCCGCCGATGGCCTTCATCTTCGCGATCACCTTCGCCGCCAGCCAGAGCTTCCTCACCCCGATCGGCTACCAGACCAACCTGATGGTGTTCGGCCCTGGTCGCTATCGCTTCCTTGACATGGCCCGCTATGGGGCACCGCTCACGATCGGCCTGGCCCTGGTGGTGCCCTGGCTGATCTGTCGTCACTTCGGCCTGTAGGTCCTGCGGGCAACGTCGGGTTCAGGGCGTGGGCCGCAGGCGCCCCCGTTGCCGAAGCGAATCGGTCAGGGAAAGGATCAGCATGCCGATGCCGATCAGCCCCGTGACCCATTCAGGCAGATGGAGATCGTGCTGGGCCAGCACGATGCTGGTCAGCATCAGAACCCCAAGGGCGCCGATGGCGTAATGGGCGCCATGCTCCAGGAACACCAGCTGATCGAGTGCCTTCTCCCGACTCAGCATCAGGGTGAGGGAGCGGATGAACAGGGCTCCGAGACCCAGGCCGGTGAGGATCAGGCCCAGGTTCTGGGTGATGGCGAAGGCCCCGATGGTGCCATCCAGGCTGAAGGAGGCATCGAGGAGCTCCAGATAAAGCAGGCTGGCCAGCCCACCACCGGCCGCCAGCCGGAGCCCCGCCTGCTCCTCATTGCCAAAGGCCTGTCCCAGCGAGCTGCTGAGCAGCTGCAGGACCAGGCCGATCACGCCGCTGATCATCACCTCGGCCCGCAGGCTCTCCGGCAGGGCGGCAACGAGCAGCAGCAGCAGGATCAGGGCAAGGGCCACCTCCAGCGCCTCCACCCGTCCGGCGGCGCTGAGTCGGCGTTCCAGGGGGCGGAACCAGTGAAGGGTCTTGGCTTCGTCGAAGAAATAGCGCAGGAACACCATCAGCAGGAACAGTCCGCCGAAGGCGAGGATCCTGGGTTCCGCCAGCTCCAGCAGTTCCCGGTAGCGCTCCGGGTGGTGCAGGGCCGCATCGAGGGCGGTGCCCATGCCGACACCACCGGCCAGGGAGACCATCACCAGGGGGCCCGCAAAGCGAACGCCGAAGACGGGAATCACCAACCCCCAGGTGAGAAAGAAGCGCTGCTGGCCGGGCGTCAACCTGTCGAGCACCCGGGCGTTCACCACCGCATTGTCGAAGGAGAGGGAGATCTCCAGCAGCAGCAGCACCAGGGTGATCCAGGCCGCTTCCAGACCCTGCAGCCCGAGCACGATCGCCAGTCCCCCGGCGCAGCAGGCCAGGGGGACAAGCAGATAGTGCAGATATCGCATCAGGGGGGGTTCTCTTCGGCCCCATCTTCCAGCTGACGCTCCTCGAAACGGGAGATCAGCGAGGGAATCGCCAACAGCACCACCACCAGCACCAGGGCCCCGAGGCCGAACTGCACCACCCCCCTCACCATGCGCTCGAAGGGGATCCAGCGCCCGCCCAGCCAGGCCAGGCTCACCATCGTTCCCGCCCAGAGCACTGCTCCGAGGCAGTTGAACAGCACGAAGCGGCGGTAGGGCATGTGCACGGCCCCGGCCAGGGGGCCGGCCAGCACCCGCAGCACCGCCACGAATCTGCCGATCAGCACCGACTTGCCGGCATGGCGCAGGAAGCTGGTTCGCAGGGACTCCATCTGCTCGGGGGAGCGCCGCAGCAGGTGTCCCACCCGCAGCACCAGGCCCCAGCCGGCGCGTCGGCCCACCCAGTAGCCGAGGTTGTCACCAAGGATCGCGCCGCCGGCCGCCGCCGCCATCACGCCGAAGACATTGAGATGGCCGCTGCCGGCGGCATAGCCCCCCAGCAGGGTGACGGTCTCACCGGGCAGGGGCAGGCCGGCGTTCTCCAGCAGCATGGCGCCGAACACCACCCAGTAGCCCCAGTGGTGGAGCAGGGACTCCAGGCTGGTGGTGCTGATGGCCCCGTCGAAAAAGGCCAGGGGCCAGGCCATCGCAACGTGGAAGGTCTTCAGACCCTATCTCCCTGGCCAGGCCAGCGTTCCGGTCCAGAGCCAGCGGCGGCGGCGCAGGGGGTTGGCATGGGGCCCCGGCCAGGTGAAGCGGGGCAGGGCCAGGGCTGGGGTGGCGGGGGTGAGCAGGGCCCCATCGACGGTGGCCACCTGGAGGAAGTGGCGGCCGCAGATCTCCATGTCGCCGGGCAGATGGCTGTAGAAGGGATAGGAGAACGACCGGGGCGCCTGCCCCAGCATCCGGCCGAGGACGGCGCTGGATCGGACCAGTTCCTGCTCGAACTCCGCCGAGCTGATGTTGCAGCGGGGATCGTGGTGGTGGCCGTGGCTGCCGATCTCGTGGCCGGCATCCCGGGCCCGGCGCAGCTGGGCTTCGCTGGGGTAGAGGCGATCGGCCGCCGCCGCCAGCTCGCCGGCCGTGCCCCAGCGCTCCGCCAGCTCCGAAAGCAGTTCCCGCACCAGGGCCACGGGGGTGCCATCCCGCAGCCGGGCGATCAGGGCCGCCCCCCCAGATCGGCCGACAGCTCCAGCCGCTGGCGGGCCAGCTCCTCCAGCCGGGGCGCCAGGGTGGGGTGGGCCCCATACCAGTAAAGGGCGTGCTCCCAGACCAGCTCCCCGCCGGCGAGCATCCCGGACGACTGAAAGAACACGGCGGGCAGACCCAGCGCCTGCAGCACCTCCAGCCTTTCCTCGTAGTTGCAGCGCAGGCCGTCATCGAAGCTGACGAACACTTCGATCTCGGAGCCGCTGGGGAAGCGGCCGGCCCGCAGATCGGCGTAGGTGAGGAAGCGGGCGCCGTGGCGCCGCAGGACGCCCAGTTCCGCGGCCAGCGCGGCGGCGGGGATCGGCGGTACCCCGAAGCGGTCGAGGAAGGGCTCCCGGCCCGGCTCGTCCACCCGGTGATAAAGCAGACACAGCACCTTGCCCCGCAGGCGGCGCAGCCAGAGGCGATCCAACGGCGGCAGGAACAGCAGGTCCGCCGCCCGGTTGGCCGCTCGCCCCAGCCGGCTCATGGCTGCTCCCCCCGCACCACCCGCACGGCCCCGTCGCGGCGTAGCTGGTCGGCCAGGTAGTCGCGCACCAGGCCCCGGGCGATGCGGCGGTTGGCCAGCAGCCGCTGCCAGGGCTCGTAGACGTAGCCGGTGCGCCGCAGGAACAGCTTGCCCTTCTCCCACTGGGGCACCCGTGGGGCGGTTCCGGCCTCGAGCCGGCGGGCCGCCTCGATCAGCAGCTCGATGCCCACCTGGAAGCTGCGCACCTCAATGGTCTCGACGTCGTCGTCGGGCTCCATCGGCACGTGGGCCGACAGGATGATGTCGCCGCTATCGATGTCGGGGTCGATGTGGTGCACCGTCACCCCCACCAGCTCCGGAAGCCCCTCCATCAGCATGTAGAGGTTGCAGTTGGCGCCACGGGAATAGGGCGACAGCCCGGTGTGCAGGTTGATCAGGCCGTGGCGGATGGTGGGGATCAGCTCCAGCACGGGGGCCCGCAGCAGCTGGGTGCCGTTCACCAGGACGATGTCGGGGGCGACCTGGCGAAGGAAGTCGGTGGTGTGCTCCTCGTTGATGGCCGACGTCACCAGCACCGGCACATCGGGCGGCAGCTCGGGCGGGGCGCCCTCCCGGTGGAACAGCTGCCGCTGCAGGGCGGCGCCGCGGCGGTCGTGGGGCCGCCCTGCAGCACCCGGGCGACCAGCTGGCGCAGCCGCCGCAGGGGCCGGCGATACTTCGCCAGCCGGGAGAGCGTGCTGCGGCTGGCCGGCGGCGACACCTGCAGCACCACCCCCACCAGGGTGAACGCCTCTGCCGCCCGGCGGATCAGATGCCGCTGGTAGAGGCCATCGCAGCAGAGCACGACCACCCGCAGGGAGCTCACGGCCATGGATCCGCCGATCGCAGCATCATCTGCGGATGGAACGGACGGGGCGGCCGGAAGGCGGCACAGTGGGACCGATCCTGAGGCTCCCATGGCCGTCCGTGACGTGCTCACCATCGGAGATCCCCGCCTGCGCCAGGTGAGTGCGCCGGTGGAACGGTTCGACGACCCCGCCCTGCCGGCCCTGCTCGACGACCTGCGCGACACCATGGTCGCCAACGCGGGCGCCGGCCTGGCGGCCCCCCAGATCGGCGTGCCCCTGCGGGTGGTGATCTTCGGCATCACCCACAACCCCCGCTACCCGGAGGCGCCGCCCATCCCGGAGACGGTGCTGATCAATCCCGTGCTCACGCCCCTTGATGCGGCGATCGACGACGACGCCTGGGAGGGCTGCCTGAGCGTGCCGCTCTGGCGCGCCCGGGTGCCCCGCTGGCGCCGCCTGCGCTATCGGGGCTTCGACGGCCAGGGGCAGGCTTTCGAGCGGGAGGTGGAGGGCTTCCATGCCCGGGTGGTGCAGCACGAGTGCGATCACCTCGATGGGGTGCTGTTTCCAGACCGGGTGCCGGCGGAGCTGCCCCGTGGCTGAGCTCACCGCACCCGGCCGGCAGCCGGCCCCCCGCTGGTGGGTGCGCGGCGACCTGGACGGCTTCCTCGGGCTGGGCCTCGACAACCTCATCCAGATCCTGCTGATCGTGGGCCTGTGCCGCGGCGTGCTGGGCTACCCCGATGAGCTGATCTTTGCCACGATCCTGCCGGCCACCGGCATCAGCCTGGTGGTGGGCAACCTGGCCTACGCCGTGCAGGCGCACCGGCTGGGGCGACGCGAGGGCAGGGACGACCGCACCGCCCTGCCCTATGGCATCAACACGGTCAGCCTGTTCGCCTACGTGTTCCTGGTGATGCTGCCGGTGAAGCTGGCGGCCGTGGGGCAGGGTCTGGATCCACTGGAGGCCGCCCAGCTCTCCTGGCGTGCCGGCCTGCTGGCCTGCCTGGGCTCGGGGCTGATCGAGGCGGGTGGCGCCTTCCTGGTGGCCCCCCTGCGCCATTGGCTGCCCCGGGCGGCCCTGCTCTCCACCCTGGCCGGCATCGCCCTGGGCTACATCGGCCTGGGTTTCCTGCTGCGCACCTATGCCGTGCCGGTGGTGGGGCTGGCGGTGCTGGCGGTGATCCTGCTGGCCTACTTCGGCCAGGCCCGGTTGCCGCTGCCGGGGGGCGTTCTGGCGGTGCTGGTGGGCATCGTCCTGGCCGCGGTCACGGGCCTGCTGCGGCTGGATGGCCCCACATGGCAGAGCAACATCGCCCAGGTGGGACTGCACCTGCCCGTCCCCCGCCTCGGTGCCCTCTGGGAGGGCCGTGACGACCTGCTGCCCTGGCTGGGGGTGACGGTGCCGATGGGTCTGTTCAACCTGCTGGGGTCGCTGCAGAACCTGGAAAGCGCCGAGGCAGCCGGCGATGCCTATCCGGTGAAGAGCTCGCTGCTGATCAACGGCATCGGCACGGTCGCGGCCGCCCTGCTGGGCTCCTGCTTCCCCACCACCATCTACATCGGCCACCCCGGTTGGAAGGGCATGGGGGCCCGCATCGGCTACTCCTGGCTCAACGGCCTGGTGATGGGCCTGGGCTGCCTGCTGGGGCTGTTCGGCGTGGTGGGCCAACTGGTGCCGATCGAGGCCGGCATGGCGATCGTGCTCTACATCGCCCTGGTGATGGCGGCCCAGGCCTTCCAGGCCACACCGCCGGCCCATGCCCCCGCCGTGGCCCTGGGTCTGCTGCCCGGCCTGGCGGGCTGGGGCTCCCTGATGCTGAAGGCGGGGTTGCGGGCCGGGGGCAGCGGCACCCCGGCCAACCCCTTTGGCCCCCAGTTGCTGCTGCCCCTGCAACAGGCAGATGTGTGGGCCGCGGGTGCCTTCGCCCTGGAGCAGGGCCAGATCCTGGCGGCGATGCTGCTGGCGGCGATGCTGGTGTACGTGATCGAGCAGCGCTTCCGCGCCGCCGCCCTCTGCGCCCTGGTGGCGGCGGCCGCCTCCTGGCTGGGTCTGATCCACGCCTGGAGTTTCACCCTGGCCGACACGGTGCTGGACCCTGGCTGGGGCAGCGGCACCCCCTGGGCCCTGGGCTATCTGGCGATGGCGGTGGTGTTTCTGCTGGGGCCCCCGCAGCGCTGAACCGTTACCGGCTTGGCCGATGGGTGGATGTCTAGGAACAATGCGCTGCCTAGGGTTGTCCGATTGCATCCCCGCCGCATGGCTTCTTCGCTCAAGGGCCGCTTCAAGCGGATGGAGCATCGCTTCGAAAGGCTGCTGTGGCGCCTGCGGCTGATTGCGATCCTGCCGGTGATCATGAGCCTGGTGAGCACGGTCGTGTCCTTCGTGCTGGGCACGCTCGAGATCGGCAAGGCCCTCGCCGCTTTCGGCAAGGGCGATCAGCTCAATAAGGAGTTTGCGGCCGAGCTGCTGGGGGCGATCGTCTCGGGGATCGATCTCTATCTGATCGGCATCGCCCTGCTGATCTTCGGTTACGGGGTCTATGAGTTGCTGATTTCCCCAATCGAGGCGGCCCGGGAGCACGACCAGGGGGGTGGTGGCCTGCTGGACATCCGCAACCTCGACCAACTGAAGGAGAAGCTGGTCAAGGTGCTGGTGGTGGCGTTGATCGTGTCCGCCTTCAAGGCCATGCTCACCATGCCGATCAACGACGGTCCCTCCCTGGCCTTCTTCTGCCTGAGCGTGCTGCTCCTGGCCCTGAGCGGTTACCTGGTCACCGGCGCTGCTGACAGGCTCATTTCCAGGTGAGATCCCCTTCCCCGTTGCCAGCGCCTCTCCCTGTCGGGCAGCTGCGGCTGCGGCGCCCCGACGACTGGCATGTGCACCTGCGCGACGGCGCCCTGCTGCAGCTGGTGGCCCCGGCCACGGCCCGGAGCTTCGCCCGGGCGATCGTGATGCCGAATCTCAGCCCGCCGATCACCACGGTGGCGGCGGCCGAGGCCTACGGCGCCCGGATCCGGGCGGCCCTGCCGGATGGCAGCCGTTTCACCCCCCTGCTCACCGCCTACCTCACCGACACGATCGATCCGGCCGAGATCGAGCGCGGCCACCGCGAGGGGGTCTTCACCGCCTGCAAGCTCTACCCGGCCCATGCCACCACCAACGCCGCCGCCGGCGTCACCGACATGGCGCGGATCGAGCCGGTGCTGGCCGCGATGGAGCGGATCGGCATGCCCCTGCTCATCCACGGCGAGGTGACGGACGCGGAGATCGACATCTTCGATCGCGAAGCCGTGTTCATCGAGCGCCACCTGGCGCCGCTCCTGTCGCGCCATCCCTGCCTGAAGGTGGTGCTGGAGCACATCACCACCGCCGAGTCCGTCGCCTTCGTGCGTCGGGGGGGCGCCAACCTGGCCGCCACCATCACCCCTCATCACCTGCACATCAACCGCAACGCCATGTTCCAGGGCGGCCTGCGACCGGACTTCTACTGCCTGCCGGTGGCCAAGCGCGAACGGCACCGGCTGGCCCTGCGCGAGGCGGCCACCTCGGGGGAGCCCTGCTTTTTCCTGGGCACCGATTCGGCCCCCCACCCCCGCTCGGCCAAGGAAAGCGCCTGCGGCTGCGCGGGCATCTACAACGCTCCTTACGCCCTGGAGAGCTACGCGGCGGTGTTCGAGCAGGAGGGGGCCCTGGATCGCCTGGAGGCCTTCGCCAGCCTGCATGGACCCGCGTTCTACGGGCTTCCCCTCAATGAGGGGACAATCACCCTGGTGCGGGAGCCCCATACGGTGCCGCCGCGTCTGCACGGCAACGCCGCCGACGGCGCCGCCACGAACCTGGTGCCCTTCCATGCCGGCCAGGTGCTGCAGTGGCGACTGGAAAGCGAAAGCTGAAACGGTTGCGTTGGGCCGATCAGGGGCGCGGTTCCCAGATCAGGATGCCGCCATCGGCCAGCAGGCTCAGGTTCAGCCGGCCGTCCCGCAGCAGGTAACCCCGCACGTAGGGGAGCTGGCGGGCCAGGGGTTCCCCCAGGCTGGGAGCCGGGCACAGGACTTTGGTGCTGGCCAGGGGGCCGAAGCGGAAGCCGCCGTTGCCGGGGTCGGCGCTGGGCTCCACCCGCCAGCTGCCCGAGGCGCGGTTGCAGTCGAGCTGCAGGACCGCCCGGCCATCGGCCTGAAGCGAGAGGGTGTAGCGGGACGCGTCCCCCGGGCGCCGCAGGCCCTGGACGTCATCCATCGACTGGATCCCCACCAGCTGCCAGCTGGTGCCCTGCAGCGGCGGGGTCTGGGGGGCCGCCGCCAGGGGCAGCGACGCCCCCGTCAGGAACGCGGCCGCGACGACGGTGCTTCCGGCCCAGGCCGCCAGGAGCCGGACCGAGTTGGCTGGGAAAGGCATCGGACGACTCCTGCTGCCTATCCAGAATCGGATACGGACGACGGAGAGGCGGCACAGGGCCGAGCATGGCCGTGCCGCCCTGTCGCTGCCATGGGGATCCTGCGCGCCGCCGCCACCTGTTTCGCCCTGGTCTCCGGCGCCGTGTATCTGGCCCTGCTGCTCCTCTATGCGCTGCTGCCGCTGCTGCTGGGCCGAGGTTCCACCACCACGGCGGTGCCGTAGCAGAGCACTTCGGTGGCGGCGGCGGTGCCGCCCTGCACCTCCGATCCGTCGTAGCGGGTGCCGACGATCGCGTTGGCCCCCAGGGCCCTGGCGTGCTGGATCATCTGCGCGTAGGCCTGCTCCCGGGCCTGCTCGCACATCTCGGTGTAGGCCCCGATCCGGCCGCCCACGATCTGCTTGAGTCCGCCCAGGAAGCCCTGCACCAGGGTGGGGGAGCGCACGACGATGCCGCGCACCAGCCCCCGGTAGGCGGTGATCGTGTAGCCCTCGATCGTGAAGGTGGTGGTCACGAAGACGGGTTTCACCATCGGGACGGGGGCGCTGCGAGCCCCATCCTGGGGGGCCAGAGCCTGGGCTTCAAGCCGTTGGGGCGAAGGCGGCCTGCAGCAGGGGAATCGCCCGCTCCAGCGCCACGCCGCGGCTGGCCTTGAGCAGCACCCGATCCCCCGGTTGCAGCCAGTCGAGCAGCACCTTGGCCGCCTCCTCGGGCGTGGCCGCCCGCGCCAGCCGCGGCAGCCCGGTGGCGGCAGCCTCCATCGCCTGCGCCTCCTCTCCGGTGGCCACGATCAGCAGCCCGTCGAGGCCCAGCTCCCGGGCCCGCGCCGCCACTTGCCGATGCAGCTCCAGGCTGCGGTCCCCCAGCTCGAGCATCGTGCCCAGCACCGCATAGCCACGGCCCCCCGCTGCGCTGCCGCTGGCGGCCAGCAGATCCAGGGCCGCCAGCACCGCCTCCGGCGAGGCGTTGTAGGTCTCATCGAGCAGGTCCACCCCGCCCAGGCTCCAGCGTCGGGAACGCCCCCCCGGCAGCTCCACCACCAGGTCGACGAGGGCCGTGGCCGGCACGCCCAGCTCCTGGGCCACCGCCACCGCCAGCAGCAGGTTGCGGGCGTTGTGGCGCCCCTCCAGGGGCAGCCGCAGGCTCGGCCCGCCCGCCAGGTTGAGGCGTCCAGCCTCCAGCCGCCCCACCAGGTCCGGCGCCGGTGTCCCGGCGGGGAACCCAGCCCGTTCGTCCTCCAGGGCGATCCGCATCACCCGGCCCCCCCAGACCCGTGCCAGGGAGAGCTCCAGCAGGGGATCCCCGGCCGGAATCACCAGCACCCCGTCCGGTCCCAGGCCGGCGGTGATCTCGCATTTGGCCTGGCCGATGGCCTCGCGGCTGCCCAGGCGGCCGATGTGGGCGGTGCCGATGTTGGTGATCACGGCCACATCCGGTGCGGCAGCGCGGGTGAGGCGATCGATCTCCCCCAGGCCGCGCATGCCCATCTCCACCACCAGGGCCGCCGTGGCCTCGTCGGCCTTCAGCAGGGTGAGGGGCGCCCCCACGTCATTGTTTTCGTTGCCGCTGCTGGCCACCACCGGCCCCAGGGAGCCCAGGGCTGCCTTGATCAGTTCCCGGGTCGTGGTCTTCCCCGCCGAGCCGGTCACCGCCACCACCGGCAACCCCAGCTGTCGCCGCCACAGCAGGGCCAGTTGCTGGTAGGCCACCAGCGTGTCCTCCACCAGCCAGATGGGCCCGTTGCCACTGGCCACCAGCTCCGTCACGCTGTCATCGGCCAGGCGATCCCGCTGCACCACGGCCGCCGCCGCCCCGGCGGCGAAGGCCTCAGCCAGGAAGCGGTGCCCGTCAAAGCGTTCCCCCACCAGGGGCACGAACAGGGCGCCGGCCAGCGCGCCGCGGCTGTCGGTGCTCACGCCGGCGAAGCCTTCCGGTGCGATGGTTCCGGGGGCCATCAGGGGCTCACCCCACAGCTGGCGCAAGGACGCGAACGGCAGCGGCATCAGCCTGGGGCACCGGGATCGAGCAGGATCATGCCGGAGCCCACCAGGGCCCTGCGGGCCAGCAGCCGCTGTTGGCCGTCCACCAGCTCCAGCCGCTCGTAACCGAGGACCAGGGCGCGCTGCTGCCAGCGCTCCGCCCAGCGCCGACGACTCGCTTCGCCCAGGCCGGTGTAGGCCGGCGCCATGGTCAGCACCAGCCGGCCCTCGGCGGGCACCGGATGGACCGAGGCGATCAGATGGTCGGGATCGTCCTGGGCCAGCAGGGCCAGGAGGGGATCGAGCTCCAGGGGCGGTGGTGTCTCCGGCTCCGCCACGGGCATGGGCTCCTGAACGGCCATGGGGGGCGGGGCCTCCATGGTTGGCGCCGCGATGGGTGGAGACTTCTGCTGGGCTGCCGGGGCCGGCGGCGGTGAAACGGCAGCTTCACCCGGCGCCCGCACCACCCGGTGGGACAGCCCGCGCCAGACCTGTCCCGCCAGGGCCAGGGCGAGTGCCAGCAGGGCCGCCAGAACCAAAGGCCAGAACAGGGGGGCCAGGCCCTGGGGCCAGAAGCCCGGCACCGACAGGTCCCCCTCCCGGTTGCGCCGCCAAAGTTCGCGCAGCTTCAGGCGCAGGGACGCCAGCACGGCCCGCACGGCGTTGCCGAGCTGGCCCCAGGGACTGGCGTAGGGCGCCGGCAGGTCGGAAGGGGGCGGAACCGGATCAGCCATGGGCGCCGGACACGGGCAGCGGGCTCAGGAGTCGTTGCGGCGACGCAGCAGGGCCAGGGGGTTGCGGGGGCGCGGGGCTGGCGGTGGTTCCTTGGTGACCACGTCCGGCCTGGGCTCGTCGTGCAACAGGCTGGGGTCGGCCCCCTGGCCCTGGGAGAAGCGCTCCACCTGGGCGGCGTCGGGGGTGGGCTCCTTGAAGCCGCAGACCTCGCGGTACATGGCGTCGTAGTCCAGGGCCGAGCGGTTCCAGCTGAAGTCGGTGGCCATGGCCCGGCGTTGCAGCTCCTGCCAGCTGGGCTCGTTGCGGTAGGCCTCCCAGGAGCGCACGATCGTGGTGTAAAAGTCGATCGCTTCGTAGCGATCGAAGCCGTAGCCCGTGCCGGTGCCGGCGGTGGGGTCGTTGGGGGGCACGGTGTCCACCAGCCCGCCGACGCGGCGCACCACCGGAATCGAGCCGTAGCGCATGGCCAGCATCTGACTGATGCCGCAGGGTTCGAAGCGGCTCGGCATCAGGAAGGCGTCGCTGCCCGCATAGATCAGGCGCGAGAGGGCATCGTCGTAGGTGAGGAACACGGCGAAGCGGCCGGGGTGGCGGGCGGCCATCTGCCACAGCCCCGATTCCAGGGCGCGGTCGCCGGTGCCCAGCACCACGAACTGGCTGTCGCTGTAGGCCAGCACCCGGTCCGCCACCTGCAGCAGCAGGTCGACCCCTTTCTGATCCACCAGGCGACTCACCATGCCCATCAGGTAGGTGCGGGGACTCACGGTCAGCCCCATCCGTTCCTGCAGCAGCCGTTTGCTGGCGCTGCGGCCGGAGAGGTCGTCGGCCGAGAAGGGTTCCGGCAGGGTGGGGTCGGTGGCCGGATCCCAGTCCGCGGTGTCGATGCCGTTGAGGATGCCGCGCAACTTGCCGCTGATGAAGTTGAGCAGGCCGTCGATGCGCTCGCCGTATTCGGGCGTGCGGATCTCCATCGCATAGGTGGGCGAGACGGCGTTGACCCGGTCGGCGTAGAGCAGGGCCGCGGCCATGGTGTGGTCGCCCTGCATGTACCAGGGACACCAGGTCATGCGATCCAGCTTCCAGCGCCAGGGGCCCTGGTAACGCAGGTTGTGGATGGTGAACACCGTGCTGATTTCGGGGTCCTGGTGCATCCACACCGGAATCATGCCCGTGTGCCAGTCGTGGCAATGGAGAACCTGGGGTTTCCAGCCGCTGTTCCAGGCGAATTCAGCCGTGGCGTTGGCGAAGAAGGTGAAGCGCCAGTCTTCGTCTTCACCGCCGTAGATGCGCTCCGGATCGAACACCGGATGACCCACCAGATAGATGGGCAGGCCGCTGCTGGGATGGCGGGTTTCGTAGATGGCGAAATCGGTGCCCATGGCGTGGCCGCGCCACATCGGCTCGGCGGGAATCTTCAGGCGACTCCACAACTTGCCGTAGCCCGGCAGGATGATGCGCACGTCGTGGCCCAGGGCCGCCAGGGCTGGTGGCAGGGAGCCCACCACATCGCCCATGCCCCCCACCTTGATCATCGGAGCGCACTCCGCGGCGGCAAACAAAACCCTCATCCGCTCTCGATTCCTGGGGCGCCAGAAACTCTACGGGCTGCCCCGGTGGTCTCAGGCTGCCGGCGTCAGCGCGTTCAGGGAAGCACCGTCACCGGGGTGCCCAGCTGAACCAGTTCGAACAGCACCTTGACGTCCTCGTCAAACAACCGCACGCAGCCATGGGACACGGCGCCACCGACGCTGTTGCGATTCGGCGTGCCATGGAAGCCGGAGGTGACGCAGCCTTTCACCTCCAGATGCTCCTGGCCGTTGAAACCGCGCCGGCCCTTGCAGTCGCGGTGGAAACCGATCCAACGGGAACCGAGGGGATTGGTGGGACCCGGGGGAATGCGCACGCCCTTGGCCGGATGCTCCCAGATCGGATAGGCCGTCTTTTCGATCACGCTGAACGACCCCACCGGCGTCTCCCAGCCGGGCATGCCCACACCGACGCGAAAACGGCGCACTTCCCGGTCGCCGTCCATCACCGTCAGCACGCGTTGGCGCCGGTTCAGGACCAGCTCGAGCGACGGCGAACGGGTGGTGGCCGTCTCCGGTGGGGGGGAGGCTGCGAGCGATGGCCGCAGCACCAACCCGCTCAACGAGCCGATCAGGGCAATGGCCAGGGGCAGGGTGGCTGGGCGGTACACAAACAGACGGCGGACGGCCTCGGCTGATCTGGAAGGGTAGCCAGCTCAAAGGCGCCACGGGCTCTCCGAGAGCGCTGGCGACGCCAAGCGTCGGCATCCGTTCCTGGCTGCAGTTCAGCAACATCCTTCGGGGGCAGGACCTGGCCATGATGGTCGATCTTTCAATCGTCCCGGGCCCATCCCGATGATTTCCATAGGACCCACCAGCCACTTCATCACCCTGGAGAGGCTGGCTGAGGCTCAGGGAGTTGCGCCCATCATCCCGTCGTTGCCAGCTGATCGCCCATCCAGTCGCTTTCTGACTGTTCACAACCATCACCAGGCCCCAATGGAGCTCCATGGCGAGCGGATCCTGGCCATTGGATGCCACCGCCCTACCACCCTGGTCAGTGCCGAGGCCAGGTCGAAGTGTTCACTATCAACAATGATCTGCCGGTAGGCAAGGCGACGGGTCTCCTTGAGAGAAAGGTGCACCCGGGTTGGCGCCGTCAGATGGGCATGGGCTTTCCCTCCAGAACCGAGCCGGTGGGTGGCGGCAGGTCAGCCCTGCTCGGCACATCCAGCAGGTCCTCGGGCTTCGGAATGCAAAGGCTAGACAAAAAACCACACCAAATCTCATCATCCCTTCACCAAGGGATCTGCCCGGGAAGGCGGGTGCCGCTTCTGTGGTGGAGGCAATCGCGGCCCCATGGGGATGAATGCTATAATCAAATGATTAATCTTCATTTTTTGTGTCTAGTCCAATGGTCACGATTGAAGAGCTTCGCCAAAAATCTCTTCCCTTCGTCGTCGCTGACCAAGACGGCATGATTGTGGAAATCAACGACTTGCTTGAGTCGACCTACGGATGGACATTCGCTGATCTCAAGGGGCAGTCCCTCTCCACGATTCTGCCTCCCTCCTATCAAGACTCCCACCACCTTGGTTTCTCACGCTTTAAGATTATTGGTGAATCCCAGGTTCTCAACCATCCCCTGGAGCTGATGACCATCTGCAAAGACGGCCGAGCCATCAACTCCGAACACTTCATTGTGGCCGAGCGCTGTGGGGAGACCTGGGTGTTCGCAGCAACCCTGCGCCCGCTGGAGTGAGGCGGCGTTTCTGAATCTTATTGTTGTTGCCCGGCTTCGGCCTCCCTGGGCAGGCTGCAGTCAGCGGTGGCAGCGCTTGATGCGGTCCTCACCTTCAGTGATGTCTAGGACAACGTGGACTTAACGAATCATCCTGGAAGATCCAGTGTGAGCAGCCCTGCCGATGACCTGGGCCTGCGGTGCCTCAGGGCAGCCAGGGCGCCTCGGAATAATCCGGGTCCCGTTTCTCCAGGAAGGCATTGCGCCCCTCCTGGCCTTCGCTGGTCCGGTAAAAAAGATGGGTGGCCTGGCCCGCCAACTCCTGGATCCCCGCCAGGCCGTCGGTTTCAGCGTTGAAGGCCGCCTTCAGGCAACGGATCGCCGTGGGGCTGTGCTGCAGCACCTCCCGCGCCCAGGCCACCCCCTGGCGCTCCAGATCCTCCAGGGGCACCACCGCATTCACCAGCCCCATGGCCAGGGCCTGGCTGGCGTCGTAGCGCCGGCAGAGGAACCAGATTTCCCGGGCCTTGCGCTGCCCCACCACCCGGGCCAGGTAGCCGGCTCCGAAGCCGCCGTCGAAGCTGCCCACCCGGGGGCCGGTCTGGCCGAAGACGGCATTCTCGGCCGCCAGGCTCAGGTCGCAGAGCAGGTGCAGCACCTGGCCGCCGCCGATGGCATAGCCGGCCACCAGAGCGATCACCACCTTGGGCAGGCTGCGGATGATCCGCTGCAGGTCGAGCACGTTCAGCCGCGGCAGCCCCGCGGCGTCGAGATAGCCCCCATCGCCGCGCACGCTCTGGTCGCCGCCGGCGCAGAAGGCCCAGACGCCGTCGGCGGCCGGCCCCTCACCGGTGAACAGCACCACCCCGATGGAGGGGTCGTCCCGCACCCGGTTGAAGGCATCGCAGAGCTCCTGCACCGTGAGCGGCCGGAAGGCGTTGCGCTTCTCGGGCCGGTTGAGGCTGATCCGGGCGATCCCGTCGCCGCTGGTCTCGAAGCGGATGTCGCTGTAGTCGCCGGCGCTGGTCCAGTGCGGCAGGGCTGTGGGAACGGGGGTCATGGGGAGGGGATCGGCCCGGTGGCCAGGGAGGCGACCTTTGCTGCGGCCATTGTGCGCAGCCGCTGCCGCAGGGCGGCATCGCGGCTCCGGTCGGTGCTGATCACCAGCAGCGCCAGGGGCTGCTGCCGGGCCCAGGCCAGGGCGCCCTCCAGGGCGGCCAGGCCCCCAACGCGCCGGCCCGGCACCCCATGCACCGCCGCCAGCGCCAGGGGATCCACCGCCTGGGGCATGGCGAACAGGCGCTCGAAATCCATCGCCGCCGCCGGCTCGGTGCGGATGGGCAGCTGCTCGAAGATGCCGCCGCCGCCGTTGTCGATCAGCACGATGGTGAGCCGCCCCCGCAGCTGGCTTCGCCACAGCCAGCCATTGGCGTCGTGGAGCAGGGCCAGATCGCCGCTCACCAGCACCAGCTCGCCCAGGGCCTCGGCCAGGCCGCAGGCGCTCGAGAGGGTGCCATCGATCCCCGAGGCCCCCCGGAAGCCGTGCATCGGCCGGGGTGGGGCGCCCGGGTCAGCGAAGTTCTCCCAGTCGCGCACGGGGCTGCTGTTGGCCAGCAGCACCGGCAGCCCCGCCGGCAGCAGCCGGCTGAGCCGGCGTGCCAGGGCCGGCTCCCCGTTCTCGTCGGCCAGCTCCTGCTTCAGCAGCGCCTGCACCGCCGCCTCCGCCCGGCGCCAGCGCTCCGCCTGCGCCAGCGCTTCCCCGGCGGGCTCACCCGCCGAGATGTCCTGCGGTTGGCCCGCCAGCCAGGCCGCCAGGCCGGCGCCGCACTGGGCCCGCACCAACCGCAGCGGATCGAGGGGGCGCCCATCCCCTTCGCTCACCAGCACCTGGGGCCCGTCCTGGGCCGCCAGCCAGCGCTGCAGGCGACGGCTGGCCGGCAGAGGCCCCAGCCGCAACACCTGCAGGCCCCCGGTCGCTGCCGCGCTGGAGCAGCCCTCCGCCAGGATCAGGTCGTAGGCGTTCACGGCATCGAGCCCCGGCAGGCCCCGGAGGCCCGAGAGGGCATCGGCCAGCACGGGCCAGCCGCTGCGCCGCTGCCAGCGCCGCAGGGCCTCCACGTGGGCCGGCCAGGCGCCGGGGCTACCGCGCCAGGGGCCGGCCACCACCACGCCTGCGCGGTCCGGGTCCAGGGTCGCGGCATCTGCGGTGGCGAAGCGGGCAGCCGCCGGCGGGCGGCCCAGCTGGGCCATGGCGCCGGCGTCCGGAGGTTGGCGGGAGAGCGTGGCGGCCAGCTGGGTCAGCTCCCCGCCGCCGGCGTGCAGGGGTTCGGCGAAGGGCAGGTTGAGGTGGACCGCTCCGGCGCCGCGTCCGGCCCCATCCCCCTGGGCGGCGGCCAGGGCGGCGGCGGCCAGGGCCTCCAGCTCCCTGGGTGCCATTGCCGAGAGCCCCTCAGGGGCGCCGCTGCCCAGCCAGCGGCAGCTGCAGGCCAGAAAGTCCTCCTGGTTGACGCTCTGGTTGGCGCCGCAGCCCTTGAGCTGGGCCGGCCGATCGGCTGTGAGCAGGAGCAGGGGGATGGCACCGAAGTCGGCTTCCACCGCCGCGGGCAGCAGGTTGGCGACCGCCGTGCCCGAGGTGGTGATCACGGCCGCCGGCTGGCCGCTGCCCCGGCCCAGACCGAGGGCGAAGAAGGCAGCGCTGCGCTCGTCGATGGCGGTGTGCAGCCGCAGACCCCCGGGCTCCAGCAGGGCGGCGGCCACCGCCAGGGGCGCCGAGCGACTGCCCGGGCAGAGCACGGCATGGGTGAGGCCACCCCGGCGCAGGGCACGCAACAGCGTCAGGGCCGCCTGCACATTGGCCAGCGATGACGGGGGGCCGGCCACCGGGGAGCTCCACTGTTCAGGATGGGGGAATCATCCTCATCGACGGCTTCGCCATGGGCAGCGGCCCCGCCATTGCCAAGCCCCCTTCCGGCCCCCAGGGCGGGGCCACCGGGCTCCTGCAGCAGGCCGGCCGCCTGCTGCTCTGGGTGCTGCTGGCCCTGCTGCTGCGCTGGGCGGTGGTGGAGCCCCGCTGGATCCCGTCGGGCTCGATGCTGCCCACCCTGCAGCTTCAGGACCGGATCCTGGTGGAGAAGCTCACGCCCCGTTTCGGCTCGGGTGTGCGCACCGGCAGCATCGTCGTGTTCCACCCGCCGGCCCGGCTGCAGGAGGCGGGCTACGACCCGCGCACGGCCCTGATCAAGCGGGTGGTGGCGGTGGCCGGCGATCAGGTGGAGGTGAGGGACGGCAAGCTCTGGCGCAATGGCACCCCCGCCGAGCCGGACTGGGCCCGGGAGCCGATGGCCTACGCCCTGGAGCCCTTCGTGGTGCCCGCCGGCGAGGTGCTGGTGCTGGGGGACAACCGCAATGCCAGCCTCGATTCCCACCTCTGGGGTCCCTTGCCGGAGGCGGATCTGATCGGCACGGCCATCTGGCGCTACTGGCCCCTGGCCCGGTTCGGTCCGGTTGGGTTCTCCTCTCCCCACCCAGCAGAGGGCGCTTGAAAGACTGCGTTAGGGTGCGTGTCGTGTTGCAGCGCACACCGGAGGGCACATGTTCAACCCGGAGTTTCTGACCGCCGATAACGAGGCGATCAGCGACAATTCGCTGATTCAGTACCTGCAGGAACAGTCCCCGGACGTGCTGCAGAGGGTGGCCCGCTCGGCCACCGGCGACATTCAGGACATCATCCGCCACAACGTTCAGGGTCTGCTCGGCATGCTCCCCGGCGAGCAGTTCGAGGTGAAGATCCAGGCCAGCCGCGACAACCTCGCCGGCCTGCTGGCCTCGGCGATGATGACCGGCTACTTCCTGCGCCAGATGGAGCAGCGCATGGAACTGGAATCGGCCATGCTCGGCAGCGGCGGTTTCGAAGCTGGCCTCGACGACGACCCCGGCGAGCTGGAGCTCTAGGGCAGGGGCTTGGGATTCTGGTGCGTTTCCCCCGGCACCAACCCCAGTCGCACCAGCGTTTTGTCGATACCGGCCAGGGTCTCCCAGGCCCCGTGATCGGGCGCCCACTCCCCCGCCTCGATCCGATCGGCCAGGGCGGTGAGTTCCGTCGCTGAGGTGGCCACGGGGGCCTCGTGGTGGGCCGGCACCACCCAGCGCAGATCCTTCAGGTCCGCCAGGAGGCGGATCCAGGCCACCAGGGCGGCGCGCTGGCGAGGGAACACCAGCCGCTCCAGCACCGCCGCCACCTGCAAACGGCTGCGGCCACCTGGTGTGAGGGCTTCGAAATCCTCCTGCCAGCCGGGCAGCCAGCGGAACGGATAGAAGCCGAAGTGGGCCCTGGCCCCACGACACCCCGGTGCCAGGCAGTGGCGTAGCACCTCCCCCAGGGGCGGCACCTCCAGGGGCCGGGGGCGCAGGTAGGTGGCGAACAGCACCAGACGCCACCAGCCCTTGCGCCGGCGTTCAGGATCGTCGATCAGGGGCTCGTCCCCCCGCTCGCGGGCATGGAACAGCAGCGGTGTGGGATCCAGGTCGAACACCGCCGGCGGCTCCGGCGGAATCGCCACCAGGGCATCGGTGAGCAAGAGGCTGCCGCTGGCCCGATCGAAGCAGGCGATCTCCAGGAAGGTGCCCAGCCCCAGATCCAGGGGGCCCAGGGGCAGCCAGTCGAGCTGGTCGCCGTGGGGCACGCCATCGCTCAGCAACACCCGGGTGCGGCAGGCGGGGAACCCCAGCCAGGCGGGCGGCAGCGGCAGCGGGAAACTCCACTGCCGCGGCGTCACCCACACCTGGGCCCCGGGGAAGGCCCGGGCCATGGCCGGCACCGGCAGCTTGTGCTCCAGCCCCGACGCGGTTGGCAGCACGATGGTGCACACCGGGCCGTGGCGCTCCTCCAGTTCCCGCAGGCGGGAGCGCACCTCGGCGGTGGGCGCCACGGGCGCATAGAGCAGCAGCCCTTCGCGCACCCGCAGCACCAGCATCCGGATCGGCACCGCCACGTACCAGACCCCCTGCAGCTGCTCGAAGCTCCAGAGGCGCCCGGCGACCAGCTCCCGCACCAGGGTGCGGCGGCGGCCGTAGGGGTAGAGGGGCAGCAGGGGCCACCAGGCCCAGCGTTGGTCGGCGGGCGAGGGCGTTGCAGCGGCGTTGGCTGACGCGCTCACGCGGACGGAAAGCGGGACGCCCGCGGGGAACGGCGCCGTTGGGCCAGCAGGCCATGGCGGGGCGCCAGCAGGAAGCAGAGCAGGAACAGCAGCGTCTGCACCAGCACGATGCAGCCGGCGGTGGAGGCATCCATCCAGTAGCTCCAGTAGATCCCGGCCACGCTGGAGAGCACCGCCGACAGGATCGAGAGCCACACCATGCGGTCGAAACGATCGGTGAGCAGGTAAGCCGTGGCCCCCGGCGTGACCAGCATCGCCACCACCAGGATGATGCCCACGGTCTGCAGGCCGGCCACCGCCGCCAAAGAGAGCATCGACAGCAGCAGGTAGTGCAGCACGCCGGTGTGGAGGCCGATGGAGCGGGCGTGGGCGGGATCGAAGCAGAACAGGAGCAGGTCCTTGCGCAGCACCACCAGCACGGTCAGCACCAGCAGGCTGATCAGCACGGTCTGGAGGATGTCGGAGGAGCTGATGCCCAGCACGTTGCCGAACAGGATGTGCGACAGGTCGATGCTGCTGCGCACCTTGGAGATCAGCGTCAGGCCGAGGGCGAAGAAGCCGGTGAACACCAGCCCGATCACCGTGTCCTCCTTGATCCGGGTCATCTGCTTGATGTAGCCGATCAGGGCCACCGAGCCGACGCCGAAGACGAAGGCCCCCACCGCGAAGGGCAGATTCAGGGCGTAGGCGATCACCACCCCGGGCATCACCGCATGGGACACCGCATCGCCCATCAGGGCCCAGCCCTTGAGCGTCATGTAGCAGGAGAGCAGGCCGCAGACACAGGAGACGAGCATGCTGACCAGCAGGGCCCGCACCATGAACTCCTGCTGGAGCGGTTCGACCAACCAGGTGAGCAGGGTGGTCATGGCGCCTGCTGGGGGTCGGGATCGATCGCCGCCGCCGCCGCGGCCTCCAGCCCCAGGCCGCCGAAGGTCAGGGCCAGGTTCTCTCTGGTGAACACCGAGGCGGTTTCGCCGTAGGCGAGCACGGTCTTGTTGATCAGCACCACCTGGTCGCAGAAACCGGTGACATGGGAGAGGTCATGGGTGGAGATCATCAGCGTGCGTCCCTCACGCCGGAACTGCTCGAACAGTTCGATCATCAGCTTCTCGGTGCGGATGTCGACGCCGTTGAAGGGCTCATCGAGCAGCATCACCGAGGCGCCCTGGGCCAGGGCCCGCGCCAGGAAGGCCCGTTTGCGCTGGCCGCCGGAGAGGGCGCCGATCTGGCGGTGGCGCAGGGGCCACAGGTCGACCCGTTCGAGGGCCTCCTGCACCGCCTCCCGGTCGAGCGGCCGGGGGATCCGCAGCAGATTCATGGCGCCGTAACGGCCCATCATCACCACCTCATGGACGTTGACCGGAAAGTTCCAGTCGACGCTCTCGGTCTGGGGGACGTAGGCCACCGCCCGGGCCCGGCGGGCCTGGCTCAGGGGGAGCCCATTGATGGCGATGCTGCCGGACGTGGGGCGCACGAAGCCCATCAGGGCCTTGAACAGGGTGGATTTGCCGGCTCCGTTCATCCCCACCAGGGCGCAGATGCTGCCGGCATCGAGATGCAGGGAGGCGTCATGGATGGCCACCACACCGTGGTAATCGACGCAGAGATGGCGGACCGAGATGCGCTCGTTTCCGTCGAATTGAGGCTGGCCGGAGGGCATGGGTTCAGCTCCCCGCCAGACCCGCTCGCAGGGTCTCCACGTTATGACGCTGCAGCTCCAGCAGGTTGGGGGCCGGACCGTCCGGGAGGGACAGGGAGTCCACATGGAACACCCCCCCGAAGCGAGCCCCCGACTGCCTGGCCACCTGCTTCTGGGGCTGGGCATTGACCGTGCTCTCACAGAACACCGCCGGCACCCGCCGCTCCTTCACCAGGGCGATCAACCGGGCCATGCGCTGGGGGGTGACCTGGGATTCGGCGTTCACCGGCCACAGATAGGCCTCGGTGAGTCCGTAATCGCGGGCCAGGTAGGAGAAGGCGCCCTCACAGGTGGCGAGCACCCGCTGGGCAGGGGGGATCCGGGCCAGGGAGGCCTGCAGTTCCCTGTGAAGCGCGTCGAGCTGGGCGTTGTAGCGCTCGGCGTTGCGGCGGAACGTTGCCGTGCCGGCGGGGTCGAGTCGGGTGAGGGCACGGCGGATGTTCTCCACATAGACCTTCGCCAGCAGCGGGGACATCCAGGCGTGGGGGTTGGGCTGGCCCCGGTAGGCGTCGCTGGCGATCGGCAGGGGGGTGATCCCCTCGGTGAGGGTCACATGGGGGACATCCCGGAGGCTGGCGTAGAAGCGCTCGGCCCAGCGCTCCAGCCCGAAGCCGTTCTCCAGCACCATCTGGGCGCCCGAGGCCCGTTTCAGGTCGCTGGGGGTGGGCTCGTAGCCGTGGATCTCGGCCCCCAGCCGTGTGATCGATTCCACCCGCACCCGCTCGCCGGCCACCTGGCGGGCCATGTCCGCCAGGATCGTGAACGTGGTGAGCACCAGGGGGCGCCCGTCCGGTGCCACGCCCGTGTCCTGGCTCCCACAGCCCCCGGCCAGCAGCGGCACGACAAGGGCGGCGCCCAGCAGAACCCGCGTCAGATGTTGTCTGAGGCGGCTCAGGCCCTGGCCATCCGCGCGGAGCTGGGGCATGCAGCTGGGGGGAGTGAGAAAGCTTGCTGTGAACAGTTTGGCGGCGGTTCGCCCTGGTCGGTGACCGGGCCTGCCCACAGAAAAGCCCCCTCCGCAGAGGGGGCCAAGGGGTGGATCGGCTGGCCGCCGAGGCAGGGCCGACCGCCGGATCAGCCGATCGCCGGGGCTGTCAGGGCGACGGGAATCGACTGGGTGGTGGCCAGATCAAGCGGGAAGTTGTGCGCATTGCGCTCGTGCATCACTTCCATGCCGAGGCCGGCACGGTTGAGCACGTCGGCCCAGGTGTTGATCACCCGGCCCTGGCCATCCAGGATGGACTGGTTGAAGTTGAAGCCGTTCAGGTTGAAGGCCATCGTGCTCACGCCCAGGGCGGTGAACCAGATGCCGACCACCGGCCAGGCCGCCAGGAAGAAGTGGAGGCTGCGGCTGTTGTTGAACGAGGCGTATTGGAAGATCAGGCGACCGAAGTAACCGTGGGCAGCCACGATGTTGTAGGTCTCTTCTTCTTGGCCGAACTTGTAGCCGTAGTTCTGGGACTCGGCCTCGGTGGTTTCACGCACCAGGGAGGAGGTCACCAGCGAACCGTGCATGGCGGAGAACAGGGAGCCGCCGAACACGCCCGCCACACCCAGCATGTGGAAGGGGTGCATCAGGATGTTGTGCTCGGCCTGGAACACCAGCATGAAGTTGAAGGTGCCGCTGATGCCGAGGGGCATGCCGTCGGAGAAGGAGCCCTGGCCAAAGGGGTAGATCAGGAACACCGCGAAGGCCGCCGAGAGGGGGGCGGAATAGGCGACGCAGATCCATGGGCGCATGCCGAGGCGGTAGGAGAGCTCCCACTGGCGGCCCATGTAGGCCGAGATGCCGATCAGGAAGTGGAAGACCACCAGCTGGTAGGGGCCACCGTTGTACAGCCACTCGTCGAGGCTGGCGGCTTCCCAGATGGGGTAGATGTGCAGGCCGATGGCGTTGCTGGAAGGAACAACGGCGCCGGAGATGATGTTGTTGCCGTAGATCAGGGAGCCGGCGACAGGCTCACGGATGCCGTCGATGTCGACGGAGGGCGCCGCGATGAAGGCGACGATGAAGCAGATGGTGGCGGTCAGCAGGCAGGGGATCATCAGCACACCGAACCAACCGACATAGATGCGGTTGTTGGTGGAGGTGACCCAGCTACAGAAGCTTTCCCAGCTTCCGGAGCGGCCGCTGCGGATGGCAGTGGTCATGGAAGTAAGACGGGGGAAACGAGCAGAAATACCTCCCCAAGGGAGGTCCATTCACGTTATGTAATGCGGCCCTGGATCAGGACACCCCGCAACGATCCTTCAGCCAATCGGTCTTGAGTGCAATGAAAAGTGATGAAGAGACTTCATGAACATTCTTTATGCAGTGGCGGACAGGGAGCCGTTCCCCGGTGACGCCAGCTGCTGGCCGAGCCAGTCGCGTCCCTGCTGCAGGAACCCAGGCCAGTCGAGCTTTTCGGCCTCGGCCGCCCGCGCCACCAGCAGCGGCGCCTCCCGCTTGATGCGCTCCAGGTCCGGCGCCTCCACGCCAGCCGAGAGCGCCAGCACATCGGCCATGGCATGGCTCACCACCCGCGTGAGATAGGCCGCGCTCAGGGCCTGGAGGGCCCCACCCACCAGCCAGGTGGCGCCGTGGAGACGCACCGCCGCCGCCAGGGCCTGGCTGCTCCACTCCACCACCCCCAGCAGCAGCGAGGCCTTGGCCAGCTCGACGGCGGCGGCCTTGAGCTGCTCCGCGTTCCAGGGGCAGTCCCACAGACGGGCCATCTCCTGGAGCATCAGGCCGTTGGCTGCCGCCATCACCACCAGATCCAGCGAGGGCAGGGGGGCGGCGAACACCCCCGCCGCCACAATCCACTGGGTGCGCTGCTGCAGCTGCACGAGCTGTCGCCGCCGCAGGCGCTCCAGGTCCGCCTGCCAATGGCGGTGCAGCTCCTCGCAGCGCCGCAGCGGTGTGCCGCGCCGCAGGGCCGTTGCTTCGCTGTTCAGCCAGCGGCCCAGGGGCTTCAGGCTGTCGCTCAGGGTTTCGGGGTTGCCATCCCAGCTCAGCAGCCGCTCCGGGACGGCGGCTGGCCACTGGGACACCAGTTCGGCCGTCAGGGCCTGGGGGTCGCAGGTTGCTTCCGGCCGCACCAGCAGCCAGACGGGCTGACCCGCCGGCACCGCCTCAAGCCAGCGCAGATCGGCGGCCCGCAGGGGAGTCACCAGGTGGAACAGCACCACGTCGGCGGCGGCCAGGCCGTCCGGCCAGCGGCGCTGCGGGCTCACCGCCGGCAGGGCTTCGCCCCAGCGCAGGCTGAGGGCCAGGCGGCCGCGCAGGGCCCGCTGCAGCTGGGGCGCCCAGGCGGCATCCGGGGCCACGGAGCCCACCAGGGCCAGATGAAGTCCGGAGCGGGCCCCCTCTTCACGCAGGGCGGCGAGGGCCTGGCGGCGTCGGCCCTGGCCCTCGCCGGGCTCCCCCTCCAGCTGCTCGAACTGGAGCAGCAACGCCTCGAAGCGCCGCAGCCAGGCGTCGAAGTTTGTGGGCAACGGCGGCACCGCCAGCCGGGACGGTCGCCCTCCCATCCACCACCAGCCGGCGGCGATCCCCGCCACGCCCATCAGGCCCCAGCCTTCCCCGGGCAGCGACCGCAGGATCAGCTCGCCCCCCAGCACTCCCCCGGCCAGCAAAAGGGCCTGCCTGCCCCAGCCGGCGGACAGCAGGGTGCGCGACAGCGAGGACAGGGCGGCTGGGCGCAGGGGGTCCAGGGGCGTCACGGGTGGCTGCCGGCGGCGATGCCTCTCTAGCTCAGAAGTGACGGGGCTCACACCCCCGACCAGCTCCCTTAATCCGTCGCCCCTGCAGAGCCGGGCGGGACGCAGCATGATTCGTGGTGTCGTCCTGGTCCGCACCGTGCCGCCTTCCGATGCCCGTGCCGGCCTGGCAGCGACGGTGGACGGCCTCTTTCTGCTGGCGGACCACCTCCAGGAGCTGCGCCACGCCCTCGAGGAGCTGGGCAGCTGCGACCACTGGCACGGCGGGCTGCCGGTGCTGCTGCTCGAGCGCTGCTGGCTGCGTCTGAGCCGTGTCTCGGTGGAGCATCTCGCCCAGCGGCTGCCCCCGGACTGCAGCCAGGAGGCCCCGGAGCTGTGCCGCTACCGGGAGCTGGTGGCGGCCGGTCTTTCGGGGTGGGAGGCCGAACGGGTCTGCTGGGAGGACTACGGAGCGGAGGCGTGCCGGGAAGCCCTGCGCAAGTACTGGTCCGCCCAGGAACGGGGGACCCAGGGCTGGACCCTGGAGACTTACCTCGACCTTCTCCAGCAGTACCGCCAGCGCTTCGCCCTGGAGCGCCCACGGCCCGTGCCGCTGCTGGTGCTGGCCCGGCGGGAGGGCGCGGCGTGCCTCGGCAGGCATCGGCTGCTGTGGCTGGGGCCTGAGGCGGCAGGCGGCCGGCCGTCGATGCGCGACACTTGCCCCTGATTGCAGGCTGCGGCCATGGGCGACGACACCAACACTCCTCATCCCGTTGGCTCCGGCCGTGGGGATTCCCCCGAGCGCGGCGGCCGTTCGGGGCCGAACCGGGAACCGGGTGGTTTCCGCATCCGCCTGAGCGATAACGAGCTGCAGGCGGCCCGCGCCCTGCAGGACGCCTTCGGCCTGCGCTCCACCGTGGCGGTGCTGGGATTCGCTCTGCGCACCCTGGCCGACCAGCTGGAGAAGGGCCAGCTCGAGGCCCTGGTGGCCGAGAACCGCGCCCAGGCGGGCTCCCGCGTTCCGGCCCCCCGCGGGGGTGGTGAGCCCCGCCGCGTCATCGGTGGCGACGGCCAACCCCGTTCCGGGGGCCGTGGCGGCCAGGGCGCCGTCCGCATCGATCCCTTTGCCCGGCCCAGCAAGCCGCCGCTCCCCGTCGAGGTGAGTGAGCCCGAAGCCCCTGCTGAGGAGGTGGCGGCTGAAGCGACGCCAGAGGCCGCCGAGGTGGCTCCGGACGCCGTCGCCGAGACGGCCGAAACAGAGGTCGACGCCACCCCCGACGCGTGAACCAGACCAGCACCGCGCCGGCGCGGCCCCGGGTGCTCTCCGGCGTCCAGCCCACCGGGGCCCTGCACCTGGGCAACTGGCTCGGGGCGATCCGCAACTGGGTGGATCTGCAGGAGAGCCACGAGACTTTCTTCTGCGTGGTCGACCTGCATGCGATCACGGTCCCCCACGATCCGAAGCGTCTGGCCGAGGACACCCTCACCACCGCCGCCCTCTACCTGGCCTGCGGCATCGACCCGCAGCGGGCCACGGTGTTCGTGCAGAGCCAGGTGAGCGCCCACAGCGAGCTCTGCTGGCTGCTCAACTGCGTCACGCCGCTCAACTGGCTGGAGCGCATGATCCAGTTCAAGGAGAAGGCGCTCAAGCAGGGCGACAACGTCTCCGTCGGGCTGCTGGACTACCCGGTGCTGATGGCTGCCGACATCCTTCTCTATGACGCCGATCGGGTGCCGGTGGGGGAAGACCAGAAGCAGCACCTCGAGCTGGCCCGCGACATCGCCCAGCAGCGCATCAACGCCCGCTACGCCCCCGACCCGGAGCACCCGATTCTCAAGGTGCCCGAGCCCCTGATCCTGAAGGAGGGGGCGCGGGTCATGAGCCTGACGGACGGCAGCGCCAAGATGAGCAAGAGCGATCCCAATGAGGGTTCCCGCATCACCCTGCTGGACCCTCCTGAGCTGATCACCCGCAAGATCAAGCGGGCCAAGACCGATCCGGTCATGGGGCTGGAGTTCGGCAACCCGGAGCGGCCGGAGGCCGACAACCTGCTCGGCCTTTATGCCCTGCTCTCCGGCGTGGGCCGTGAGCGGGCGGCGGCGGAGTGCGCCTCGATGGGCTGGGGTGGCTTCAAGCCCCTGCTGGCGGAGGCCGCGGTGGAAGCCCTCCGGCCCGTGCAACAGCGTTACGCCGAGCTGCGCAGCGATCCGGCCTCCCTGGAGGCCGTTCTGCGGGACGGGAGAGAGCGGGCAGCGGCCGTGGCCGAAGCAACGCTGCAGCGAGTCCGCAGCGCCCTGGGATTTCTGGCCTCGAACTGAAGCGAACTGCCGCCTTCTCGGCAAGGTGCAGCCGGAATGTGTAAATCATTCGTTATGTATTGATCACGACCGCTGATCGTTCGTCGTGGATGTGGCGCTTTTTACGGGATGCTTGGCCGGTGGGGCCTGACGGCTCGGAACTCGCGGGCATCTCCCTGCCCTGACTGAAGTTTTCCTGAGAGCCACTCTCCCGGGGCCGCTGTCCAAGCACGCTGGCCCCTGTTTTGTCCAGTACGGACGCAGGGGTCTCGCCTTTGGGGGCTGGGCCTGGCCAAGGTCAGGGTCCCCTGACGACCGCTTGCCCTTGCGTCGCCCTTTCCCGTCACCACCGAAGCCGCACCAAAACGGCCCGCTTGCCCTTGTGCTGCTGATGCTCCTGCCGATGGTGCAACGGCCGGTCGCACCGCTGCCCCCAGCGGCCCCTGTGGTGGCCATGCCCACAGCCCAGCCGGCGGTGGCGGTGACCGGACGGCGACCGGGTGGCGGCCCCTACGGCATCACCCCCGAACGGCGGGCCCTGCTCAACACGATCCGCTTCGCCGAAGGCACCTGGATCGGTGGCAGTCAGGAGGGTTACCAGGTGCTCTACGGCGGTGATCGCTTCGACGATCTCAGCCGCCATCCGGACATCGTTGTGCGGCGCCGTTACGCCAGCGCCGCCGCCGGGGCCTATCAGTTCCTCCCCACCACCTGGGACCAGGCCGCCTCGGAGCTCCAGCTCCGGGATTTCCGTCCCGCAAGCCAGGATCAGGCCGCGCTGCACCTGGTGCACGAGCGGGGGGCGCTGCAGCGCTTCGATCGCCACGGTCTCACGGCTGAGGTGCTGGCGCGGCTGGCGCCGGAGTGGGCCTCCCTGCCGACGCTTGATGGTGGCAGCCACTACGGCCAGCCGGTGAAGGACCGCAGCGAGCTGCAGCGCTTCTACCAGCGGGAACTGGAGCGGCTGCGCCGGCTCGCCAGCGCCTGAGCGGGCTCAGGGTTCCCGATAGACCACCCGTCCCCGTTCGTCATTGCCCACATCGAGCAGGTCGCTGATCAACAGCTTCTCGATCTCGGCACTGACCACGCTGCTGTTGGCCTGGGCGGGCAGGTGGAGTTCCAGCAGAGCATCGTTGAGGGTGAAGCCGGCCTTGCCGGCCCGTCGGGCCAGTTGCAGCAACTGCCGTTCGATCGGTGGATAGGTCGCCGTTTCGCTCCCGGCCAGGGCCTCCTCCAGCAGCAGGGACTGGTTGGCCTGCCGCACCATGTCGGGCACCAGCACCAGATCCAGCAGCTGGCCGATGCCGCAGAGCCCCAAGGTGAGCAGCCAGAGGGTGCCGCTCAGGGGTTTGCGGTTGTAGAAGCGCTGCAGGCCGCACAGTCCCACCAGGCCTGTGCACCAGAACAGGTAGCTGAGGGCAACACTGCGCCGCTCGGCGGCGCGGTTGAGCACCAACCCTGCGGGGCGGCTGGGCGCTGGCCGCTGGTCTGGGCTCTGGATGGGTCCTGGCGTGGGTCGGGCAGCCATCAGGGTGCTCAGCACATCCAACTTAGGGCCGCTGCCGGGCGTCACCGGCCCCTGCCGGTGGCGTGCGGGAGGGGGGGCCACCGGTGGGCCTCGATACCATGCCTTCAACAGGTGCCCTTTATGACGTCCGCGCCCCCTTCACCGGTGCCACCGGCCTCCAGCCTCGCCGCCGCCAGTGCTGCCGCCGCCATCGTGTTGCCGAAAACCAGCGAAAGCCCCCAGCTGCTGCGGATCCGCCACTCGATGAGCCATGTGCTGGCCATGGCGGTGCAGAAGCTCTTCCCCCGGGCCCAGGTGACGATCGGTCCCTGGACCGAGAGCGGTTTCTATTACGACTTCGACAACCCGGATCCCTTCACCGAGGCCGACCTGAAGGCGATCCAGAAGGAGATGGGCAAGATCATCGCCCGCAAGCTGCCCCTGGAACGCATCGAGGTGAGCAGGGAGGAGGCGGAGCGCCGCATCCGGGCCCAGAACGAGCCCTACAAGCTGGAGATCCTGGCGGGGCTCAACGAGCCGATCACCCTCTACACCCTGGGAGATCAGTGGTGGGACCTCTGCGCCGGTCCCCACGTGGCCAACACCGGCGAGCTCCACCCCAAGGCCTTCGCCCTCGAGAGCGTGGCCGGGGCCTACTGGCGCGGCGACGAGAACCGCGCCCAGCTGCAGCGCATCTACGGCACCGCCTGGGAAACGCCGGAGCAGCTGGCGGAGCACAGGCGGCGCAAGGAAGAAGCCCTGCGCCGCGACCACCGGCGCCTCGGCACCGACCTCGAGCTTTTCGCGATCGAAGAGGAGGCGGGAGCCGGCCTGGTGTTCTGGCACCCCCGCGGCGCCCGCATGCGCCTGCTGATCGAGGACTTCTGGCGCCAAGCCCACTTCGAGGACGGCTACGAGCTGCTGTACACCCCCCACGTGGCTGACCTCAGCCTCTGGAAGACCTCGGGCCACCTCGACTTCTACAGCGAGAGCATGTTCGGCCCGATGGCGGTGGACGAGCGGCAATACCAGCTCAAGCCGATGAACTGCCCCTTCCATGTGCTCACCTATGCCAGCCGGTTGCGCTCCTACCGGGAGCTGCCGATCCGCTGGGCCGAGCTCGGCACCGTGTACCGCTACGAACGGCCCGGGGTGATGCACGGGTTGATGCGGGTGCGCGGCTTCACCCAGGACGACGCCCACGTGTTCTGCCTGCCGGAGCAGATCTCCGATGAAATCCTGCGGGTGCTGAACCTCACCGAGCGCATCCTCTCCACCTTCGACTTCCGCAGCTACGAGATCCATCTCTCCACCCGACCGGAGAAGTCGATCGGCGAGGACGCCGTGTGGGAACTGGCCACCGCCGGCCTGGTGGAGGCCTTGGAGCGCAAGGGCTGGGCCTACAAGGTGGACGAGGGGGGCGGGGCCTTCTACGGCCCGAAGATCGACCTCAAGATCGAGGATGCCATCGGCCGGATGTGGCAGTGCTCCACCATCCAGCTCGACTTCAACCTGCCGGAACGCTTCGATCTGCACTACGTGGCGGCCGATGGCAGCCGCTGCCGGCCGATCATGATTCACCGCGCCATCTTCGGCTCCCTGGAGCGCTTCTTCGGCGTGATGGTGGAGAATTACGCCGGCGACTTCCCCTTCTGGCTCGCCCCCGAGCAGGTGCGGCTGCTGCCCGTCACCGATGAGGCCCTCCCCTGGGCCGACGAGCTCAAGGGCCTGCTGGCGGCCGCCGGCATCCGCGCCGGCATCGACCACAGCGGCGACCGGCTCGGCAAGCTGATCCGCAACGGCGAGCAGATGAAGATTCCCCTGTTGGGGGTGATCGGTGCCCGGGAGGCCGAAACCCGCAGCGTCAGCCTGCGCAGTCGCCGCCAGGGGGATCTGGGCAGCGTCGAGGCGCAGGCTCTGGTGTCCGCCGCCTCGGCAGCCAATGCCGGCCGGCTGGCCACCTTGGACTTGGCATGACCCTGCTGCTGGCGGGCGACATCGGTGGCACCAAGACCCTGCTGAGCCTCTGGCGCTCCAGCAGCGACGGGCTCGAGCGGCTGTTGGAGGAGCGCTTCGTCTCGGCGGCCTGGGACGACCTGGCTCCGATGGTGCGCCACTTCCTGGCCACCGCCGGTGTGGCTGGCGGAACGCCCCCCGCCGCCGCCTGTTTCGCCGTGGCCGGACCGGTGGAGGGGGGACGGGCCCAGCTCACCAACCTGCCGTGGCGCCTCGACACGGACGGCCTGGCTCGCAGCTGCGGTCTGTCGAATCTGGAGCTGGTCAACGACTTCGCCGTGCTCATCTACGGCCTTCCCCATCTCGAGGCCGCCCAGGTGGCGTCCGTCCGGGAGGGTCGCCGCGACCCTCAGGCGCCGTTGCTGGTGCTGGGGGCCGGCACTGGGCTGGGGGTGGCCATGGGCCTGCCCACCGGCGCTGGTCTGCGGGCCATCCCCAGCGAAGCGGCCCATGGGGAGTTCGCCCCCCGCTGCCAGCAGGAGTGGGACCTGAAGCAGTGGCTCAAAGACGATCTGGGCCTCGAACGGGTCTCGATCGAGCGGGTGGTCAGCGGTACGGGCCTGGGCCATGTGGCCCGCTGGTTGCTCAGCTGCCGCCACCCCGATGGCGACCATCCCCTCAGCCCCAGTGCCCGGCTCTGGAGCGAGGCCGGCGATGGGCCCGCACGCGCCGACCTGCCCGCCGAGGTGGCCATGGCCGCCACCGCCGGCGAACGCCTGGCGGCCGACGCCCTTGACCTGTGGCTTGGTGCCTACGGCAGCGTCTGCGGTGATCTGGCCCTGGCCTCCCTGAGTCGGGGTGGGCTCTGGCTGGCGGGGGGCACGGCCGCCAAGCTGCTCGACAGCCTGTGCACGCCCTCCTTCCTGGAGCCCTTCCTGAACAAGGGGCGGCTGCGCTCCACCCTGGAGCCCATGCCGATCACCGCCGTGCTGGATCCGGGGGTGGGCAGCTTCAGCGCCGCCTGCCGCGCCCGCATGCTGCTGGGCTGAGGCCAGCACAGCAAAGCGTCGGCTGCAACACTGAGCCCAACGACATGTCACGTATGGTCCGGCCCCATATCGGCCAGGGGGTGGTGGTTGAGGTTCCGGCCACCACCGCCAACATCGGCCCGGGATTCGACTGCCTCGGTGCCGCCCTGGCCCTCGGCAACCGCTTCGAGCTGCGGGTGATCGAGGGGGGCGGCGAGCGTTTCGAGCTGATCATCGAGGGGCCGGAGGGTTCCCACCTGCGTGGCGGCCCCGACAACCTCGTCTACCGCTCCGCCCAGCGGGTCTGGCGCGAGGTGGGGCTGGAGGCGGTGGCCCTGGAGGCGCGGGTGCAGCTGGCCGTGCCCCCCGCCCGGGGTCTGGGCAGCAGCGCCACCGCCATCGTGGCGGGACTGCTCGGCGCCAATGCGCTGGTGGGGGAACCCCTCAGCCGGGAAAAGCTGCTGGAGCTGGCCATCGACATCGAAGGCCATCCCGACAACGTCGTCCCGTCCCTGCTGGGGGGCCTGTGCCTGACGGCGCGGGCCGCCTCCCACCGCTGGCGGGTGGTCCGCTGCGAGTGGAATCCACTGGTCAAGGCGGTGGTGGCGATTCCCACGATCCGACTGAGCACCAGCGAGGCACGCCGCGCCATGCCACGCAGCATCCCGATCAGCGATGCGGTGATGAATCTGGGGGCCCTCACCCTGTTGCTGCAGGGGCTGCGCACTGGCAACGGCGACCTGATCGCCGATGGCATGCACGACCGCATCCACGAGCCCTATCGCTGGGGTCTGATCCAGGGGGGGCGGGCCGTGCGGGAGGCAGCCATGGAGGCCGGCGCCTGGGGCTGCGTGATCAGCGGCGCCGGACCCAGCCTGCTGGCCCTGGCCGCCGCCGGCTGTGCCGAGGCGGTGGGGGAGGCCATGACCCGCGCCTGGCAGGGCGAGGGGGTGAGCAGCCACAGCGCCGTGCTCGGTGTCCAGGATGGCGGCAGCACCTGGGTCCCCCTGGCCGAGGGGAGCCGCCCACAGGCTGTCGTGGGCGACTAGAACAGCCTCGCTGAGTAGATCTACTCAGCTGATAAGCTCTGCCGTACGGGGACATCCTCCCTTGGAGGCCGCCTCTCCCGCCATACTTCCTGCCTGGAGCACCCCTTAGAGATGGACGCCAGCCTGCCTCTTTCGCTCGCGTCCTCTTCGCTTCCCGCCGTGTTTCCTGAGGGTGCAGCGTTTCCCTGGCTCAGCCTGATCGTGCTGTTGCCGGCCACGGCGGCCCTGGTGATGCCGCTGCTGCCCGGAGACGGCAGCGACCCCCGCCTGCCGCGCACGTTTGCCCTGGGGGTGCTCGGGGTGGACTTCGCCCTGATTCTCTGGGTGTTCGCCCGCCATTTCGATGGCGGCCTGGCGGAACTGCAGCTGGTGGAAAGGGTCTCCTGGGTGCCGGCCCTTGGCCTGGAATGGTCCCTGGCGGCCGATGGTCTTTCGGCCCCGCTGGTGGTGCTCAGCGGCTTGGTCACCCTTCTGTCGGTGGCGGCCAGCTGGAACATCCGCCTCAAGACACGCCTCTATTTCGGCCTGCTGCTGGTGCAGGCCACGGCCCAGAGCCTGGTGTTCCTCTCCCAGGACTTCCTGCTGTTCTTCCTGGCCTGGGAACTGGAGCTGGTGCCCGTCTATCTGCTGATCGCCATCTGGGGCGGCAAGCAGCGCCAGTACGCCGCCACCAAGTTCATCCTCTACACGGCCACGGCTTCCCTGCTGATCCTGATCAGCGGCCTGGCCCTGGCTCTCTCCGGCGACAGCTTCACCCTCAACCTCAGCGAGCTGGCGGCCCGCTCCCCCGGGGGCACCTTCGGCCTGCTCTGTTATCTGGGCTTCCTGGTGGGCTTCGGCGTGAAGCTGCCGATGTTCCCGCTGCACACCTGGCTGCCCGATGCCCATGGCGAGGCCAATGCACCGGTCTCGATGCTGCTGGCGGGGGTGCTTCTCAAGATGGGGGGCTATGCCCTGCTGCGCTTCAACGTGCAGATGCTCCCCGACGTGCACCTGCGGCTGGCCCCGGCCCTGATCGTTCTGGGGATCATCAACATCGTCTACGGGGCGCTGAATGCCTTCGCCCAGGACAACGTCAAGCGCCGCATCGCCTGTAGTTCGGTCAGTCACATGGGCTTCGTGCTCCTGGGCATCGGTGCCATCGATGCCCTCGGCATCAGCGGCGCCATGCTGCAGATGATTAGCCATGGCCTGATCGCGGCGGCGATGTTCTTCGTCACCGGCGTCTTCTACGAGCGCACCGAGACCCTCTCGATTCCCAACATGGGTGGCCTGGCCAAGGTGCTGCCGATCACCTTCGCCTTCTTCCTGGCCAGCTCCCTGGCCTCCCTGGCCCTGCCGGGGATGAGTGGCTTCATCAGCGAGATCACCGTGTTCCTCGGGGTCACCTCCTACGAGGGCTTCACGATCGGCTTCCGCGTCATCGCCATCGTCCTGGCCGCCATCGGCCTGGTGCTCACCCCGGTCTACCTGCTCTCCCTCTGCCGCAGGGTGTTCTTCGGTCCACGGATCCCGGCTCTCGCGGTGGTGGGCGACATGAAGCCCCGTGAGCTTGTCATCGGACTCACCCTGCTGGTGCCCACCCTGGTGATCGGTTTCTGGCCGCGGGTGGCCATCGACCTCTATGAGGCCAGCACCAACAGCCTGGCGGCTGAACTGGCCAGCAGGGGTGCCGTGGCCATGGGACGGATGGCCGCCCTGGGCTGAGCCCCACTCCGGGGCCGGGTGGGCTGAAATGGGGGCTTCCATCGAAGCGGCCGCCCGGCGATGACCAGCACCCTTCAGAGTCCCCCTGCCCTGCTGGCCGGAGAGGGTCTGCCCCGCTTCGAGGCCATCACCCCCGACCAGGTGCGGGTCCACATTCCTGAGCTTCTGAATGGCCTGCAGGCCGAGTTGGAGCGGGTGGAGACCGACCTGGCGGCGGCCCCCGCCGCGTCAAGGCCCCTCAGCTGGGCCGAAGTGATGGATCCCCTGCAGCGCCTGGGCGAACGGCTGCGCTGGAGTTGGGGGGTGGTGAGCCACCTCAACGGTGTCTGCAACAGCTCCGAGCTGCGCGAGGCCCACGCCAGCCAGCAGGCGGCGGTGGTGGCTTTCGGCAACCGTGCCGGCCAGAGCCGGGTGCTGTTCGAGGCCCTGCGCACGCTCCAGAGCCAGGGGGGTCTGGATGCCACCCAGGAGAGGATCCTCACGGCGGAACTGCGGGACATGGAGCTGCGGGGCGTCGGCCTGGAGGGCGCCGCCCAGGAGGCCTTCAATGCCGCCAGCCAGGAGCTGGCGGAGCTGGCCACCGGCTTCGGCAACCGGGTGCTGGATGCCACCAACAGCTGGACCCTGCGGTTCACCGATCCCGCCGAGGTGGAGGGGCTGCCCGAGAGCCTCAGGGAGCAGCTGGCCCAGGCCGCTCGCGACGCCGGCGATGGCCAGGCGACGGCGGCCGGGGGGCCCTGGCTGCTGGGGCTCGACATGCCCCGCTTCGGCCCGTTCCTGAAGTACAGCCGTCGCCGCGACCTGCGGGAGATCGCCTACAAGGCCCACGTGAGCCGGGCCTCGGGCGAAACCGACGGCAACTGGCCCGTGATCGAGCGGATTCTCACCCTGCGGCGGCAGCAGGCCCACCAGCTCGGCCATGGATCCTGGGCTGAGGTGAGCCTGGCTTCGAAGATGGCCGGCTCGGTGGCCGAGGTGGAAGCCCTGCTGGAGGATCTGCGCACCGCCGCCTACCCGGTGGCCCTGCTGGAACTGGAGGCGCTGCGCGCCTGTGCGGCCCGGGAGGGAGCGGCCGAGGCGGCGGACCTCAAACCCTGGGATGTGAGCTTCTGGGCCGAGGTGCGGCGCCAGGAGGCCTTTGACCTCGACAGCGAGGCCCTGCGGCCCTGGTTCCCCCTGCCCCGGGTGCTCGATGGGCTGTTCGGACTCTGCGATCGCCTGTTTGGCGTCCGCATCCTCCCGGCCGATGGCGAGGCCCCCGTCTGGCATCAGGACGTGCGCTTCTTCCGCGTCGAGGACGCCGGCAGCGGCGAGCCCCTGGCGGCCTTCTATCTGGATCCCTACAGCCGCCCAGGCAGCAAGCGCGGTGGCGCCTGGATGGACGAATGCCTGGTGCGCTCGGTGAACGGAACCGGCGAGGACGTGCTGCCCGTGGCCTATCTGGTGTGCAACCAGAGCGCGCCGGTGGGGGACACCCCCAGCCTGATGACCTTCGAGGAGGTGGAGACCCTGTTCCACGAGTTCGGCCATGGTCTCCAGCACATGCTCACCACCGTGGAGCGTCCCCAGGCGGCCGGCATCAACAACGTGGAATGGGATGCGGTCGAGCTGCCCAGCCAGTTCATGGAGAACTGGTGCTACGACCACGCCACCTTGATGGGCATGGCCCGCCACTGGCAGAGCGGCGAACCGCTGCCGGAGCCTGAGTTCGCCAAACTCCGGGCCGCCCGCACCTTCATGGGCGGTGCCGCCACCCTGCGCCAGGTGCACTTCGCCCTCACCGACCTGCGGCTCCACAGCCAGTGGACGCCGGAGTGCGGCAGGACGCCGGAACAGCTGCGCCGGGAGATCGCTGCCACCACAACGGTGCTGGAGCCGATCGAGGAGGACGCCTTCCTCTGCTCCTTCGGCCACATCTTCGCCGGCGGCTATTCGGCCGGCTACTACTCCTACAAGTGGGCCGAGGTGCTCAGCGCCGATGCCTTCAGCGCCTTCGAGGAGGTGGGGCTGGAGAACGAGGCGGCGATCCAGGCCACCGGCCGCCGTTTCCGCGAGACGGTGCTCAGCCTCGGCGGCAGCCGCCACCCCGGCGAGGTGTTCGAGACCTTCCGGGGCCGGGCCCCCAGCCCGGAGGCCCTGATCCGGCACTCGGGGCTGGTGGCGGCCTCGATAGCCTGATCCAGGAGTGATCCCTGTCCGGGGATTCTCCCTCCTTGTTGCCGGAGACACGTGGTGGGAGCCCAGCGAATCCTGGTGCTGGGCGGTGGCTTCGCCGGACTCTGGAGTGCCCTTTCCTCCGCCCGCCAACCTGATCCGCTGGGCATGCTGCCGGCCACCCTCGTCTATGTGAACGCCGGCGCCCAGCTGGGCCAGCTCTCCAGCCTGAGCGGCCTCCTCTCGCCGGCCCTGCTGGGTTCCTTAGCCCTGCTGGGCCTGCTGCCCTGGATCGTGAAGCTGCTGCTGGGCCGCTGGCGGCTCTGGCAGCTCTACCGCCCCTGGAGCCGACCCCGCCACTTCGATCGCAACCTGATTGTCATCGGCGCCGGTGCGGCTGGCCTGGGCACCGCCTACATCGCCGCCACCGTGCGGGCGAAGGTGACCCTGGTCGAGCGGCACCGCATGGGCGGTGACTGCCTGAACACCGGCTGTGTGCCCAGCAAGGCCCTGATCAGCTCCGCCCGCCTCGCCGCCCGCCTGCGCCACGCCGACCGCTACGGCCTGACCCCCCAGGAGCCCCGGGTGGAGTTGCGTCGGGTGCTGGAGCGGGTGCGCCAGAAGGTGGCGGCCATCGCGCCCCACGACAGCGTCGAGCGCTACACCGCCCTGGGGGTGGATGTGCGCCTCGGCCAGGCCCGCCTGCTCAGCCCCTGGGAGGTGGCGATCACCGCCGTCGATGGCACCGAGGCGGTGCTAACGGCCCGCGCCATCGTGCTGGCCACCGGCGCCGCCCCGGTGATCCCTTCGCTGCCCGGCATCGCTTCGGTGCGGGCGCTCACCAGTGAAACCCTCTGGGACGCCCTGGCCGAGCACCCCTCCCCCCGGCCCAGCCTGCTGGTGCTGGGTGGCGGCCCGATCGGCTGCGAGCTGGCCCAGGCCCTGGCCCAGCTGGGTCTGCCGGTGACCCTGCTGCAGCGCAACGCCCGGCTCCTGCCCCGGGAAGACCCCGAGGTGGGGGCGCTGCTGCGCGAGGCCCTGGAGCGCGACGGCGTCCGGGTCCACACCGGTTGCCGGGTGGAGCGCCTCGAGCCTGGTTCCGCCGGGGGCGTCCGCGTGCTGGCTGCGGTGGACGGCCATACCCTCTGCTTGGAGGCCGACGAACTGCTCTGCGCCGTGGGCCGCCAGGCCCGGCTGGAGGGCCACGGCCTTGAGGCCCTGGGCATCCCCACCGGGCGCACCATCGACACCGACCCCCACCTGCAGACCCTCTACCCCAACATCTATGCCGCCGGTGATGCGGCCGGTCCCTGGCAGTTCACCCACACCGCGGCCCATCAGGCCTGGTATGCGGCCGTGAACGGGCTGTTCGATCCGGTGCGCTTCGCCGTCGATGGCCGCGTCATCCCCCGCACCACCTTCACCGACCCGGAGGTGGCCCGGGTGGGGCTGAGCGAAGCGGAGGCGATCGAGCAGGGGGTGGCTTTCGAGGTCACCCGCTTCGAGCTGGCCGAGCTGGATCGGGCCATCGTTGAATCGGCCGAGACCGGCTTCGTGACGGTGCTCACCGTGCCCGGCAAAGACAGGATTCTGGGGGTCACCATCGTGGCGGAGCAGGCCGGGGAGCTGCTGGCTGAATTTGTGCTGGCGATGCGATGGAACCTGGGCCTGGGCAAGGTGATGGGCGCGATCCACGCCTATCCCACCCTGGCGGAAGCCAACAAGTACGCCGCTGGGGCCTGGAAGAAGTCCCATGCGCCCCAGCGAACCCTGGCCCTACTGGAGCGCTTCCACACCTGGCGCCGGGGTGGCTGAGGCTCATGCCTGGGAGTGGAGCCCGATCGTGTTGCCCTCGGTGTCGAGCACCAGGCTCATGAAGCCGTAGGTACCGATCGACATCTTGGTTTTGATCACGGTACCGCCGGCGTCCGCCACCCGGGCTTCCTCCACGGCGCAGTCGTCGCAGTGGAAATAGATCAGGGTGCCGCCTCCCCCCGGGGCCATGCCCTCCATTTTCGCCAGGGCGCCTCCGGCCCCCACCTGGTCGTTCTGCATCGGGAAGGCGTAGTACTCCATCCCCGCGTCTCCCATCGATTCCAGGCTCACTTCGAACACGGTCTCGTAGAAGGCCCGGGCCCGGGCCATGTCATCGACGTACAGCTCGAACCAGATGACGGGGTTGACGGCCATGGATCCGAGGTGACTGCGGGCCGAGATTAGGCCCGAAATTCGGGATTCAGCCCGCCACCCCCTGCTGCTGCCGGGGGGCGGCGGCGTTCCAGTTCTCCTTCACCAATTGGCGGGCCCGGCCCAGGGCCAGGGCCCCGGCGGGCACGTCCCTGGTGAGGGTGGAGCCCGCCCCCACCGTCACCCCGGCCCCGAGGGTGATCGGTGCCACCAGCACCGAATTGGCACCGGTCTTGCTGCCGCCACCGATCACGGTGCGGTGCTTGCGAACCCCGTCGAAGTTGGCGGTGATCGTTCCTGCCCCGACGTTCACATCGGCGCCCAGGTCGGCGTCGCCCAGGTAGCTGAGGTGGTTGGCCTTGCAGCCCTCCCCCAGCTGGCTGTTCTTGACCTCCACGAAATTGCCGATGCGGCAGTCGGCGGCCAGATGGGTGCCGGCCCGCAGCTGGGCGAACGGCCCGATGACGCAGCCGCGTTCCACGTGGCTGTCGCGCAGCACCGAATGGACCACCTCCACGTCGGCGGCCAGGTGGCTGTTCTCGATCAGGCAGCCGGGGCCGATGCGGCAGCCCTCGCCGATGCTGGTGAACCCGCGGAAATGGCACTGGGGCTCCACCAGCACGTCGCGGCCGAAGCGGGTGTGCTCGCTGAGGGTGCAGCTGGCCGGATCGGTGAAGCTCACCCCCTCCGCCATCCAGTGGCGCCGCAGCCGGTCCTGCAGCACCGCCTCGCCGTGGGCCAGCTGCTGGCGGTCGTTGATGCCGGCCACCTCATCCGGGTCGGCCACCTCCAGGTGCATGGCCGGCCGCAACAGGGCCACGGTGTCGGTGAGGTAGAGCTCCCCCTGGTCGTTGTCGCTGCTCAGGCTGGGCAGCACGGTGGCCAGCCTGACCCAGTCGAAGCAGTAGATCCCCGCATTGGTGAGGGTGTTGCCGAGCTGCTCGGCCGTGCAGTCGCGGTGCTCCACGATGCCGCTCACCTGGCCCGCCCCGTCGGCGAAGACCCGGCCGTAGCCGCCCGGGTCCGCCAGCCGCGCGCTGAGCAGGGTCACCGCCGCGCCACTGGTGCGATGGGTGGAGAGCAGGCATTCCAGGGTCTCCGGCCGCAGCAGGGGGACGTCGCCGTTGAGCACCAGCAGATCGCCCTCGAAGCCCTCCAGCGGCCCGAGCAGCTGCTGCACCGCATGGCCGGTGCCGTTCTGGGGCTGCTGCAGCACGAATTCCAGGCCCTCCACGCCAGCCAGGGTGTGCTCCACCCGTTCGGCCTGGTGCCCGACCACCAGCAGCTGGCGGTCGGGGGCGAGCCGTTGGCAGCTGCCCAGCACCCGTTCCACCAGGGTCGCGCCGGCCAGGGGCTGGAGGACCTTGGGCAGGGCACTCTTCATGCGGGTCCCTTTCCCGGCGGCCAGGACGGCAACGGCAAGCATCGGCGGCGGCGGGGCGTCTGCGCCGGAATCTACCGGTGCCCTTCGGAGCAGCCCAGTCCGCCGGGGTCTTCTGGCGGACGCCGTCTCCCTGGTGGGGCGGGGCTGTGCGCCTGCTCCCGCCGCCGCCGCTCCAGGATCTCGGCGGCCGTGGCGTTGCCGCTGGGGTCCCGGTAGGGCAGGCCGGCGCGGCTGGCGAGGTGCTCCAGTTCGAAGGGCTCCAGGGGCCGCAGGGCCGGATGGGGTGCGAAGGGGATGACGCTGGCCACGGTGCCGGCGCTCCAGCGCTCCGGTTCGTCGGCGGGCGGCCGGATCGCCCGCAGCTCCAGGCCCAGATCCAGCAGGGAGCGACGCACCGCCGCCGCGGAGCTATAGGTGAGCAGCCGGCCGTCGGGCCGCAGCAGCCGCACCAGCCGCTCCAGGAACTCCAGGCTCCAGAGCTGGGGGCAGCGCTGGGGGGAGAAGGCATCCAGCAGCACCAGGTCGCAGCGACCCGCCTGGGTGTCCAGCAGCCCCGGCAGCCTGTGGCGGGCATCGCCGAGCTGCAGCCGGGGGCCGCCGGCGAGGCCCTCCAGCCGGCCGATCACCGCGGCGGGCCACTGGGCCCGGAAGCCGGCGTCCGCCAGGGCCAGGGCCAGGGGCCGGCGGTCCAGCTCCAGGCCCCACCAGTCGAGTTCCAGGCCTGCGGCCGCCGTTGCCGCGAGCAGGGCGGCGGTGTTGGTGCCGGTGCCGACGGCCATCTCAGCCACCACCAGCTGCCGCCCCGGGGCGAAACGTTCCAGCGCCGCCGGCGCCACGAACTTCTCCTGGGCCTCCCGCAGGGCTCCGGCGGCATTGTGGAAGCCTTCCCCGACGCCGCAGCTGTAGAGGCTGAAGCTGCCATCGCGCCCCAGCCGGGGCAGCAGCTCGGGCCCCGGTTCCGGCTCTGCCGTCTTAGTGCCGCAGGCGGGCCAGGTCATCCCAGAAGCCGGGGTAGGAGACGGCGGCCGCTTCCGGCCGCCCCAGGCGGGTGTCGCCCCGGGCCACCAGGGAGGCCACCGCCAGGCTCATCGCCACCCGGTGATCCGTCTCGCTGTCGACCTCCGCCCCGTGCAGCGGGGTGGGGCCTTCGATGCTGAGGCCATCAGCGTGCTCCTCGAGCCTGGCCCCCATCGCTGTCAGCTGGCGGGCCATCACCGCCAGGCGGTCGGTCTCCTTCACCCGCAGCTCGGCGGCGCCGCTGATGCGGCTGACCCCCTCGGCGCAGCAGGCCGCCACCGCCAGCACGGGAATCTCGTCCACCAGGCGGGGGATGATCGCTTCCTCGATGCGGAAGGCCCGCAGCGGGCCGTGCTGGACGCGCAGATCCCCCACCGGCTCGCCGGCCACGTCGCGGCTGTTGAGCACGGTGATCCGGGCGCCCATCTCGGCCAGCACATCGAGGATGCCGGTGCGGCTGGGGTTGAGCCCCACGTTCTCGACCGTGAGATCGGCCCCCGGGGTGATCGCCGCCGCCACCAGCCAGAACGCCGCCGAACTGATGTCGCCGGGCACCACCACGGTTTGGCCCCGCAGGGCGTTCCCGGGCCGCACGGTGATGAACCTTCCCTGGTCGCCATCCACCACCAGGTCGGCACCGAAGGCCCGCAGCATCCGCTCGCTGTGGTCGCGGGTGGGGGCCGGTTCGATCACGGTGGTGGGCCCGTTCGCCGTCAGGGCGGCCAGCAGCAGGGCACTCTTCACCTGGGCCGAGGCCACTGGCGTGCTGATCACGGCACCGTGAAGAGCCTGGCCCTGAACGGCCAGGGGGGCCAGGTTGCCGCTGTCGCGACCCTGGATGCGGGCGCCCATCTGGGCCAGGGGAACACCCACCCGCCCCATGGGCCGGGAACGCAGGGAGGCATCACCGGTGAGCACGAAGTGGCGCCCCGCCCGGCCGGCCAGCAACCCCAGCATCAACCGCATGGTGGTGCCGGAATTGCCGCAGTCGAGCACGTCGGTGGGCTCGCGCAGCCCATCGAGGCCCACTCCCTCCACGGTCACCGGCTGGCCGGCGCTGATCGCCGAAACCGTCACACCCATGGCCCGCAGACAGGCCGCGGTGCTGAGGGGATCCTCGGCCGGCAGCAGTCCTTCGATGCGGGTGGTTCCTTCAGCGATGGCCCCGAACAGGAGCGAGCGGTGGGAGATCGATTTGTCGCCGGGCACCGTCACGCTCCCCCGCAGGCTGCCGCCGGCCGGCAGGACCACGGCCGCCGGCAGGGCGGCCAGGCTCACATCGACACCCGCGGAGGAGGACAAGAGCTGTGGCGCCTACTGGAGTGATCCTATGGAGCGGCCGGTTGCGGCCCCCCGTTCAGGGTCGAATGCCGACAGCCCGCAGCCTGGCCGACAGGCTCCAGACCTCCACCACCAGCCGGTGCCAGGGGGTGATCGTCTCCATGGACAGCCCCATGGGCTTGGGGGCGGCGGCCCGCAGGGACCTGGCCGCCACCAGGGACCGGCGTGCGTCCTCGAGCCGCTGGCGCAGGTTCTCCTGCTCCGGGGTGGCCATCACCGTCTCCGGGCAGTGGTCGAGCAGCAGCAGACCGCGATCGAAGGACTCGGCGTAGTCCTGCAGCAGCGGCACCAGGATCTCGTCCAGCAGCGGGCCGGTGGGATCGGGCAGGGAGGGGGCGGGAACCATGGGTCCAGCGTAGGAATCGTTGCCGTGGCTGCCCGGGTACGGATCTCCTGTCACCGGCAGCGGCATGGAACGATGGGTCCTGAAGGGTCGCCCCATGCTCGACATCGCCATCTGGGATGGCCTGCTCCGTCGCCACGTGGACGACCGCGGGCGGGTGGACTACGCCACCTGGCAGCGCCAGGGTGCGGCGGAACTGGAGCACTGGCTGGCGGCCCAGCGGCCCTTTGATCCTGAGCCTGGCTCCAGGCCCGAGGCCATGGCCCTGTGGATCAACCTCTACAACGCCCTGGTGATCCGCCAGGTGCTGGCCCGCTTCCCGTTGGCCTCGATTCGTCCCACCATCGCGGGGCTGCCCAACTGGCCGGCGTTCCTGGCCTTCTTCTCCCGGCCGGTGATCAGCCTGCAGGGCCAGTCCCTCAGCCTCAACCGCATCGAGCACGGGATCCTTCGGCCTCGCTTCGGCGACCCCCGTCTCCATTTCGCCCTGGTCTGCGCCGCCGTCGGCTGCCCCCTGCTGCGGCCGGAGGCCTACCGGGCCGAGCGGCTCGAGGCCCAGCTGGAGGAGGACGCCCTGCGCTTCCTGCAGGATCCGCACAAGCTGCGCTTCGATCCGGCCAGGGGCCGCCTGTCCGTCAGCAGGATCTTCCAGTGGTACCGGCGCGACTTTCTGGCGGTGGCGCCCTCGATCCCCGCCTATGTGGGCCGCTACCGCCCGGAACTGGCGCTGCCGACTGGCGTCGGGATCAGCCACCTCCCCTACGACTGGGCCCTCAATGGCTGAGGTTCAGTCGCGGAGCTCGCCGTAGAACCGCTTCAGCCGCGGGGCCGGCACGCCCAGGCCCCACAGCAGGCCGATCATCAGGTAGATCCCGGTGGCCTTCCAGGACCCCCAGCGCGCCACCCGGCGGTCGGAGGATTCCACCACCCGGTTGATCTGACGGATGCGGCCCAGCCGGCCCAGCCGCTCGCAGAGATCGGAGTCCTCCATGATCGGCAGGGTGTCGTCAAAGCCCCCGCAGCGCTCAAAGTCTCGCCGCCGGCAGAACATCACCTGGTCACCGAACAGCACCCGGAAACCCTTCAGGACGTAGCGGTGGGGCCGGAACAGCAGGGCCGCGTAGTGGGTCTTGAGGGCGTTGTGCAGGCTCACGCCCCAGCGGGTGCTTCGGGTGCCCCGCATCAGTGAAATGAAGCCCCCGCAGCTGGTGGTCGGGTCGGCCAGGGTGTCGGTCACCAGCTGCACCAGATCCGAAGGCACCAGGGTGTCGGCATGAACGAAGCAGAGGATCTCGCCGCGGGCCTCAGACGCCCCCCGGTTCATCTGCACCGCTCGCCCCACCTGCTGGCAGCGGATCATTCGACAGCCGTGCACGTGGGCCATGGCCAGGGTGGCATCGGTGCTGCCGCCATCCACCACGATCACCTCGTCGGCAGCCGGATCGAGGATCTCCAGCTGGTGGAGGGTGCGCCCCAGGTGACCGGCTTCATTGAGGGTCGGGATAATGATCGAAACCGACGGTGCCGTCACCTTGTTGCGCAACAATCTTTCATTCTACGATCAACAGGCGGCCTGTTGGTGGGAGGAGACCGCCACCATCTTTCCGCTCCGTCAACTGAATCCACTGCGCTTTCTCTGCTTCGATCAGTTTGTTCCCCAATGGAGAGATCTTCGCGTCCTGGATATCGGCTGCGGCGGCGGTTACACCTGTGAGTTCCTGGCGCGCCGCGGCGCCCGCCTGAGCGGCATCGACCGTTCCGGCCCCTGCATCGAAGCGGCCCGGAGCCATGCGGCCGTGTCGGGTCTGGAGATTGATTACCGGGTGGGACTGGCGGAGCAACTTCCTTTTGCCGCCGGAGGTTTCGATGTGGTGATCTGCGTCGATGTGCTGGAGCATGTCGACCGCCCGGACGCCGTGATCGCGGAGGTCGCCAGGGTTCTGGCCCCCGGAGGAACCTTCTGCTTCGACACCATCAATCGCACCTTCCGCTCCCGGCTCACCATGATCTGGCTGTTGGAGACGTTGCTGCGGTTGATACCGGCCGGGGTTCACGACTGGATGCGCTTCGTGACACCGGAGGCCCTCGAGGGTTGGCTGCTGGCCAATGGCTTCACGGCCATCACGATGCAGGGGATGGATCTGTTCGGCCGCGGTCCACGGCGCACCGTTGGTCGCCTGCTCCACTACCTGCGCACCGGTGGCTTCCAGGTGGAATTCGACCAGGATCTGGCCGTGATGTTCATCGGTGCGGCCCGCCTCAGCCCAGCAGCAGTCCACCGGATTCGCTGAAGGCCGCCCGGGCACTGCGCAGATCAAAGAGCAGGTCCTCCAGGGTGAGGCGGTCCAGTTCCCGCTCCAGGGCCTGCAGCAGGCGTCGGTTGAGCACCCGGGTCACCCGGTCGCTGGGTTGGGGGTCGTCGTCCGGCTCCGTGGCGGCCATCAGGCTGGTGGCCGGGGCCGCCACCGCCGCCAGGATCGCCGCCAGGGGCAGGTCGGCGGGCAGGCGCCGCAGCCGGTAGCCCCCCTGCCGGCCCCGCCGCGACTCCACCAGGGCAGCCCGGCGCAACTTGAGCATCAGCTGCTCCAGCATCGGGGCGGGCAGGTCCTGGGCCTGGGCGAGGGCATTCACCGATTGCCAGCGCGGCGGATCCAGGGCCAGCTCCAGCAGGGCCTTGAGGGCGTAGATGCCGCTGCGGCGCAGCATCAGCGGCGGGCCGCGAGGCGCTCCAACACGTGCTCCAGGGTGTAGCCGAACAGGGCGGGATCCGGCTCGCCCTGGCCCAGATCGTCGAGACCCAGTTCGCTCCAGCGGCCATCCACCCGCGCCTCCAGGGCGGCATCCCGGCCCAGGGCCTGGCCCCAGTCGTGGCGTTTCTCCGGGCCGATCTTGGTGGTGGCATCGATGGCCAGCCGTCCCCCGAGTCCCAGCCGTTCGCTGGCGAAATCGAGCGAGTCGAAGGGGGTGTCCTCCAGCACGAACAGGTCGCGCTGCGGATCCACCTGGGCGCTGATCGCCCAGATCACCTGGCGCGGGTCGCGGATCGCGATCGACTTGTCGACCACCACCACGAACTTGGTGTAGGTGAACTGGGGCAGGGCGCTCCAGAAGGCCATGGCCGCCCGCTTGGCCTGGCCCGGGTAGGCCTTGTCGATGGCGATCACCGCCAGCTTGTAGCTGAGGCCCTCCATCGGCAGGAAGAAATCGACGATCTCCGGGATCTGCTGGCGCAGGATCGGCGTGTAGATGCGGTTCAGGGCGATCGCCAGCATCGCCTCCTCCTTGGGAGGGCGGCCGCTGAAGGTGGTCAGGAAGATCGGCTCCCGGCGCTGGGTGACGCAGTGGAAGCGCACCAGGGGAGAGTCCTCCTCACCGCCATAGAAGCCCATGTGGTCGCCGCAGGGGCCGTCGGGGAGAACCTCACCGGGGGTGATCGTGCCCTCCAGCACCACCTCGCTGTGGGAGGGCACCTCCAGGTCGAGGGTCTTGCAGCGGGCCAGCCGCACGCCCTCGCCGGCGTAGAGGCCGGCGAACAGCCACTCGCTCAGCTGCACCGGAATTGGCGTGGCCGCCGCCATCACCAGCAGGGGATGCACTCCGATGGCCACCGCCACCTCGAGCTTGCGGCCCATCGACGCCGCCTTGCGCAGGTGCCGGGCGCCGCCCCGCACGCTCAGCCAGTGCACGGTGGCGCTGTTGATCGACTGGCGCTGCAGCCGGTAGACACCGACGTTGGGGACGCCGGTGTCCGGGTCCTTGGTGATCACCAGCCCCAGGGTGATCACCCCGCCCGCATCCCCCGGCCAGGGGCGCAGCAGGGGCAGCTGCTCCAGGTTCACCGCCTCGCCCCGCAGCACCTGCTGGTGGCAGGGGGGGGTGAGGTCGCGGTCGGGCCGGGCCTTCACCAGGTCCCAGAACACCCCCCCGAACGTCATCACCTCCTTGAGTCCCTTCGGCGGCCGGGGCTGCTGCAGCAGGGCCAGGCGCTCCCCCAGGGCCTCCAGTTCCTCGGGCCGTTCCATGCCCATGCTCCAGAGCACCCGCTCCACGGTGCCCATCAGGTTCACCGCCACCGGCATGGGGGAGCCGATCACGTTTTCAAACAACAGGGCCGGGCCGCCCATGGCCAGCACCCGATCGGCGATGGCCGCCAGTTCCAGATCCGGGTCCACCGGCGCCGCGATTCGCCGCAGCTGGCCGCGCTTCTCCAGCAACGCCAGGAAATCGCGCAGATTGCGCTGCCGTCCGAGCGCCTTGCCGCTCCCAATCCCGTCGGCCACCACTCCCGCCACCCCGTCCTGCGCCGTCGAGCTGCTGTCTACTGTGACGCACCCCCGTAGCGATCGTGTCCCGTGCTGCTCTCCTACTTCCACACCTCCGAAGCGGTCCCGCCCCTGCTGCCGCCCGAGGAAGGCGGCCCCGATGCGGCCGTGGTCATCGATGTGCTGCGGGCCACCACCACCATCGCCTGGGCGCTGCAGAACGGGGCCGAGGCGATCCAGGCCTTCGCCGACCTCGGCGCCCTTGAAGCCGCCGCCGCCGACTGGCCGGCCGCCCGTCGGCTGCGGGCCGGTGAGCGGGGCGGCCAGCGGGTGGAGGGCTACGACCTGGGCAATTCCCCCTTGGCGGTCACGCCGGAGCGGGTGGAAAGCAAGCGCATTTTCCTGAGCACCACCAACGGCACCCGCTCCCTCGATCGGGTCCGGCCTGTGCCCCTGCTGGTCACCGCCTGCCTGCCCAACCGCACCGCCGTGGCCCGGCGGCTGATTGAGCGCCGTGCCCTGCGGGTGTGGATCGTGGGCAGCGGCTGGGAGGGGGACTACTCCCTCGAGGACAGCCTGGCGGCGGGAGCCGTGGCTTCGGCCGCGATCGAGCTGGCGGTGGCGCCCCACATGGGGGTCGGCTGTGCCAACGACGAGATGCTGGCGGCCCTGGCCCTCTGGCAGCAGTGGCGCCATGACACCGAGACCTGCCTGCGCAGCGCCAGCCACGGCCAGCGCCTGATCGGCCTCGGCAACCATGACGCCGATTTCGCCTGCTGCGCCGCCGTGGACAGCCTGGAGATCGTGCCGATCCAGGCCGAACCCGGGGTGCTGCGCGCCAGTTGAGCCGCGCCTTGCCCCGCTCGTCGGCTCCCTTACGATTCGCCCGTCTTGGAGCGGTCCAGCGGTGAGCAGTTTTCTGGCAGCAGCGCTGCAACTCACCAGCACGCCGGATCCGGAGGCCAACTTTTCAGCGGCTGAGGAGCTGATCGAACTGGCGGCCCGCCGCGGTGCCGACCTGGTCGGTCTGCCGGAGAACTTCGCCTTCATGGGCGACGACGCCCGCCGGCTGGAACTGGCACCGGTTCTGGCGGAGCGCTGCAGCCGCTTCCTGGTCACCATGGCTCGCCGCTACCAGGTGACCCTGCTGGGGGGCGGCTTCCCGGTGCCGGCGGGCGAGGGTCAGACGTTCAACCGCGCCGAGCTGGTGGGCCGGGAGGGCCAGCTTCTGGCCCGCTACGACAAGATCCACCTCTTCGATGTGGACCTGCCCGACGGCATCACCTACCGGGAGTCGGCCACGGTCCAGCCCGGCCACGACCTGCCCCCCGTGGTCGATGTGCCCGGCCTCTGCCGCGTCGGCCTGTCGATCTGTTACGACGTCCGCTTCCCCGAGCTCTACCGGCAGCTGGCCGGTGCGGGCGCCCAGTTGCTGATGATTCCGGCCGCCTTCACGGCCTACACCGGCAAGGACCACTGGCAGGTGCTGCTCCAGGCCCGGGCGATCGAGAACACCGCTTACGTCCTGGCGCCCGCCCAGACGGGGCTCCACTACGGCCGCCGTCAGACCCATGGCCATGCCTTGGTGATCGATCCCTGGGGCACCGTGATGGCCGATGCCGGGGTGGAGCCGGGACTGGCGATGGCTCCGGTCGACATGGCCCATGAGGCCAGGGTCCGTGCCCAGATGCCGAGCCTGCAGCACCGTCATCCGGCCCTTTTCTGAGTGTTCATGGGAGTGCGTGCGGCGCGATTCGCCTGGTTGCTGAGCCTGCCCCTGCTGCTCGGGGCCCTGCCCGCCCAGGCGGCGAGCGCCCTTTCCGCCTGGCGCCTCAGCCGGGAGGGGGTGCTGGAACTGCGCACCTCTCCGGGGGTGCGGCTGCAGGCCTTCTACGAGGAGGGTTCGGGCGTCACCGGGCCCCGGGTCTGGGTGGACCTGCCCGGTGCCCCCCTGCGCAGCCGTTCGGTGCCCGTCGGCGGGTTGGTGCGGGAAGTGCGCATCGGCCGTCCCGATTCCGGAACCACGCGGCTGGTGCTCGAGTTCAGGCCCGGCACCCGCCTGGATCCCCGCCAGCTGCGGCTGGTGGGCACGGCGCGGGATCGCTGGCGCCTCAGCCTCACTGGCCTGCCCCTGAGTGGCTTCACCCGCAATGTCGGTGAGGGCGACATCGACGCACCGACCTCCAGCTGGACCGCTTCGCGCCCCACCGGCTACGGCAGCAGCGGCCGGACCACCTCGGGCCAGCCGCTCTCCACCGACGGCCTGCCGCCGGTGCCCCGGGGCCGCTTCCGGGTGGTGATCGACCCTGGCCACGGCGGGCCCGATCCGGGGGCCGTCGGGATTGGTGGACTGCGGGAAGCCGACGTCGTGCTGGATGTGAGTCTGCAGGTGGCCCAGCTGCTCCAGGCCCGGGGGGTGCAGGTGCTGATGACCCGCACCTCGGACGTGGACGTCGACTTGCCGCCGCGCGTGTCGCTGGCCAACAGCAGCAACGCCGCCGCCTTTGTCAGCATCCATGCCAATGCCCTGAGCATGGCCCGCCCGGATGTGAACGGCGTGGAAACGTTCTATTTCCAGTCGGGCAGCTCCCTGAGGCTGGCCCAGGCGATCCAGTCCCGGATCATGGAGATCTCGCCGGGGACCCCCGACCGCGGCGCCCGACCGGGCCGCTTCTTCGTGATCCGCCGCACGGTGATGCCGGCGGTGCTCACTGAGATGGGCTTCGTCACCGGCAGCCTCGACGCCCCCCGCCTGGCCGATCCCAATTTCCGCCGCCGCATGGCCGTGGCGGTGTCCGCCGGCATCCTCGACTTTCTCCAGGGGGGCTCGTGAGCCTGCTCGTCGGTCTGTTCGACAGTGGCCTCGGCGGCCTGACGGTGCTCCGCCAGGTCCATGCCCTCTATCCCCATTCCCCCTGCCTCTATCTGGGGGACACGGCCCGAGTCCCCTACGGGCAGCGCTCCAAGGAGGAGATCCGGGCGATCGCCTCGGAGGTGGTGCACTGGCTGCGACTGCAGGGGGTGGGGGTGCTGGTGATGGCCTGCAACACCTCCAACGCCCTGGCCCTCGACGTGGCGGTGGGCGAAGCGGGCGTGCCGGTGGTGGGGCTGATCGACAGCCTGGCCAGCGAACTCACCAGCGACCACGTCGGGGTGCTGGCGACCCCGGCCACCGCCGCCAGCGGTGCCTACCGGCGCTCGATCCAGGCCTGCCGCCCCTCGGCCAGGGTGCTGGAGATGGGCTGCCCCGCCTTCGTGCCCCTGATCGAAGCGGGCGATCTCCAGGCTCCTGAGCTGCGGGCTGCCGCCGCCCGCTACCTGGCCCCGTTGCTGGCGGCGAACGTGGACACGATCGTGCTGGGCTGCACCCACTACCCGCTGCTGCGGGCCCTGCTGGCCGAACTGCTCCCGCCCGATGTGCAGCTGGTGGACCCCGCCCTGGCGGCCGCCCAGCGCCTCGGACCCCTGCTGGCCAGCCTGGGAGACTCCCCCGAGGTCGACCAGGCGGTGGAGTCGGTGCGGCCGCCCCTGGAGCGCACCCGGTTCTGTGTCACCGGGCCCGCCGAGGCCTTTGCCACCGCGGCCGCCGCCTGGCTGGGCAGCCGGCCGGCGGTGCGCAGCGTCAGCCTGCAGTCGCCCACCCGCGCCTATTGAGGCACGGCCCCTAGGATCCATTCATCGTGGAGGTGACGTGGCGACGGTTGCAGAGTTGCTCCAGCCGGTGGAGTCCGACCTCGATGCCCTGCTGGCCGACCTGCGCAGCCTGATCGGCGCCGGCCATCCGATTCTTCAAGCGGCCGCCGAGCATCTGTTCGCGGCGGGTGGCAAGCGGTTGCGGCCGGGCATCGTGCTGCTGCTGTCCCGGGCCATTGCCCCCGATGGGGGCCTTAGCCCCCGTCACCGGCGGCTGGCGGAGATCACCGAGATGATCCACACCGCTTCGCTTGTTCACGACGATGTGGTGGACGAGGCGGCCACCCGCCGGGGCGTGGCCACGGTGCACAGCCGCTTCAACCATCGCGTTGCGGTGCTGGCCGGCGATTTCCTCTTCGCCCAGGCCAGCTGGCACCTCGCCAACCTCGACGATCTCGAGGTGGTGAAACTGCTCTCCCGCGTGATCATGGATCTGGCCGATGGCGAGGTGCGCCAGGGGCTGTTCCGCTACGACACGGGCCAGAGCTTCGAGACCTACCTCGAGAAGAGCTACTGCAAGACGGCGTCGCTGATCGCCAACAGTGCCCGGGCCGCCGGGGTGCTCACCGGTCTGCCCGAACCTCGCCTCGACGCCCTCTACCGCTTCGGTCGTCAGCTGGGCCTGGCCTTCCAGGTGGTGGATGACATCCTCGATTTCACCGCCAGCGACCAGCAGTTGGGCAAGCCCGCCGCCAGTGACCTGGCCTCGGGCTACCTCACCGCCCCGGTGCTTTATGCCCTCGAGGAGCGGCCGGCCCTGGCCGGGCTGATCGAGCGGGAATTCTGCGAGGCCGGCGACCTCGACCAGGCCCTGGCCATGGTGCGCGGCTGCGAGGCCATCGGCCGGGCCCGAGCCCTGGCCGAGGGCTTTGCCCGTGAAGCCCACGAGGCGATCGAGTGGTTGCCCCCCTCGGAGCCCCGCAGCGCCCTGCGTGCCCTGCCCGAGTTTGTCCTCAGCCGCCTCTACTAATCCAGCTCCACCTCCTCCAGCGAGTTGAGGCAGATCACCCCTTCGGGGTAGGCCTGGCAGCCCACCCCCGGAGGCAGCAGCACATGCACCCGGCAGCCGGCGCCCAGGGCGGCGGCCACGCCGGCGCTGGAATCTTCGAATGCCCAGCACGCCGTTGGTGCCACCCCGAGGCGCCTGGCCGCGAGCAGGAAGGGATCCGGAGCGGGTTTGCCGCCGCCCAGGTCCGGATCATCGCCATGGACCCGTTCGCGGATCAGGGTCAGCCAGGGGTGGGGCGCCACCTTCACCGCCACCGCCTGCTGTGCGCTGCTGGTGGCCAGGGCCATGGGGATCCCCAGGGCCACGCAACGGCGCACCAGGACCTCGGCCCCGGGCATGGCCGGGGCTGTGGCCAGCAGGGCCTCGGCGATCGGCTGGCGTACGGCCAGCAACTCCTGGACGCTGAGCGGCGCCCCTCCGGCGGCAATGATCCACTGCTGCACCTGGCTGGCGCAGTCGAGGCGCCGCCGGCCCCGCAGGCTCAGCAGTTCGGCCCCAGCGAGGGGGCGGCCGAAGCGGGTGGAGGCCTCCTGCCAGGCCCTGGCATGGGCGGGTTCGGTGTCCAGCAGCAGACCGTCGAGATCGAACAGGCAGGCGGCGGGTCGCTGGGGCATGCCCCCAGCCTGCATCAGGACGGATCGGTCTCGGGGTAACGGTCCTCCAGGGCGGTTTCCAGGGTGGTGAGCAGCAGCACCAGGGCGGCCCGCTCATCGAGTTCGCTGCCGCCCACCTCATCGATCCAGTGGTGGCAGAGGGCCTCGATCTGCTGGAACAGCCCGGTGCCGCCCCGCAGCAGGGTCATCACCTTCTCGACGTTGTCCTCATCGATGTCCGGCGGCAGACCCACCACGTAGCGGCGACCGTCGTCGCCCACGTAGGTGAGGTTGCCCTCGGCGTCCCGTGTCGGGCCGGCATGGGGCGTGATGGGCTGCTCCTCCATGGCCTTCCGCTCCATTCCGGTGGGTTCGTCCCCTGGCTAACGCCGCCTGGCGATCTTGCCAAGCAGCGATGAGCAGCCCTGATCGGCCCGATCGGTGCTTCAGGCCGTGGGGGCCTCAGCGGTTCAGCTTCTGCATCCGCCAGGTCACGAAGGTGCCGATCGGACTCCAGAGCAGGAACGGCAGCAGCAGCAGGCTGGCGGACCGTGACACGGCCAGCAGCGCCAGGGCCAGGCCCAGGCCCCAGAGCCAGCCGGCCAGGCCCGCCGCCGTGCCCCAGGCGAGCCGCCGGGTGCGGCAGATCAGCAGCGTGTAGCTCTGCACCAGCACCAGCAGCACCAGGAAGCCCGCCATGGCCAGGGGCGCCGTCACCCCACCGGCCCCCCAGCGGATCAGGGCCGAGGCGTAGAAGCAGACGTAGACGACCGACCAGATCAGCGGGATCCAGCGCTCGAAGGTGAGCCAGCGGGGGCGCCGCAGCCGCAGGAACCAGGCGAACTGCTGGCGGCTCGGGGTCAGGACAGCGATCACCAGGCCCATCACCAGCAGGATCGTCAGCCAGGCGGGCATGGGAATGGGGCCGTGTCCCTCCAGCGTGGCCTGTCTGCGGTTGAATGCACCATGCCCCAGCCCGCACGGCAGGCTTTGCCATGACCCAGGACTCCTCCCCCACCATCGAGTCGGTGCTCCAGGAAGAGCGGCAGTTCGATCCGCCGCCGGCGCTGGCCGCCGCGGCCCGCATTGGTTCGATGGCCGCCTACGAGGAGCTGGTGGCGCGGGCCCAGACCGATCCCGATGGCTTCTGGGGAGAGGCGGCCCGGCGCGAGCTGCACTGGTTCGAGCCCTTCGAGACGGTGCTGGACTGGAGCAACCCGCCCTTCGCCCGCTGGTTTGAGGGGGGCACCACCAACCTCTCCTACAACTGCCTGGATCGCCACCTGGATGGCCCCCGTGCCGACAAGACGGCCCTGATCTGGGAAGGGGAACCGGGCGACGTGCGCCGCTTCACCTACCGCGAACTGCACGCCGAGGTCTGCCGCGGGGCCAACGCCCTCAAGGCCCTTGGTGTGGGCAAGGGGGACTTGGTGGCGCTGTACATGCCGATGGTGCCGGAGGCGGCCATCGCCATGCTGGCCTGCGCCCGCATCGGCGCCCCCCACTCGGTGGTGTTCGGCGGTTTCTCCGCCGAGGCCCTGCGCGACCGCCTGATCGATGGGCAGGTGAAGCTGGTGATCACCGCCGACGGCGGCTTCCGCAAGGACAAGGCCGTCTCCCTCAAGCCGGCGGTGGATCAGGCCCTGGCCGAGGGCTGCCCCAGCGTCGAGCACGTTCTTGTGGTGCGCCGCACCGGTGAAGCCACCGCCTTCGAGGCCGGCCGCGACCTCTGGTGGCATGAGCTGGTGGACGGCCAGAGCGCCGACTGCCCGGCCGAGCCCATGGCCAGCGAGGACCGCCTCTTCGTTCTCTACACCTCCGGTTCCACCGGCAAGCCCAAGGGTGTGGTGCACACCACCGCCGGCTACAACCTCTGGGCCCACCTCACCTTCCAGTGGATCTTCGACATCCGTGAGGACGACATCCACTGGTGCACCGCCGACGTGGGCTGGATCACCGGCCACAGCTACATCGTCTACGGCCCCCTCTCCAATGGCGCCACCACGCTCATGTACGAGGGGGCACCGAGGCCCGCCAAGCCCGGGGCCTTCTGGGAGGTGATCGAGAAGCACCGGGTGACGATCTTCTACACCGCCCCCACCGCCATCCGCGCCTTCATGAAGAGCGGCCGCGCGGTGCCCGACCGCTACGACATGTCCAGCCTGCGGATCCTCGGCAGCGTCGGCGAGCCGATCAATCCCGAGGCCTGGATGTGGTATCGCGATGTGATCGGAGGCGACCGTTGCCCCGTGGTGGACACCTGGTGGCAGACCGAGACCGGCGGGGTCATGATCAGCCCCCTGCCCGGGGCCACTCCCACCAAGCCCGGTTCGGCCACCCTGCCCCTGCCGGGTATCGTGGCCGAAGTGGTCGACCTGGAGGGCAACAGCGTGCCCACCGGGGAGGGAGGCTATCTGGCGGTCAGGCGGCCCTGGCCCGGCATGATGCGCACCGTGCACGGCGATCCCGACCGCTTCCGCCGCAGCTACTGGGAGCACATCCGGCCCGCCGATGGCAGTTACCTCTACTTCGCCGGCGACGGCGCCCGCCGGGACGCGGATGGTTATTTCTGGGTGATGGGCCGGGTCGATGACGTCATCAACGTTTCGGGCCACCGGCTGGGCACGATGGAGATCGAATCCGCCCTGGTGAGCCATCCCGCCGTGGCGGAGGCCGCCGTGGTGGGCCGACCGGACGACCTCAAGGGGGAAGGGATCGTGGCCTTCGTCACCCTGGATGTGGGGGTGGACGGCGACGCGGCCCTAGAGGCCGAACTGCGCCGTCATGTGGGTCAGGAGATCGGCCCGATCGCCCGGCCCGACATCATCCGCTTCACCGATTCCCTGCCGAAGACCCGCAGCGGCAAGATCATGCGCCGCATCCTGCGCTCCCTGGCGGCGGGCCAAGAGGTGAGCGGTGACACCAGCACCCTCGAGGATCGCTCCGTGCTGGATGCCCTGCGGATTTAGGTCAGGGTGTCGTGTGTACAGCGGGGTGCGGCCGTCGTGGAGAGATGAAGCAGCGTTCGGTATCGCCGATGGACATGGGTTGCCCAAACAGATAGCCCTGGCCGTAATCGCTTCCCAGCTCGCGGATCAGATCAAGCTGATTCTCGTTTTCCACCCCTTCGGCTACAACCTCCAGCTCGAGGGCCCGGGCCAGGGAGATGATGGTGGTGGCGATCACATCATCCTCCGGATTCAGGCCCAGTCCATCCACGAAGGACCGGTCGATCTTCAACAAAGCCACCGGGAAGCGTTTGAGATAAAGCAAGGAAGAATATCCAGTGCCGAAATCGTCAATCGCCAGGCGGAGATTGAGATTTCGCAACGCAATGATGTTGCTCGCCGTAGATTTAATATCTTCCACCAGGGCCGTTTCGGTGATTTCCAGGTAGACGTTGCAGGAATTGATTCCTGTTGTTTCCAGGATTGCCTTGATGCGCTCCTTTGTACGGGGGTCGGCCAGGCTGTGCGCCGAAAGATTGGAGGAAAGTCGCAGATGCTCAAGACCAGGAATCTGCTGCCACTTGGCTATGGCTGAGCAACCCGTTTCGAAGACGATCATGTCCATCTCTTGAATCAAGCCGCTATCTTCAGCCTGATTCAAAAAGCTACCCGGGGGCAGAATTCCATGCTGGGGATGCTGCCAGCGTATCAGTGTCTCAAAGCCTGCCAGCGTGTTATCGGATAGGCGAAACAGGGGTTGGAGGTAGGTTCTGATTTCGCCATTGTCCGCCGCATGGCCGAGGTTCTCTTCCAGGGAGAGGCGTTGTTGCGCCAGCACTCGCATCGAGGAATGGAAGTTCGCGTAACGACCCCTGCCAAGCGCCTTGGCCCGATACATCGCCATATCGGCATTTTCCAGCACGACGGAGGGATCATCGCCGGGTTGGACGAAGCTGATGCCGATCGACACGGTATGGCTGAGTTCGGAGCCGAACACCCTGATGGGCTGGCGGATCGTCTCAATGATTCTTCTGGCCAGCTCGTTGGTTGCGTGGCGATCGCCGAGCTGCGTGATCACGATGAATTCATCGCCTGACAGCCGTCCCACCAAATCTTCATGGCGCACTGAATCCGTGAGGATGCGGCTGATGTGGATCAGCAGTTGATCCCCCGCGGCATGGCCATGGGCGTCATTGATCCACTTGAAGCGATCGATGTCGATGAACAGCACGGCCGTCACCAGAGCTTCGTCAGCCACCAAATGGTCAATGGTTGCCTTGAGGTGATCCAGCACCATCCGCCGGTTGGGCAGGCCGGTGAGGGCGTCATGGGTGGCCTGCTGATAGGCATCATTTCGCGCCTGGCGTTCAGACGTCACTGCCCGCAGCATGTTCATGCTGAGTTCAATACTGCGGGCCATCGCCCTTAGCAGGGCCCGCTCCTCCAGATCGAAGCGTTCGCCCAGGCGGCCGACAAACAGCACGTCGCTGGATCCCAGCGGAGCCCAGCAGGCGTGCAGGTCTCCAGAGCGGATGGGGATGTTGCTCGGTTGCTGCTTGGCCTGCTCCAGCAGTTGGATCTGGTCGGTTTCGCTCAGTCCGATGCACCAACTGATCTGGCCCTCGCAGAGGATGGCGGCGACCTCCGCATCCACCGATTCCGCCACCCGGTTGACCACGTTGCGGAGGTTGTCGGGATCTTCGGTTGAAAACGCCGAGAGGATCTCCGAGAGCAAGTGAAGGGACCAGGAGGTCTCCATTAGCCGATCGCCAGGGTCACCAGCGTCTGATTGTGAAACCCGCCGGCCCCTTTGGTCCTGCAGATTTCTCCATAGGTGTAGAAGCCCGCCATCGGGATGTTTCCGCAGATGTTCCCGCAGGTGCTAGTGATCAGATCGGTTTCCTCGTGGACCCGATCTTCGGTAAACACTGCACGCCTGGAGACACAGTCGAACAGGAACAGTCCGACCGCTTCTTCCCCGTTCAGGGCTGCCAGTGCCGACTGAACCGACTGGGCGGCGGCATCCAGCACGGAGTTGAAATCGCCTTCGGCCAGAAAGGCCAGAGCTCCCTGGGGCACTTCCGCTATCGTTATCAGCTCCCGCGTCTGAAGGTTGAAACCCGTGATGTGGCGCATTTCTATTTTGTCGCGACGGCGGATCCCGATCGGATGGGTGGCGGCGAAGGCGGCAAAAGTGGTCTGATCCGTTTTGGCGTTCTCAGGTGGATTGAAGAAATCCAGATACACGTCTAGAGCTGGCTTGTCCTCCAGAGAGGAGAGAATGTTGCCCTTGCTACCGGTCACCAGCATTGGCTCACTTGCCGCGGTCCATCCATGGCTCACCCCAATGCCCAGGGGGCGCTCAGAGCTGATGGCGGCGGCAACCACCGACTGGGTAAGTACCTGTCTCCCGTGGATCTGCCGCGTGTGCTTCATCGCCAGGTTATCGCCGGCACAGCCACCGACCAAGGGGACGTCGATGGCGGCCACGTCATAGGCGCCACGCACGACCTCCATCTGATCACCGCAGAGGCCGTCGGAAAGCATCATCAGAACGGTGTTGGACCGCCGCTCGAGTTGATCCAGGCATTGGGCGGCTTCGGTGGCCGCGTTGCGCAGACCCAGGTCATCCCCCTGGCCAGATCCGGTGGTGACCCGGATCGCGTCACCGCCGAGGGCCCAGAGCACCAGCGCGTTGGCCATCGCACCAGCCGTGGAGATTTCCCCGGATGTTGTGCAGCCGATCACCTGGGTGCCGGGTAGAGCTTCATACAGGCCTTCCGCAATGGTGGCCAGATCGAAGTGCGGCGCCACCAGGGCCACCACCAGCTTCGGGGGAGCCGGGCTCTCCAGGGCGCGGAGCGCCTCAGTCAGGGCTTCGGCGGATCCTGGCTTGGTGGAGGCCCCGACCTTGACCCAAGATTCTGTGCCCATTTGGTCGCTCCTGGGGCCGGCTCACGAACCGGATGACTAATTCCTCCGACCACTATGGCGCTTGGCTGGGGGGGATCCGGCTGCCGGTCTGGTTCAGGCGCTGTTGGTGGGGAGGCAGCCGTCAATCGTGTCGGCGATCAGCTCCACGGCCCGCTGGCGGCTGGGATCGTCAGCCCAGCTGCCCAGGAGGTTCTGGCGCAGACCTGCGCTCGCCGGGGCCAGATGGTCTCCCGGCAGCTCGGTGAGCCGGCTGGCATCCCCGGCTCGGCTCTGCAGCACTGCCAGGAGTCGGCTGCTCTGGTCGATCGTGTCGCGGCGGAAGCGCACCAGCAGGTTGTGGGGCTGGCGGTAGCTGCTGCCGATCTGGAGCAGGGTGTCCTCCGGGGAGGGGCTGAACTCACTGCGGAAGCGGAATTGCTGGCCCAGCTCCGCCAGGAAGGGGATCGATCGCTCGGCCGAGAAGTTGTTGAAGCTGAGCGCCACCAGGCCATCGCAGCGGCGGCCGCCGTCGGGGGCGAGCAGGTGCAGCTTGCAGCCGAGGCTGTGGCCGAGCCGCAGCAGGGTTGCGTCGCCAGGCCCGACCTGCTGCTCCCGTTGCTGGCGGAACAGACGCCAGGCGGCATTGGCCTGGGCCTGGTGGTCGAAGCCCGGCACGTAGCTCCAGGCATGGATCCGCCAGCCCCGGGCGGCCAGGGCCTCAAGAAGGCGCCGGTAGCTCAGCTGGGGGGTGGCGGCCAGGTAGCTGCCGCCGATGAACTCAATCAGCCCGCGGGGCCGGACCGTGGGCTCGAGCGTCCAGAGCTCCCCTTGCTGTCGCCACGCCGTCATCGTCCGGTCCCCCCGTGCTGGTTCGCGAGCGGGGTCAGGAGGCCTGGAGGCCGCGCAGGGCGTCGAGGGCCTCGCGCCGGTGGGCCGGGCCGTCCAGCAGGTTGTTGAACACGTGGCGGATCACCCCCTGGCCGTCGATCACGTAGGTGACCCTGCCGGGCAGCAGGCCCAGCACGCTGGGCACGCCGAAGGCCTTGCGCACCCGGTTGACGGCATCGACCAGCAACGGGAAGGGCAGCCGGTGGCGGTTGGCGAAGCGCCGGTGGCTGGCGGCATCGTCGCCACTCACACCCCACACCTCGGCCCCGAGCGCCTGCAGGTCGGCGTAGCTGTCGCGGAAGGCGCAGGCCTCCATGGTGCAGCCAGGGGTGTCGTCTTTGGGATAGAAAAACAGCACCAGGGCCTTGCCGTCCAGCTGGTCACTGCGCCGTTCCGTGCCGTCCTGGTCGTTGAGGGCGATCAGGGGGGCGGTGTCGCCGGGGGCGAGGGCAGGAGCCACGGAACGTCGGGAGTCAGCGGAACCGACCCAGCCTAGGAAGTGCGCACCCGGCCAGGCCTTGCCCGGGTTGCGACGATGGGGACGCGTGCGGACGGCGCCCGATGCAGGAGCAACCCGGTCTCTGGCAACAGAACGATCTGCTGGGCATGGCCGCGCCGCTGCCCGCCGCCCCGGAACCGCCAGCCTCCCCCCGGGTCGCGGCCCAGCTCCCGGCCAAGCTTCCTACCCCTGCCCCTGCTCCCGCCGAGCCCTCCCGGCCAACGTCCCTGTCGCTGCCCGCCTGCGCCGGTCGCCCAGCGCGGGCCCTGCCCCGGGTCCCTGAGACCCTGCTCATCCTGGACACGGAGACCACCGGGCTCTCCACCCTCCAGGGCCAGTGCATCGAGGTGGGGGCGATCCTCTTCCATGTGCCCCACCGGGCGGTGCTGACCCAGGTGTCGTTCCTGATGCCCTGCACCGGTAACGCCGCCGAGGGCATCAACGGCATCCCCGCTGCCGTGACACGCCTGGAGCAGCCCTGGCAGGACGCCCTGGCCTGCTTCCGGTCGATGGTGGAAGCCTGTGAGGCCCTGGTGGCCCACAACGTCGCCTTCGACCGTCAGTGGTTCGGCCTGGGGCCATTGCCGGCGCTGGACCGCCCCTGGATCTGCTCGATGGAGGACATCCGCTGGCCGGCGGAGCGCCAGCTGCGCAGCACCCCCTCGGTGCGGGATCTGGCCCTGGCCTACGGGGTGCCGGTGTGGGCGGCCCACCGGGCCCTGACCGACTGCATCTACCTGGCCCAGGTGTTCGAGCGCTGCACCGACCTGGAGGCCCTGCTGCAGGCCGCCCTGGAGCCCCGCAGCCTCTACCGGGCCGACCTTTCCTATGCCGAGCGTCACCGTGCCAGGGAGGCCGGTTTCCGCTGGAACGAAGCGGTGCCAAGGGCCTGGAGCCGCCGCTTGAGCCGGCGCGAGGCGGAAGCGCTGGCCTTCCCTGTCCAGTTGGTGCCGGACCCCGCGTCCGGCGACGGACTGGCGCGAAGCGCCTGAGGTCGCCGCCAAATCTTCCGTTTTTGTTTCGATGGTTGAAGCAGAACCGGGGATACGGGGCGCTTCGCTGCGGGCTCCCCACCCTTGGAGTGTTCTTCCGGCGCCGCCGTCATGGTCACCCGGCTGCCAACCAGCTCCGGTGAAGGCGCTGAACCCGCCCAGCACCGGGTGCGCCGCTGGCAGACGGCCCGCACCTGGGCACGGCTGATCCGGGAAGCGGAGGCCCTCTGGCGGGTCGACGTCCGCGCCCTGCGCCGGCTGGCCTCCCAGGAGCTGTTCCAGCTGGTGCAGGAGGTGCCGCCGCGGCTGCGCCGTCGCGTCAACCGTTGGCTGGTGCGCTTCAACGTCGCTACCCGGCTGCACTGACGCCTCGGCAGGCGGTACGGATCGCTGTACGGCCAAAAAAAATCAGCTGATGGGATCAGCTGACGAAACGAACAACAACCGACGACCCCATGGGTGGAGCGTTCGGCGGACCGGCTGAATCGGAGCGGCGGGATTCGAACCCACGACCCCCACTACCCCAAAGTGGTGCGCTACCAAGCTGCGCTACGCCCCGGCGGAATGAAGCTATCACAGCGTCCTGGGGGTGCCGCGGCGCTTGGAAAGGCGCCGCATCAGGCGGTTCGTGAGCCGCTGGCGCCCCATCACCGTGTAGCCAAAGAGGCGCTCGCGCCGGGCCATCAACCGCAGTTCCGCCAGCCCCATCGTGGCCAGCTGCAGCTCGGGCAACCGCTGCCAGGCCATCGACCGCAGGGGCAGTTCGGAGCCCTCCCGGCCCTCCCTGAAGCCCTGCAGGGCGCCGCCGGCCATCCATTCCGGCACCAGCACGAACAACACCGCCAGCAGGCCGTAGAGCTCAACCAGGCCCTTCGGCAGCGGATGGAGCTGGCGCCTTGGCTGGTCCTGGTCCTCGACGGGGTCTCTCACGAGAGCATGAAGGGCGCCATGGCGCTGGGCCCCTGGCGCCATTGCAGCGGTGGCTCTCCGGAGGGGTGCAGCCGCACCGTCCAGAAGGCCAGGGCAAAACAGATCCCGACGGCGACGATCAGGGCCACGATCACCACCCGATCGGAGAGGGGCTTCATACCTGTTCGCTGCGCACGCAGATGCGGCGACTGGGGAGCTGTTCAAGGGTGAGTTCATCACCCCGCAGGATCACCCGCAGGCTTTCGTTCTGATAGCGAAGACCCGGCGCATCCGAATTCTCCCGGAACAGGGTGGAGCGGGACCTGCCGGCGATCAGTGAGGCCTGGGAGGCGTTGCGTTCGAGCACCACTGAGAGGCGGTCACCGCAGAGGAAGCGTTCCCGTATGTCGTAGTTCTCCCACCAGGGGGACTGCATGGCGAGCAGGGGCAGGAGTCCGAGCGCGAGCAGCGGGGGGGCGGCCATGGAAGAAGCGTTCAGACGAGGGCGATCGGCGCATTGTCGCCGCGAAGGACGCAATGGGGGATGGCCCAGTCATAGCTTTCCCACACGCCGGCGGGAAGGAGGTAGGTGGCGCCGGGGAAGGGGCCAAGGGGTACTCCCGTGGGCTGGGCGGAGCAGTAAGGGCGGCTTCCGGGCTTGGCCAGGTACTGCTGGTGGTAGGGCTCGGCGAAGTGAAAGCGTCTGCCGGAGCCGATCTCGGTGGTGATGCGTCCAGCCCCGGCGGCATCGAGAGCCGCCTGGTAGGCCTGACGGCTGGTCTCGGCGAGGGCCAGCAGCGCGGGGTCGTCCACAAAGATGGCGGATCGGTACTGGCTGCCCCGGTCATTGCCCTGGCGGTTGCCCTGGGTGGGGTCGTGGCACTCCCAGAACAGCTTGAGCAGATCGGCGAAGGAGACGCGGGCCGTGTCCCACACCACCCGCACCACTTCAGCGTGGCCGCTGCGGCCGCTGCAGACCTGCTCGTAGCTGGGGGAAGCCAGCTGGCCGCCCGCATAGCCCACCGCGGTGGTGACCACCCCGGGCAGCCGCCAGAAACCCTTCTCCGCCCCCCAGAAGCAACCGCAGCCAAACTGGGCCTCCGCCTGGCCGTCCGACGGCGGCGCCTCCACCGGAGTTCCGAGAACGGCGTGGAGACCTGCGGACACTGGGCCGACTTTGTCGGGGGCCGGGTTGCTGCTGCCGCCCGAGGTGTTGTTGAAGAGGCCGAACAAGGCGTTATGCCATCAGACGTTCAACCCTAGGAAGCGCCCTGTTGGTCCTGTTGCGGCACCAGGGCGATGTGGTTCAGCAGGGTTGTGATGAAGGCGAACAGCAAGAAGGGCAGCGAGAGCACCAGGATCAGGCCCACCCCCACCAGGGCGAACAGGGGCCGGCTCGCCCCCATCAGGGCCAGACCCGCCGCCAGGCTCACGAAGATCACGGCCATCCAGATCAGGACCTGGCCGTAGATGTCACCGAAGGTCAGGGTGCAGCGAACGTTGAGCGGCTGGCTGAAGGGCGACGGAGTGGGGGCCATGGGAACGGCGTGGCAGGCGGTGATGGAACCACGGGCTTTCCAGATAAGCCCAGCCATCGTCCCTGGGAGGGGCAACTCAACATCTGTTTGAAACCTGGTGCCGGATTTCGCCCGTAGGCCCCGGAGGTTCAGGCGGCCTGGAGTTGGCGGTCGGCCTCTTCCCGGTCCCAGAGCCGGCGGTAGGTGCCCTCCTGCTGCAGCAGGTCGTTGTGGTGGCCCTCCTGGACGAGGTGACCCGCTTCCAGCACCAGGATCCGGTCGCAGGCCGCCGCCGCCGAGAGCTGGTGGCTGATCATCACCACGGTCCGCCGCTGCTCTTCACGCACCGATCGCAGGATGCCCGCGGCGGTGGTGTTGTCGACGCTGGCCAGGGCGTCATCGAGCACCAGCAGCGGAGCGTCCACCAGCAGGGCCCGCCCCAGGGCGGTGCGCTGGCGCTGGCCGCCGCTCAGGGTGATGCCCCGCTCCCCCACCAGGGTGCGGTAGCCGTCGGAGAAGCCCTTGATGTCCCCCTCCAGGCGGGCCTGGCGGGCGGCCTCCTCCACCCGCTCCAGGCCGGCCTCGGGATCGCCGTAGCGCAGGTTGTCCGCCAGGCTGGCGGTGAACAGGTACCCCTCCTGGGGCACCAGGGCCACCTGGCAGCGCAGATCGCCCAGCCGCAGGCGGGTGACGTCGACCCCATCGAGGAACAGCTGGCCGGCGGGCACTTCCACCATCCGGCCCAGGGCCCGGGCCAGGGTGGTCTTGCCGCAACCCACCGGCCCCACCACAGCCACCAGCTCACCAGGGCGGATTTCGAAGCTGAGGTCCTCCAGGGCCGGCCGCTCCGCCCCGGGGTAACGGACCGTGAGGCCACGGGCCACGACGGCGCCGAGGGCCGGGCGACCGGGGGGCAGCGGATCGGCGGGGGACACGATGGCGGGGGGATGGCTGAGCAGGGCTTCGACCCGCTCCAGGCTCACCTGGCCGGTCTGGAAGGTGTTGAGCGTGAAGCCCAGCAGGGCGGTCGGGAAGACCAGACGCTCCACGAACAGGATCAGGGCCACCAGATCGCCGATGCTGAGCCGGCCGCTCTCCAGCTGGCCGCTTCCCAGGGCCAGCAGCAGCAGCAGGCTCAACGAGGCGATCCCCTCGAGCAGGGGGAAGAGGGTGCTGCGGGTGCGGGCCAGGGAGAGCTGGGCATCCAGATACACCTTGTTGAGGTCGGCGAAGGCCTTCTCCTCGGTGGCCTCCTGGCCGTAGATCTTGATGGCGCCGATGCCGCTGAGGTCCTCCTGGACCAGATCGCTGAGGTTGGCGAGCACCTCCTGCTGACGCCGCTGCTGCTTCATCATGCGGCCGCCGAACAGGCGCACCACCATCAGCATGCCGGGGTACAAGGACACCGCCGCCAGGCTCAGCAGGGGGTCGATCGCCAGCATCGCCGGCAGGGTGAGGGCATAGGCCAGCACCGTGTTCGTCAGGCTGAGCAGGGCGAAGCCCAGCAGCCGCCGGATGTTCTCCACATCACTGGTGGCCCGGCTGATCACCTCGCCGCTGCCGGTGGTCTGAACCCAGCCGGGGTCCTGGGTGAGCACGTGGTCGAAGATACGCTCCTTCAGGCTGGCTTCCACCTGCCGGCCGACTCCGAACACCAGAATCCTGGAATAGAGGCGGGTGGCCCCCATCACCGTGGCCAGCACGATGATCAACCCCGCCACACCGAGCACATCGCCAAGCACGAAGCCGGGCTTGAGCGCGTTGATCGTCTGCCGCACCACCAGCGGGATCGCCACCCCCAGCAGGTTGACCACCACCAAGGCACCGGCCCCCACCAGCACCGTTCGCCTGTGGGGACGGAGGTAGCGCCCGATCAGATCCAGCCGCAGGGCGCTCATGCAGGACGGACGGGGCATGGGGGCCTCCTAACCTAGGCATCGCTCCTCAGGGCCCATGGGCCGCCCGGCCATGGACGACCAGAACCATCCCCTCCATGCCATCGACCGGGAGACGGTCGACCGGCTGCTGGCGGTGGAGCGCCCCCAGGACGAGCACCTGGTTGATGCAGCGAGGCTGCAGACGCGCTATGCGGGTTTTCCTGGGGCCGCCGACATCCGCGACGACCTGGAGCGCCTCCTGCGGCTCTGGGGTCTGGACAGCGAATCGCTGCATTCCCGCACCAGGGCCATCTGGGCGGCAGGGTTCCGACCGGGTCCTGCTCCGGTGGCCGAAGCGGTGGGGTCCGGGTTTGATACCGCCTCCGACGACGCCGCCTGAGCCGGGCTGCCGGTTTTCGGGCTGTTGGTCAGAATGGGCTTCCTCGGGCGATAGTGGGACTGTCCCCATCACCCGGCCCGGCGTGCTCTGCACCCGGGCTATTTTTTTGCCTTGCGGGGGGTCGCGGTCCGTGGTGGTGATCAGCCCATTCCCTTAGGTTGCCGCTGACGGTTCAGCTTTCGGTGATGTCTGCCTCCCCCGCCTGGCCCCAGCTGTTGGAGCAGCTTCTGTGCGGCCAGGACCTCCAGGCCCACCAGGCCGACGCTCTGATGCGGGGCTGGCTGGCCGGCGCCATCGATCCCGTGCTGACCGGTGCCCTGCTGGCGGCCCTGCGGGCCAAGGGCACCAGCGGCGAGGAGCTGGCGGCGATGGCCGCCGTCCTGCGGGAGGCCTGCCCCCTGCCGGGGGAACGGCCAGCGCTGGAGTTGATCGACACCTGTGGCACCGGCGGTGCCGGTGCCGACAGCTTCAACATCTCCACGGCCGTGGCCTTCACGGCGGCCGCCTGCGGGGCCCATGTGGCCAAGCACGGCAACCGCAGTGCCAGCGGCCGGGTCGGATCGGCCGACGTGCTCGAGGCCCTGGGCCTGCAACTGGGGGCCCCGCTGGCGACGGTGGTGGAGGCCCTGCCGCGCACCGGCGTGACCTTCCTGTTCGCCCCGGGCTGGCACCCCGCCCTGGTGGGGATGGCCCCCCTGCGCCGCACCCTCGGCGTACGCACCGTCTTCAACCTGCTCGGACCGCTCGTCAATCCCCTCACCCCCGAGGCCCAGGTGCTGGGTGTGGCCCGGCCCGACCTGCTCGATCCGATGGCCGACGCCCTGCGCCGCCTCGGCCAGCGTCGCGCCATCGTCGTCCATGGCCATGGCGGCCTGGATGAGGCCACCCTCTCGGGTCCCAGTGAGCTGCGTCTCCTCGAGGACGGCGAGGTGCGCAGCGACTGGCTTGATCCTGAGGCCCTGGGGCTGGCGCCAGCCGGTCTGGAGGCGCTCAGGGGCGGGGATGTGGCGGCCAACCGTCTGATTCTGGAGGCGGTCCTGCAGGGACGGGGCACCCAGGCCCAGGCGGATGTGGTGGCCCTCAACGCTGCCCTGGTGCTCAAGGCGGCGGGGCTGGAGCCGTCCATCGCCGCGGCCCTGGCCCGGGCTCGCCAGGCCCTGGCTGACGGCAGCGCCTGGGCCAGGCTGGAAGCGCTGCGAGCCGCGCTTTCGGGGTCTGAAGGATGATCAGGGTTCCCGCCGCCGCCACCCTGGACACCCCACAGGAGGCCCCTGCCCTGGCCAGCACCGCTCCAGACGACGCTCCGGCCGTGCTCGTCCTGGCCGATGGCACCGTGCTGCGGGGCCTGGCCTGCGGGGCCCGTGGCCGTGTCTGTGGCGAGGTGGTCTTCAACACCGGCATGACCGGCTACCAGGAGGTGCTCACCGATCCGAGCTACGCCGGCCAGCTGATCACCTTCACCTATCCCGAGCTCGGCAACACCGGCGTCAACGGTGAAGATCTGGAGGCCGACCAGGCCCATGCCCGCGGCTGCATCGTCCGCCAGCTCGCCCCCCGACCCAGCAACTGGCGCTGCGAGGAGACCCTCGACCACTGGCTGATCCGCCAGGGCGTGGTTGGCATCCGGGGCGTCGACACCCGGGCCCTGGTGCGCCATCTGCGCGAGGGCGGCGCCATCAACGGCGCCATCGCCAGCGACGGCACCGACCCGGCCACCCTGCTGCAACAGGTGCTGGCCACCCCGGCCATGGATGGCCTCAACCTGGCGGCCCGGGTCAGCACCAGGGAGCCCTACACCTGGAGCCGCCCCTGCGCGGCCCCCTTCGACACCAGGCTCCAGCCCCGTCCAGAGCGCCCCTACCGGGTGGTGGCGATCGATTTCGGCATCAAGCGGGCCATCCTCGAGCGCCTTGTGGCCCACGGCTGCGCGGTCACGGTGCTGCCGGCCGATGCCAGCCTGGAGCAGGTGCTGGCCATGGAGCCGGAGGGGGTGTTCCTCTCCAACGGCCCCGGCGACCCGGCCGCGGTGCACGAAGGCATCGCCCTGGCCCGCGACCTTTTGCAGCAACCGCAGCTGCCGGTCTTTGGCATCTGCCTCGGCCACCAGATCCTCGGTCTGGCCCTGGGGGGCCGCAGCTTCAAGCTTGGGTACGGCCACCGCGGCCTCAACCACCCCTGCGGCTCCCCCGGTTCGGTGGAGATCACGAGCCAGAACCATGGGTTCGCCCTCGATGCGGCCTCCCTGCCTCCCGAGCGGGTGTGGATCACCCACCACAACCTCAATGACCGCACCGTGGCCGCCCTGGCGCTGCGCCACCAGCCGGTGTTCGGCGTCCAGTACCACCCGGAGGCCAGCCCAGGCCCCCACGATGCCGACCACCACTTCGCCCGGTTCACGGCGCTGATGGCGGAACGGCGCTGAATCGGCACGTTTCGTTGCGGTTCCCGCATTCGGGATAGGGGTCTCTACAGTTCGGCGCGTTCAACACCTTGAGGACTGGGGCCATCACCGACCTGCAGCGACTGACCGTCTCCCTGAGAGGGGGCAGCGAACGGCGGGAAGCGTGCCTGCTGTTCAGTTTCACGGGGCAACTGGACGCCTATTCCGACAAGCAGTTCACCGAGTTCATCAGCGACCGGCACAAGGGCGAGACCCTCCCTGTCGTCATCGACCTCAGCCGCATCGATTTCATCGACTCCTCCGGACTCGGTGCCCTGGTGCAGCTGGCCAAGCTGTTCAACGAGACCTCCCGCCAGTTCCTCGTGGTCGGCAACGCCCGCGTCGTCCAGACCGTCAAGCTGGTGCGCCTGGAGGCGTTCCTGCACCTGCAACCCGATCTGGAGTCCGCCCTTGGCAGCCTCGCCCCCGCCTGAGGGGCCCGGCCACTGGGTGGCCTCCGTACCCAGCCAGGTTCCCGCCACGCCCCTGGCCACGGCCCAGCTGGCCTGGTTGGGGGATGCGGTCTGGGAACTGCACCAGCGGCTGCGGCACTGCCGGCAACCGGCCCGGGCGGCCGACCTCCACCTGGCTGTGGTGGCGGAGGTCCAGGCCGAAGCCCAGGCGGAGGCCCTTCGGCGTCTGGATCCCCTGCTGAGCGAGGCGGAGCGCCGAGTCGTGCTGCGCGGCCGCAACCAGGCGGGACGCGGTCCCCGCCGCGGCGCCCCCCGGGCCTATGGGCAGGCCACGGGATTTGAGACGATGCTGGGATGGCTTTTTCTGCAGGACCCCAGACGGCTGGCTGAGCTGCTGGACCATCTCGAGAAGACCGAACCCTGTCCCCCCTCCGCCAGCCCATGAGTCCCTCCCCTGACCGCCGCGGCGATCGCCGCCCCGACCGACGTCCTGACCGTCGCCCTGATTCCGGTGCTGACCGCACCCCCCGCCGCCTCGGCTCCGGTGCCGGTGGCCGCCCCATCAGCCGCGGTTCCGGCTCCGCCCGCCCCCGGCGCCCCGGGGAGGCCTTCGGCCGTGACAAGCCTCCTTTCGAGCGGGAGCGTGGCGGTGAGCGGCCCGGTGGCTCCGACCGTTCGGCCGGCAGCCCCTACGGCCGCCGCCCCTACGAAGGTCGCCCCGGCGCCGATCGCCCCGATGACTCCCGCGGCGGCGCCGGACGGCCGACCCGCGAGCGTCGCGCTGGTGACCGCTTCATCCCCGCCCGCCCCTCCTTCGGCCGACCCGTTCCGGGCCGGGGTGGAGCCGGACGCCCGACCACCGGCCGTCCCATCCCGTCGCGGACCGGCGGGCCGGCCCGCCGCGGCCCGGCCCTGTTCCGGGACGCGGACCGCGCCCCGCGGACCTTCCAGGGCCGCAGCGGACCGGAGCGGCCGGAGTCCGACGGCTCCGATGTCGATTTCCGCGGCGCCGCGGAGGCCTTCGCCGCCGCCGCTCCCACCGACCTGATCTGGGGCCGCCACACCACCCAGGCCACCCTGGAGAGCGGCCGGCCGATCCACCGCGTCTGGTGCACCCCCGAGATGCGCTTCAACCCGCGCTTCCTGCAGCTGCTGCGGGAGGCGAAGGCCTCCGGCGTGCTGGTGGAGGAGGTGACCTGGGCGCGCCTGGGCCAGCTCACCGGTGGCGCCGTGCACCAGGGCATCGTGTTGCAGCCCGCCGCCGCCGAGACCCTCGACCTGACCAGCCTGATCGAAGGCTGCCGCAGCATCGGTGAGGCCCCCCTGCTGATCGCGGTGGATGGCCTTACCGATCCCCACAACCTCGGCGCCATCGTCCGCAGTGCCGAGGCCCTCGGCGCCCACGGCATGGTGCTGCCCCAGCGCCGCAACGCCGGCCTCACCGGCTCAGTGGCCAAGGTGGCCGCCGGCGCCCTGGAGCACCTGCCGGTGGCCCGGGTGGTCAACCTCAACCGTTCCCTCGACGCCCTCAAGCAAGAGGGCTACCGGGTGGTGGGTCTGGCCGAGGAGGGCACGGTCAGCCTGGAGGAGGTGGACCTGGAGGGCCCCCTGGTGGTGGTCACCGGTTCGGAAGGGGACGGCCTGTCGCTGCTGACGCGCCGGTCCTGCGACCAGTTGGTGCGCATCCCCCTGCGGGGCGCCACCCCAAGCCTCAACGCTTCGGTGGCCACGGCGCTGCTGCTCTATGAAGTGGCCCGCCGCGGCTGGATGCGGGGCCTGACGGGCTCCGCCCCCGCCCCCAGGATCGTGCGCCCCTCGATGCCGGCGCCGCCCGATCCCGAGCTGCCGAGCGAGAGCGAGCTGCCGGCCCAGGTGGAGCCCGAGCTTCTGACCCAGGTGGAGCCTGAGGCCGCTGCCTTCGAAACACCGACCGAGCCAGTCGCCTGGCAGCACCAGGAAGCGCCTGGCGAGAGCGAACCAGAACCGCCCGTGGATGGCGAACTGGAAGGGCCTCTCGAGCCGGCTGCCAACGGTCTGCCGGAGGCGGCCCCCCAGGACTCCCCGTCTGAGGCCCCCCTGGAGACGCTGCCCTACCCGGCCGCGTCGGTTGCGGGCTTCGAGGGCGACATTCGCCTCTGAACCCCGCAGGGGGGGTGGCACCGACCGCCCCCCAGAATGGCCACCTCCCATCCTCTTCTCCATGAACCCACTGCTCTGGCCCATGCGCGGCATCGCCAATGGGTTGGGCCTGGCCTGGTGGGCGCGGGTGGAGACCCGCTCCCCCGACGCGGTGTACTGGTTCGGGCCCTTCGTGCGGCGGCGGACGCTGGAGCAGGCGCTGCCCGCCTTTCTCGACGACCTGCGGGCGGAGTCACCGGCGTCGCTGGAGCACCAGTGCCTGCGCACCGGCCGCCGCGAGCCGTTCACCGAATCCCCAGATCTGGCCGACTGATTCTGGCCGACTGATAGCGTCCAACGCAGCTGGCTAGCGGTTGGATGGGCATCGCCGAATGGCGGGAGCAGCTTCAGCGGGGCGAGGTGTCGGCCCGGGAGCTCACGGATCGCCACCTGGCGCGCATCACGGCGGTGGATCCCACGCTGCATGCCTTCCTGGAGGTGACCAGCGAGCGGGCGCGGGCCGATGCCGACCGTATCGACGCGGCTCGGGCGGCCGGTGAGACCCTACCCCCCCTGGCCGGCATCCCCCTGGCCATCAAGGACAACCTCTGCACCAAGGGCATCCGCACGACCTGCTCCAGCCGCATGCTGGAGAACTTCATTCCCCCCTACGAATCCACGGTGACCGAACGGCTCTGGCAGGCCGGTGCCGTCCTGCTGGGCAAGACCAACCTCGACGAGTTCGCCATGGGCAGCTCCACCGAGACCTCGGCGTTCGGTGCCAGCCGCAACCCCTGGAATCCGGACCGGGTGCCCGGGGGCAGTTCCGGTGGCAGCGCGGCGGCCGTGGCCGCCGGCGAGTGCATCGGCGCCCTGGGCTCCGACACCGGCGGCTCGATCCGCCAGCCCGCCAGCTTCTGCGGTGTGGTGGGTCTCAAGCCCACCTACGGCCGCGTGAGCCGCTGGGGGCTGGTGGCCTTCGCCTCTTCTCTCGACCAGGTGGGCCCGTTCAGCAGCAGCGTGGCCGATGCCGCCGAGCTGCTGCAGGTGATCGCCGGGGAGGACCCCCGCGATGCCACCTGCCTGCGGGCGCCGGTGCCCGATTACTCCGCCGACCTGGACACACCCATCAAGGGCCTCCGGGTCGGGCTGATCCGGGAATGCTTCGACCAGGACGGACTCGATCCCGAGGTGAAGGCCTCGGTCCTGGCGGCCGCCGCCCAGCTGGAGGCCCTCGGCTGTGAGCTGGTGGATGTGAGCTGCCCCCGCTTCAACGACGGCATTGCCACGTACTACGTGATCGCCCCCTCGGAGGCCTCCGCCAACCTGGCGCGCTACGACGGCGTCAAGTACGGCTTCCGGGCGCCGGCCACCGAAGCCGGCAGCGACGGCCTGGCGGCGATGACCGCCCGCAGCCGGGCCAGCGGTTTCGGCGAGGAGGTGCAGCGCCGCATCCTGATCGGCACCTATGCCCTCTCCGCGGGCTATGTGGACGCCTACTACCGCAAGGCCCAGCAGGTGCGCACCCTCATCCGCCGCGATTTCGACCGCGCCTTCGAGAGCGTCGACGTGCTCCTGACCCCCACCTCGCCCACCACCGCCTTCCCCAGCGGCGCCCACGCCGGCGACCCCCTGGCCATGTACCTGGCCGACCTGCTCACCATCCCCGCCAACCTGGCCGGCCTGCCGGCCATCAGCGTTCCCTGCGGCTTCGACGCCCAGGGCCTGCCGATCGGGCTGCAGCTGATCACCGGGGTGCTCGAGGAGGCGAAGCTGCTGCAGGTGGCCCACCAGTACGAACGGGCGGCGGCGGTGATGGACTCCCGGCCCGCGGCGGCGCTTGTGGGCTGAGCAGCACCCAGAATCCCCATCCTCCGGAGACGCCGGCCATGAACGCGGACGAGGCGGCGATCCGAACCGTGCTGGATCGGTGGGCCGAGGCCACCCGGGATGGCCGCCAGGACGAGGTTCTCGCCCACCATCAGGACGATCTGGTGATCTTCGATGTCCTGTCGCCGCTGCGGTACACCTCGGCGGCGCAGTACCGGGACAGCTGGGAGTCCTGGAAGCCGGACGCCCGGGGCCCCGTGCTGTTCGCGCTGCAGGATCTCGTGGTCGAGGCGGGAGCTGATGTGGGCTATGCCTTTGGCCTGCTCCAGTGCGGGGGGACCCTCCCGGACGGGCGGACGTTCAGCGATACGGTGCGCATCACGTTCGGTCTGCGCAAGCGTGATGGGCAGTGGAAGGTGGCTCACCAGCACGTCTCCAAACCGATCGAGAGAGGCTGATGGATCCGGCGACAAGCGCCATGGTGAGGCGTCGCGGTACATGCGCCACCGATCCGCCGCACCGCCCTGCCAACGTCTCCAGCCTGACTAGAGAGACGTATGGAAAACATCCCACGTCGCCAGAACAGGACTTGGCTCGCCTTGGCTTCCACCGCTGTGGTGGTGGTGGCCGGTTTCGCCATCCTCAACAACCAGCACCAGCAACGGCTTCAGGCCGAAGCCCAGGCGGCCCAGGCCGCCCAGGATCAGGCGAACCGCCAGGTGATGGAGCGGGTCCAGGGCGAACTGGCCCTCAGGAACGAACTGGAATCCGCCTCCCAGCGGGAGGCCGCCCTGCAGCTGCAGCTCAGGGAGATGGACGCCGGCGCGAGCCGGCTCCAGGCGGCCGATGGCCAGCAGCAGGCCAGGCGCCAGCAGGCGGAGCAGGAGCTTCAGGAGCTACGCACCCAGCGCACCAAGCTCGAGAAGCAGGTCGACTGCGCGCGGATTCAGCTGACGGTGAACCAGCTCAATGCCAAGGGCGACGCCGATCAGGCCACGAAGCTCCAGACCCTCTGGGCCACGCCCTGCCCCAACCTCCAGGCTGCCAGGTAACCAGGCCGTCAATGGGCCGAGGCCCGAGCGACTCCCGGGTGCCGGCTGGGCGCTTCCCTGGCGATGCGGATGCCCAGCGCCGGTGCCAGCCCCCTTAATGGCCAGCGCAGGCTGGTGAGCCTTGGGATGCTGGTGGCCCCGAAGATCCCTGCCGTGACGCCCGCACCGTCGATCCGGTTGATCGATTCGGGTGGGCTGACGGCCTGATGTCCGTACCGGCAGGGGGGTCACCCATCCACATCGTTCTGGTGGGCAGCTTCGGCGCCATCGGCGACAACGTCTACCGGCAGCATGAGCCGGCGGCGGCGCTCGCCCGCCTGGGCGGTGTGGAGGTGGTGGAGGTGCATCCCCTGGCCCGCCACCGGGATGCGGCGGCACTGGCGGCCGATGTGCTCGTCCTCTCGATGATCATGGATGTGGAGGCCCTGCGGCTGATCCACCAGCGGCGCCTGCTGGGCAAGGCCACCTTCTGTGAGGTGAACGACTACCTGCCGGGTGTGCAGGCGTGGAATCCCGCCCACCGCTCCTGGTCGGATCGGCGTGGCCTGCGCCTGTTCCGGGAACTGGTGCAACGCTGTGAGGCCACCCAGGTGACCTCGACGCCGCTGGCCCAGAGGCTGGCTCCACTGGCGCCGCAGCTGGCGGTGTTTCCCAACCAGCTGGCGTCGCTGCCCCCGCCGCGCCAGGGCGGTCGAGTCGCGGCGGCTGGCGAGGCCGTGCCCGTGGTGGTGGGCTGGGGTGGTTCGATCGGCCATCTCCAGGACCTGGCCAGCGTGGCGCCGGCGCTCTGCGGCTGGCTGCAGGCCAACCCCGGGGTGCGGCTGGAGATCATGGGCGACCCGGCCCTGGCCGGCCTGTTCGAGGCGGCCCCCGCCGAGCGGTTCCGTTTTCGGCGCGCCGGCTCCCTGGCCCAGTACCTGCAATGGCTGCAGGGTCTCGACATCGGTATGGCGCCGCTGCTGCCCACCGACTACAACCGCTGCCGCTCCGACGTGAAGTTCCTGGAGTACGCCGCCCACGGGGTGGTGCCGGTGCTGCAGCGCCTCGATCCCTATGCCGACGTGGTGGATGGCGTCACCGGTTTCCTGTTCGCCGATCCGGCGCAGATGCTCTCGGTGCTCGATCGGGTCCTGGACTCCCCAGCCCTGCGCCGGGAGGTGGCCGCCAACGCCTACGGGCAGGTGGCCCGCGAGCGCCGGCTCGACGCTCACATCGGCGAGCGCTTCGCCTTCTACCAGCGGGTGCAGGCCGCCGTGAAGCCAGCGATCGGGCCTGTGCCGGAGCCGGTGCGCCGGGCCGGCGCACGGCGGCTGGACTCCCTGCCCGGGCTGCGCCGTGTGGGGGAGCATCTCCACCATCTTGATCTGGACAGCCCGGCTGACCAGCAGCGGGCCGCCGGTGTGGACGCGCTCCAGGCCGAGGATCTGGCCCGGGCCGAGGCGGCGTTCCGCGAGGCGGTGCGACTCGACCCCGGCGACCCCCACGCCCATGCCTTTCTGGGTCTCTGCCACCTCAAGCAGGGCCGCCCCGGGCTGGCCCAGGCGGCGCTGGAGCAGGCGAGCGCCCTGGATCCGCTGCTGTCCCGGCCGGTGCGGGCCCTGGCCCGCCTGCACCGCCAGGCTGCCGAGCACTACGGCCAGCTGGCCTGCCAGCTCAATCCCCCCGAAGGTTCCGGCCCACCGCCTTGAGTGCGAGCGAAGCGGCCCCCGCCGACGGCTGGCCGCAGCGGTACGGGGAGGCGCGCGCCCTGGAGCGCTCCCGGCGCTGGGCCGAGGCCGAAGCCCTGTACCCGCAGCTGGCCAACGTCTGCCACCACCAGGGCCGCAGCGGGGAGGCTCTGCGCATTGTCACAGCAGCGGGCTCTACAGCCTGGGCGTGCTGCGCATGGCCCAGGCGCGCTTTGAGGTGGCCCAGCGCTGCTTCGAGCGCCTGCTGCGCCAGGGGCCCCAGGCGCCGGCGGTGATCTTCCAGCTGGGGCAGGCCCGCGAAGCGCTGGGGGACCCCGAGGCGGCGATCGAGGCCTACATCGCCGCGCTTCAGCGCGATCCCGCCGCCACCGACGTGCTGCTGCACCTCCAGTACGCCCGCCTCGGCCTCTGCGACTGGGAGCTCTACGACGAGCGCCTGCAGCGGCTGCGGCGACGGCTGGCGGCCCATGGGGAGCACCCCGATGGGGGGGCGCTGACGCCACTGCGGCTGCTGTGCTTCCCGTTGCCGCTGGAGCTGCAGCGGCAGCTGGCCACGCGATTCAGCGACTTCTGCACCCGGGGCGTGGCACCGCATCGGCTACCTCTCGGCGGATTTCCGCGACCACGCCATGGGCTCCTTGATCCACGGCCTGTTCGCCCACCACGACCGCGAGCGCTTCGAGGTGTTCGCCTATGGCCTGGCCGATCGCCACGACGCCTACACCGCTTCGGTGCAGGCAGGGGTGGACCACTTCACCGTGGTGTTCGGCTGGAGCCACCGGCAGATCGCCGAGCGGATCCGCAGCGATCGCATCGATGTGCTGATCGACCTGATGGGCCACACCCACCACAGCCGGCCGGCGGTGCTGGCGATGCGGCCTGCCCCATTGCAGCTGTTGGTCCTGGGCTACCCGGGAACCATGGGCGCCAGCTGGATCGATGGCCTGATCGCCGATGCCTGGCTGATCCCCCCCGAACTCGAGCATGGCTACAGCGAACGGGTGCACCGGCTGCCCCATGGCTTCGTGTGCTCAGCGCCCCTGCCTGCCGATCCGGGGGAGGACCTGCCCCCCAGCCCCAGCCGCGCCGCCCTCGGTCTGGAGCCAGGCCAGCTGGTGTATGCCTGCTTCAACCGGCCGGACAAGTTCGATCCTCAGCGCTTCGATGCCTGGATGGCGGTGCTGCAGGCGGTGCCCGGCAGTGTGCTGCTGCTGGTGGTGCCCCAGCCCGCCAGCCAGCGGCGGCTGCGGGAGCGCGCCCGGGCCTGCGGCGTGGAGCCCGGCCGATTGATCTTTGTGGCCAAGACCCCCGCCGCCCAGTTCGCCGATCTCTGCCGCCTGGCGGATCTCTTCCTCGACACCGCCCGCTACGGCGCCGGCGCCACCGGCGCCATGGCCCTGCAGGCGGGCCTGCCCCTGCTCACCTGCCCGGCTGAGTCCTTCGTGTAGCGCATGGGGGCCAGCCTCTGCGCATCCGTGGGCATGGACGACCTGATCTGCCCCAGCGTCGAGGCCTACGTGGCGCGGGCGATCGAACTGGGCCGCGACCCCGAGGCGTTGCGGGAGCGGCGACAGCGGTTGCTGGATCCGGGCGCCCATCTGCCCCTGTTCGATACAGCCGGCTGGGTGCGGCACTGGGAGGAGCTGCTGCACGTCTTGCTGCTCCGCCAGGCAGGAAACGATTCCGACAGGACTGAGGCCGATGCGACGGTTGCCTGACTCCCTCAGCGCTTGCGGCACTGGCCGCCGCCCTGCTGGCGCCGATCGGTCCTGAGCAAGTCAGGCCTCTCTGGCTAAGATGACCAGGTCATTCTGGTCTGGTCTGATGCCTCGACCCAGCTCAGGCGCCATGGTGAACGTTCAGGAGGCCAAAACCCATCTCTCCGCGCTGCTGCTGCGGGTGGCCGCCGGCGAGGAGATCGTGCTGGCCCGCAATGGCAAACCCTGTGCCCGCCTCGTTCCCCTCAGCCCGTCACCGCCCCGCCGGTTGGGATTCCTGGCCGGAACGGTCGATGAGAGCTTCTTCGAGGCCCTGCCCGAGAGCGAGCTGGCCGCCTGGGGCGCATGAAGCTGCTGCTCGATACCCATGTGCTCCTCTGGGCCGTGCTGGAGCCCCACAAGCTCAACCAGGGTCTGCGTGAGGCGCTGGAAAGCCCAGATACACAGCTGCTGATCAGCGCCGCCTCCACCTGGGAGATTGCCACCAAGTGGCGGCTGGGCAAGCTGCCGGGTGCCAGTGAGGTGGTGGAGAACTTCCAACGGGTGATTGATGGCCTGGGCGCCATCGAGTGCCCCATCCTCAGCAGCGAAAGCCTGCTGGCCGGCAGCTGGAATGTGCCGCACCGTGATCCGTTCGACCGGATCCTGGCGGCTCAGGCGGCAGTGCGCGACCTGACGCTGGCCACCACCGATGGGGCCTTCCACCAATTCGAAGGTGTGCGCCTTTTCGGGGGGTGAGGCGAGCAAAGCCGCGCCCGGGATCCATACCTTCGCAGAGCTCTTGAGACCCTGGTCTGACCAGGTTAGTGTTGCAAAGAAGCGGGCGATTCGGCCATGCGCCAGGCCAACATCTACGCGGCCAAGGCCCAGCTCTCTGAGTTGGTGCAGGCCGCCCTCGACGGTGAGGAGATATGGATCGCCCGGGCTGGCAAACCACTGGTGCGGCTGGTGCCGGGCAGCCCCGCCCACCAGCTGGGCGGGCGGGGATCGCTGGATCTGGAGCCAGCCAGCATTGATGCCGCCTTCTCCCCGGAGGTGGAGAGCGCGGTGGCGGTCTTGATCGCTGGCGCCACTGAGGGATCGCCCTGATGGCGGCTCAAGGGGGCTACCTGCTCGACACCTGCGTGCTGCTCTGGTGGCTGAGTGGGGACCCCCGCCTCTCCAGGGAATGGGAGGAACGGTTGCGTGGGGCCCGCTGTCTGGTCAGTGCCGCCTCGATCTGGGAGGCCGCCATCAAGCATCAGCTGGGCAAGCTGCCGGTGTCACCCCAGTCCCTGATCACAGCGGCGCAGCAGGCGGGCTTCGCGTTTCTGGCGATCACCCCCGACCATGCCGTCGCCACGGCGCTCCTGCCTCCCCACCACAAGGACCCGTTGGATCGCCTCCTGGTCGCCCAGGCCCGTTCAGAAGGGGTGCTGCTGCTCAGCACCGATCGCGCCCTGAAGGGCTACGGACCTGGCGTGAGGCTCCTCTGAGATCGCCAAAAAAGATGCGCTGAACGCTTCTGCGGCGGCGGCACGAGGCTGGCATCTCCTGGTGGGGTTTCAGAAGATTGAGCATCACCACCTTAGCGTTGGATTCCAACAGGTGATGTCGTCACGAAGATTTAAGTACTACTGAGTACGGAGCCAGATGATCTGCCCCATAGTGGAGATGAACAGATGATTCATCGTCTCCACGGCAGCAGCACTTTGTAGCACTCATTCATTGTTCTGGAGCGTCACAGAGTCTACGAATAGGCATCTCTCGTAGAGGCGAGATGCCTGCCTGCACTGCAGTCGGCCCATCGAGGGAACTTTTCATGGCATACACAAACATCGTCTCCACCTCCCCCGTTCCCCAGTCACTCGCTGGTGAGATCAACCTCACCGGTGAGGAGGCCAACCATGGGGATCCCGCCTTGATGACCACCCTGGGCGAAGCCCTCGTCGCGAGCGCTTCGCTGCACGACTGGTTCCTCCCCGGCACCCCGATGGCTGCCGATCCCAGTTCTCCAGGCAACAGAACAACCCGCCTCGTCACGGGCGACCTCAACAACGACGGTTTCCCCGATATCGCTGCCGCCCACGGCTTTCGTACCGCTGGTGTGTACCTCAACAACGGCGACCAGTCGTTCGCCCCTGAGGTGGTGCTCTCGGAGTCCTGGTGGCCCGTCTCCCAGAACATCGGTGCCACCTCCATCGCCCTTGGCGACCTCGACCTGGACGGCAACCTCGACCTGGTCGTTCCCATCTATGGCGGTCACTACACAGGGCGCAAGATCCAACTCTATCGGGGTCACGGCGACGGCAGCTTCGCCCCCTGGCCGGTCGGCAACGGAATCATCACGGCCACAAGGGCCAACCCGATGTTCGCCGGCATCGCTGACTTCAACGGCGATGCACTGCCTGATGTCGTGGTGAGTCACAACAATGGGGGGTGGACGTTGGACGTCCTCACCCAGGCCGCGAATGGAAGCTTCTCGGTCTCCGACTCCGATCCGGCGGGCCAGAACCCGCAGTATTTTGATCTGGCCGACTTCAACGAGGATGGCGCTCCGGATGTTGTCGTGGGTGCCTTGTACAACGGTGTTCTGGTTTTCCTCAACCACGCCGATGGGAACGGCACCCTACGCAAAGTGGGAGGAACTTATCTTTCACCCCAGCATCAATATGTTGTAACCTCCGACTTCAATGGCGACAGTCACCAAGATATCGCCGTGCGCAGCAACAAGGATAGTGGCGTGGACATTCTTTACGGAGATGGTACCGGCAGCTTCCCGTCCACGGCCAGCTTCGCTGTCAGCGGTATCGACGGATATCTCGCCGCGGCGGACATAGACCGGGATGGTGACAGCGACCTCGTGGTCTCCTCCACCTCCACCAAATCGGTCGACCTGCTTCTGAATGACGGCAGCGGCCATTTTACTTCACCGCTGTCCACCGCACTCGATGCGGCCCCATGGGCTTTAGCGGTCGATGACTTCAACCGGGACGGTTGGCTTGACGTGGTCGTGGGCCGCGCCGACGACACCATCCAGGTGCTGTGGAGCCGGGGCGGATTAAGCCTGGACCCCGCCACCTTCGCGCTGCCGGAGAACAGCCAGGCCGGCACGGCCGTCGGCACCATGACCGCCTTCGGCAACCCACCCCTGACCTACGCCATCACTGCGGGCAACAGCGACCCCGACGGCGACAGCACCCTCGCCTTCGCCATCGACAACTCCACCGGGAAAATTTCCGTCAGCGATAGCGGCGACCTCGACTTCGAGACCACGCCAACCTTCAACCTGACCGTCAAAGCTACCGATAGCGGGGGACTGTTCGATACCGCCGCCATCAAAGTCAACCTCAGCGATATCGCAGAAGTTCCGGTTGATGTCACCCTTCCCCTGACGGCGGTGAGTTTCCCCAAAGAAGTGATACCGATCGAGGCTGGGAAGATTGATTTTTGGGCTCAACTAAGTGGCTTTTCGGGAGAAATCGATTGGGGTGCTCGCGACCCCTTTTTATTCACGCTCACTGATGGTCAGAGTGGCTGGGGCGTGGGGTTTGCTGGCAATAATGGTAACGGCGACGGGGGACTGGTAGGCGGTGCTGGAAGCGGAGTTGGCAACCATACAGGTACAGGTGACTTTGGTTATTGGACCTATGAGGATGTCTTGGGAGCTGGACTCGTTGATGAGTGGCACCATTACGTTTACCAATGGAATGAAGATGGCATTCCTGGACTCGGCGACAGGAAACTCGCAATTTATGTGGACGGAGTCCTCAACTCAAATCGTTGGGATCAGGAAGGACGAATAAGCCCGTTTATCCCACTCACTGGCGGCACGTTGAATTTGATCACGTCCGGCAATCCACCCCCCGCCAATCCTCTTGGGGAAGTCGCCATTGATGAATTCAAGATCTATGACGGCAACAATCAATTAGTTCTATGGAATACGCTGGACTCTGCCGATGCGGTTAAGAATAGTTCGGTGGGGCTGGATGGTATTTTCAATAACGTCGGCGACGTGCATTTTGTCCCAGGAATATCAGGCAATGCGGTCAGGGCCAAACAAGTCTACGCGGTCGGTTCAGCTCCCACTGCGGAAGTGGAAGATGCTACCTTCACCGTGGCGGAAAATAGCCTAGAGGGAACCCTTGTCGGTACAGTCACGGCGACTGGCACAGCCCTGACCTACGCCATTATTGGCGGCAATATCGACCCCGACAGCGACAGTCAGGCCGCCTTCGCCATCGACGCTGCCACCGGTGCCATCACCGTCAACGACAGCGGCGATCTCGACTTCGAGACCACGCCAACCTTCAACCTGACTGTCAAAGGTAATGATAGCGGGGGACTGTTCGCTACCGGAGCCGTCACCATCAAACTCACCAACGTGGATGAACCGGGAAACGAATCTCCGAAAGCCCAAGACGCGACCTTCACCCTGCCTGAAAACAGTCCCAACAACAAGACAGTCGGAACCGTCTCCGCCACCGACATTGACGCAGGAGACACGCTCACCTACGCCATCACGGCGGGCAACAGCAACCCTGATGGCGACAGCAATCTAGCTTTTGCCATCGACAGTACAACTGGGGAAATTACAGTCAACGATAGCAATGACCTCGACTTCGAGACCACGCCGACCTTCAATCTGTCCGTCACAGTTACGGATAGCGGGGGACTATCCGATACCGCAGCCATCAGGATCAATCTCAGCGACAGCTTTGAACAGGTAGGAACTCCATGGGATGACGTCCTCTCAGGAACCTCTGGCAACGATGTCCTCAACGGTTCGGCCGGAGACGACACCCTCAGAGGCCGCGCCGGCGACGACACCCTCAGCGGCGGCGATGGCATCGATGAACTTCAGGAACAAGGGGATGTCAACTTCACCCTCAGCGACACCCAACTGACGGGATTAGGGACAGATACCCTCATCAGCATCGAACGGGCCATCCTCAGCGGCGGATCTGGCAACAACACCCTCGATGCCAGCGCCTTCACACGCGGGGCTGTTGCCCTTAGCGGTGGGGCAGGCGACGACCACCTGATCGGCCCCCGGGAGGCCGGCACCTGGCACTGGCCCTGGGGCTTCTATGCCAATCGCTTCACCGGTGGATCCGGCAACGACACCTTCACGGGCGGGGTCGGCAGCGACGCCATCGTCGAAAGCGGCGACACCAACTTCACCCTGGGCGCCACCCAGTTGACCGGTAACGGAACGGACAGCTTCACCAGCATGGACATCGCCTACCTGATTGGCGGGCAAGGCGACAACCGCCTGGATGTCGCCGGCTTCACCGGCACTCACACCGTCCTTGAAGGCCGAGGTGGCAACGACACCCTTGTGGGCGGGGTCGCCCACGACTGGGTGCGCGGCCAAACCAACGGCGACTTCACCCTCACCGACAGCCAGTTGAGCGGCCGTGGCGTCGACACCTTGATCCGCATCGACGCCGCCATCCTCCTCGGGGGGGCAGGCGCCAACACCCTGGATGTCTCCGCCTTCACCGGCAACCAGACCATCCTCGAAGGCGGCGGTGGCGACGACACCCTGATCGGCCGCATCGTCGGCCTCGACCGGGTGCGCGCCCGCGGCGATGCCGACTTCACCCTCACCGACAGCCAGCTCACCGGCCAGGGCACCGACAGCCTCCAGCACATCGATCAGGCCGAGTTGATCGGTGGGGCCAGTGCCAACAGCCTGGATGTCTCCGCTTTCACCGGCGCCCTGACCATCCTGGAAGGCGGCGGTGGCAGCGACACCCTGATTGGCCGCACCAGCGGCCTCGACCGGGTGCGTGCCCGCGGTGATGTCGACTTCACCCTCACCGACAGCCAGCTCACCGGCCAAGGCACCGACAGCCTCCAGCACATCGAGCAGGCCGCGTTGATTGGCGGGGCCAGCGCCAACACCCTGGACGCCTCCGCCTTCACCCTGGGCAGCGTCTTCCTGTACGGCGAGAGCGGCGACGACACCCTGCGTGGTGGCCACGGAAACGACCAGCTTGAGGGCGGCGCTGGGGACGACCTCCTGAGCGGTGGGGCCGGGCGCGACCGCATCGTCGGGCGCGGCGACACCGATTTCACCTTGGGCGCCACCCAGTTGAGCGGCCTGGGAACCGACAGCTTCGACGGCATCGAAGAGGCCCACCTGATCGGCGGCACCGGCGCCAACACCCTGGAAGGCTCCGGCTTCACCGGCGCCCTCGTCATCTACGAAGGCCGGGGCGGCGACGACGTTCTCATTGGCCGGGCCACCGGCAACGACCGCGTGCGCGCCGCCGGCGATGCCGACTTCACCCTCACCGACAGCCAACTCACCGGCCTGGGTACCGACAGCCTCCTGGACATCGACCAGGCCCAGCTGATCGGCTACTCCGGCGCCAACCGCTTCGACGCCAGCGCCTTCACCCGCGGACCCGTAGTCATCAACGCCGGTGCGGGCAACGACACCCTGATCGGCGGCGCCGGGAACGACACCCTCACCGGTGGCGCCGGCGCCGATCGCTTCCGCTTCCAGGCGGCCCCCAACACCACCACCAACCGTGACGTGATCACTGATTTCACCATCGCCCAGGGGGACACGATCGAGCTGGAGAACGCCATCTTCACCGCCCTGCCCAGCACCGGCCCCCTGGCGGCTTCGGCTTTCCAGATCGGCACGGCCGCCACCGACGGCAACCAGCGCATCCTCTACAACAACGCCACTGGCCTGCTCTCCTACGACAGTGATGGCAACGGTGCCGTGGCGGCGGTGGCCTTCGCCAGGCTCACCCCGGGGCTGGCGCTGATGAGCAGCAGTCAGTTCACGGTCACCTAGACCCATCGGCCTGGACCCCATATCTGGTGTGCCCAGCCGCGCTTTCGGCTCTCAAAGGCCTTGATCTGGTGGTGTTCCCCCCTAGGCTTAGCTCCGCCACGCAGAGCCTTTGGCCTTCGTCCCCCTCCACAACCACAGCGACTACAGCCTGCTGGACGGGGCCTCCCAGCTGCCGGCCATGGTGGAGCGAGCGGTGGCCCTGGGCATGCCGGCCCTGGCCCTCACCGATCACGGCGTCATGTATGGCGCCATTGAGCTGCTGAAGCTGTGTACGAAGGCCGGCATCAAGCCGATCATCGGCAACGAGATGTACGTGATCAACGGCTCGATCGAGGATCCCCAGCCGAAAAAGGAACGCCGCTACCACCTGGTGGTGCTGGCCCGCAACGCCGTCGGCTACCGCAATCTGGTCAAGCTCACCAGCATCAGCCATCTGCGCGGCATGCGCGGCCGGGGGATCTTCGCCCGGGCCTGCATCGATAAATCCTTGCTGCAGCAATACAGCGAAGGCCTGATGGTGGCCACCGCCTGCCTCGGCGGCGAGATCCCCCAGGCGATCCTGCGGGGGCGCCCCGATGTGGCCCGCGAGGTGGCCAGCTGGTACCGGGAGGTGTTCGGTGACGACTTCTACCTGGAGATCCAGGACCACGGCGGCCTCGAAGACCGCATCGTCAACGTGGAAATGGCGCGGATCAGCGCCGAGCTCGGCATTCCCCTGCTCGCCACCAACGACGCCCATTACCTCACCAGCAACGACGTGGAGGCCCACGACGCCCTGCTGTGCGTGCTCACCGGCAAGCTGATCAGCGACGAAAAGCGCCTGCGCTACACGGGCACCGAATACATCAAGAGTGAGGCGGAGATGGCCGAGCTGTTCGCCGACCATCTGGAGCCGGAGGTGATCGCCGCCGCCATCGCCACCACCGCCATGGTGGCCGAGAAGGTGGAGGACTACGACATCCTTGGGCGCCAACAGATGCCCCGCTTCCCGATCCCCGAGGGCCACACCCCGGTGAGTTATCTCAGTGAGGTGAGCCACCAGGGGCTGCGCCGCCGCCTCTCCCTGGCAGATGACGCTGCCATCGATTCCGGCTACGCCGAGCGGCTGGCCTTCGAGCTCCAGGTGATGGAGCAGATGGGCTTCCCCACCTACTTCCTGGTGGTCTGGGACTACATCCGCTTCGCCCGGGAGCAGGGCATTCCGGTGGGCCCTGGGCGCGGGTCGGCCGCCGGTTCGCTGGTGGCCTACGCCCTCGGCATCACCAACATCGATCCTGTGGAGCACGGCCTGCTGTTCGAGCGCTTCCTCAACCCGGAACGCCAATCGATGCCTGACATCGACACCGATTTCTGCATCGAGCGCCGCGGTGAGGTAATCGACTATGTCACCCGCCGCTACGGCGAGGACAAGGTGGCCCAGATCATCACCTTCAACCGCATGACCTCCAAGGCGGTGCTCAAGGACGTGGCCCGGGTGCTCGACATCCCCTACGGCGAGGCCGACCGGCTGGCCAAGCTGATCCCCGTGGCCCGGGGCAAGCCGGCCAAGCTCGCCGAGATGATCGGCCCCGAGTCGCCGGTGCCGGAATTCCGCGAGAAGTACGAGAACGATCCGAAGGTGCGCCACTGGGTGGATCTGGCCCGCCGGATCGAGGGCACCAACAAAACGTTCGGTGTCCATGCCGCCGGGGTGGTGATCGCCGCCGAACCCCTCGATGAACTGGTGCCCCTGCAGCGCAACAACGACGGCCAGGTGATCACCCAGTACTTCATGGAGGACGTCGAGGCGATGGGCCTGCTGAAGATGGACTTCCTGGGCCTCAAGAACCTCACCATGATCGAAAAGACGATTGAACTGGTGGCCCAGGCCGAGGGGGAACGGCTCGATCCCGACGCCCTGCCGGCCAACGATCCCGGCACCTACGCCCTGCTGGCCCGGGGGGATCTCGAGGGCATCTTCCAGCTCGAATCCAGCGGCATGCGCCAGATCGTCCGCGATCTCAAGCCCTCCTCCCTGGAGGACATTTCTTCCATCCTGGCCCTCTACCGGCCGGGGCCCCTCGATGCGGGCCTGATCCCCAAGTTCATCAACCGCAAGCATGGCCGCGAGGCCATTGATGTGGCCCACGCCAAGCTGGAGCCGATCCTCAAGGAGACCTACGGGATCATGGTCTACCAGGAGCAGATCATGCGGATCGCCCAGGATCTGGCGGGCTATTCCCTCGGTGAAGCGGATCTTCTGCGGCGGGCCATGGGCAAGAAGAAGGTGTCGGAGATGCAGAAGCACCGCCACCAGTTCGTCACCGGCGCCAGCGATCGGGGCGTGGACGCCGCCATCGCCGAGGCGCTGTTCGACCAGATGGTGCTGTTCGCCGAGTACTGCTTCAACAAGAGCCATTCCACCGCCTACGGCGCCGTCACCTACCAGACCGCCTACCTCAAGGCCCACCATCCGGTGGCCTACATGGCGGCCCTGCTCACGGTGAATGCCGGCACCACCGACAAGGTGCAGCGTTACATCGCCAACTGCCAGGCCATGGGCATCGAGGTGATGCCGCCGGACGTGAATGCCTCCGGCATCGACTTCACCCCCGTGGGCAAGAAGATCCTCTTCGGCCTCTCCGCCATCCGCAACCTCGGCGATGGCGCCATCCGCCAGCTGATCGAAGCCCGCTCCAGCGGCGGCCCTTTCCTGCACCTCGCCGATCTCTGCGACCGGATCCCGGGCCAGCAGCTCAACCGCCGGGCCATCGAGTCGCTGATCCACTGCGGTGCCCTCGATGGCCTTGAGGCCAAGGCCAACCGGGCCCAGTTGATGGCCGATCTCGATCTGGTGCTCGATTGGGCCAGCTCCCGCGCCCGCGACCGGGCCAGCGGCCAAGGCAACCTGTTCGACCTGTTCGGCGGCGGGTCTGCGGGGACTTCCGAGGGCGCCGCTGCCGTGGAGGCCCCCGCACCGCCGAAGGCCGCTTCGGTGGCCGACTATCCCCCCACCGAGAAGCTGAAGCTGGAGAAGGAACTGCTCGGCTTCTACATCTCCGACCACCCCCTGCGCCAGCTGGCGTCCCAGGTGCGGCTGCTCACCCCGATCGGCCTGGCCAATCTTGAGGAGATGGCCGACAAGGCCAAGGTGAGCGTGGTGGTGATGGTGAGCGAGATTCGCCAGGTGACCACCCGCAAGGGCGACCGCATGGCCGTGCTGCAGCTGGAGGACCTCACCGGCTCCTGCGAGGCGGTGGTGTTCCCCAAGAGCTACGCCCGCCTGGCCGACCACCTGATGGTGGATGCGCGCCTGCTGCTCTGGGCCGGCGTCGACCGCCGCGACGACCGGGTGCAGCTGCTCGTGGACGACTGCCGCAGCATCGAGGATCTGCAGCTGGTGATGGTGGAACTGGCGCCTGAGCAGGCCGGCGACATTGCCGTCCAGCACCGGCTGCGGGAATGCCTGACACGCCACCGTCCAGGCCAGGAGGAGGCTGGCGTGCGAGTGCCCGTGGTGGCGCTGGTGAAGCACCAGGACGAAACCCGCTTCGTGCGGCTGGGGGGCCAGTTCTGCGTCGCCGATGCGCCGGCGGCTGTCGAGACGCTGGCCTCGGCCGATTTCAGGGCCTGGCTGCGCTCACCCCTGGGGGCTGCCTGAGCCGGAGCCCGAGGTGCCCTGGCGCATGGCTCGCACCGAGGTCCGTACCCGTCCGATGTTGACGCCGATCTGCTCCAGGCCCAGGAGGGTGCCCGGGGCGTCCTCCCAGCTGGCGGAGAGCACCCCATAGCTGAGGCCCAGCAGACCCAGCAGGAAGAAGGCTCCGGAACCCACCAGGGTGAGGCCGGGGGGGATGTCGAGCACACCGCGGCTGACCAGCAGATAGCTGGCCACGAACACGCCCATGCCAAGGACGGTGGGGGTGCCCGTGGCGATGGCGATGCGCCGCACCATGCGGTTGGCCACCGCCTCGGGAATCACCTGCTGGCGGGGCGCCTTGGCCGGGGTCGTGGGTACGGGGCGGTCTGCCCCGAAGGATTTCGGCTTCGGCCGACGGGCCATGGGACGTCCCTCAGCCGCGGATGCCGAGTTTCTTGATCAGTTCGGCGTAGCGGGTCTCGCTCTGGGCGCGGAGATAGCCGAGCAGGCGCTTGCGGCGACCGATCATCTTGAGCAGCCCCTGGCGGGAGGAGAAGTCGTGGATGTTCTTCTGCAGGTGGCCACTGAGTTGCTGGATCCGCTCGCTCAACATCGCGACCTGCACTTCCACCGAGCCGGTGTCGGTGCCGTGGGCCTGATGGGAATTGATCAGTTCCTGTTTCTGGGTGGTGGTGAGCGGCATGGGCGGATCTGAGCCCGAACGGTGCAAACCAACACCTTAACGCGCAGCCCGTAGGCCTTCCCTCTGGGTCTGCCGCTTCAGGCCACGGCGCGGGACAACCAGCGCAGACTTTCGCGGATCCAGTCATCGGCACCAGCGGAGGCCTCAATACCGGCGGCGGCAACGGCCCGCAGGGCCCGGTGGATTTCCAGGGGCTCGTAACCGAGCGCCACCAGGGTGATCTGCACTTCTTCGCGGCAGGGGGCCGCTGGGCCCCCTGGGGTTTCGCTGCCGGGGGCTTCTTCCTCCTCCAGGGGATCCACCAGGCCGGCGAAGCGCTCCTGCAGGCGCGCTCTCAGCTCCACCGACAGCCGCTCGGCCGTGCGCTTGCCCACCCCAGGGGCCAGGCAGAGGCTGCGCAGATCGGCGTGGACGATGGCGCGCACCAGGTCGGGCACCTCCAGGGCGCCGAGCAGGCCCAGGGCCATCTGGGGCCCCACACCGCTCACGGCCACCAGCTCGCGGAACAGGTCCCGCTCCTGGCGGGCCGAGAAGCCGTAGAGCGTCCAGCCGTCATCGCGAATGCTGTGGTGCACGTGCAGAGCCAGATCGCTGCCCACCTCGGGCAGGCGCTGCCACTGCCTCAGGGTGAACTGCACCTCGTAGCCCACCCCCTGGCAGATCAGCAGGGCCCCGCAACGGTTCGCCTGCTGCCATGGTTCGGCCAGTCGCCCCTGCAGCCAGCCGATCATGGTGAGACGTGCGTCAGCCCCCATGCTGCCCCTCCTGCCAAGCCCCCCGGGCCGCTCCCGGTCGCCGCTGTCGCTGGTGCTGTCATCGCTGCTGGCCCTGGTGCTGCTGCTGGGGGGCTGCTCCAGAGCCGCCCAGCCCCCCAGGGGCGTGTTGCTCGACGCCCTCTCCCTGCAGATCCAGCTCACCCAGGGGGCCATTGCCCGCGCCCTCAATCTGGAGGCCGGCGGGCTGCCCGAGGTGAGCCGGGTGCGGGTCGAGGAGCAGGAGACCATCGCCATCGGCGAAGGACGGGGCCTGCACCTGAGTGGCCGCTTCGACTGGCGTCTGCCGGGGGATGCCATTCGCGTCGACAGCCCCTTCGAGCTCTACCTGCAGCGGGGCTCCAGGGGTGAGAGCTGGCGCCTGGCCCGCCCCAGCGGCAGCAGTGACGGCAACAGCCAGGACTGGATCACTGAGCCCCTGCCACTTCCTCGGAAAGCCTGAGCCAGCGGGCCACGTGGGGAAGCGTGAGGCCTTGCACCAGCAGGTTGATCACCACGACACAGAAGACGATGCCGCCGGCGTTCTGCACCAGGGTTGGCACGGCGGCCGGGTCGATGCCACGCACCCTGGGGATGGCGTCGACCATCTCGAAACTCAGGGCGAGCGGAACGGCGCCGCGCAGACCACACCAGGAGACCAGCAACGAGTCCCGCAAGCTGAAGGGCGAGAGGCGTTGCAGCAGCAAAACACTCGCCGGCCTGGCCACCAGCATCATCGCGAGGGCGACGACGATGCCCTCTGGCAATGCCGGCAGGAGATCCAGGGGATGGACACTCAAACCGAAGATCAGGAAGACGGTGATTTCGGTCATGTTGTTGAACGGCAGCAGCGTCTGCTGCAGGGCTTCGGGTGTGATCTGTTTGTTGCTGTAGGTGTTGTTGCGCAGCATCAGTCCGGCCACATAGGCGCTGATGAAGCCGGAGCCGCCCATCAACTCCGCCACGCCATAGGAAATCAGGCCGATGGCGATGCCCAGGAGCAGCAACTGGCTGGCCTCCCGCACCAGCCGGTTGAGGCTGAAGCGCCCCAGGTAGCTGACGCAGACGCCGATCAACAAGCCGGAACCGATCTTCTGCAGGAACGTCTGCAGCTGCTCCACCACCACCTGCTGCCCGCTGCTGCCTCCTTCCAGGGTCGTCAGGCCGATCACCAGCCCCAGAAACAGGATGCCGGTGGGATCATTGACGGAGGATTCGAACTGGATCAGGGCCGAAAGCCGGTTTGGGACCGCCCGTTGCACCATTTGCAGGACATTCATCGTGGCCCCGGCGTCGGTCGAGCCCAGACAAGCGGCGACCAGCATCGCCACGGCCACCGGCACCTGCCGGAAGCCGAGCTCGATGCCACCGGCATCGGGGGAGGCCACGAACCAGACGATCGTCCCCAGAATCAGGCTGGAGAGGATCACGCCACCCACCGCCAGGATGATGCCGTATTCAAGGAAACCGCGTATCGAGCGGATGTCGGTTTCCAGGCCTGCGTTGAACAGCAGGATCGACAGACTCAGATCCTGCAGCCGCAGGATCGTCTCATGGCTGAACAGGGTGACGGAGGGATTGATGAACAGGCCGAAGATCAGCACGCCAAGAATCGCCGGCACCCCGATCTTCAGGGAGAAGCGACTGATTGCCAGGGTGCCAAGGAAGATGCCGCCGATGGTCACCATGATCAGCGGCAGGGGGACGATCCCCGGCGCGATCGGCGGCCGGATCAGTGGCGTCTCCGCCCCCTGAGCGAAGCCCGCCACCACCGTGGCCAGCCAGGCATGGACGGCACCGGGCAGGGGGATCAACAGCAAGGGAACCCAACCTGGCGGCGTCATCGTAGGGGCGGCTGGCCCAGGCTTATCAGCGTGGCCATCAGGATCAGGGCCGCCCCGATCGCCGTCGGCAGATCAACGGTTTCTCCGAAGATCCACCAACCCCAGAGGGCGGCGAATCCCACCTGCACGTAACTGATCGCCGTGGCCCGGGCCGCCGGTAGCTGGGTGAGGGCCCGGGTGAGGCCCACCTGACCCACCTGGGTGAACACCCCCACCCCCAGCAACCAGAGCCATTCGCCCGGCGTCGGCAGCACCGGATCGAGCAGCACCAGGGGCAGGCTCATGGGCAGCGCCATGAGCGGAAAGAAGAAAATGATCACCGCCGGGTGTTCGCTCCCGGCCAGGCTCCGCACGCTCACGTAGGCCACGGCGGTGAGCAGGGCGCCGGCCACCGCCACCGCCACCCAGGCGGCCGGCAGGGCCGAGTTGGCCGCCGGCTGGGCCACCAGCAGCACGCCCAGCCAGCCCAGCCCCATGGCCAGCAGCACCCGCCGGCCGAGGCGTTCGCCCAGGAGCAGCCAGGCCAGCAGCGCCGTGAAGGTGGGGTACAGATACTGCAGCACCGTGGCGGCGGCCAGGGGCAGGTGCATCACGGCGGCATAGACGCAGAACAGGGCGGCACTGCCCACCAGGCCCCGCAGCACCAGCAGTCCCCGGCGCCGGCCCCAGGGATCCACACCCAGCCTTCGGACCATGGCGTAGCTGAGCACCAGGCTCACCAGGGCCCTGGCCAGCACCACCTCGGCGATCGGCAGCCGGTCGCCGACCTGCTTCACCCCCACCACCATCAGGCTGAAGGCCAGGGCGCTGAGCACCATCCAGCCCCCGGCCGGCAGGGCTCGACCGGGGTCGATCGGGGGCGTTCGGTTCACCCGGTGATCTCCATCCGTGGTGTCAGGCCCCAGAATGGGGCCAAGTCCACCACCACCGATAGGGTCGGCACAGCGGCGGCCCTTCACCCTGCACGCCCCGATCTGTCTTGAGCCTGCACTCTTGAGTCTTCCCCGTCTCCATCCCCGCACGATCGAGGCTGTCAAGGAGCGGGCCGACATCGTTGATGTGGTGGGGGAGCACGTGGTGCTCAAGAAGAAGGGACGGGAGTTCGTCGGGATCTGCCCGTTCCACGACGACAAATCCCCGTCGATGACGGTGTCCCCCGCCAAGCAGTTCTATTACTGCTTCTCCTGCGGGGCGGGCGGCAACGCCATCAAGTTCCTGATGGAGCTGCAGCGCACCAGCTTCAGCGAGGTGGTGCTGGATCTGGCGCGTAAATACCAGCTGCCGGTCGAGACCCTCGACGGCCCCCAGCAGGAGCGACTGCGCCAGCAGCTCTCCCGCCGCGATCGTCTGCACCGGGTGCTGGCCCTGGCGGCGGGCTGGTTCCAGGGCCAGCTGCGCTCGCCGGAGGGGGCGGCGGCCCTCACCTACCTGCGCCAGAGCCGCGGCCTCAGCGAGACCACCCTCGAAGCCTTCCAGCTGGGCTATGCCCCGGCCGGCTGGGATGGTTTGCTGCAGCACCTCCAGCAGGTGGAGGGCCTCGGGCCCGACCTGCTGGAGGCAGCCGGTCTGGTGGTGGCCCGCAAGGGGGGCAGCGGCTTCTACGACCGCTTCCGCGACCGGGTGATGGTGCCGATCCGTGATCGCCAGGGCCGGGTGATCGGCTTCGGTGGGCGGGGTCTGGACGGGGCCGAACCGAAATACCTCAACTCCCCGGAAACGGAGGTGTTCGAGAAGGGCAAGCATCTGTTCGGGCTGGACCGGGCCGCCGACGCCATCCGCCGCGACGACCGGGCCGTGGTGGTGGAGGGCTACTTCGATGTGATCGCCCTGCACGCCGCCGGCATCACCAATGCGGTGGCGGCCCTCGGCACGGCCCTCAGTTCCAGCCAGATCACCCAGCTGTGCCGCTGCTGCGACGGCCGGCGGCTGATCCTCAACTTCGACAGTGACGGGGCGGGCATCCGTGCCGCCCAGCGGGCCATCGGCGAGGTGGAGCAGCTGGCGCTGCAGGGCCAGCTGGAGCTGCGGGTGCTGCACCTGCCCGCCGGCAAGGACCCCGACGAGTTCCTGCAGCAGCACGGCCCGGGGGAGTACCGCTCCCTGCTCGATCTGGCCCCGCTCTGGCTCGACTGGCAGATCGAGCAGGTGTTTGAAGGCAAGGATCTGGCCCGGGCCGACCAGTTCCAGCAGGCCGTCTCCGCTCTGGTGCAGCTGCTGGGCAAGCTGCCCCAGTCGGCCGTGCGCAGCCATTACCTGCAGCAGGTGGCCGAGCGCCTCTCGGGCGGTCAGGCCCGGCTGGCCATCCAGCTGGAGGAGGACCTGCGCCAGCAGGTCAAGGGCCAGCGCTGGCACGGCCGCTCCGTGAAATGGGAGCAGCCCGGGGAGGTGGGGCACCGGGAGCGGGCCGAGGCGGAGATCCTGCGCCTCTACCTCCATTGCGCCCCCTGGCGCGGCGTGATCCGCGCCGAGCTGCGGCGCCGCGAACTCGATGACTTCGCCCTCCAGCACCACCGCCAGCTCTGGGCCGCCATCGGCGAGCTGGAGGAGGACAACCTCGGCGCCGGGCGGCTCGAGGCGATCAACCGGGGCACCGATCCCGGCCTGGATCTGGCCGATCTCGACCTGCCCCGCCTCCTCGGCGACCGGCTGCTGGTGGAGCAGAGCGCCCTGCTGGGCCGGCTCACTCCCCTGCTGGAGCCCAGTGAGGTGCAGCGCCTCGCCCTGGCCCATCCGCCGCTGCAGTTACGCGGGGCCACGGCGTCGCTGGAGCGCCAGCGGGTGCTGCGCCGCTGCCGTCACCTGCTCAATGCCTGGTCGAGTCAGCGCCTGCAGACCCTGGAGCACTGCATCGCCCGGCTGCTGGAGGAGGAGCGCCAGGTGCCCCCGCCAGCCCCCACCTCTCCGGCGGTCGGCAGCGGGCTCGACATGGAGACCCGCATCCATGAGCTCTTCGATGCCCTCAACGTCGACGCCCTGCGTTTCCAGGAGGCCTATTACGCCGAGCGCCGCTACCTGAACCAGCTGGATGACGGCCGCCGCGCCGGTTACGAGGAAACCCTGGCGGTGCCCGCGGCCTGAGTCTGTTCTCCCCCTTCGGATTCCACTTGCCGGCGCCCGTTCTGCCTAGATTTTGCTTGGACGCAGGCTTGCCATGGCTCCCTATCCGGCCTATCCCGTCCCCGCCGACGAGGACCAGCGGCTCCGTGAACTGGAGCGCTACGGCATCCTCGATGCCGACAGTGACGAGCACTTCGATCGCATCCTGGATCTGACCGCGGCCCTCTTCCAGACCCCCATCGTGGCCCTCTCCCTGGTGGAGGCCGATCGGCAGTGGTTCCTGGCCAAGCGGGGACTTCAGGTGCGCGAAACGCCCCGTGACATGGCCTTCTGTGCCCACGCCATCGTCCACGACGAGGTGATGGTGGTGCCCGATGCCCGTGCCGACGAGCGCTTCCGCAGCAACCCCCTGGTCTTCGCCGATCCCCACATCCGCTTCTATGCCGGGGCGCCCCTGCAGACCCCTGAGGGCCACAACCTCGGCACCCTCTGCGTCATCGATCGGGAGCCCCGTGATCTCAGCCCGGAGCAGCGCGAGCTGCTGCACCGCCTGGCCCAGCTGGCCATGCGCGAGCTGGAGCTGCGGCGCCTGGCCCACCTCTGCCCGATCACCGGCCTGCCCACCCGTCACACCTTCCTGAGCATCGGCGAGCGGGAGTTCAACCGTGCCCGCCGCGACCAGCACCCCCTGTCGCTGCTTCTCTTCGATCTCGACAATCTGCGCCTGATCAACAATCGCTGGGGCCACCTCGCCGGCGATCAGGTGCTCACCGATCTGGTCCAGCTGACGCGCACCTTTCTCCAGCCCCAGGACTTCGCTGCCCGCCTCGGGGATGGCGATTTCGCCCTGCTGCTGGTGGGAATCCAGCGTGATCAGGCCATGGCCCTGGCCGATGGCCTGCGCACCGCCGTCGCCCACCTGCCCGGCGTCCACAGCCATTCCGACTTCCGCCTGCACATCAGCGGTGGCCTCACCGTCCTGTCCCCCTCGGATCAGCGCTTCACCGACCTGATGCAACGGGCCGAGCGTGCCCTCGAGCTGGCCAAGGGCAACGGCCGCAACCAGATCGCCAGTTTATTTCATGACCTCTGACCCTGCAGCCGCGATGGGTATTTACGAAGTGTTCTGGCACGGTGAAGCGATTGCTGATGCCGGCGATCTTGACGAAGCCCTGGCCAGCTATGGCGTGGTGAAGCCCGAGGATGGCGATTGGGCGGCCGTCTGCGGCGAGGCCGAACCCGAGATCCAGCGTTACGCCTCCTTCGAGGCCTTTCTCGACAATGACGAGGCGCTGGAGACGATTCCCGTGAACGCCACGATGATTGAGGCGGCTGTGGGGCAGGCGCCACCGGCGGCCTCCAGCTGAAGGCCGACGGACGCCGGACTTGATACCCATCACCCATAAAAAAAGCCCCCCTGGATAGGGAGGCTTGCACTGGTGGGCGTGGCCTAAAACTCAGGATGTGATCTTGGTGGCACTGAGGCGGCGACGCAGCTTGCGGCTCCAGCCGAAGGCAGCGGCGGCACCAAAGAGGGGCATGGGGCCGGGGACGGGGGTGCTGAAAGCGTTGCCGTAAACGAAGTTGGGCGGCTCATTAACCGGGTTATTGTCTGTAAAAATGCCAAGACCAGCCGAGAACAGAGGGTTAGACCCTGTATAGCCCGACAACTTACCTCTGATCTTGGCGCCGGTGAAGGTTTGAACTCCCACAGAAGAAAGATCAAGAGGAATCGTGTTGATCAGTCCAGCAGTAGCCATTCCAAAGACAGGCATATTTGGACCCGTCAATTTAAAGTTTGCCGATTTGAAGGCTGGTCCGACCCCAAAATTCTGTCCAGTACCATTGACACTGAAGTCGCTGATGCCTTGGCCAGTTTGGGGTGCAAAGCCTGGAATCGACGATTGCTGCCAGATGCTTACGGTGTCATTGAAGGCAACAATATTTGGGTTCATGGGGTCCACAAAGAAGTTTGTATCAATTGTTCCTACAACAAACAGCTCAACATCCGTGAACGATAGTGTACCTGTGCCAATGTTAGCGATTTGAAGGCTGTAGTCGTTGATGACGCTAAAGTTGCTAGGAGTGGTAGTGAAAAGATTGCTAAAATCAATCTCAAAAGTATCGCCTACCATTACGGGGGTAAATGGCCCGCTGGGAACAATATTGTTGAGGATGCTGCTGGCATCAATGCCCTGGACACTCACCGTGGCGGCGGATGCCGGCTGCGCCACGCCCATCGCCACGCTGGCCATGGCTGCCAGGCCGCCGACCCCCAGCAGGCTCATGGGCTTTTGCAAGCGCTTGAGGGAGTTCAGCGAAACCATGGAAAACAGTTCAGTCCCGCAAATGGTACCCGTCGTCCTGCGCATCTGCGACTTCAACGCGTCGCCTTTGCTGCTTTCCGGTTGCGATCAGTGCTGGAACTGTCTGCGGTATGTCGTTGTGCTCGGCTGATTGCGGGCGTCTGAGCCTGGAGGTCGGCTGTGGCAACGCGCCCGAGCGCTGCAGGCGCCTGTGCCGATTCGGTCCGTGTCGCCGTCTGCGCATGCCGTTTCGACTTGGGGTTTGCAGCCTCGGGGCTCCAGGCAGCCGGCGCTGGTGGATCGAGCTTTTGAGGCAAAGCCTGCCTGGTTTGCGCTTTTTCTCGGATTTTGACGTGAAGGTTCACATCGATGGCGCTATTTTTGGCTTGGACCAAGTTTTGGATGCTGCACGGTACGGCCTTTGGCGATCCGGTTCGCGGTCGGTTCCTGTTCTTTTTCTCCTGCCTGTGAGCCCATCTCTGTCTGAGCGGGAATCGAGCCGCGAGCTCTCCCTGGTGTTGCAGTACATCGCCTACGGGCTGTTTGGCCTGTTTGTCGCCTTCCTGCTCAAGCTGGTGCTGCCGGTGGCCTTGCTGCAGCCCGCCTGGCAGTTGAAACTGGCCAATGCCCTGCGCACCACGGCCCTTTTTCCCTTGCTGGGGGCGGTGCTGCTGCTGCTGGCCAAGCTCTTGCGCTCCCAGTCCACCCGCCTGGCCGACCAGGTGCAGTGGATGCGGCGGCTCGCCTTTTTCGCCGCCATCGGCTTTCTGTTGCTGATTCCTTTGCAAACCCATGCGGGGCTGAAGCTGCTCGGTGACGGCAACAGCGAGGAACTGAGCGCCATGCGCCAGGTGAAGCAGGTGGCTGAGGAGATCCGCCTCGCCAAGAGTGAAGCGGCCATGAAGCGGGCGATCAGCCAACTGCCCGGCGCTCCCGCCCAGATTCAGGGCGCGTTCACCAAGCCCCTCGACCAGGTGCGGGCCGTGGTGCTTGATCAACTCCAGCCCCAGATTCAGCGCGCCGACTACCGCCTGGCAGAGCTGCGCAAGCTGCGCCTGCAGGGGGGATTGCTGGGCTGGATCACCGATGGCTTGGCGGCCCTCGCCCTGGCTGTCTGCTTCGCCGCCATTGGTCAACTCAAGCGTGGAGGCTCCAGCCTGCTGCTCCACGTCCTTCATCTGCCGGACGTCCTGCGTTTTCGTCAAGGCCTGGGCCGACGTCCCCGCAGCCGGTGGATGCGGCCTGGCTTGCATCGCTTCAAGACGATGGGGAGGACCCAGGCTCGCCAGGGGCAGGCCAGCCCCCCCCTGTGAAGCGCCCCTGAAGGCCCTCAGGCCCGCACCACCGGCACATCGCTCAGCCGGGTGGTGGAGGCCCGCGACAGGCGCGAGCGGCGCATCGTCCAGCGGGGCCGCAGGCCGCAGGCGGCCCACTGCACGGTGCCGCTGCCGTAGCGGCGGTTGAGGCCATCGACGGTGGCCATCAGGGCCTCGCGCCGCCGCTGCTGCTCCGGCGGCAGCGGCACCAGCAGGTGGTGCTGCAGCAGCTCCACCGGCTGCAGATCCTGCAGCAGCACGCCCGCCTTCTGCAGCGGCTTGTGGGGCCGGAACAGCCGCTCGGCCAGGGGCAGGGCGGCGGCGAGCAGCACGGCGGTGTCGTTGCTGGGCAGGGGCAGAGCCACGGTGGCGGCATTGGCATAGAAGCGGGTGCCGTTGAAGGGGCTGCTGCGCACGAACACCGTGACGCTGCTCGCCCGCTGCCCCTGGCGGCGCAGCTTTTCGCAGGCCCGGCTCAGGTAGGTGGCGATCGCCTGCCGCAGGCCCTCGAGGCTGGTGACCGGTTCGCTGAAGCTGCGGCTGACGCAGGTTTCCTGCTTCGCCGGCGGCACGGCCACCAGCGGCAGGCAGCTGTGGCCGCGCAGTTCCTGCTGCAGGCGCACCCCCACGACGCCACAGCGGTGCCGCAGTTCGCCGCTCGGCATGTCGCGCAGGGCCCGGGCCTGGCTGATGCCCCGCAACCGGCACCAGCGGGACAGCTTGCGGCCGATGCCCCAGACGTCCTCGATGGCGATGGCCTCCAGCCAGGGGCCCGGATCCCCGGCCTGGCCCAGATCGAAAACGCCGCCATGGGTGAGGTCGCGCTTGGCGATGCGGTTGGCGACCTTGGCCAGCACCTTGGTGGGGGCGATGCCCACCGCCACCGGCAGACCCAGTTGGCGGCGCACCTGCCGGCGCAGGTCTTTCCCCCAGGCGGTGAGGTCGCCGTCGCCGGGGGGGCGGTGCAGGCGACCGAAGGCCTCGTCGATGGAATAGACCTCCAGCTCCTCCACCCAGGCTTCGAGGCTGGCCATCAGCCGCTGGCTCATGTCGGCATAGAGGCCGTAGTTGGAACTGCGCACGATCACACCGCGGCGTTCCAGGTCGTGGCGCACCTGAAACCAGGGGGTGCCCATGGGAATGCCCATGGCGCGGGCCTCGGCGCTGCGGGAGACGATGCAACCGTCGTTGTTGGAGAGCACCACCAGGGGCTTGCCGATCACGGAGGGGTCGAGGGCGGCTTCGCAGGAGGCGTAGAAGTTGTTGCCGTCGACCAGCACGGTGGCCTGGCTCATCGCCCCCCCGGCAGCGAACGGATCACGTGCAGCGCCACGCCCCAGAGGCGGTCGTCGTCGCGGCCACCGAGGGCGAGGGGCGGGTAGGCGGGGTTGGCCGGCTCCAGCCACCAGTGCGTCCCCCGGCGCATCAGGCGCTTGAGGGTGAATCCCCCCTCCAGCAGGGCCACCACGATGCCGCCGGAGCGGGGCGTGGCCTCCCGATCCACGACGAGCAGGTCGCCGTGGCGGATGCCGGCACCGAGCATCGAGTCGCCGCAGACGCGCAGCAGCAGGGTGCGGCCGGGGTGGAGGTTCAGCTGTTCGTTGAGGTCGACCCCCATCCCGGTCCCGGGCGACGGCCTTCAGTCTAGTACGAATGTACTGATCAGTCGTCCTCGAGCAGCAGTTGCTGGAAGGCGGTGTAGAGGTCCAGCTCGGGATCGCCGGCCGAGGGGCGGCTGTTCCCTCCGCTCCGGGGGGCCTGGGTCCAGCGGCGGCCGGTGCTGGCAGGAGGCTGGCTGCCGCTGGCCAGGTCGCCGCCGGCGGAGGGGCTGGTGGGGGGAGGCACCTCCAGTTGCCGCAGCCGCTCCAGCAGGTGGGGCGGCACGTTGCCGTCGGCGCTGACGTCCATCAGCCCGCGGAACAGCTTCTCGGGGTCCTGCTCCGTTTCGACGGGATGGCGGCGGTCGACCGCGCGGCTGCCCGGGGCCGCATCGCCGGCCGTCGGGGTGGGTGGCGGCGGAGCGGGAAGCTTGCTGGGCAGCTGGCGGCCCAGGGCCTCCAGCCGCTCACGGCTGCGGGCATCGAAGCTCATCGGGGCGGGCTCAGCTGCAGTTCAGTGTGTCGCGGGTGAGCCGACCGCTGACGGGGTTGGTGCCGCTGGCGGCGGCGCAGAGAGTGGTGAGGGCATCGCCGCGCAGGGGCACGTTGGTGAAGTCGGCGCCGTCGATGCGCACCCCGCGAAACTTGGTGTTGAAGGCGAAGGCGTCGTCGAGGCGGGCGTTGCGCAGGTCGGTGCCCTCAAACACGGCAGAATCGAGGGTGGCGTCCCGCAGATCGCTGCCGCTGAGGTCGGCGTCCTGGAGCTTGGCGCCGAACAGGCTGGCGCCGCGCAGGTCGGCCCCGGAGAGATCGGCGTCGCGCAGGTTGGTCAGGTTGAAGGTGACGCCGCGCAGGTCGGCGCCGTGGAAATCGGCTCCGATCAGCACCTGCTTGGCGTAGTCCATCGCTGCCGCCACCGGCGCGGGGCGGGCCAGCGGCAGCAGTCCGCCCAGCAGCAGGGCCAGCAGCAGAGCCAGGAACCGGGCCAGGAACCGGGGCAGGTAGAGCAGCGGGGAGAGGGGGCTCGCCATCGGGGATGGAGCGAAGAGAATCAGCCTAGGAAAGGGCTGCGCGCCCCAATCCGCGGCCCACTGCAAGGCCCGCGCAGCGATGCCGATAGGGACAGGGCGACTATCCGTGGTTTGGGTTCGGATCTTTGGACCGTTCGCTCTCCGAATCCGTGGATGGCCCAGGGCCTCCAACCCAAGGACTTGCAACCCAGGGACTCCCGGCGATCGAGCAGGAGCAGCGACCTGCTGATGGCCCTGGAACGCCACCAGCTGCCCCCCGGACGCATCGTGCTGGAGCTCACCGAAGGCAGCATCCTGGAGATGTCGAACCACGTCGCCAACCAGCTGCGGGACCTCCGGCGCCAGGGCTTTGATCTGGCCATGGATGATTTCGGCACCGGCTATTCGGGCTTGCAGCGGCTCACCGAGCTGCCCTTCAGTGAGGTCAAGATCGACAGGAGCCTGATCTCCGCGATCGACTACGACCAGCTGCAGCAGGCGATGCTCAGCGCCGTGATCCGGCTCAGCGACGCCACCGGAATCATGGTGGTGGTGGAGGGGGTGGAACGCTCCCGTCAGCGGCAGATGTTGCTCACCCTCGGTTGTCGCCACGGCCAGGGCTACCAGCTGTTGGCTCCCCTTTCCGATCTGGAACTGGAGGCCCTGCTCCAGAGCCAGATCACCCCGGAGGCCTGAGCGGTCCCGCCAGGATGCACTGGATCACCCCCCTGCTGCTGTTCCTGCTGGAGGTGCAGCTGGCCATCAGCCCGAACCCCCGTCGGTACGACTGAGCCCCACCGGCCCCCTGGTGTGCCGCTGGCTGGCTTGACCGCCGCCGGGAACCCTGCAGCAGCCGCTGCTTGCCGCCATGCCCCCCAGCCCCGCCCAGCGTCAGGGAGCCTGGGCGGAGCAGCGGGTGCTGCGGCTGCTGCGGCTCCGGGGCTGGCAGCTGCTGGCGCGCAACTGGCGCTGCCCCTGGGGGGAGCTGGATCTGGTGCTCCACAAGCCGGGACGGCTGCTGCTGGTGGAGGTGAAGGGGCGCCGCAGGGGCAGCTTGGACGGGTGGGGGATGGCCGCCCTGCGACGGCCGAAGCGGCAGCGGCTGGAGCGGGCCTGGAACTGCTGGCTGGCGGCCCACCCCCGCTGGGAGCGGACGCCGGTGGAGCAGGTGGCGGCCCTGGTGCCGCTGCCGCCCTCGCCGGGTCCGGTGCGCTGGATTCGGCTGGGCGATTGAGCCGTGCAGGGAGAGGGAGCCCGTCTCAGGGCTTGCTGGACGCAGGAGCGGCCGGTGCCGTCGTGGCCGGGGCTGGGCTGGTAGGGGTTGTCGTGTAGAAGACCGTGCAGCGGTAACGGGTGTTGTCCATGCCCACCTCCAGGTCCTCACAGACCGTGCGGGTGATCGTGGCGCCCTTGGGCACCTGGCTCTTGGCCTGCTGGCGGGTGGCCTGACGGTCGAAGATCGATTCGGCGGTGACGCTGCCGGCCCAGGCGGGGACCGCCAGCAGGGCAAGGCCGCCGGCCAGCAGGGCACCGGTCAGGCCGAAACCGCTGCGTTGGAAACCGGGGGCCATGGCGGAAGGGGGAAGACTGCTTCACCTCTAGCCAGGACTGACGGCCCTGCAATCTGGGGAGACCTGCCGGCGCCTCCATGACCTTCAGCGGCCACCGGGCTCGCAAGCGCTTCGGGCAGCACTGGCTCACCGATCCCCAGATCCTCGATCGCATCGTGGCGGCCGCCGACCTGCACGGGGCCGACCATGTCCTGGAGGTGGGCCCGGGGCGGGGCGCCCTGACCGAACGGTTGCTGGCCTCGCCGGCGGCGTCGCTGTTGGCGGTGGAGCTGGACCGGGACCTGGTGGTGGGCCTGCGGCAGCGGTTCGACGGCGACGGGCGCTTCACCCTGATCGAGGGAGACGTGCTCGAACTGGTCCTGCCTTGCCCCGAACGGCCCATCCCCACCAAGGTGGTCGCCAACATCCCGTACAACATCACAGGCCCGTTGCTGGAGGTGCTGGTGGGCCGCCTGGGCCGGCCGGCACCCTGTCGCTTCCAGCGGCTGGTGCTGTTGGTGCAGCAGGAAGTGGGCCAGCGCATCCGGGCCCGGCCGGGCAGCAGCGCCTTTTCGGCCCTCAGCGTGCGCATGCAGTTGCTGGCTCGCTGCAGCAGCGTCTGCACGGTGCCGCCCCGCTGCTTCTTGCCGCCACCGAAGGTCACCTCGGAGGTGATCGTGATCGAGCCGGTGGCGACGGAGAACCTGCCACCGCTGGAACAGTCCCTGGCGGTGGAAGGCCTGCTGCGGCGCTGCTTCGCCGGACGGCGCAAGATGCTGCGCACCAGCCTGGCGGGCCTGCTGCCGGCGCCGGCCCTGCTGGAGCTGGCCGCCACCGCCGGGGTGGACCTGCAGCAGCGGCCCCAGGAGCTGGCGCCCGCCCAGTGGCTCGCGCTCGCCACCGGCTTGAATCGCTTCACCAGCGCCGATCCCGGCGGAGCGTGACCCCGATGGCAGATGTGACGGTGCGGGCCCCCGCCAAGATCAACCTGCATCTTGAGGTGCTGGGCCTGCGGCCCGATGGTTACCACGAGCTGGCGATGGTGATGCAGAGCATCGACCTGGCCGACACCCTGGTGCTGCGCTCCAGCGCCGACGCCACGATCCGGCTGCGTTGCGATAACGCGGATCTGCCCACCGATGGCACCAACCTGATCGTCAAGGCGGCGGAACGGCTGCGCTCCCGGGTCGGCCTGCCGGAACTGGGGGTGGAGATCACGCTGCGCAAGCGCATCCCCATCGGCGCCGGCCTGGCGGGCGGCTCCAGCGATGGGGCGGCCGCCCTGGTGGGTCTTGATGCCCTCTGGGGTCTGGGCCTGGGCACCGAGAGGCTGCACGCCCTGGCGGCCGAGCTGGGATCCGACATGCCCTTCTGCCTGCAGGGCGGCACCCAGCTCTGCTTCGGCCGCGGGGAGAGGCTTGAGCCCATGCCGCAGCAGCAGGTGGCGGAGCGGGCGGTGCTGCTGCTCAAGCACCCGCAGGCCAGCGTGTCCACGCCCTGGGCCTACGGCCGCTGCCGGGAGCTGCGTGGCGACTTCTACCTGGAGAGCGAGGCGGACTTCGAACAGCGGCGCCAGGCCCTGCGCCACGGCCCCCTGCTGGCCGCCCTGGCCGATCCCGGCCCCTTGCTACCCCTGCGCAACGACCTCCAGTCGGTGGTGGCGCCGGAGGTGGAGAGCGTCCGCTTGGGCCTCGATCTGCTGCGTCGCGGCCCCCAGGCCCTGGCCGTGGCGATGAGCGGTTCCGGACCGAGCCTCTACGCCCTCTTCCCCGACCTGGCCGCCGCCGAGGCGGCCCGGAGCGCCCTGGCGGGGGAGCTCGGCGCCCTCGGTTTTTCCTCCTGGTGCTGCCGTTGCGGCGGGTCCGGTGTCAGCCTGGTGACGGATGGATCCCCCCCATGACGGACGAACGCCCCACCCCGCCGCCGCGCAAGGGACCGCTGAGCTTCCTGTCCGGCTCCCTCACCAGTGGTCTGCTGGCCTGGCTCAGCCTGGGCGTCAGCCAGCGGGTGGTGGGCTGGTATGTGACCCATCCGCCCCACTTCGATTCGGCCTTTGCCCAGAGCATCGCCACGGCGATGAAGACCCTGATGGTGGGGATGTGCTTCCTGGCCACCTTCACCTTTGCCTTCATCGGCCTGGGGCTGTTCCTGGTGTTCATCCGCAGCCTGTTGCCGGCTGAAGCGGAATCCCCTTCCTAAGCTGACAGCGCCGCCCTCCTTCCCCCGATGACTCCCCACGACCTGGGTCTGCTGGTGGTCCTGCTGCTGCCGGGCATGCTCCTGTCGGTCCTGCTGCTCAGCACCTTCGCCGCCGGCGGCTGAGATAGGTTGGCCGCGCAAAGGCCCCCGCTCCGTGGCTGAAACTCTCCTGTTCAACGCCCTGCGCGAAGCCATCGACGAGGAGATGGCGCGCGACCCCCATGTCTGTGTCATGGGTGAGGACGTGGGCCATTACGGCGGCTCCTACAAGGTCACCAAGGACCTCTGTGAGAAGTACGGCGAACTGCGGGTTCTGGACACCCCCATCGCCGAGAACAGTTTCACCGGCATGGCCGTCGGTGCGGCCATGACCGGCCTGCGGCCGATCGTGGAGGGGATGAACATGGGCTTCCTGCTGCTGGCCTTCAACCAGATCTCTAACAATATGGGGATGCTGCGATACACCAGCGGCGGCAACTACACCATCCCGGCGGTGGTGCGTGGACCCGGCGGTGTCGGCCGCCAGCTCGGTGCCGAGCACAGCCAGCGCCTCGAGGCCTACTTCCACGCCGTGCCGGGCATCAAGATCGTTGCGGTGAGCACCCCCACCAACGCCAAGGGCCTGATGAAGGCCGCCATCCGCGATAACAATCCCGTGCTCTTCTTCGAGCACGTTCTGCTCTACAACCTCAGCGAGGACATTCCCGAAGGCGACTACATCTGCGCCCTCGACCAGGCCGAGGTCGTCCGTGAAGGCAAGGACGTCACGATGCTCACCTACTCGCGCATGCGCCACCACTGCCTCAAGGCGGTGGAGCAGCTGGAGGCCGAGGGTGTCGACGTCGAGCTGATTGACCTGATCAGCCTCAAGCCCTTCGACATGGAGACCATCGCCCGCTCCATCCGCAAGACCCACAAGGTGGTGGTGGTGGAGGAGTGCATGAAGACGGGTGGCATCGGCGCCGAACTGATCGCCCTGATCACGGAGCACTGTTTCGACGACCTCGACGCCCGGCCTTTGCGTCTCTCGTCCCAGGACATCCCCACGCCCTACAACGGCAATCTGGAGAACCTCACCATCATTCAGCCGCACCAGATCGTCGCCGCGGCACACGATCTGAAGGCGGGTCGTCGCTGAGATGGGACGCCAACAGGGCTGGTTCGCCCTCATCCTCGCCCTCACGATCGCCTCCGGCGCCCTCCTAGCCAATTACGGACTGCAACTGGGTCTCGACCTGCGCGGCGGCAGCCAGCTCACCCTCCAGGTGATGCCCGCTGGCGCCATCACCCGGGTGGACACCGAGCAGCTGGAGGCCGTCAAGGACGTGCTGGAGCGCCGGATCAATGGTCTGGGCGTGGCTGAATCCACCCTCCAGGCGGTGGGCAGCGACCAGCTGGTGCTGCAGCTCCCCGGCGAGCAGGATCCCAGCCAGGCAGCCCGGGTCCTCGGCAGCACGGCCCTGCTGGAGTTCCGGGCCCAGAAGCCCGGCACCGAGCAGGAGATGCAAGGTCTGCTGGGCCTCAAGCGCCAGGCCGAGTCGGTGCTGCGCTCCAAGCGCCCCCCCTCCGCCCTCGACGACCCCACGGCCACACCGGCGCCGCCGCCGGTCACCCTGTCGGCGGAGGATCTGGCCAAGGCGCTCCGGTCCCTTGGCATTCAGGTTCCCGCCGGCACCAGCGAGATCGACCAGCTCGAGCTGCTGCTCCGGGAGACCAATCGCCGCATCCTCGCCCTCTACGGCCCTCCCCTGATCACCGGCAAGGACCTCACCAGTGCCGGCCGCCAGCAGCAGGCCACAGGAACCGGCTGGGAGGTGACCCTCGGCTTCAACAGGGAAGGGGGCGAGAAGTTCGCCGCCCTCACCCAGTCGATCGCCGGCACCAACCGGGTGCTGGGCATCGTCCTCGATGGCCGCTCGATCAGCGAGGCCAGCGTCGGCGAGCAGTTCAAGGTGGCCGGTATCACCGGTGGTTCCGCCTCGATCAGCGGGAACTTCAGCGCCGAGGAGGCCCGCGACCTGGAGGTCCAGTTGCGGGGTGGCTCCCTGCCCCTGCCGGTGAAGATCGTCGAGGTGCGCACGGTCGGACCGTCGCTGGGGGCTGAGAACATCCGCTCCAGCTTGGTGGCGGGCCTCTCGGGTCTGGTGCTGGTGGCCGTGTTCATGGCGGTGGTGTATCGCCTGCCCGGGATCGTGGCGGTGGTGGCCCTGAGCCTCTATGCCCTGTTCAACCTGGCCATCTACGCCCTCATCCCTGTCACCCTCACCCTTCCCGGCATTGCCGGCTTCATCCTCTCGGTGGGGATGGCCGTGGACGCCAACGTGCTCATCTTTGAGCGCATCAAGGAGGAACTGCGCGGCGGCAACACCTTGATCCGCTCCATCGACACGGGCTTCGCCCTGGCGTTGTCTTCGATCATCGATGGCCACGTCACCGGTCTGATCAGCTGCGCCGCCCTGTTCTTCCTCGGCACCGGCCTGGTCAAGGGCTTCGCCGTCACCCTGGCCATCGGCCTGGTGCTGAGCCTGTTCACGGCCCTCACCTGCACCCGCACCCTGCTGCGCCTGCTGATGAGTTACCCGGCTCTGCGGCGCCCCACCTATTTCCTGACGGCCCGCCAGTTGCCCCCTGCCAAATCCGCCACGCCCCAACCCGGACTGGCCTGAATGACTGCCATGACCCCTGCCCCTAATCCCCGCTTCCGCATCAGCCGCTACCGGCGTCTGGCCTGGGTGGGCTCGTTGCTGGCCTGTGGCCTGAGCCTGCTGGGCCTGGCGCTCTGCTGGCTGAACCCGGCGATCGGCGCGCCGTTGCGGCCTGGACTTGATTTCACCGGTGGCACCCAGGTTCAGGTGGAACGCGACTGTTCCCCCTGCAAGGCGATCAGCGCCGCCGAGATCCGCCAGGGCCTCACCAGCCTCGACCTGCCGTCCCCTGAAGGGGAGATCGCCCCCAGCCTGGGCAGCGCCTCGGTTCAGGTGCTCGACGGCGGCCGCTCCCTGCTGCTGCGCCTGCCCGCCCTTGAAGCCGACCAGAGCAAGGCCCTCATCGATGGCCTTGCCGGCAGGTTCGGCCCGCTGCTCAAGAGCGGCACCTCGGTGAACACGATCGGCCCCACCCTCGGCTCCCGACTCCTGCAGGGGAGCCTCATTTCCCTGCTGGTCAGCTTTGCGGGAATCGCCGTTTACATCTCCTTCAGCTACAGCGGCGTCTTCGCTTTCCTGGCCCTGCTGTGCCTGGCCCACGATGTGCTGATCACCTGTGGCCTGTTCGCCTGGCTGGGGCTTCTGCAGGGCATCGAAGTCGACTCCCTCTTCGCCGTCTCCCTGATCACCGTCGCCGGCTATTCGGTCACCGACACCGTGGTGGTCTACGACCGGATCCGCGAGCAGCGACGCACCCTGGGTGATCTTTCCCTGGTGGACCAGGTGGATGTGGCGGTCGACGCCACCCTCACCCGCTCGCTTTACACCTCCTTCACCACCCTGCTGCCCCTGGTGGCCCTGATCTTCTTCGGCGGCAGCACCCTGTTCTGGTTCGCGGTAGCCCTCACCGTGGGCATCGCCGTCGGCAGCTGGTCGAGCATCGGTGTGGCTCCCACCCTGCTGCCGGTCCTCTCCAAACGATGAGAGGCCCCGATCGTGTTGAGGGGCCCCGGGGTGGCTGGCCCATGCTGCCGGTGGTCCTGCTGGTGCTGGCCCTGATCGATCTGCGGGTGGAGTTGATCCTGCTCTGGGACCATTTCACCCTGACGTCCCTCACCGCCGCCGTGCGCTCCCATCTGCTGGCCGTGGCGGTGCTGCTCAGCCAGCCCTCCCTCTGGCACCACTACCGCCGCTCCCGCGGCTGAGGGGATCGGGCCGATCGACCGCCGCGATCAGGTCAGATCCCAGCGGTCCATCACGTCCCGCACCAGCACCTCTTCGCAGGCCACCTGCAGCACCACCACCAGGGGCAGGGCCAGAAGCAGCCCGGGCAAGCCCAGCAGGGCCCCCAGACTCAGCTGGGCCATCAGGGCGACGGTGGGCAGCAGGTTGACGGTGCGGCTCAGCAGCAGGGGTGTGAGCAGGAACGCCTCGCCGTTCTGCAGCAGCAGGCGCAGCACCAGCACCTGGACCACCTTCGCCGGTGAGATCAGCAGGGCGACGGCCAAGGGCAGCAGGGTGGCGGCCGTCGGGCCGATGGTGGGCACGAAGGTGAGCAGACCGCAGACCAGGCCGCTCAGCAGCGCCAGGGGCACCTGCAGCAGGGCCAGGCCCGCCCAGGTGGTGACGAACACCACGGTGCCGGAGATGGTCATGCCCGCCAGCCAGCCACCGAGGGCCTCGCGGCATTCCCGCAGCAACTGTTCCATGCGCCGCCGGTAGAAGCGGGGTGTGGCGGCGATCACCAGGCGTTGATGGCTGACCGGATCGAGCGCCATCAGGATCGCCAGCAGCAGCATCAGCAGCAGCTGGATGGTGCTGTTGGCGGCGCCACCCGCCACGCCGAGCAGCTGGCTGCCCAGGGGCTGGAGCCGGTCCCAGAGGCTTCCATCGTCCAGCTGCCGTTCCAGGTCGCGCAGCAGGGGGGTCTTGGGAACCACGTCGCCGAGCCGCTGGACCAGCTCGGGGACCAGCTGGCTGAACTGGCGGATCTGGTCAATCAGCTCCGGCAGCAGCAGATTGCCCAGGAGCCAGCCGATCACGACCAGCACCAGCAGCACCAGCGACAGGGCCGCCCCCCGGTTCAGACGGGTGAGCCGCCGCAGCAGGGAGGTGGGCACATCCAGTGCCACCGCCAGCACCACGGCGCCGAAGAGGATGAGCAGCACCCAGCGCAGTTCCCAGAGCAGCAGGAACAGCGCCACAAGGGCCAGGGCCCCGAGCAGGGTGCGTGCCTTCATGTCTGCCGGCGCTCCCGCTTCCAGGGGTCGAGGATGTCATGGATCAGCAGATCCCGTAGCAGCACCTGCAGACACACCGCCAGCGGCAGGGCGAGCAGCAGGCCGAGGGGGCCGAACAGCAGGGTGAACAGAAGCTGGGCGGTGAGGGTCAGGCCCGGCAGCAACTGCAGCTGGTGGTGCATCACCGAGGGGGTGATGACGTAGCTCTCCAGGTTCTGGATGACCACGTAGACCACCAGGACGGCCACGGCCTTCCAGGGAGCATCCAGCAGGGCCACCGACATCGGGAAGATCGTGCTGAGTGTCGGTCCCACGTTGGGAATGATGTTCAGCAGGCCGGCCAGCAGGGCGTTGGCCGCCACCAGCTTCACGCCCAGCACGGACAGGCCGATGGCCGCCAGCAGCCCCACGCAGAGGGAGCTGATCAGCACCCCCACCATCCAGCTGCTGAGGGCCGTACCGCAGGCCACCAGCACCTGCCGCAGGCGCCGCCGATAGAAGGAGGGTGCCAGCAGCAGCAGGGCCTCCCGGTAGCCGGTGGGTTGGGCGGCGACCATCAGGGAGACGGCTACCACGAACAGGGTCTGGAGCAGAGCGGCACCGAGATTGCCGGCCACACCCACCAGGCCGATCGCGCCGCCGCCGAGCCGGCCCAGCAGATCGGGGGGCAGGGTGGCGGGAATCGAGAGGGTGGATTTGAGCCAGTCCAGGTTGCCGTCCCTGCGGCCGTAGACCATCTGGGACGCCCCCTCAAGCGACTGGCGCACCAGCTTCAATAGCTCGGCCCAGGCCCGCGGCACCTGCTGCACCAGTTCGCGGAACTCGGCGATGAAGGGGGGGATCACGACCGTGGCCACCAGCAGCACCACCAGCGTCACCAGCAGCAGCGCCAGGAGAAGGGCGATGGGCCTGGCCACGCCGAGGCGTTCCCGGATGGCGCCCACCAGGGTGCACAGGGCCATGGCAAGCACCACGGCGGCGAACAGAAGGATCAGGGCGTCACGCAGGCTCCATAAGAGAACCAGCGCCGCCAGCAGGGTGATCAGGCCCAGCCACTGGCCGAATTTCAAGCCTCCTCCTGGCCCTCCTCGGCCGGCTCGTCACCCTGGCCGGCAAATCCCAGACCATGGCCGTCGGCATAGCGCTGGGCGAAGCGCATGAAGCGCTCGAAATCCGCGGTGCTCTTCCAGGTGTAGGTGGCTTCCAGGGCGCTGGCCTTGCCGTTGACGAAACGGGCCTTGACCTCCCGGGTAACCATCTCACCCTCCTCGTCGAGCATGAACATGCCGGTGATGTCACCCACGGCCTGGGGGGCCAGGGCCTTGGGCTCCTCGAACACGAAGGTGGCCTGGCCGGTGCGGCCATCCCGTGACCTTGTTAGGCGGATGTCGGGCACGACCGTCTCGTCCACCCCGCGGAAGAACTGAATGGCGGCGGCCATGGCACTCGCACAAAAGGGGACTTTAGGCAGACCCTGTCCCGGCTCCCCCTGTGGCCGTGCCCATCGGCCCTGACATAGTGGATTTCACCATGCTGCCTCTTCGGCTGGTCGTCTGCCCATGCTCTCCGGTCCACCGGTTTTCAGCACCGTCGATGCCGAACAGCTGCTGGAGCGCTTCCTGGCGGGCTCGGCCCGTCAGCGCCGCAGCCTCCTGGGCCCCCTTGTGCAGGCCGGCTCCGACCTGCTGCAACGGATCCCGGACCGGCTCGACCGGCTTGATGCCACCGGCGACGACTGGGCCGCCGGCCATCTGATCCAGCTGCTGCTGGCGTCGCCGGACACGGGCCTGCAGCAGGGGTGGCTGGCGCGCCACCCCGACGGCTGGCTCGCCGTCGCCAGCGTCGCCGGCCTCGACTACGCGCCGCTGCAACTTCATCTGATGCGGCAGGCCTTCGAGGAGGCTGACCGCCTCACCAGCGAGCACCTGCGCCAGCTGGCCGGTGAAGCGGCCGTGCGGCGCGGCTACGTCTATTACAGCGAGGTTGCGGCGATGCCGGCCACCGACCTCACCAGCCTCGACCGTCTCTGGTGCTGCTATTCCCAGGGGCGTTTCGGCTTCTCGGTCCAGGCCCGCCTGCTGCAGGCGTGTCAAGGGCAGTGGGATCGGCTCTGGCCCCGGCTCGGCTGGAAAAGCGACGGCACCTGGACCCGCTACCCGGGCTCCTTCCAGTGGTCGCTGGAGGCGCCGGAGGGCCACATGCCCCTGATCAACCAGCTGCGGGGTGTGCGGTTGATGGACGCCGTTCTGCAACATCCCGCCATACAGGTCCGCCTGGGGGATTCACCGGCCGGGCGCGCGCGTTAGGTTCCGATGAGGCGAACTGGAATACCTGCTTCATGCAGCTCCGCTGGGCCGACTACATCACCCCCTCCACCCTGCAGCTGGCCCCGCTGGTGGAGCTGCTGCTTGAACCCATTGGCTGCGCGCTGCGCCAGGCGGAGCTGCAGCTCGGTCTGCAGGAGGCCCTGGTCAATGCTGTGCGTCATGGCAATGGCTGTGATCCCGGCAAGTGCCTGAGGGTGCGACGCATCGTCACCCCCCGCTGGGTGGTCTGGCAGGTGCAGGACGAAGGCCCGGGGCTGCCGCCCCATGCCCGCCGCAGTGCCCTGCCCTGCCAGCACGACGCCCCCTCCGGCCGGGGCCTGTTCCTGATTCATCACTGCTTCGATGACGTGCGTTGGAGCGGCCGGGGCAACCGGCTGCAGCTGGCGGCACGGCGGGCGGCGGTCAGCGACCGTGGGCCGGACAGCCAGGATCGCTGATCTCGGCCCGCAGCCAGGCCTGGGCGTTCTCCAGCAAGGCGATGGCGCTGCGCCGACCCTCGGTGGCTGCGCCGGCGGCCGGTTGGTCGGCGGCCAGAAGCTGAACCAGGGCTGCCGCCACCTGTTCGGCCGCCCGCCGGGAGCGTTGGTGCTTGAGGGCATGCCAGTCCCGGTCGCCGATGCTGAGCTGGCGATGCAGGCGTTCGGCCAGGGGCAGGGCCTCCGGCGGCCACGTCCGGTGCGACGGGATCGAAGCTTCGGAAGGAGAGGCCTTTTCGGCTGGAACGCTGGTGGCTGCCACTGGACGATCGGACCGCAGTGGTCCCATCCTGTCGTTCCAGGTCTCGCCCTGTCGAACGCGCCAGCATGAGCCAGCACCAGCGCCCCCGTCGCACACCGTCATCCGGTCTGCTGCACCATCTGGCGGCGGTGCTGAGCATCGCCGGCCGGCCGGGGGCCGTTGCCCCCACTGGCGTGACCCTGCGGCGGCGGCGGCAGAAGCTCGTGCTGGCCCAGAGGCTGCTGGATCCCCTTCCCGACGCCCTGCTGCCGAGCAGCCGCCACGGTGAGCGGTTCTGGTCAGCCCTGCGCTGGGGGGGGCTGGGGCTGCTGCTGGCCTGGCTGCTGCGTCCTTGAGTCAGGCGATGGGGTCGCTGGCGAACTCGAGGGGATGGGGCCTGTGCTCCAGCTCCTCCAGCTCCCGGCGTTTGAGGCTGATCCAGTCCTCGAGCAGCTCCTGGCTGAACACGCCACCGGCGAGGAGGTAGTCATGGTCGGCGGCGAGGGCCGCCAGGGAGCCGCCCAGGTCGGTGGGCAGGCTGGCGCCACGGGGCGGGGCGGAACCGGCGGCGGACTCCAGATCGCTGGCGGAACCGGGATCGCTCTGGCGGCGCACGCCATCAAGCCCGGCCAGCAGCATGGCCGCCAAGGCCAGGTAGGGATTGGCCAGTCCGTCCGCCTGCCGCACCACCAGCCGGCGCTTGTCGGGGTCGCTGCCGCTGTCGGGAACGGCGACCACCGTCGAGGGGTCGTTCCTGGCGTAGGTCAGGCGGGTCGGGGCCTCGGGGCCGCACCGCAGCCGTCGGTAGCTGTTGACGCCGGGGTTGGTGAAGGCGGCCAGGGAGGGGCCATGGTGCAGCAGCCCGCCCAGGTACCAACGGGCGGTCTGGGACAGGTCGCCGTAGGTGCCTTCGCCGCAGAACAGGGGCTGACCGGTCCTCCAGAGGCTCTGGTGCACCGCCAGGCCGGCACTGATGGGCTCCAGGGTGGGCCTCGGCAGCACGGTGGCGCTGCAGCCGTGGCGCTGGGCGACGTGACGCAGCACGTAGCGGCTGACCATCAGGGCATCGGCGGCCCGCAGTGGGTCGGCGCTTCCCAGGGTCAGCTGCTGCAGGGACCCCATCGGTGCTGGCTGGCCGAGGCGGGCCCGCAGGCCCAGGGCCGCCAGGGTGAGCAGCAGCTCGCTGCAGAGCGCCTCCGGTGCTTCCGTGCCATGGACGACCCGGCAGCCATATCCCTGGGCGTCGCCGTGCCAGGTCAGATCGCTGAACAGGAAAAAGTCCTGCGTCACGCCGAAGCGGGCCGCATCGGCCAGGCCGCTGCCGGCCAGCAGGGCCAGGGCGCGGCCAGCCAGGGAGCGGGGGCAGTGGCGCAGGTTTGCGTCTGCCGCCGCCGGCGCCTCGAACGACGCGATCAGGCTGAGGCTTCGGGGGGAGAGATAGGGGTCGATCCAGGCGGTGCCGGGGTCCGGATGCAGCACCAGACCGCTGGCAAGGCTGTTGAGGGAAAGGCTTTCCCGGCCAAGGCTGTCGAGGCCAAGGCCCTGCTGAAAGGCCCCCTCACCGAACTGGTGGGTCTCCAAGCCGAACGAATGCCAGCGCCCCTGCAGGTCACTCACCTTGAGGTCGATGCGCTCGATGCCGTCCTCCCCGAGGCGGCGCAGGACGTCCTGGGCGGAGCTGGCCATGGCGGTGGGCGGATGGGAAGGCTGCCGCCACGATGGTGCCGCCCCGGCGGACCGGTGGCCGCGTAACCGTTTCTGTCAGATTCCCCAGAACCAGCCGCAGGACAGGAATCTGGCGGATTGCGAGTGCTACCTTCCGCTGCAGGTGCGTCGATCCGTTTCGTCCATGCGAGATGCCATCACCGGTCTGATCGGTCGCTACGACCAGCTGGGCCGCTATTTCGATCGTTCCGCGATCGATCGGATCGATGCCTATTACGGCCAGGCGGAGTCGCGACTCGCCGCCGTCGAGCTGATCAATCGGGAAGCGGCCGTCATCGTGCGCGAGGCGGCCCAGCGCCTCTGGCTTGAGGATCCCGAACTGCTCCTCCCCGGTGGCAACGCCTACACCACCAGGCGCCTGTCGGCCTGCCTGCGCGACATGGACTATTTTCTGCGCTACGCCAGCTATGCCCTGGTGGCCGACGACTTCACCATCCTCGACGAGCGCGTTCTCAACGGACTCGATGACACCTACAAGAGCCTGGGTGTCCCCACTGGACCGACCGTCCGCAGCATCGCCCTGCTCGGCGAGGTGATCGCCGAGATGCTGGCCGACGCCGGCCTGGTGGACACCGGCCTGGTTCGGGCCCCCTTCGAGCACCTCTGCCGCGGCCTCGCCTCCAGCAACGTGCGCGCCCGCTGAGCGGCAATTCTCTAGTCTCAGATCACTTCTGCCGCTCCGCCAGGTCTTGCCCCTTCCCCCAGTGCCTCCCACCGTCAGCAGCACCCACAGACTCGCTCTGGATCCCATCGCCACCCCGGAGCGGCTGCTGCTTGGCCCTGGCCCTTCCAACGCCCACCCCACGGTGCTGCAGGCCCTGGCCCGGATGCCGATCGGGCACCTCGATCCCCTCTACATCGAGCTGATGGGTGAGGTGCAGGAGCTGCTCCGCTACGCCTGGCAGACCGACAACCGACTCACCATCCCGATGAGCGGCACCGGCAGCGCCGCCATGGAAGCCACCCTGGCCAACACCATCGAGCCCGGCGACAAGGTGCTGGTGGCCGTGATGGGTTACTTCGGCCAGCGCCTGGTCGATATGGCCGGCCGCTATCGGGCCGACGTCGTCACGATCGAGCGGCCCTGGGGAGAGGCCTTTGATCTGGCCGAACTCGAAGCTGCCCTGATCACCCACAAGCCCGCCATCCTGGCGATGGTGCATGCCGAAACCTCCACCGGCGTGTGTCAGCCGATGGAAGGAATCGGCGAGCTCTGCCGCCAGCACGACTGCCTGCTGCTGCTCGACACGGTCACCTCGCTTGGGGCGGTGCCGCTGCACATCGATGCCTGGCAGGTGGACCTGGCCTACAGCTGCAGCCAGAAGGGTCTCAGCTGCCCCCCCGGCCTGGGCCCCTTCACGATGGGTCCGCGGGCCGAGGCCAAGCTGGCTGCCCGCTCCGGCAAGGTGCCCAACTGGTACCTCGATGTCTCCCTGCTCAACAAGTACTGGGGCAGCGACCGGGTGTACCACCACACCGCACCGGTGAACATGAACTTCGGCATGCGTGAGGCCCTGCGGCTTCTGGCCGAAGAAGGGCTGGAGGCCGCCTGGGCGCGACACCGCAGCAATGCTGAGCGCCTCTGGGCCGGTCTGGAGCGTCTGGGCCTCGAACTGCATGTCAGCGAGCCCCTGCGTCTGGCCACCCTCACCACTGTCCGCATTCCCGAGGGGGTCGACGGCAAGGCCTTCAGCCGCCATTTGCTCGATCGCTTCGGCATCGAGGTCGGCGGCGGGCTCGGGGATCTGGCCGGCAAGGTATGGCGCATCGGCCTGATGGGGTACAACAGCACCCCGGAGAACGTCGATCGCCTGCTCGGCCTCTTCGCCAGCGAACTGCCCGCCTTTCAGTCGTCCCCTGCCGCTGTGGTCGCCGCCATCGCCTGACGGGCCAGACGCCGCTGACGGAACCACCCCTCGAGTTGCTGGCTGGCCCGCTCGCCCCGCACCCCACCGCTGACCGCCATGTGGTGGTGGGCGCTGGGATGGCTGGTCAGGTCGAGGCTGCCGCCGAGGGCACCGCGCTTGGGGTCCCCGGCGGCGTAGATCACACGGCCCACCCGCGCCTGGATCAGGGCACCGGCGCACATCGGACAGGGTTCAAGGGTCACCAGGAGGGTGCAGCCGTTGAAGCGCCAGTCGCCCCTCGCAGCCGCAGCCTGGCGCAGGGCCAGCAGTTCGGCATGCCCCAGGGGATCCGCCCGTCGGTGGCGGTGGTTGCTGCCCCAACCGACACAGCGGCCGGCCTCATCCAGTAAAGCGGCCGCCACTGGGATTTCCCCCCGGGCCCCGGCCGCCTCGGAAAGCCGCAGGAGCCGGTCCATCCACAGCAGGCTGACGGCATCACTCACCATCCTTTTTTTCTAGCCATCCCTCCGCCAGGGCAGGCGGCAGAATGGCCAAGCCCCCACAGTCGCCGTTGGCCAGCGTCCCCCCCGCCCACCGGCCATCGCCGTCCCCTCGGGACTTCGGCGCCTTTGCCGATCCTTTTGAACTCGACCCGGCCCTGGAAGAGGTCCTGCAGCAGGCGTCCGGACTCCTCTGCCGCTGGCTTGGCCAGGCCGGCCACGGCACCCCCCTTCCAGGGTTAAGTGTGCTGCCGGCGGTGGAACCGGAGCTGGCGGGACTGGGAAGCGACAGGCTCCTGGCCGATCTGCAGCTGGTGATGGAAGGGGCCTACAACCCCAACCACCCCGGCGCCCTGGCCCACCTCGATCCGCCGCCCCTGTCGGCCTCGATCGTGGCCGACCTGATCTGCGCCGGCCTGAACAACAACCTGCTGGCCGAGGAGCTGTCCCCCAGCCTCAGCCGACTGGAGCGGGCCCTGTGCGCCTGGATGGCCGGCCGACTTGGTCTGCCGGACGGGGCCGGTGGCGTGGCCGCCAGCGGCGGCAGCCTCAGCAACCTCATGGGCCTGGTCACCGCCCGCCACCAGCGGGGCCTGGCCTGCCGGGGGGACGCGGTGGTGCTGTGCAGCGAGGAGGCCCACGTGTCGTTGATGAAGGCCACCGCCGTGATGGGTCTGCCGCCCGACGCCCTGGTGCAGCTCCCCGTGACCGCTGCCGGCGCCCTTGAACCCCAGGCCCTCGAGAAGCGGCTGGCGCAGCTCGACCGGGCCGGTACGCCGGTGATCGCCGTGGTGGCCACCGCCGGCACGACCGTGCGCGGCGCCCTCGATCCCCTGGAGCCGATTGCGGCCCTGTGCCGGCGTTACGGCCACTGGCTGCACGTGGATGGGGCCATCGGCGCGATCTTCGCCTTCAGCGACCGATTCCGCACTCGGCTCGCCGGTCTGGGGCTGGCCGATTCGGTCACGGTCAACCCCCAGAAGCTGCTCGGCATCACCAAGACCTCCTCCCTGCTGCTGCTGGCGGATCCACGCCACCTGCAGCGGGCCTTTGCCACCGGACTGCCCTACATGGAACCCAGCTGGGGCGGCGGCCACCAGGGGGAGGCGGGGCTGCAGGGCACCCGGCCAGGCGAGATCCTCAAGCTCTGGCTGGGTCTGCGCCAGCTCGGCCTCGACGGCGTGGCCGCCCTCATCGACGCGGCCGTCCAGCGCCGAACGGACCTGGAGCAGCGGCTGCGGGCCATCGGCGGCCTCAGCCTCTGCAGCGGACCCCTGCACCTGCTCGCGTTCCGGCCCGAGGGCTGTGAAGGGGCGGAGGCGGAGCGCTGGAGTGCCGCCACCCGGGCGGCCCTGCTGGCTGAGCAGCTGATGCTCTCGCGGCCGGTCTACCGGGGCCAGCACCACCTCAAGGCGGTGCTCGGCAACCCCCATACGCTCCCGTACCATCTGGAGCGGCTCAGCCAGGTGGTGCAGCAAAGCCTGGCGGAGCCCACCCATGGCTGAACCAGTGGCTGAATCGTTGCCGGATCCGATCCCCCCCAAGGCCCCGTCGAAGGATTCCCGCGGCAGGTGGGTGGCGATCCTCACGGGTGCCCTCTCGATCCTGATCGGGGTGGCCTACCTGGTGCTGATCACGGTGCTGGATTCCCGCGGTCCCCTCCAGCCGCCCCCTCCCGAGGCCCTGGTCGGGGCGGTAGCCGCCGTCTCTGGCGTTGCTGCAGGGGTTCGACCACCCTGTTGAGGGCTGTATCCAGGAAGCTGCGCAGTATCCCCTCCCGTTTGTTGAGGTCGTATTCGCGTTGCAGCACCTCCTGCAGGCCGCCATCGCCCCAGTCCTGGTTCTGGCTGAAGTACGTGATGAAGCTGCGTCCCGCCACCCGGGTCAGCCAGGCCGCGCTGACCGCCTGAATCGCCCGGCTGACCACCAGGGCGGGGAGATTGAGGCTGAGGGCCGAGGTGATCAGACCCACGCCCCCCTTGACCAGCCCCAGCCCGGCCAGGGTCCGGCCCACCGAGAGGGCCAGATCCTGGGCGTTGTCGCGGCTGAGGCTGACGCCGTAGACACGGCCGATCTCCACCACCATCTGGGCATTGACCGCGGCGGTGGCGAGCAGGTCGACGCCCGGCAGTGGGGTCACCATGACCACCCCTGCGCCGATCCACATGTAGCGATCCACGATCGAGCTGGCGTCGCTGGTTCGTTGCCGGTCCAGCAGGTCCTGGCTAGCCTGGTTGAGGCGGCGGCATTGCAGCAGCAGGTTGTCGGCGATTAGCTCCTCGCCATCGGCATGCAGAACGCTGGCGATGCGGCGCAGCAGGGCCTCCACCTCCGGCGACGGCTGCAGCGGCCGGCCCCCGGGCATCGGCACACTCTGCGGGGCTGCGCTGGCGGGGATCACATCCTCCGGGGCGAGCCGTCCGGCGCAGCGTTGCCGCAGCAGCGCCAGCAGGCGCCGCTCCTCCTCCTCGCCGCGCAGGTCGCACTTGTTGAGCACCAGCAGCAGACGCTTGCCCAGCCCGGCCAGGGCCTCGAACACCTCCAGCTCACTGGCGCGCAGGTCACCATCCAGCACCAGCAGCAACAGATCGGCCCTGGCGGCCAGTCCCCTGGCCAGCCGCTCCCGCTCCCTGCCCTGGGGGCCCGCTTCGAGGATGCCCGGGGTGTCCTCCAGGATCACGGCGCGGGGCAGATCCCGCAGCCGCAGCCGGTAGCGGGTGGCGGTGGTGGTCGAGCCCATCGGGGCACCCACCTCGCCCACCAGCTCCTGCAGCAGGGCACGGATGAGCGAGGTCTTGCCGGCCGATCCGGTGCCGAACACGACGATCACCAGGTCGCCCCGTTCCAGTTCCGCCTCCATCCGCTGCCGTTCCTGGCGCAGGGCTTCGCGCTCCACCGCGTGGCGCACCTGCTCCAGGGTGCGGTCGATGGCGCCCAGATTGCGCTGGGCCGCCTCGCGGCGGCTGGAGGGCACGGCCGCGGGCACGCCCTTGCCCGCCCCCGAAGGGCCCGGACGACGCCACTTCTGCAGCCAGGGCCAACCGACCTGGGCCAGGGCCAGCAGCAAGGCCACCAGCACGATCAGCATCAGCGGCCCAACCATCCAGTAGGGCAGCCAGGTGCTCAGGGTCCACTGCAGCTGCTGGACCGCCTGCAGCACCATGCCCAGCACCACCAACGCCAGCAGACCCAGCAGGATCCAGAGCCAGAGGCGTTGGGGCAGCTTCATGGCCCCGGTGGGGCCGAGCGCACGATCTCGCCGAACAGGGAGGCCGCCAGGGCGCTGCTGGCGGCGGTGGGGCTGTTGTCATCGTTGCCCAGCCAGATGCCGATCACCCACTGGCGCCTGGGCGCGTAGCCCACGAACAGCAGGTCCCGGCCTTCGTTGGTGGTGCCGGTCTTGCCCCAGCTGCCTGCGCCCACATAGGCGGCGCTGCCGGTGCCGCCGCTGACCACCGCTTCCAGCAGCGTTCGCATCGCCTTGGCGGTGGCGGGGGTCATCACCCGGCGCCCGGGGCTGCTCACCGTCCGGGAGCTGCCCGCGGAGGCACGGCAATCAGCCCCTCCCCGCTCCCCCTGCGCCTGGGAGACGCCGCAGGCTTCGGCATCGGTGAGCCGCCGGATCGTGGTGGGCGCCCGCCAGAGCCCATCGGCGGCGACGGTGGCATAGGCCGCCGTGAGCTCCAGCAGGGTCACTTCGCTCTGGCCCAGGGCCAGGCCCGGCACCGGGGCCAGGGGGCTGGTGAAGCCCAGATCCCTCCCCTTGCTGACGACGGCGTCGAGGCCATCTTTACGGGCCAGGCGCAGGGCGGCGGTGTTGCTGCTGATGGCCAGGGCCTGGCGCAGGCTGAGGCTGCCGCCACAGCCGCTGGCGAAGTGCTGGCCGGCCCAGTCCAGCGGTGCGCAGCTGATCCGGTCGCCGGGCCGGGCGCCCCGTTCCAGGGCCACCACGTAGGGCACGAGCTTGAACGTGCTGCCGGGCTGTCGCAGGGCCATCGAGGCCCGGTTGAACTGGCTCTGCAGGTAGTCCCGACCGCCGGCGATGGCGCGGATCCCCCCCGTGCGGCTGTCGATCACCACCACGGCTCCCTGGCTCACCCCCAGGGAGCGGCTGGCGTCGATGCGCTGCCGCAGCACCAGCTCTACCCGCTCCTGCAGCAGGGGATCAAGGTGGGTGTCGATCAGGAAGTTGCCTTCGGCGGCCACCTCCTTGCCCACCAGGTTCTCCAGGTCGCGGCGCACCTGGTCGGTGTAGAAGGGGGCCCCCCGCTGCTGGGCGGAGCGGCAGGCATCCGGGGCCAGCCGGATCGGTTGGCGTCGGGCCCGCCGGGCCTGATCGGCGCTGATCCGGTTGCTGGCGGCCATCTTGTCGAGCACCTGGTTGCGGGAGGCCAGGGCGGCCGTGGGATCGATGCAGGGGTCGTAGCCATTCGGGGAGGGCAGCAGGCCCACCAGCAGCGCCGCCTCCTCGAGCTTCAGGGCCGCTGCCGGCCGGCCGAAGAAGCGCCTTGAGGCATCTTCGAAGCCCCAGACGGCACCGAGATAGACCCGGTTGAGGTAGCTCAGCAGCAGCTCCTGCTTGCTGAAACGCGCCTCTAGCTGCAGGGCCACCAGCAACTCGCGCCACTTGCGCCCCAGGGTTTCGCCCTGCCCGACCTGCTCCGGGTAGAGGCTGCGGGCCATCTGCTGGGTCAGGGTGCTGCCGCCCTCCAGCACCCGGCCGCCGAGCAGGTTGGTGAGCAGGGCGCGGGCCGTGCCGATCGGGTCCACCCCCGGATGCCACCAGAAGCGGTTGTCCTCACTGGCCAGCAGGGCATCGATCAGGACAGCGGGATAGGCGGCCAGGTCGGGCAGTTCGCGGCGCTTGCGATCGGTCACCGACGCCACCGGCCGATTGCTGCGGTCGTACAGGAGCAGCGGCCCCCGCACCGTCGCCAGGCTGCCGCTGGTGGGCACCTGCAGCAGGGACAGGGCCAGCAGCAGGCTGCCCGCGCCCGCCACGGCCACCGCGACCCGCGCCCCCCAGCGCCCCTTCCAGGAACGGCGCAGGCCCCCCTCAGGCCCGAACAGCAGCGTGGGCAGATCCTCCTGATCAGCGGGCCCGAAGCGCACCCGATCCCCCTCGCGCAGCACCAGCTCCCGCACCCGGCGGCCCTGCCACCAGAGCCCGTTGGTGGAGCCGGCATCGCTCAGTAGCCAGTGGCCGCCGTGGTTTTCCAGCAGGGCATGGTGGCGGCTCACGGCCGTGTGGTCGATGACGATGCTGTTGTCCGTGGCGCGGCCGATCCGGTAGAGGCTGCCGTGCAGCGGATGGCTCTGCTCCGGCAGGCCGGGGCGCAGCACCCGGAGCTGGGGACCTGCGGCCGATGAGCGGGGCCGCAGCCGCCGCTCCAGCCCCTCAAGGATGGCGGTCGGCATGGGGTCGCAGCAGATCAAGGAGGAAGCACGCCACGGCCAGGTTGATGGCCACGTCGGCGAGGTTGAAGATCGGGAAGTGAATCGGGACGAACTCCAGGAAGTCCACCACCGCCCCATAGCGCCAGCGGTCGATGCCGTTGCCCACGGCCCCTCCGAGCAGCAGTCCCAGGGCCAGGCCGCTCCAGAGGCCGGCGGGAGGGCGCCAGAGGATCCAGACCAGCAGCCCCAGGCTCACCAGGGCGCTCACCAGACCCAGCTGGATCGATGCCCCGGTGAACAGGCTGAAGGCGGCGCCGGTGTTGCTGAACCGCTGCAGTTGGAGCAGGCCAGGCAGCAGCGGCCGGATACTGCCGTTGGCGAGGTGGTCGAGGGCCCAGGCCTTGCTCATCTGATCGAGCAGCAGGGCAAGGGCCGCCAGCAGCACGATCCCGAGCCGCCGGCGCAGGGGACGGGCCATCACGAGGGCACCAGCAGCAGCCGGCGCAGCAACCAGCCCAGAACGCCGGCGGCGCAACAGAGCAGCAACTGGGGCAGCAGGGCCAGGCTGTAGCCCACCACCAGGGTGAGGGTGTCACCCCCCCAGCGGCCGGCCAGGCTGCCCAGCAGCAGGTTGGTGAGGCCGCAGAGATGCAGCACCACCAGGCCGATGGCGGCGGCCCCGGCGAGGGTGAGCGGGTCGTCCATGCCCGGCTGGCGCGCCAGCTTGCCGGTGATCCAGGCGGCCGGCAGGAAACCCGCCAGGTAGCCGAAGCCCGGATCCAGCAGGTAGCCGATGCCACCCCCCTCGTGGAACACCGGCAGCTGGAACAGACCGACGCTGAGATAGGCCACGGCCGCCAGGGTGGCACTGCGGGGCCCGCAGACCAGGGCGGTCAGGAGCAGGGCCGGCACCTGCAGGGTGATGCCGAGGGGCCGCACGCCCCAGCCACCGGCCTCATGGAATGGGAAGGCCGCCGGCACCAGACCGCCGACAAGGATGAGCAGGAGGCCGGCGATCGCTCCGCTCCAGGTGGCAAGGGCTCGCAATGAACCGTCCGTGGCTGGCGCCCATCCTGCTCCAGCTAGGTTCGGCTGAGAAGGGCCCCCAGCCCGCTGGAGCGCCGTACCGATGCCGGATCTCACCCCCACCGATCCCGCGATTCCCCAGGAAGCGCCTCCGGAGGCGGCGGAACCGGTGCTGATCCATCTGGGTGATGCCGTGCGGCTGCGCCAGCCGCTCCGCTACCTCAAGACCGCCGACCCGATGCCGATGCTGCGTCCCCCGGATCTGGTGGATCCAGGGGAAGTGGGCCGGGTGGTGGAAATCCGGGCCCTGGAGCTGAGGGCCATCCGTTTCCGCCGCGGCACCTTCCTGATCAACCTCTCCGATCTGGAGCCGGCCTCCCCGGACGGCTGAGTCCATGGTTCAGCCAGGCCTGGTGCGCCCGCTCCAGGGCCGGGGCCGGGCCTACCAGGCTCAGACTGGGAACGGCCAGCCAGCGGTGGGCCGCCGCCCGCAGATCCTCGGCGTCGAGCCCCGGAGCCCGCTCCATCACCTGGCGCACATGGTCGGAGGGCAGGCCATGGCTGAGCACCAGGGCCTGGCGCTCGGCGATCTGGGAGCAGGTCTGGCGCCCCATGGCGTCCTGCCCCTGGAACTTGGCCAGGGCCAGCAGCCGCGAGCCCTCGTCAAGAGGTTCATCCAGGAGCCGTTGCCACTCCTCCAGCAGGCAGGTGGTGGCCTCAGCCACCCGCTCAGCCGAGGTGGACAGGTGCATGACAAAAGGCGGACCACCGGAATAGGCCGGCAGGTGCACACCGACGTCGTAGGCCAGTCCTCGCTCCTCCCGCATCGTGATGAACAGTCGGCTGGACATGCCAAGACCCAGGTGCGCCTGCAGTAACCGCAGGGCCAGGGCGTCGGGATGGCCCAGGGGAACGGTCGCGGCCCCCAGCATCAGCACCACCTGTTCGGTGTCCTGCACGTGCTGTCCAAAGTGCCCCGTGGCGAGCGGTGGACCGGCGAAGGCCTGGGGCCGGGGGGCGTGGGTGCTCCAGGGGGACGCCGCCAGTTCCCGTTCCAGCGCCTCCCCCAGGGAGGTGGGGGCGTCGCCGCAGAGCACCAGCACGGCGCCGTCGGCCCCGAGGCCATCAGCCAGTGGCCGCAGGTGTTCCGGTTCGAGACCGGCGAGTTCCGCCTCGATCCCGAGGGGGTCATGGCCGTAAGGACCATCGCCGTAGAGAAGGCGGCGCAGCTGGTCGTGGGCCAACTGGAAGGGGTCCTCCTTCTGGCGCTGCAGCAGCTGCAGATTGAGCTGCCGTTCGATCGCCACCTGCTCGGGCTCCAGCCTCGGCCGCCGCGCCATCGTCAGCAGCAGGGGGACGAGGGTGGGGGCATCCTCGGCGGCACATTTCAGGGCCAGCACCAGACCGTCCTCCTGGGCCTCCACCCGCAGGGCGGCGCCGGCCCCCTCGACGCAATCGGCCAGGGCCTCGGCATCCAGGTCGCCGCAGCCCCGGGTCATGCTGCCGGCCAGCAGCTGGTGGGCGCCGCGGGCACCGGCGGGGTCGCGGCCGCTGCCGCCTGGGATCGCCAGGCGGGCCGCCAGGATCGCCGGACCGGGTCGGTGCAGGATCCGCAGGGGCAGGCCCCCGTCCAGGCTGCGGCTGTCCTCGGCGGTGGCAGAAGTGGCGAGGCTCATGCCGGCACCGCCTCGAGCAGGCAGGCCCGGGCCGGATCCAGCAGGTCCAGCATCTGCTCCTGGAGACGGCCTGGCGACCAACGGTCCAGCAGCGCCAGCGGCTGGTCGAGGGGCTGGTTCCGTCCCCAGAGGCGGCTGCTGCCGATCAGGGACGCCACGCCGCCGGGGGATTCCAGGGAAAACCGATAGCCGTTGGCGACCAGTCGGCGGGCCCGCCACCATTCCTGCTCGCCGAGGGGCTCCTGGCGAAGCTCCTGCCACACCTGGGTGATGGCCCCTCGCACCGCGTCCAGGTCCTCCTCGTCGCAGACCGCCTCCAGCAGGGCGAAGCTGCCGCCCTCCATGGCGTGCAGGTCCAGGTCGATGCTCTCGACGATCTGCAGCTGCTCCCGCAGGCGGTCGACCAGACGGCTGCGCCGACCCTCCGCCAGCACCGTGGTGCCCAGATCCGCCCCCACCAGCCCCTCCACATCGCTGGCGGCAGGCAGCCACCAGAGCATCAGCAGCCGGGAAGCCTCCAGCCTCGGCACGGCCAGGCGGTGCACCCCCGGGGTGACGCGAAGGGTTGCCGGGGCCATGGCCGCGTGGGTGGTCGCCAGGGCCGCGAGGGGGCCCGCCGCGGCCCGCGCCAACAGATCCCCGTCCGCCACGGCGCCGCTGAGGGCCAGGACGCAACGGCCGGCGGCGTACTGACGCTGATGGAAGGCGGCCATGGCGGCCGGGTCGTGGGCCACGAGCGCCTCCCGCCGCCCCAGGATCGGCAGACCGTAGGGGTGATCGGGGCAGGCCAGGGCCAGCAGGCGCTGGATGGCCACCTCCTCGGGCTGGTCCTCGCTCTGGGCCAGTTCCTCCAGCACCACCTGCCGCTCCATGCTGAAGCTGTCCGAATCGAGGCGGGGCTGCAGCACCAGATCCAGCAGCAGATCAAGGGCTTCGGCGCCCCCCTCCGGTGGCATCAGGGCGTGGAAATGGACATCGTCGAAGCCGGTGGCGGCGTTGCTGCTGCCGCCCAGCGCCTCGATGCGGCGGTCGAACTCGCCGGCCGCCAGCCCGTCACTGCCCTTGAACACCATGTGCTCGAGGAAATGGGCGATGCCGCTCTCCATGGGCGTCTCGAAGGCGCTGCCGGCCCGGCACCAGAAGTCGAGGCAGACCAGGGGGGCGTCCTCCAGCTCCAGCTGCACCAGCTCGACGCCATTGGCGAGGGTGTGGCTGACGGGATCGGCCAGCCCGGGCAGCAAGGACCCGCAACAACCCAGGGACACACTCACGCACGCATGGCAGGATCCGCATTCTGCTGTCACGACGTGTCCATGGGTGAGGTCGCTCCGGCCGGAGACGGTGGCATCCATCCGCTGGTGGATGGCCTGGCCGAGCGGATCCGGCTCTGTCGCCATGCGCTCCCGGAACTGGCGCCAATGGCGATCGATCCCGACCTGGAGGCGATCAGCGGCAGCCTGGACGGGGATGCCCTCTACATCCGTAATGAGGTGCACCGCTGCCGGGGCCTGCGCAAGCTGCACCTGGAGACGGCCCGGCTGGGCGCTGGACTGCAGATCCTCCACTGCGTCTTCTTCCCCGATCCCCGCCACGATCTGCCGGTGTTCGGCGCCGACATCGTGGCCGGCAAGGCCGGGGTGAGCGCCGCCATCGTTGATCTCTCTCCGGTGGGGGAGGCGCTGCCGGCGCCGATCGCCGCGGCCCTGGCGTCCCGCCCCCGTCAGGCCTTCGAGCAGGTGCGGGAGTTGCCGCCCTGGGGCTCGATCTTCTCTCCCTACGTGCTGTTCGTCCGGCCGGGGTCGGAGGCGGAGGAAAAGGGGTTCGTCGAGGAGGTTGCCAGCTTCCTCGGCGTGCTCGCCGAAGCCGCCAGCGTGAGTCCTTCCCAAGCCCATGACCATCCGGCTACGGTTGCCCGATGGCAAGGGCAGTTGAGGTATTGCAAGCAACAGAAACAAAACGACAAGACCCGGAGGGTTCTGGAGAAGGCGTTCAACCCCCAGTGGGCGGATCGCTACATCGAAGACCTGCTCTTCGACGACCCACCGGCCCCTGGCGCAACGGCCTGATCGTCGCCGGTTTGGCAGGCCTGCTGGTGGGTGGTGTCGTTCTTTATCAGCGCCTGCAGCCCACCAAGCCCCCGGCCGCCGCCGTGGTCCGGCCGCCGGCCCCGGTGGAGGCCGTGGCGGCCCTGGGCCAGCTGGAGCCCGACGGTGATGTCCGCCTCCTGGCGGCGCCGATCACCGGCATCGGCGGCAGCCCCCGCATCACCGAACTGCTGGTGGCCGAGGGCGACCGGGTGCAGGCCGGTCAGCTGCTGGCCCGCTTCGACAACCAGCCGCTGCAGCGGGCGGAGCTGTCACTGATCCGCACCCGCATCGCCAACCTCGGCCGCCGGCTCACGATCCAGACCCGCGACCTGGCGCGCTACCGCAAGCTGGCCAGCGATGGGGCCTATTCGGCCGCCGATCTGGATGTGCTGGAGCAGCGCACCCTGGAGCTCCAGGGCGAGTTGCAGGAGGCCAGGGCCTCCCTGGTCAAGGCCAACACGGATCTGGTTAACACCGAACTGAGGGCACCGATCGACGGCACGGTGCTGCGCATCCAGTCCCGCGTCGGCGAACGCCCCGGCGACAAGGGCATCCTCGAACTGGGGGCCAGTGACCGCATGGAAGTCTCCGTCGAGGTCTATGAGAGCGACATCGACCGGGTGCGGCTCGGCCAGGCCGTGACCCTCACCAGCGAGAACGGCGGTTTCGACGGCACCCTTAAGGGAACGGTGCGGCGCATCAGCCCCCAGGTTCGCCAGCGGGAGGTGCTCTCCACCGACCCCACCGGTGATGCCGATGCCCGCGTGGTGGAGGTGCGGGTGCGTCTCGATCCCAGCGATGGAGCCAGGGTCGCCTCCCTCACCGGCCTCAAGGTGATTGCCCGCCTGCAGCCATGACCCCCTGGCAGGGACGCCGGATTCCCCTGGCCTGGCTGCTGCTCACCCGCCAGCCGATGCGGCTGGCCGTGGCCCTGGCGGGGATCACCTTCGCCGGGATCCTGATGTTCATGCAGCTGGGCTTCCGCGATGCTCTGTTCGACTCCAGCATCACGGTGCACAAGCTGTTCGACACCGATCTGGTGCTGCTCAGCCCGCGCACCAAGAGCTCGATCAGCATGACCGGCTTTCCCCAGCGACGGCTGGTGCAGGCCATGGCCGATCCGGACGTGACCGGCACCACGCCGGTGCACTGGAACCTCCTGCTCTGGCGCAACCCCAAGACCAAGGGCACCCGCTCCATCCTGGCCCTCGGCTTCGAGCCCCGCGACCCCCTGTTCATCGATCCAGCTGTCACCGCCCTGGCGCCGCGCCTCACCCAGAAGGGCCGGGTGCTCTTCGACGACCAGTCCCGCGATGAGTTCGGACCGGTGGCGAAGTGGTTCCGCGAAGGGCGCACCGTGGAGAGCGAAGTGGCCGGTAAGCGGCTGAGGGTGGCGGGTCTGTTCACTGCCGGCGCCTCTTTCGGTGCCGACGGCAACATCCTCACCAGCCGGGAAACCTTCCTCAGCCTGCTGCCCAACACCCCCTCCGGCAGCATCGAACTGGGTCTGATCCGGCTGCGGCCAAGGGCCGATCCCGCCCGGGTGGTGAAACGCCTGCAGGCCCTGCTGCCGGAGGACGTCAGTGTCCTCACCAAACAGGGCTTCCTCGATCTGGAGATGGACTACTGGCGCAGCAGCACCGCCATCGGCTTCATCTTCACCCTGGGTGCCGCCATGGGCTTCATCGTCGGGTGCGTGATTGTTTATCAGATCCTCTATTCCGATGTCAGCGACCACCTGCCGGAGTACGCCACCCTCATGGCCATGGGCTACAGCCTGCTGACCCTCCTTGGCGTGGTGGCGCGGGAGGGCCTGCTGCTGGCGATCTTCGGCTACCTGCCCGCCTACGCCGCCGGCCAGGTGCTGTACGCCGTCATCCACGCCGCCACCAAACTGCCGGTGGCCATGGCCGCCGATCGTGCCATCACCGTGTTCCTGATGATCCTGGTGATGTGCATGGGCTCGGCGGCGATGGCGATGCGCAAGCTGGGCGACGCCGATCCTGCGGACATTTTCTGAGCCGATGACCAGCCTGCACCCCGGTTCAGCCCCCGCCACCGCCAGCACGGGTGATGGCCCCGCCACGGTGTCGGTGCGGGGTCTCAGCCACTGGTATGGCACGGGTTCCATGGAGCGCCAGGTGCTGCAGGGCATCGACCTGGAGATCCATCCCGGCGAGGTGGTGCTGCTCACCGGGCCTTCGGGGTGCGGCAAGACCACCCTGCTCACGCTGGTGGGGGCCCTGCGCCAGGTGATGGAGGGATCGGTGCGGGTGCTCGGCTGCGAGCTGAAGGGCTCCAGCCGCCATGAGCGGCAGCTGCTGCGCCGCAGCGTCGGCATGATCTTCCAGGGCCACAACCTGCTGCGTTGCCTTACTGCGGAGCAGAACGTGCAGATGGGGGCCGACCTGCTACCGGACCTGGCCTATCGCGCCCGCCGCGATCTCTCCCGGGAATGGCTGCGGGCCGTGGGTCTCTCCGACCACCTCGGCAAGCTCCCCCACGACCTTTCCGGCGGCCAGAAGCAGCGGGTGGCGATCGCCCGGGCCCTGGCCGCCCACCCCCGTCTGCTGCTGGCCGATGAACCCACCGCCGCCCTCGACAGCCGCACCGGCCGCGAGGTGGTGGATCTGCTCAAGCGGCTGGCGCGCGATGAGGGCTGCGGGGTGCTGATGGTGACCCACGACCCGCGCATCCTCGATGTGGCCGATCGCCTGGTGCGCATGGAGGATGGCCGGCTCTGGGCCAGTGACGCCACCGTCGGCTGATGACGCTCAGTTGATCCTGGTCTGTTGAGTAAGGTGGAACCTCACAGTCTTTTCGAAGCGCCGAAGCCCTATGTCGAAACGCAGGAACCTGAAGAAGGAAAAGCAGGAACGCAACCGGGCCTACGCCCGCAAGTTCAAGAAGCGCAAGCTGCGTAACGACGGCCGCGGTGAAGGGGCCGGCAACGGCGTGACCGGCACGGCCAACAACGGCGGCGCCGCCGACTGACCGCGCCTGCCCCGTCAGGACGGCACCGGGGGGATTCGATCGGGATCCCCCTTTTTCATGGCCGCCATCCCCCACCCCCTTGCCGCTTTCTGCGGCCCTGCCACGCCCCGGACCCCGATGTTCATCAGCGTCGTCATCCCCACCTACAACCGGCTGCCGATCCTGCGCCAGTGCCTGCAGGCCCTGGAGCGCCAGGAGACCGGCGGCCCCCTGCAGTCCTACGAGGTGGTGCTGGTGGATGACGGCTCCACCGACGACACCGTCCGCTGGCTGGATGCCCATGCCACCGCCTTCCCCCATCTGCGCCTGATCCGCCAGGACCACGGTGGCCCTGCCGAAGGGCGCAACCGGGGGGTGGACGAGGCCCGCGGCGACGTGATCGTCTTCATCGACAGCGACCTAGTGGTGACGGAGCGGTTCCTGCTGCACCACGCCACGGCATTGGCGCGGGCCTGGGAGGAGAGCGGCGACCGGCTCTGCTTCACCTATGGCGCGGTGATCAATACCCACAACTTCGAGTCGCCCACGGCGGAGCCCCACAAGCTGCGCGATCTCTCCTGGGCCTACTTCGCCACCGGTAACGTGGCGATCGATCGCCAGCTGCTGGAGCAGTCGGGCCTGTTCGACACCGGCTTCCGCCTCTACGGCTGGGAGGACCTGGAGCTGGGGGAACGGCTGCGCCGCATGGGGGTGCGGCTGGTGCGCTGTCCCGAAGCCGTGGGCTATCACTGGCATCCGCCCCTGAGTCTGGAGCAGATTCCGGATCTGGTGCGGGTGGAGCGGGAACGGGCCAAGATGGGCCTGGTGTTCTATCGAAAGCACCCCACCTGGCGGGTGCGCTTCATCATCCAGTACACCTGGCTGCATCTGGCCCTGTGGGAGCTGCTCACCCTGGGCGGCCTGATCAATGAACGCAGCCTGCGGCCCCTGCTGCGTTGGCTGATCCGCCACGGCAAGGCGGGTCTGGCGATGGAGCTGCTGAGGCTGCCGCTCAACCGCTTCGGGGTGCGGGCCCTCCATGCCGAAGCCCGCCAGCAGGGCCATTTGGTAGGTTGAACCGGTAACCCCAACACCGCACACCTGCACGTTTCGGGTGATCCGCTGCCTGTCCTATGGCGCGGCATCCCTGGCAGGTGGAGGCCAACCCGAAACCCCCCTACAACCAAATGGCTGTCGTCACTCTCTCCGAGATGATGGAGGCTGGTGCCCATTTCGGACACCAGACCCGTCGCTGGAACCCCAAGATGTCGCGCTACATCTATTGCGCGCGCAATGGAGTTCACATCATCGATCTCGTGCAGACCGCCGTCTGCATGAACAACGCCTACAAATGGACCCGCAGTGCCGCCCGCAGCGGCAAGCGCTTCCTGTTTGTCGGCACCAAGAAGCAGGCCTCTGAAGTGATCGCCCAGGAAGCGGCCCGCTGCGGCGCCTCCTATGTCAACCAGCGCTGGCTGGGCGGCATGCTCACCAACTGGAGCACCATGCGCGCCCGCATCGACCGGCTCAAGGACCTGGAGCGCATGGAGTCCTCTGGCGCCATCGCCATGCGTCCCAAGAAGGAAGCCGCCGTCCTGCGCCGCGAACTGGACCGTCTGCAGAAGTACCTCGGTGGCCTGAAGAACATGCGCCGCCTGCCCGATGTGGTGGTGCTGGTGGATCAGCGCCGCGAAACCAACGCCGTGCTCGAGTGCCGCAAGCTCGACATCCCGCTCGTGTCGATGCTCGACACCAACTGCGATCCGGATCTGTGCGACGTTCCCATTCCCTGCAATGACGACGCCGTGCGCTCTGTCCAACTGGTGCTGGGCCGCCTCGCCGATGCCATCAACGAAGGCCGCCATGGAGCCCAGGATCAGCGCAGCGGCGACGACGACGCCTGACCCCTTCTCTCCCTCCCGACCTCCCTCCCTCCCGACCCATGGCTGAGATCACAGCGAAGCTCGTCAAGGAACTGCGCGACAAGACCGGCGCGGGCATGATGGACTGCAAGAAGGCCCTCACCGAGTCCGGTGGGGATGCCACCAAGGCAGCCGAATGGCTGCGTCAGAAGGGCATCGCCACCGCCGAGAAGAAGGCCGGCCGTACGGCGGCCGAAGGGGCCGTCGGCAGCTACATCCACACCGGCGCCCGCGTCGGTGTGCTGGTGGAGGTGAACTGCGAAACCGATTTTGTGGCCCGCGGTGAGCTCTTCCAGGAGCTGGTGCGCAACGTGGCGATGCAGATCGCCGCCTGCCCCAACGTGGAATACGTCACCACCGAGGACATTCCCCCCGAAGTGGCGGAGCGCGAGAAGTCCATCGAGATGGGTCGCGACGATCTCGCCGGCAAGAAAGAGGAGATGAAGGTCAAGATCGTGGCCGGGCGCATCGGCAAACGCCTCAAGGAACTGGCCCTGATGGACCAGCCCTTCATCCGTGACAACACCCTGACGGTGGGTGAGATGGTCAAGTCGGCCGCCGGCAAGACCGGCGAGAACATCCGCGTGCGCCGCTTCACCCGTTACACCCTCGGCGAGGGGATCGAGGTGGAGCAGTCCGACTTCGCAGCGGAAGTGGCGGCGATGGCCAAGGCGGCCTGAGCCGGAGCCGTTGAGCGAACCCTCCGACGCGATCGATCTGCCGGGTCAGTTGCAGGCCCTGACCCGGCAGCTGACCGCGTCGAACCCGGAGCTCTATCGCCATGTGGCCCTGTATCTGCAGGTGCTGCGCCAGGTGCTGCCCCAGCGGGTGCAGCAGGCCTGCTTCCATCTGGCCACCCAGGTCCATCCCCAGCGCTACGTCGACCTCCCCGATGAGCGCCGCCGCCTGCTGCTCGGCCAGATCAACGAGCTGGTGAGCCGTTGCTCCAGTCTGCTGACGGTGGAGCAGCTGGTGATCCTCGCCTCCCAGATCTCCCGGGAGCGGCAACGCCGTGAGCGCCACGACCGTCAGCAGCTCCTGGAGGAACTCTCCTGGGATGGGGAGAGCCCCGACCGTTCTCCCGAACCCGATCCCCTCCCGCCTGGGTCGGTTCAGATTGCCATGGCCCCGCCCCTGACCGGGGCCTCCTCCCTGATGGCCGCGCTGGCCGGTGGGCCAGGCCCTGCCGCTGATCACGGCCCTTCCGATGACGAGGAGGCCCAGGAGGAGGCCGATGGGGACTCCGAGGGCGACGAAGCCGTAGACGACGAACAGGACGACGACGAAGAGCGTGCCTCCCCGGAGGATCGCTCCCTGTGGCAGGCGGGGCGGCTACCGGAGGATCCCGAGCAGTTGCTGCGCTGGATGGACGGCATGGAGCTGGCCCTGGCCCGGCGACTCCGCAACCTGTCGCATGCCATCAACGTGGAGCTGCTGCGGGGCGGTGTCAGCCGCAGCCTGCTGCCGGTGAGCCTGCTGGACGCGGTCCTGGACGGCCAGCTGGAGACCATGGCCGCCCCGGCCAACCTGATGCGCCTGCCCCTTCCCTTCGGCGCCAGCCGCTCCCCCCAGGCCCACACGATGGCGGTGCTGCTGCGGCCCGTCGAGCTGGAACTGGAGGAGCCCCGGCTGCGCACCTGCCGGCGGCGGCTGCAGCAGCATCGCCAGGAGGTTCGCAGAATGGCCCAGCAGTTCCGTCGCCTGCAACGGCGGTCACGGATCCATCAGGCCGAACAGCTTTGGCTGCAGGACATCCGCCCCCCATCGATTCCGAGCGACTGACCGGGTCCTCCGCCGGGGAAGGGGTGAGCGTGTCCGCCCTGGAGGCTCTCGAGGCCTGGTGCACGCCCCTGCAGCTGGCCTGTCGCCTGGAGGCCGAAGCTGGCTTTGGCGATCTCCAGGGACGGCGGGACCGGTTCAGTGGCTTCATCGACACCTCCCTGGCGGCCCCGCCGGTAGGGCTTGAGCCCGCCGAGAAGCAACAGCTGGCCGCCCTGGCGGCGGCGTTCGGCGGCTATGGCGAGGTGTCCCTGGCGAGCCGCCAGGCGCTGGTGCGTCAACTGCGCCAGGCCCTGCATGAGCTGCGCTGCCGCCGCCGGGAGGTCTTGCCGGTGGCTCCGCCACGGCTGCGGCTGGGGCCGCCCGCCGCAGCGGAGCGTGCAACCAGCGGCGCCGCCGTCCGCCTCACGGCCCAGACCCCCCTTGCGGAGGTGGCAGGGATCGGCCCGAAGACCGCCACCCGGCTGGCCGCCCTGGGGCTGCTGGTGGTGCGCGATCTGGTGCACCACTACCCCCGCGACTACCTCGATTACGCCCACCTGGTGCGGATCGCGGCCCTGGAGCCAGGACGCACCGCCACCATCGTGGCGACGGTGCGCCGCTGCCATGCCTTCGGCAGCCCCCGCAACCCCAACCTGGCGATCCTGGAGCTGCAGCTGCAGGACGTGACCGGTCGGCTCAAGGTGACGCGCTTCTTCGCCGGCCGCCGCTTCAGCAGCCCCGGCTGGTTGAAGTCCCAGCAGCGGCTCTACCCCGTGGGGGCCACGGTGGCGGTGAGCGGTCTGGTCAAGGAAAGCCCCTACGGCCCCGGCTTCGCCGATCCTCTGCTGGAGGTGCTGGAGGCCCCCGGGGCGCCGGTGCGCTCGGAGCAGATCGGCCGCTTCGTGCCTGTCTATGCCCTTACCGAGGGCCTCACTGGCGAGACCCTCGCCCGGGCCATTGCCGCGGTGCTCCCCTCGGCGACCCGCTGGCCCGATCCGCTGCCGGAACCCCTGCGCCTGGAGCTGGGCCTGGTCGGCCGTGGCGAGGCCCTGCAGGGCCTGCACCGCCCCGCCGACAGGGAGCAGCTGCAGCGCTGCCGCCGTCGGCTGGTGTTCGACGAGTTCCTGCTGCTGCAGCTGGCCCTGGGCCAGCGGCGCGAGCGCCTGCGCCGCTCACCGGCGCCGCCGCTGCTGCTGCCCCTTGGCGGCGAAGACCTGGTGAGCCGCTTTCTGGCCCTGCTGCCCTTTCCGCTCACCGGGGCCCAGAACCGGGTGCTGGCCGAGATCCGCGCCGACATGGAGCGGCCCCAGCCCATGGCCCGGCTGGTCCAGGGGGACGTGGGCAGCGGCAAGACGGTGGTAGCCCTGGCGGCCCTGCTGGGCGCCATCCAGGCGGGCCATCAGGGGGCCCTGATGGCCCCCACCGAGGTGCTGGCGGCCCAGCATTTCCACAAACTGGCCGGCTGGCTGCCCCAGCTCAACGTCAGCATCGAGCTGCTCACCGGCTCCACCCCTGCCCGTCGCCGCCGCCAGCTGCTGCAGGACCTGGCCAACGGCCAGGTGAATCTGCTGGTGGGCACCCACGCCCTGCTCGAGGATCCGGTCCAGTTCGACCGCCTTGGCCTGGTGGTGGTGGACGAGCAGCACCGCTTCGGCGTCCGCCAGCGCAACCGGCTGCTGGCCAAGGGGCTCCAGCCCCACCTGCTGACGATGACCGCCACCCCGATCCCCCGCACCCTGGCCCTCTCGATCCACGGCGATCTGGACATCAGCCAGATCGACGAACTGCCGCCGGGCCGCACCCCGATCCGCACCCGCCTGCTGCGGGGATCGGAGCGCCCCAGCGCCTGGGATCTCGTGCGCCAGGAGGTGGCCAAGGGCCAGCGGGCCTACGTGGTGCTGCCCCTGGTGGAGGAATCGGAGAAGCTCGACCTGCGCTCCGCCGTGGAGGTGCACCGCCACCTCGATGAGGAGGTGTTTCCCACGCTCTCGGTGGGCTTGCTGCACGGGCGGATGACCGGGGAGGAGAAGCAGCGGGCCATCAGTGCCTTTCAGGAGGGGCGCTCCGAGGTGCTGGTATCCACCACGGTGGTGGAGGTGGGGGTGGACGTGCCGGAGGCGAGTGTGATGGTGATCGAACATGCCGAGCGCTTCGGCCTGGCCCAGCTGCACCAGCTGCGGGGCCGGGTTGGCCGGGGCGCCGCCGCCTCCCATTGCCTGCTGCTGCACGAGGGCGATAACGCCATGGCCCGCCAGCGGCTGGAGCTGCTGGCCCGCAGCGGCGATGGCTTCGAGATCGCCGAGATGGACCTGAGGCTGCGGGGACCCGGCCAGGTGCTCGGCACCCGCCAGTCGGGGCTGCCGGACCTGGCCCTGGCCAGCCTCAGTGACGATGGCGCCGTGCTGGAGGAGGCCAGGCTGGCGGCGCAGCGGATCCTGGCGGCGGATCCTGGCCTGGAGCGCCACCCCCACCTGCGCGGGGCCCTTGAAGCCCAGCGCCGCCGATCCGTGGAGGCGGCCCAGTTGAATTGATCCAGCCCACCGGCCGACCCGCGCCCGCCGCCCCCATGCCTCCCCTGCGCCCCTGGAGTCCGATCCCCATCGCGGAGGCCGGTGAGCCCCTGGACGATCTGCCGGCGACGTTGTGGCGACTGGAGCCCCATCCGTATCAGGCCCTGGGGGCGCCCTATGGCCCTGGCGCCAGTCCGTTCCGGCTGCGTCGCGGCGTGATCGCCCGGCTGGAGACGGCCCAGGGCCTGCTTCAGCAACAGCGTCCCCAGTGGCGGCTCGCCATCTTCGATGCCTGGCGCCCCATCGCCGTTCAAGGGTTCATGGTTCGCCAGGCCTTCCAGCAGGCCTGCCAGGAACGGGGCCTCGACCCCGACGCCGCCGGCGGCCCCCAGGCGGCCGTGGCGGCGGAGGTGGATCGCTTCTGGGCCCCGCCGAGCCGTGATCCGGCCACGCCTCCGCCCCACAGCACGGGGGCGGCGGTGGATCTCACCCTGGCCGAGGCCGACGGCCAGCCCCTGGCGATGGGCGGGGAGATCGACGCCATCGGGGCCATCTCCCATCCCGACCACTACGCCACGGCCTCAGCAGCTGGCGAGGCCGCCGACTGGCATGCCCGCCGGCGCCTGCTGGCGGCGGTGATGGGGGCGGCGGGGTTTGCCCAGCATCCGAACGAGTGGTGGCACTTCAGCCACGGTGACCAGCTCTGGGCCTGGCGTTGCCAGGAGCCGCAGGCTGTTTACGGCGCCGTCGCCGGGGAGGGTTGAGGAGCGGCCACGGGGATCACCGTGCCGGGCAGGGTCAGTCCCAGTGACCGGAACAGCACGCTGGCCTGGGGCCGGGTCAGCAGACCCTTCTGGACGCAGCGCTTGAGGCTGGCCAGGGTCAGGTCGTCCTGGACGCGTCGCAACTTGGCCAGCACCTCGGGGCTCTGGTCGGCGTAGGGCAGCAGGTGGCTCTTGTAGGACGCGGTGATCGACTCCGGCTTGCAGGCCTGGGGGTCCGAATCGAAGTACTGGACAGGCGCCTCGGGGGGCCGGGGGCGCTCCGCCGCCTCGCTCGTGTGGCCTGCCCCGGGCAGCAATCCCACCAGCACCCCGCAGAGAAGGGAGCCCAGCAGGGGCTGGAGGGTGACGGTCGCACGGTTCGGCATGCCCAGGACCTGGAGGGTGCCCCCAGGTTAGGAGCCGTCCAGGGACGCCCGGATCAGACGGGGGCGAGCAGTTGGCCGACCCGCTCGTCACCAAGCCGGTCGATGAAGTCGCCGAAGCGGCTGCGGGGGCCTCCCTCGTCGCGCCAGGCCGTCAGCAGGGGCTCCAGGGTGGCCTCGAGCTTCTCCAGGGGCATCTTCTCCAGGTAGGGCCGGGCCAGGCGCGTCAGGCCGTGGCTGCCGCCGAGCCACAGCTGGTAGGTGTCCACGGCGCTGCCCACCAGTCCGATCTCGGCCATGTAGGGGCGGGCGCAGCCGTTGGGGCAGCCGGTCATGCGCACCAGGAGCGGTTTGCTGATCTCCAGCCGCTCCAGCAGGGCCTCGAGTCGACCCAGCACATCGGGGAGGATCCGTTCGGCCTCGGTGACCGCCAGGCCGCAGAGGGGCAGGGCCGGGCAGGCCAGGGCGTGCCGGGCCAGGGCGGGCGGGGCCTCAGGGCTGGACAGGCCGAGCGCCGCCAGCGCCTCCCGCACCGACGCCCGCTGGGCGCTGCCGATGTTGCAGAGCAGCAGGTCCTGGTTGGGGGTGAGCCGCACCTCCAGCTGGTAGGTCTCGATCAGCCGGCGCAGGCCGGACTTGAGGTCCCCCTGCAGGCGTCCGCAGAGCACGGGCAGACCCACGAACCACAGGCCCGGTGACTGGCGATGCCAGCCCAGGTAGTCGGTGAGGACGGCGGTCGGTTCGCGGCGCAGTCCCTTGATCGGATGGGGAAAGTAACGGCCCAGTTCGGTGCGGAACCAGTCCACACCCCGGTCGTGGATCAGATACTTCATCCGGGCATGGCGGCGCTGCTCCCGGTCGCCGTGGTCGCGCTGCAGGGCCACGATCGCCTGCACCAGTTCCAGCACATGGGCGGCGGCCACGTAGCCGAGGGGATCGGCCGTGCGGGCGAAGGTCTCCTCCTTGTTGTGGGTCCGCCCCATGCCACCGCCTACATAGACGTTGCAGCCCAGGGGGCGGCCGGAGGGATCGCTGAACAGGACCAGGCCGATGTCCTGGGTCAGCAGGTCGACGGAGTTGTCACCGGGCACGGTGACGGCCACTTTGAACTTGCGCGGCAGGTAGGTGCCGCCGTAAAGGGGTTCGGCCGTATCGCCACTGAACACCGCACCGCTCTCCTGCAGCTTGCGCGCCTTCTTCACGGGCCCTTTGGGCTTGATGCGGTAGCTCAGGTCGCCGTCGACCCAGAGATCCAGGTAGGACCCCTCGGCCGCCTGGGGCGCCAGCAGGTCGGCGATCTGATCCGCCAGCAGACGGGCCTCCGGGTAGCCATCGCGCTCGAAGGGAGCGGCCGGAGCCATCACGTTGCGGTTGATGTCGCCACAGGCCGACAGGGTGGAGCCAAGGGCCCGCACGATGCCGCCGATCACCTCCTTGAGATCCGTCTTCTGCACACCGTGCATCTGGAAGGCCTGGCGCGTGGTGATGCGCAGGGTGCCGTTGCCCAGCCGATCAGCGAGGGCATCGAGGGCCAGATACAAGGAGGTGGGAATGCGGCCGCCGGGATTGCGCAGCCGCAGCATCATCTGCCAGTCCTTGTCGGCCCCCTTGCGACGGTTGTCCCGGTTGTCCTGCTGGTAACTGCCGTGGAACTTGAGGATCTGGACGGCGGGATCGGTGAAGCTGGGCAGCGGGTTGCCCAGTTCGCCGGCCAGGGGATCATGCAGGTGGCCGCTGCCGGCTTTGAGCGCCTCCTGTTTGGTGGGCGGTTTGGCGGGTGGGGCCGATGGGAGCGACGTGCTGTCGGCGACCGTCGTCGAGGACATCGGCATGCTGAAAGGTTGATGGAATGAAACTAGCGAACGGGACGTGGCGGTCCGCTGGCGCTGATCGCCATCGCCGTCCTTTGCATACAGTCGCGTCCTGCCCACTCCCCCGCATGGCCACCTTTCTTCTGGAGATCGGAACCGAGGAACTGCCGGCCGATTTCGTGCGCCTGGCCCAGCCCCAGCTGGAGATGATCGTGGCCAGGGATCTGCAGGAGGCCCGCCTGTCCTGGGACAGCCTCAGGACCAGCGGCACCCCCCGGAGGCTGGCGGTGACCATCGTCGGATTGCCTGAGCGCCAGCAGGATCTGCTCGAAGACCGTAAGGGGCCCCCGGCCAAGCAGGCCTTCCGCGATGGTCTGCCCACCCCGGCCGCCCTGGGTTTCGCCCGCCGTTGCGGCTGCACCCCGGAAGCGCTGGAGATCCGCGACACGGACAAAGGCCCCTTTGTGTTCGCCCGAACCACCGAAGCCGGTCGCTCCGCCGAGGAGGTTCTGGCCGGCTGCATCCCCGGCTGGATCCGCTCCCTGCAGGGGCGCCGCTTCATGCGCTGGGGGGACGGGGACGGCCGTTTCAGCCGGCCCCTGCGCTGGCTTGTGGCCCTGCTGGATGGGGCGGTGGTTCCGGTGCAGCTCACCGATGTGGATCCTCCCCTGGCCAGCGACCGCCTCAGCCGGGGTCACCGCCTGCATCCAGGCGCGGTGATGATCCCCTCCGCCGCGGCCTACGCCGCGACCCTGGAGGCCGCCGATGTTCAGGTCGACCGGGAGGCCAGGGGACGGACGATCCGGCGGGAGCTGGAGGCGGCCGCGCAGCGGGCCGGGGCCGAGCTGGATCTGCCCGAGGCCCTGTTCGACGAGCTGGTTGACCTGGTGGAGTCCCCCCGCCTGATCGAGGGCAGCATCGACGCCGCGTACCTGGCCCTGCCGCCGGAGGTGCTCAGCACGGTGATGCGATCCCACCAGCGCTATGTGCCCCTGCGCCTCTCGGCGGCCACGGCCGATCCCCTCGCCCTGGTCGCCGAGGGGGTGCTGCTGCCCCACTTCCTCTGCATCTCCAACGGCCTGGAGGCCGCCGCCGCCACGATTCAGCGCGGCAACGAGCGGGTGCTGCGGGCACGGCTGGCGGATGCAGCCTTTTTCCTGGCGGCGGATCGCCGCCAGAGCAGCGCCGAGCGTGTTGAGGCCCTCGACCGGGTCACCTTTGCCGAAGGGCTGGGCAGCCTGGCCGATCGCAGCCGGCGCCTGGCCTGGCTGGCGGAGCTGCTCTGCCGCAGCCTGGAGATCGGCGAGGAAGCCGCCAGCGCCGCCCGTCGGGCCGCACCCCTCTGCAAGCACGACCTGGTCAGCCAGATGGTGGGGGAATTCCCCGAGCTGCAGGGGGTGATGGGGGCCAAGTACCTGCTGGCGGAAGGGGAAACCCGCGCCGTGGCCCTGGCGGTGCTGGAGCATTACCAGCCCCGCGGGGCGGGCGATGCCCTGCCGGGGTCGGAGGCGGGTGCCCTGCTTGCCCTGGCCGAGCGCCTGGAGCTGCTGCTCAGCATCTTCGCCAGGGGCGAGCGGCCCAGCGGTTCCTCCGATCCCTATGCCCTGCGCCGTGCCGGCAATGGCCTGCTGCAGATCCTCTGGGATCGGGGCTGGTCGCTGGATCTGGTGGCGCTGATCGCTGAAGCGACGGCCCACTGGCAGGGGCTGTTGCCCGCCCTGGCCATCCAGCCTGCCGCCCTGGCGGCCGACCTGCACGAGTTCCTGCGTCAGCGCCTCGCCAGCCTGCTGGAGGAGGAGGGCTCCAGCGCCGATCTGGTCCAGGCCGTGGCCGGAGAGAGCGTGTCCCTGGAGCGGCTGTTGCGGGACCCGGCCGATGCCCGGGCCCGGGTGGAGCTGCTGCGGCGCCTGCGGACGGAGCAGCGCCTGCCCCTGGTGCAGGCGGTGGTGCAACGGGCCTCCAGGCTGGCCGAACAGGCCGATCTGGCCGCCGACCTGCTCAGCCCCGCCGGGGTGGTGGATCCGGCCCTCTTTGCCTCGCCCAGTGAGGCCGCCGTCCTGGCGGTGCTGGAGCGGTTGGCGGTGCATGCCGCCGCCAGCGGCACGGCCCGCTACGACCCCCTCGCCCGCCTGCTGGGGGAGAGCGGCGCCACCCTGGCCGCCTTCTTCGATGGCGACGACAGCGTCATGGTGATGTGCGACGAGCCCGAGGTGCGCCGCAACCGACTGCGGCTGCTGGCCGTGCTGCGCAACCAGGCCGCCGTACTGGCCGACTTCGCCCGGCTGGGGGCTTGATCACGCCAGCAGGGCCACCTCGATGCACAGGCCGGGTCCGAAGGCCATGGCCAGGCAGGGCCCGGCAGCGCCGCTGCCCCGCAGCCGCTCGAGGATGAACAGCAGGGTCGGGGACGACATGTTGCCGTAGTCCCGCAGCACCGACCGCGAGGGTTCGATCAGCCCTGGATCGAGCCCAAGGCCCTTCGTGACCGCCGAGAGGATGCGGGGGCCACCGGGGTGTACGGCCCAGGAGCCGATGGCGTCGAGGCTGAGGTTGTGGCTGGCCAGCCACCCCTCCAGCCAGGGCCGTAGATGCTCGCCGATCAAGTCAGGCACCTGGGGGGAGAGGCCCATGGCGAAGCCGTGGTCGCCGATCCCCCAGGACATGGCTTCACTGCTGGCCGGCACCAGAAGGGAGCCGCTGGCGATCAGCCGCCCCAGCGGGTCGATGGATGGCGCCCCCGCCTCGGGCGGCCCCCCGGTGGCCACCAGAGCAGCGGCCCCATCGGCGAACAGGGCGTTGGCCACGATTCGCTCGGCATCCCAGCCGTACTGGAGATGGAGGCTGCAGAGTTCGACCGCGCACAACAGCACACAGGCCTCCGGTGCGGCACCGGTGAACCCGGCGGCGACCCTCAGTCCATTGAGGGCCCCGTGGCAGCCCATGAATCCCACATGGGTCCGGGCCACGCCGGCGTCCAACGGCAGGGCGGCCATCAGGGCGAGATCCACGCCGGGGGCATGGAAGCCGCTGCAGGACACCGTGATCAGATGGGTGATCCGTTCGGCAGGCACCTGGGCCTGGGCCAGGGCCGCCTGGACGGCGCTCAGGGCCAGGGCCGGTGCTTCGCGGGCATAGCGGCGCATCCGCTCGCCGGTGCCGGGGCTGGTCGCTCCGAAGAACGTCTGCCTGGGGTCGCTGCCGGCGGGCTGGAGCAGCACGCTGTGGCGGCTGGCGACGCCCGAGCGGCGGTGCAGGGTCTGCAGCAGTCGGCGCTGGCCTGGCGAGGGGGTCTGCTGGGGCAGGGCCACCCCGGCTGCGATGGCGGCGGCATCGCCCTGGGTGATGCGCTCGGGGGGCAGGGCCGTTCCCAGGCCCTGGATGGTCAGGGACATGGTTCGGGGAGCGGCGGAAACAGGCTGGTGGCAGCAGAGGGATGCAGGAAGGGGGCGGCCAGGACCGGCCAGCGCTCCACCGCCGCCAGTAGCCAGCGGCTGAGGCCAGGACGGCGCAGGGCGAAGGCCAGGCCATGGCAGAGGCGCTGGCGGGATCCGATCAGCTGCCCGTGGCGGTGCACCCATTGCCGCTCCAGCTCCCGGCTCCACTGGCCTTGGCCCTGCAGCACCAACGGCACCACCGCCAGGGCCCCCAGCAGGGCCCAACCCATGCCCTCACCCGTGAACGGTTCGACGTAACCGGCGGCGTCCCCGAGCAGCAGCAGTCGCTCGGATGCCGGCGGCCACTGGCGGCCGGTGAGGGCTGGGGTGGCCAGCCAGGCGGCAGCGGCGGCCTCGGGGACAGGCTCGAACCCGGCCTCCGCCAGCACGCCCGCGGCGGCGAGCGCCGCTCCTCCCGCCTCGATCAGATGGGCCCGGTCGAAGGCCGCCGCCAAGTTGAGGTCGCCGGCTTCGGTGCGCACCAGCCCGACATAGCCGTGCCGGCCGATCGCCATGTGGATGGTGCCCGGGCCATAGCCGCTGGGCCCGGCCTGCACGCGGCAGCCGGCACCGACCCTGGAATGGGCCTGGACCTGCTTTCGGATCGGGATGGCAGGGGTCAGCCCCGGGCTGCCCAGCCCGGTGGCCACCAGCACCACCCGGGCGCTGGTGGTGGCAGGCGCGTCGATGCTGCGCAGCTGCACCTGCCGGCCGCCAGGGCAGGGGCCAGCCACCGTGGCCTCGGTGTCCATCCGGACCACCGCCCCTGCCACGACCGCGGCCTCGCCCAGGGCCAGATCGAGACAGCTCCGGGAGAGGGAGCGGCCCAGGGGAAGTGCCAGTTCCGACTGATGGTGCTGCAGGCCCAGACGCAACCGCACCAGGGGCACACCGCCGAGGCGGTCCACCAGGTCAGAGAGGCCGGCCTGCGCCAGTGCCCCGAGGGCCACCCCGTTCAGACAGGTGCCGCAGACCTTCCAGCGGGGAAGGGTCCGTTTGTCCACCAGCAGAACCCGCAGCTGGTGCGTCGCCAGCTGGTGGGCCGCCAGGGCACCGGCGGGCCCGGCCCCGATCACGATCACATCCCACTCCGGAGACGTCATGGGGCCTCCAGCGCCCCGACAGGACGGTGCCAGCTGAGCAGGAAGCGCTCGGGCCAGCTGCGCCGGATGGTGGCGCCGTCGAGGCCGGCCCGGGCCGCCAGATCCAAGGCTTCGTCCATCCGGAAGGCCCCCTGCACCGAAACGGGGCCATCGAAATGCACGATGGGTGAGCGGCTCAGCAGGCGACAACCCACCCAGGCCAGTCCATAGCCCAGGGGACTGCGGATCAGGTCGTTCACCAGCAGCAGATGGCGGCAGCGCAGGCCCAGGCGGCGGAGCAGTTCGACGGCGTCAGCGTCATCCAGATGGTGCAGAAACAGACTGCAGACCATGACGTCGTAATCCACCGGCAGGGGATCCACCAGCACGTCGGCCTGGAAGAAGGTTCCGCCCGAGGAGCTGCCGGCGGCATGGCGGCTGGCCATGGCCACAGCCTGGGAGCTCAGGTCGCAACCGTCGATCACAACGGCCAGTCCGTGCTTCCGGCAGCGTTCCGCCAGGGCGATGGTGTTGTCACCACCACCGCAGGCCACATCCAGAATCCGCAGAGGACGGGAGTGGTTCAGGGCGGAGGAAAGTGCCTGGATCGGGGTGAACAGGGACCCCACAGCTCCGCTGACGGCATTGATGCGGCGCAGACCTTGAAGGGCTTGCCCATGGGCAGCGGCGTCGATGCCGCTCTGATCCATCCACTCAGGCTGTCGGTTCCGCTGGCCCAGGGGCTGCCAATGCATCGGGGAAGGTCGCTGGGGGTTTGGCTGGTTGGGCTGGCAGGACGGCTTTAACCGTCGTCCCCTAACTTGTCCTTTCCATCCGTTCGCTGGCCGAGGGGCCATCACTGGACTTGCCGATGCTGTTCGATGGTTTTCTGATTGTCCTTCTGATTCTGATCAACGGGATCTTTTCTGGTTCGGAGTTGGCCATGATGTCGGCGCGGAGATTGCGCCTTGAGCACCAGGCTGAAGCTGGTGACCCGAAAGCGGAAGTGGCTCTGAAACTAATCCGATCCCCCAACGATTTTCTCTCGACGGTGCAGATCGGCATCACATTGATCGGCATCCTCAGTGGCGCCCTGGGCGGCTCACGGGTGGCCGAGGCGCTGCGGCCGTTCCTGCAGGCCATTCCGCCGCTGCGGGCCTGGGCCGATCCCCTGTCCCTGGGACTCGTGGTCACCGTGATCACATTTCTTTCTCTGGTGCTGGGGGAGCTGGTGCCCAAGCGCATCGCCCTGAATGACCCGGAGCGCATCGCCTGCCTCGTGGCGCCAGCCATGCGGCGGCTGTCGCGCTGGATGGCCCCCCTGGCCCACCTGCTGGGCTCCTCCACCGATCGGCTGCTCAGCCTGATGGGCATCGGCGAGCGTGGCGAGCCGGAGATCACTGAAGACGAGATCAGAACCCTGCTGCGCAGGGGTACGGAATCAGGCCTGTTCGACGTGGCTGAGCACGCCATGGTCGAGCGGGTGTTTCGCCTGGCGGATCGGCCCGTCAAGGCGATCATGACCCCCCGCACCGACATCTGCTGGCTGGATCTCTCTGAGTCTCCCCAGTCCCATCTGGAGCAGGTGATGGCGGAGAGTCACTCCCTGTTTCCGGTGGCGCGCGACAGCCTCGATGCCTGTGTGGGCGTGGTGCGTGGCCGTACCTTTCTGGCCGCCCAGCTGGGCGAGGGCCCGCGCGACATCGAAGCCTTGCTGCAGCCACCGCTCTACGTGGGCGAGAGCACCAGGGCCCTGAAGCTGATTGAGCAATTCAGAACCAGCGGGGTTCACATCGCCCTGGTGACCGATGAGTTCGGCGGCATTGAGGGACTGGTGACCCTCAACGACATGATGGCGGCGATCGTCGGCGATCTTTCCGCCGCCAGGGATCAGGAGGACCCGATGGTCGTCGTTCGCCAGGATGGATCCTGGCTCCTCGACGGTGCCCTCGATATCGCCGACTTCAAGGATCTGGTTCGCAAAGGACACCTGCCGGAGGAAGTCCGCGGGGGCTACCAGACCCTGGGTGGCTTCGTGATGCACCATCTCGAGCACATTCCCAGTTCCGGTGAGGTCTTCGAATGGGAAGACCTCCGCATCGAGGTGGTCGACATGGATGGCAACCGGGTCGACAAGCTCCTGGTGAGTCGGCTTGAGGCGTCCTCAGACCGACCCGAAGGGTCGGCCTGAGGACGCCATCACTTGGCCACCAGTTCCGGTTCCTTGGCGGAATCGCTGCCGGCCTGGGGATCGGCGGGTGCCGTGGCGGCATGAACGCCCGCAGGCTTCATCGAGGAACGCGGCTCTGCGGCCAGGAAAATCGCTTCCGCCTCCTCGGCTGAACGCACGGCACTGGGCACCGGCTTGTAGCCGGCCGGGGCGAGGGCCTGGCCGCGCAGCACCGCACCAAGGGTGAGAACGGTCAGCTTGATCTGCTGCCAGGGGTTCATCGCCACCACCCGCTTGTAGAGGTAGCTGTCGAAGGTGAGGCGCTGGACGTCCTTGTCATCGCACATCTCGACGAACGCTTCGCGGGCGGCATCGTTGCTGTAGAAGATGTTCTGCAGCAGTTCCAGCACCTTGTAGGTGGCGCCGTACTTGCGGTCCCACTTGCGGATGTACACCTTCAGGTCCTTCTCGGTGGGGATCTTTGTTCCACCGGCGCTGGCGGCCACGATCTCCTCGGCGCACATGCGGCCACTCTTGGCAGCGAAATAGATGCCTTCGCCGGAGCTCTTGGTGACGTAACCGGCCGCATCGCCCACCAGGGCCATGCGACCCACCACCCGCCGGGGGCGGGGATGTTCGGGAATCGGGTGCGCTTCCACCTTGATCACCTCGCCGCGCAGCAGCCGGCGGCTGGCCCGGGCGCGAATGCCCTTCTGGAGGCCCTTGATCAGCGACTGGTTGGCCTGCATCGTGCCGGTGCCCACGGCCACGTGGTCGTACTTGGGGAAGACCCAGGCGTAGAAATCAGGCGAGACATCGGTGCCGACGTACATCTCGGCCAGATCCTCGTAGTAGGCCATCTCCTCGGCGGGCAGGCGGATGCGCTCCTGGAAGGCGATGGCCACGTTGTAATCGCCCGCATCCATGGCCTTGGCCACCCGGCTGTTGGCGCCGTCGGCCCCGACGATCAGGTCCACCTCGAGGGTCTTCAGCTCGCCAGTGGGGCCGCCGGAGGAATAATCGGCGTAGTGGAGGGTGTACGGGCCCTGGCGATGGCTACCGGTGTCGATGCTTTGCACCAGGCCGTTGACCAGGTGGGCACCCAGTTCGGCGGCCCTGTTACGCAGGTAACCGTCGAGCACTTCCCGACGGCACATGCCGATGTACTCGTTGCTGTTCTCCAGGTGGATGTCCACCTCCCTGTTGGAGGGGGAGATCATCCGCATGTTCCGCACCTTGCGGTCGATGATGGATTCGGGCAGATCGAACTCCTCCACCATGCAGAGGGGGATCGCGCCGCCACAGGGTTTGGCATTGTCGAGCTTGCGCTCGAACAGCCAGGTCTGGATGCCTGCCTTGGCGAGAACTTCCGCAGCACAGGAACCGCTGGGGCCGCCGCCCACGACTGCCACTCGCAACATCTTGAAACCTGCTCTGCCATTGGGATGTCGGGTGGAAGCTAACACCGCCATGCGGGTAACCGCCCGGTAGAAAAACCACAGAAATGCCCCCCGCCTAAGATTTGTTGAGGCTTGCAGCTGTGGGAGTGTCCGCCCAACACCTCGGTGATGCCACTCGGTGATGCCCCTCGACGATGACGTCCCGCTGGCCAGGCGCACCACGCCCCGTCCCCGCCGGCAGCCCTCCCTCCCCAAGCGTCTGGCCCAGGTCCTGCTTAGCGGCGCCCTGCTGGCCGGTGGCGCCGTGCTGCTGCTGATCGGGCCGCTGCGCCCCCTGATCACCCCCGTCCCCGTGGCGGGTCTGGCCGCCCGGCTCGGGCCAGATGGGCGCTTGCTTGGCCATTTCCCCTACCCCGAAGCCAGGCCCGAGGAACTGGTGGCGATCGCCCCGGGTCTGCTGTTGCAACCGGAGGCGGCCCGTGCCCTGGAGGCCATGCGGACTGCGGCTGAGGCGGACGGCATCAGCCTCACCGTCCTCAGCGCCTATCGCGGCGTTGAGCTGCAGAAGCAGCTGTTCTTTGATGTCAAGGCCGAGCGCAACCAGACCTCCGCTGATCGGGCCCGGGTGAGCGCCCCACCGGGCTTCTCAGAGCACAGCACGGGCTATGCGGTCGACCTGGGCGACAGCCGTCTGCCGGCTTCCAATCTGATGGAGAGCTTCGAGAGCACCGACGCCTACCGCTGGCTGGATCGTCATGCCGCCCGCTTTCACTTCGTGCGCTCCTTTCCCAAGGGCAACCGCCAGGGGGTGATCTATGAACCCTGGCACTGGCGCTTCGAAGGATCCACCGAAGCCCTGGAGATGTTTGAGCCGGCCCAGCGGCTGGCCCGCTGAGGCGCAGGGTTCGGAGACCCGTCGCCTGTGTGCCTGGAGGGGGTGGGAGTAGGATAAAGATTCGCTTCAACGTTCGCCACATGTCCAATCGGGCCGGCGCGGCAGGGTTTCACCGAAAACCCTGACGAAGCGTCAGAGCGCCGGTTGGCCCCATCATCAGTGGCCCGTTTTCAGCGGTCCCTCTTTCAGGCTCGTTGGCAGCGACATGCCTTCTTCGTCTCGCCATCAACGTCTCGTTTCCCTGGAAACGACCAGCGTCGATTCGATTCCGTTGAATCCTTTCCCTTACCTTCACAGGACGACATCCCCATGAGCGGCGAGATCAAAGGCGCCCCGATACGCAATATCGCGATCATTGCCCACGTCGACCACGGCAAGACCACTCTGGTGGATGCCCTCCTCGAGCAGTCCGGCATCTTCCGCGAAGGCGAAGCGGTGCCCACGTGCGTGATGGATTCCAACGATCTGGAGCGGGAGAGGGGGATCACGATTCTCTCCAAGAACACCGCTGTTGATTACAACGGCATTCGCATCAACATCGTCGACACCCCCGGTCACTCCGATTTCGGCGGTGAAGTGGAGCGGGTGCTCGGCATGGTCGACGGCTGTCTGCTGATCGTAGACGCCAACGAAGGCCCCATGCCCCAGACCCGTTTCGTGCTCAAGAAGGCCCTGGAAAAGGGGCTGCGGCCGATCGTCTTCGTCAACAAGATTGACCGGGCCAGGGTCGACCCCGAGCAGGCTGTGGACAAGGTTCTGGACCTGTTCCTTGAGCTCGGTGCCGACGACGACCAGTGCGATTTCACCTACCTGTTCGGTAGCGGCATGGCTGGGTATGCCAAGCCCGACATGGCCACCGAAAGCGACAACATGAAGCCGCTGTTCGATGCCATCCTGCGGCACGTTCCGCCGCCGGTGGGGGATCCCACCAAACCCCTGCAGTTGCAGGTAACCACCCTCGATTATTCCGATTTCCTCGGCCGGATCATGATCGGCCGGGTGCACAACGGCACCATCGTCGGTGGTCAGAGCGTCGCCCTGATCCGCGATGACGGCAGCATCAAGCGCGGCCGTATCAGCAAGCTGCTCGGCTTCCAGGGTCTGCAGCGGGTGGAGATCCCCGAGGCCCGGGCCGGAGATCTGGTGGCCGTGGCCGGTTTCGACGAGGTCAACATCGGCGAGACGATCGCCTGTCCCGATCACCCCGAGGCCCTGCCGCTGATCAAGGTGGACGAACCCACCCTGCAGATGACCTTCGTCGTCAACGATTCGCCGTTCGCCGGCAAGGAGGGCAAGTTCGTCACCAGCCGTCAGCTGCGCGATCGCCTGCAGCGGGAACTGCTCACCAACGTGGCCCTGCGGGTCGAGGACACCGACTCCCCCGACCGCTTCTCCGTCTGCGGACGGGGTGAGCTGCACCTGGGCATCCTCATCGAGACGATGCGTCGTGAGGGCTTCGAGTTCCAGGTGTCCCAGCCCCAGGTGATTTTCCGCACCATCGACGGCACGCCCCACGAACCGTTCGAAACCCTGGTGATGGATGTGCCCGAGGAGGCGGTGGGCAGCTGCATCGAGAAGCTGGGCACCCGCAAGGGCGAAATGCAGAACATGGAGGCCACCAGTGATGGGCGCACCCAGCTGGAGTTCGTGGTGCCGTCCCGGGGCCTGATCGGCTTCCGGGGTGAGTTCATCCGCGCCAGCCGCGGCGAAGGCATCATGAGCCACTCCTTCCTCGATTACCGCCCCATGCAGGGGGACTTCGACGCTCGCCGCAATGGCGTTCTGATCGCTTTCGAGGAGGGCACCGCCACCTTCTATGCCCTCAAGGGCGCCGAAGACCGGGGCCAGTTCTTCATCACCCCCGGCACCAAGGTGTACAAGGGGATGATCGTCGGCGAGCACAACCGTCCGCCCGATCTGGAACTGAACGTCTGCAAGGCCAAACAGGTCACCAACATCCGCTCAGCCGGTGCCGAAGTCCTCGACACCCTGCAGTCCCCCATCCAGATGACCCTGGAGCGGGCCCTGGAATACATCGGTCCCGACGAGATGCTGGAGGTCACGCCCGAGTCGATCCGGCTGCGCAAGCTGGCGGTGAAGAAGCCCGCCAAGCGTTGAGCGGCGGCCCTGGCCCCGTTGATGAGGAAACCCTGCTGCAGACCGACCCACGCCTGCGGCAGGCGGTGGCGGACTTCAATGCCGCCGATTGGTACGCCTGCCACGATGGCTTCGAGGCTTTGTGGCACGAGACCCAGGGGCCCATGCGACCGGTCCTGCAGGGCCTGCTGCAGATCGCCGTGGCTGAACTCCACCTGGAGAGGGACAACCGGCGGGGCGCCACGGTGCTGATGGGGGAGGGTCTCGGACGGCTGCGCCGCTGCGACGACGACGCCCTCGGCCTGGCCCTGGCCCCCCTGCGCCAGCTGGCTGCCGAACGCCTCAGCGCCCTGCAGCAGCAAGGCGATGTGCGGTCCCTGCCCCTGCCGCGCCTGGAACTGGCGCGAGCCGTGGGCACGTCGCCGGTACATTGAGCACACTCAAGGCCTTAACGTTTTCACCTTGACCCTGCCCCCTCGCCCCCTGTTGTTCGTGCTCGCCGCGGGGCTCGCCGCCGCGGCCCTGCAGGTGATTCCGACGCGTCCTGTCGCGGCCCAGGCACCAGCAGACACGGCCCAGGCCCCCAGGACGAAAGCAGCCGCCACGGGCATGGTCACGATCGAATCCGACCAGCAGCAGGCTGACAACCAGAACGGCATCGTCACCGCCACGGGCAATGTGCGCATCGTCTACGCCGACCGCGGCATGACGGCCACCTCGCGCCAGGCCCAGTACTTCAGCAATGAAGGGCGCCTGGTGCTCACCGGCGACGTCGACGTGATCGACACGGACGGCCAGCGCCTGCGGGCCGAGCGGCTGGTGTATCTGCTGGACAGCGAACGCATGGTGGCGGAACCGCCGGCCGGCAAACAGGTCTTCAGCAAGTTCCGTCTGCAGCAGCAGGGCAGCGCCAAGCCTGCCCAGGCCAAGCCTGCCATCTCCAAGCCGTGAGCCTGGTACTGGAGAGGGTGGCCATCACCCTCGCAGGACGTTCCCTGGTGAGCGATGTGAGCCTGGATCTCCATCCCGGTGAGGTGGTGGGGCTCCTGGGCCCGAACGGGGCCGGCAAGACGACCACCTTCAACCTGATCACCGGGCTGCTCAGGCCCGACTGCGGCGAGGTGCTGCTCGATGGGGAGTCCGTCACCCATCTGCCGATGCCCCGCCGCGCCAGGCTGGGCATCGGCTACCTCCCCCAGGAGGCGAGTGTGTTCCGCCAGCTCAGCGTTCGCGACAACCTGATGCTGGCCCTCCAGGAGAGCGGCTCGGATCCGGCCGGGCGTCGCCAGCGGCTCGATGAGCTGATCGCCGACTTCCATCTGGGCAGCTTTCAGCACCGCCCCGGCTACCAGCTCTCCGGTGGCGAACGGCGCCGGTGCGAGGTGGCCAGGGCCCTGGCGGTGGGGAACAAGGGTCCCCGCTACCTGCTGCTCGATGAACCCTTCGCCGGGGTGGATCCCATGGCCGTGGCCGACCTCCAGGCCCTGATCGACACCCTGCGCCATCGTCGGATGGGGGTGCTGATCACCGACCACAACGTGAGGGAGACCCTGGCGATCACGGACCGGGCCTACATCCTTGCCGATGGCAGGATTCTGGCGTCCGGTCCTTCCCTGTCGGTGGCCAACGATCCTTTGGTGCGGCGTCACTACCTCGGCGAGGGCTTTCAGCTTTGAAGGGAGCTCTGCTGGAAAAGCGCCCCACCTGGCTGCAGTTGCCCAGCCGCGAGCGGCTGCGGGACTGGCAGCGAACCCCGCGCTGGCGGGATTTGCCCCTGCTGGATCGCTGGTTGCTGCAGGAGCTTCTCGGCCCCCTGCTGTTCGGCATCGCCGCCTTCACCGCCGTCTCCCTGTCGGTGGGGGCCGTGTTCGAGCTGGTGCGACGGGTCGCGGAATCCGGCCTGCCGGTGCTGGCGGCGGTGAAGGTGCTGTTGCTGCGGCTGCCCTCCTTCCTGGTGCTCTCGTTTCCGATGGCCACCCTGATGGCCACCCTGCTGGCCTACAGCCGCCTGTCGGGGAGCAGCGAGCTGACCGCCCTGCGCAGCGTGGGCGTGAGCACACGGCGCATGGTGCTGCCGGCCATGGCCCTGGCCCTGGTGATGACCCTGCTCACCTTCGTGTTCAACGACGCGATCGTGCCCCGGGCGAACCTTGAGGCCACCAACAGCCTGGAGCGGGCCCTGGGCAAGGCCATCGCCACCGAGCAGAGCGACAACGCCCTCTACTCCCGCTTCAGCGACGCCAAGTTGCCGAATGGCGATTCGGTCAAAGTGCTGAGCCACATCTTTTTTGCCCGTAAGTTCATTAAGGGTGTGATGTTTGATGTGACATTGCTCGACTTCAGTCGTGAAGGGTACCGCCAGATGCTGACGGCACTGATCGGCAAGTGGAATGAAGACAAGGGGATGTGGGAATTCACCAATGGCCGCATCACCAACATTGATGTGGCCAGCGGCACCACCACTTCCGCCAGCTTCGATCGCTATCTCTACCCCTTCACCCGTGATCCGATCGAAGTGGCCCAGCTGCCCACCGATGCCAGCACCATGACCGTGGGCCAGGCGCTCACGGCTGAAAGGCTGCTGCTGGAAGCCAACAACACCAAGGAGGCGCGGCGGCTTCGCGTGCGCATCCAGGAGAAAATCGCCTTCCCGGCCATCTGTCTGGTGTTCGGGCTGATCGGCAGCAGCCTGGGGGTCCGCCCCAACTCGCGCACCAGCCGTAGCCAGGGTTTCGGCATCAGTGTGCTGCTGATTTTCGGCTACTACCTGATGTCCTTCATCTTCAGCTCCCTGGGCATCACCGGCACCCTGATGCCCTTCATAGCAGCCTGGTTGCCCGTGTTCATCGGTCTGGCCGGCGGTCTCTGGTTGCTGCGACAGGCCAGCCGCTGAGGCCCCCGGCCGCCGGACGACACGGCAGAGTGGATCGGTTTCGCTGCGCTCCTTGGTGAACGATCCGGTCATCGGTCTTGGTCTGGCGGCCTTCGCCCTGCTGCTGCTGGTCCTGCCCATCGCCTTCTGGTCCGTCAGCGGCGGCCACAGCAACCCGGTGGTGAGAATCCTGGTGGCCTCCGCCAACCTCTGCCTCACGGCCCAGCTGGTGTTGCGTTGGTGGGAATCGGGCCACTTCCCGATCAGCAACCTCTACGAATCGCTCTGTTTCCTGGCCTGGGCCTGCACCCTCACCCAGCTGCTGGTGGAGCGCAGCTGGCCCAACCCCCTGGTGGCGGCGGCGGCCACGCCGATGGGCCTGGGCTGCGTCGCCTTCGCCAGCTTCGCTCTGCCCGATCGCCTTCAGGAGGCCTCGCCCCTGGTGCCGGCGTTGCGCTCCAGCTGGCTGGTGATGCACGTCAGCGTGATCATGGTCAGCTATGCCGCCCTGCTGGTGGGCTCCCTGCTGTCGGTGGCCGTGCTGTTCGTCGACCGCAACCAGGATCTGGAGCTGCGCGGCAGCTCAATCGGCAGCGGTGGCTACCGCCAGGCCCAGCTGGCCAGCGACGGACCTGGTGCCATGGCCCTGAGCAGCAGCAGCTTCCGCATCAGCGAACAGCTCGACAGCCTCAGCTACCGCACGATCACGGTGGGTTTTCTGCTGCTCTCCGTGGGCCTGGTGAGCGGAGCGGTCTGGGCAAATGAAGCCTGGGGCAGCTGGTGGAGCTGGGATCCCAAGGAAACCTGGGCCCTGATCTGCTGGCTGGTCTATGCCGCCTACCTGCACACCCGCCTGATCCGCGGCTGGCAGGGACGCCGTCCGGCGATCGTGGCCTCCGCTGGCCTGGTGGTGATCGCCGTCTGCTATATCGGCGTGAATCTGCTGGGCATCGGCCTGCACAGTTACGGCTGGTTCCTGGGTGACTGAAACGGGGCCTGCCTGGCGTTGGGCGTTTCCGGAACCGCGGTTCCGGATCCCCCTGGTCCTCCTGGCAGGGCTGGCCTTGAGGTTGGCAATCTCCGCCATCCTGCCGCCGGGCTACGACGAGGCCTACTACACGTTCTACGGCCAGCATCCGGCCCTGAGCTACTTCGACCATCCCGCCGCGGTGGGGCTCTGGGCCTGGGCAGGCCAGCGCTTGGGGGGATCGGTCCTCGCCCTGAGGATCCCCTCCCTGCTGAGCTACACCCTCGCCCTCGCCCTGCTGGCCGAGGCGACGAAGCGGTGGTTCGGCCAGCGGGCTGCTCTGCTGGCTGCCCTGCTGGGCAGCTTCTGTCCACTCCTGCTGCTTTGCGGAGGCGTGCTGCTGCTGCCGGACAGTCCCCTGCTGCTGGCCCTGGCCGTCCTGCTCTGGTGGTTATCCCGGCACCCGAAGGTGATTCCCGGCACGCCGGGGGAGGCCATCGGCCTTGGCTTGATTCTGGGCCTTGTCACCCTGGGGAAGTACCACGCCTTTCTGGTGCTGCTCTCGCTGCTGGGATGGTGCCTTGGATCTGCCCATCGGCAGGCCCTGTACCGCAGCCCCTGGCCCGCCTTGGGGTGGCTGGTCTGGCTGATCGTGTCGGCGCCTCTGTGGCTCTGGAACATGAACCATGGCTGGGTCTCCTTTCTGTTCCAGGGAGGCCGGACCGATGCCGGGCTCGGTTATGCGCTGGCCGCCCCTCCCTTGTTTCTGCTCTCCCAGCTGGTGCTGCTGTTCCCGACGCTCGGCATCGTTCTGCTGCTGGCTCTGTTGCCCCGATCAGGCCGGGACCGGGCCGTCGCGGCCAGGCAGCTGCTGCGCTGGCTGGTGCTTCCGCAGCTGGTGGTGTTCGTGGCCCTTACCGGACGGATGCATGTGCTCGCCAGCTGGCTGGTGCCGGCCTGGTGGCTGCTGCTGCCCCTGGCCGCTGACTGGCTGGCCGGCGTGCAACGGCCCAGGCTGCGCCCCTGGATCGTTGCGGGCGGCTGGGGCACGGCCGTGGTGCTGCCGCCGTTGCTGCTGACCCTGGCGACCCAGGTGCGCTGGGGGGTGTTCGATCATTGGTTGCCGGCCGGTCTGGACACGTCGACGCAGCTGATGCCGCCGGACAGCCTGCGCCGGGATCTGCAACGCCACCCTGACCTGTGGAAGGCCCTCCAGGAGGCCGAGCTCATTGCCGCCAATCGCTACGACCTGCCGGGTTTCCTGTCCCTTGCCCTGGGTCGCAGCCATGGGGTGGCTTTCACAACCTTCAACCCCGATGCCAGGGGCTTTGCCTGGTGGCAGCCGGCCGACGGCTTCCGGGGCCGGAGCGGCGTGGTTTTCGGGCTTGAAGAGCCTGGCAAGCCTCTGGTTCCGGACTCCTGGGTGCCCTGGATGGGGACCGTGGAGTCCCTGGGCAGCGTGGAGATCCTTCGCGCTGGGAGGCCGGCGCTGCGGCTGGCCTTTGCCCGCTTCGGACCCCTTCCTTACCCGTTGCCTCGCTTCTACGGACCCAGAGCCCTGGCAGGCCCGTTGCCCTGAGGGTCTGGGCCCGCCAACGGGGGTGGTTCAGACCAGGGCAGGTTCGGGGCGGCGGCTGTTGCGGATGCCGGTGATGGCCTCGGCGTAGTCGGCGTGGCCGAAGACCCCCGAGCCGCTGACGATCGCGTTGGCACCCGCCTCGATCACCTGCCAGGCGTTGCTTCCTTTGACGCCGCCGTCCACTTCGATCCAGGGATCCAGGCCGCGCTCGTCACAGAGGCGACGCAGCTGGCGGATCTTCTCCACCTGGGAGGGGATGAAGCTCTGGCCGCCGAAGCCGGGGTTGACGCTCATGATCAGCACCAGATCACAGAGCTCCAGGCAGTACTCGAGGGTGTCGAGAGGGGTGCTGGGGTTGAGCACGGCGCCAGCCATCTTGCCCAGGTCCTTGATCTGGCTCAGGTTGCGGTGCAGGTGGGGGCAGGCCTCAACCTGGACGCTGATGATGTCGGCGCCGGCCTTGGCGAAATCAGCCACATACCGTTCGGGCTCGACGATCATCAGGTGCACGTCCAGGGGCTTGGTCGTCACCGGCCGCAGGGCCTCGACGATCAACGGCCCGATGGTGATGTTGGGCACGAAGCGGCCATCCATCACGTCCACATGGATCCAGTCGGCACCGGCGGCGTCCACGGCCCGCACGTCGTCACCGAGGCGGGAGAAGTCGGCCGAGAGGATCGACGGGGAGATCACCAGAGGCTTGGTGCTCATGGACGGCCACCGCAGCGGAAGAATGAAGGGATTGTAAGGAGCGGCCCAGCGTGGGGCTCCCGGGGGGTCCCGGGCGCGCTGATACGATGGCCCCGCTTCGATTCCGAGAGGCCTTGCAGCGGCTGGTTCTTTCCCCGCTTTGCCTGCGGTCCGCCTCCGGCGTGCCGGCCCCTCGTTGAGGCCCCTCCCCCCGCCGGACCGTTGTGGATCGCACTCTCATCCAGGAACTGCTCGAAGTCGTCGAGCAGGCCGCCATCGCCTCTGCCCGCCTGACAGGGCTCGGCAAGAAGGACGAAGCTGATGCCGCTGCCGTGGAGGCGATGCGCACCCGCATGGGCAGCATCGCCATGCAGGGCCGGATCGTCATCGGCGAGGGCGAGCGGGACGAGGCCCCCATGCTTTACATCGGTGAGGAAGTGGGAAGCGGCACCGGCCCCGGCGTCGATTTCGCCGTCGATCCCTGCGAAGGCACCAACCTCTGCGCCAATGCCCAGGACGGCTCGATGGCTGTGCTGGCCGCCAGCGACCGCGGTGGCCTCTTCTACGCCCCCGACTTCTACATGAAGAAACTGGCGGCGCCGCCGGCCGCCAAGGGCAAGGTGGACATCCGCAAGAGCGCCACCGAGAACATCGCCATCCTGAGCGAGTGCCTCGGCATCCCCGCCAGCGACCTGGTGATCGTGGTGATGGACCGCGCCCGCCACAAGGGCCTGATCGCCGAGATCCGCGCCACCGGCGCCCGGGTCAAGCCGATCAGTGACGGCGACGTGCAGGCCGCCATCGCCTGCGGCTTCGCCGGCACCGGCACCCATTGCCTGATGGGCATCGGCGCCGCCCCCGAGGGTGTGATCTCCGCCGCCGCCCTGCGCTGCCTCGGCGGCCACTTCCAGGGCCAGCTGGTGTACGACCCCGCCGTCGCCCAGACCAGCGAGTGGGCCGATTACACCAAGGAGGGCAACATCGCCCGCCTCAACGAGATGGGCATCACCGACGTCGACAAGGTGTACGAGGCCGAGGAGCTGGCCTCCGGTGAGAACGTGGTCTTCGCCGGCAGCGGCATCACCCCCGGCCTGCTGTTCAAGGGCGTCGTGTTCGAGGCCGACTGCACCCGCACCAGCAGCCTGATCATCAGCTCCCTCGACCGCAGCGCCCGCTTCACCGATACGGTTCATATCAAGGAAGGCGCCAAGAGCATCGCCCTGCGCTGAATCCACCAGAGCCCGGACCCCGGAGCCCGCCTCCATGCACATCGCCGTCGTCGGTCTGAGCCATCGCACGGCTCCGGTGGAAATCCGCGAGCGCCTGAGCATCCCCGAGCAGACCATGGAGGACTCCCTCCAGCGTCTGCGGGCGGATGAGCAGGTGATTGAGGCCTCAATCCTGAGCACCTGCAACCGGCTGGAGATCTACACCCTCCTGCGCCATCCCGAACGGGGCATCAGCGCCGTCGGCGACTTCCTCAGCCAGCAGTCCGGGTTGGCGGTGGAGGAGCTGCGCCCCCATCTGTTCACTTACCACCACGAGGAGGCGGTGGGCCACCTGCTGCGGGTGGCCGCCGGCCTCGACAGCCTGGTGCTGGGGGAGGGTCAGATCCTCTCCCAGGTGAAGAAGATGGTGCGGCTGGGCCAGGAGCACCGTTCCGTGGGGCCGATCCTCAACCGCCTGCTCAACCAGGCCGTGAGCACCGGCAAGCGGGTCCGTACCGAAACCAACCTGGGCACCGGTGCGGTCTCGATCAGCTCCGCCGGCGTCGAGTTGGCCCAGCTCAAGGTGGGCCAGGCCCGCGGCCTGGACGAACTGGTCCCCCTGGACCAGGAACAGGTGGCGGTGGTGGGGGCCGGCCGCATGGCCCGGCTGCTGCTGCAGCACCTCCAGGCCAAGGGTTGCCGGGGTGTGGTGGTACTCAACCGCACCGTCTCCCGGGCTGAAGCCCTGGCGGCCGATTTCCCCACCCTGCCGGTGCAGTGCCGTCCCCTGGACGACCTCGACCACTGCCTGAGCACCTGCTCCCTGGTGTTCACCAGCACGGGCGCCGAGGAGCCGATCATCACGGCCCGCCGGCTGGAGGGGCTGAATCGCCGCTCCAGTCTGATGCTCATCGATATCGGTGTGCCCCGCAACATCAGCGCGGATGCGGACGAGCTGCCGGGTGTCGACAGTTTCGATGTCGACGATCTCCAGGAGGTGGTGGCCCGCAACCAGGAGGCCCGCAGGGAGATGGCCGCTGAGGCCGAGGGGCTGCTGGCCGAGGAATCACGCCTGTTCCTGGAGTGGTGGGACGGCCTTGAGGCGGTTCCCCTGGTCAACCGCCTGCGCCTCCAGCTGGAGGACATCCGTGAACAGGAGCTTCAGAAGGCCCTGAGTCGGATGGGCCCCGACCTTTCCGCCAGGGAGAGGAAGGTGGTTGAAGCCCTCAGCAAGGGGATCATCAACAAGATCCTGCACACCCCTGTCACCAAGCTGCGGGCGCCCCAGCCCCGCCAGCAGCGCCTGGCGTCGATGGGGGTGCTGCGGGATCTCTTTGAGCTTCATGACGACCCACCGGAGGCCTGAGCCCCCCGTCCCCGGGATCACCCGGCCCCAGCCCCATTCACCACTGCAACGGAACATGAACCGAGTTGCCGCCGCGCCTCGCTCCCCGTCACCACGCTCCAGTACGGTCTGCCCAGCCAAGGAACGAGGAGCGGGCTCATGAAACGCGTTCTGGCCATCATTCTGGGAGGCGGGGCGGGAACGCGCCTCTACCCCCTCACCAAGATGCGGGCCAAGCCCGCCGTGCCCCTCGCGGGCAAGTACCGCCTGATCGATATTCCCATCAGCAACTGCATCAACTCGGAGATCAACAAGATCTACGTGCTGACCCAGTTCAACAGCGCGTCGCTCAACCGTCACCTGACGATGAGCTACAACCTCTCCGCCGGTTTCGGCCAGGGGTTCGTGGAGGTGCTGGCCGCCCAGCAGACCCCCGACAGCCCCAGCTGGTTCGAAGGCACTGCCGATGCGGTGCGCAAGTACCAGTGGCTGTTCCAGGAGTGGGACGTCGACCACTACCTGATCCTTTCCGGTGACCAGCTCTACCGGATGGACTACAGCAAGTTCGTGCAGCACCACATCGATTGCGGCGCCGATCTGACCGTCGGTGCTCTGCCGGTGGATGGGGCCCAGGCCGAAGGCTTCGGCCTGATGCGGACCTCCTCCGACGGCCGCATCCTCGAGTTCAGCGAGAAGCCCAAGGGGGACGCCCTTGAGGCGATGCGGGTCAACACCGAGAGCCTGGGCCTCTCCGCCGAGGAGGCCGTCAAGCGGCCCTTCCTAGCGTCGATGGGGATTTACGTCTTCAACCGCAGCACCCTGTTCAACCTGCTGGCCAGCCATCCGGAGTCGACGGATTTCGGCAAGGAGATCATCCCCACCTCCCTGCGGGAAGGGGACCATCTGCAGACGTACCTGTTCGATGACTACTGGGAGGACATCGGCACGATCGGGGCGTTCTACGAGGCCAACCTGGCCCTCACGGATCAACCCAACCCGGCCTTCTCCTTCTATGACGAGAAGTTCCCCATCTACACCCGGCCCCGCTACCTGCCCCCCAGCAAGCTGCAGGACGCCCAGGTCACCCAGTCGATCATCGGTGAAGGTTCCCTGCTCAAGGCCTGCAGCATCCACCACTGTGTCCTGGGGGTTCGCTCCCGCGTCGAAGACGAGGTGGTGCTCCAGGACACCCTGGTGATGGGGGCCGACTTCTTCGAGTCCTCGGAGGAGCGGCTGGTGCTGCACGAGCGGGGCGGCACACCGATCGGGGTGGGCCGGGGGACGACGGTGAAAGGCGCCATCCTCGACAAGAACGTGCGCATCGGCCGTGACGTCACCATCGTCAACAAGGACCGGGTGGAGGAGGCCGATCGGCCGGAGCTCAACTTCTACATCCGCAACGGCATCGTCGTGGTGGTGAAAAACGGCACGATCGCCGACGGCACGGTCATCTGACGCTCGCTTCGGGGGGAGGGCTGGGCCAGCAGTTGCTGACATCCCTCCCCAGGAGACCGACGAGCCGCCGAACGCTGGCCACACTGCCAACGAATCAAGGAACCTCGGTCCTATGGGCAAGGCGCATTTCGGACTCATCGGCCTTGGCGTGATGGGTGAGAATCTGGTCCTCAACGCAGAGCGAAACGGGTTTTCGAGCGTCGTCTACAACCGGACCTACGCCAAGACCGAGGACTTCCTGGCCGGTCGCGGTGCCGGCAAGGACATCGTCGGCGCCGCCACCCTGGAGGAGTTCGTGGCGGCGCTGGAGCGCCCCCGCCGCATCCTGATGATGGTGAAGGCGGGCGCTCCGGTCGACGCCACCATCGCCAGCATCTCGCCCCTGCTCGAGGAAGGTGATCTGCTGATCGACGGCGGCAACTCCCTCTACACCGACACCGAGCGGCGGGCGGCTGAGCTGGAGAGCAAGAGCTTCGGCTACATCGGCATGGGCGTCTCGGGGGGCGCCAAGGGGGCCCTGGAGGGGCCGAGCATGATGCCCGGCGGCACCAAGGCGGCCTACGACGCCATCGAAAGCCTGGTGACGAAGATGGCCGCCCAGGTGGAGGACGGCCCCTGCGTCACCTACATCGGCCCAGGCGGCGCCGGCCACTTCGTCAAGACCGTCCACAACGGCATCGAATACGGCATCGAGCAGATCCTGGCCGAGGCCTACGACCTGATGAAGCGCATCGGCGGCCTCGATGGCGATGCCATGGCCGACGTGCTGGGGGGCTGGAACCAGACCGAAGAGCTCGCCTCCTTCCTGGTCGAGATCACTGAGGTGTGCCTGCGCACCAAGGATCCCGAAAGCGGTGGTGATCTGGTGGAGCTGATCGTCGATGCCGCCGGCCAGAAGGGCACCGGCCTGTGGACCGTGGTCAGCGCCCTGGAGATGGGCGTGCCCGTGCCCACCATCTACGCCGCCCTCAACGCCCGGGTGCTGAGCTCCCTGCGCAGCGAGCGCCTGGCGGCCGAACCGGTGCTGCATGGGCCTGCCCCCCACAGCTTCCCCCTGGGCGAGCCGGCCACCGGCATGGCACCGCTGCGGGATGCCTGCATCTTGGCCTGCATCGCCAGCTACGGCCAGGGCATGGCCCTGCTGCAGGAGGCCTCGAAACTGCACGACTACAGCCTCGACTTCTCGGCCATCGGCCAGATCTGGAAGGGGGGTTGCATCATCCGGGCCCGGCTCCTGCAACGCATCCAGGACGCCTATGGCGCCAATCCGTCCCTGCCCAACCTGATGTTGGATCCCTGGTTCGCCGCCCAGGTCAACCAGCGCCTGGGCGGCCTGCGCCAGGTGGTGGCCGGGGCGGCCCTGGCCGGCATTCCCGTGCCTTGCCTCAGCAGCACCCTCGACTACATCGACAGCTACCGCAGCGGCCGTCTGCCCCAGAACCTGGTGCAGGCGATGCGGGACTGCTTCGGCTCCCATACTTATGAACGCACGGACCGCCCCGGCGCGTTCCATACCGAATGGCTCGATTGACCGAACCCAGCACCCGCTATCACCTGATCGTCGCCGCCAGCCCCGAGGCGCTGGCCCGCCAGGCGGCCGAACAGATCGCCGCCGGCATCGACCTGGCCCTGGCCGAGCGGGACCGGGCCCAGATCGCCCTGGCAGGCGGCGAAACCCCCCGGGCGGCCTACGGGCGTCTGGGGGGCGAGCATCTGCCATGGGAGCGGGTCGATGTGCTCCTGGGGGATGAGCGCTGGGTGAGCGCCGACGACCCCTCCAGCAATGCCCGCATGCTGCGGGAGACGCTGCTGGCCCAGCCGCCCGCCAGCCGGGCCCGGTTCCATCCGGTGCCTACCGACCGCCCCAATCCGGAGGACAGTGCCGTGGCCTATGCCGCGGAGCTGGCGCTGATCTGCCCCGGCCTGCTGCCACGCTTCGATGTGATCCTGCTGGGCCTCGGCGACGACGGCCATACGGCCTCCCTGTTTCCCGGCACGGCAGCCCCCGGAGTGAGCGACCGTGCCGTCACCATCGGCGAAGGCAAGGGGCTGCCCCGCATCACCCTCACCGCGCCGGTGCTTTCGGCCGCCCGCCGGGTGATCTTTCTGGTCAGCGGCGCCGGCAAACGCCAGGCGCTCGCCCGGCTGCTCGATCCGAATGAGCCCGCCGAGCGCACCCCCGCCCGGCTGGTGCGGCCGGCCTCCGAGGTGGTGATCCTTGCCGATGCCGCCGCCGCCGCGGGCCTCCCCCCCCGCTGAGGTGCCCATGCAGGTGATCCGTGGGGATGGCTTCAGTGGCTGGCATGCCCTCAATGACACCGTGATGGGCGGCCGCAGCAGCGGCAGCTGCACGGTCAGCAGCAGTGGTCTGCGGCTGGAGGCGGTGGTGGTGGAGCAGGGCGGTGGCTTCGTGAGCTGCCGCTCGCCGGTGTTCTCCCCGCCGCTGGATCTCTCCGATCAGGCCGCCTTTGAACTGGAGCTGCAGGGGGATGGGCGCCACTACAAGCTGGCCGTCGCCTGCGCCGATGGGGTGGCGGGCCTCACCGAACTGATTCCCGGTGGGGTGCGCTGGGTGGCCAACTTCGCCACCGCCGCCGACGGACCCTGCCGGCTGCGCATTCCCTTTGCTCAGCTGCGTCCCTCCATCCGGGCCAAGCCGATTGAGGCCCTGCCCATGGGCCTGCCGCTGTGCTTCGACCCCGCTCGCATCACCCGGCTGCAGATCCTGCACTCGAAGTTCGGCGACGACGGCACCGATAATCCCGGCTTCCGCGCTGGCCCTCTTCTCCTGGAGCTGATGGCGATCGATGCCGTCGCCTGAGGCCCCGATCGGCAGCGCCAACACCGACCTGAGCCGGCTGGTGGCGGCGGCGGCCGACCTCTGCCGCAAGCCCCTGCGCCATGCGGTGGTGCTTCCCGACCTGGCCGACGCTGGGGAGAAGGCTGCCGAGGCGGGGGACAGCCTCGACCTCTGCCTGCGCCTGGAGGCCCGCACAGCCGAGGGGGAGCGGGTCCCGGCGGAGGATCTGGAGCTCGAGATCTACCGCAGCGGCGACGCGCTCAACCTCACTCTCGCCTGGTGCCACAGGGACGACCAACCGCTGCTGTGGCAGGGGAGCCATCCGGTCTGGATGGATGGGGCCACGGGCCTGCGCAGCAGCTGTCCGCCCCAGGGCGGGCCGCTGGAGGCCCTGGCCCGCCGCCTCAGGGCCCTGTTGCGGCCCGATCAGGGCTGAGCCGTCGGCAGCACCACCAGCAAGGTCCCGATCCCCATCGACGATGGCAGGCTCCAGAGCTCGGCCAGAGCCTGGATCGTGCGGCCATCCCGGTGCCGCAGGGGGAGGCTCTCGCTGCGCAACAGCGCCTCACCAGCCGGAACCTCGTTGCCCTTGATCGCCCATACCTCCTCCGGCAGGGTGCAGAAGAGCGACGCCGGTGAGCCCACCAGGCTGTCGCGATCGAAGCCGATGCGTTCGCAGAGGGTGCCATTGACCATCACCACCCGTTGGTTGGCGTCGAACACCGCCAGGGCGAAGCTGGGGCTGCGGACCAGGGTCTCGAGCAGAACACTGAGGTCCTTGTCATGCTTCTCGACCTGGCGCTGCTCCGTCACGTCCGCCAGGGTGCCGACCACGTAGCGATCCATGCCCTCGCTGAGCACCCTGGCGTTCTCCTTCACCCAACGGCGCTGGCCATCGCGGCGGAGGATCCGGTACTCCACCGACCAGCTCCCCTGCTTCAGGTTGCGGCTGGCCCAGACCCGCTCGCGATCGGCCGGATCGATGGCGTCATCGAGCAGTTCCGATCGGGAGAACAGCTCGGCCGGAGTCCAGCCTGTCAGGGGCAGGATGCGCTTGCTGACATAGAGCAGACGATGCAGGGAGTCATCCCGCTTCCAGACCGCCTCGTCGAGGGCATCGGTGAGGCTGGAAAACGAATCCAGTGAGGCCTCGGCGGCCTGGCGCAGGGCCAGCAGTTCAGACACGTCCGTGAGGGTGACGATGGCCCCGCGGCGCTGGCCATCCTGTTCCTGGTAGGGCAACACCTGGGCCAGGTAGGCGATGTCCTCGTTCACCGCCTCGATGCTGCGCCGGGACGCACCGGCCAGCACCTCCCCCAGGGCCCCGCGCAGACCGGGCAGGTCCACCGTGGTCGGGATGCCGAGCAGGGGCTGGCCGATGTCTCCTTCCACCAGGGCGAAGACGCGCACCGCCAGCGGCGTGTAGCGGGTGATCCGCAGGTCCCGGTCAACGATCACCATGCCCTGGTTCAGGGAGATCTGGATGTTCTCCAGGTCGGAGCTGAGCAGCTGCAGCTCTTCGCTCCTGGCCCGCAGCTGCTGGTTGAGGGTGGCCAGTTCCTCGTTGGTGGCCTGCAGTTCCTCGTTGGAGGATTCCAGCTCCTCATTCGACGACTGCAGCTCCTCGGAAGAGGCCTGCAGCTCTTCGGTGGAAGCTTCTAGTTCTTCGTTGGCCCCCTCGAGGTCGGCCATCGAGCGCCGCAGGGTGTCATGGCTGGTGAGGAGCTCCTTTTCCAGCCGGGCGATCTGCTGATCGAAGTCCGGCGCCCGGCTGACCGGCTCGCCATCGGCGGCGGACTCCGGACCCTCCGCCTGTCCAGGCAGAAAGCTCAGCAGCGTCAGCCGACGCTCGTTCACTTCCAGGGGTTGTGCCTCCAGCCGCAGGCTGAGACTGAAGTTGGGAAGACTCAGCACCCGGCTGCGGACCGGTTGGCCATCGGCCCGGACGAGCAGCAGGATGGCGCGGGCCTCGGCCTGCAGCTCAGGCAGCAGGAAGGTGGTCGCGGCACTGGAGATCCGGCCCTCCGGGAGTCGGCAGTAGGGGCTGACGTCGCCGATCACCTCCACCAGTTCATGGGCTTCATCGAGGACCACGCAAGGGGGACAGCTGCTGCGCACCAGGGCTTCCAGGGTGGCGACGTGCTCCTCGACCACGGTTTCCCGCAGGATCGAGATGCGGCCGACCGGGCTGAACAGCTGGGTGGTCCGCTGGGCGGGCTGGGTGAACGTGGAATGGCGGCTGGGCTGCTGCTCCCCGGTGCGATAGAAGATGCGGTGCTCGGCATTGGCCACCGCGAACCCCTGGTTCCTGGTGCCGAGGGACTCGGTGCGCCCCAGGAAGAGCAGGCCTGAGGGCAGCAGACCGAAGCGAAACAGGCTCAGAACCCGCTCCTGCAGGGGTGGGGTGAAGTAGATGAGGGTGTTGCGGCTGCAGATCAGATCCAGGCGCGGAAAGGGGGGATCCACCGCCACGTTGTGACGGGCGAACACGACGCAGTTACGCAGGCCTTCGCAGATCTGCATCTCGCCGTTGTGGGGGACAACGAACCGCTCCCGCAGGGGGTCGGGGAGCGCCATGAGGGTGGTCGACGGGTAGGTGGCCCGGCGCGCCAAGGCGAGGCTTTCCTCATCGAGATCGGTGCCGAAGATCTTGAGGTGACGGGTCAGATCCTGGGGATGGCCGAGCACCTCACTGATCAGCATGCCGATGGAATAGACCTCTTCTCCGGTGGCACAGCCCGGCACCCACACCCTGAGGCGATCCCTGCGCGTGCGCTGGGCCACATAGGCCTGCAGCAGCTCCCCGAGGGTCGCGAACGACTCGGGGTCCCGGAAGAAGGACGTCACGGTGACGAGCAGGTTGTGGACCAGGGCCAACGACTCCTGCTTGTCGGTCGCCAGGAGCTGCAGGTACTGCTCCATGGTGTCCACCTGGCGCAGTGCCATCCGCCGCGACAGCTGACGCTGCAGGGTGGAGTCCTTGTACTGGCTGAAGTCGATGCCGCAGTTGTGCTGAAGCAGCTCCATGGCGCTGCTGATGTTCACGGCCTCCGGCAGAGGTCTGCCTCGCTCCACCCAGTCGTCACCGGAATGCATCAGGTCGCAGAGGTGCTGACCGATGGCGACCGGATCGAGGATGAGGTCGGCGCCACCCATGGCGATGGCGGCCCTGGGCATGCCATCGAAGCGGGCGCTCTCGGGGGTCTGGGCGATGGTGAGGCCGCCGGCGGCACGGACGGCCCTGAGTCCACGGGCCCCATCGGATCCGGTGCCCGAGAGGACCACGGCCGCGCTCCGCTCCGCCAAGTGGTCGGCGATCGACTCGAACAGACGATCGATGCTGGGGCTGGGGCCGAAGCGCGGTTCGGGCGCCGCCAGGGTCACCCGGTCGCCCTGAACGCGGATGTCGTGATTGGGTGGACAGACCGTGATCGTGCCGGGCAGCAACAGGGCCCCATCCACCGCCTTGAGCACCTGCAAGGCCGTGACCCGAGAGAGCAGATCGACCATCAGGCTGCCGTGGTCGGGTGATAGGTGCTGGGCCACGACATAGGCCACATTGCCGCCGGAGGCGAGGCTGCCCAGAAGCTGTTGCAGCGCCTCCAGCCCGCCTGCCGATGCGCCGATGCCCACAAGATGCATCAGTGACTCTGTAGATGTTGCTTCAGGCTCGCCAGCTGTCCCCGAGGATGGAACGGCATCGGCAGGCAATGGCGGGGATGGCGTAGGTGAAGACTCTGGATCACTGGATTCTTCCATCCGCAGGCAGGCGAAGAAGGGGTGGAAAGGAGTTTACCCGCAGAACACTTGGACTCTTTGAGACAAGATCGTTCCAGCGTTGGTTCTGACGCTGGCGCCCATAGCATTTAATTGGCTCCTCTTGATTCTGTTCAGATGACTTCATGGCAGACGGGATAGGGAAGTGGAGAACATCAGGCGTCTCGTTGCATTCGGTGTCGAAGTGAAAGTCAGCCTGGTCCACTGAACACAACAAAGAAAGACCAAAGCAGCAGGATTAACCTTGCTGTGAGGATCGATGTCGACGGCGTGGAGTCAACCTGAATCGTGCTACAATAGATCTTGCGCCGGAAAAGAGGTGGATCACCCGATGTCCAGCGATGACGATTTCCCCAATCAGCGGCATCACGAGTCTGCTCGCTTCTCGAATCCCCTGCTGCAGCATCCGGAGCTCATCGAGGATCCACGGGCCTGTGCATCGTTGTTGCAGGAAGCGTTGCCCCTGATGGAGTTGCAGCCACTCGAATCTGCCGCAACCTGGTGGTTCTACGGCACCAACTTTCATCTCGGCACCATGCTGGTTTCCGCCTGGACGGCCAGGCCGATGCGCGCCGCCTTCAGCGATCACCGCGACCGCATCGCCTTGTTCGGCTTCGGTGGGGAGCAGCGCCTGCGCCAGGCCTCCCGCACCTGGCGTTGCGGCAATGGCTGCTGTCTGTTGATGGCGAAGGCCCCCTGCACGATGGAGACGTCCCTCTCGTCCGCCGTGGCCTTCGCCCTGTCCGACGAGCAACTCCTCCAGGCCGCGCTCAGCATGGGGGGGTATCACCAGCAACCGGAGGGCTGGCAGGAGATCCTGGACCAGGCCCATGGCTGGAGCCCGCCGGAGAATCCGTCCGCCCCGTCCCTTCTGGCGGCCCTGCGACAAACGTTGGACATGGCCGGGCAGCTCGCCGGGTACGGGCGGGGTCTGCTTGAGTCCCTGCAGCTTGATGACCAGATCCACCGGCTGATGGCGGCGATGCTGCTGCCGGATCTGCGTGAAGAGAAATCCCTCGATCGGCTGCGGTACCGCCAGCGGCAGGGTAGGGATGCCTTCGATGAACTGATTGATTACATCAAGCAGAATCTCGGCAGTTCGTTGACGCTGACCATCCTGGAGTCCAGGAGCCATTATTCACGCCGGGCCCTGCAGTATGCCTTCGCTGAACGCATGGGCTGCGGTGCCACCCAGTGGATCAAGAATCAGCGTCTCGACCTGGCCAGGCGGCGGCTGGAGAATCCCACGGCCACTGACAGCGTGGGGAGCATCGCCAAGGAGTGCGGATACCGTTCCCTTGGCCTGTTCAGTGTGGATTTCCAGCAGCGCTTTCACGTCAAGCCGTCCCAGCTGTTGCGGGAATCCCGGCCGGAGTAAGGGCCGGGAGCGCTGCCCTCAGGAATGACGCTGGAAGCCATCCATGGCTTCAGAACGGTTCTGATAGTGGTCGTGGGGAGGGAAGGCCTGCAGCGATGTTTCCAGCAGGTAGGCGGCGAGATTGGACAGGGAACGTCCCTGTTGATTGCTGCGCTCAATCAGGGATTGGTAAGCGTTGTAAGGAATCGTGATGGTGACACGCACAGGTCGCAGGAAGGGGCCTGGCGTTGATTGGCTTCGCATGGGTTCATTGCTGCTACACCACAGATCTAGGCTGATTTACCCATGTTTGGGTGCCACATTTTCAGCCGCAACGGGTACCTCGTGAGGGCGAAAGGCGAGGACTGCACAGCGATTCAGGCTGCTGTGGTCAGCAGCGTGGCGACGGCGACGGCAGTGCAGGTCTGCATCAGGATGCGCGTCTTGCGTTTTTCTTAAGACTGGCTTGATGGCCGCTGATCAGTCCGGGGGCTGGTCGGTCACGGCGCCCAGGCTGCTGCTGCTCACCTGGCGGGCGTACTTGCCGAGCACGCCGGTGCGGTAGCGGGGTGCGGGCTTGGTCCAGGTGCTGCGGCGCCGGGCCAGCTCGTCGTCGGCCACGTTGAGCTGGATCAGGCGCTGCCTGGCATCCACCGTGATGCTGTCGCCCTCCTGCACCAGGGCGATGGTGCCGCCCACGGCGGCTTCCGGGGCCACGTGGCCCACCACCATGCCGTAGGTGCCGCCCGAGAAGCGGCCATCGGTGATCAGGGCCACCGAATCACCTAGCCCCTCGCCGATGATCGCGGCGGTGGGGGCCAGCATTTCGCGCATGCCGGGGCCGCCCACCGGCCCTTCGTAGCGGATCACGACCACATCGCCGGCGCTGATGCGCTTCTCGAGGATGGCGGCCAGGGCGGTCTCCTCGCTCTCGAACACCCGCGCCGGGCCGGTGATCACCGGATTCTTGACACCGCTGATCTTGGCCACGCTGCCTTCTTCGGCCAGGTTGCCCCGCAGGATCGCCAGGTGGCCCTGGGCGTAGAGGGGGTTGGAGAGGGGCCGGATCACCTCCTGGTCGGCAGGAGGCTCGGAGGGCACGTCGGCGAGCACCTCGTGCAGGCTGCGCCCCTCGATCGTGCGGCAGTCGCCGTGCAGCAGGCCGGCCTCCAGCAGCAGCTTCATCACCTGGGGGATACCACCGGCCCGGTGCAGATCCACGGTCACGAAGCGGCCGCTGGGCTTGAGATCGCAGATCACCGGCACCCGTTGGCGGATCGTCTCGAAGTCGTCGATCGTGAGCGGCACGCCGGCGGTGCGGGCGATCGCCAGCAGGTGCAGCACCGAGTTGGTGGAGCCGCCCACCGCCATGATTACGGCGATGGCATTCTCAAAGGCCTCCCGGGTGAGCAGATCACGGGGCCGGATGTCGGCGGCGATCGCCTCCACCAGCACCTCGGCGGAGCGGGCGGCGCTGTCGGCCTTCTCCGGATCCTCCGCCGCCATGGTGGAGCTGTAGGGCAGGCTCAGCCCGAAGGCCTCGAAGGCCGAGCTCATCGTGTTGGCGGTGAACATGCCGCCGCAGCTGCCGGCGCCGGGGCAGGCGTTCTTCTCGATCGCCAGCAGTTCCGCCTCATCGATGCGGCCGCCCGACAACTGCCCCACCGCCTCGAAAGCACTCACCACGGTGAGATCGCAGGGCCCCAGTTTCCCCGGCTTGATCGTTCCGCCGTACACGAAGATCGCCGGAATGTTCATGCGGGCCATGGCGAGCATGGCGCCAGGCATGTTCTTGTCGCAGCCGCCGATGGCCAGCAGGCCATCCATGCTCTGGGCGTTGCAAGCGGTTTCGATCGAGTCGGCGATCACCTCGCGCGACACCAGCGAATACTTCATGCCCTCGGTCCCCATCGAGATGCCGTCGCTGACGGTGATGGTGCCGAACATCTGGGGCATCGCTCCGGCGATGCGGGCGGCCTGCTCGGCCCGCCGGGCCAGGTCGTTGAGGCCGATGTTGCAGGGCGTGATCGTGCTGTAGCCGTTGGCGATGGCCACGATCGGCTTGCCGAAATCCCCATCCCCGAAGCCCACGGCCCGGAGCATGGCCCGGTTGGGGGAGCGTTGAAGGCCCTTGGTGATGGCGTCGGAGCGCAGCATGGCCGGGGTGGATCGGATCTGCAGCAACCTACCGAGGGGCCTGCGCCCTCAGGGCTGGGGCTGCAGCTGCTCCAGCTGGCGGCGCACCTCGTCGATCGCCTGATTGAGCTTCTGGACGCGGTCGTGAAGCTGGTCACGGCCCACCGGCTCGCCGCTGGCCTCCGCCAACCTTGAAACGCGCAGCATCCGCAGCTGACGCTGAACCAGGTGCCGCCGTTCGGCACGGCGGAGCAGCCAGGCCGCGAGGCCCGCGGCTCCGGCCACCGCGCCGGCGGCCGCCGCCAGCAACACGATTCCGCCGGCGGACGATTGCTCCCTCGTATCAGCCATGAACCTGCAAGCGTTGGTGAGCCCGGAAGGGAAAACCCAGCCTAGGCAGAGGCGGAGGCGATTCCATACAGCCGTTCACTCACCTCTCCGAAGCCGGGCACGACAAGGTGCCTGTCGTTCACTTCGGGGTCGATGCCGGCGCAATAGATGGTGAGCTGCCCGTGGCGCTCCCCGACGACCTGCAGTCCGGGGCTGGCCGCCAGGGCCGTGATCACCCGCAGGCGTTGGCCCTCCACACCAAGACCCTGGAGCCGGTCGAGCAGGGCCAGCAGGATCGAGCCGCTGGCGAGGCAGGGCAGGAACACCAGCACACCACTGCGGGGATCGATGGTGGCCGGCAGATCATCCAGGAACCAGTGGGGCTTGTGCTCCGGCCCGCAGGGCTCGATCCCCACGTGGGCCAGCTGGGCGGAAGGCAGCACCGTCTGGGCCCCTTGCCACAGGCCCAGCCCCCCCCGCAGCACCGGAATCACCAGCAGGGGGATCTCCGGATCCACCACCTGGCCATCGCTGCGGCCCAGGGGCGTCTCGACCGTCACGGAGCGATGGGGCAGCCAGTCACGCAGGCATTCGTAGGTGAGCCAGCGGCCCAGTTCCGCCATCGCGGTGGCGAACAGGGGCGACGGGGTGGCGCCATCCCGCAGCAGGGTGAGCCAGTGGCCGATGAGGGGATGGGGGGGCACCACCACCCGCAGGGACATGCTCATGACGGGCTGCGTCTGCCATAGCTTGAACCGGCAGCGTACCGGTGTGGCATGGCCCCCAGCTTCCAGTCCTTTGTCGCCATCGGCCGCCGGATCGCCCCCCTGTTGGGGACCCTGATCGCTCTGCTGCTGTGCTGGACCGTGCTGCCCGTAGCTCCGGTGCTGGCGATCACCGCCCCGGAGTTGCGGGCCCAGCGCTCCTTCCAGGATCTCGATCCCGATCTGCGCGGACGCAACCTGCAGCAACAGGAATTCCTCAAGGCCTCCATGGAGGGCTTCGACCTGCGTGAGGCCGATCTGCGCGGAGCGGTGTTCAACTCCACCAACCTGCGCCAGGCGGATCTGCGCGGCGCCGATCTCGAGGACGTCGTGGCCTTCGCCACCCGTTTCGATGGTGCCGACCTGCGCGGGGCCCAGTTCCGCAACGCCATGCTCATGCAGAGCCGCTTCCGGGATGCCCAGATCGATGGGGCCGACTTCAGTGATGCGGTTCTCGACCTGCCCGAGCAGAAGGCCCTCTGCGCCCGCGCGTCCGGCCGCCACCCCGTCACCGGTGTGGCCACCAGCGAGAGCCTCGGCTGCCGCTGATCCCGGCAGCGGCGCCTCCCCTAGGTTTCGATGCTGTCTCTGCCTCTGTTCTGATGACGGCCACCCGCTCCAGACGCCTGCCGGTCACGGTGGTGACCGGTTTCCTGGGGGCCGGCAAGACCACCCTGCTGCGCCACCTGCTGCTGGAGAGCGGTCTGCGCCTGGCCGTGCTGGTCAATGAGTTCGGCGAGGTGGGCATCGACGGCGACCTGATCGCCTCCTGCGGCTTCTGCCCGGAGGAGGAGCTCGACGACCGTCTGGTGGAACTCGCCAACGGCTGCCTCTGCTGCACGGTGCAGGATGAGTTCCTGCCCACCATGACCCGCCTGCTCGAGCGCGCCGACCGCCTCGACGGCATCGTGGTGGAGACCAGTGGCCTGGCCCTGCCCGAACCCCTGGTGGCCGCCTTCGGCTGGCCGGAGATCCGCAGCCGCACGCGCGTGCATGGGGTGGTCACGGTGGTGGACGGGGAGGCTCTGGCCGCCGGCCATGTGGTGGGCGATGCCGCCGCGGTGGAGGCCCAGCGCCAGGCCGATCCCAGCCTCGACCACATCAGCGCCATCGAGGATCTGTTCGCCGACCAGCTCGGTGCGGCCGATCTGGTGCTGGTCAGCCGGGCCGACCGCTTGGAGCCGGAGGCCTTCGAGCGGGTGAAGACCAGCCTGGCGGCTGGGCTGCGCCCCGGCACCGTGGTGCTGCCGATGGCCCGGGGCCGCCTTGATCCCACCTTGGTGCTGGATGGCCCCGGCAGGGAGGAGGTCGATGCGCACACGCATCACGACCACGATCACGACCACGATCACCACGACCATGCCCACGTGGCGATGGAATCCCTGCTGCTGCGCCGCTCGGGCCGCTGGCAGCGGGCCGTCCTGGAGGCGGAACTGCAACGGTTGCTGATCGAGCATCCGGTGGTGCGGCTCAAGGGCCGACTGCTCCAGGCCGGCAAGAAGCTGCCGCTGCAGATCCAGGGGGTGGGCCGTCGGCTTGAGTGCTGGTACGAGGCGAGTGCCGCTACCCCAGCCGCCGAAGAGCCCGCTGGAGTCCCCGGCGATCAGGACACCGATGGCCTGGAGCTGGTGGTGCTGGCCACCGCCGGAGCCGCGGGCCCCCTGCGCCAGGCCCTCGATCGCCTCTGAACCCCGTCTGCCCCGGTCAGTCGAGGGGGATGTCCCCCCTGGCGCAGACCCCATCCCAGCAGAGGTCTGTGTTCTCCACCCAGCGGCTGTTGACCGGCTGCCAGCCGCCGCTGGGTTTGAGCATCGTCACCTTGCCCCGACCGTCGTGGCGGAACTCGATCCGCTGCCCGCCCACCAGCAGGAACCAGTGCAGTCCCATCGTCTCCACCTGCATGTGGCAGTCCTGCCAGGGTCCATCCGCCAGGCGGCACTGCAACGACACCAGGCCCGGCAGGGGATTGGCCTGCAGGGCGGCACAGGCCACGGTGAGACCCATCAGCCAGGCCAGCAGGCGGGGGCCAAGCAGATCCAGCAGAAACCTCCGCAGGGAAGGCGCCACGGCCAGCGGAACATGGGACCATCTCCAGGCTGGTCAGCCGGGGAAAGCCTGGTGGGGCGTGCTGCCAAGATTTAACAAACGTCCGTGCCCCCGGTGCCGCTCTTCAACGCCCGCGTTCAGGTCTCCCTGCGACCCTCCGTGCTGGATCCCGCCGGGGAGGCCACCCGGGCCGCCGCCGCCCGGCTCGGGGTGGAGGGGGTCAAACGGCTGCGGATCGGCAAGGCGATCGAACTGGATCTGGAGGCGCCGGACCGGGCCACCGCCCAGGCCCGACTTGAGCTTCTCAGCGACCGACTGCTGGCCAATCCGGTGATCGAGGACTGGTCGCTGGATCTGGCCGAAGCGGGTTGAGGGGAGCGGATCGATGACCGTCGGCATTGTTGTGTTTCCCGGCTCCAACTGTGACCGGGATGTGGCCTGGGCCCTGGAGGGCTGTCTCGACATCCCGGTGCGCTTCCTCTGGCATGAGGAGCGCGACCTGTCCGGCCTTCAGGCCGTGGTGCTGCCGGGGGGCTTCAGCTACGGCGACTACCTGCGCTGCGGCGCCATCGCCCGTTTCGCCCCGGTGCTGGAGGAGGTGCGCAGCTTCGCCGGACGCGGCGGCCCGGTGCTCGGCATCTGCAACGGCTTCCAGGTGCTCACGGAGATGGGCCTGCTCCCCGGAGCCCTCACCCGCAACCGGGATCTGCACTTCCTCTGCCAGAGCAGCGAACTGGAGGTGCAGCCCGGCCGCTGCCGCTGGCTGGGCGGCTACGGCGCCGGCGAGCGGATCAGCCTGCCCATCGCCCACGGCGAAGGGCGCTATCAGGTGGAGCCGCAGGACCTGCAGCGGCTCGAAGATCAGGGGTGTGTCGTGCTGCGCTACGTCGCCAATCCGAACGGATCGCTGGGTGATGTGGCCGGCCTGACGGATCCGACGGGCCGCGTGCTCGGCCTGATGCCCCATCCGGAGCGGGCCTGCGACCCGATCACCGGTGGCCTCGATGGCCGCCGCCTGCTGGCCTCGCTGCTCGGTTGATCCCTCAGTCCAGGGTGGCGAAGAAGTCGCGGCTGCCCCGGGGGTCGCTCGCCAGGGTTCGACCGCCCGGGCCCCAGTCGGCGGGACAGACCTGACCCGGATGGTTTCGCACCCACTGGAAGGCCTGCAGCAGCCTGAGGGTTTCATCCACACTGCGGCCCACCGCCGGGTCGTTGATGGTGCAGTGGCGGATCACGCCATCGGGATCGATCAGGAACAGGCCCCTCAGGGCCGTGCCGGCCCCTTCGTCCAGCACCTGGTAGGCCCTGGCGATCTCCTTGTTGAGGTCGGAGATCAGCGGATAGGCCACATCCCCGAGCCCACCGCTCCTGCGTTCGGTCTGCACCCAGGCCAGATGGCTGTAGGGACTGTCAACGGAGACGGCCAGGATGTCGGTGGCGAGGCGGGCGAATTCAGCGTGGCGGTCGCTGAAGGCGGTGATCTCCGTGGGACAGACGAAGGTGAAATTGAGCGGGTAGAAGAACAGCACCACATGCCTGCCGCGGTAGTCACGCAGTGACAGATCGCGGAACTCCTGATCCACCACGGCGGTGGCGCGAAAGTCGGGGGCCTGAAGGCCGACGAGCCTGCCGGTGCTGGTCATGGTGGCGCCGTCCTCGGGAGCGGGATCAACCCCCATGCTGCCCCCACCGAGCCTGGCCGTACGATGGTTGTCAAGTCAGCGATGAATCCGCGATGGGTTGGGATCCAGCCGTTCTGCGTAAGTACAACACCACCGGTCATTTCCGCCTGATCAATCAGCTTCGCTCCGAGCTCAAGGGCAACCCCTTGATCCGCCCCAAGGACGGCGAAACCGTGGGTGCGGCCAACCGCAGCAAGAGTCTCACCCGGGCCCTTCAGAACCATGCCCAGGCAGGGGGTTACGGCCGCAGCCGCCGTCCCATCCAGACTCCCCAGGCCGCTGCCCCTGCCCCCTTGCCTGTGATCGCACCCTTGCCTGTGAGCGCTCCGGTACAGGTATCGCAGGAAAGTGCAGAAAGTCAGGAGGCGGCCAATGCCCGCAGCTTCCGCGAACGGCTCAACGCCATCGAGATGCGCTGAAGCCCCCCCCGGGGTTTCCCTCAAATCGCTCCGTTGGCTCCATTGACCTGGAGTAGCGACAACTTAACCGACTGAAAATGGCCGGCCAAAAATAGGTCGATCCCATGGAATGGGATCTCCACAATGGCTCGGGGGAGACTTGAACTCCCGACCTTGGGGTTATGAATCCCACGCTCTAACCAGCTGAGCTACCGAGCCAATCGATGTGATCCTAGACGATCACCTTCACAGCCCCCCAGCCGGATCAGGCCCGGGGAGGGAGCATCTGCAGCGGATTGATGGCGCCGCGGCCGGGGGGGTGAATCTCGAAGTGCAGGTGGGGGCCGGTGCTGCGGCCGGTGCTGCCCATCTGGCTGATCACCTGTCCCTGGGAGACCATGTCGCCCGGGGCCACGAGCAGACGGCTGTTGTGGGCGTATAGGCTGCGGCTGCCATCAGGGTGGGCGATCTCGACCAGATAGCCGTAGCCGCCCTCATGCCAGCCGGCGAAGGAGACCTGCCCCTCCTTGGCAGCCATGATCGGTGTGCCGACATTGTTGGCGACATCAATGCCCTTGTGCATCCGGCCCCAACGCCAGCCGAAACCGGAGGTGAACACCCCTTTGGTGGGCCACATCCAGGTGGTCGAAGGGGCCGTGCCGCCGCCGTTGAACGGGGGCTGGGGGTCTTCACCGAAGTCGGGAATGTCGGGCCAGCTGATGCCGCCGCTTGTCGAGGGTTTCAGGCCCAGCAGCATGCGGGTCCGGCCGGGGGCCGACTGGGCGAGGCGCACCTGGCTGCCCACCACAAGCCGGGCGGTTTCCAGACCTGGATTCAGACGAACCAGCTCGGCCACGCTGAGGCCGTAGCGCTGGGCCAGCTTCAGCACGGTGTCGCCAAAGCGCACCACACCGTCGTTTTCCACCGGCGGTGGGATGGAGACAGGTGGGGACTGGCGCTGAACCGAGGTGTCGAGAGAGGCGATGCGCCCCAGGCGCTCCTTGCCCCGGGAGGGCACCACCAGCCAGTCGCCGTTGCCAAAGCGATGGTCTTCATCCACGTCGTTCAGACGGGCCAGGCGGCTCTCGTCAAGGTCGAGGGCGCTGGAGAGCTCCTCGATGGAAACGGTGCGGCGCACCTTGACCCAGACCCGATCAGCGGATGTGGGCAGGGACGCCAGGAGAGTTTCGGTGGACACCGTGTTGGGGGTGTCGTCAGCCAGAACAGCCACGAGCGGCACGACGGCCGGTGTGGAGAGCAGAAAGGGAAGAATCAAGCGGAAAGGCTTCATGCATTTCACATCCATCGGACAAGACCCGGCAGAGAAGCCAACATCTGGGAGTCGGCCAGAGAGTAGCGCTATGAACCTCCTGCAGCAAGGTTCATCAGGCACAACTCGGTCCGGACACCGGCAGTCCTCCGATCCGATCTCAGGGCGCGCTGCCCCCGTCTGGCCCCAGCTGGCGCAGGGCCTCGAACAGCACGATGCCAACGGACACCGAGAGATTCAGGCTGCGGACTCCCCCCTCGCCCTGGCGGGCCCGGCGGGCCATGGGGATCGTGAGCCGCGCCTCGGCCGTCGCCTGCAGGGCGTTCGGTAATCCGTCCGTCTCCCGTCCGAACAGCAGCCAGTCGTCATTTCGGAAGCGGAATTCCGTGTAGGTCGCCTCCACCTGGCTGCTGAGGGCGATCAGGCGGCCGCCGCGCCGCTGCCGTTCCGCCAGGAAGCAGGCCAGGTCGGCGTGGAGCTGCAGCGACACCCAGGGCCAGTAGTCCAGGCCGGCCCGGCGCAGATGGCGGTCGCTGATCGTGAATCCGAGGGGTTCAATCAGATGGAGCTCCGAGCCTGTGGCGGCGCAGGTGCGCGCCACGTTGCCCGTGTTCGGGGGAATCTGGGGCTGATAAAGAACAACGCGGGGCATGGGGCGTGGCCCTCAGTGCTCGGCAGGGACGGGCTGACTGAGGGCCAGCAGGTCGATGGCGCGGCCCTGCAGGACGAGCCAGGCGGCCTCGCTCTGGCCCTGGAGCTCCTGCTGCATCGTCCCCAGCCGGTCGCGGAAGCGGGATCCCGCCGCCGTGGCCGGGACCACCCCCCAACCCGTTTCCTCGCAGACGACCACCAGGGGCGCCCGGCAGCGGCGGATGGCGGTGATCAGGTCGGCGCAGCAGAGCGCCCAGCTCTCCGGCTCCAGGTCCAGATGGGCGGCCACCCAGGTGCCGAGGGAATCCACCAGGCCCAGCTGGGCAGGTTCCAGGTCGGCGAGGGCGGCAGCGAGTTCACCGCCCACCTCACGGCAGCCCCACTGGGGCGGGCGCCGCTGGCGATGGCGCTGCAGCCGCTCCTGCCAGGACGGGTCGTCGGGAAGGGACGGCCCTGTGGCCAGATACACCACGGCCAGGCCGCTGCGGGCCGCCAGATGTTCGGCCCAGCGGCTCTTTCCCCCCCGCGAGGGGCCGCTGACGAGGGTGAGGCTTGGCTGGCGATGGCCCCCGGAGGGAAACTCAACCGCCACCGTTCATGTTGCGCAGGGTGGCCACAGAGGAGGGCGAGACGCGGTTGAGGTAACGGAAGATCCAGTACTTGAAGATCGTGGCCAGCACCACCGGGAAGGTGGCGATGAAGAGCATTACAAAGTTCTCCCTGGCCGGCAATCCGAGATGGTGGGCAACACCATCGAGTAGCACGGTCCAGCCTTCCGGACTGTGGAATCCAACGAAGATGTCCGTGAATAGAATGATGGCGAATGCCTTGGCACTGTCGCTCAATCCATACACCAATTCATCGATGAAGCCCCGCAGCACCTGGATATCGCGGCGCCCGAAGATGGCGATCACCACAAAGCCGATGAAGCCACAGAGATCGGCCAGGACGTTCTTGATGGCATGGGTGCTCTCCTGATCGGCCTCCTCCTTGAGCTCCTGGGCCCGCTTGGCCAGATCCGATTGGAGCTCCTCGCGGCTGGGCAGGGCCTTGCCCGCCAGCAAGGCATCGAACTCGATCTCCGCCTGGTACACGCGCAGCTTCTCGACCGCCCGCTCCTCCAGGTGGGGTTTCGGGTAGGTGAGGAAAGCGTTGTCGGGGGCGAAGCGATCCACCAGGGGCGACACGATGTAGGTGCGGCTCACCTGCTGCACCAGCACCGGCACCAGAATCAGCAGCAGCAGGATGCGCAGGGAGACCAGGGTGGAGTCGCGGCGGCGGCGGAAGCCCGCCACCACACTCGCCTCGGCGTCCGGGTCGAGCTGGCGACGCACCGTGTCGAACACGCTCACCAGGCTGCGGGGCAGCATTTCCGGCGAGCGGCTGAGGGCCGGCAGCTCCTCCCGTGCCACCGCATAGCGGGCGGCGACCGTCTCGATCAGCTGGAACTGGCGCAGTTCCTGGCCGGAGAGTTCCTTGCGGTAGGGGGCCAGGATTTCCCTGCACTGGCGGCAGACCTGCAGGGCAGCCCGGAAGCGGCGGATCAACTGGGCCTGCATCGCCCGCGGAATGCTCAGCTCCAGCTCCGGCCGCACCGGGCGGTCGTTGTAATGCTCCATCTCGATGCTCTGGATGAGCAGGGCGGCCTCGTAGCCGCGCTCGAGATCAGAGCTCAGGTCGAGAGACTGGGCCCGCCCGAAGGTGCCCATCCAGTTCGTCAGTCCCATGGGGAGGCGGCTATCGGGGGAATCAACGGGAGAAGACCCACCAGGTGAGCATCGGCACCACGGTCCCCACCACCAGAAGAACGATCACCCAGGTGAAGGCGTTGCTGCTGGAGGTTTCCTCACGGGTGGGAATGTTGCTGACGACGGCGGCGGTCTCCTCGACGACGGGTTCGCCCGGATCTTCACCGCCCTGGAGAACGGTGGCAAGGCGCTGCAGGGCATCGACGGTGGCCTGGCGATAGCGATCACCGCTGCGCAGGGGCTGGGCCATCGTCGTGGCGGCGGTGCTGTCCAGCAGCTCGCTGGGCAGTTGCCGGTCGAGGGGGGCCTGGACGGCAATTGCCGTGGCCCGGGTCTGGGTGTCGAGCAGCAACAGCAGCAGGGGATCCGGGCTGGTGCCGGCCGGGGGATCGGCCGTCCAGCGCTCCAGCAGCTGGTTGGCCAGGCTGTCGAGACCCAGGCCGTAGTCGAGCCGCGTGAGGGTGATCAGCCGGGCATCGACCCGTTCAGCGGAGAAGCTCTCCAGCTGGTGCTCGATCTCGGCCTTGCCGGCCCGGCTGAGCACCTTGGCGTCATCGAGCACGTGCTCGGCCGGTGGGCGGGGGGGCAGGTCGGTGGCGGACACGGCCAAAGCGGCAGCGACAGGAGCGACCAGCACCAGGACAAGGGCCAGCACCAAGGAGAGCAGGGACCGGCGCAGAGAGGTCACTGAAGCCAAGACCATCGTGCGAGACGCCACCAGTCTGCCGTTGCGGCTGCGTTCCGGCATCCTGAAGGGTCCTTTGATACCTGAACTCCACGATGGCGATGCCCGCCGCCGCCCGCGTTGTTCTGGCCTGTGGTCTGACGGGACTGGGCCTGGTGGTGCTCAACCAGATGACCGCCCCCAGCCTCGACCCTTCCCTGGAGCGGGCCTCGGTGCTGGGCAGCATCCTGTCGGTGCTGCTGCTGCTGGTGGCCCTGCTCTGGCAGCGGGTGGAGCCCGTGGCGCCGGAGCGGGTGCCCCTGGAGGGGCGTGAGGGGCTGCACCTGGCCTCTGATCTGGACGCTGCCCTGGCCGAAGAGCTGGGCTGGGGCAGCACGATGCTCCTGACCGCCACGCCGGCGGCGGTGGTGTTGCTCCACTGGCGCGGCCGGATCCTGCTGGAAAGGGGTCTGCTGGGCAGCGGTGGCTTTCGGCCGGGGGCGATCTGCCTGCGCAGCATGGCGACCGGCAAGGCGATCTCCCTGGTGGATCTGAAGCTCTACCCGGGTCGGGAGGAGTTCGCCGCCCTGCCCGCTGGGCTACCGGCCGTGCTGGTCCAGCCGCTGGGGCAGGAGGGGGTGCTGGTGCTGGGCGGCTGGTCGCCGCGCTGCTTCAGCCGCAGCGATCTGACCTGGGTGGAGGGCTGGGGCCGGCGCCTCACAGGCGAATTGGCTCAGGTTTCGGGCGAGGCGTAGCCGGCCGTGGAGGTGTCGTCGACGGCGGCACCTGGAACTGGCTGAACACCTGCCCGCCCGGAGCCGTGACGACAACGGAGCCCTTCTCCCCGAGCTGGCCCCGCAGCACGCTGCCGCGGGTGAGCTGGCGGCTGGCGGGCCGCTGCAGCAGCACCGAGCCATCGGCGGTGACCGCCTGGGTCTGCCAGTTCCAGGAGCAGCTGCGGGCCTCGAGGGTGGCACCGTCCTGCTGCAGGAAGCAGCCCGACGGGATCCGCACCAGATGCCGGCCGGCGTCCACCTGCAGGGCCTTGCCCCGGGCGCTGGCGCCGCCGGCCACGGCCGGGTCGCTGAACAGCACCGGCGGTCCGAGGTTGAACAGCTGGGTCTGGGTGTTGCCGTTCAGGGACATGGCCGTGAGGGTCTGGAGGGGGGCGCCAGGGGCCGAGCCCGGCGGCCGCCGCTCCCCCAGCACGGGGCCGCGGGCGGTGAGGGTACCGCTGCCCGGTTGCCACTGCACCGAGGACACCGTCAACAGGATCTGGGGAGCTCCGACGGGGTTGGCCCGGAAGGGGTCAAAGGCCAGGGCCCAGCGCTGCAGCTGGGGTTTGCCCTGCAGCTCCAGGGTGTCCTTGTCGAGGCGGAAGGTGGCCCTCTGGGCGGAGAGCCGGGTGTGGGGGTCGAAACCCTCCGGATGGCGGTCGATCTCCATCAGGTTGCGGGAGGGAAGCCAACGCACCCGGGAGCCCTGGATCATCACCGGCTCTTTGCCCAGCCGCTGCAGCCGGATCCGCCCCTCCAGCAGGATCACGGCCCCGTCGTTGATCACCGTTCCGCTGGAGGCCTCCAGCCGGTAGGCGGGCTTGCCGTTGCTGAAGATCACGCCGCGGGGCTGAAGGGCCCGGGCCACCCGCCGCCGCAGATCGTAGCGGGCCTCCGGGCTGCTCAGCTCCCAGTTCGGCCGCCCGAAGACATCCTGCTGGCGCAGATCCAGGGAGCGGAACACAAAGGGAGTGGGAGCCGTCTCGCGGACCACTTCACCGCCACCACAGGCCGTGATCAGCAGCAGCAGCGGGGCCGCCAGGTGCCAGGGACGGGCCAGGAGGGAAGGGGTCAAAGGGGGGAATCCAGTTCCAGACGGTGCAGCACCGGCGTCGGCTCGGGCAGCTCAAGGCCGCAGGCCAGCTTCCCCCAGTGTCGGGCCGCCGTCCAGCCGGTGTCGGGCGAAAGGGCCGGCTGGGCCAGCTGGTCGAGCATGCGACCGGAGAGATCCGGCAGCAGGGGGGCCAGCAGGACCGCCAGCCAGCGGCTGGTCTCCAGCACGGCATAGAGGTCCTCGGCCACCCCGGCGCGGCTTTCCTCAGCCTTGATCGCTTTCCAGGGGGCGCGATCGTTGAGGAAGCCGTTGGCCGCCTCGGCCAGCTCCAGGATGGCAGCGGCCGCGGTGCGGAAATCCAGCGACTCGAGAGCCCTGTCGACGGTCTCGGCGCAGGCCAGGCAGCGCAGGGCCAGGGGATGGTCGCCGCCAGCGGCGGCCCCGGCCGGCGGCACGGCCCCGTCGAACCAGCGCCGCGCCATTGAGGAGGTGCGGTTGAGCAGGTTGCCGATCGTGTTGGCCAGATCGTTGTTGACCAGATCGCTGAAGCGCTGCTGCTGGAAATCGCCGTCATCGCCGAAGGGGATGTCCCGCAGCAGGTACCAGCGCACCGCATCGACGCCGCAGCGCTCCAGCAGGACGTCGGGATCGAGCACGTTGCCCAGGGACTTGCCCATCTTCTGGCCCTCCCGGGTGAGGAAGCCGTGGCCGAAGACTTTCTCCGGCAGAGGTAGGCCGGCCGAGAGCAGCATGGCCGGCCAGTAGACGGCATGGAAACGCAGGATGTCCTTGCCGATCACGTGCAGCTGGGCGGGCCAGCCGCGCTCGGCCAGAAGGCCGAGGTCGGCGGGGTCACCGGGCTCCAGCAGGGCCGAGAGGTAACCCAGCAGGGCGTCGAACCAGACATAAAAGGTATGGCCCTCGTAGCCGGGCACGGGGATGCCCCAGGGCAGGTCGAGGCGGGAGATCGAGAAGTCCCGCAGACCGCCGGCGACGAAGTTCTCCACCTCCCGGCGGCGGGAGCGCGGCGCGATGAAGCCGTCGCTGGCCACCAGTTGCTCGATTTGCTCCTGGTACCTGGAGAGGCGGAAGAAGAGATTCAGCTCATCACGCCACTCCAGGGGGCGCAAGTGGATGGAGCAGTGGGGCTCGGTGGCCGCCGGCGACTCCTCCTTGAATTCCTCGCAGGCGACGCAGTACCACCCCTGCTGACGGCCCTCCACCACATCGCCGCTGGCCTCGACCCGGGCGAAAAACTGCTCCACGATGGCCCGATGGCGAGGGTCGGTGGTGCGGATGAAGCGGTCGTTGCTGATCCCCCAGCGGCGCCACAGGTCGCGGTACTCGCCGCTGATGGCGTCGCAGTGGGCCTGGGGGGTGAGGCCGGCCGCCTCGGCCGAGCGCTGGATCTTCAGTCCGTGCTCGTCGCAGCCGGTGATGAAGGTGACCGTCTCGCCCTGCAGCCTCCGGAAGCGGGCGATGCTGTCGCAGGCGAGGGTGGTGTAAGTGCTGCCCAGGTGGGCGCGGTCGTTGACGTAATAGAGGGGGGTGGTGAGGGTATAGGTCATCGGCAGGCGACGTCGGCCGGGTCCGCCGGCGGCAGGAGGGTGTCCCGTGACGCCCCCATGACGCCCTTGGGCCCAGGCCCGGGGCCCGGATCCTACCCATGGCCCCGGGATGGGATGCTGGCCCCCTGACCCCGGCCCCTTCACCCCGATGCGCACGGGCTTCGATCGCAGGGCGGAGGTGCTCGTCTGGGGCGGCGGCAGCGGTGGTGTGGCCGCCGCGCTGCAGGCCGCCCGCTCCGGCGCCGACACCCTGCTGCTCACCCCCGGCCCCTGGCTCGGCGGCATGGTGAGCGCCGCGGGGGTGTGCGCCCCGGACGGCAATGAGCTCAGCCCCTGGCAGAGCGGCCTGTGGGGTGCGTTGCTGAGGGCCCTGCAATGGATCGAGCCGGAGGGGCTGGATCAGAACTGGGTGAGCTGCTTCGGCTACCGCCCCGCCAGTGCCGAGCGCATCCTGCGCCGCTGGGTGGCCGCCGAGGAACGGCTGGACTGGTGGTCCGGCGTGCGGCTGGAGGCGGTGGAGCGCGACGGTGACCGCATCGGCGCCGTGACCGTGGAGCACCGGGGCGTTCAGCGGCGCCTTCAGCCGACGGTTGTGATCGACGGCAGCGACCGGGGTGAGCTCTATCCCCTGGCCGGGGCCCCCTTCCGCTTCGGCTGGGAAGCCAAGGAGCAGTGGCAGGAACCCAGTGCCCCCACGGCTGAGCGCCTCGGCAGTGATCCCTTCTTCCAGCGGCAGCCCATCCAGTCGCCCACCTGGGTGTGCCTTGGCCAGCTGGACGAACGGGAGGGACCCCAGTCCCCCGAGGCCGAGGCCTGGCGCCGCAGCCCCCCCCGCCTGCCTGAGCCGTTCGCGGCGGCCACCGAATCCTTCGGCCTGGAGCGCACCCTCACCTACGGCCGCCTGCCAGGCGGGCTGGTGATGCTGAACTGGCCCCTGCACGGCAACGACTGGCACGACGGCCTGGAGCGGGCCTTCGCCGAGCAGGTTGCCGGCGGCGCCGCCGATGCCGCAGCGGCCGAGTGTGATCTGCTTGAGTCCATGCGGGCCCACAGCGAGGCCTTCGCCGCCGCCCTGCGCCAGGCCAGCGGCGGCTGGCTGGGGCCGGCGGCGGTGTTTCCCACAGCCGAGGAGGCCAGCGCCGGAAGGCTCAGCGGTTCTGGATCGCTGGCCCTGATGCCCTACTGGCGCGAGGGCCGCCGGCTGGTGGCCCGGGAGCTGGTGCTGGAGCAGCATCTGCTGCCCCAGGGGCAGGGCGCCTGCATCGCCCCACCCAGCCGCGCCGCCGACGGCAGCCTCAGCAGCATTGCGGTGGGCAACTACGCCAACGATCACCACTACCCCGGCAGCGACTGGCCCCTGGCCCCCAAAAGCTGCCGCTGGGGCGGGCGCTGGAGCGGCACGCCCTTCGCCATCCCCTACGGCGCCCTGGTGAGTGGGGCGGTGTCCAACCTGCTGGCGGCCGACAAGGGCTTCGGCGTCAGCCACATGGCCAACGGGGCCACCCGTCTGCAGCCCCTGGTGATCAACATCGGCCAGGCCGCAGGACTGGCGGCCGCCCTGTGCGTGCGCGATGGAGTGGAGCCGGCCGCCCTGCCGGTGCGCCGGCTGCAGAAGGCCCTGATCGCTGATCCCGTGGCCCCGGCTGCTGTGGTGCCGCTGTGGGACACCCCCTGGCACCACCCCCTGTGGCACGAGCGCCAGCGCCAGGCGCTGGAGGCGCCGGAGCGGATCGACCGCCACGGGCAGCTGGTGGCGGGCGCGGAGCTGGCGGCGCCGGCGGGCTGGGCCCCTCCCCCCGAGCCCGGCGAGCGCCTCTGGCGGGGCGAGCTGGTGCCCGATGGCAAGGGCGGCTACATGCTCCACGGCGAGGCGGGGTCCTGGCCGCTGATCACCCTGGAGCCGGCCCTGCACCACTGGCTGCTGGGCCTCGATCGCCCCACCCCTGTGGCCCTGATCGGCTGTGCCAACCCCTGGGGCCCCTGGCTGCGGGTGTCGCGGGTCGTGCCGTGAAGCTGCTGTTCAGCGGCGCGGCCATCGTCCTCACCTTTGCGGCCTTCCTCCCTTACATCGTCTCGATCCGCTCAGGTCGCACCCGACCCCATGGGTTCTCCTGGCTGATCTGGGGCGTCACCACGCTGCTGGTGTTCCTGGCCCAGAGGGCCGGGGGGGCCGGCGTCGGGGCCTGGCCCACCGCCGTGTCGGCCCTGATCACCTTCCACATCGCCTGGCTGGCCTTCGCCCATGGCGCCGACCAGGAGATCACCACGACCGACTGGCTGTTCCTGGCCGGCGCAGCCTCGGCCCTGCCCTTCTGGTTCCTCACCGCCGATCCCCTCTGGGCGGTAGTGGTGCTCACCGTGGTGGATCTGCTGGGCTTCGGCCCCACGTTGCGGCGGGCCTATCACCACCCGGCGCAGGAACGGATCGGCTTCTTCGGCCTGTTCGTGCTGCGCAACCTGCTGGTGCTCCTGTCCCTGGAGCGTCTGACGCTCACGACAGCGTTGTTCCCTGCGGCGGTGGGACTGGGTTGCGTGGGGATGGTGGTGCTATTGATCTGGCGTCGCAGCTACCTGCTGGCCTGAGCTCGGCGAGGATGGGCTGGATCAGCCTCGATGCCCATGGCCGTCAACTCCCCCGGAACCGCCAGCCGGCCCCTGCTGCTCTCCCTGGCCGGTTCGGCGCTGCTGCTGGCGTCGCTGCCCGCCCTGGCCCAGGGGCTCAACAACATGCGCGACCAGCTGATCATCCACTACTGCACCCTGGCGGTGAACGCCGACTTCGCCAAGGCGGGCAAGACGGTGCCGGCCGGCCTGGCGAAGGACACCTGCACCTGCGTGGCCGAGCAGGTGAATGCCCGGGCGACGATCCCCCAGGCCGAAGCCATCTGCAAGCAGCAGGCGCTGGGCAATTACAACCTCAGTCCCTGAGATGGGGGCCAGCGTTTTCGAGGCCCGCGAGAGCTTCAAGGCCGTGCTGGATCGCGTCGAGATAACCCAATGGAAACGGTTGACCTGCTGCGCTCGCCCGCCAATGCGTTGGTCCAGTCCAGTCGGATTGACCCTGAACACCGTCTGGTGTTTTGCCTCGAGTCAAGGCTGCGGGGAGGAATCGGTTGCAGCCCCACCAACGTCCGTCACGGCCTCCACCGCCATGGCAAGGATCAAATAAGGGGGACAACCAATGTGCCCATCGATACCGCCGAAGTGGCCAGTTGGCTTCTGGTGTAAATTGGGCGAATAAGAATGAATTTTGTGTGAAACAAGCTGCCCTCAGAGCTTGTATTGCTGCCGCCCTTGCTGTTTCCACGGCCTCCTTGTTGGCTCCACAGGCAGCATCAGCTCTCGACTTCACCTTCTCTTTTGCAGGTGTGTCGGGCCTTATAGAGAACCTTGTTTAGGGTCCAAACACCTGCGATGCAACTTCATCTTGCGTTGTGAAGGTGACTAACAACGGAGGGACCGGCGCTGCCGCCGGCGCCTACCTTTCGCAGCTCGGATTTCAATTTTTCGTGGGCGGTGGGGTGGTAGTCAGTTGGGTGGGGAACGGCACGGCGGATGCGTGGCCGGCACCGGGTGGGTCGCGCCTAGACCTTGGGGCCCCATCATCATTGGCTTTCGGGGTGTGTTCTGACCCGAGGGACTGTCCCTCGAGCGTTTCCGGTCCCGTGACGTTTTCGCCAGCACCAGCGTCGTCTTTCCAAGGCCCCCTGCCCCTCTTCGGTGCTGTCGCCGCCTTCGGCTTCAGCCGCAAGCTGAGGAACCGCATCAAAGTTACCAGAACCACTGCGCCCACTCGTCCAGCGGGCTGAGCGATACCTGGCACCTTCAGCCCTCCTGTGGTCCCCTCTGCCGCGCTGCAAGGGGGCCATTGTTTGGTTGGCACGCCGGCGCCACGCCACGGCTGCTCGAACAACTTGTTCCTGCTGATTCCGGATCTCACCAGCACCGATTTCCCCATCGCAGCCCCCCTTCTTTCTCCTCCCTCTGCAGCCACTTGTGGCCCCGCTGATCTAATCCCAGCTGCTTGCCCTGGCCCCGTTGGCCCTTTGGAACAGTTCCGCCAGCCGTTGCCATTCCTCCGGCAGCGGCAGATCCACCCCACCGCCACCCCACGGCAGCAGCAGCTGGCCCGCTGCCATCCCCTTCCTGCTGCCACCCTTCCCGCCCCTGCCGCCATCCCGTTGCAGCAGCCTGCTACCCCAGCCAGATTTGCGGGCCGGCTTGGCCCGTGGCCGGTAGTGCCGGCAGTAGTGCGCATACCTTCTGGCGCATCCCTCCAGCGTCGGCGCCAGCTGCAGGAAGGCCGGGTGCCATTCGCTCAACCCATCCCCCGCCAGCCCCTCGTCGTGCCCGTAGTTGCTGTAGGGGTCATGGAACCCCTTGCGCACCCCGGCCGCCTTCGGGTTGGCGTGGATGGTCGGCAGCGTTGCCAGCAGCGCCCCGTGAGCCGGTTCAGCACCATCGCCGAGGGTCCAGCCGATCGACTGCAAGATCCGTGGCAGGCCCCCCCTGCTGGCGGTGCAGCAGCCATCGGGGAGCTGCCTGGTGGTGCGGCCCAAGGTTTCCAACATCCACAATCAACTCAGGCCTCCACCTTTTCGCCCAGTTGCAGCAGCAGCGTCAGGGCGCTGATCGGTGAGGGGCGGAACCCCATGGAGCGGTAGAACGCCGCCGCCTGTTCATCAATCGCGTGCACCAGCAGGGCTCTGGCCCCGATCAGTTGGCGGGCCTGGAGGCTGCGGCTAATGGCTTCGGCAACCAAAGCATGGCCGAGACCCCGACCCTGATGGCGCCGGTCGACGGCCAGCCGCCCCAGAACCACCACGGGCAAAGGGTCCGGCGCGTTGCGCCGCAAACCGCCAGGCACCTCGGCGAGCACGACCGCGCCAGCAGAGAGGCAGACGTAGGCGATCACCTCATCGCTTGGCTCAGGGCACACCACCAGCGGGCGTGAGACCCCCTGCCGTTCGTTGTGCCGAGCTCGGTGCCTCAGCCACCGGTTCAGGCTTTCTTCCCCGCAATCGAATCCATCCAGCTGGTGCTGGTCCCCCAGTGGCTCAGGGGGCCGCATGCCAGGGCCGGGGTGCCGCGAGGAGACAATCGAGGTTGGCCTGATCCCGCTCGGCCAGGGCAGGGTCCTGCAGGTCGTTGAGCAGGGCCTCGCTCTGCTGTGGTGTGAGCGAAAAGAGGGTGCGATCGAGCAGCACCTCGCGGGCGCGCTCCTGGCAGCTGCGCAGCATGAACTCGGTGCGGCTGGTGCCTTCGGCGGCAGCGGCTTGATCGATCAATTGCCTCTGTTCAGCCGTCGCTCGCAGCTGCAGCACCTGGTCCCTTCCCATCCGACTGCCTGTATGTAGGGACATTGTATGGCGCGTGGGCATGGACTTCAGACTGGCGCCATCCCACCTGCTCCCTCTGCAGTTCCGTAACCAGCAGCCCCACCCCAGCCATCGCTCCAAATCCCACCCTCTCCCGGCTGCTGGCGCCCCTATCCATTGTTCTGCTGGTGGTGTTCCTGGCCGCCGTGCTCACCATCTCCATGCCGCCCAGGCTCCTGGATCCCCAGTGGCAGCTTCAGGCCATCGCCGTTCTGGTCAACAGCGCCTCCCTGGCTCTGATCGGTGCCCTGCTGCTTCCGCTGGCGGTGTGGGTCGACCCCGACAACCAGCGCCTGCGGGCGCGCCGCAACGCCTGCCGTCGCTGGGCCCTGGCCGCCGCGATCGGCTTCCTGCTGTTGATCCCCCTGCAGGGGCTTGCCGGCTGGAGGGCCTACAGCACCGTCACGGGCAGCCGGCAGCAGCAGATCAGCCAGTCGACCCAGAGGCTCGATGATCTGCGCCAGACCATCCGTTCCGCCACCAGCCACCAGGAGCTGCAGGCCGGCGTGCAGAAGCTCTTCGGCCCTAACGCCGGCCTTTCGCCCGCCGAACTGGGAACCCCCATGAGCGAACTGCGCAACATGCTGCTGGCCCGGGCCGAGCAGGCCTCCCGGCAACTGATGCAGCAGGTCGAGGCGCAGGCGGCGATCAAGCCCGATCAGCTGGTGAAGGAAACCCTCCGGATCGCCATCTCAGTGCTGGCCTATGCCGTCGGCTTCGCGTTCCTGGCGGGCGTGCTGCCGCGGGGCTCAGGCGCCGCAGCCCCCCGCGTCGAGGGGTGGATCGCGACTACCTCCGGCAACTGGCGGAGTAAACCAGCTAGCCCGCGGCCGTGAAGCGCAGCAGGTCCCGCAGGGAATCCACCTGCTGCAGCCGCACCAGCAGGGTATCGCCGGGGCAGGGATCACCATGGCACTCGGCGGCCAGGTCCATGGCCAGATCAGGGAGATGCACCAGGCCGAGCCGGTCCTGGGGCCGCAGCCAGCGCAGGAACAGCCCCGGCCACTGGTGCTGTTCCTGGGCCTCAAACCACACCTGCTGCCAGTGGCGCTGGTCCTCCCGGGCGATCTGCAGGCCCTGGCGGATGGCCCCCTCCAGGTCGCCCAGCAGGGCACCCAGCTCCGCCTCCTCCAGCATCGGCTGCCCCTGCTGGTGGGCCAGCAGCTGGCGCTGCACCAGCAGGTCGTTGTAGCGGCGGATCGGTGAGGTGGCCTGCACGTAACAGGGCAGGCCCAGGGAGAAGTGGGGAGCGGGAGTGGTGCCGAGAAGTCCCCGGCTGAGGCAGCGCTTGATGGCCGCATGGCGCACCGGGCCGGCCGGCAGACTGGCGAGCTCCACCTCAGGCGGCAGCTCCGCCGTCAGCTGGCTGCGGTAGGGCAGGGCCAGGCCCTGCTCCTGGCCGTGGCGGGCGATCACGGCACCGGCCAGGATCATGGCCTCGGCCACCAGCGTGCGCGAGGGCGACGGCTCGGTGATCTCCAGCTGGGCCCCCAGCTCGTCGCAGCGGATCCGGCCTTCGGGTTGATCCAGATCGAGGCCCCCCCGGGCCAGCCGCCAGCGGCGCCGGCGCTCCATCAGGGCGTGGATCTCATTGAGGTAGCGCTCCTGGGGCGGGGCCAGCTCGATCAGCTCATCGGCATCCGCATAAGTGAGCCGATAGGCGGGCCGCACCCAGCTGGGCTCGAGCCCGTAGCCGGCCACGGCGCCGTCCTCGGCCAGCTCCACCCACAGGCTCAGGGCCGCGCTGCGCTGGCCCATGCGCAGGCTCATGGGGCCGGTGCTGAGCACCTCGGGGAACATCGGCAGCGGCCCCCGGGCCAGGTAGAGGCTGCTGGCCCGGCGCCGGGCTTCTGTGTCGAGGGGGCTGTCCGCCGCCACCAGCCGGCCGGGGTCGGCGATGTGGATCCACAGCCGCGCCGCCCCATCGGGCCCGTGCTCCAGGCAGAGGCCGTCGTCAATGTCGCGGGTGTCCGCATCGTCGATGGTGACGGTGTGCAGGCCGGTGAGGTCGCGGCGGCGCTCGTCACCGGGAAGCTCCGTTGCGGCCAGCTCCACCAGCCGAAGGGCCTCGGCCTCAAGCTCTGCAGAGAAGCCCGCCTGCCAGGTGGTGCTCTCCAGGGAGGGGAGATGGTGCCGTTCCCACTGGCCCAGGTCCACCAGCAGGTGCCGGATCGGCGAGGCCTCCATCGCGCAGTGGGCCGCCTGCAGGGCGCGGTGCAGGTCGTCGGGGAGGGGGCGGCTGGTGTCGCCGCTGGCCCATTCCCGCAGCAGGGCCAGGTGCTGGCGCTGCTCGGGATCGAGCTGCTGAGGATCGACCGGGCGGCGCTGGCGCAGGGCGTCCTGCCACTGACGCCGACGCTGCTCGGCCAGGTGCTGGCGGCGGGCCTCCCGCCGTAGCCGGCGCACATCCACCAGCGGCCGGGCCTCCACCTGCTGCTGGCGCCAGCGGAACAGGGTCTGGGGACCTTGCAGCCAGAGCCAGCAGGCGGCCCTCTGAATGGGGTCGCCACCGTCGCCGATCAGGTCGACGAAGTCCCCCAGCTCCAGGGACGCCGGGTCGTCGAGCAGCAACAGCCAGGCCGCCCCCAGCTCCCGGGGGCTGGGGGCGGCCTGCTGCAACGTCTGGGCATTCAGCCCCCAGGGGGGCTGGGACAGGCGTGATGGCGGCGATTGATCGCCAGGAAGAGCAGCCAGCAGATCAAGCTGCCGGACCCCCCTCTGGGCGGCCTTGGCCTCGAAACCCACCTTGAGATCGAGGCGCGTGCCCTTCTCTGCCACGACGACCGCCAGCAAGCTGCGGCTGTCGTCGTGGAGGCCGACCAGATCACCCGCCGTGAACCGTCGCGAGGCGGAGACGGAGGGCAACTCAGCCTTCGGGATTCACGAAGGGCAGCAGGGCCACGATGCGCGCCCGCTTGACGGCATTGGTGAGATCGCGCTGCTGCTTGGCCGTCAGGCCGGTGAGGCGGCGGGGGAGGATCTTGCCGCGCTCGGTGATGAACTTCTTGAGCAGATCGACGTCCTTGTAGTCGATCGGATCACCGGGCTTGATCGGCGACAGGCGCTTCTTGAAGAAGGAACTGGACATGGGAACGGAGTGATGGAACGAAAAGAGGGAACTGCCGCTGCAGGGGCCGCGGGACGATCAGGTGATGGGATTCCGCAGGGAATCCAGGCTCACTTGATCTCCTTGTGGACGGTGGGGGCGTTGCAGTGGGGGCAGAACTTCTTGAGTTCAATCCGTTCGGTGGTGTTGCGGCGGTTCTTCTGGGTCGTGTAACGGGACACGCCAGGGGACCGCTTGGCGGGGTTGGACCGGCATTCGGTGCACTCGAGGGTGATCACCAGCCGGACGCCCTTGTTCTTGGCCATGGAAGGACGTTGCGCCGCGGATGCGTTGCAGAGAGACGATCCTGCACCCTACCTCCCGATGGGACAGGCTCTGATCGCTTCCTAAGCTGCACGGCTGCTGTGCAATCCTCCGATGCTGGTTTCGCTCCAATGGCTCCGGGAGCTGGTCAGCGTTGAACCGGCCGCTCTTGAGCCAGAGCACCTGGCGGAGCGCCTCTCGATCGCCGGTTTCGAGGTGGAGGCCATCGAGGATCTCGCGGCCCGGGCGGCCGGTGTGGTGGTGGGCCACGTGCTCCAGCGCGATCCCCACCCCAACGCCGACAAGCTCAGCGTCTGCAAAGTGGATGTGGGGGCCGGCGAACCGCTTCAGATCGTCTGCGGCGCCCCGAATGTGCGCCAGGGCCTGCACGTGCCCGTGGCCCTGGTCGGCAGCACCCTGCCGGCAGTGGGGCTGACGATCAAACCGGCCGAACTGCGCGGAGTGGCCAGCAGCGGCATGATCTGCTCCCTGCGGGAGCTGGGCCTCGACGACGGCAGCGACGGCATCGCCGAGCTCGACCGACTGCTGACCAGCGTGCCCCCCCTCGGCACCGCGGTGGGCCCGCTGCTGGGCCTCGACGACCAGGTGCTGGAGCTGGCGATCACCGCTAACCGGCCCGATGGCCTGTCGATGCGGGGCATCGCCCGGGAGGTGGCGGCCCTCAGCGGCGGCCGCACCACCTTCCCCGCGGCGGCGCCCGTGGTGGCGGCCGAGCCCCTGGCCGCAGCGGCGGCCGACCGTGAGGCCATCGAGGCGGGGGGGCTGTTCAGCCTGACCGCCCTCGACGGCCTGCGGGTGGGCCCCTCCCCGGACTGGCTGCGCCAGCGGCTGGAGCGGGCCGGTGTGCGCCCCATCAACAACGTGGTCGACATCACCAACCTGGTGATGCTGGAAACCGGCCAGCCCCTGCACGCCTTCGACCGGGATCGCCTGGGGGCGCTCACCGGCGGCACGCCTGAGCCGGCCCGCATCGGCCTGCGCCAGGGCCGCAGCGGTGAGGTCTTCGTGGCCCTCGACGGCCAGGAGCGCACCCTGAGCGAAGAGGCCCTGGTGGTCACCTGCGGTGACCACCCCATCGCCCTGGCCGGGGTGATGGGGGGCCTCGCCGTGGCCGTCACAGAATCCACCACCGCCATCTGGCTGGAGGCGGCCGTGTTCGCCCCCCAGGCCGTGCGCCGCTCCGCCCGCAGCGTCGGACTGCGCAGCGAAGCCTGCAGCCGTTTCGAGAAGGGGGTGCCGCGGGAGATCACCCTGGCCGCCGCCGACCGGGCCGTGGCCCTGCTGCAGGAGCTGGCCGGAGCCCGGGTGGAGGGGCGCTGGCTGCACCAGCGGCCCCCGTCCCCCCAGCCGCCCCTGCCCCTGCGCCGCGACGCCCTCCATAACCTGCTGGGCCCCATCGTGGTGGATGGAGAGGCGCAGGATTTGGAGGACGCTCGCATCACCGCCACCCTCGAGGCCCTCGGCTGCGTCCTTCTGGAGGACGGGGATGGCTGGCAGGTGCGGGTGCCGCCCGAGCGCGCCATGGACCTCAAGCGCGAGGTGGACCTGATTGAGGAGGTGGCCCGGCTGGTGGGTTACGACCACTTCGCCGCCCACCTGCCCGATCCCCTGATCCCCGGGGGCCTGGAGCCGGCCCAGCAGCTGGAGCGACGCCTGCGCCGCGCCCTCTGCGCCGCCGGCCTGCAGGAAATCGTGTCGTTGTCGCTGGTGGCGGCGGCACCGGGGCGGGTTCCGCTGGCCAATCCGCTCCTGGCCGACTACGGCCACCTGCGCGACAACCTGCACCAGGAGCTGCTCCAGGCCGCCCGCCGCAACCTGCAGGCCTCCCTGCCGGGGTTCTGGGGCTTCGAAATCGGCCGCGTGTTCCCCGGCGGTGCAGCCAGCGGTGAGGAGCGCCATGGGGAACGCACCCTGCTGGTGGGGGTGATCGCCGGGGAGCGGCGCGGCGAACGCTGGCGCAGCTCCGGCAAGCCTGCCCCCCCGGACTACTTCCAGGCCCGCGGCGTGCTCCAGGCCGGTCTTGAGCCCCTGCGCCTGCCCCTGGAGGATCGTCCCCTGACCGACGCGCCTCTGCTGCACCCGGGGCGCGCCGCCAAGCTGGTGGTGGAAGGCAAGCCCGCGGGTTGGTTCGGCCAACTCCACCCGGCTGAAGCCGACGCCCTCGACCTGCCCGCCGCCACCTACGTCTTCCAGCTGGAGCTGGAGCCGTTGCTCAGCGCCGGCACCCGCCGCAACCGCTGGCAGCCGGCCTTCCGCTCCTTCGCCACGGTGCCGGCCTCCGAGCGCGACCTGGCCCTTGTCGTTCCCACCGACACCAGCGCCGCCTCCCTGCTGGCGGCGATCCGCAAGGCGGGCAAGCCGCTGCTGGAGCAGGCCGAACTGGTGGACCGCTACGAAGGCGCCCAGCTGGAAGTGGGCCGCTGCAGCCAGGCCTTCCGGTTGCGCTACCGCGACAGCGCCCGCACCCTCACCGACGAGGAGGTGGAGGCGGCCCATGGCCGGGTGCGCGAAGCCCTGGAGCGCCAGTTCGGGGCCGAGCAGCGCCGCTAGCGGCGTTCCAGGGCCGCCAGGGCCTCCACATGGCTGGTGTTGGGGAAGAAGTCGATCGGCTGCACCCAGTTCAGCCGGTAGACACCGGAGGCACACAGCTGGGCCAGGTCGCGGGCCAGGGCCGCCGGATCGCAGCTCACGTAGGCGATGCGGCTGGGTGGCGCCGCCAGGATGGCCGCCGTGGCGGCAGGGCTCAGCCCCTTGCGGGGCGGATCCAGCACCAGGGCCTGCATGCCCTGCAGCCGCTCCTCCAGCACCAGGGGCACATCGGCCTGCTCAAACTGCGCCCGACCCTCCAGGTCATTGGCGGCGGCGTTGAGCCGGGCCATGGCCACGGCGCGGGGATGCAGCTCCAGGCCGGTGACATGCCAGCCGGCGGCGGCCAGGGGCAGGCTGTAGGTGCCGATGCCGCAGTAGGCATCCAGCAGGGAGGCATCGCCCGGCCCGGGGCCGAGGGCCTCGATCAGGTGCGGTACCAGCCGTTCGGCCTGGCGGGTATTGACCTGGAAGAAGGTGTCAGCGGCGATGCGGAAGCGCAGGCCGGCAAAGGTTTCGTTCAGCCAGTCCCGGCCTCGGATCGCCCGGGTCTCGTCGCCCATCAGCCGATTGGTGGGCAGGGGCTGAAGGTTGAGGCAGACGCCCACCAGCTCGGGCCAGCGCCGCCGCCAGGCGTCGGCCAGGTCCTCGAGGCCGGGCAGGTCGTCATGGCTGCTGATCAGGGTGAGGAGCAGCTCGCCGGTGGCCACCCCCACCCGCAGGCCGAGGTGGCGCAGACCCGGGGTCTCATCCGCGTCCGGGTCGCCGCCGTGGCGGTCGATCGGCCAGTCGCTGGCCTCCAGATCCGCCTTGAGCGGCGCGATCATGGCGTCGATCCTGGGGTCGAGCACCGGGCAGCGGGCCATGTTGACGATCCGATGCGACCCGCGCCGGTAGTAACCGGCCCGCAGGGTGCCGTCGGCACTGCGCTCCAGGGGAACCAGGGCCCGGTTGCGATACCCGAGGGTGGGGCTGGCCGCCAGCAGGGGCCGTACCGGCGCATTCAGACCGCCGATGCGCTGCAGGGTCTGCTCCAGGCTGCGCTGCTTCCACTCGGCCTCGGCGGCGTCCTCGAGGGGCTGCAGGCTGCAGCCGCCACAGTTGTCGGCCAGGATGCAGGGGGCGCGCCGGCGCTGGGGAGAGGCTGTGACCACCCGTTGCAGCTGGCCCACCAGATGGCGCCGGGCCACGGCCTGGAGGCGCACCTGCACCATGTCACCGGGTAGAGCGCCGCTGACGAACACCACCTGGCCGTCATGGCGCCCCACCCCCTGGCCGTCATGGCCGAGATCGGTGATCTCCAACTGCAGCTTTTCGCCCACCGAGGCCATGTGCGATCCGCACCACTGCTGCGACCCTATCGGGGGTCGTGCAAAGGGGCGTTACACCTTGCGCCTGAAGCCCGGGCTGGGGCCCTGATCTCGATAGGATTCGCCAGACTGTGGTCGCTGCTATGAGCGTCGTTCGCGATCTGATCCTCCAGGCCGATGATCAGCTCCGCTATCCAACGGGCGGCGAGCTGCGCGCGATGGTGGAGTTCCTCAGTGGGGGAGCCCGCAGGCTGAGCGTCGTCCGGGTGCTGACCGACAACGAGAAGAAGATCGTCGCCGAGGCCTCCAAGCAGCTGTTCCTGCGCAAGCCGGACTACGTGGCCCCCGGCGGCAACGCCTTCGGTCAGAAGCAGCGGGCCCAGTGCCTGCGGGACTACAGCTGGTACCTGCGCTTGGTCACCTACGGGATCCTGGCCGGCAGCACCGAACTGATCCAGCAGATCGGCGTGGTGGGCGCCCGCGAGATGTACAACAGCCTGGGCGTCCCCCTGCCCGGCATGGTGGAAGCCATGCGCACCCTCAAGGAGGCGGCCCTGGTGCTGCTGGGCGGCGAGGAGGCCACCTTGGCCGGCCCCTACTTCGACTACCTGATCCAGGGCCTGCAGACCTCCACCTAGGAAGACCATCTGTCTCAGGCTGGTCTCCTTTCAAGACTTGGATCAAGTCCAGGCTGAGACAACAGCACAAGACTTTGGGCGAAACGCCCGGCTCCCCCTGTCATGACCCTGACGGGGATTTTTTTTGGCCACATCTCAAATCGCGACCCGCAGCACGGGAGCGGCCGAGGAGCCTGCCCGGCGAGGTGGCTGGAGCAGCGCCAGTTGTCGCAGATGGGACTGGTACTGGGTCTAGGAATGAGGCTAGTCCTGGCCACTTGCGATGCTCCCTGCGACCATCTGCCCAGGGACTCCATGGGGCTGCTGCTTTGCCGTACGGCAGGGCGGTCGCCAGCTCGCGGCGGTCCAGTGGCGAACCACCAGCATCTCCGCATGATTCTTGAGTTGGACTAGTAGTGGGTCTAGAAGTACCTCCCATGCGAGACAGAAGAGGCTTTCGCCGCTGGCGCCGTACCGCCCCTTGGGCCACTGATCCCGGGGATGGTCCTCCCCGGGGGCCCTTCGAGCGTTTTTCGCCGCGCGTGGGACGAATCGCAGCAGCGTCCACAGTTGCGTATCTGTGTCGAAAACAGATACGCAGAGCTTCAAGACTCTGCCTGCCACAGCCTTGACAGAGGCTGTCCAATTCGTGGACAAGGACTGGTCGGCATGGCCAGTCCCCATCGCACGAAGACCAACGGTTCGCCAGGGGATGGAGGCGAGGACTTCGCCTGTGACAAGTCAAATCGAGGAAAAATCGCTGTATCGGTGAAAGCGACTGCGTCGCGTCACTAGACCCACGGCTAGACCCAGCTCAGCCCGATGGGATTGCCTGGTCGCCCAGGCCGCGAGCGTGTGATCTCGATAGTCTAGCCCTGGTCTCGCTATCAGACCTTCTGCGAGACTAGGTTGAGTCTGATGAAACAGCCAACCTTGTGGCTGGCCCGCACGGCTGGGGAGGTCAGCGGTCCGCTGACGCTCCCTGGCGGTACAGCTCCTTCAGCAGCTGGTAAGCCTCATTCAGCCGTCGCATCGCTTCGAGGGATCCCCCGGCGTCGGGATGGTGGCTCTGGGCCATGTCCCGATAGGCCTCCCGGATCTGGGCCAGGGTGAGCCGCTGGCCGGGGTCGGTGGGCAGCTGCAGCAGCCGCAGTGCGCCGTGAAGGGTCATGGTGTGCTCCAGGGTCTGGAAGGAGGTGCCGCGGCGACGGCGGCGGAAGCGGTGCACGAAGCGGCGAATCAACGTTGGGATGCGCAGGGTGAGGGTCTGACCGCTGAACGGGTCTTCCAGCACACCGGCGGTGACCATCACCCGCTCGAAGGTCGGTGGCCCGTCACTCCAGCCAGGGGCAAAGGGCTGCATCACCTGGCAGGCGGCTGACCAGGTGAAGGTGCGGCCATCGCTCTGATCCGACTGGGGCCAGATGTCCTGGGCCAGCCACACCATCGCTGCCTCCAGCACCGCCTCATTAGCCGGCGACCCATAGAGGGCACGCCAATGGTTGCCGGCCTCCTCCAGGGCCTGGTGCACCAACTCGCCGCCAAGGGGGGGCAGGGTGCTCAGGGGCAACGACGCGGAACGCGCCGTTGACGGCGGCCGCAGGCTGCGCTTGATGACCTCGGAGCGGCGACGCACAAAGCCGGGCAGATCGATGCCCCCGCCACCTGGCGCCGGCCGGGGTGGATCCTCCGTCGGGGCCTCCCATTCAAACTCCGCCTGGAGGGTGTCCATGGCCCCGCGACCCACCAGCACCAGGGCGCCTTGCTCGTCGAAGTCGTGGACGTCCTCCCGGTGTCGCACAACCGCTCCCGCCGGCGGCGAGAGCCCATCACCGTCCTCCTCCTCGTCGGTGCCGAACAGATCGTCGAGCAGCCGCTCGAGCACATCGCCCCGGCTGCGGAGTCCCCACTCCCGCCGCAGCCCATCCAGGTGGGTCACCAGTTCGCGGTTGAGGTCAAGGCTGATCCGCTGTCTGGCCTCGTTCGAATGTTCAGCCACGGCAGCCTTCCATCGGCGCTGGGTTCGCTGGCATGGGGCTTCGGATCAGGGTCCCCGTTGGTCCCGCAGGAACTGTTGCTGGGCCTCCACCGCATCGCGATAGCGGTCGACCAGCGTCCCTCCCGTACCGGCAGACCCCGATCGGCTGCGCATCGGGGAGATCAGGGGGGAGGGAGCCAGAACGCTGCGGTTGGAGGAGGCTGGCGGTGGTGGCGGCGGGTTCAACCAACCAGGTGCCGGCGCCGGCCGCAGGATCTGGGGGGGCGGCAGCAGCGGGCCGGTGCCCCCCATCGGCAGCGGTGTGATCGGCCCGGGTTGGGGGACGATGGTCAGGGCCGGAGGGGCGACGGGGGGAGGGGTCGGCCGGGTGGTGGCACCGGCCCGGGCCAGATCCAGCTGCCGCTCGCGCTCCTGAACAAGGGCCAGCTGGCTGGCACTCACCACACTCAGGAGGTGGCCCGGGGTGGCATCGGCCGGGTAGACCAGGCTCACCCGCACGGGGTTCACGATCCCGGGCACCAGGTCGATCTGGCCCAGGGACAGGCTCTGGCCCGAGCGAAGACCCACATGCACCTCCCGCAGACCGGCGGATGTCTGGATCTGGATCGAGCCGCGGAAGGCCGTGAAGGGCTGTCCGCCGATCAGGGTGGGGTGGCTCATCACCAGCTCGTACGGACCACTCCCCTTGAGGTTCAGGTCGACATCGAACCGCACCCCGTAGGTGCCGACGTTGTCAAGGGAGGAATCGACCATGCGGCTGGCCAGGGCATTGACCTGCACATCGCGGGTGCCGAAATTGTGCCGGTCGGTGCTGGTGAACGGCACATGCAACGGACCCTTCATGTCCAGGTCGTGGGTGATGCTGGCCTGATACGCATCGCCGAGGGCCACACCACCGACCCGGGAGAAGATGCGCCGGTTGTGGATGTCATTGATGCGGCCCAGGTAGACCCGGCCCGGTGCCAGCCGACCCTCATCCAGGACAGCGAGCACGTCGCGATCGGAGTCGGGGGTCTTGGCGGCCACCACAGCGATCTGGAAGGGTCCATCACTGCGTCCCCGCAGCAAGGCGTTGGCGATACCCAATGCCGGCAGATCGGTCTGGAACAGGACAAGGCGACTGCGGGCCGGAATTGTGATCTCGTCGGCCAGTCGGCTGTCGAGCCTGCCGCGCAGCATCTGGACTGCGGTGGCATCCCCGGGGCCGGTGTTCCAGGGCCTTGGCCCCAGGGGTTTCACCCCCATCAGGTTGTTGGCCAGGTAGGGAGCCTCGAAGCTGTTGCGCACCGCTCCCTTGGAGAAACGGATGTGCACCGGCCGCACGCCCGGATTGATCAGGATGGCCGCCAGGGTGAGCTCGGCCCGACGGTTGGAAAGGGAGATGGAGCGGCGATTGGGCGGGAAGTATTTGTGGTGGAGATGCATGCCGAACTCACCGTTGAAGGTGTACTCGGCAAAGCGAAGGGCCTGGCCCGTCTCACTGGCGTAGGCGTACCCAGGGGTCGTACTGATCAGGATCCCCGGCCCCTCCACTTCCTCGGGCTGGTTGGAGTGCAGCACAGGCACGTTGTTGAAGGTGCCGTTCAGAGGTCGGGCCTTCTGGCCGGCCATCAGGGCCACATAGGCATGGGCGGGCTGGGCGTGCTGCAGGACTGCCATGCCCAGACCCAGCGTCAGCCAGACACCGATGGGACCAATGGGAGAAACCGATCTCAAATTGCGACAGGCTTGATGGTGTGGGTACCAGGGGAGGGTAAGGCGGGAAGCGACCAGCCCAGTCACTGGGGGGTGCTTGCGCCTGGGGAGCCCCGGATGGAACGGCGGGCTCGCTAGAACGGTCCCACTCTGCAGAATTTTGTCATGATTCCTCCCTTCGGGACCTGCTCCGGCTCGGAGTCCGGAAGCGGTGCCCTGCGGCGGTATCAGGAACGCAAGCTGCGCATGATGAGTTTCTGGCGGGATGGCATTGAACGCCAGCTGGCCGCGTTGAACGCCGCCATCAGCACCCTGGAACGGCAGATGCAGCGCGATCAGGCCGACCACCAGGGCTGAAGCCACCGGCCTCCAGGTGCTGGCGCAGCTGCTCCAGACCCTTGTGCAGCAGCCTTTTCACCGTCATCGGACTGACCTCCATCTGGCGCCCCAGGCGCCGGTAGCTCCAGCCCGCCAGCACCACCTGGCGCACCACCAGCTGCTGGCGGGGCTCCAGCAGGGCCAGCAGGCTTGCCACCGAGGGACCGGCTGACTCCAGACCGCAGGGCTCAACGCTGGCGTGGGCTGACACAGACTCGGCAAGGGACGGATCGTCAAGGTTGGCGGGCCTCGCCAGCAGGCGCTGGACCTCCAGTCGGTGCCATTCCGTGGGGGTGACGCCAAGGGTCCGGCTCAGGACCGTGATTCCCTGCCGGGGATCGGCCTGGAGCAAGGGATGCTGCTGCAGCCGGTTGAACCGCTCCTGCAGTTCCGCCTGCCGCCTCGGCAGACGCACCAGGGGGGCGGCATCGCGCAGGTAGTGCAGGATCGCCCCCCGGATGTGGGGCCTGGCGAAGGCCTCGAACGGTGTGTGACGGTCTTCGCGGTAAAGCTCGGCGGCCCGGATCAACCCCATCAGGCCCACCTGGAGCAGATCGTCGATGGATTCCCGGCTGCAGCGGGAGTAGTGCAGGGCGAGGGGACGGACCACGGCCCGGTACTGCTCGACACGGCGATTGCGGCTGGCGCGGCAGGACTGGGTCTGGTGGCTGGGGGATGGGGTCATGGTCTGGGCGGTTGAGCCTGGGCTGGTCTCCTTTCCAGAGAGGGGCAGGTGTGTCGAATGCCGCAACCGTGAAACCACGTAAGTTTTCCGCTGCCGTCCGATCAGGTCCTGACGTGCTGGCTCAGGGACGAGGGGCCGCCACATGCTCCAGCAGGGTCCAGGGACCATGCGCCTCCAGCCATCCCCTGTCGGAGCCCTCGGTGCTGAGCAGAAACCCCGCGAAGCCAAGGGCGTTGACGCTGAAGCCGGCGCCGTGCTCCCGCACCCGCCGCACGCTCAGGAACCACTGGTCATCGAACAGCAGGTTGTAGGGGTGCAGGGGCTGGCTGTCGCGGCGGGGATCCCCGAGGCCGAGCGCGCCGGCATGGGCGAGGTAGAGCTCCGCCAGGTCGGATCCGCCGTAGGGATCGGTGCGCCGACTGAGGCGGTAGTCCCAGCTCCAGGACGCTTCGATCCCCGCCAGCTGGGCCAGAAACAGCGGGGCCAGGGGGCAGCTGGGCTCGCCCTGCCGGCGCGGCAGCAACTGCAGGTGCCGATGGGGCTGGCTGGCCCCGGAGCGGGCACCGCTGTTGAAGAACCACAACCCGCCGGTGTCCTGGCTCACCAGCTGGACTGCCTGCCAGTCCGGGGACTCGATCCAGCCGCCCTGGGGCCGCCAGTCGCGGGTGATCACCAGCAGGTGAGCCTCCTGCACCGGGTACTTGTTGAGCAGGAGCACGTGGGCGGGCCCCAGCAGGTCCACCTCCAGGGGTCTGTCCCAGGGGAGAAAGGGGTTGGGGCGCGGCCCCCCCTGGCGCAGGTGACGGGGCGTGGAGGCGAGGAGCTGGCGAACGATGAAGGGCTCAGTGCCGGGAATGTCCAGAAGACACGTCTCCAGGGGCACCAGGGCTCCCCCCAGGCGGGCCCGCTCCGACACCTCCCTGGCTCGCTGCCAATGGCGTTCAGCTCGCACCGGCCTGCAGACGGGCCAGGGAGGCGCCCTGGTAGTAGCGCCCCAGGATCTCGTTGTAACGCAGGCCCTGCTCGGCCAGATCCTGGGCGCCGTGCTGGCTCATGCTGGCGCCCAGATGGCCATGGGCCTCCTGGGTGATGCGTGTGGTGGCCGCGTAGAGGCTCTCGACGATGCCTCCCTGGTAGCTCAGGATCACCCCGGAGGTGCTGCTGGTGGCCTGGCGGGTGCGGGGGTTGACACTGCTCAGGCCCCGGTAGGCCTGCCAGCGGGTGGTGTCGCCCAGATGCCAGTGGGCGCTGGCCGGGCGGGCCATGTGGGCCATGGCATAGGAGCGGGCCGCCACCGCCTGGGCCTTGAGGGCCTCCATCTGCCAGCTGCTGGGCATCTCGGCCCCCACCACCGAGCTGATGTACCGCTCCAGGGAGAGGTGGTTAACCAGTTGCAGGCCACCGGATCCACGCAGCACCCTCAACCGGCCCTCATAGGGCCGGCCATCCACCAGCAGGCTTTGGCCCGAACCGGTCTCCATCCACACCTCGGCCCGGCCCGCCATGGCCGCACCCAGGTCGGGGGAGGTGTCGGGGCCGCCATCCTGCACGGTGCGTCCATCGCGATCGACGAGTCGCCAGTAGCCACTAGCCCTGAGCTGGGGGGAGGCGGAGGCCCCCAGCAGGGCGACGCGGATCTCCAGCGGCACCTCCGGCCCTGCGTCCGGTTCCACCAGGGAGGGGTCGGGATGGTTCAGGCTGGTGCGTTGGGCCCGCAGTGACGTCGCAGTCAGGAGGTCCTTGTCTGGGGATTCCGCCGCGGTGGCGGACGATTGCGAGACCTCCCGGGGCTGGGCAATCAGGGCTTCGAGCAGATCCGGCTGCCCAGCGGACCGGGGGCCTGGGAGCAGGTCCTGGGCGGCAAAGCCTGCACCCACCGCCACGACCGCAAGGGGAGCGGTCAGCAGGATGGGGTGGCGCCGACAACCCCGAAGCAGACGCCGGCCACTGGCAAGGAAAACGGCGATGGCGGCCGTGAAGTGCCGGCGCACGGAAAGGTTCCACAAGGGAGTAGCCGGATCATGCCGGAAAACGCGGCCCTTGAGCCCTCCGGCGCAGGACGGTCGCGGCATTGCACCCAGCGTTCAGGGGGCCGCTTCCGCCCTCAGATCCCGCTGCATCAGCTCCTGCACCGCCTGGCGAGCCTCCACCTGGCCCGCCAGCAGCCGCACCACCTGGCCGCAGATCGGTAGTTGCCACCCCTCGCGCTCAGCCAGGGCCAGGGTGGCCCGGGCCGTGCGGGTTCCCTCCACGGTGGCGCCGATCCTGGCCAGGGCGGTGCCCTCGTCACAGCCGTCAGCGAGCAGGCTGCCGAAGCGGTAGTTGCGGCTCAGGCTGCTGTTGGCCGTGGCCAGCAGGTCCCCCAGGCCAGCCAGCCCGTAGAGGGTGCTGGGCTGGCCGCCGAGGGCCTGCAGCACCACGGCGATCTCCGACAAGCCACGGCAGAGCAGGGAGGCCTTGGCATTGGCCCCCAGTCCCAGCCCATCACTGATGCCGGCCGCGAGGGCGATGACGTTCTTGAGCGCTCCGGCGGCCTCGGTGCCAATGGGATCGGCGTTCGTGTAGAGGCGGAAGTGGGGGGCCCGCAGCTGCTCCTGCAGGTGACGGGCCAGGTCGGGATCCCTGCTGCTCAGCACGCTGGCGGCCGGCAACCCCCGCTCCAGTTCAGCGGCCAGATTCGGCCCGCTCAACACCCCCAGTGGCACCTCGGGCAGATGGTGCCGCCACAGCTGGCTGGCGGTGCAGAGGCTGTCCAGATCGATGCCCTTGCTGCAGCTCAACAGGGGGAGGCCAGCTGGCCAGTGTGCCTGCAGCTGCAGCGCCAGGGGGGTCACACCCACCATGGAGACGGCCACCACCACGAGGTCGCAATCGTCGAGAAGCGCTGCCGGATCTCCCCCATCCCGCCGCGACCAGCTGTGGAGGCGGTGGCCCTGGCGTTCCCAGAGTCGCAGCAACGTGCCGCCCCAGGCCCCCCGACCCAGCACCGTGATGCGCAGACGCATGGAACTACGCGAGGGGCGGTTCCCAAGATGGCCTTGCCATCATGCGCCATCCCCAGACCCGCCATGGAAACCGCCCCCAACTCCCCCTGGCAGGCCTGGGAAGGCCAGGCCCTCATCGTGGGGCCCGGGGGGCTGGGCCTTGCCCTGGCGGCCGAACTGGCCCGCCGGGCGCCGTCGTTGCGGGTCCGCACCGCCGGGCGCCGCGGTGCGGACCTGCCACTTGACCTGAGTGACGACGGCAGCCTGGAGCGGTTCTCGGCCATGGCCGCCCGGGAACTGCTCCCCCTGAGGGTCGTCATCAACACGGCCGGGCTGCTGCACGACGGGGCGCTGCAGCCGGAAAAGCGCCTCGGTCAGGTGCGTCGCCAGGCCCTGGAGCGCAGCTTCACCGTCAACGCCTTCGGGCCCCTGCTGCTGGCCCAGGCGATCGAGCCGGCCCTGCCGAGGGATCGTCCGGTGTATTTCGCCAGCCTCTCGGCCCGGGTGGGAAGCATCGGCGACAACCGCCTGGGGGGCTGGTATTCGTACCGGGCGGCCAAGGCGGCCCAGAACCAGCTGTTGCGCACCCTGGCGATCGAGTGGCAGCGCCGCCTGCCCCAGGCCTGCGTGACCCTGCTCCATCCAGGCACGGTCGCCACCCCGCTCTCGGCCCCCTTCAGCGGCTCCCAGGCCCCCTCGGCCCTGTTCACGCCGGAACGCTCCGCCTCCCACCTGCTCGATGTGCTGGAGGGGCAGACGGCCGCGAACAGTGGCGCCTTCCTGGCCTGGGACGGCCAGCCGGTGCCCTGGTGAGGCGGGCTAGGCCGCGTGGCCGCGCAGCACCTCGAGGGGGATCACCTGCAGGGTAGCCAGGGCGGAACTCTCCAGCCGCACCGGCGGAGCCATGCCGTCCTCGTAGGCCTCCAGCCAGCGGGCGGCACAGACGCACCAGTGATCCCCGGCCCGGAGGCCGGGAAAGGAATGGGCCGGCACCGGCGTCGAGAGGTCGTTGCCCTGGGCGCGGCTGTAATTCAGGAAGGCCTCGTTCACCACACAGCAGACCGTGTGGCGGCCGAAATCCGCGGGATCGTCGTGGCAGTAGCCGTCCCGGAACCAGCCGGTGAGGGGTGTACATCCGCACTCCTGCAAGGGTTCACCCAGGACGTTGCGCGGTTCGGCTGGGGGCTGCAGGGAGGAAGCGGCCAAGGCCCGGGAGGTGACGGTGTGGGCGGAGTCTGACGGAGGACTGGCACAAAAAGCGGCCAGGAGGTTGACGAATTCCGGGGGGGAGGCGTTAAAGGTCTTTCAGCACGACCCCCTTCATGAGCTGGGATTTCACCGAGGATGCGGCCTTCCTGGCCCTCTGCGACGCCTACAAGGAAAGCGGTGAGCCCTCCGCCATGGAGTTTTTGGCCCATGGCGAAGGCGCCTTCCACTTCCAGGAACTGACCCAGAACGCGGCCGGTGAGGGCATCGATCTGAGCGATTCCGATGCCCTCGACGCGTTCCAGCAGGAGGTGATCGACAGTCTCGAGGAGCTGTGCAGCTGAAGGCGCCCGAAGGCGCCCCCGGGGCTCAGCCGTAGAAGAAGGCGATTTCCTTGTCCTTGAGCCCGTCCCAGCCCGCTTCCCGCAGACGCTGGTCGAGGGTGAGTCGATCCAGGTGCTTGGCACCGGTGCGCACGATCCGGTTGCGCATCGACTTCTGGACCCCACTGCGGGCCCGGCGGCCCTCCAGCTCCATCACCTCGCCATAGAGGGCAAGCATGGCGGCCGGAATCGGCGTGCCGTCAAGGTCGACACCGGCCGCAATGGCATCATCGACGCCGCCGGGTCCTGCGATGGCCATGGCGAGGGAGGCAAAGGGAGCCCAAAGCCTGCCATGGCCCTGGGAGCCTCAGGCGCTGAAGTACCGGGCCTGGCTGTGCAGGGCCACCAGGGCGGTGGTGCTCTGCTCCGGCTCCAGCTGGTCGCTCTCGTCCATGGTCAGGCCGATGCGGTCAGCGTCCAGCCAGGCGAGCTGCTGGCGGGAGTCGGCCACGTTCGGACAGGCGGGGTACCCGAAGGAGTAGCGGCTGCCTCGGTAGCGCTGGGCCAGCACGTCCCGCAGGGCTGAGGGCTCGTCGGCGGCGAATCCCATCTCCCGCCGGATGCGGGCATGGGTCCATTCGGCCAGGGCCTCGGCCATCTGGACCGCCAGGCCGTGGAAGTAGAGGTAATCGGTGTAGCGATCGGCCCGGAAGAGCTCCTGGGCGAAGCTGGTGGCGCCTTCCCCCATGGTGACGGCCTGCATCGGCAGCACATCCGCGGGCCGCAGGGAGCCGTCAGCGCCGGTGACGCCATCGCGGTAGAAATCGGCGATGCAATAACGGTTGCCTCCCCGCTGGCGGGGCAGAACAAAGCGGCCCAGCTCCTGTCCGCCGGCCGCTGGTGGCGCCCCGGCCGCCATCCCCTCGGGGTCGAACACCACCAGGCCATTGCCGTCGCGGCCGCAGGGGAAGTAGCCGTAGGCCACCCGGGGGGTGAGCAGGCCTTCGTTGCGGCAGCGACCGAGCCACTCCTGCAGCACCGGCTCCGCCGTCTCGGCCAGCATCGCGTCGTACTCCTGGCGGCTCTGCTGCTGGGTCTTGCGCAGCTGCCACTGGCCGGCGAACAGGGCGTTGCGATCGAGATAGGCGAAGACCTCGTCAAGGTCGATGGCCGCCTCGGTGAGCACCTGGGTGCCCCAGAACGGCGGGGCGATCGCCGTTTCGGCCGGCACGGCCTCGGAACGCTCCTCGCTGGCGGCCGGTGGGGCTTCGGCCTGAGCGGCGATGGGGCTCACCGTGGAGGCCTCCTGTGGGGGCTCCTCGGCGGCTGCCGCCGGGGCGGCGGGGTCCCCCAGACCCAGACCCTCGGGCGCGCCATCAAGGAAACCGTCGTGGTCGTCCCAGCGGCCGCCGGTCTTGGCGTCCATCAGCGCGTCCATGAAACGCAGGTCGGCGAAGGCGTCACGGCCGTAGATCACCTGGCCCCGGTAGGCCTGGCGGCAGTCACCGTGGACGAAGCGGGGGGTGAGGGCCGCACCACCGAGGATCACGGGCACGGAGATTCCGACCGCATTGAAGGTATCCAGGTTGTCCTTCATGAAGGCGGTGGATTTCACCAGCAGGCCACTCATGGCGATGCAGTCGGCCCCGTGCAGACGCTGCGCTTCAACAATCGCATCGACGCTCTGCTTGATGCCCAGGTTAATCACCTCATAGCCATTGTTGGTGAGGATGATGTCCACAAGGTTCTTGCCGATGTCATGCACGTCGCCTTTGACGGTGGCGATCAGGAACTTGCCCTTGCTGCTCGATTCTCCCTCCTTGCGCTCCATGTGCGGCTCGAGAAAGGCCACCGCCGACTTCATCGTTTCGGCGCTCTGCAGCACGAAGGGCAACTGCATCTGGCCGGAGCCGAACAGTTCACCCACCACCTTCATGCCATCCAGCAGGAAGGTGTTGATGATCTTCAGTGGTGGATGCTCCACCAGGGCCTGCTGGAGGGCCGCCTCCAGACCGATGCGCTCGCCGTCGATGATGTGCTGCTTAAGCCGCTCCTCGAGCGGAAGATCGGCCAGCGAAGGGCCCGAAGCCCTGGCCTCCTTGGCACTCACCCCCTCGAACTCGGTGGTCAACAGAGTGAGGGGATCATGCACACAGATGCCGTCCTCGAAACGCCGGCGGTCGTGGATCAGATCACGGCAAATCTGCTGGTGCTCCTCGCTGATCTTCGCCATCGGCAAAATCTTCGCCGGACTGACGATGGCGGCATCCATACCAGCGTCGCAGCAATCCTGCAGGAAGACGGAATTGAGCACGATGCGGGCGGCCGGAGACAACCCGAAACTGACGTTGCTGACCCCCAGCACCACGTGAACACCAGGAAGTTCGCTGCGGATCCGGCGGATCGCCGCGAGCGTGGCGGCCGCGTTGGCCCGGTCCTCCTCGATGCCGGTGGAGATGGGTAAGGCGAGGGGGTCGTAGAAGATTTCGTGGGCTGGAAGGCCGAACTCGAGCGCATCCCGGTAGGCCCGCTGGGCGATGGCGAACTTGCGCTCGGCGGTGCGGGCCATGCCCTCCTCGTCGATCGTGCCCACCACCACGCCGGCGCCATAATCCCGAGCCAGTTCGAGCACCTTGAAGAAGCGTTCGTCGCCGTCCTCGTAGTTGGTGGAGTTGAGGATGCACTTGCCGCCGGCCACCTTGAGGCCCGCCTCCATCTTCTGCCACTCGGTGGAGTCGAGCATCAGCGGCAGGTTGACGTTGGTGACCAGGCGGCTCACCAGATCGTGCATGTCCTTGACCCCGTCGCGCCCCACGTAGTCGACGTTCACATCGAGCACGTGGGCGTTCTCCTTCACCTGGCCCCGGGCCACCGCCACCAGGCCGTCCCAGTCCTCGGCATTGAGCAGCTCCCGCACCTTCTTCGAGCCGCTGGCGTTGAGCCGCTCGCCGATGATCAGGAAGGAGTTGTCCTGGAAGTAGGGGGTGACGCCATAGATCGAGGCCACCGCCGGCTCGTAGTGGAGCGGCGGTCGCTCCAGCCGTTGCCGCGGCAGCCGCACCTCGCGGGGGGCGGGCTTCAGGCCGGCGGCGAGATCCGCCAGCGCGCCGATGTGGGCCGGGGTGGTGCCACAGCAGCCACCGATCACCTGGACACCGAGATCCTCAACGAAGTGCATCATCTGCATCCGCATCTCGGTGGAGGTGAGCCGGTAGTGGGCCACTCCGCCGATGTTCTCCGGCAGTCCCGCGTTGGGAATGCAGCTCACCACGAAGGGACTGTGCTGACTCAGGTAGCGGATGTGCTCCTTCATCTGCTCGGGCCCCGTGGCGCAGTTGAGGCCGAGTACATCGATCGGGAAGGGCTCCAGGATCGCCACCACGGCGGCGATGTCGGAGCCGACCAGCATGGTGCCGGTGGTTTCCATCGTGACGGAGACCATCAAAGGCCGCCGCTCCCCAGCGGCACAGAAGGCCTCCTCGATCCCCTGCAGGGCCGCCTTGATCTGCAGCACGTCCTGGCAGGTCTCGACGATGAACAGGTCGACGTCCCCGGCAATCAGACCGGCGGCCTGCTCCCGGAACGAGGCCTTCATCGTGTCGAAGTCGATGTGGCCCAGGGTGGGCAGCTTCGTGGTGGGACCCATGGACCCCGCCACGAATCGGGGCTTGGTGGGGGTGCTGAAGGCCGCGGCCATCTCACGGGCCAGTTCCCCCGCCCGGCGGTTGATGGCGAAGGCCTGGTCCTCCAGTCCGTACTCGGCCAGCACGATCGAAGCGGCCCCGAAGGTGTCCGTTTCGATCACGTCGCAACCAGCCTCGAGAAACAGCCGGTGGACCGCCTGGACCGCATCGGGCCGGGTGAAGACGAGGTTTTCGTTGCAGCCTTCAAGGGCCGCGCCACCGAAATCCTCCGCCGTCAGGTCCATGTCCTGCAGGGAGGTGCCGGTGGCGCCGTCGAAGACGAGCACGGGACGTTCCGGACCGTGCAACCAATCGAGGAAGCTGATGCGATCGGTGGGGCAGTGGATGGCGGCGGAGACAACCATCAGGCGTCGAGGCGGATACGGGTGACCCAGTGGTCATAGGAAGGATCGCGCCCTTCCGTGATCGCCGTGAGGCGGTCGCGCAGACGGTCCATCACGGGACGATAGCTGGAGAGGTCGGTGGATTCGATCCGCCGCACCGGGGTGACCCTGGCGGCGGTACCGCTGAGGAACACCTCATCGGCAATCATCAGTTCGGTCTTGTCGACGGCCCGCTCCAGCACGGGGATGTCCATCGCTCGCGCCAGTTCCATGATGCTGGCCCGTGTGATGCCCTCGAGGATGTCCTGATCGACGCCGGGGGTGATCAGCACACCGTCCCGGACAATGAACAGATTCATGCCGCTGGCCTCGCTCACCTTGCCGCGGCTGTTGAGCAGCAGGGCCTCGTCGAAGCCGCTCTTGACGGCTTCCGTCTTGGCCAGCGAACTGGTGATGTAGGCACCACTGATCTTGCCCCTCAGGGGCAGGGAGCGATCTTCCTGGCGGCACCAGCTGCTGATCCGGCAGCTGACCCCCTCGGGGGAGAGATAGTCGCCCATCTCGATGCCGTAGATGAGGAAATCGGTCTGGATGTTGTGCAGCCGCGGGGCGATGCCGAGGTCGCTCGTGTAGACGAAAGGCCGCAGGTAGATCGGGCAGGTGGGTCGGTTGGCCTGCAGAAAGGCCGTGATGGCGCTGTGGATCGTTTGCTCCGCCAGCTCGGTCAGCAGCAGCCGGGCGCTCTGGCTGAGGCGGCGGGCGTGGCGATCGGCGCGGAACAGCAGGATCTCGTTGCTATCGGCCGGATTGGGCAGGGCCCGCATGCCACCGAAGGCGCCCGTGCCGTAGTGCAGCGCGTGGGTGGCCACCGACAGGGTGGCTTCAGCAAAGGGGACGCACTGTCCGCCGAACCAGGCATAGGGCAGGAACTGGTGCATGGAAGGCGGTGGCGACGATGCGATCTTCTCACCGCGTTCGGCAGGATGGGCACATGCATCGACTCGCGTCCATACCCGGGGACAGGACGGAGGACGACGGGGCCCTCTTCGTGGAACAGCCACCGGCGCCTGTGGTGCTGCTCAGCAGCGCCGACACGGATCTGCTGGCGGTGTCCCAATTGCTTGAGGCCGAACCGGAACTGCTGCCGGCCGAGCTGAGGGCTCTCAACCTCTCGGCCCTGCAGCATCCGGCCGTGATTGACCACTACGTGGCCACCACCCTGGCCAGCACCCGACTGGTGGTGGTGCGGTTGCTGGGCGGACGCGGTCATTGGAGCTATGGCCTGGAGTGCCTGCGCCACTGGGTGGGCAACGGCGAGGGCCGCCAGCTGCTGGTGCTGGCCGGCACCGCCGAGGAGGAGCAGGCCCTGGCCTGCCTCGGCAGCCTCGATGGGCCCCTGGCCACGGCCTCTGCCGCCTGTCTGCGGGAGGGGGGCGCGGCCAACCTGCGCCTGCTGCTCCAGACGCTGGCCGCCCTGCTGGCCGGTGAACGACCCGCACCGCCATGCCCCATCCCAGCGGCCGATCCCCTGCCCCACGACTGGCGTGACGAACCCGGCTTGCGGGTGGGGGTGATCCTCTACCGCGCCCTGTGGCAGGCAGGGGACCTGGCCCTCATGGAGGCGCTCCTGGCCACCCTGCGCCAGCGCGGGCTCTCCCCTAGGGGCCTGTGGGTCAGCAGCCTGCGGGACGGGGCCGTGCAGCGGGGCGTGGCGGATCTGCTGGGGCGTGAACGGGTGCAGGTTGTGCTCTGCGGCACGGGCTTTGCTTCGGTGTCGTTTGAGGAGGCGGGCCTGGGGGCCCCCCTGTGGGAGCGGCTGGGGGTGCCGGTGCTGCAGGTGCTGTGCAGCGGCCGCAGTCGCGGGGCCTGGGAGCAGAGCAGCATCGGCCTGGCCCCGCTTGACCTGAGCCTGCAGGTGGCCCTGCCGGAGCTGGATGGACGCCTCACCACCCGGGTGGGGGCCTTCAAGGAGCGCAGCTCCAGCAGCGACACCCTGGCCACGGCCCTGCACCGCTACGAACCGGACCAGGAGCGGCTCGACTGGATCGCCCAGCTCACCTGCGCCTGGACCAGCCTGCGGCTGACGCCCGCCCCCGAGCGGCGGGTCGCCCTGGTGCTGGCCAACTACCCCAACCGCAACAGCCGCCTGGCCAATGGCGTGGGCCTCGACACCCCCGCCAGCGCCGCCCTGATGCTCGGCTGGCTGGCACAGGCCGGCTACGACCTGGGGGCGGCTGCGGATTTGCCGGTCGATGGCGATGCCCTCATCCACCGCCTCCTGGAGGGCCGCAGCAACGATCCGGAGAGCGGCCATCGGCCTCCCCTGAGTCACCAGCCCCTGGACGCCTACCTGGCTTGGTACGCCGGCCTCCCGCTGGAGGGCCGCCAGCGGTTGGAGGCGGTCTGGGGCCCGCCCCGATCCGACGCGGGCCTGGAACAGGTGCCTGGGGGCCCGGCCTTCCCGGTACGGGGGCTGCGTTTCGGCCGGGTGTTGCTGCTGATCCAGCCCGAGCGCGGCTACGACCGCGATCCCAGCCTCAGCTACCACAGCCCCGATCTGCCCCCCACCCACGCCTACCTGGCCCAGTACCTCTGGCTGCGCCAGAGCTTCGGCGCCCAGGTGGTGGTGCATGTGGGCAAGCACGGCAATCTCGAATGGCTGCCGGGCAAGGGGCTGGGGCTGTCGCAGGACTGCTTCCCCGAATGGGCCCTGGGGCCCCTGCCCCACCTCTACCCCTTCATCGTCAACGACCCGGGGGAGGGCAGCCAGGCCAAACGCCGGGCCCAGGCGGTGATCCTCGACCACCTCACCCCGCCCCTGGGCCGGGCTGGCCTGCACGGCGACCTGCAGGGCCTGGAGGCCCTGCTCGATGAGTACTGGGAGGCGCGGCAGCTGGGCAGCGCCCGGGCTGCGTTGCTGCGGGAACGCCTGGACACCCTGCTGGTGCAGCTCCAGTTGCCCGCCATGGCCCAGGCGGATCTGGAAGCCCGGCTGGAAGCCGCCGACGGTTACCTCTGCGAACTCAAGGAGGCCCAGATCCGCCTCGGCCTGCACACCTTCGGCACCCTGCCGGCGCCAGCGAAGCTGGCCGAACTGCTGCTTTGCCTGGCCCGGGCGCCCCAGGCGGGGGTGCCCGGGCTCACCCAGGCTCTGGCCCTCGACCTGGGGCTGGATCTCGACCCCTGGGGTGACCCTGAGGAGGCCCCCCTCTCCGCCGCCGACCGCGGCCGGCTCAGCGCAGCCGGGGAAGGCGGTCCCGTGCTGCGCCACATCGGTGACGGGGTGGCCCTGCTGGAGGCCCGCGCCCTGGGCCTGGTGGCGGAGCAGCTGGCCGAAGCCGCCGTGGTGTCGCCGGCGCCGTCGGGGACGATTGGGGCCGCCACCGAACGGGCCCTGCAGCACCTGCGCCAGGCCCTGCTGCCGCCCCTGCTGGCCTGCGGAGAGGCGGAGCGCCAGGCCCTGCTCACGGGGCTGGCCGGCGGTCGCATCGCCGCCGGGCCTTCGGGAGCGCCCACCCGCGGGCGCCCGGATCTGCTGCCCACCGGCCGCAACTTCTACAGCGTCGATCTGCGCGGCCTGCCGACGGAGGCCGCCTGGGATCTGGGACGGCGCAGCGCCGAGCTGCTGCTGCAGCTCCACCTGCAGGAGGAGGGCGATGACCTGCGCACCCTGGCCCTGTCGGTGTGGGGGACCGCCACGATGCGCAACGGCGGCGAGGACATCGGCCAGGCCCTGGCTCTGATGGGGGTGAGGCCCGTCTGGGATGGCCCGACGCGGCGGTTGGTGGATGTGGAGGTGATTCCCCTGCGCCTGCTCGGCCGTCCTCGGGTGGATGTCACCCTGCGCATCTCCGGCCTGTTCCGCGATGCCTTCCCCCAGCTGGTGGGCTGGTTCAACCGCGCCACCCGCCTGGTGGCGGCCCTGCCGGAAGATCCCGGAGACAACCCCCTGGCGGCCTCCGCCAGGCTCGAGGGCCATGGGGGACGCATCTACGGCTCGGCGCCCGGGGCCTACGGGGCCGGGCTGCAGGGGCTGATCGACAGCGGCCACTGGGAGGAGCGCGGTGACCTGGGTGAGGCCTTCCTCAACTGGAGCGCCTGGCGCTACGACGGCGACCCCTCCGATGGGGCCAGCGGCGGGGCCATCGCCGCCACGGCCGACCGGAGCGGGCTTGAGCGGCGCCTGGCCCAGGTGCAGGTGGTGCTGCACAACCAGGACAACCGGGAACACGATCTGCTGGATTCCGACGACTACTACCAGTTCCACGGGGGCCTCAGCGCCGCCGCCGAACGGCTCCAGGGCCAGGCCCCGGCCCTCTGGTTCGGCGACCACTCCCGCAGCCAGCGCCCGCGGCTGCACCGCCTCGAGCGGGAATTCGACAAGGTGCTGCGCTCCCGGCTGCTCAATCCCCGTTGGATCGAGGCCATGCAGGAGCACGGTTACAAGGGTGGTTTCGAGATGGCCGCCAGCCTCGACTACCTGTTTGCCTACGACGCCAGCACGGGCCGTGTCCCCGACTGGGGCTATGGCGCCATCAGCGCGGCCTGGCTGGAGGACGGGACCGTGCGGGAGTTTCTGGGCCGCTCCAATCCCTGGGCCCTGCGGGACATGGCCGAGCGGCTGCTCGAGGCCCATCACCGGGGGCTGTGGGAAGGGGCCGATCCCCAGCGGCTGGAGGGGCTGAGGGCGCTGGTGCTGGAGAGCGAGGGCCTGGTGGAGCGACGCTGAACCAGGCCCTGGGGTTGTTCAGGGGATCAGAGGTCGAGGTCCCGCGCCATGGAGCGGAACGGATCGGTGTTGCCAGGCTTGGCGGGCTGCTGGGTGGTTTGGGACTGGCTCTGAGCCTCCACCTCCTTCTGTTGCTTCGCCGCCGCCGCACCACCGGGGAGGTTGGTGGGCGTGACGGCAGACCCCTTCATGCGCTGACCGAGCTCAGCGGCGCTCATCGTCTGGGCGAAGGTCTTCTTGACGGGCTTGGGGATGCCACCGGTGAGGTTCACGGCCTTCTCCGTGGGCTGGATCCCGGCCAGACCTGGGGTCATTTTCTCGACCCGTGCCTCCATCGACGCCACTTCGGCCACCATCTCCTTGTCGCCGGGGCTGTCGGCGTTGCCGGGGAAGGTGCGGCGGATCGTGTTCGATCGCTTCATGAACTGAACATCACCCAGGCTGGTCGAGGCCTCAGGATCGAGGAAGAAGGTCTCGGCCTTGGGTTTGGCCTTGGCGGCGGCCTCAGGCTTGGTCACCGAGGCGGCACGGGAACCGAACAGACGATCGAGCAGGCCCATCGACGCAAGGAGAAACGTGTCAGCAAACCCTAGCGGCCGTGGAGCACCAGCCCATGGGTATCCGTACCACAACTCATCAGAAGGCCCCGCCGTTCCAGGTCCGCCGCGATCGCCTCGCATACCAGTTCGGTGGGTTGCCAGCGGGGCCGCATCCCGTAGTCGTACCAGACTTCAGCACCGTCGAAGCCCAGGTCCGCCGCCGCCGCGATCAGGCGCTGGTGGGGCAGCCGATAGCGGGCGGGGTGGGCCAGCAGGGCCAGACCCCCGGCGGTCTGGATCGCCGCCACCACCGCCTCGGCCCGCAGCGCCGGCCCCACCACAGCGTTGCCCTGAAGGTAGGGATGCAGGGAGGCATGCTCCGCGGCGAAGCCCAGCCCCAGGACATGGACCAGGCATCCCTCCAGCAGGCAGCTGATCTCCACCCCGCGCCAGAGGACGGGGGCCGGCTCGCCCCGCCGTCTGCGTGCCTCGAAGGCGGAAGCGATCGGCCCATGGGCCGTCAGGGCGTGGTGATCGGTGACGGCCAGGTGATCCAGGCCGATGGCGATGGCCTCGGCCGCCAGGTGCTCGGGGTGGAGGCTGCCATCGCTGCAGACGGTGTGGCAGTGGAAGTTGAGACGGTCCGGGCAACTGTCGGCCCGCACCTGGCGCAGCACCGGGGTGAGGGGATGGGCGAGAGCTTCAGGCCGCAGCACCACCGCTCTCCTGCGTGGCCAGCCGTTCACGGCGCAGGCGCCGCCAGCGGGCATAGAACTGGATCGAGCCGGCCATGAACACCACCAGGGCCACCAGGAACCAGGTGGCCGCCCCGGTGGGGAACTGGTTCTTGAACACCACCAGCATCACCACCAGCACCAGCAGCAGGGTGGGCAGTTCGTTGAGGGCCCGCAGCTGGCGGCCGCTCCAGAGGCACTCACCCCGTTGCAGCTGGCCCATCAGCCGGTAGCAGAACCAGTGGTAGATGAGCAGACCCGCCACGGCGGCCAACTTGGCGTGCATCCAGGCCTGCTTGAGCCAGGCCGGCTCCACCAGCAGCAGACCTACCGCCATGGCCACGGCCACCACCATCCCCGGGGTGGTGATGATGTTGGCCAGGCGCCGCTCCATCAAGGCGTACTGGGCCTCGAAGGCCTGCCGCATCGGGGGATCCAGTTCGGCCGCCTCCCGGTGGTAGATGAACAGCCGCACCAGATAGAACAGACCGGCGAACCACACCACCACCCCGACGATGTGCAGGGTCTTGAACCAGAGGTAGGCCTCTGGGGGCCAGCTCACGGCCAGGGTCAGCGGCAGCGTCATGTCAGGACCTGGGGGCACCAGAGGGTGCGTCGGATCGCCAAGTTAGTCGGCAGTAGCGGCGGGCCACGGCGGCGGCATAGGCCCGATCCACCGGTCCCAGCTGCGGACTGATGCCCCCGTTGCGACAGTCCACCAGGATTCGCTCCCGGTGGTTCTCCTGGTCACTCACCCGGAGCCGGAGCTGCCAGGGATACTTGGCAATGCGGCTGATCTCGTCGCCGCAGACCGGCCCGACGCAGAGGCCAGGGGCGGCCAGGGCCGCCCCCCCGGCAGAAGGCAGCAGCAGCCACAGGGCCACAAGTCCAGCCCACAGCCGCCTGGTGAACAGCCCGGCGACAACCCACCCAACAATCCTCATCCCGCCAGCTCCAGGGGGGGGGCATCCCCTTCATCGCCGGATTCGGGCCCGTCCATGGGGGGATGGAAGTGCTCCCACACCTGCCGCGCCATGGCCGGCCCGATCCCGGGGACGGCGGCGATCTGCTCGGGGCTGGCCAGCTGGATCGCGTCGATGGAGCGGAAATGGGCCAGCAGATCCTTGACCCGTTTGGGGCCGAGCCCGGCGATGTCGCTGAGGCGGGAGCGCTTCATCCGCTCGCCGCGCTGCTGGCGGTGGAAGCTCACGGCGAAGCGGTGGGCCTCGTCCCGCAGACGCCGCAGCAGCACCACACCCAGTTGGTCGGCCTCGGTGTCGAGGGGCTGGCTGGCCCCGGGCAGGAACACCTCCTCGCGCTGCTTGGCCAGGGAACACACCGTCAGATCCTCGTGCAGATCCAGCTCCCGCAAGGCCTCCATCACCGCCGACAGCTGGCCTTTGCCGCCGTCGATCATGACAACGTCCGGCCAGTCGCTGAGGCCATCGGTGTGCAGGGCCGAGGCGCCCGCCCGTCGCAGGGCGGCCAGATCGGCCCCCTCCACCTTTGCCTGGGACCAGCGCCGGAAACGCCGCCGCATGATTTCCGCCATGGCCATGAAGTCGTCGGAATGGCCGGCCCGGATGCTGCTGCTCTGGATCCGGTATTTGCGGTAGTGCTGCTTGGCCGGCAGGCCGTCGATGAACACCACCTGGGAGGCCACCGCATCGCTGCCCTGGATGTGGCTGATGTCGTAGCCCTCGATCCGCCGGGGGGGCACCGGCAGCTCCAGCAGCTGGGCCAGGTCTTCGGTGGCCAGCAACTGCTGCTCCGCCCCCCGCTGGGCCCGGGCCAGCTCGAAGCCCGCGTTGCGCTCCACCAGTTCGATCAGATCAGCCTTCTGGCGCCGTTGGGGCACGACCAGCCGCACCTTGCGGCCCCGGCGCTCCGCCAGCCAGTCGCCGATCAGTTGCTGGGCCGGCAGCGGGTGCTGCAGCACCAGCTCCGGCGGAATCTCCACCGGCTCCACCTGGCTGTAATGCTCCTCGACCACCCGTTGCAGCACTTCGGCCGGGGTGGCGATCGCCGCATCGGCGGTGTACCCCAGCCTGCCCACCAGCTTGCCGGCGCGCATCTGGAAGATCTGGACCGCCGCCACGCGATCGTCCGCCGCCAGGGCGATCACATCCCGGTTGACGGAGCTGTCCCCCAGGCTCATCTTCTGGTCGGCCGTGAGCAGGTCGAGGCCCTGCAGCTGGTCGCGCACCCGGGCGGCGGCCTCGAAATCCAGCCGCTCGGCGTAGCGCTCCATCTGCTGCCGCAGCAGATCCAGCAGCTCGTCATTGCGGCCCTGGAACACCATCGCCACCTTGCGCAGGATGTGGTGGTAATCGTCGGAGCCGATCTTTTCCTGGCAGACCCCCGGGCATCGGCCGATGTCGAAGTTGAGGCAGGTTCGGTCGCGGTAGAGGGGCTGGGGACGCTGCCGCAGCGGAAACACCCGTTTGACCACGGCCAGGGTGCGGCGCAGTAGGCCCACGTCCACATAGGGCCCATAGAAGCGATCCAGGGGGCTGCGCAGCCGGCGCCGTCGGGTGATGAAGATGCGCGGGTAGGCCTCGCTCCAGGTGATGCAGAGGTAGGGGTACTTCTTGTCGTCCTTCAGCAGGACATTGAAATGGGGCTGGTGGTTCTTGATCAGGTTCGATTCCAGCGCCAGCGCCTCCGCTTCGCTGTCGGTGACGATGAACTCGATCTCACAGACCTGGCGCACCATCAGGGCGATGCGGGGGCTGATGTCGTGGGAGTTGCGGAAGTAGCTGCGTACCCGCGCCCGCAGGCTCTTTGACTTGCCGATGTAAAGGATGCGGTCGCTCGCATCCCGCATCAGGTAACAGCCCGGCTCCGCCGGCAGCTCCCGCAACCGGGCCGACAGTCGCTCGCGCTGGAGCAGCAGCGGCCCGATGACGTCACCGCCCGGAGTGCCGCCCGGCTCAGCCATGGCGGGGCCTCAACCGCCGTACTGCCAGCCCGTGGCGGACAGTTCCAGGGCGGGGGCGTCGCGATGCAGGGTGGCCGTCTTCACTTCCCCCACGAACACCGTGTGGTCGCCATGGGCCACCTGCCCCACCAGGGTGCACTCCACGGCGCCGAGGGCGTCGTCGAGCACCGGCAGGCCCAGGGGGCCGAGGTGGAACGGCGCGGCGTCAAACCGTCCGCCCACACCCTTCTGGGGCTTGAAGAACACGGCCGCCAGGTCCTTCTGGTCGGCGGCCAGCACGTTGAGGCAGAAACGCCCGCTGCGCTGGATCATGCCGTTGCTGGTGGAATCGGCACGCACCGCCATCACCACCAGGGGAGGCTCGAAAGAGCCCTGGGTGACCCAGCTGGCGGTGAAGCCGTTGACCTCATCGCCTTCAGCGACGCCGCAGATGAACACGCCGTGGGGAATCTTGCGCAGCAGGGTCTTCTTGGCGGCCGCGTCCAGGGCAACGTCGGTCATGGGGTGGGCGGCAGGGATCCGGCGACTCTAGGAACCCGGCCGGGCCCCTCTCCATAGGCTGGGCGCATGCGAGCCCTCTATCCCGGCAGTTTCGACCCGCTCACCCTCGGCCACCTCGACTTGATCGAGCGGGCAGCGCACCTCTTCGACGGTGTCGTGGTGGCGGTGCTGATGAACCCGTCCAAGCAGCCCAGTTTTCCCCTTGAGCGCCGGCTGGAGCAGATCCGCACCGCCACCGAAGGGATCGCCGGCATCGAAGTGGGCCATTTCGATGGGCTCACCGTGAGCTACGCCCAGACCTGCGGCGCCCAGGTGATCCTGCGGGGACTGCGGGCCATGAGCGACTTCGAATTCGAGTTGCAGATCGCACACACCAACCGGACCCTGGCCCCCCGGGTCGAGACCCTGTTCATGGCCACCTCAGCGCACCACAGCTTTCTGAGCAGCTCGGTGGTGAAGGAGGTGGCTCGCTTCGGCGGGGATGTCGGCCACATGGTCCCGCCGGGAGTGGCGATCGACCTGGAGAGGCTCTTTAATCGACAGGCAGCGCCCGAATCCCCATATGGCTGAAGTCCGTTTCTCCGTTCTCGACCAGCTGGACCAGCTGGAGGACATCGTCCTCGAAGGCAGCAGGATCCCCTTCAGCGGTGGACGGCTGGTCAACGAGCAGGACGCCATCGAGATGATGGATTCGCTGAGGGAGGCCCTGCCGGGTCAGATTTCCCAGGCCGAGGACCTGATCCGCCAGCGGGAGGGCTTCATTGAGAAGGCCAGGCTGCAGGCCGAGGAGATCGTCACCCAGGCACGGCGCGAGCGGGAGCAGCTGATCAATGCCGCCGCCATCCGCCAGGAAGCTGAACGCCAGGTCACGGAACAACGGGAACTGGCCCGCCAGCAGTGTGAGCAGATGGTGCTTCAGGCGCGCCAGCAGGTGGCCCAGACCGAGCAGGAGCACCAGGCCCGGATGGCCCAGTTCGAGCAGCAGTTCGCCGGCCGCCGCCAGCAACTGGAGCAGGAAGCCCAGCAGCGCCGCCAGCAGCTGGAGCAGGAGGCGGCAGAACGCAACCGGCAACTGCTGGAGCAGCACGAACGCGGCCGGGCCCAGGCCCTGCAGGATCTTGAAGGCATCCGCCAGGAAGGTCTGCGTGTTCAGCGGGAAAGCCAGGCCGAAGCCGAGCGCCTCCACGCCGACGCCCTGCAGTTCCGCCAGCAGACCCAGCAGCAGTGCGATGCCCTGATCGCCCGCACTCGCCAGGAGTCGGGCACCATCCAGGAGGGCGCCAACCGTTACGCCGAGCAGGTGCTGGGGGAACTGGAGGTGCGCCTCAAGGAACTCAGCCAGGTGGTCCTGGGGGGTCGGCGTGAACTGGTACGGCTGCAGGGCCAGGAGACAGCCGCCGCTAGCCGCCCGCTCGAAGCTCCGATTCCCCTGGAGAACGCGGCAGTTGATCGGGCCCGCCGTGCCGCCGGCCGCCTCAAGCGTGCCGCCAGCCGGGGCCTGGCCAGCTGAGCCCAGGCCTGGACCTGGGGAACAGGGGGCTCAGAACGCCGGTTGGCAGGCCCCCACCGTCTGAACCTGTCGCAGCACGCGGCCGATGGTCGTGTTCGGTGCTCCCGCTCCGGCGGACACCGCACTCACGTAGCGGGGGCCATCCGTCGTCTGGAGCACGCCGCTGATGGAACGCACGCCGGTCAGGGTGCCGGTCTTGGCGAAGAGCTGTCCGTCCAGGCTGGTGCCCTTGTACAGGTTGCGCAGGGTGCCCCGCCGCCCGGCGATGGCCATGGAACTGAGGTAATCCCTGGAGTAGGGATGATGATCCATGCGCAGCAGCAGGGCCACCAGGAAACGGCTGGTGAGCCGGTTGGCGCGGTCAAGTCCACTGCCGTCGGCGATCCTCACCCCCTCCATCGGCAGGCCCTGGTCGTTCAGCCAGAGAAAGGTGCGACGACTGGCTTCGGCCAGGTCCCAGGTGCCAGCGGCCTGACGCAGCAACACTTCGGCAGTGAAATTGTGGCTTTCCGTGTTGGCCAGGCTGAGCAGGCCGTGCATGGAGGTGGAGGGCTCCTCATGCATCAGCACGGCATCGCTGGGGAGGGGTTGGCGGGCCGAGACCAGGGCCAGCTGCACCTGGGGTCCGCCGTTCTGGGCCATGGAGCGGCGCAGCAGGGTCTGCAACCGGGAGGCCGGATTGCTCACCGCATCGTCGATGGCGTTGCTGGTGATGGCGAGCCGGGTGATCGGCGCGCCGTACGCATAGGCCCGATCGCCCATGTGCCAGCCGCTGGGCCACCAGTTCTGGGGGGCTTCCTCCGCCAGCTCCAGCCGCACCGGGGTGCCGGCCGCCATGGCCAGCTGGGCAAAGCGTTGCAGCTGGGGCAGGGCCAGGTCGGGATCGCCCTGGCCGACCATGCGCAGGGTGCCGTCCTGCAGGCGCCACAGCTGGGTGGTGAGCCGGTAGTCGGGACCGAGCCGATCGAGGGCGAAGGCGGTGCTGATCAGCTTCTGGTTGGAGGCCGGCACCCTGGGCTGCCGCCCGTTGACATCGGCCAGAAGACGTCCGCTGCCATCGGCGACGCTGATGCTCCAGCGGGACTGTTCATCCCCCAGGGCCTGGGCGACCTGACGTTGCAGCAGCGGGCAGCTGACCTCCCCGGCCAGCCGGGGCATGCCCACCGGTGGCGGCGCCACCGGCAGGGCGGCCATCGGCAGGGAGCGCAGGCTCCGGGCTGAGGGCAGCGCCGGTGCCTCCTGGGCCCAGGCCGCCATGCCCAGGGGGCCGGTGCTCCCGGCCACCAAGAGCATCGCCACCACGCGCAGGGAGAGAGGGCGGCGATGGAAGCCAGTGGAGTGGCGGACGGGCGTGGTCATCTCAGGAGGCTCCCAGTTTCAGGTCCGTGACAGTGCCGTTGAAGCGGAAGTTGGTCCCCTCCAGTTCCACCGGGGTACCGATCTTGATCGTCTGGTTGCCGAACACAACCCCACCGGAGGTGCGACGCCCCTGGCCTTCGAGAACGAAACGGCCGTCAAAGGTGCTGAAGGTCTTCTGGTTGGGATCGGGGGCGCTCACCACTTTCCCGCCGGGGGTGAGGGTGGAGATGATCCGGTCGAAGGGAAGGATCTGCTTGACCACCACGCTGCCGTGGGGCTGGTTGCGGATCACGATCGCCACCTTGCCCTCGGTGCGGGCCTGTTGCAGCAGCTCCAGCGGTGCCGCCGCAGGGGCACCACGCACATCCACCATCACGGTGACGGGCTCGAGGGCGCCGGTGGCCTGGGCCACCGCACCGCTGAGACGGGGACTCCAGATCACACCCCCGATCGCCAACAGTGCCGCAGCGGCAGCGCCGAGGTCGACGAGGCTCCAGGAACGGGATCGGGGCGAATCGCTGGGCATGGGCACCTGAAAGCCAGCGCGAAGTGTACGCAGCCTTTCCGGGATGCACCAGCCGGGCCGGCCGCTCAGTTCTGCAGATCTTCGAGCATCTGGCCAAGGGCCCGCAGGTTGCTCCCCAGACCCGCCTCCTGGCGGCCGCTGAGGGCCAGGTCCTGCTGCTCGGCATCGGGTTTCTGCTCGAAGCTGGCTGCCAGCCGGTAGCCGTCGGGGTCGAGCCGGTAGAGCTCCCAGTCGCCCGGGTAGGCGCAGCGCAGGGCCCGGTCCGCCTGGGGAAGCAGGGCATAGGCGGACCGCCAGCCGGCCAGGAAGCCCTTGCGGCGCTGACGCGCCACGCTGCCAATCCCGATGGCCGCATCCTCCAGGGACGAATTGAGCAGCACAACGGCGCCGGCGTGGCCGCCACAGACCGCTTCCACCAGCTCGTACTCGGCCTGGCTGGCCCCCGCCAGCAGCAGCACACCCGTGGAGGGGACCTCCTGCTGCAGCCGGCGCTGGTCGGAGAAGCTGCCGAGGTGATCGGACAGGGCCGGAGCATCACGGCGGGCCAGGGCCGTGGCTCCGGCATCCGGGAACAGCAGGCGCAGGTCGGGCCGCTCGCCCACCAGTCTCTCCAGCAGGCGCAGCACCACCGGCAGCAGCCGCAACCCTTCAAAGCGGAACTCCACGGTCCAGCGACCATTGGATCCGGCCGCCAGGGCCGCCTGCAGGGCCTCGAAGGCCTCGGCTTCGGCGGTGCGCAGATCGGCGGGCAGCATCGGCGTAGGTCAGGGCTGTGCGGACCTTACCCAGGTGCTGAGGAGACGCTGCGGCAGGCCTCCTCCAGCGCCGCGGGCAGGCCGGCCAGATCGGCCGGGCTGAGCCAGGGTCCCAGGCTGAGGCGCAGGCCGCTGGCGGCCTCCTCGGGGCTGTAGCCCATGGCCAGCAGGACGGCACTGGCGCCCGAGGCTCCGCCACTGGTGCAGGCCGATCCGCTGCTGACGGCATAGCCCCGACGGGCCAACTCCCGCACCAGCCGGCGTCCGGACAGCGATCGGCCGTCCGGATCCGCCACCAGCAGGCTGATGTGATGGGGCAGGCGCCCGCAGGGATCGTGCGGAGCCGGCCCGCTGAGGCGCAGCCCTTCGAGCGGCACCAGCGTCTCCAGCAGTTGATCTCTCAGGGGGCCGATGGGATCCGCGCCGCCGTGGGCCGCCAGCCGCCCCCTGGCCAACGCCAGGGCCGCCGCGAACCCCGCCACCAGGGCCACGGGCTCGGTGCCGCCGCGGCGGCCCCCCTCCTGCGCGCCGCCGATCAAGGGCTCCAGCTGGAGCCCTTGCCGCACCAGCAGGGCGCCGACGCCGCGGGGACCCTGCAGCTTGTGGGCCGCGCAGCTGAGCAGATCAACAGGCAGCTGGCTGAAGTCAACGGGGTGGTGGCCCACCACCTGCACCGCGTCCACATGCAGCAGCACGCCGGCCTGGCGGCAGAGCCGGCCGATGCTGGCGATCGGTTGCAGGGTTCCCACTTCGCTCTGTCCCCAGAGGATCGACACCAGTCGGGTCGGCGGCACCAACAACTCCTGGAGGGCCTCCAGGTCCACCACACCACGGCGATCCACCGGCAGTAGCTGGCTCCGCCAACCTCTCCTTCCCATGGCGGCGGCGGCCGCGTAGCTGGCGGGATGCTCCACCGCCGAGAGCAACACCCGCCCGGGCTCCAGGGTGTTGGCGCAGCCGATCAGGGCGGTGTGAATCGCTTCGCTCCCCCCCGACAGGAGCACCAGCTCCTGTCGGCCGCAGCCCAGCTGTTGCGCGATGGCCTGACGGTCCCGCTCCAGGCGGTCCGCCGCCGCCAGGCCGAAGCCATGCAGGCTGGAGGGGTTGGCCCAGGCCTGCCGATGGGCCTGGGCCATGGCCTCGAGCACCTCCGGCGCCGGGGGGCTGGTGGCGCAGGCATCGAGGTAGACCTCAGGGGTGGGCGGATTCATCGCGGCAGAGGCGGCCCCGGGTGCGGGATTCCAGGGACTCGCCAGCCAGAGCCACCAGATCATCGAGGGAGCGACCCTCCAGCAGGGCCGTGACCCGGGCGCGGGCGTCGGCACTGGCACAGGCCTCAGGGCGGAGGCAGCCGTTGACGCACAACGTCGCGCAATCCAGGCCGGACTGGGCCGCGGAAGGCTCGGTTTCGACAGGGGCCGGTGGAGTCACCTCCAAGGCAACAGGGGCTTCAGCGACATCCTCGAGCAGGGAGGGGGCCACCACCCCGTCGAACACCGCCTCGGCCGGGCCGGTCATGAACACGTGGCCGCTGGCCTCGTCCCAGTGGATCTCCAAGGGGCCGCCGGGCAGATCGAGCCGGGCCTGGCGATCGGCCAGACCCAGCAAATGGCAGGCCACCAGGGTGGCGCAGGCGCCGGTGCCACAGGCCAGGGTGGGCCCGGCACCCCGCTCCCACACCCGCATCACCAGGTGGTCGGGGGCGATCACCTCAACGAAATGGACGTTGGTGCGGGCCGGAAAGGCCTCGTGCACCTCCAGGGCGGCACCCAGGCTCTCCAGATCGATCGCCGCCACGTCATCCACCGGCACCACGGCGTGGGGATTGCCCATGCCGGCGGCCGCCACGGCCAGGGGCTGGCCCAGCACCTCCAGCAGGCCCACCGGCAGCCCCTCCTCCCCGACATCAAGGGCCGTGGGAATGGTCTCCGGAGTCAGGAACGGGGCGCCCATGTCGACACGGATGCGGCCGTCTTCGGCCAGGGCCGGCACGATGCGACCGGCCAGGGTCTCGACCTGCCAGCGCCGGGGGGCGACGTCGCCGTCACTGTCGGCCAGGAAACGGGCCAGACAGCGGATGCCGTTGCCGCACATCTCCGGCTCGGTGCCATCGGCATTGAAGATTCGCATCCGCAGTTCACCTCCCTCCTGCGGCGGCAGCGCCAGGATCACCCCATCAGCGCCGACCCCGAAGCGACGGTCGCAGAGCCGCCGCACCCGCTCGGGGGTCAGTCCGAACGCGTCCTCAGGGTCCCCTAAGCTTCTGCCGTCAAGCAGCAAGAAGTCATTCCCTAGACCCTGGTATTTGCTGAATTGGAGCACGTGTCGCACTGTTCCGTAAGTCCTGGATGTTGATGTCGATCCTATGCAGAGTTTCTTTGAGCGACGGGGCCCCAGGCTCGACACGACGCTGCCCAGCGTGCGCCACGTTCAGGAGCTGATCCGCATCCGCACCCCGGTGAATGTCGTCCTGTTGTGCGGTCAGGAATGTGCTGGTGTGATCCGCTGGCAGGACAGCCATTTTCTGGCCATGAGCACCGAACCCGGCACCCCGTTGCTGCTGATCAGCCTGGCGGCCATCGCGTCGTTGCGCGCCCTCAGCTGAGCCGCCCATGGGCTGTGACACGATCACATCCACCCCATAGGGCCCGTGACAGAACCCTCCCGCTACCGTCCCGAGACGATCGAGCAGCGCTGGCAGCTGCAGTGGGAGCAGCTCGGGCTGCACGCCACTCCTGAGCTGAGCGGCGACAGCGGCGAGGCCTATTACGCCCTGTCGATGTTCCCCTACCCGTCGGGGAGCCTGCACATGGGCCACGTGCGCAATTACGTGATCACCGACGTGATCGCCCGGGCGGCCCGGTTGCGGGGTCGGCAGGTGCTCCACCCCATGGGCTGGGACGCCTTCGGTCTGCCGGCGGAGAACGCCGCCATCGAGCGGGGTGTCGACCCGGGGGACTGGACCGACCGGAACATCGCCCAGATGCGCGAGCAGCTCAAGCGCCTCGGTCTGTCGATCGACTGGGACAGGGAAGTGGCCACCTGCCACGCCGACTACTACCGCTGGACCCAGTGGCTGTTCCTCCAGTTCCTTGATGCCGGCCTGGCCTATCGCAAGGAGGCGACGGTCAACTGGGACCCGATCGACCAGACGGTGCTGGCCAACGAGCAGGTGGATGCCGAAGGGCGCTCCTGGCGCTCCGGCGCCCAGGTGGAGAAGCGCCGGCTGCGCCAGTGGTTCCTGAAGATCACTGCCTACGCCGATGCCCTGCTCGATGATCTCCCCTCCCTGGAGGGCTGGCCGGAGCGGGTGCGCACCATGCAGGCCAACTGGATCGGCCGTTCGCTTGGGGCCGAGCTGACCTTCACCACGGAGAGCGGTGCCGCCATCACCGTCTTCACCACCAGGCCCGACACGATCTACGGAGCCTCCTACGTGGTGCTGGCGCCGGACCATCCCCTGGTGGCCACGCTGACCACGGATGACTGCCGCCTTGCCGTGACCGCGTTCTGCGATCTGGTCAGCCGCCAGAGCGAGCAGGAGCGGACAGCCGAGGACCGGCCCAAGCGGGGCGTGCCGATCGGCGCCTGGGTGCGCAACCCCGCCAGCGGCGAAAGGATTCCCGTCTGGATCGCCGACTACGTCCTGGCCGACTACGGCACCGGTGCCGTGATGGGCGTTCCGGCCCACGACCAGCGCGACTTCACCTTTGCCCGCCAGTACGAGCTGCCGGTGCTGCGGGTGGTGATTCCTGAAGGCTCCGACCCCCACGCCTACGAGGGCCAGGCCTGGACCGAAGCCGGTGTGCTGATCGAGTCCGGTTCCTTCGACGGGCTGACCACCGCCGAAGCCAAGTCGGCCATCGTCGCCTCGGCCGAGGAGCAGGGCTGGGGCCAGGGACGGGTCCAGTACCGCCTGCGCGATTGGCTGATCTCGCGCCAGCGCTACTGGGGCTGCCCCATTCCCGTGATCCACTGCGAGAGCTGCGGTGTGGTGCCGGTCCCCGAGGAGCAGCTGCCGGTGGAACTGCCCCGGGACATTCCCCTGAGCGGCAAGGGGGGGACCCCCCTGGCCAAGTTGGAGTCGTGGGTGAACGTGCCCTGCCCCACCTGCGGCGCGCCCGCCCGGCGGGAGACCGACACGATGGACACCTTCATGTGTTCCTCCTGGTACTACCTGCGCTACAGCGATCCCCACAACCGGACGCGACCCTTCGGGCGCGACGCCGTCGACCGCTGGTTGCCCGTCGACCAGTACGTGGGCGGCATCGAGCACGCCATCCTGCACCTGCTCTATTCCCGCTTCTTCACAAAGGTGCTGCGGGACCGGGGCCTGCTGGGCTTCTCCGAGCCCTTCGCCCGCCTGCTCACCCAGGGCATGGTGCAGGGCATCACCTACCGCAACGCCCACACCGGGCAGTACGTGGCGCCGGCCCAGGTGGCCGACCCCAGCGACCCCCGCGATCCGATCAGCGGCGAGGTGCTGGAGGTGTTCTACGAAAAGATGTCCAAGTCAAAGCACAACGGCGTCGATCCGGCGGTGGTGATCGACCGCTACGGCGCCGACACGGCCCGCATGTTCATCCTGTTCAAGGCGCCTCCGGAGAAGGATCTGGAGTGGGATGACGCCGATGTGGAAGGCCAGTACCGCTTCCTGCAGCGCCTCTGGCGCCTGGTGGACGGGGCCCACGGCCGGGGCCTGCGCCTGGCTGGGCCTGGGCTGCCGTCGACGCAGGAGCTCGATCCCGCCAGCTTCAGCGACGGCGAGCGGCAGCTGCGGCGGGCCGTGCACACGGCCATCGCCGCCATCAGTGAAGACCTGGAGGGGGAGCTCCAACTCAACACCGCCGTCTCGGAGCTGATGAAGCTCAGCAATGCCCTGGCCGCCCACCTGGAGGGGGCCAGCCCGGCGGTGAGCTCCGAAGCCCTCGCCACCCTGCTGATCCTGCTGGCCCCCTTCGCGCCGCACCTGGCCGAGGAGCTCTGGCAGAAGCTCCATGGCCACGGGGATGGAGATGGGGCGAGCGTGGCGGCGGCGGCGAGTGTCCATCGCCAGCGCTGGCCCGCCGTGGATCCGGCCGCCCTGGTGCGCGACACGATCCCACTGGTGATCCAGGTGAAGGGCAAGATGCGCGGCAGCCTGGAGGTTCCCGCCGACGCCGATGCGGCCACCCTGGAGCGCCTGGCCCTGGAGAGCGAGGTGGCCCAGCGCTGGCTGGAGGGCCAGCCCCCCCGGCGGGTGATCGTGGTGCCCGGCAAGCTCGTCAACCTGGTGCCCTGAGGGCGGCCGCGTGGTGGCGCAGGTGGTCGTCGATGAAGCTGGCGATGAAGACGTCGCTGTGGTCGTCACCCTCCTGGTATCGCAGCTGCAGCGGGTGCCCAGCCGCCTTGGCCGCCGGTCCCGCTCCGCCGCTGAGGCGAGCAGAAGCGTGAGGTCCCAAGCGGCCCAGGCCCCTTGATCCGCTCCCAGGTAAGCCCCGAAGGCCTTCTGGCCCCCTCGGTGGCCTCCAGCGGCTGACCGGCGGCCCCTCAGGTGTGCTGGAAGATCAGCCCGTCGGGCTTCCCCCAGTCGCCTTTCGCCCCATAGCCCCGATCGTTGGCGCAGAGGTGACGCAGCAGCCAGAACACCGGCTCCACCGCCTCCAGCTCCAGTTCCGCCTGGATCGCGGCCAAGGTGCGGGGTCGGCCATCGGCGAGCAGCCCCTCGACCCGGCCCTGCACGGACAGAATCCCGGCGGCCGCCAGCTTGCCGGCTTCCACCCCCGGCTGGTGGTAGGCGTTGACGTTGACCAGTTCTCCGTAGAGCCCCACCGCCCGCTCGAACAGGCCGATCAGGGCCCCGAGACCCCGTTCATCGAAGCGACCCAGGGTGATGGTGATGCTCTGGCGGTCCTGCTCGGCCAGCGCCGCCCGGGTGCCCTGCAGGAAGCCTTCAAGGAAATCGGCAGGGCATTCGCCATCGATCGTTGGGATCTCCGCCGGGTCCTCCAGCACCTCGATGAAGGTCACGAAGAAGTTGTCGAGTCCATCGCGCAGTTGCTGCACGTAGGCGTGCTGATCGGTGGAACCCTTGTTGCCGTAGACGGCGAGGCCCTGGTGCACCACCTCACCGTCCCGGTCGAGCCGCTTGCCCAGGGACTCCATCACCAATTGCTGCAGGTAACGGCTGAACACCTCCAGCCGGTCGCGGTAGGGCAGCACCACCATGTCGCGGCGACCGCGGCCGCCACCGGCCACATGCCAGGAGGCCGCCAGCAGGGCCGCCGGATTGGCGCGCAGGTCGGTGACGCGCGTCAGCCGGTCCATCGCGGCGGCCCCCTCCAGGAAGCCACGCAGGTCGGCGCCGATCAGGGCGGCGGGCAGCAGGCCGACGGCACTGGTGATGCTGGTGCGTCCCCCCACCCAATCGAACATGTCGAAGCGCCGCAGCCAGCCGGCGGCCTTGGCCTCCTGATCCAGGTGGCTGCCGGCCATGGTGATGGCTACGGCCTGGGCGCTCCAGTCGCCACCGGCCGCCACCACCCGGGCCCTGGCCTGCACCATGCCGAGGTGGGGTTCGGGGGTGCCCCCCGACTTGCTGACCACAATCACCAGGGTGCTGGTGAGCCGTTCGCCCAGGGCGGCCAGGGTGCGGGCCATGCCGTCGGGGTCGACGTTGTCGAAGAAATGGAAGGGCAGGCCCCTGCCATGGCGCTGCAGAGCCCTGAGCATCAGCAGGGGGCCCAGGCCGGAGCCGCCGATGCCGATCCAGAGGACATCGGTGAAGGGCCCACCGCCAGGCGCCGTGACCGTGCCCGTCAGCACATCCTTGCCGAAGGCGTCGAGGCGATCCACCTCGGCGGCGATGGCGGCTGCCACCGCTGGATCGGGGGCCAGCTCCGGGGCCCGCAACCAGTAATGCCCCACCTGGCGCCCCTCGTCGGCGTTGGCCATGGCACCGGCCTCCAGGGCCTCCATGGCGTCGAAAGCGCGGGCGAAGGGAGCCTCAAAGGCCTCCAGATCCCCCTCCTCGAGGGCCATGCGGCTGACGTCGAGCCAGAGGGAGAGGTCGGGATCGTGCCAGAGCAACTGGCGGAAGCGCTCCCAGAGGGCGACGGAATCGTGGCCGTTCAACGGCGGCAGCGGGGACATGGCTCCTGGGACGCCGTGACGGGCCCCTGAACCGTATCCATCCGCCTCCACGTTCGGCAAGCGGATCCGCAGATGCGGGTCTTCTGCCACAGAGTCCAGCGGCGAGAGCGCCCCTGATGCAGGGACAAACCGGATGGGTTCGTTACAATTGTTCTAAAGACAAGTTTTTTTGCTTGCTGTCCCGCCCCGCAGGAACTAATCCGCCTCGCTCAGCGCCCCTGCGCCGGCGGCTTCTGCTCGTCCTGCAGGGGGCTTCACTGCTGGGGACGATCGGGCTGTGTCTGGCCCCCTTGCTCCACCAGCCCCAGCCCCGGGGCCACACGGCTGTGCTGCTCACGGATGGGGAACGCGGTGTGGACGCCTTTCCCCTGATCAGCCCCTCCACCAGCGAAGGCCTCCGGCCGGACCCGATCGACTTCAGTCCAGAGGAACTGAGGGAGCTCAACCGCCGCTTCGGTGTCCACGGCCCCCAACCCCGTCTGGCCCAGCTCTTCACCGAGGGCATCGACCAGCTCCTGCCCCTCCGCACCCATACCCTTGGTCGGCTCGAGGAGCTCCGGCCGGTGATCCTCAGCGAAAGCCACCGGCACCACATCAACCCGATGCTGGTGACCGCCGTTCTCTTCGACGAACTGCAGCACGCCAAGCCCGGCGAGGACCATCCCCTGGCGGCCCGCAGCGGCCTGTTCAGCACCCACGGCCCCGCCCAGCTCAGCCTCGGCGAACTGGTCAAGCAGGGCCTCCTGCCGGCGAATGCCACCCAGGAGCAGATCGAGGAGGCGCGCATGGAGCTGCTCGATCCCGACCGCAACGTGCGGCTGCTGGTGGGCAAGTTCGTGAGGCTGAAGCACGCCCTGGGTCTGTCCGACCGGTCCCTGCTGATGGCCAGCACGTCCCCCGCGGACGCCAAGGCGATGGCCACGCTGGCCTACCTGCACAACGGCAAACTCGATTACCCCGCCCGGGTCCTCCGCTACATGCAGGACCCCGAACTGCACGCCCTGATCTACGGAAGCCGCAAGCCGATCACCAGCCCGCTGATCTGACCTGGCGCTCGGGAGCGCCCGACACCCAAGCCATCAGCAGAGAACCCCGATCGCGGCCAGGCGCACCTGCAGCTCGCGCCAGTCGAAACTGCGGGGATCCATGCGTTCCCCGCCCAGATCCACGTGCTGGTGGGTGGTGATGTTGTTGGCCGGAATGCTGAAACGACGCATCCAGCGGCCGAGAACGATCGCCAGGGCGTCGTACTGGGCGGGGGTGTAGCCGCTGTGGGCGGGGTCCTGGTCCTCCCCGTCGATGGGGGTCTCGAGGCTCAGGTGCAGGGAGAAGTTGTTGATCGACCCTCCCACCTCCGGATTGGTCACCACCCAACGGCCGTTGAAGGCGGAATTGCCGGACCCGAAGGCCCGCTTGGAAGGATCGAGCACCTCCACCACCCGGCCGTCCAGACCGATGAGGGTGTGGTAACTCACCTGGTCCTCGTCGCGGGGGTGGGGCGTCATGAACGTGTTGATCGCCGAGTTGATGCCGTAAACGGTCTCGTGCAGCACGACGACCTGGGGGGTGGGATCCAGCGGCTGGCCGAAGACATCCTGACGAAAGCGCTCGCCGTAGTTGCTCGGGTCGATGCGCAGCCGGATGATCTCGTAACGGAGGCGTTCGGCCAGGGCGAGCAGGCGGCCCCGCAGCAGGGGATCCGCCTGGCAGGCTCCCCCCAGGGGGGCGCGCCAGGCCGCATGGGGCGGCGGCAGGGCCTTCCCCGGTGCGGACGGCTGCCGCTGGCCGCCGGCGCCCGGGGACTGGCGCACCTCCTCCAGCAGATCGAGCAGGGAGGCGCGACCCCCGGCATTGCCCGGGGCGCCGAACAGGTCGCGGCCCAGCCAGGTGAGTCCGCCGATGCTCAGCACACCGGCGCCGGCCAGCGCCAGTACCAGGGGTCGCAGGGAGGCACTCATGGCTGCAACGACAGCCAGCGCCGTCGGTTCAGCCCCGTCTGGTCACTCACCAGCAAGGGATCGATCACCAGCTGCCAGCTGGCCACTGCAGGGGGCTCGGGCAGCAGAACGGTGCTGCGCACCCGGCCGTCACGGCAATAGAGCAACTCCCGCTCTGCCGGGGTCCTGGTGGGGCCGATGGCCAGGCTGAGGTCGTCCGGCCGCCGCAGCCGCAGACCATCGAGGGCCAGCAATTCATCGCCGGGCTGCAGGCAAGCCCGTTCGGCCGGGCCGTCCCTGTGCACCCGCTTCAGCTGCATCGGCCGGTCCGCGGCGTCCTCCAGCAGCCAACCGAGGAAGGGCTCGGTCGCCGGCTTCGGCACCAGGGCCAGGCCCACGTCTGCGAGATAGCCGCTGAGGTCCGGGTCTTCGGTGCTCTCCAGCCAATGGGGCAGGAGCTCGGCCAGGTCGGCGGCCTGGTCGGCGAAGGCCGCCACCAGGTCGTCGTTGTGGTACCCCCGGCCCCAGGTCCCATGGCTGCGCCAGAGCGCCCGCAGCACCACAGTCAGGCACGACCCCTGTCGCCGCAGATGCAGGTCGAGCATCAGGGCCACCACGGCCCCCTGGAGGTAGTAGCTGATCTGGCTGTCGGCGGAGGAGGCGTCCTGCCGGTAGAGCTTCACCCAGGCTTCCTCGGCGCTCTGCCGCAAGCCCTGCACCCGGCGCCCGGGGGTGAGCAGGTAGCGGCTGAGGTCGGCCCCCAGGTCCTCCAGCAGGTCGGCTTCCGTGCCGATGCCGGCCGTCAGGGGCAGCAGCAGGTCGAGGTAGGAGGTGACGCCTTCGGCAAACCACAGACCGGGCACGATCGTGGCCCGGTCGTAGTCGATCGGGGTGAGCTCGGCGGGCCTGAGGCGGCGCACATTCCACTGGTGCAGATATTCATGGGCCACCAGTTGCAGCAGCTTGCGGCGACCCCCTGAGGCGGCCAGGGCCCGGCGTCCGAACTGCAGCACACAGCCGTGGTCGTGCTCGAGCCCTCCATAGGCCTCGCCCTGCTGATGCAGCACGAACAGATAGTCGTCGCTGGCGGGGGCCGGCTCGTCCATCAGGCGGCAGCAGGCCAGGGCGACCCGCTCCACATCGGCGAGCCAGAGGGGATCGAGGGCGGGCAGGTCGGCGCCCCAGGTGACCCAGCGGTGCGGGACTCCGGCAACGCTGAAGCGGTGACACGGGTGGGGACCGGCCTCGACGGGACTGTCGATCAGCCGGTCGAAGTCGGCGGCGATCCAGGCGTTCTCGCCAACGCTGGGGAGGGGAACGAAGGCCTGCCATCCCTCGGGCAACGCCAGCTCGAGCCGATGGGGCTGCCAGCGCTCGCCGCTCAGCTGCAGGACCACGCCGGCCAGGGCCAGAAAGCCGTGGTCGGCACTGAGGTGGCAAGTGCGCACGCTCAGCTCCGTGGCCTGGAGGCGGTAGCGAATCACCAGTGGCGCCAGGTTGGTGAGCTCCAGACGCCAGCAGGCCTCGCTCGCCCGCTCGCTGGTCACGGGGATCCCCCCCTGGTGCACCTCCAGGGCCTCCAGATGGCGGACATAGTCGCGGATCAGGTAGGAGCCCGGCGTCCAGGCGGGCAGGCGCAGTTCCGGCTGCAGGTAACGCGGCCTGACATGGAGCGTCACCCCGACCAGGTGGCGGTGGGGTTCACGCAGATCGAGCTGAACGGTCGGCCCGGCGGCCGGATCACGAAGGGGTGGATCGTCAGACACGGAGCTCAATCGACGCCGTGGGGAGGGCCAGGCTGGCGTCCTGGAGGGCCGCTCTGGCGGCATAGGCCCGGGTGATCCGGCCCAGCAGCCGTTGCAGGCCGGTGTTGCGGCTCAGGCGCTGAAGATCGCCCACCACGGCCAGCGATCCATCCGACTGCCGAACCCATCCCAGGCCCTCTCCATCCTTCAGCTGCAACTGCAGTGTCACCGCCCGGCGTTCGCCGCCGAAGCCGACGAGTTCACCACCACGGCACCAGGGGAGGTTGAGAGAGGAGAGGGTGTCCGCCAGGACATCGGCATCCCGCAGCACGGTGGGCAGGATGGAGAGATGGGACATGGACGCAATGCCCGATTCCGCTGACCATAGCGATCCCGGCGGGACTCTCCAGTGGCCATTGCCACAGCCGCTTCAGGCCAGGGGGGCCCCACTGCGACTGGCGGTGATGGCCTCCGGTGAAGGAAGCAACTTCGAAGCCCTGGTGGCGGCCTGTGCGGAGGGGCACCTGCAGGGCCAGGTGGTCGTTCTGGCGGTGAACCGCGAGGGCTGCGGCGCCCAACGCCGGGCCGAACGGCTCGGCATCCCCTGCCAGGTGATCGACCACCGCCTCCAGCCGTCGCGGCAGGCCCTGGACGAAGCCCTGATCGCCCTGTTCCGGGGGCACCGGGTCGATCTGGTGGTGATGGCGGGCTGGATGCGGATCGTCACCCCCGTGCTGATCGACGCCTTCCCGGATCGACTGGTGAACATCCACCCCTCCCTGCTGCCCAGCTTCCGCGGCGCCGACGGGGTGGGGGAGGCCCTGGCCGCCGGGGTCACCCTGGCGGGCTGCACGGCCCACCTGGTCAGTGCCGAAGTGGATGCGGGCACGATCCTGGTGCAGGCGGCCGTGCCGGTGCTGGCGGGGGACGACCACCAGCGGCTCCACGCCCGCATCCAGCAGCAGGAGCACCGGATCCTGCCGCTGGCCGTCACCCTGGCCGCCCTGCGGCTGGATCAGGGATAGAACGGCAGCAACGGCAGCCCGGTTCCCGCGTCGAGGCCGCTGAGCAGGTTGAGGCACTGCACCCCCTGGCCGGCCTGGCCCTTGACCAAGTTGTCGATGGCGCTCATCACGATCAGCTGGCCGGTGCGGGGGTCGACCTGCACCGACAGCAGGCAGCGGTTGGTGTTGCGCACCCACTTGGTGGAGGGGTAGGTCCCCACCGGCAGCACCTGCACAGTGGGGCTGTGGCGATAGGACGCCTCGAGCAGGGTCGTGCAGTCCTCGGCCGTCAGTCCGGGGTCCCGCAGCCGCCCGTAGACCGTGGCCAGCAGGCCGCGCACCATCGGCATCAGGTGGGGGGTGAACTGCAGCTGGATCGGTTGGCCTGCCGCCTGGGCCGCCAACTGTTCGATCTCGCTGGTGTGCCGGTGGCCAACCACCCCGTAGGGAGCAACCGCCTCGGCGGCCTCGGCCAGCAGCAGGTTTTCCTTGGCGGCCCGGCCACCGCCGGAGGTGCCCGTCTTGGCATCGATGACGATGCCACCCGTCTCGATCAGACCCTGCTCAAGGAACGGCAGCAGGGCCAGCAGGCTGGCCGTGGGGAAGCAGCCGGGGGCCGCCACCAGGCGGGCCTTGCGGATGCGCGCTTCAGCCACCTCCACCAGTCCGTAGACCGCCTCCTGGCAAAGGTCGCCGTCCTGGCGGGACGCCTGGCGGGCTTCGGCGGCATACACCTCCTGCCACTGGTCCAGGGAGCGGTAGCGGTAATCAGCCGAGAGATCCACCACCTTCACGCCCCGCTGCAGCAGATCCGGCACCAGACCGGCCGCCAGGCCATTCGGCAGGCTCAGCACAGCCAGATCGGCGGCGGCGGCGATGGCGTCCGGGTCCGGCGAGCGCACCACCAGGTCGTCCTCCAGGGGCAGGAAGGGCACCAGTTCGCTCCAGCGCTTGCCCGTGCTGCGCTCCCCGCCCAGAAAGCTCACCGTGAGATGGGGGTGGCCCTGCAGCAGCCGGAGGGTCTGCAGTCCCCCGTAGCCGCTGGCACCGATCACCGCAACGCGCTGTCCAGCCATGCGGAACGCAGAAGAACGCTGGATCGTACCGGCAGCCTATAAATAAGGTTCGATCCCTTCAGGGTTCGGCCACGTCCATCGCCTCGTCCATCGCCCATGGGGGCGCAGGTCTTCCTTTTCCTTTCCGTCCCTTGACCGTCCTGTCCGGCCCCCGTCAGTCCACGGGCCTTCACTTCGATGCCATCGCCGATGCCCTGGCGGCGATCCGCAACGGTGAATCGATCGTGGTGGTCGATGACGAGAACCGTGAGAACGAAGGTGATCTGATCTGTGCGGCCCAGTTCGCCACACCCCAACAGATCAATTTCATGGCCACCGATGCCAGGGGGCTGATCTGCCTGGCCATGGAAGGGGAGCGACTCGATGCCCTGGATCTGCCCCTGATGGTGGATCGCAACACCGACAGCAACCAGACCGCCTTCACGGTGAGCGTGGATGCGGGGCCGGAGCGGGGGGTGAGCACGGGCATCTCGGCGGAGGACCGGGCCCGCACGATCCAGGTGGCGATCCACCCGGACTCGCGCCCCGCCGACCTGCGCCGCCCCGGCCACATCTTCCCCCTGCGGGCCCGCCAGGGCGGGGTGCTGCAACGGGCCGGCCACACCGAGGCGGCCGTCGACCTGGCCCGACTGGCCGGGCTCTATCCCGCTGGCGTGATCTGCGAGATCCAGAACGCCGATGGCTCCATGGCCCGCCTGGCCCAGCTGGCCGACTACGCCCGCCACCACGGCCTGCGGCTGATCAGCATCGCCGACCTGATCCGCTACCGCCTCGACACCGAGCGCTTCGTGGCCCGCCAGGCGGAGGCCACCATGCCCAGCAGCTTCGGCCAGTTCCGGGCCATTGGCTACCGCAACGAGCTCGACGGCAGCGAGCATGTGGCGATCGTCAAGGGATACCCGGAGCACGGCAACGGCCCGGCGCTGGTGCGGGTGCACTCCGAGTGCCTCACGGGGGACGCCTTCGGCTCCCTCCGCTGCGACTGCCGCCCCCAGCTGGAGGCGGCCCTGCGCATGATCGAGTCGGCCGGAGAGGGGGTGGTGGTCTACCTGCGCCAGGAAGGGCGCGGCATCGGCCTGGTCAACAAGCTCAAGGCCTACAGCCTCCAGGACGGCGGTCTGGACACGGTGGAAGCCAACGAACGGCTGGGCTTCGCCGCCGATCTGCGCAACTACGGCGTCGGGGCCCAGATCCTCAGCGACCTGGGCGTGCGGCGGCTGCGCCTGATCACCAACAACCCCCGCAAGATCGCCGGGCTGGGTGGCTACGGACTCGAGGTGGTGGATCGGGTGCCCCTGGTGATGGATCCGGGTATCCACAACGCCGCCTACCTGCGGGTGAAGCGCACCAAGCTGGGCCACCTGATGGAGGCGGAATCCCATGGCCTCACGGCGGTGCTGGGCTGGCACGGCCCCCACGATCCCCTGCTGGGGGCGAGCCGACTGGAGGTGCTGCGGGACTGGGCCCGGCGCAAGGGGCTGCTGCTGGAGCGCGAGGAGGATCCCCGCCTGCTTGCCCTGCTCGACGGCCCCGGGCTGTCCTTGCTGCTGGCGGCCCACCAGTCCCGCCAGCTCACCGCCGCCGACCTGGCCGGTCCGCTGATGGAGATGGCCCGTTGGCAGGGCACCTCCGGGGTGAAGCTGCTGCTAGCGCCGGATGCCCGGCGCAAGGGCCATCCGAGCATCGACCTAGAGCCGGAGCGGAGGTCGCTGGCCGATCTTGTTCCCCCGGGCAGTGGCGTCTCCACCGTGCCTGGACGGGCCGAGGGCGTTGATTCCGACGCGAGCACGAGCACCGGAACCACCCTGACCTGCCCGCTCCTCAACCTGACCCCCGGAGCCTTCATCGTCTGGGCCTGAGCAGGCGCTTGTCGGGTCCAACGGTGCACACCCCAAACTTTCCCTCCATGGCCAAGGCGCAGGGGCCTGCTGGAGTGCGGGACTCCCGGCAGAGCAGATGGGGGCGACGGCATCCTGGAGGCGGGCCAAGTAGAGCCAGCTGAGCCAGTCGCCAGCGCAGAGCTCCAGCCAGGAGCTGAGCTGCTCCGCCCAGGCATGACCAGCTGCTCCAAAGGGATGCAGCAGCAATGGCTCATCGCCAGGGCCCACTGATGCGACCGCTTGGAGTCGTGGCTCCCATTCAGGTTTCAGGCGCCGCACTTACCGGGCGGCATACCCGTGTTGGTGTACAAGGCCAGCGCTGGCGTAGTGCTGGCAGAGTGCCAGCCAGGCGTTGGGGTCAAGGAAGCCCGCTCACGCTGACATTGCTACCCACCAGCAGCTGATCGAAGCCGAGGTTCCAGACGTTGTAGGTACCCAAAAGCCCTGCAGTGGTTCCATCGAAGCTGATGGTGCCGGCAAGGGTCCAGGTGCCATTGGTGACAGTAAGACTGTCGCCGGCATCGCCGCTGATCACCAGTTGCCGGCGCCGCTCGGTGGCCGGCAGGGCATAGGTGCCGCCGCTGCGGCCGAAGCCGGCGGCGGTGCTGGCGTTGAGCCAGTTGAAGCCGGTGATGTCGTCGACGTCGCGTTTGGCGAGCGAAAGGCTGTTGTTGCCGCTGCCGGTGAGATCAAAGATCTCGATCGAGCTGAGGCGTGAGGAGTTGTTGGTGTTGACGGCCGATTGGTTGGCGACGCTGGCGAGGTTGAAGGAGAGGCCAGCCCCATCGAAGGCGATGGTGTCAAAGCCGGTGCCGCCATCGACGCGGGCGAGCTGGGTGGTATTGCCGCCGCTGCCGAAGGGACTGGCGAGGGGGGTGAGGTTGGAGGAATTGAGCACAAAGCGATCGTTGCCGGCGCCGCCGTAGAGCACATCGGCACCGCCGCCACCGATCAGGGTGTCGTTGCCGCCATTGCCGACAAAGGTCTCAGCGGCGGCGGTGCCCGTGAAGGTGTCGTTGCCGGTGCTGCCGAGCTGGTCCACGGCGGTCTGGGCGAAGGCGCCGGTGGTGGAGCCGAAAATCACGTAGCTACGGCCGGCGGCGCTGCCTGCGGCGGGATCGCTGAAGCGAGCTCCGACGAGCAGATCAGCGAGGCCATCGCCGTTCACATCGCCGGCAGCGGCGACGCTCCTGCCGCTGAAGTCGCCGACGCACTGGCCGTTAATCACGAAGCCGCCGCTGCCGGCGGCGACGGCGGAGAGATCGATGGTGGTGGTGTTGGTTTTGCCGAACACTACGTAGGAGCGACCGGCAAATTCACCGTCGCTCGGGCCACTGAACTGGGCCTCGCTGAGATGGGCGCCGATGATCAGATCAGCAAGGCCATCGCCATTGATGTCGCCGGCCGTGGCAACGCTGCTGCCGCTGTAATCGAACCCGCATTCGCCATTGATCACGAAGCCGCCGCTGCCAGCGGCGATGGCGGAGAGGTTGATGGAGCTTGTTGTGGTTTTGCCGAACAGCACATAGCTACGTCCTGCATTGGTGCCCGCCGAAGGATCGCTGGTTGGAGCGCCCACGATCAGGTCAGCCAGGCCATCGCCATTCACATCGCCGGCACTGGCGACGCTGTAGCCACTGCGATCGTTGGCAGCCTGGCCAATGATCACGAAGCCGCCGCTGCCGGCCGCGATGGCGGAGAGCTGAATGGCGCCACTGCTGGCTTTGCCAAAAACCACATAGCTGCGGCCGGCATCGTTGCTATCCGAGGGATTGCTATCGCGCGCGCCGACGATCAGATCGGCGCGGCCATCACCGTTCACATCGCCGGCACTGGCGACGCTGTAGCCACTGCGATGGTTGGCAGCCTGGCCATTGATCACGAAGCCACCGCTGCCAGCAGCGATGGCGGAGAGGTTGATGCCAGTGGTGTTGGTTTTGCCGAACACCACATAGCTGCGACCAGCTTGACCGCCAGCCGCTGGATCGCTGTCGGGAGCACCAACGATCAGATCAGTGAGGCCATCGCCGTTCACGTCGCCGGCACTGGCGACGCTGAAACCGCTGTAGTCATTGGCACACTGGCCATTGATCACGAAGCCGCCGCTGCCAGCAGCGACGGCGGAGAGCTCAACGGCGTTTGAGGAGGTTTTGCCAAACACCACATAGCTGCGGCCAGCTATGGCTTCCGCTGCTGAATCTTCGAAGCGTGCCCCCACGATTAGATCCGTAAGGCCATCACCGTTCACATCTCCAGCATTGGCAACGCTGCTGCCGCTGTAGTCGTCACCAGACGGGCCATTGATCACGAAGCCGCCGCTATCCGCCGCAATCGCAGACAGATTGATGGCGGTGGTGTTTGTTTTGCCGAATATCACATAACTGCGGCCCGCATCACCGCCAGATGCAGGGTTACTGCCAGGAGCACCTACAAGGAGGTCGGCGAGGCCATCGCCGTTCACATCGCCTGCACTGGCGACGCTAAAGCCGCTGTAGTCGCCGGCGCATTGCCCATTGATCACAAAGCCGCCGGAGCCGGCGGCGATGGCGGAGAGGTCGATGAAGGCATCGTCGTTGCTGATGGTGCCAATCACCGGTGCTGGGGTGCCGATGGTGTAAGAGGTGCTGGCGACGAGGGTGAGGGCGACGGTCTCATCGGCCTCGATCCTGCGATCGGCGCTGGGATCCACGGTGACGGTGGCGGTGGCCGATCCAGCCACGAAGGTGACGGTCTTGGTGGTGCCTGAGGTGCTGATGCCGGTGTAATCGGCCGGATCGCTGACGGCTGCCGCCAGCCTGGCGGTGCCAGCAACGCTGTACCTCACTGTGAGGGCACCGGTGGTGGCACCGGTGCGACTGAAGGTGAACAGCAGATTGGCGGCGCCGTCTTCTGTCACCGAATCTGGGGAAACGGCCAGGGTGATGGTGGGCGGCGGGGTGATGGTGGCGGTGATGGCGCTGTTGACAATCAGCTGTGAGAGACCGGTTGTGCTGTTGAAGACGTTGAAGGTGGAGCCGGCGAAGGCACCGGTGCCGTTGAGGGTGCCGGCGTTGATCCAGAGGCCGTTGGAGGCGGTGAAGGCGTCACCGGCGTTGCCGCTGATCAGCAGCTGATGGCGCCGCACGGTGGCAGGGAGGGTGAAGGAGCCACTGGCGAAGCCGAGGCCAGCGGCGGTGGCGTTGTTGAGCCAGCTGAAGCCGGCGAGATCCTGGATATCGCGCAGGGCCAGGGAGAGGGAATTGTTGCCGGAGCCGGTGAGATCGAAGGCCTCGATGGAGGAGAGGCGAGAGGCGTTGGTGGTGTTGGAGGCGGACTGATTGGCGACGAGGCCAAGGTTGAAGCCGAGTCCGCTGCCGGCCAGGGCGATGGTGTCGAAGCCGGTGCCGCCATCGACGCGGGCCAGCTGGGCGGTGTTGCCGCCCAAGCCGAAGCGGTTGCTGAGGGCGGTGAGGTTGGAGGCGTTGAGCACAAAGCGATCGTTGCCGGCGCCGCCGTGGAGCACATCGGCACCGCCGCCACCGATCAGGGTGTCGTTGCCGGCGCCGGCGGCGAAGGATTCGGCGGCGCTGGTGCCGGCGAGGGTGTCGCTGGCGGCGGTGCCGAGCTGATCAAAGAAGCTGCCGAGGAAGGCGCCGGAGGTGGCCCCGAAGATCACATAGGAGCGGCCCAGACCGCCGATGCTGCCGCGGGCGCCGACGATCAGATCGGCAAGGCCATCGCCGTTGAGATCACCGGCGGCAGCGACACTGAAGCCGTTGAGGTCGCTGCCGAATTCCGCGTTGATCACGAAGCCGCCGCTGCCGGTGGCAATGGCGGAGAGGTTGATGGCGTTGCCGGAGGTGTTGCCGAAGACCACAAAGGCACGGCCGTTGCCACCAAATCCTGTGCGGGGTGCACCCACGATCAGATCGCCAAGGCCATCGCCATTCACATCGCCCGCAGCGGCGACGCTGGTGCCGCTGCGGTCGTTTGCAGCGGCACCGTTGATCAGGAAGCCGCCGCTGCCGGCGGCGACGGCAGACAGATCGAGGGGTGCGGAGCTGGTCTTGCCGAAGACCACATAGGAGCGGCCGGCGTTCGTGCCAGCGGTGGGATCGCTTTCAGGAGCGCCGATGATCAGATCGGCGAGGCCATCGCCATTCACATCCCCGGCCGCCGCCACACTGCGGCCGGTTTCTTCGTTGGCGGTGGTGCCGTTGATCACGAAGCCGCCGCTGCCGGAAGCGACGGCGGAGAGGTTGATGGCAGTTCCGCTGGTCTTGCCGAACACCACGTAGCTGCGGCCGGCATTGTTGGCCGTGGTGAGGTTGGGATCGCCAACGGGTGCGGCGACGATCAGGTCGGCGCGGCCATCACCGTTCACATCGCCGGCGCTGGAGACGCGGAAGCCACTGTTGTCGTAGGCGGCCTGGCCATTGATGACGAAGCCGCCGACACCAGCTGAGATGGCCGAGAGGTTGATGGCGGTGGTGGAAGTCTTGCCGAAGACCACATAGGAGCGCCCGCCGTTGTTGTTGGGTTCTGGACCTGACGTGGTGGGGTCACTGTTGTAGGCGCCGATGATGAGATCGGTAAGACCATCGCCGTTCACATCGCCAGCATTGGCGACGCTGTAGCCGCTGAAGTCGTAGCCGGCCTGGCCGTTGATCACGAAGCCGCCGGTTCCTGCCGCAACAGCCGAAAGATTGATGGCGGCGGTGCCGGTTTTACCGAAGACCACGTAGGAGCGGCCGGCACTGGTGCCGGCGAGGGGATCGCTGGCGAAGGCACCCACCAGCAGATCGGCGAGGCCATCGCCGTTCACATCCCCAGCGGCGGCCACGCTGCGGCCGCTCTGGTCGTAGGCAGATTGGCCGTTGATCACAAAGCCGCCACTGCCGGCCGCAACGGCGGAGAGGTTGATGGGGGCGGTACCGGTTTTCCCGAAGACCACGTAGGAGCGGCCGGCATTGGTGCCGGCGGGGGGATCGCCGTACAGGGCGTTCACGATCAGATCCTCGAGGCCATCGCCGTTGACATCGCCGGCGCGGGACACGGAGCTGCCGCTGTTTTCGGTGGCCTGGCCGGTGATCACGAAGCCGCCAGTGCCGCCCGCGATGTCGGAGAGATCGATCGATCCCGGGGCGGCGGCCTCGATCAAGAGGGCGGAGCTGTCGACCTGGATCCAGCGCTGGTCGTTTTCGGAGGCGGTGGAAGCGGACGGGGTGAGGCCGCGGATCAGGGCGGAGAAGCGCTCGCCCTCATCGCCGGGGGAGTCTTGGCTGCCGTTGAAGCGGAGATCGAGGGCATGGCCGAGTTCCTCGAGCAGCACGGCCTCGATCTGGGGGGCGCTGGCGGTGGTGAGCCAGGAGCGGTTGAGAAAGATCGTTTCCGCCCCGTTGGGGCCGGCTGGGGCGTAGCCGCCGAGGGCGCCGGCCATGGTGGGCCCATCGAGCAGGGTCAGCTCCAGGCGCAGGGGGCTGCTGGTGAGGCTCTGGCGCAGGGCGGCGCTGCGCGCGGCGTCGGCCCCGTAGACCTCAAGCAGCAGGGCGTGGAAGCCGCTGCTGTTGCTGAACCACCGCTCCAGACGCTGGTGGGCCAGATCGAGGGCCTGGAATAGCCCAGCTGGGTCGCTGGGACCGGAGGCCAAGGCAAGCGTGACGGCCAAGAGATCGGGATATGGACAACAATTAGTGGATAATATCTCCCTTCTTCTGGTTGGGGATCCAGGCTTGGTTGAGCTAGATGTCCTTTCTTCTTGGAGATTGACTGGGGCTAGCGACTACCCTCCTGAAATCCGACCACGACCAGGGGCGAGGGTCCATCGAGCCAGGTGTCATTCCGGCTGTTCCTGCGTTCGCGGCCGTGGCGCTGCACTGCCTCACCGCCTCCACTGCCTCAGCGCCTCGTTGCCTGGATCACCAGCTGCAGGGGGCGGGCATCCCGCATCGCCCGCTCCGGATCGGCGCCCAGGGCGGTGGCGAACTGGCGGATCTGCTCCAGCACGGCAGCTTCCGCCGGATGGGGAAAGATCCGCGGCTGGCAGTTGAGAACGCGGAAACCGCAGTCTGCAAAAAGCGAGAGCATGGTGGTGGGCGTGAACCAGCGCAGGTGGGTGCGATCGAGCACGCCGCTCTCCTCGTACACGAACTGCCCCAAGCAGAGCCGCGCCTGCACGCTCCAGTGCTGGGCGTTGGGGATGCAGGCGCAGACGCTTCCCCCCGGCGGCAACAGGGTGTGCACCCGGCGCAGCACCTGCCAGGGATCGCGCAGGTGCTCGAGGCTGTCGCCGAAGATCCAGCAGTCGGCATGAAGGGCCTGGGGCGGCGGCTCCTGGGCCAGCATCTGCTCCACATCCCCCACCAGCACCTCCTGGCAGTGCTGACGGGCGGCTGCCGCGTAGGTGGGCTCGATTTCGATGCCGAGCCAGTGGGCGGCAGGGTGGCGGCCGCGGTACGCCCGCGCCAGGGCTCCGGTGCTGCAGCCCACCTCCACCAGCCGCTCCACAGCCGGCAGGATCGCCAGCAGATCGGGATTGGCCTGGTCGTGGGCGGGGGTCTGGGATGCCATCGCGCTTACGGCTCCTCCTCGATCGAAATCAAGCGGCGGATCTCATCGCTCACAAAGCCGATCAGGGAGGGGTTGCGCACGCCTGGCAGGGTGATCACGTCGTAGATCTCCTCCACCAGCCCCTCGAAGCGGATCCAGTGCACGGCGTCGCCGGAGCGCAGATCCACCACCTGGATGCCGCAGCGGGCCTCCACGTTGCGCTGGGCAAGGGCGTCATCGAGGGGAAGGCCGGAGAAGGTTTTGTTGTGGCGGGGCTTGGAGGTGCCGAGCAGGGCGTAGTCGCCGTGGAAGGCGACGCCGCGCAGATAGCCGGCGCAGAAGGTGAGCGGCTCGAAGGCGCCGCTAGCCAGATCAATGTGGCCGAACTCACCGGTGCCTGAATTGCAGAGCCACAGCCGGCCCTGATGCCAGCGGGGCGAATGGGGCATCGACAGCCCGCTGGCCACGATCTCATTGGCCAGCACATCGATCAGCACACCGCCGTCGCGGCGGCGTTCGCGCCAGCCATCGGCGGCATCGGAGGTGCTCACGGCGGTCACATAGGCCAGTTGGCCGTCGCGCAGGGCCAGGCCGTTGAGATGGCAGCGGTCTTCCGCGGCGAGGCGGGAGATGAAGGGGGGCCGCCAGAGGGGCCGGAAGCTGTGGGTGGCGCTGGTGGTGGCCAGGCAGGAGAAGAGGGTGTTGGCGAACACCAGCTGGCCGTCGGCATCCACGGCCATGTCGTGGATGTCGCAGTCGCCGGTGGTGAAGCCCAGCTGGGGCACGTAGAGGCGATCGAAACCATCGGTCTGCTGGCCCGGGGCGAGCATGTTCTCGAAGCGCCAGATCTGATGGAGGCTGCTCATGTAGAAGCCGTTGCCATCGCCGCTGGCGCTGAGGCCCATGCAGCGGTTGAAGGTGCGCTCGAACACCGCCAGCTCTCCGCTGGCCTTGAGGCCGAGGGAGAAGAGTTTGCCGATCTGATAGGTGGTGAGGGCGAGTGAGAGCTGCTGCTCGGCCAGCCAGCTGAGCAGCTGGCGGGAGGTGGTGATCTCGAAGGCCGGGGCGGCGCTGGTCATGGATGGGGAGGAGGGCGATGGGCTGGCGGTGAGGGACGGCTCCCACTTGCGCCGATAGCACTCCAGGCCGAGCTGCCAGTCGGTGCTGCCGGCCGCGCCGGGGCTGGCGTGGATCAGGGACAGGGGCCAGACCCCGAGGCGCAGGCCGGCGGCGAGGGCACTGCGGCAGAGATCCAGATCGTAGAAGTGGAAGGGGAAGGCGGGATCAAAGCGCACCCCGGCGGCCTGCAGGGTGCCGGCACGGGCGGCCAGGAACACCCCATCCAGAAGCATGGCCGGCGCCGGGCTGGCCCCGAAGCGGATCGGCTCGCTGGCGCCGGGATCGCCATGGCGGATCTCGCCCAGCAGATGGGGATGGTCCCAGGTGCGGCCATCGGGCTGGAGCCACCAGGTGGGCTGGCCGGGAAGGATCCGCCGGCTGCCGGCCACCCCCACCAGATCAAAGCGCTCCAGCGCTTCCAGCAGAGGCGTGCGCAGGCAGGCCTCGCCCAGCCAGACGTCGTCGTGGCAGAACACCACCAGGCTCTCGGGATGGAGCTGCTCCAGGGCCTCGTTGTAGATGGCGCCGAGGGGCTCGCGGTTGGCGGTGTGGATCCGCGTGTCGCAGGCTTGATGGGCAGGCAGGCGCAGGGATCGGCCCAGCAGGGATTCAGCCGGAAACGCCTCGGCGGTCAGCCGGCTGGCCGAGACGATGGTGATGGGGGTGTCGATGGCCATCTCAAGCAGGGCAGGGCCGCACGGGCAGGCAACGGCTCAGGGTTCGGCCGAAAGTGACGTTTCGTTCTCCGCAGCGAGCAATCTTCCGGGATCCCCGCTGCAGTGGTGCCGCCACATCCGCCGCAACAGCCCCTGGAAGTGAGCGGCGTAGCCCTCGAGATCGGAGAGGCCCGAGGCGGCCATCTGGTGGCGCAGTTCGGCGCGGCCGCTGCGCAGGGCCGGCAGCTGTTCGGCGAGCTGGCGGGCGATGGCGCGGTAGTGGGCGTCGTCGCTGGCGATCCACTCGCTGCGGCCCAGGGCGGTGAGGAAGCTGGCGCCCATGCGGCTCACGAAGTTGCCGCCCGCCAGGGCGATCACCGGCACGCCCATCCACAGGGCCTGCAGGGTGGTGGTGCCGCCGTTGTAGGGGGTGGGATCGAGAGCGATGTCGACGCCGCCGTAGCGCTGCATCATCGCTTCGAGGCCCTCGGGACCCTCCAGCAGCAGCCGCTCCGGCCCGATGCCCTCGGCGGCGAACAGCCCCCGGAAGCGCGCGATCACCGAGGCGTCCGCGAGTGAGGGCGCCTTGAGCAGCAGGCGGGCGCCGGGCAGCTCGCGCAGCACCGCCGCCCAGAGGGCGATCGTGCGCGGCGTGAGTTTCATGATGTTGTTGAACGAGCCGAACACCAGCGGCGCGGCGGCGGGGCGAGCTGGCGGTAAGGGGTAGTCATCCACCGGGCTCCAGCAGAAGACGCTGCCCGGCAGCTGGGCGATGCCTTCCGAAAACAGAGGCGCGTGCTCGGCGGGAGCCACCACCGGATCGCCGATCAACCAGTCCATGCGCGAGAGGCCAGTGGAGTGGGGATAGCCGAGGAAGGTGGCCTGCACGGGCGCGGAGCGCAGGGCAAACACGCCGAGGCGGTGGCTGCTGGTGTGACCGGCCAGGTCGATCAGCACGTCAATCTTCTGGTCGCGGACGCGCTGATGGATCGCCTGATCATCGAGGCCATGCACCTCGATCCAGCGGCTGGCGGCCTGTCGGGCCCGGTTGGTGTATTCGTCGTGCATGGTGCCGGTGTGGAACACCGTCACGGGGAACTGCGCGGGATCGAGCCGCTGCAGCAGCGGCAGCATGAACAGATTGACCGGGTGCTGGCGATGGAAATCACCGGAGACCAGACCGATACGCAACGCCCTGTCGGGATTGAGGTTGTTGCCGAAGGTCTCGAGGGGTTGAGGCGTGACGGACTCTTCGATGGGGATGCAGAGATCGCGATGGCGCTGGGCTGTCTGCTCGGGGGTGAGGGTGTCCACATAGAGGGAGGCCATGGCGATGGAGGACACCAGGCGTGAAGAGGGGTCTGCCAGATCCGCGTAGTGCTCTTCCACCGCCGCGAGATGGGAGGCGGCATCGCCGCGGCGTCCGGGCAGGGCATTGAGCAGGTAGCGCACCTCGCTGTTGCCGGGATCGTTCTGCAGAACACGGCGGCAGAATCCCTCTGCAGCGGTGAGGTCGTAGACCTCCCAGTGCAGACGCGCCAAGGCGAGCAGAGTTTCGATGCTCTCGGGAGCAAGTTCCAGGGATCGCTGCAGCACAGCAACGGCTTCCTGCCAGTAGTTGTGCTGATAGACGCGCTGGGCTAGCAGGCGCAGGAAGGCCGGGTTGGAGGAATGGCTGGCACGCGTGAACGCCACCTCGGCGGCGGTGCGGTTGCCAGTACGCAGGAGGGCTTCGCCGAGATAGAGCATGGAGCCATGGCGCCATGGGCGAAGCTCCACCAGTTGCGCGAGTGCAGCCACAGCGCCGCTGGGGTCGCCACCGTTGAGGCGCCAGAGCCCGAGCCAGTGGAGGCTCTCGCCGGGTATGGGTTCAAGCGTGCGGGTGTTGTTGAGTCGTTCCGTAGGCGTGCCGTCAGGTGTGGTGGCGCCGGCGATGTTGGCTTCGTCGAGCCGGAGTTTGTACAGCGCGCTCAGCCAGTCGCCTGGATTGGTAGCCAGCCAGTTGTCGAGCTCGCGTGCCCAGCGCTGGGCCTCTTTGCTGCCTGGGTTGAGCAGGTGCTGCTCGGCTGCTGCGGCCGATGTGCTCGCCTCACGGGTGGGCTGCTGCAGGCCGTCCTGCAGGGTGGGGTTGAGGCGCTGGAGTTGCTGCAGAACGTAGAGGCGCTGCGGGGCCATCCCCGCAGTTGCGTAGCAGTGATGGATGGTGAGCCAGTGCTCTGCCTGGAGTGGAGCCTGCTGCAACTGGCGCCATAACTGTGCGATGGGCTGGGTGTTGGGATTGGATGGGGCTGCGGTGGTCATGGCTGGCGTGATCAGCTGAGCAGGCAATCCGCAGCGACCAGTGTGGGATGGGTGGTGCTGCCCAGCAAGGCAACCTCCAGCGCTGAGGCCCCGGTAGCGCTGCCATCGCTGTCGAAGCGGAGGATGCCGCTGGTGGTGTCGTAGAGGAAGCGCTGATTGATGTTGGTGGCGGCGGTGAGGCCAGCGCCTGCCGCGAATTGATCGGCGGTGAGCGTGGTCTGCGCCCCGAAGCCGGTGAACACCGACTTGCTGAAGGAGAGCTTGTCGACAGCGCTGCTGAAATCGGTGATGAGATCGCGGTTGGTTGGGCCCGGTGTGGTGGTGAAGCGGAAGGTGTCGCTGCCGAGGCCGCCGATGCGGGTGTCGTTGCCGATGGTGCCGAGCCAGTCGAGGGGAATCTGGGCGAAGGCGAAGGCGGTGGACCCGAAGACCACGTAGGAGCGGCCGGCCTCGCGGCCCGCGGCGGGATCGCTAAGGGGTGCGCCGACGAGGAGATCGGCGAGGCCATCCCCGTTGACATCACCGGCGGCCGAGACGCTTCTGCCGCTGAAGTCACCAGCGGATTGACCATTGATCACGAAGCCGCCGCTGCCAGCGGCGACGGCTGAGAGTTCAATGGGGAAATAGATCAGCAGCGTCTGGTTTACTGATGCGCTGTTGCCAGCCGTATCGCATGCCGTGGCGACCACGGCATTGACCGAGCCGATGGCCAGGCTGCCACTGGTTGGAATGGCCGTGTCTGTATCAACGCTCCAGATGCCGTTCGTTGCTGTTGCCTGGTAGGTCGCACCGCCGATCGTCAGCGTGATTTGTGCACCTGCTTCTGCTGTGCCGCTGATCACTGGCGTCGTGTCCGTGCTCCGTGCAGAGGAGGTGACGGCTACCGCCGGTGCGGTGGTGTCAAGAACAAAGATGCACGCAGCAGACGCGGTACCGAAATTGCCGGCCGCATCCGCAACGCGGGCGGTGATGAAGTAACTGGTGCCGGCTGTCGCTGGAAGCGTTGGGGTGTAGGTCCAAGTGCTCTGACCGCCAGCGACCACGGTGACGGTGGCGTTACCGTGGAAGGTGGCACCGTTGTAGACGCGCAGAGTCTCCCCTGCAGCGAGGGATGCCCCAGCCGTTGCCCCCCCGAAGGTGCCTGTGATGGTGGGTGTGGTGTCATCGGTGCGGCCGCGGTGATCTGAGCAGTTGTGGACATCGTGGAGAACCTGGAAGGAGCCTGGGATGACGAAGCTGAAGGGTTGACGTGCTTCCCATCCGTGATCCAGCCCCTAAGAGAGCTGGCGGGGTAGTCAGGCCGCTCTCCACTGCTGGAGGGTCTCCAGGGGCGTACGGCCCGGGAGCGCCGAATGCGGTCTGTAGCTGTACTCCATCCGGTACTGCTCTGCCAGCAACTGGCTTCCGGCACCAGGCAAAGCGCTCAATAGTCAGGAATTCATCCCTGAATTGGCTGTTGATTCTCCAGCCACCGCCAGCAAGCACAAGGAGCAGAACTGGGCTTCTGCAACGCAGTGAGACACGAGCGGACGCTGAAGCCCTAGCGGCAGTTTGAGGGTGAGAAGCGGGCCCTGTGCTGCGCAAGGCCGAACAGGACGCGGCAGAAGCGGAGGCCAGCGGGGATGCCAAAGCTGGAAAGCGAGCGGCGCATCGTGCACGAGGTGTCCGTAAGCGTATCGATGACGCCCAGAAGCTGGCGATCGAGATACCAATGGCTTCAGGATTGGCCCCTTTTTGTCACCACGCCCGCAGCCGAGATGGATCCCCTGGCGATGCCGCAGCGCACACTCCCCACCAACGTGGCCGGAAACCCAACGCCCAGCGCCCAGAGAACCTCACCGCCCCCGAGAGCCACATCCTCAACAGCGGTGGTGGCTGGGTTCAGGGATACAACTGACCGGTGGCAGTCGATGGTGACCACCACGTGATCGTGGCGATCGACGTCGGCAACCAGGCCAGTGATGCGGGCTACGGCAGCAGCTTGAATCTGGAAGAGTGCAAGGAACGCGCCCTGGATGCGTACATCTCCACCAACCGGCAGCGGGACGGCAAAAGACCAAGGGCCATCCCGGAAGCGAGCGCCCCGGACCTTGATGCCCGGGGCCTTAGGGATCGCAAGCTCCGCTCAGTGACGGGGGCCGGGAGATCTACGCCCTCTCGAGCTGTTCAGGGCAGCTGTGGCAACGGACTGAAGGGCTAGAACCAAGAGCAACACTTCCAGAGAAGCACTCCTTGGTCCCAGGCGACCTCAGACCTCAGGCTCCAAGTACAGCAGGCTTCTAGTCCTCGATCGTCACCTTATTGATGCGGCTGCCGTTCTTGAGCGCCAGCACCACATCGATGTTGTCGGTGTGGCCAAAAACAGTGTGCTGGCCATCCAGGTGCGGCTGGGGGCCATGGCACAGAAAGAACTGACTGCCGCCGGTGTTGCGGCCTGCGTGGGCCATCGACAGGCTGCCGGCCTTGTGCTTCTGGGCGTTGATCTCGCAGGGGATCGTGTAGCCGGGGCCGCCGGTGCCGGCCGTACCGCGGGTGCCTTCGCGGCTGTTGGGACAGCCCCCCTGGGCCATGAAGCCTTCGATCACCCGGTGGAAGGCGAGGCCGTCGTAGAAGCCGTCCTTGGAGAGCTTGACGAAGTTCGCGACGGTGCCGGGGGCCTCGGTGTCAAACAGATCAATGATGATCGGCCCGGCGTCGGTGTCCATCAGGGCCTTGGTCACGGTCGAGGAGGCAAACTTCGACTGTATCCGTCCAGGGCACCCTGCTTCCATGGCCACCCTTGAGCCCACTTCCTCCTCCCCCCAGGCCGTCGCTCCGGCGAGCCTCGACCTTGCCGGCGCCCGTCTCGGCGTGCTCGGTGGCAGCGGCCTCTATGCGATGGAAGGGCTGGAGGACGTCCGGGAACTGACCATCGAAACCCCCTACGGGCCCCCTTCCGACAGCCTGCGGATCGGACGCATCGGCGCTCTTGAGGTGGTGTTCCTGGCCCGGCACGGTCGCCATCACAGCTTCACCCCCAGTGAGGTTCCCTACCGGGCCAACCTCTGGGCCCTGCGCTCCCTCGGCGTGCGCTGGATCCTTTCGGTGTCGGCCGTCGGCTCGCTCCAGGAGAGCGTGCGCCCCCTCGACATGCTG
>NZ_JAGQCH010000010.1 GCF_024346055.1 Cyanobium sp. Cruz CV13-4-11
GAAGAACCCTTCTGAATCCTTTTCGACTACTACATCAAATTGTCTAGACATTGAAGCCACCTCCTCAAGCCAGTGTAGCGGCTTAGCAGCGGACTGGTACGAGGGCCCAGCTACTGGTCGGTCCAACTACTAAATGGGTGGTTCCGTGATGCCCACCCAGGGCCTCTCAGATCGCCGCCTATGCAGAGGCATTCTGGGCCGGCCATCGGAGCGGGCTCCTTCCCGTCTGGGTTCCTCGGCATCCGTGCTCGTTGATCTGCTTGCATCGCGCTTCCGTTATGCACCCAAGCCAAGCCCTGCGGCAATGGTAGGCGCCTTTGGTGGCGCCGAACTTTGCCCGTTCATCTGAAGCGGGGTGACTCTCTGCCGCCCATTTAGCCGGAAGTTGCCGGGGGTGTCGCTGAAATCCCCTGTCCTGGAGGCATTCTTGGGTGTGCTGTCCGGTGGCTTGCGCACATTGCGGTTCCGGTGATGCACGCACGCCCTCCCTCCCTGTTGGCGGATTGGCGCAGCTCACGGCAGCTCCGTCCAGCTCACAGCAGGTCGGCGGGGCTGCGCACGCCGCATGGGCCTCGGTTGAGCACATGCGTGTAGATCATCGTGGTGCGCACGTCGTTGTGGCCGAGCAACTCCTGAATGGTGCGGATGTCGGCGCCTCTCTCCAGTAGGTGGGTGGCAAATGAATGGCGGAAGGTGTGGCAGCTCACCCGTTTGGGGATCGCTGCGGCCTGCACAGCCCTTCGCACCTCCTTCTGCACGATCGACGGGTCCAGGTGATGCCGTCCCTCCCTGCCATTGGTTGGATCACGCCAGCGACGGCTTTGGGGGAACACCCATTGCCAGCCCCATTCCATGGCGGCATTTGGATACTTTCGCTCCAGGGCATGGGGAAGTACCACCCTCCCCCAGCCGGCGGCGAGATCGGCGCCATGCACCTGCCGCACCCCCTCCAGGTGCGCTTCCAGTGGTGCCACCAGCCGCTCCGGCATCAGGGTGAGGCGGTCCTTGTCGCCCTTGCCGCTGCGCACCGTGATCTGCCGGTGGCCGAAGTCGAGATCTTGCACCCGCAGCCGCAAGGCTTCCATGAGCCGCATTCCGCTCCCGTAGAGCAGCCTCGCCACCAGGGCCGTGGTGCCCTCCAGCTGGCCCAGCACCTGCTGCACCTCCGCCGGCGTCATCACCACCGGCATTCGCCGCCGCACCCGGGCCCGCACCACCCCCGTCAGGTCGCCGGGATCCTTCCCCAGCACGTGGCGATAGAGGAATAGCAGCGCCGAGAGGGCCTGGGTCTGGCTGGAGGCGCTCACCCTTTCCTCCACCGCCAGGTGGGTGAGGAACGCATTGATCTCCTCCTGCCCCATCTCCCGGGGCGGCCGCAGACCGTGGAAGCGCAGGAACCGCCGCACCCACTGCTCGTAGGTCCCGGCGGTGCGGCGGGCGTAGTGGCGCACGGCCAGTTCCTCCCGCAGCTTCTCCAGCAGGCGCGGCGCTCGTCGTGGGCTCGGGGGTGGCTGGATGGCTCGGCGGCGGACCCTTTCGCCAGCATTCCCTGGCCCGGTCGTCTCCGGCGCTCCGGCGCGCCGGCAGGATCGTCCTCTTGCCGCGTCCCTTCGCCGCCTCCTCTCGACGCCCCCGCCCATGGCCGACCCTGCCGTCCCCGCCAGCCTTGCGATCCAGCCCCTGTTCCCGATGGCCCTGGGCCGGGTGCAGCTGGCGCCCGACCCCCTCGACACGGCCCTGTTGCTGCAGAGGGCCCTGGCCCTGCGGGAGCAGGTCCCCAGCGAGGAGGGCGTCGCCTGGACCGGCGATGTGCGTGGCGCCGGGGAGCTGCACCGTGATCTCCTGTTCGCCCCCCTGATCAGCCGGCTGTCGGACCATGCCTGGCCGTACCTGGCCGGGCTGGGGTTCGATCGCCGGCGCGTGGCGCTGCATGTGCAGCGCAGCTGGCCGGTTCTCAGCGACGTCGGTGAGCAGGTGGGGCGCCACCACCACCCCAACGCCCACCTCAGCGCCATCTATTACCTCAATGGCGACGGCAGTGGCCGCTGCGGTTGCCTGCGCCTGTTCGCCCCCCGGCAGGTGAATGAGCTGGTGCCGGGCCTGGCGGTGGGCCAGGACGGTCCGATCGACGCCACGGCGGCCCTCAACCAGCCCTGGCACGACGTGGCGCCCCGGGCCGGCCTGCTGCTGCTGTTCCCCGCCTCGGTCGACCATGCGGTGCTGCCCAACGACGACCCCGACGACACCCGCTTTTCCCTCAGCATCGACTTCGTTCTCACGGCCCCGGAGGCGGCGCCCCATCCGGGTGAGTACCTCGCCCCCCATCCCGGCCGCTGGTTGGCGATCGGGGAGGATGGCAACGCGTCGGGAGCCTGAGCCGCCCCTGCCACCGCCGCCCTCCCGGACCCCCATCCCCCGTGCCTGAGACCACACCAGCGACCACCGCAGAGCCGAACGTCTTTCAGATCAGCGCCAACCTGGATGGCGTCACCCACATTTTTTCCTGCCGCAGCGACCAGACGGTGCTGGGCGCCGCCGAGGCCGCCGGGGTGCCCCTGCCCAGCTCCTGCTGCTCGGGGGTGTGCACCACCTGCGCCGCCCTGCTGCGCAGCGGCACGGTGCACCAGCCCGATGCCATGGGCGTGAAGGCCGAACTTCAGGCCAAGGGCTATGCCCTTCTGTGCGTCTCCTATCCCCGCTCCGATCTCGACCTGCTGGCCGGCCAGGAGGACGCCCTCTACGAGGCCCAGTTCGGTCAGTTCCAGAAGTGAGTTCCCTGGTGCCGCTGGAGCTGTGGGTGCGCCCCGCCCCCGGCCCCCGGCTTCCCCAGCTGCGTCAGGCGCTGGTGAAGGAGGCCCGCCGCCTGGCCGGTGAGGGCGCCGAGCCCCTGCGCTGGGCGATCACGGCGGTGGATCCCGTCCGCGGCCTGCGGCTGGAGGGGATCGTGGTGGGCCCGGCGCCGGTCCCCGGCCCTTGAGCGCGGCGGTTCCGCCCCTGCCCACCCTGCTGGTGATCCCCACCGGGGTGGGCTGCGCCGTGGGTGGCTTCGCCGGCGACGGCCTGCCGGCGGCCCGGCTGCTGGCGGCGGCCAGCGGCTGCCTGATCACCCACCCCAACGTGATGAACGCCGCCACCCTCTACTGGAGCGACCGGCGCCTCCATTACGTGGAGGGCTGGAGCCTCGACCGCTTCGCCGCCGGTGAGCTGGCCCTCTCTCCGGTGCCCAGCCAGCGGGTGGGCGTGCTGCTGGATGCGGGCATCGAAGCGGAGCTGCTGCTGCGCCACCGCCAGGTGATCGACGCCTGCCGCGCCAGCCTGGGGCTGACGATCGGCCCGGTGCTCAGCAGCGATGGGCCCCTGGAGGTGAGCCTGTCGATCGGCCCCAGCGGCAGCAGCTGGGGCACCATGGGCCGGCCGGATGCGCTGCTGCGGGCCGGTGAAGCGCTGCTGGCTGCCGGGGCCACGGCCATCGCCGTGGTGGCCCGCTTCCCCGAGGATCCCGGCAGCGACGCCCTGGCGGCCTACCGCCACGGCACCGGGGTGGACGCCCTGGCCGGGGCGGAAGCCGTGATCAGCCACCTGCTGGTGCGCCACCTCGGGGTGCCCTGCGCCCATGCCCCCGCCCTGGCGCCGCTGCCGCCCGACCCAGGGCTGGATCCGCGGGCGGCGGCGGAGGAGCTGGGCCACACCTTCCTGCCCTGCGTGCTGGTGGGCCTGAGCCGGGCCCCCTCGCTGCGGCCCGAGCCGGCCAGCGGCAACGGGCTGCTGCACGGCACCGATCTCGGGGCGGTGGTGGCGCCGGCGGGAGCCCTGGGGGGTGAGGCGGTGCTGGCCTGCGCCGAGCGGGGCGTGCCCGTGATCGCCGTGGAAGGCAATCCCTGCTTGCTTGAGGTCAGCGGCGAAGCCCTGGGGCTGCCGGTGATCCCGGCCGCCAGCTATGCGGAAGCGGCCGGGATCGTGCTGGCCCTGCGGGAGGGCCTCGATCCGGCGGCCCTGCGGCGGCCGCTGGCCTGAAGGCGCCTCATGGTTCGCCGAGGAAATCCCGCTTGCCCAGCTCCACGCCGTTGTGGCGCAGGATGGCGTAAGCGGTGGTGACGTGGAAATAGACGTTGGGCAGCACGAAGAGCAGCAGGAAGCTCTGGCCACTGAAGTGGAGCGTTTCGCCGCGGATCGGCAGTTCGATCGGCTTGGCTTCGGTGCCGTCGATCTGCCCGGGGGAGAAGGCCTCGAGGCTGGCGAGGGTTGTTTCGATGCGGCCGATCAGCTCTTCGAAGCTGGCTTCGTTGTCCTCCATCGAGGCGCTCTCCACCCCGGCCAGCCGGGCCAGGCCGCGGCGGGCGATGTCGGTGGCGATCTGCACCTGGCGCACCAGGGGGAACATGTCGGGGTAGAGGCGGGCCTGCAGCAGCGCCGCCGGATCAATCGCCTTGGCTTCGGCGTGGGCGGCCGCCTTGGCCAGGATGCCGCTGAGGTTGGTCAGGCTGCGGGCCAGGGGCGGAACGGCCGCCTCGTACATCGAGAGGGACATGGCTGGGGCGAGGGCCGGGGGCAGGCGGACCGGACTGTAGGGCGGTCGACGGGGTGGCCCGGGGGCGGCGATGAGCACAAACACTCAGCCGGTTTCCACCCTAAGGCGGACCGAATACGAGTTAAGCTCCATGCGATCGCTGCTCCGGGCGGCGCGTCGTCAAGTCGTTCTTCACAGATTCACATGGCTGCCATCGAAAAGGTCCCCAGCGTCGTCTTCAAGACCCGTGTGCGCGATGAATCCGTGCCCGGCCCCAACCCCTTCCGCTGGCAGGACCTGACCACCGACGACATCTTCAAGGGCAAGAAGGTCGTGGTGTTCTCCCTCCCCGGCGCCTTCACCCCCACCTGCTCCTCCAACCACCTGCCCCGTTACGAGGCCCTGTTCGAGGAGTTCAAGGGCCAGGGTGTCGACAGCATCGTCTGCGTGTCCGTCAACGACGCCTTTGTGATGTTCCAGTGGGGCAAGCAGGTGGGCGCCGACAAGGTGTTCCTGCTGCCCGATGGCAACGGTGAGTTCAGCCGCAAGATGGGCATGCTCGTCGAGAAGGACAACCTCGGCTTCGGTGCGCGCTCCTGGCGCTACTCGATGCTCGTCAACGACGGCACCATCGAGAAGATGTTCGTGGAGCCCGGGCTCGAGGACAACTGCCCCACCGACCCCTTCGAGTGCTCCGACGCCGACACGATGCTGGCCTACCTGAAGGGCACCGCCCCCGCCGGTGTCTCCGCCCCCAGCCGCGAGTTCGTCGGCTGAGGCCGCCTCTGGGCTGGTCCGATCCGTCTCCAGCCCTTGCTCCGCCTACCCCCGCTCCGCCATCGGAGCGGGGGTTTTTCGTGGTTCGAAACGATGCCGCGATGGAGCCTCCCGGCCAGCCTGTGTCCATAAGACGGCGAAGTTTCTGAGACCGCTCAGAGCGGCCCGTCCCGGAGTTCCTCGCAGCAGGCCGCAAAGGCCGCCGCCGGATCGGTGGCGCCGCTGATCGGTCGACCGATCACCAGCTGGCTGGCACCCGCCGCCACCGCCGCCGCTGGCGTCATCACCCGCTTTTGATCGGCCGCGGCGCTGCCGGCGGGGCGAATACCGGGGGTCACCAGAGAGAAGGGCTGGGGGTGGGCGGCCCGCAGGCTGGCCACCTCCCAGGGGGAGCACACCGCTCCGGTGAGGCCCGCCGCGGCGGCCATCGCGGCCAGCTGGGTCGCGTAGGCGGCCAGGGGTGTGGAGATGGCCAGTTCCTGCTGGAAGCGGTCGGGATCCCAGCTGGTCAGCACGGTCACCGCCAGCAGGGTGGGCGCGCCGAGGCCCTCACTGGCGGCCCCCTCCACAGCCGCGGCCTGGGCGGCGGCGAGGGCCTCGCCCCCGGCGCAGGCGTGCACCGTGATCAGCTCGGCGCCCAGGCGGGCGGCACTGCGGCAGGCTCCGGCCATGGTGGCGGGGATGTCGTGGAACTTGAGGTCCAGGAACACCCGCAGGCCCTGCTGCCGCAGCTCCCGCACCACCCCTGGCCCGGCGGCGGTGAACAGCTCCAGGCCCACCTTCACCCAACGCAGCTCCGGGACCGCCGCCGCCAGTGCCAGGGCCTCCTCGGCCGTGCCGCGGTCGAGGGCCAGGATGATCCGCTCTGCCGGGTCAAGGGTGGGCTCCAAGGCCGTGGCGGGGCGTTCGGCGTCCGCCATCAGGCCACCAGCCTGCGGAAGGTTTTCCGGCCCAGCTGCAGCACCTTGCCGGCCAGTTGCTCGGGGCTGCTGAATTCCTGGTTGGGGTCGCTCAGCTTCTCGCCGTCCAGCTTCACGCCGCCCCCCTGGATCTGGCGCCGCCCTTCGCTGCTGCTGGCGCACACCTGCAGGGCGCTGAGCAGATAGAAGGCCTTCAACGGGAAGGCCAGTCCCGCCAGGGAGGCCTCCGGCACGCTGTCCGCCTGGAGTCCGGCCCCTGCCCCCGCTCCGGACAGCCCGGCAGCCACCAGAGCGGCCGCATCGGCCTGGGCCTGCAGCGCCGCGTCGCGCCCATGGCGGCTCGCGGTCACCTCCAGCGCCATCGCCTTCTGCCGCTCCCGGGGTCCGCTGGGCAACGTCGCCGTGTCCAGGTCGGTGAGCAGGGTGAGGTAGTCCTCCACCACCGCGTCCGGCACTTTCTCGAGCTTGGAATACATCGAGAGGGGGTCCTCCAGCAACCCCACCGTGTTGCCCAGGCTCTTGCTCATCTTCTGCACCCCGTCGAGGCCCGGCAGGATCGGCAGCAGCAGGCCGAACTGGGGCCGCTGGCCGAAATGGCGCTGCATGTCGCGCCCCATCGCCACGTTGAACTTCTGGTCGGTGCCGCCCAGTTCGAGGTCGGCCTGGATCGCCACCGAGTCGTACCCCTGCAGCAGGGGGTAGAGGAACTCGTGCAGGCTGATCGAGGTTCCCGAGCCGTAGCGGTTGGCGAAGTCCTCCTTGGCCAGCATCTGGCCCACGGTGCTGATGCCCAGCAGCTCGATCACCTGCGGCAGATTCAGGCCCTTGAGCCACTCGGAGTTGCGCCGCACCTCCAGCCGGCCGGGGGTGTCGAAATCGAGCAGGGCGCGCTCGGGGGGCTGGCCCTGGCCCAGCTGGGCCAGGTAGGTGGCGGCATTGGCCTCCACTGCCGCCGCGTCGAGCTGCACCCGGGTGCTGCTCTTGCCGGTGGGATCGCCGATGCGGGCCGTGAAGTCGCCGATGATCAGCACGGCCGTATGGCCGGCGTTCTGGAAGGCCCGCAGCTTGCGGAACAGAAGGCTGTGGCCGAGGTGGATGTCGCTGCCGGTGGGGTCGATGCCCAGCTTCACCCGCAGCGGCCGCCCCTGGTGCGCCGACTCCGCCAGCCTGGCCTCCAGGCGCTGGTCAGGGTCGGGATCCCGACCGGCGGGAAACAGGTCGGCGATGCCCCTGGCCAGGGCTTCGGGGAGGGGCGGCAGGGCCGGTGGCTCCGTCTGCTTCGCCGGGATTGCTTCGCCCATCTACGCCAGCCGCCTGCCTGGGGCGATGGTAGGCAGCCATGGTGCTGTGGTTGATCAGCCCAGCAGGGCGACCACGGCGGCCGCGGCGGCCGCGGCCCTCTCGCCACTGTCCACGGCACCCTCGAAGAAACCGGGCCAGCGCTCCGCCACCTCCGTGCCGGCCCAGAACACCCGGCCATGGGGCCGCAGCAGGGCGTCGCCGCTGCGGGTCCACAGCCCGGGGGGCATCCAGGCGGCGAAGGCGCCACCGACGAAGGGCTCCTCGGGCCAGTTCTTCTCCACATACTCCAGCGGCTCCAGGGCCATCGGGCCGAAGTAGGCGGCCAGATCTTCGAGGACCGCTGCCCGCCGCTGCTCCGGCCCCAGGGCCGCCCAGCGCTCGCGGCGGCGACCCACCACGAAGGCGGCGATCACCCCCAGACCCGTCTCCGGGTCGGAGCTGTCGGCGCACAGCTCCACCCAGGGGCGATCGCCGATGGCGATGCCGGAGAGCCCCGACTCCCGCCACCAGGGCCGTCCGTAGGCGATCAGCACCTTGGTGCAGTTCCCCATGGCCATCCCCTCCTGCAGGGCGACCCGGTCGGCCGGCAACGCCGGCGTGAAGCGGATGGCGCCCGCCAGTGCCGGCGGCATGGCCACGATCACGGCCCGGCAGCGGTGGCTGGCGCGATCGGTGATCACCGCGACAGCCGCCTCGCCCTCGGGCTGCTGGATGGCCCGCACGGGCTCACCGAGCACCAGGGCATCCCCCAGGCCTTCGGCCAGCAACGTCGGCAGTTGGCCGGCGCCGCCATGGATCAGTTCCTCCTCGGGGTGGTCCCCCTGGGACGCCGTGCGCTGCCCCCAGGCCACGTGCAGCAACGACACCTGATCCGGCTCCGCCGGCCCGAGAAAACCGACGGCCCGGCAGAAATAGGCGAAGTACCAGGCGGCGAAGGGGGTGTGGGTGTGGGCCTCGATCCAGTCCTGGAAGCTCAGCCGGTCGAGGGCGGCGGCATCGGGATGGTGATGGGGATGGCCCTCGGGCAGGGACGCCACCAGCTCCTGGAACTGTTTCAGGGCCGCCATGGCATCGTCCCAGTCCCGGCTGGGGACCGACGGCGGCTGCCCCTCCGGGAACCCCTGGAAGAAGCCGCTGAAGGTGCAGCGATGGGAGCCGAAGCAGAGGACGGTTTCACCGCCGTGGGGGGAGGGGAAACGGCGCAGACCGTGGGCGTCGAGCAGGGCCAGAAAACGGGAATGGCTGGGCCCCACCCACTGACCGCCCAGGTCGACCCAGGCCGGCGTCCGGGCTTCCTCCAAGGCCAGGGGGGTGCGCACCATGCGGCCCCCCACCGAAGGCGCCGCCTCGATCACCCCCACCGACAGGCCGGACCGGCGCAGCTGCCGCGCCGCCACCAGCCCCGCCAGCCCCGCTCCGACAACGACGACATCCTTCACGGGGGGTCAGCCGGCGGCTTCCAGTTGGCTCTTCATGCGCTCCAGGGTGAGGGTCATCTGCTCGAACATCTGTTCCGGGGTGAGGCCGAACTGGCCGAGCTGGGTGCGCAGCTGTTCGACGGTGAGCTTGGCCTGGAAGTCCTCGGACAATTCGAAGCGCTTCATGAACACCTGGTAGCGCTCCATCATCTGCTCCATCCGTTCGATGTACAGCTTCTTGCCTTCGCGGTCGAACTTGCCGTACTCGCTGCCCAGCTGCATCAGCTGCTGGTAATCGGTGAACAGCCGTTTCGCCTCGTCCTGGACGATCTCGGACTCGAAGAAAGCCATGGGGAGGTTGGCTCCGGTCTGCTTGAGAGGTCGATTCTGCAGAGGCCGCGGGCTCCTGGGGAGTGCGGATCCACGTATCGCCATGGCCGCTACCGAATGGACGCGCAGCATCTGTTGAAGATGGATCTCCATCCGCTGGGGCGACCGAGCCCCCTGTTCCCGTGGACCTCACCCCCCTGCTGCCCCAGGTGCGTGACGATGTTCGCCAGGGACTGGCTCTGCTGAAAGGGGTCCGGCTGGTGCTCTGCCTGGGCAGCCGGGCCCAGGTGGCCCTGCTGATGGGCACACCCGCCCGGATCCTGGGTGCCGCCACCACCGCCGCCGAGGGGCTGGCCCTGGTGCGCCGGCACCAACCCAGCCTGCTCCTGGTCAGCGACCGCCTGGAGGGAGGCTGCGGCGTCGACCTGGTGGTGCAGGTCAAGCGCCGCCATCCCGAGGTCCGCACCCTGCTGGTGGTGTCCCAGGAGCACCAGCAGGCCCTGATCCAGGCGGCCCTGCGCGCCGGTTGCGACGCCATCGTGCCGGAGTCGCGGCTGCTGCACGGTTCCGGGCTGCAGGCCCTGCACGCCGTGCTCGGCGGCGGGTTGTACCTGGACCATTCCCTGGTCGGCGCCTACCGCGCCGGCCAGGAGCCCGCCGCCGGGCACGAGCGGCTCAGTGCCCGTGAACGGCAGGTGCTCGACCGGGTGGTGCGGGGCCTGAGCAATCCCGAGATCGCCGGGGAGCTGATGGTGTCGGTCGACACGGTGAAGACCCACGTGCGGAACGTGCTCCTCAAGCTCCGGGTCAGCGGTCGCATCCAGGCGGTGGTCACCGGCCTGCAGCTGGGCCTGGTCGACTGGCCCCGGACAGGAGGCACCCGCTAGCTTCAGGCTCGACGTGCATGCAGGTGGGCCTCGATGGCAGGGCGCCACTGGCTGGATCCCCTGGCCCGGAAGCTGCTGGTGGCCACCGGGCAGCTCCCCCCGCCTCCAGCGGCAGCTGCCGACGAGGCGGTGGAGCGGGAGCTGCTCGCCCTCAAACTGGCCCACAACCCCGACCTGCGGCTGCGCGATGCCGCTGAGGTGCGTCACGCGGCCGCCCTGGGTTGGACGCTTGAGGTCAACGTGGCCGCCGCGGCCGACTGGCTGCGGTTGCCGGGTTGCCGGCCCGATCTGGTGGATCGGCTGATCGCCATGCAGCGCGACGGTATCCAGTGGCGCGGCCCCGGGGAGCTGGCCGCGGCGCTGCAGGTCCCCCCCGGGCAGGTGCTGATCTGGCTGCCGGTGCTTCGGTTCGCGCGGCAAGGGGAGCCGGCATCTGCCCGGGCGCCGGTGCCCCTGGCGATCAACCAGGCCTCTGAAGGCCTGCTGCGGGAGCGTCTCGGCCTGGGGCCGGAGCGCTGCCGGCGGCTGTTGCAGGAGAGGGCCCGCGAGCCCTTCCGGGACCTGGCCGATCTGCAGCAGCGGCTGCAGCTGCCCGCCGATCAGGCCGAACGCTGGATCGGCCGGTTCCGCTATGCCACCGCCCCTGGACCGGTGCTGCCGCCGTCCCGGAGCCCGGCCCCATGAGCCGCCAGGGGGACCTGTTCACGGCCGCGGCCGCCGCTGAGGCAGGAGCGGCCGGCGCCACGCCGCTTCCTGAACTCCCCCTGCTGCGGGAGCAACTGCTCACCTGGCAGGGCCGGCTGGCCGAGCACCAGGGGCCGCTCTTCGCCACGGCCACGGCCGGTGGGGCCGCCGCCCTGTTGCAGGGGCAGCTCTTGCCGATGGCGGCTGACCCCGGCGATCCCGACGCGGTGGCGCGCCGCTTCGATCCCCTCAGCCTCAGTCCCCAGAGCCTCTCGTTCTGGCGCTGGCCCAGGCTCCCCCAGCGAGGGGCGGCCCTCTACCTGGTGATGGACCGTCCAGCGGGGCTGCCTGTGCCGTTGCTGCTCTACGTCGGCGAGACGGGGAGGGCAGACCAGCGCTGGAAGGGCGACCACGACTGCAAGGGATACCTGGCGGCCTACGGCGAAGCTCTGGCCCGGGTGGGGTTGGAGGCGCGGCCGAGCATCCGCTTCTGGAGCGACGTGCCGGCGGCGGTGTCCCCGCGCCGGGCCCTGGAGCAGGCCCTGATCCGGCGCTGGCTGCCCCCGTTCAACAAGGAGACCCGGGAGCGCTGGGCCACGCCGTTCACGGCCGATCCCGCCTGATCTCCAGGGCTGAGCTGGCTACGATCACGGGCCGCCTGCGCTGGGTCCATGGAGTTTCGCTGTCTTGCCGTCACCCCTGCCGTCCCTGGTGCTCTGAAGGAGGCCTGGACGGGTGACACCCTGGTGGTGGGGCTGTTCGCCCCCGCCGCAGGCAGCGGTCGGGCCCTGGCCGAAGAGCTGGTGGGCGAGGGGTTCGAAGCCTTGCTGCAGCGCCGCCGTTTCGAGGGCAAGTCCGGCCAGAGCATCACCCTGGAGCGGCCGGGTGGCTCCCCGGCCAGCCTGATCCTGCTGGGCCTGGGGGATCCGGCCGACTTCGGCCTCGAGGCCCTGCGCCAGGCCGGTGCCGAAGCGGCCCGTGCCGCCGCCACTGCCGGCGCCGTGGAGCTCGGCCTCTGGCTTCCGGTCGAGGGTCTGGAGCCGGCGTCGGCCGCCGCCGCCATGGCCGAAGCGGTGCGGCTCGGGCTCTATGCCGACCAACGCTTCAAAAGCGAGGCGGAACCCCCGTCCCTTCCCTCCCGGGTGAGCCTGCTCGGAGTGGTGGCAGGGGCCGAGTCCGGCCTGGCCCATGTGGCGGCCATCTGCAGCGGCGTGGAACTGGCCCGGCGGCTGGTGGCGGCACCTCCCAACAAGGCGACCCCCCAGTCCCTGGCTGATGAGGCCGCCGCCATTGCCGCCGCCTTCGGCCTCGAGCTCAAGGTGCTGGAGCGGGACGATTGTGAGGCGCTCGGCATGGGGGCCTACCTGGGGGTGGCCCAGGGCTCGGATCTGCCCCCCAAGTTCATCCATCTCACCTACCGGCCCACCGGGGCGGTGACGCGGCGGGTGGTGCTGGTGGGCAAGGGGCTCACCTTCGATTCCGGTGGCTACAACCTCAAGACGGCCGGCTCCCAGATCGAGATGATGAAGTACGACATGGGCGGCAGTGCCGCGGTGCTGGGGGCCGCCCGTGCCATCGCCGAAATCCGGCCTGCCGGGCTGGAGGTGCACGTGATCGTGGCCAGCTGCGAAAACATGATCAGCGGTGGCGCCATCCATCCGGGTGATGTGCTCACCGCCTCCAACGGCAAGACCATCGAGATCAACAACACCGATGCCGAGGGGCGGCTCACCCTGGCCGATGCCCTCGTCTATGCCTGCGGCCTGGAGCCGGATGCCATCGTCGATCTCGCCACCCTCACCGGCGCCTGCGTGATCGCCCTCGGCGAGGAGATCGCCGGGCTCTGGTCCCCCAGCGACGGCCTGGCCGAGGCCCTGCTCAGCGCCGGCAACGCCGGCGGGGAGGCGTTCTGGCGCATGCCCCTGCGCCCCTCCTACAAGAAGGGGCTCAAGAGCCCCATCGCCGACCTGAAGAACACCGGGCCGCGGCCGGGGGGTTCGATCACCGCCGCCCTCTTCCTGCAGGACTTCGTCACCAAGGGGCTGCCCTGGGCCCATCTCGACATCGCCGGCACCGTCTGGAGCGACAAAGCCCGCGGGGTGGATCCGGCCGGGGCCACCGGCTTCGGGGTGCGCACCCTGGTGGCCTGGCTGCTGGCGGGTGCCGCCAGCTGATCCCATCAATACCGGCCCCCCCCCCGGATCAGGCGGCTGAAGGTTGCGGCCTAGGTTTGCCGCCAGACCAGACAACGCATCGCCCCATGGCCGTTCACAAGATCCGCTGGTACGTGAAGGCCCAGCTCGGTGTGCTCCTGCTCCCCGCCGGCCTCTGCCTGTTCGGGGAGGGGGTGATCCGCAAGGGCATCCAGACCTGGTCGGCCCTGGCGGCAGCGGCAGATCATGGGCAGTCGCTGCCGGAGGCCGGTCCCTGGGTCTGGTACGGCGCCCTGGGATTGATCCTGATCAATGCGGGCGTCGGTCTGATGGTCGAGAGCGGTTTGCTGCGCGGCTATCCCCGCACCCCGCCCCGGGCCTGAGGCTCAGACCGCCACCGGCTCGGTGTCGCCCCTGCCGCTCACGGGGACGTGCAGTTCGGCGGGAGATTCAAGGCGATGGATCTGCCAGGTGGCCTTCTCACCAAAGCTGGCCTGCAGCTTGTCGAGGTCGTCGGACGCCTGCCTGGGGCTCGTGTAGGGCCCGATATGGCGCGTCTGCAGACCGTCACGGATGGTCAGCAGATACATACAGAGGCCCTCCGGTCGTGTGCCGAACGCTAAGGCATTCTTCGGGGTCGCGACAGGGTGCAAAAGCACCGTGTCTGCATCATCCGGTCGGGTTCGGCTCAGCTGCCCTGCCAGCGCTGACTGCTGCGGGCCCGTCGGCCCCAGACCGTGTCCAGGCGTCGGTCGCGCCCACAGGACCAGCGGTAATAGTTGTACCGGACGCCATTGCGCTTGGCGTAGTTCTGGTGATAGCCCTCCGCCGGCCAGAACTTCGCCAGGGGGCGGATCGCCACCTTGATGGCTGTCGCCGGCTTGCCCAGCTCCCGGGCCGCCGCCACGAGGCTGTTGCGGGCCTCCACGGCCTGGTTGGCGCTGGTGGTGAAGATCACGGGCCGGTAGGAATCGCCGCGGTCGCAGAACTGTCCGCCGCCGTCGAGGGGATCGATGTTGCGCCAGTAGGCCCGCAGCAGCGTGTCGTAGCGGATCTCGGTGTTGTCGAAGCGCACCCGGACCACCTCCTGATGGCCGCTCCCCCCGGCCGAGACCTGCTTGTAGGTGGGGTTGGACCCTTTGCCGCCGCTGTAGCCGCTCTCCACGTCCAGGACGCCGGGGAGGACCTCCAGATCGTGCTCCAGGCACCAGAAGCAGCCGCCGGCCAGCACCGCCTCTTCGGTGGCCGCCAGGGCTGGAGCCACCGGGCCCCCCAGGGCCATCAGCAGACCCAGCAGCAGCGCGATCAGTCGCATGGCGTGTGTCCTGAGAACGGTTCGAGGATCGCCGTCGCCGCCCGGCGGGTGACGCCCGGCTCCCCCAGCTTCTGCCTCAGCCGAACGTAGCCCTCCTGCACCCGCTTCCGCGCCCCGGAGGCGGGATCGAACAGGGGCAGCAGGGCCGCCAGGATGGCGTCAGGGTTGAAATCATCCTGCAGCAGTTCCGGCACGAGCCGTTCCCCCAGCACCAGGTTCACCGGGGAGATGTGGGCCACGTTGAAGTGGATCACATGTTTGGCCAGGAACGCCGTCGGCCGGCTCACTCGGTAGCCGGTCACCTGGGGCACCCCCCGCAGGGCCAGTTCCAGGTTGGCGGTGCCGGATTTGGTCAGGGCGGCATCGGCAGCGGCACAGAGCAGGGGCCGCAGGGCATCGGCCTTACCGGCCGGGATCACCCGCACCGCCTTGGCTCCCGCCGCCCGCATGGTCTCTGCCAGGACCGCCTCAAACCCCGGCAGGCCGGCGGGAAGCAGCACCTGCAGGTCAGGGTGTTGCCGCTGCAGCAGGGCCACCGCAGCGGCCATCGGCGGCAGCACGTAGCGAAGCTCCTGCCGCCGCGAGGCGGGCAGCATCAGCAGCACCGGTGCCTCCGCCGGCAGGCCCAGCCCCTGGCGGGCCTCCTGGCGCGAGGGTCGCTGCTGCAGGGTGTCGATCAGGGGATGGCCCACCCAGGTGACCTGGGCGCCGCGTGCGGCGTAGAAGCTGGCCTCCTCCGGGAAGATGGCCAGGATGCGGTCGGTGAAGCCGATCAACCGGGTGGTGCCGCCGTCGCCGAGGCGGAAGGCCCACTCCTGGGGAGCGATGTAATAGGTGATCGGCACAGTGGGGTAGAGCCGCCGCAGGCGCAGCCCCAGGTTCACGTTCGCCCCCATGTAGTCGATCAGCACCACCGCATCCGGGGGGTGCTGGCGCAGCCAGCGGCGCACCCTGGCCTGCAGCTTGAGGGTGGGAATGACCAGGGGGATCGGTTCCCACAGGCCGATGGCCCCGAGTTTGGTGGTGTCCGCCAGGAGCTGGGCGCCGGCCCGCTCCATCCGACTGCCCCCGAGGGCCACCACATCGAGGGGCAGGGAACGGCGGGCCGCCTCTTCGTGCAGGGCCTTGACCAGCAGGGATCCCTGCAGATCACCGGAGACTTCTCCGGTGCTGACCAGGAGTCGCACCATCAGCGCTGGGCCGGCAGCGGTCCGCGCCGGCCCGGCCCCACCGAGGCCTCCAGAAAGGCACACAGCTCATCGGCGGCGGCCAGCAGGGGACGCTCCCGCGCCTGCCGCAGGGCGGCGGCCAGCACCAGATCGCTGCGGTAGATGAGGGTCCAGAGATCCTGCAGCTGGCGGAACTGGGCGCCATCGTCGAGCTGGGCCACGCCGCTGCGTCGCAGCCCGACGCGGTTCAGCCCCCGGAGGCGGCCGGGGTGGCCCTCCACCGTCATGAACGGGGGCACGTCGCGGTCGATGCGGCTCATGCCGCCCACCATCGCCAGACTGCCGATGTGGACGAACTGGTGGATGCCGAGCACGCCACCGATCACGGCCCGCTCCCCGATGACCACGTGGCCCGCCACCGCGACACCGTTGGCGATCACGATGCGGTCGGAGAGCTGGCAGTTGTGGCCGATGTGGCTGTAGGCCATCAGCAGGTTGCCGTTGCCTAGGACGGTCCTCTCCCCTTCGGCCGTGGCGCGGTTGATGGTCACGCACTCCCGGATCGTGTTCTCATCCCCCATCACCACTTCGGTGGGGGCACCGCCGTACTTGAGGTCCTGGGGCTCGAGGCCGATGCAGGCCCCCGGGAAGATCCGGTTGCCCTTGCCCATCCGCACCCGCCCGTCGATCACGACGTGGGGGCCGATGCGACTGCCTTCGCCGATCTCCACCTCCGGACCGATGACGGAATAGGGGCCGATCTCCACGCCCGGGGCCAACCGGGCCCGGGGATCGACCAGGGCCGTGGGATGCACGGATGTCGTCATGGCAGTACTCGACATCGCGTCAGTCCACGAGCGAGAACATCAGCTCACCCGAGCAGACCCGCTCGCCATCGACCGTGGCGGTGGCGTGCACCTTGCCGAAGCGTTTGCGCTTCAGGCTGAGCAGTTCGCAGGTGATCAGAAGCTGGTCGCCGGGCACCACGGGGCGCCGGAAGCGCACACCGTCGATGCCCGCGAAGACGAACAGGCCCTTGGGCAGATCGGGCATCTGGGTGACGATCAGGCCCCCCACCTGGGCCATGGCCTCAACGATCAGGACGCCAGGCATCAGGGGGCGGCCCGGGAAATGGCCCTGGAACTGCGGTTCGTTGAAGGTGACGTTCTTGAGCGCCACCGCCCGTTTACCGGGGACATACTCCACCACCCGATCCACCAGGGCGAAGGGGTAGCGATGGGGGAGCAGGTTGAGGATCTGCTCGCTGCTGAGCACCACGGCCCGGGCCGCATCGGCGTCGGGGCAGGCTGCCGGGGCGGCCTCAGGAGCGGCGGAAGGAAGAACGGTCAAGGAATCAATGGGTCGGTACGGGCACGGGCAGGCGGGATGCCTGGGCCGCAAGGGCCGCGGCCATGGCGGTGTGCAGGCCATGGGAACCGCGGTAGGCGAAGACGTGGGCCCTGGGCAGGCCCACCAACGCCAGATCTCCCAGCAGATCCAGCAGCTTATGGCGCACCGGTTCATCAGCGAAGCGCAACGGCGGATTGACCCAGCCGTCGCCGTCACAGACCAGGGCATTGTCGAGGGCACCGCCGCGGATCAGGCCCGCGGCCAGCAACTGCTCCACCTGCTCTTGGAAGCCGAAGGTGCGGGCCGGGGCGATCTCCGCCACAAAGCTCTCCGGGGTGAGATCCAGGGTAAAGAGCTGGCGGCCGATGGCCGCCTGGGGAAAGTCGATGGCCGCCGCCAGGCGCAGCCGGTCGGCCGGCAGGGCCACCACGAAGCTCTGACCCTGCTGAAGGGTGACTGGCAGGGCCGGCAGGGGCGGCTCGAGGCGCTCACCCCGGCTGCAGATCCCCGCCTCACCGATCGCTTCGACCCAGGGAAGCCCCGAGCCGTCGAGCAGGGGGATCTCCTCCCCGTCCACCAGCAGCTCCGCCTGGCTCACCCCGGTGCCGGCGAGGGCCGCCAGCAGGTGCTCCACCGTCGCCAGGCGCCGATCCCCCAGCTGCAGGCAGGTGCAGAGGCGGGTGTCACTCACCTGGGAGGGGCCCAGTTGCTGCAGGGGCCGTTGCGGGTCGTCCAGCCAGCCCAGCCAGTAGCCCGGCCGTTCCGAGGGGCCGAGGCGGACCCGGGAGACGGCGCCGCTGTGCAGCCCGACTCCGGTGCGTTCCACGCAGGAGCCCAGGGTCCATGCCTGGCGATAGTCGCTGGGCCAGCTGGTCACTAGAACTTCCAGCCCACGCCGAGGTTGAAGCGCCACTCGCCGGTGAAGTCCTGGCTGGCCACTTCCAGCCGCAGTGGGCCGACCGGGGTGGTGACGATCAGGCCGGTGCCGATCGAGAAGCCGGAGCCCGGCTTTTTGAGCAGGCCGCCCAGGTTGCCGGGCACGTTCGTCTGGCTGCCGAAGGTGGTGCCGCCATCGACGAACAGCTCGCCGCTGACGACGCTGAACAGGGGGAACCGGTATTCGATCGTGGCCTCGCCGAAGCTGCGGCCCACGCCGAGATCGCAGTCGAAGTAACCGCGCACCGAGTTGCCGCCGCCCAGGCAGAAGGCTTCATAGGGCGGCAGATCGCCGATCACCGCGCCGGCCGACACCTGGAAGGCCAGGGCCTGTTTGCAATCTTCGGTTTCACCGGCCTTGGGTCGGCACCCCTTGTAGAACTTCAGCCAGCGGACCGGGATGTAGTGGGTGAAGCTGCCCCGCAACCGGTTGAAGGTGGGGGAATCGGGACCCACCGAGATGAACTGTTCGGTGCCGAGGCTGAGGAAGTTGCCTTTGGTGGGGTTGCGGGGATCGTTGAGGGTGCTCATTGTTGCCGCCAGCCGCAGGCCCACCAGCTGGTTGCGGGCGGCGCAGTTGTAGGCCAGGCAGATGATCGAGTTGGTGGGAGCCGAGAACAGGGAGGTGGACTCGTTTGGGATGGCCAGACCGAAGCGGCGGGAGGTGCCGGAGAAGTCCATCGGCGTGGCCACCTGGCCGGTCAGACCCAGCAGCACGGTCCAGGGAGCGCGCTTGAAGGGGTTGCCGCCGTTGAGCGGCCGCACGAACTGGACGTTGGCGCCGACGCGCTGGATCAGGACGCTGTTGCCGTCATACTTGAACCAGCTGAGGTTCTTGCCTCTGGTCTCGGCGGCGATGCGGGCCGCCGTCACCGAAGGGAAGAAAGCCCCGAGGGGGTTGAACAGCGATTCAATGTTGTAAGAGACCTGGGTGCCGGGGGGCTGGTAGAAATCGGTGACGGTGAAGATGTTGCCGTTGTTCTGGCTCTGGAACACCTGGGGGGCGTCCCGGCTGATGAAGGCCTTGAGCCGGAAAGCCGTCCGGAACGGGTCCCCCTTGATCCACGGGTCGCTGAAGGAGATGTCGGCCAGACCGCCGAACTGGCCGTAGGTGAAGCTTGTCGAGAGGTCCCAGGCGCGGCCTAGCAGGTTGCTGTCCTGCAGCTGGATCTGCCCGAAGACCCCCTGACTCTGGCTGTAGCCCAGGCCACCGGAGAGGGAACCGGTCGACTGTTCCACCACCCCCAGCACGATCACCACGGAGCCGGGATCCTCCGGTTCGGGCCGCAGGGTCACCTTGACGTCGCTGAACAGGCCGGTGCCGTAGAGGCGCTTGAGGTCGTCCTCCAGGTTGCGGCGGTTGAAGACCTCGCCGGTCTTGATGGAGATCTCCCGGGTGATGACCCATGCCTTGGTCTTGCCCTTGATCGGCTGGCCCTTGTCGTTGGTGGCCGATCCCTCCTTGTTGAGGAACTGCACCTCCACGCCTTTGACCGTGCCCTGGCGCACCAGCAACTGCACATCGCCATCGGGGCCGACCCGGGAGGGGCCGGTGACGCGGGCCAGGGAGAAGCCCTGATCGGCGTACCACTTCTGCAGCTCCTGCATGCGGCCCTGCAGGGTGACCAGGTTGAGGGTCTTGCCGTAATCACCGGCGAAGGTGTCTTGCACCACCGTTTGCGGGACCTTGGCGTCGGCGGGGTCCAGGCTCACCTTGGTGAGTACCGGGTTGGCCACCACCGAGACCACCAGCCTCACCCCGAGGGGGCCGTCCTGGGGCTGGATCCGGACGTCGGAGAACCAGCCCGTGGCATAAATGGCCTGCAGATCGGTTTCCAGTTCGCTGCGGGTGATCGCATTGCCGGGCGTCACTGCCGTGGCGGCGTAGGCCGCCAGCTCGAGCCGCTCACGCTCAGGGTGGTCTGCCAGACCTTCGATCACCACCTCGCTGATCAGCACCCGGGGTTCGGCCGAGGCCGACGGTGCAGGGGCTGGACCCAGGGAGGGCTTGCCCGGCCGGTCGTCGCGGGCGGCGGGGGCGCCCGGGGCTGGGGTGGCGGGGGCGGGAGCCGCCGGGGACGCCCCGGCCGGAGGGGTGGTGTCCGCCGGGGCGGCGAAAGGATCGGCGCCGGCCTGGGCCAACGCGGGCACCGGGGCCTGCCCCTCCCGCTTGGTGGGGGGACTCTCGGCCGCCCTGGACTGGCCGCCGGCCAGCAGCAGGGCCACGAGCAGGGGCAAGGAGGCGGTCGCCGCCCGGGGCGTGACGCTTCGAAGGATGTGGGGCCTGCCGAGGCGAACGCCAATCATGGATGTCGTCTGCAGAGCGGCCAGGCCGCAAATTCCGCTGACCTTACCCGTAGACCCGCGGTTCGGGACAGGCCCCTTGGACCCGTTTGAGGACCTCCCCGTAGGCCTCGACAACGCCGCCCAGGTCCTGGCGGAAACGGTCCTTGTCGAGAATTCGCTCCTCCTCATCGCTCACCGCCCGGTTCCAGAGGCGACAGGTGTCGGGGCTGATCTCGTCCGCCACCACCAGGGTGCCGGCGGCGGTGAAGCCTAGTTCGATCTTGAAATCCACCAGTTCGAGCCCCACCTCGGCGAACAGCTGGCGCAGGGCGTCGTTGACGCGGAAGGCCAGGTCCCTGATGGCCTCCATCTGGGTGGAGGTCACCAGCTGGAGCCGCTCCAGCCGCGCTTCGCTGAGCAGGGGATCGCCCAGGGCGTCGTCCTTGTAGTACAGATCGAGAAGCGGCGGATCCAGGGGGGTCCCCGCCGGGATCGGCATCTGGCGGCAGAGGGAACCGGCGGCCACGTTCCGCACCACCACCTCCACCGGCACCACCCGCACCGGCCGCACCATCATCCAGTGATCCCCGTGCAGGCCCAGGTAGTGGGTGGGTACCCCCAGCCGCTCCAGATGCTCGAACAGGAGGGCGGAGATGCGGCAGTTCAGGGACCCCTTGCCGTGCAGCTGGGCCTTCTTGAGGGCATTGAAGGCCGTGGCGTCGTCCTTGTATTCCACGGCCACCACGTCGACCTGATCGGTGGCGAACACCCGCTTCGCTTTGCCTTCGTAGAGGAGGGGGCCGGTGGCAGGGGTCAGGGTCATGGGGCGGGAGTGGTGGTCGGGGCCGGTTCCGTCGCCGGTATCGGAAGGTCGGCGGCATGGCCGCCGGGGTCGCGGGGGGAGCGCAGCTGGATCTCCAACTGGCGGGTGCGTGGGGCCGAAGCCGGATCCTCGCGCCGCCAGCGCCATTCCCCGTAGGCGTCGTCGAGGCGGCGACTGAGCCGCAGGCGGCGCTCCACGGCCCGCCCCGAGGGCAGGGCGGCCTGGGTGTCCAGCAGTTCGGCCACCAGGCCCCAGGCCCCCGCCGCCGCCGCCTGGTCGAGGGCCGCCTCCAGCAGGGCCTCCCGCTGCGGCGCCGGCAGCTCCGCCAGCAACCCCACGGCCTGTTGCAGACGCAGGGCCCCCGCCAGGCCGCCCTGGCGGGCCCGGACCAGCAGCTCGCCGCCGACCTTGGGGAAGCCCCGTGATTCCAGATGCAGGGCCAGCAGTTCCAGGGCCGAGCGGCTGATCACGGTGCCATCCTCCCGGCGTAGCAGCGGCAGGGCGATGGCATCGAGGGAGGTGCCGCTTTCCTGCCGCAGCCGCTCCAGGGCCAGGGCGGCCCGGCGGTGGTCCAGCCCCGCCGCGGCGGCGCGCCACTGGAGTTGCAACCACTGCACCCGCTCGGCTCCGGCGGCCGGTCCGAAGCGGTTGAGCACGTCCATCGCCTCGCTGGGGGCCCGGCAGCTGAGCAGCACGTCGGCGTTGGCCAGCACCACCTCCAGGGGCTGGGGGGCCGGGTGGAGTGTCAGCAGCCGCTGCTGCAGCTGCCTCAGGCGCTCGCCCAGATCGGCATCGGCGCTCTGGCGACAGGCCGCATCGAGCTGCTCCAGGTCCCCGTCGCGCAGCAGCTCGGCGAAGGCTTTATCACTGAGGAGTAGTGGTGGTTTTTCGGTTTCCTCCGGTGGCCCGGAGGGTCCGGCCCCGGCCCCGTCTGCGGCAGGACCCTGGGGTGCCTGGTCTGGTGCCACCGACGGCGCAGGGGTGGTGGGGATGGCCGCCGCACCCCCCAGTGGCGTGAACAGGCCGAGGAGGGCCAGGGCTCCTAGGGTCCTCAGGAGCGGCCGACGCCACTCCAGGGGCCACCGCCGCCCGCCCAGGGAAAGGCCGGTGGTCGGGCCGGATCCGCTGGGCGGGGCAGCGGTCGAGGCGGCGGTCGGAGAGAATGGCAAAGGGGAGTGGCAGCAAGGCAGGTGAGGGCAACCGGTGCAGCACCCGTGCCGGCGCTCAACCTAGGGGACCTCTCCTCCCCGATCCACCCCCCGTCCTGCCTCCCCTCTTCCGCCCATGGCTTCACCCACCCCCACTGCTGCTTCCTCCGCTGGCCCGGTACCGGCCCGGATCCTGGTGGTGGGCGGCGGTGGCCGCGAGAACGCCCTGGGCTGGGCCCTGGCGCGCTGCCCGGGGGTGGAGCAGGTGCTGGTGGCCCCTGGCAACGGCGGCACCGCGGCCCTGGCGGGCTGCGGCCAGCTGGCCATCGCCGAGACCGACCATGGCGCCCTGGCCGCGGCCTGCCATGCGCAGGCCATCGACCTGGTGGTGGTGGGGCCGGAAGCGCCGCTCGCGGCCGGTCTGGCGGATCGATTGCGCTCGGAGGGGCTGGCGGTCTTCGGCCCCGGGGCGGATGGGGCCCTGCTGGAGGCCAGCAAGCGCTGGGCCAAGGATCTGATGCGGGAAGCGGGCGTGCCCACGGCGGGCTACTGGGCGGCAACGTCTCGGCAGGAGGCCCTGGAGGCCCTGGAGCGGCACGGCCGACCCCTGGTGGTGAAGGCCGATGGGCTGGCGGCCGGCAAGGGGGTGACGGTGGCCGACAGCCTTGAGCAGTGCCGCGACGCCATCGAGGAGGTGTTCGCCGGCCGCTTCCAGACCGCCGCCCCTGGTGAGCCGGCCGCCGCCGCCTCCCTGGTGCTGGAGGAGCGCCTGCACGGCCCGGAGGTGTCGGTGTTCGCCCTCACCGACGGCCGCAGCATGGTGCTGCTGCCCCCGGCCCAGGACCACAAACGCATTGGCGAGGGGGACACCGGTCCGAACACCGGTGGCATGGGGGCCTATGCCCCGGCCCGGTTGCTGGATGGGGAGGGGCTGGAACAGGTGCGTCAGCTGGTGTTGGAGCCGGTCCTGGCGGCCCTGAGGGCCCGGGGCATCGACTACCGCGGCGTGATCTTCGCCGGCCTGATGCTCACCGAGGACGGCCTGCGGGTGATCGAGTTCAACTGCCGCTTCGGGGACCCGGAATGCGAGACCCTGATGCCCCTGCTTGGCCCTGAGCTGGCCCGGGTGTTGCTGGCCTGTGCCACCGGCCGCCTCGAGGAGGCCCCGCCCCTGACGATCGTGCCCCGCTGCAGTGCCTGCGTGATCGCCGCCGCCGAGGGCTATCCCGGCGAGGGGCGTCGTGGGGATCCGATCCATGGGGAGCTGACGGACGACCCCGACCTGCAGCTGTTTCACGCCGGCAGTCGACGGGGCGAGGGCGGCCAGGTGGTCACGGCGGGCGGGCGGGTGCTGGCGGTGGTGGCCCAGGCCGAGGATTTCGATGCCGCCTTCGAGCGCGCCTATGCCGGCCTGGAGCGGGTGGGCTTCGAGGGCATGGTCTATCGCCGCGACATCGGCCACCAGGTGCGGACGCGTCCGCCGGTGCGGCCATGACACTCACCTGGAGGGAGCGCCTGCAGCGTTGGTGGGCCGAATTCAGCCTGCAGACGAAACTGCTGGCGGTCGCCACCCTCGTGGTGAGCCTGCTGATGACGGGCATCACCTTTCTGGCGCTCAATGGCATCCAGCGCGATGCCCGCATGAGCGACACCCGCTTTGCCCGCGATCTCGGGCTGCTGCTCTCGGCCAACGTCACCCCCCTGGTGGCGGAGGGCAACGACCGCGAACTGGCCTCGGTGGCCGAACGCTTCTGGCAGTCCAGCCGCAGCCTCCGTTACATCTTCTTCGCCGATCCCGATGGCGTGATCTATCTGGGCATCCCCATGGGTGGCAGCACCGGCATGGGTGAACGGTTGCTCAGCCGCCGCCTGGAGCTGCCGGCCGACATCCAGCGCCGCCCCGACAACCCCCTGATCCGCCAGCACCTCACGCCGGACGGCCAGGTCACCGATGTGTTCGTGCCGATGGTGAGCGACGGCCGCTATCTGGGCGTGGTGGCCCTGGGCATCAACCCCAACGAAACACTCCTGGCCAGTGCCGCCCTCACCCGTGAAGTCACCGTGGCGGTGTTCATCTCCATCTGGGTGCTGGTGATCCTGGGCTCGGTGTTCAACGCCCTCACCATCACCCAGCCGGTGAAGGAACTGCTGCGGGGGGTGCGCTCGATCGCCGGCGGCAATTTCGAGACCCGCATCGCCCTGCCGGTGGGGGGGGAACTGGGCGAACTCCTGAACGGGTTCAACACCATGGCCTCCCAGCTGGAGGTCTACAAGGCGGCCAACATCGAGGAACTCACCGCCGCCCAGGTGAAGCAGCAGTCGCTGATCGCCACCATGGCCGATGGCGCGGTGCTGCTCGACGCGGAAGGGCACATCGTGCTGGCCAACCCCACCGCCCGGCGCCTGTTCCGCTGGGAGGGGCGCAACCTGGAGGGCAGTGAACTGGCCACCGAACTGCCCGATCGGTTGGCGATGGAACTGCACGATCCGCTGGAGAGCCTGATCCTGAGCGAGCGGGACAACACTGACGTGCGCTGCAGTTTCGGCGATCCCGCCCGCACCCTGCGCATCGTGCTCCAGTCGGTGCGGGATGCCAGCGGCGAGAGCCTCAAGGGCATCGCCATGACCATCCAGGACCTGACCCGGGAGGTGGAGCTGAATGCGGCCCAGAGCCGCTTCATCAGCAATGTCTCCCACGAGCTGCGCACCCCCCTCTGCAACATCAAGAGCTACGTGGAGACGCTCCACGACATGGGCGACCTGCTCAGTGCGGAGGAGCAGAAGGAGTTCTTGAGCATCGCCAACGCCGAGACCGACCGGCTGTCACGGCTGGTCACCGACGTGCTCGACCTGTCGCGGCTGGAATCCGACCGGGTCTGGCAGCTGGAGCCGTTGGACCTGGCCCCGGCCATTGAGCAGACCCTGCGCACCTACCGGCTGAACGCTGAGGAGAAGGGGGTCACCCTGATCTTCACCGGCGATCAGCACCTGCCCAGGGTGCGTGGTAACTGGGATCTGCTGCTGCAGGTGTTCGACAACCTGGTGGGCAATGCCCTCAAGTTCACCCAGGGCGGCGGCCAGCTGCTGCTGCGGGCCTACCCCTGGCCCGACCAGTGCCTGCTGGATCCGGACGCCAGCGCCGGCGACCACCCCTCCTGCGCCCTCACCTCCCCCCTGCCCCGGCTGCGGGTCGAGATCTCCGACACCGGCTGCGGCATCTCCGAGGCCGACCAGGCCCGGATCTTCGAGCGGTTTTTCCGGGTCGAAAATGCCGTCCACACCGAGGCCGGCACCGGGCTGGGACTCTCCATCGTGCGCGGCATTCTCGAGAAACACGGCAGCCAGGCCCGCATGGCCAGCGAGCCCGGTGCGGGCACCACCTTCTGGTTCGACCTGCCCCTGGAGGATGCCGACGGCGATGAATTGCAGGTCCAGGCGGAGCGTTCCTCGAGCCTGGCCGTCATGGACAAGGAGCGGCGAACCGCCGTGGCCTGAGGGGGCACCCGCCTGATCAGCTCTCCCCATCCACGCTGCGCATGATGCGCCCGAGGTCGGCCCGTTCATCTGTGGTGATGCGATGGGGAACACCGCTGATGATGCGCTCGAAATTGGCGAAGGAATCCTTGATCTCCGGTCCGTTGCCCGTGATCACGAACTCCCGGATGCCTTTGTCGTGCCAGGACCCACGCATCTTGAACACGTTCAGAGCCCGGGCCATCTCACCACGGATCTCCACATACTGAAGCAACAGAATCGTGTCGGTGATGGTGGAGATATGGGAGTCGGTGATCGAGTGACTGCCCATGAATTCTTCGGATGTGTTGGTGAAGAAGCCCGCGATTTCCTCCTGCTTCGCATAGCCCGTCACCCCGATCACAAACTGCCGGAAGGCGTTGTGGCTGACGCCCCTGGCGAGGGCGGAGAGGGAGTCGATCGCCATCCTGGACGGTTTGAACTGGCTGATCTCCGTCTTGATGATCTGCAGGTGATCCTCCAGGCCAGTGGACTCCGGATAGGCACAGATGATCTTGAGCAGGCCGTCCTGCTCCATCTGCTCGAAATCGATGCCCCAGCTGGTGGCGTTGCGCAGCAGCTGGGCGCGGGATTCCTCGTAGGCGAACAGGATCGCCCGCTCCTTGCTGCGGCAGGCATCCTCCACAAATTTGCTGACCAGAAGGGTCTTGCCGGTGCCGGTGGCGCCGGTCGCCAGGATGATGGAGTCCTTGAAGAAGCCGCCCCCGCACATCTCGTCCAGCCTGGGAACGCCCGAGCTCAGACGCACGTTGGAGGAGCGCTGGGTGAGGCGCATCGCCCCCAGGGGGAACACACTGATGCCGTGGCTGCCCATGGTGAAGGGAAACTCCCCCTTCATGTGGGTGGTGCCCCGGAGCTTGAGCACTTCCACCGTGCGACGCCGCCGTTCGCCTTCCAGCACGTTGCGCAGGATCACGACGTTGTCGGAGACGAATTCCTCGACGCCGTAGCGGGCGATGGCGCCGTATTCATCGACCCGTTCGGTGGTCATCACCGTGGTGACGCCGATCTCCTTGAGCCGGGCGATCAGCCGGAAGATTTCCCGGCGAACCACGGAAATAGCGTCGTACTGCTGGAAGACGGCGGTGATGGAGTCAATCGCCACCCGCTTCGCTTTGTACTTGCGAATCGCGTAATGGATGCGTTCAATCAGCCCGGAGAGGTCGAAGCTTCCGGAGACTTCCTGGCCATCGGGATCCGGGGAGGCGTCGAGGACAAACAACTTGTTCTGCTCCACCATCTCCTGCAAGTTCCAGCCGAAGCTGGAGGCGTTGCGAAGGATGTCGAGGGGAGATTCCTCAAAGGTGACGAAAATGCCGTGCTCGTTGAACTGGCGGATCCCGTTGCAGAGAAAATTCAGCGAAAAGACCGTTTTCCCGGTTCCTGAGGTGCCACTGATCAAGGTCGATCGACCGATCGGCAGACCGCCATGGCAGATGTCATCGAAGCCCTCGATCCCCGTGGGAAGCTTCTGCATCTGCATCCGGTTGGCGGAGAGGTCGTGGTCGTTGGAATCCGGCATCGAAAGGATGGAAGGGGAAGGGGATAAGGGACTGGGAAGACGACTGGACTGGCTTGGAAGGCTTCAGGAGGATTCGGGAGGGGAGGCTTCACCGCCTGCTTCGAGATCGTCGATGTCCAGCTTGAAGTCCTCCTCCGAGAGTTCTTCGTAGAGGAGATCGAGGCCGATCAGCACCCGATCCCGGTCGGACAGGTCGCCGATGATCCGCCGCACGGGCGGGGGGAGGATCTTCGCCAGGGTGGGTGTGGCCAGGATCTTGTCCTCCTCGGCCAGTTGGGGATTCTTGAGGACGTCGATCACCTTCAGGGCGTAGACCCCGCGGAACTCGGACTCGAGGATTTCGCGGAGTGTCTTAAGAGCCCGCATGGAGTTGGGCGTGTTGCCTGCCACGTAGAGCTTGAGGATGTAAGTCTTGCGAAAAGTCATGGCAGTGGATCAGGCGGAAGGGCTGGATGCTTCGGGTATGGGGGAAGGCACGATCGGCACGTCTGGAGGGATGGAGCGCCGATACATCTCACAGAGGTGGGCCATGACGTCAAGGAGGGCCAGGCGGTAGTCCTGCAGGAAATCGTTCTTCTGTCCTTTGAGCATGAGCTGTTTCCAGAACTCTTCGATCAGATTCACGTGGATCTCAACCATTTTGGTAATCGGTAGATCGGCAAAGAAGGCTGTGTTCACGAAGCTTTCGATGGCCTGGTTGGCTGTGGCCGGATCCTTGAAGTAACTGATCAGCAGATCGCGGTAGCTGCGCCTGAGGGAGTCGAGCAACTCGTCGCGTTCTTCGGCTTCCAGGTTGCGTAGGAAGCGGGAGGGATCCCGCTTGTAGTACACGCTGAGATAGCCGAGACGGCCGTTCAGCCGGTTCGACAGCTTCCAGCCATCGGGGGTGGTCGCCTGGGCTTCGCTGCTGGCCGATGGGATGTGGCTGCGCAGAAACCGGGAGACGGCCGCATCAAGGCTGTAGCTCAACTGCTCCAGCTGGTCGGGGGGCAGGCGGACTTCGGCGCCATGGAAGAGAACGTCGCCGCTGACGGGTCCGATCAGCACGGCCGGCAGCTCCAGCCCCCGTTCGTGCAGGGTGCCGTAGAAGCCTCCGTCGACCGCCCCCTCCTCGAGCAGGAGGCCGTCGATGTCCTCCCGGAGGCGCTCCAGCTGTGCCAGGGGCTCGACGGCAGGGTCCACCGGCATGAGCCGGTAGCGGCCACCCTTGAGCGACTGGACGCAGGCCTCGGCCAGGGCGGGGGTCTGGAGGAGGGTAAGGATGGTGAGAACCGGTTGGGGCATCGACCGCTGCGGCGGGGAGCTCCCCTGGGCGGGCTGAATCTTGACGGAAGGTGGGCCCGGACGGGAAGATCTTAGTTCTGTCTTTCGATTCCGTGCGCCCAGGCCCAATGGCGGCTCCCTGCCGCCAGCCTGGCCACGCCCCTTGACGTGATGACCCAAGCCCCCCAGCAGGACCTCCCGAGCGACGCCGCAACAGGAGCCGCCACGACGGACACCACCGGTGCCTACGCCATCGTCGAAGCCTCCGGTCAGCAGTTCTGGCTCCAGACCGATCGCTACGTCGACCTGGATCGACTCAGCGCCGACGTCGATAGCACCGTCACCCTGGAGAACGTGCTTCTGGTGAAGGATTCGTCCGGCACCACCCTGGGCCAGCCCTATGTGGCAGGCGCCACCGTGGAGCTCAAGGTGATGGCCCATCGCCGCGGCCAGAAGATCATCGTCTACAAGATGCGTCCCAAGAAGAAAACCCGCCGTAAGAACGGCCACCGCCAGGAACTCACCCGCGTGATGGTCCAGGCCATCAAGGTGGGCGGCAAGGCGATCGTCTGATCCGGCTCTCCAGCGTCCCTCCCAGCTTCCACTCCACCCCCCGCTTTCCCCATGGCCCACAAGAAAGGCACAGGTTCGACCCGTAACGGTCGCGATTCCAACTCCAAGCGCCTCGGTGTCAAGCGCTACGGCGGTGAAACCGTCAGCGCCGGTTCGATCCTGATCCGTCAGCGCGGCACCTCGGTGATCCCCGGTGTCAACGTCGGCCGTGGCTCCGATGACACGCTGTTCGCCCTGGTGGATGGCGTTGTCAACTTCGAATCGATCAAACGCGGCCTGCGCAATCGCAAGCGCATCAACATCGCCGCCGCCGCCTAGGTCAGGGGCACCTCTCCCAGTTCGGTGCCGTCCCCCGGCACCTCCAAGTAGCGCCTCAGCCAGCCCACCAGCAGGTAGAAGGGCAGGGTGTCAGCCAGGGCCGCCACCAGCTTGAACACATAGCCGCTGGCGATGAACACCCCCAGCTGGGGCAGCACGGGTTCGCCCGGCCTGATCGGCAGCACATGGGCGGCGTAGTGGCTGATCAGCACCACCGCTGAAGTGTCCACGATCTGGCTGATCAGGGTGGAGCCGTTGTTGCGCAGCCACAGGGCCTTGCCGTTGCTGAACCGCTTCCAGAAATGGAACAGGCGCACGTCGGTGAACTGGGCGGCCATGTAGGCGGCCATGGAGGCCCCCACCGCCCCGAAGGCCAGCCGCCGCACCTCGAAGAACACCGGCACCCCATCGGCCTGGGTGTCGGTCGGCAGACCTGCCAACCCACCGAAACCGTCCAGGCCCGGCAGGATGCCTCCCAGCCAGAGCACCAGCACAATCCAGCCGTTGAGCATCAGACCCACCCACACCACCTGGGAGGCGCGCCGCTCGCCCCAGATCTCGCTGATCAGGTCGGTGCAGAGGAAGGTGACGGGGTACGGCAGGGCCCCGATCGCCACGATGATCGGGAAGGAGCCGATGCTGCCCAGCGTCAGGAAGCGGGTCAGGCCCAGGATGTTCAGCATGCCCATGGTCCCCAGGAAGAGGCCGGCCAGCACCAGAAAGGCCACCTCGCGCCGGTCCTGCAGGGTCATCGGCGCCTGGGCATGAAGGAAGGTTCCACCAGGCTGCCGCCTTCCCCCCCGTCGCGCCACGGCTGCGGCTTCCTCGTGCTCGACAAACCCGCCGGCCTGACCTCCCACGACGTCGTCGCCCGGGTGCGCCGGGCCTCCGGCCTGCGGCGGGTGGGCCATGGCGGCACCCTGGATCCGGCGGTCACGGGCGTGCTGCCGATCGCCCTCGGTCCCGCCACCCGCTTGCTGCCCTACCTCCCTGGCGACAAGACCTACCGCGGCACCGTGCAACTGGGGCTGCGCACCAGCACCGACGACCTCGAGGGTGAGGTGCTGGAGCAGCAAGCCGTGCCCCGCCTCGGCCCCGAGGAGCTGGAGCGGACCCTGGCCGCCTTCCGGGGGGAGATCCTGCAGGTTCCTCCCCAGGTCTCCGCCGTGCATGTCGATGGCCAGCGGGCCTACGCCCGGGTGCGGGCGGGGGAAGAGCTGGCCCTGGCGGCCCGACCGGTGGTGATCCATGGCCTCGATCTGCTCGGCTGGGACGCGGCCAGTGGCCGCCTGGAGCTGGAGGTGCGTTGTTCCGCCGGCACCTACGTGCGCGCCCTGGCCAGGGACCTGGGGGAGGCCCTGGGCTGCGGCGGTGCCCTGGCCAGCCTGCGCCGCACCGCCGCCCTCGGCTTCGGCCTGCACCAGGCCATTTCGATGGAGCGCCTGGCGGGCGGCCCCATGCCCCCCCTGCTGGATCCCCTCGACGTGCTGGTGGATCTGCCGCGGCAGCGTCTGGATCCGTCCCAGCTGTCGCCGTGGCGGTGCGGCCGTGCGCTGCCACGAACGGTGGAGCAATTGCCCGAGGGGGCCGTCGCCGTACTCACGCCGGATGGCAGTCTGGCTGGCATCGCCCGTGCCGACGGCAAGGGCCTGCTCCTGCCCCGGCTGGTGTTCGACGCCACCGGTTGAACCTCTCCCGACATCGCGATGGCCGGCCACAGCAAATGGGCCCAGATCAAACGCACCAAGGCGGTGGTGGATGCGAAGCGGGGGGCGCTCTTCACCCGGTTGGGGCGGGAGATCACCGTGGCGGCCCGCGGTGGTGCCGATCCCGCCGGCAACTTCCAGCTGCGCACCGCCATCGAGAAGGCCAAGGTGGCGGGGCTGCCCAACGCCAACATCGACCGGGCCGTGGCCAAGGGCAGCGGCCAGGGCGCCGGTGGTGCCGACCTGTTTGAGGCGGTGCGCTACGAGGGCTATGGCGCCGGGGGGGTGGCCGTGCTGGTCGAGGCCCTCACCGACAACCGCAACCGCACCGCCGCCGACCTGCGGCTGGCCTTCGGCAAGCATGGCGGCAACCTCGGCGAGACCGGCTGCGTCAGCTACCTGTTCGAGCAGCGGTCCGTGGTGCGGCTGGCCCTGCCCGGTGCCGACGAGGAGACCCTGCTGGAGAGCCTCCTGGCCCTGGAGGAGCGGGGAGGTCCGGCGGCGGTGGGCTACGCCATCGACGTGGACGGCGTCGATGTGTTCGGGGCCTTTGCCGACCTGGAAGTCCTCCAGGACGGGTTGAGGGACCTGGGCCTGCCGCTGGCGGGCTGGGAGCACCGCTGGATCGCCTCCCTGCCCTGTCGCCTCGAGGACGGGGACTTGCTCGCCGCCTGTTTGCGCATGCTGGATGTGCTCGAGGACCTCGACGACGTGCGCAGCGTGACGACCAATCTCGAAGCGGATGAGGCCCTGATGGAAGCGGTCCTGCTCAGCTGAGCATGGCGTCGGTGTCGGCGATCACCGTCAGGCCTTGATGGTGCTGCAGCCAGCTGGCGGGCAGCTCCGCTGAAGGGGGCTCCTCCAGGGTGCGGCGCAGGATCGCCGCTTTCTCGGCCCCGGTGACCACCAGCAACACCCGGCGGGCCGAGAGGATCTCGGCCAGTCCCAGGGTGATGGCCCGCCGGGGGACGGCGCCGGGGTCGCCGCCGAAGCCACCGGCGTTCTGGCGGCGGGTGTGGCCGCTGAGCTCCACACAGCGGCAGGTAAGCGCAGGGTCCGAGGGGGGTTCGTTGAAGCCCACGTGGCCGTTGAGGCCCAGGCCCAGCAGTTGCAGGCCGATGCCACCGGCCGCGCCGACGGCGGCGCCATAGCGACGGGCTTCGGCCTCCGGATCGGCGGCCTGCCCATCGGGGAGCCGCACCCGCTCAGGGTCCAGGCCGAGGGGCGCCACCAGCTGGCGGGCCATGGTGGCGGCGAAGGAGGTGGGAGTCTGCGGCGTCAGCCCCACGTACTCGTCCAGGTTGAAGCTGCACCAGGTGTCGCGCACCTTGGCCGCCAGGGTGGGGTCCAGCCGAGCCATCCGGCGGGCCAGGGCCCCATAGACAGGCTCCATGGTGCGTCCGGTGGCCAGGCCGAGGGGCCGCTGCGGGTGCAGCCGATCCGCCAGCAGCAGGGCCGCCACCCGTTCGGCCACCGCCGCCGCATCGCCCAGAACGACGGGTGTGATCGCGGTGCTGGTGGTGGAGGGGTGGCCGGTCTTCAAAGGGAGCTGTAGGGGAGGATCCTGGCCCCCTGGTAGTAATGCTGCAGGATCTGGCGGTAATCATCGCCGCGCAGGGCCAGCCCGTAGGCCCCCCACTGGCTCATGCCCACCCCGTGGCCGTAGCCACGGCCACTGACCAGCAGCGTCGGCGCTGCCGGTGGCCGGGGGCTGCGCCAGGGGGCCTGGACCATGCCGGAGGCCAGGGAGCGGATCCCTTCGGGGGTGAACATGCCCTGCAGGGAGGGCAGCGGAGGAGGGAACGGGTAGGCCCTGGGGGCCTCGAAGTCGAAGCGGGCCAGGGTGCTGCGCAGGCCCAGCCGCTGCCGCAGTTCGGCGCCCGTGAGCAGCAGCGTGCCGCCAGGTCCCGTCACCCTGGCCTGGCGGATGCGGCCGGAGCCGGTGGTGGAGAGCACCTCGATGCGGAAGGCCCCATTGATCTCCCGGAAGGCCCTGGCCAGCTTGTCGGGCTCGATCCGCAGTTGCCAGGCGTGGACCGGGCTGGCCTGGTCGAAATCGGGCACGCTCACGAGGTAGGGGAGCTGCTGGCGCCAGAGATCACCGCTGTTTTCCGTCAGGCCGCCACTGCTGCTGTGGAAGACCGCGTTGATCAGGGCGGAACCGTGCACCAGCACCTGAGACCGGGTGCTGCGCACCGCTTCTCGGGTGGAGTCGGTTTCGCTCTCCACCCCCTTGTAGACCTGGCTGGCCACCGTGGCCTTGAGGTCGAAGGGGGCCTCCGGCCGGCGCTGGCGCAGGGCGTAGGTGCGGGCTGCCACCGCCTGGGCCCGCAGGGCCGCGAGCGGCCAGCTGGCCGGCATCTCGCTGCCCACCACGCTGGGCAGGTAGCTCTCGACATCGATCAGGTTGATCGCCTGCAGGCGATCGCCCTCACTCCGCACCAGCAGCCGGCCCCGGTAGCGGCGCTGCTGCAGGGTCAGCATGGCCTCGCTGCCGCCGCCCTGGCCCGGGGCGGGATCGATCCAGGCCTGACCCGATGGCAACGACAGCCGCCTTGGGCTGCCGGCCGGTCCCTGAAGCCTCGCCTCCAGGGCCGCGCCGCTGAGGACGAACTGCAGCCGGGCCCCCGGGGCCAGCTCCAGCAGGGTGCGGCCCGCCCCATCGCCCAGGCGCAGGGGGGCGCTATCGGCCTCCAGCTCCAGGCTGGGGGCTTCCTGCAGCAGCACCCGCACCAAGGGGACCGGCGCCCCCCTGGCCTCCATGGGTATCGGCGCCGCCACGGCGGCTGGGAGCAGCGCCAGGGGCAGGCCGGCGCGCCATCCGAAGCGGAGCAAGGACACGAGTGCGCGCGAGCGACAACGGGTCATTCTGGACGGCGCCACCGGGGTTGGCCATGGCGACGGCCACCACACCGGCTGGCGGCGTGGCAGCATGCCCGCTGAGGCCCCCCGGATGTGCAGGTCACCTTCCTGGGAACCAGCTCCGGCGTTCCCACCCGCGCCCGCAACGTCTCCGCCGTCGCCCTGCGTCTCCCCCAGCGGGCGGAGCTCTGGCTGTTCGACTGCGGCGAGGGCACCCAGCACCAGTTCCTGCGCAGTGAGCTGCGGGTGTCGCAGCTGCGCAGGATCTTCGTCACCCACATGCACGGCGACCACGTTTTCGGTCTGCCGGGGCTGCTGGCCAGCCTGGGCCTGGCCGGTAGCTGTGGCGGGATCGATCTCTACGGACCGGATCCGCTCCGGGATTACCTGGAGGGGGTGATGCGCAACTCCTCCACCCGCATCGGTTATCCCCTGCGCACCCACCGGGTCAAGGAGGCCGCCGCCCGGGGCAGCCTGGTGCTGGATGACGACGACATCACGGTGCGTTGCACGGCGCTCACCCACCGGGTGCCGGCCTACGCCTACCGGGTGGATCAGAAGCCGCGGCCGGGCCGCTTCGATGTGGAACGGGCCAGGGCCCTGGGCGTCCCTCCCGGGCCGGTCTATGGGGAGCTCAAGGCCGGTCGCAGCGTCACGCTCGACGACGGCCGGGTGATCCGCGGCGAAGCCCTGTGCGGACCGCCGCGGCCGGGCCGCAGCGTCGTCTACTGCACCGACACGGTGTTCAGCGAGGCGGCGGTGGCCCTGGCCCAGGGCGCCGACCTGCTGATCCACGAATCCACCTTTTCCCACGGCGAGGCGGACCTGGCCATCGCCCGTCAGCACTCCACCAGCACCATGGCCGCCCAGACCGCCCTGGAGGCGGGGGTGAAGCGGCTGGTGCTGACCCACCTCAGTCCCCGCTACGTGGCCGGCAACCCCATGACCCCCGACGACCTGGTGGCCGAAGCGCGGGCCATCTTCCCCGAGACGCTCGTGGCCAGGGACTTCCTCAGCCTTGAGGTGGGGGAGGCGGGCTGAGCCTGCAACAGTTCGCGTGATTCCACTGCGGGGGACCCATTGCCCGTGATACAAGGTCTCAGTTGCGGTCCCACCGCCATTTCGCCGGCTTCTTCCATGGCCCCCCTCTTTCTCTCAGCCGCCCCCTTTTCAGCCGTCCGCCGCTCGCTTGTCCGTGCCGTCGCCCGGACCCTGCTGATCCTTCCTCTGGCCCTGCTGGTCTGCTTCGCGGGTCCCGCGGCGGCGGCCCAGTGGAGCGCCGACGATCTCACCGTGCCGGTGTCCCCTGACGGCACCCTGGTGACCTTCACCGAGAAGGAGGTCAAGACCGGCCGCAAGCTCTTCAACGACAGCTGCGGCACCTGCCATGCCGGCGGCATCACCAAGACCAACCAGAACGTGGGCCTGGATCCCGAGACCCTCGCCCTGGCCACCCCGGCCCGGGATTCGGTTGACGCCCTGGTGGACTACATGAAGGACCCCACCTCCTACGACGGGGAATACAGCATCTCCGACGTCCATCCCAGCCTGCGCAGCAGCGATGTGTTCGTGAAGATGCGCGACCTGGACGACGAGGACCTGCGCCTGATCGCCGGCTACATCCTGGTGGCCCCCAAGGTTCAGGGCATCCAGTGGGGCGGCGGCAAGATCTACTTCTGAGTCCCGACCACCCTCCAGCCGGCCGCCCAGTGCTGGCCGGCTTTTTCATGGCCTGAATCCAGGGGCTCAGGGCACCGGGACGGGGGCTGGTGGCGGTGGAGGCGGCGCTAGGTTGACGGCCTCAAGGGAGCCAGGAAGCTTGCTGTACCACCACTCCTGCAGCCCGGGGGCCAACCGCTGGGGGAACAGGGTGATGACGGTGCGGGTGGGCCTGGCCCCCGGCTGGAGCAGTTCCACGGCGTAGGAGGGGCAGCGGCGGGCGGCCAGGTCGGGCACGAAGCGGCGGCCGACCCGGCGCCAGCTGGGCTCCTTGCTGCGCCAGGCCAGGCGGCAGCAGGGCCAGGGAAGTTCCTCCCGATCGAACAGGCGACAGCAGGGCCCCAGGACCCGGTAGCTGTACTGGCCGCCGGGGCTGGGATGCTCGCTGCCGGAGGCCAGCACGGTGTCCACCTGGAGTGACATGAAAAAGCCACCCCTGAGGGTGGCGGAGAAGAACACGGGGTTCAAGGGGCGATCCGCGTGAATCGCCCGGCGAGGAGCTCAGTAGAGCTCTTCTTCGGTGTGGGTCTTGATGGTGCAGTCGGAGGTCGGGTAGGCGACGCAGGTGAGGACGAAGCCGGCCTCGATCTGGTCGTCGTCAAGGAAGCTCTGGTCCGACTGGTCGACGGTGCCGGCAGTGAGCTTGCCAGCGCAGGTGGAGCAGGCGCCGGCACGGCAGGAATAGGGCAGATCAATGCCCTGCTCTTCGGCGGCGTCGAGAATGTACTGGTCGTCGGGAACCTCGATGGTCTTGTTCAGCCCCTCGCTCTCATTGACGAGGGTGACCTTGTAGGAAGCCATGGAAGAGATTGGAGCTCACAGACACCCGGCAGCCAGGGCCTGTAGGACCCGCCCTTCCTACATCCGACAGGGGGCTTTCCCGGCGTTCTTGGGCTCGCAGGCCGGGAAGGCCAATCAAAGCCAGGACACAGATCAGCGTGCCTTATGCAACATCGGATGCCGAACGGATCCGCAGCAGGCCCCAGCGGTCCTGCTCGACCCGCCCTTCCACCCGCCAGCCCGCCGCCGCCAGATCCCGCTCCAGGCCTGGGGCCTGATCCACCAGCAGGCCGCTGAGCAGGCCCACGCCGCCGGGGCTCAGCAGGTGCTCGAACCAGGGAATCAGGGCCTCGATCACCGGCGCCAGGATGTTGCAAAGCAGCAGATCCGCCGGATGTCCCTCCAGCAGCGCCACGAGGGCCTCCGCCGACCCGGTGGCCACCGTCAGGGCCTGGGCGCCGTCCAGGCCATTGAGGGCGGCGTTTTCGCGGGTCGCGCGCTCCGCCAGGGGATCGCTGTCGGCGGCCGCTACGGTCGCCGCCCCCAGCCGCAGGGCGGCCAGGCCCAGGATGCCGCTGCCGCAGCCCAGGTCGGCCACCCGCAGCCCCCGCAGGCCCGGCCCGTGGCCAGCCCGCTCCCGTTCGCCTGCCAAGGCTTCGAGCGCCTCCAGGCAGAGGCGGGTGGTGGGATGGCTGCCGGTGCCGAAGGCACTGCCCGGGTCGATGCGGATCACCAGGCGATCGGCCTGTTCCGGCGGCACCTCCAGCCAGGCCGGCAGCACCAGAAGCCGTTCCCCCACGGGATCGGGCCGCCAGTGGCTCTTCCAGCTCAGGCTCCAGTCCTCATCAGCCTGCCGCTGCCAGTGGACCTGTGGCAGCGCCAGGTTGAAGGGCTCCCCCAACGGGGCCAGGGCCCGCTCCAGCTCCTGCCGCTGGTCGGGGGGCCAGTCGCTTTCGGGCAGCCAGGCCAGCAGCTGGCGGCGCTCCGGGGCCTCGGGGGGATGCTGCAGGGCCACCCGGGGCACCCCCAGCAGCGGCAGCTTCCAGAGCAGGGATTCCTCCAGTTCGGCCGGGGCGGCCATCTCCAGCCGCCACCAGACCAGGCCCATCAGAGGGTGACCGGATGGGCGGCCTGGATGCCGTTGATGCCGTGGATCACCGCCAGCAGGCTGGGGGGGATCGGGTCGTCCAGGCTCAGGACCATCACGGCGTCGCCCCGCACGATGCGGCGCCCCACCTGCATCGAGGCGATGTTGACGTTGTGCTCGCCGAGCAGGGAGCCCAGGTGGCCGATGATGCCGGGCATGTCCCGGTGGCGGGTGAAGAGCATGTGACGGCTCGGCGTCACGTTGACCGGGAATTCGTCGATGGTGGTGATGCGCAGTTCCCCGTCGGTGAACACCGCGCCGGTGACGCTGTGGTTACCCCGGGGGCTGCGGGAGCTGAGCTGGAGTGAACCGCCGGCGAAGTCGCGGCTGGCGTCGTCCTTCACCTCGAGCACATGGATGCCGCGTTCCTTGGCTTCCAGGGTGGCGTTGACGTAGTTGATGCTGTCCCCCAGGGCGGCCGAAAGGATGCCCTTGAGGGCGGCCACCACCAGGGGCTGGGCGGGATGGGAGGCGAATTCCCCCTGCAACCGCACCTCCAGCTCGCTGATCTGGCCGCCGGCCAGTTGGCTGAGCAGCAGGCCGAGGGTTTCGGCCAGCTGCAGATGGGGCTTGAGCAGCTCCATCACCTCGGGGGTCAGGCCGGGGATGTTCACGGCGCTGCGGGCCGGCAGGCCGAGCAGCACGTCCCGGATCTGCTCGGCCACATCGATCGCCACGTTCTCCTGGGCTTCCTCCGTGGAGGCCCCCAGGTGGGGGGTGAGGATCAGGCGCTCCTTGACCAGTCGCAGGGGTGAATCGGCCGCCAGCGGCTCTTTGGCGTACACGTCGATGGCGGCGCCGGCGATCACCCGGTTCTCGACCGCGTCGGCCAGGGCCTGTTCATCGATGATGCCGCCGCGGGCGCAGTTCACCAGCCGGGCCGTGGGCTTCATCGTGGCCAGCAGCGCCGCGTTGACCAGGTTCTCGGTGTCGGGCGTGCGGGGCAGGTGCAGGCTGACGTAGTCGGCTTCGGCGAACAGCTGGGGCAGTGGCAGCAGGCGCACCTGGAGCAGCTGGGCCCGTTCGGCGGAGATGAAGGGGTCGTAGGCGGCCACGTCCATGCCCAGGGCCCGGGCGACGCGGGCCACGTGGGAGCCGATCTTGCCGAGGCCCACCACGCCCAGGGTTTTCTTGTAGAGCTCGTTGCCCACGTAGGACTTGCGGTCCCAGCCGCCGGCCATGGTGCTGGCGTGGGCGTGGGGCACGTGCCGCGACAGGGAGAGCATCAGCGCCAGGGCGTGCTCGGCGGCGGCGATCGTGTTGCCCTCCGGGGAGTTGACCACGATCACACCGCGCCGGGTGGCGGCGGGCACGTCGACGTTGTCGACGCCGACGCCGGCGCGGCCGATGATGCGCAGCTTGGTGGCGGCCTCGATCACCTCGGCGGTGACCTGGGTGCCGGAGCGGATCATCAGGCCGTCGTAGTCGCCGATGCAGCCCACCAGCTGCTCCGGGCTGAGGCCCGTGCGCACGTCCACCTGGGCCACCTGGGAGAGGATGTCGATCCCCGCCTGGTCGATGGGATCAGAGACCAGAACCTTCGTCATGTCCGGCAGCGGTGCGGGGGGCGGGGGGTACGCCCCCAGGGGGGCAGGCCGGAGGTGCAGTGTAGAGAGCGGTGCGGAGACGAGCCCATGTCCTTGAGTGTGGTGGTCGTGCTGGACGACCGCGATCGCCTGCAGGCCTTGCGGGAACGCTTACTGGCGCTGCAGCCCGCCCCGACCCGGGTGCTGGCGATCGGCAGCGGTGAGGCGACCATGTCGGACGTGGAGCGGCTCGATCCGGCCACGGCCCGGCGGCGGCGGCAGCAGTCGATGGTCCGCTGGCTGTTGCCCTTCGGCTTTCTGGCCGGACTCACCTTCACCCAGATCACCGACCTGCACACCTTCAGCTTCGCCGGGGCCTACGGAGAACCGCTGATCGGCGGCCTGCTGGGCATGGGCTCCGGCTGGATGGGCAGCTTCGCCGCCGCCGCCAGTGTCAGCTCCGAGGAGGACGACCGCATCCGCATCCTGCGCAACCGGCTCGACGAAGGCTGCTGGTTGCTGCTGCTGGAGGCCCCCGCCGGGAGCGAGATCCCCTGGACCACCATCCAGCTGGCACGACCGAAGGCGGTCGTGCGGCTGGACGACACCTGAGCCGCTGGCGCCATGCTTCCACGACGGGACCTGTTGGCAGGAAGCCGCCAGCCGGAGGCCCTCGAAGGCCTGTTCAGCCTGGCGGAAACGGTCCTGCGCACCTGGGAGCCCCAGGTGAGTGGATTTCTGGACGCCGTCGTCTGGGAGGAGGCCGAGGCCAGGCTCGGTGCCCTCAGTGAGCTGAGTCTGGCCAGCGACGGCGGTCACCCCGGCGCCGAACGCCGCTGCCTGCTGCTGGCTCGGGCAGGCCAGGAGCCCGTGCCTCCCGTCCTGACGGGGCTGGAGATCAGCGGCAATTTTCTTTTCGATCCCGCCACTGCTGCCGACATGCTCGAGGGGCTGGCCCGCTCCGGTGCCAGCGCGGCGGAGTGGGGCGATCTGTGGCTGCGGGGTGATCGGGGCGCTCAGGCCATCGTCACGGCGGCCCTGGCCGCGAGGCTGGATGGGGGCGAGGGCGTGGTGCGCACGGTGCCGGTGCGCTTCGAGGCCCGCCCCATCGAGGTGCTGCAGCTCCCGGCCCGGCGCCTGCCCCGCCAGCTGACCACGGTGGAAGCCTCCCTGCGGCTGGATGCCCTGGCGTCAGCCGGTTTCGGCCTGTCCCGCAACCGCATGGCCAACCTGATCCGCCAGGGGGCCGTGCGCATCGACTGGACCGTGGTCAGCAGCCCCAGCCAGCCGCTGGCCGTGGGGTCGCGGGTCCAGCTGGAGGGGCGGGGGGAGCTGGAGGTGCTGGCGATCGATCCCACCAAGCGGGAGCGCTTCCGGATCCGGATGGAGCGCCATTGAGGCCTCGGGCCCGAAGTTGACAGGAGGGAAGGCCGGCGAGTAGGAAAAGTCGTAGGAAGAAGCGGATCCAACGGATTTCCCGTTGGCGAAGTTACGACAACCATTCCTCTCGATCTTCATCGAGATGACAGTCGATTTCCCCACACCTCGGTGATCCCGGCAACGGGCGATTAGCTCAGAGGTAGAGCACTACCTTGACACGGTAGGAGTCACTGGTTCGATTCCAGTATCGCCCATCTTCCGATCTATTCATTACTTGCGAATCGGCCACGGTTGAGGTCGATGTGCGCTTCGCTGCTACCCTCGGCCGATCGTGGTTGAGAGCCTGCCAGCGTGAGCCCCAATGAGGCCAATCCACCCCTGTCCTGCACGGTGGTGGTGGGCCTTGGCCGATCGGGACTGGGGGCCGCCCGGTTGCTTCGCGCCCGCGGCGAGACGGTGGTGGTGATCGAAAGTGGCGACTCCCCGGAGCTTCGGGCTCGGGCCGCCGAGCTGGAGAACGAGGCCATCGCGGCGCGCCTGGGGGTGCCCCTCCGCGTCGAGGCGTTCCAGGCCCTGCCCCTGCCACCGTCCGTTGTGGTGGTGAGTCCGGGGATCGCCTGGAACCATCCGGTGCTGGAGGAGCTGCGCGGCCAGGGGGTGCAGGTGCAGGGGGAGATCGTGCCCGCCTGGCAGGCCAGCCGGGATGTGCCCTGGATCGGCATCACCGGCACCAATGGCAAGACCACCGTCACCTGCCTGGTGCACCACCTGCTGGAGCAGGGCGGCAAGGATGCGCCGCTCTGCGGCAATGTCGGCATCTCCGCCGCCGAGGTGGTGCTGCAGCGCCGACTGGAGCAGGGCCCCCGTCCCGACTGGTTGGTGGTGGAACTGAGCAGCTACCAGCTGGAGGCGGCGTCGGCGGTCGCCCCCGCCATCGGTGTCTGGACCACCCTCACCCCCGACCACCTCGAGCGCCACGGAACCCTGGCCGCCTACCGGGCCATCAAGCGGCGCCTGCTGGAGAACGCGCTGATCCGCATCCTCAACGCCGACGACCCCGACATCCGCCGCCATGCGGACACCTGGGACCACGCCGACTGGATCACCGCCGGGCCCAAAGAAGCCCTGCCGGCGGGCCTCGATCCGCTGCTCTGGATTGACGAGCACGACATGGTGCAGGGGCGCCAGGGGCCCCTGTTCCCCGCCAGCGCCCTGGCGATGCCCGGGGCCCACAACCGCCAGAACCTGCTGCTGGCGGTGGCGGTGGGGCTCCATGCCGGCCTGGAGCCGGCGGCGATGGAGACCGCCTGCCGCTGCTTCCCCGGCGTGCCGCACCGGTTGGAGCGCCTGCGCCAGCTGAACGGCATCACCTGGTTCAACGACAGCAAGGCCACCAATTACGATGCCGCCGAGGTGGCCCTGCGGGCCCTGGATGGACCCTTGGTGGTGCTGGCCGGTGGTCAATCGAAGCAGGGGGATGCAGCGGCCTGGCTGGAGCAGCTCCAGCAGCGGGCGGCGGCGGTCGTGCTGTACGGCGCGGCCCGGGAGGAATTCACCGGCCTCCTGCACACCAGCGGTTTCGCTGGTGTGGTGCGGCAGGTGGAGGATCTCGAGGCTGCGGTCTCCCTGGCCGCCAGCCTGGCTCCGGAGCTCGACTGCCAGGGGGTGTTGCTGTCCCCGGCCTGTGCCAGCTTCGATCAATACACCAGTTTCGAAGCCCGCGGCGACCACTTCCGCCAGCTGGTGCTGTCCCTCTGAGAGCGAACATCCATGGCCTGGTGGTTGATGAAAAGCGAGCCGGATGTCTACGGCATCCAGCATCTGCAGGCCGAGGGCACCACCCTCTGGGACGGGATCCGCAACTACCAGGCCCGCAACTTCATGCGCGCCATGCAGAGCGGTGATCGCGCCTTTTTTTATCACTCCAATGTCAGTCCCCCCGGCATCGTCGGTCTGATGGAGGTGCTCGAAACGGGGCTGGTGGATCCCAGCCAGTTCGATCCCACGTCCAAGTACTTCGATCCGGCCTCCAAGCCCGAGGCCCCCCGCTGGGACTGTGTCCGTCTGGCCTATCGCGCCACGTTCCCGGCGATGCTGGGTCTTGATGCCCTGCGGGAGCATTTCTCGGTGGAGGAACTGGTGGTGGTGCGCCGGGGCAACCGCCTCTCGATCCTGCCGGTGGCTGATGCCAGCGCCGCGCGGATCTTCAGCCTGCTGGGGGTGGAGCCTGACGCCTGAGGCGCCCCAGGCCAGCTCAGGCCGCCGGCGCCGAGAACGCCTGATGGCCCGGAAACAGGTTGGCCAGGTAGCAGCGGGTCACCCCCCGGTTGCGGATGCCGTTCTGCACCAGGAAGCCCGCCAGGGCGGCCTGGAAGAGCCGGTACTGGTCCCAGTTGGGGTGGCGCTCGATGAACTGCCGCATCGCCTCCAGCAGCGGTTCGGGCACCTCCGCCCGCAGGCTCACCAGCGACTCGGCCCCGTCCAACGGCAGGGTACTTAGGCGGGCCATTGCGGACTCCAAGCAGCGCGTCAGCCACTTCTCCACACCGAAGGGGGAACGTCAAACGGCGCCGGCTGCGGCGATGGGTCCCTGGTCTCAGGTTGAGACACAAGCCCTGGCAAGGCGTTGGGGCCGCCTCAGCCTTCACCAGCCAGGCGCCGCTGTGGTGGCCGTGATCTGTCAAGCCGGGGCGGCGGCCAGGACAGCTTCTCCCCAGCCGCGGCCAGCGGGCAGCCTCCGAGGGGGGGCGCCTGGGGAGAAACGGTGCAAAACGGAGCTGGCGGCTGTGGAATCCGCCAACGATCATCAATCCTGATCCCCGCCATCCCGCTCAGCGGGTCTCAGGCGCTCCAGGGCCGCGGCGAACGCGGCGCTGGCGGGGGCAGGCCAACCCCCTTCCATCCCCCGCCATCCGGGCTCCGGGGTGAGCACCAGGTGCAGCGACCAGTTGCCGCGATCCCCCCGCAGCCCCAGCCACAGCGACCCGCCGGCATTGGAGCGGGGATCGCCGATCGGCAACTCCAGTTCGATATCGATGGCCTCTTCCGCCATCAAGGTGCCGGCGAGGGCAAGATGCTGAGCGGTGAGCCGCCCGCTGGCCCGTTGCAGGGCGAGCAGTTCGGCGTCGGTGAGTTCGCAGGCCCAGCCCTCACCCCCGATCAGGGCGGTGTAGGGGCTGCGGGAGGGATCCACCACCAGCCGCCAGCCCTGACCTTCGCAGATCTCCACCGGTCGGTCGAGGCATGGTCCCCGTTCAGCCGGGCAGCAGGTCGGGCTGGTCCTGCTCGTCGCTGAGTTCGACGATGGCCCGTTGCACGGGTTTGATCATGGAGTCATCGAGCAGGCCGTCGAAATCGTCGAAGCGGCGTTGCTTGGCCCGAAAAGCGATGCGAACGGTGGTCAGGTAGCGGTTGCTGGAGTGCCGGATCAGGCTCTCTCCTCTCTGGGCCAACTCCTTGGCGTTGAGTTCGCTGCTTGGCATGCGGACCTGATCATCAATTTCAACAGCGTAGTTCAGCCCCCCGTTCGCCCCACTTCAAATGTCACGGCCTAGAAGGGGGCCACCCGTGCCCCTGCGCCAACACCGCACCCCCTCCGACCCATGAGCGGCACCCTCGCCATCGACCTGGGCAGCAGCACCACCGTGGTGGCCTGGCAGGACAGCCAGGGTCCCCCCGGGCTGCTGCCCCTGCCCCCCTACAGCTGCGGCGACCCCTGCGTGGTGCCCAGCCTGCTGTGGCTGGAGAGCCCCGAGGCCGATCAGCCCCTGATCGGCCGCCAGGTGCTGGAGGCGGCCCTGGCCGATGGCGACCATCCCGGCCTCTGCCGGGATTTCAAGCGCCACATCGGCGCCCCGGCGACGGGCCCATCGCCGGGCTGGCTCACCGCTGAGCGGGCCGGTGCCCTGCTGCTGCAGGGGCTCTGGCGGGCCCTGCCGCCGGAACTGGTGCCGGAACGGCTGGTGCTCACCGCCCCGATCGAGACCTACCGGGGCTACCGGGCCTGGCTGCAGCGGGCCAGCAGCGAGCTGGCGGTGCCGGAGCTGGCGCTGGTGGATGAGCCCACCGCCGCCGCCATCGGTGCCGGCCTGCCCGCCGGCAGCCGGGTGCTGGTGGTGGACATGGGCGGCGGCACGATCGATCTCTCCCTGGTGGCCCTGGAGGGCGGTGAGGGGCGGGCCGCGCCGATCGCCCAGCTGCTGCGCTTCGCGGGACGGGATCTGACCCGCAGCACCCAGACCCTGCGCTGTGCCCGGGTGATCGGCAAGGCGGGTGTGGCCCTCGGTGGTCGGGACATCGACCGCTGGATCGCGGCCCACCTCTGCCCGGACGTTCCCGCCGACGGCGCCCTGCTGCAGCTCGCCGAGCGGCTCAAGTGCCAGCTCAGCGGCGCCCCCGAAGCCCGGCAGATCCAATCGACGGGGGGATCCTTCCGCGAACTGACCCTGAGCCGGCCGGCCTTCGAGCGGCTGCTGCAGGAGCGGGGACTGCTGCAGCTGCTCGATGGTCTGCTGGAGACGGTGCTGGCGGCGGCGCGCCGCGAAGGGCTGGGCCTGGCCGCCATCGACGCGGTGCTGCCGGTGGGGGGCAGCAGCCGGATCCCCCTGATCCGCCAGTGGCTGGAAAGCCGCTGTCCGGGCGTGCCCCTGCGCGGCGAGCGGCCCGTGGAGGCCGTGGCCCTGGGGGCCCTGGCCCTGACGCCCGGGGTGCGGGTGCGGGACGTGCTGGCCCGCGGCGTGTCCCTGCGCTGCTGGGACCGGCGCAGCAGCTGCCACCGTTGGCATCCCCTGTTCATGGCGGGCCAGAGCTGGCCCACCGAGCAGCCCCTGGAGCTGGTGCTGGCCTGCAGCCGGGATGGTCAGGACCAGTTCGAGGTGGTTCTGGGGGAGCCCCTGCCCGAGGAGCGGGCCGAGGTGGTGTTCGAGGGGGGGCTGCCGGTGCTGCGGGAGCGGCCGGCGGGGGCGGCCCCGGTGCGGCCCTGGTCAACGCCGCCGCTGACCATCCCCCTGGCCTCCCCAGGCCGCCGTGGCGTCGACCGGCTGCGGCTGCGGTTTTCCATCGATGCCGAGGCCCAGCTCCTTGTTGACGGCGACGATCTGGAGTCCCCTGAAGGGGCTGAGAGCCTGGGGCCCCAACGCCTCGGTCCGGTGTGCTGACGGCCAGGGACGGTGGACGCCGACCAGGCTGCCCCTGCAACCGGGCGCCGGTGGCCGCCGTTGCATACAAAGGAGAGAGATTCGCCCCGCTGTCCCCCCTTGGCCCTCCGCCGGCACAGACTCCCGCGCTTCTGGCTGGCCATCACCCTGGGTTCGGTCGCCGCCGCCGTCGGACTGGGCTACTGGTGGGAGCGGCAGCTGCCCGTGCGCCTGGAGCAGGCCTCCGCCACCGGCCGTCTCGATGATTGCCTTCGCTACAGCGAGCAGCTGGCCGCCCTTAGCTGGCTGCCCGGCCGCACCCCCTTTGATCGGGGCCGTTGTCAGCGGGCCAAGGCCGACCAGCTCTGGGGCCAGGAGAACTGGAGCGAGGCCCTGCGTCTCCAGCGCCAGGTGATCAACTCCAGGGCCGGCACCCCCGCCGACCGCGAGCGGCTCGCCCGTTGGCAGCGCCAGCTGCGGGCCGTGGCGATGAACCGCTTCCAGGCCGGTGATCTGCCGGGGGCCCTCGCGGCGCTCACGCCCCTGGGGGAGGAGCGCAAGGACGATGGCAGTTCCATGGGCGACGACCTCCAGGAGATCTGGAACCGCAACCGCTCCCAGCTGGAGCGGGCGACGCTTCTGGTCAAGCAGAAGCGCTGGTGGGAGGCGCTCGACAGCCTCAACCGCATCGACCACCCCTGGTGGCGCCAGCAGAGCGATCCCCTGCGGCTCGAGGTGAAAAAGGGCCTCGACCAGCTCAAGGGCAAGGACCGGGAGCACGACAGCCACGGCTCCCTGCCCCACACGGTCTCCGGCGAGAAGCTGGATGGCCTGGTGCAACGCCGCATCGCCGCCGGCATGGACGAGTGGCAGGCGTTCCAGGCGGCCTGCAAGGAGCTGGGGGGCCGGGTGGTCGAGGCCGGTCCCGAAAGCGCCTGCCAGCGCTGAGCCCATGACAGGATGGCTGCGCAGAGCCTCCCGGTGGACATGCAGCCAGGTGATCAGGTCAAGGTGAGCAGCAGCGTGGTCGTCTACAACCACCCCCAGCACCGGGGTGAAGCTTTCGACATGGAAGGGCAGCAGGGGGAAGTGTTCAACGTCCTGAACGACTGGAAGGGACGCCCCATCAGCCCGAATCTGCCGGTGGTGGTGGCCTTCGGCAAGTTCCGCGCCCACTTCCGCGAGGACGAACTGGCCACCGTCTGACAGTCCCCGTCTGAGTCCGCTTCAGTCCCGCAGCAGGTAAACCCCCTCCTCGCCATCGATGGCCTGGAGGCAGAGCTGGATCGTCTCGTGGCGGGCGGTGGGCACCACCCGGCCGCAGTAATCGGGCTGGATCGGCACTTCCCTGTGGCCCCGGTCCACCATCACCAGCAGCCCAACCCGGCGGGGACGTCCCCAGGCCTGCAGGGCCTCCAGGGCGGCCCGTACCGTTCGGCCGGTGAAGATCACGTCGTCGACGAGCACCACCTGGCGGCCGTCCACGGGCACCGGCAGCTGGGTGGCCTCCACCAGCCGGGTGCCCACCCGCTCCAGGTCATCGCGGTGGAAGGTGGGATCCAGGCTGCCGTGGGCGATCGGATGGCCGCAGATCGCCTCCAGCCGTCCGGCCAGCACCCGTGCCAGGGCCACACCACGGGTGGGGATGCCAAGCAGCACCAGGTCCTGGCTGTCGGCCACGGCCTCCAGCACCTGGGAGGCGAGCCTGTCGAGGGTGCGTCCCAGGTCCTGGGCGGAGAGCAGTTCCAACCTGTCCGCGGGTGCCGGACCGGCCGTGGGCCTGGCCATGAAGCGTATGGCGTGTAACCAAAGCCTGACGCATTCTGGGCGAAAGAACGTCTTCCCAGGGGAGCGCTGTAGGTTGGGTTTGTGTTGAAACGTGCAGTATTTCTCTCTGGTGACCGCAGTTCCCTCCCAGAAGCAGTCTGCTAACGGCAATGCCGAACGCGTTTCCTGTGAGGCGGCTGGCCCCGTAGCTCCGATGGTCCTGGCCATTCTTGATGGTTGGGGCTATAGCCACGAGCGTGACCACAACGCCGTCAGGGCGGCTGACACCCCGGTGATGGACGCCCTGTGGCACGCCTATCCCCATACCCTCATCGAAGCCAGCGGCGCCGCCGTCGGCCTGCCCGATCACCAGATGGGCAACTCGGAGGTGGGCCACCTCACGATCGGCTCCGGCCGGATCATCCGCCAGGAGCTGGTGCGAATCGGCCAGGCGGTGCGCAGCGGCACGATCGCCAGCAACCTGGCCCTCAACGACCTGGGCGACACGCTGGTGGCCAGCGGCCGCCCCCTGCATCTGATCGGCCTCTGCTCCGATGGCGGCGTCCATAGCCACATCGACCATCTCGGCGGCCTGCTGCGCTGGGCGGCCGGCCGCGGCCTCAGCGATGTGCTCGTGCACGTGGTCACCGATGGCCGTGATTCGGCTCCCCATGGCGGCCCCGGCTATCTGGCCCGCATCCAGGCCATGATCCAGGAGGTGGGTGTGGGGCGGATCGCCACCCTCTGCGGCCGCTACTGGGCCATGGACCGCGACCAGCGCTGGGAGCGCACGGAGAAGGCCTACCGGCTGCTCACCGAACCGGCCGAGATCTGCCCCTTGGGCCCAGCCGAGGCGCTGGAGGGTTCATATGCAGAGGGCATCACCGACGAGTTCCTGGAGCCGGTGCGCCTCGCCGAGGGACTGCTGGAGAGCGGCGACGGCCTGGTCTGCTTCAACTTCCGCCCCGACCGGGTGCGCCAGCTGATGCGCGCCCTGGTGCTGCCGGACTTCGACGGCTTCCCGCGCCAGTGGATCGGCCCCCTCCATGTCGTCACGTTCACCCAGTACGAGCAGGGCCTGCCCGTGCAGGTGGCCTTCCCGCCCGAATCCCTCGACGGCCTGCTGGGCCAGGTGGTCTCCGAACACGGTCTGCGGCAGTTCCGCACCGCCGAAACCGAGAAGTACCCCCACGTCACCTATTTCATGAACGGTGGCATCGAGCAGGCCTTTTCCGGCGAAGACCGCCACCTGGTGCCCTCGCCCCGCGTCGCCACCTACGACCAGGCGCCGGCGATGTCGGCGGAGAAGCTCACCGACAGCTGCATCGCCGCCATCGGCCGGGGGATCTACTCCCTGGTGGTGATCAACTACGCCAACCCCGACATGGTGGGCCACACCGGCCAGATGGAGGCCGCCACCGAAGCCATCGCCATGGTCGACCGCTGTGTGGGCCGGCTGGTGGAGGCCACCACCCGCATGGGCGGCACCCTGCTGATCACAGCCGACCACGGCAACGCCGAAGTGATGCAGGGCCCAGACGGGCTGCCCTGGACCGCCCACACCACCAACCCCGTACCGGTGATCCTGGTGGAGGGCGAAAAGCGCAAGTTGGACGGCCACGGCAACGACGTCAGCCTGCGGGAGCACGGCGGCCTGGCCGACATCGCCCCCACCCTGCTGGAGATCCTGGGCCTGCCCAAGCCGGCCCGCATGACGGGCACCTCCCTGGTGGTGCCGGCCACCGCCCCCACCGCCCGGATCCCCCAGACCCTCGGCGCCTGAAGGCCCGGTTCAGCGGCGGCTAGTCTGGGGCGATGGTCAAGAACATCGTTTCCTTGCTCTGGATGCTCAGCGGCGCCCTGCTGATCGTCAGCGTGCTGCTTCATAGCCCCAAGGGCGATGGCATGGGGGGGCTGGCCTCCAGTGGCGGCTCGATGTTCAGCAGCGCCCGCAGCGCCGAGAACACCCTCAACCGCGTCACCTGGACCCTGCTGTCCCTGTTCCTGGGGCTGGCCGTGGTGCTGAGCGCCGGCTGGCTGGGCTGAACCGGATGGACCGCCGCAACTTTCTCTCCAGCCTGCTGGCCCGGCTGGGGGCGCCCCTGGCGGGGCTGCTGCCCTTCCTGCCGGCCGACCGGGCCCTGGCGGCGGCGAAGGCCACCGATCCCGCCTGGCAGCTGAGCCCGGAGGAATGGAAGAAGCGCCTCAGCCCGGCTGCCTATGCGGTGCTGCGCCAAGAGGGCACCGAGCGCCCCTTCAGCAGCCCGCTCAACAAGGAGAAGCGCAGCGGTACGTACGTGTGTGCCGGCTGCCGCCTGCCCCTGTTCGCCTCAACCGCCAAGTTCGACTCCGGCACGGGCTGGCCCAGCTTCTGGCAACCCCTGCCCAAGGCGGTGGTCACCAAAACCGACTTCAAGCTGATCCTGCCGCGCACGGAATACCACTGCCGCCGCTGCGGCGGCCACCAGGGCCACGTGTTCGACGACGGCCCCAAGCCCACCGGCAAGCGCTACTGCAACAACGGCGTGGCCCTGGCCTTCGTGGCTGGGGGCTGAGCCGCCTGCGGCGGTGCTGCGAGCGGATCGTGCCCCACAACTGGTCGCCGATGCCTCCCGGGCCAGCTGGCGGTACTCGAAGACGTGTTCGCCGGCGGCGCAGAGGCCCAGATACAGGGGCAGCAGGCGGGGTTGCTGCCGTGCCATCTGCAGCAGCTGTCGCCAGAACTGGCCGCGGAGTTCAGGGCGGCGGCACGTGCATCTGCTGGGAGCAGTGGGGATTGGGGGTGATGGCGAGGCAGTGGCGCAGGCAGCGCTCCAGGTAGGCGGCGGGCTCATACATCCGCCAGAGGGCCCGCACATACTCGCGGCCGATGTCCTGGGACGGACGGGAGGGCACGAAGTTCATCAGGGTGTTCTGGTCGCCGCAGAGAACATCGGCCTCCGGCAGGAGCCGCCCCTCCCCCTCCAGCCTGGTCCATAGGGCTGTGTTCGGCAGGGCCTGGAGAATCCCCAGCATCGGCTGGGGAATGGCCGTTTCAGCGACGAACGCCTCGATACGCTCTCCAGCTCCTGATCGTTCTCCGTCGAAACCGAGAATGAACCCGGCGTAGATGACCAATCCCGCCGCGCTGATCGTCCCGCAGGCCTCCGCGAGGGGATGGCGGGTGTTCTGCTGTTTGCGGGTGACCGCGAGGCTGTCCTGGTCGGGGGTCTCGATGCCCAGGAAGACCCCGAAGAAGCCGGCCCTGGCCATCAGATCCAGGAGCTCGGGCTGTTCGGCCAGATTCACCGAGGCTTCGGTCAGGAAGTTGAAGGGAAAGCGATGCTCTCGCATCCAGGGAATGAGGTCGCGGAGCAGGCGTTTGACGTTGTGCTGATTGCCGATGAAGTTGTCATCCACCATGAAGATAGATCCCCGCCAGCCGAGGTCATGAAAAGGCATCCGGCCCGCAGCGCCGAATCGTTCCGTTCAACGTAGGCACCGGGTGAAAGTGCAGGCGGAAGCTGTGATAGTCATCGACGTCTTTTGATGCAGTTCAACTGCATTCCGCTGCTGAGTTGCTGATCGCTGCGTGACGCATTTTTGGCGTTAAAGTGCCCATCGCTTAGTGTCATGAAGCAGCAACGGCCTTGGCAGCCATTCCCTTTGCCAGGGGCTGCAGGCCACCGGGCGAGACCAGGACGAGATGAGAAGCCTTCGGCGTTTTAGATAGTGGGTGATGAGGTGCTTCCGCAAGCAGCGGCCATCCTCAGACCCCTCCAGCGGTTGGCCGCCCGCCTGCAGGATGCAGTGTCTCAGGTGCTCCAGGGAGGTTGGCCTGGATCCAGGGCTGATCTCGTGCATCGAACGAACAAGCCTTGGCACCAGCCGTTCCGGCGGAGCACAGTCAGTCATCAGAAAGTGTTGCTGCTCGCCGGAGTCGATAGCGAACAGCGTGAGCAGGGCAACTTCGGGCACGAAGGCTGGTGGCGGTGGCTTCAGCAAGTGCCACCGGATGAGATGCGTTCAGGCCGCCAGTGGCAGCTCGGCCCGCTGGCGGATGTCGCTCAGCAGGGCGCAGATGCGGTTCACTTCGGAATCTGAGAACAATCCTTCCGGTCCTGTGGGAGCCAGATCACTGAAGGGTGGGTCGTAGAGGCGGGCTGGATCCATCACGCCCCGGCTGGTGAGTTCGTTGATGATCCCGTTGATGAACTGGATCTGGGTGACGGTGTGGGTGCCTTCAATGAGGAAGTCAGCGAACTGCTCCTTGGCGGCCTTTCGGTCGAGTCCCACCAGGGAGCGGATGAACAAGCCGAAGCCGTTCGCCTCCTCACTGGCTCGTTCGATCAGGGGCTGATTGCCGATGCCATGGCTGATCAGGAAGTGCTCCAGTTCCTGCAGGTCGGTGGCGGTGAGGGGCTGGTTGCGCCGCAACCGCTGCATGGTGAGGTGGTCCTCATGTTGTTTGAGGAAGTTCTGGGCCCGTAGGCGGAACTGGCGGAATTCATCACGAGTAAGAAGGGCAGCACCATCCACCTCCTTGATGGCGACGATCTCATCACTGAAGTCAGTGTAGAGGGGATCCTGGGCCTCGGTTTCGATCAGTCCCACCAGGCCCCGAAGGCGACGGCGCACCTCCTCAAGCATCGGCAAGGTCACGTCCTGCCACCATCCTGTTCAACCTCTGATCAGGGCATTCGGGCCTCGGGATTTACACCACGCGAAGGGACGCGGCCCATGGATCCTGCTGAGCAGGCCAGATTTGATTCGCGCTTAGATGCAATGACGCAGGCCATGCACCTGCATGGTCTGCGCGACAAAACGATCGACAGTTACAGACGCACGCTCTATCGGATAGCTGGACACTTTAGCCGCTGCCCGGACGACCTCCAGCCTGATGAGTTGAAAGACTACTTCTCTACCATGCTGGAGCAATATTCTTGGAGCACGATCAAGGTTGACCTCTCCAGTCTGCAGTTCTTCCACCGCTATGTGCTGGAGCGGGAGATGGAATGGATCAAGATTATCCGTCCCCCGCGTGTGCGCACGCTGCCGGACATTCCAACCCGGGAGGAAGTTCAGCTCTTGATCAACACGGTGCGCAAGTTGCGCTACCGGATTTTTCTGCTGGTGGTCTATAGCCTGGGGTTGCGGATCAGTGAGTGCCTGGCTCTGCAGGTAGCTGATATCGATGGCAGCCAGCGTCGCGTGCACATCCGCGATGGCAAGGGCGGCAAGGATCGCTACGTCCCCCTGCCGGCCTTGACCCTGCAGGCGATGCGCCGCTTCTGGAGCAGCCACCGCCACCCACGGCTGCTGTTCCCTTCCCCGGCCGGTCACCAGTTCATCGTGCGCATCGCCAGTGCACCGATGGACGCCAGTGGTGTGCAGGCTGCTCTGAGGGCAGCACGGCTGGACTGTGGCATCCAGAAAAAACTCACGGTCCACAGCCTGCGCCATGCCTATGCCACCCACCTGCTGGAGCAGGGGATGGACCTGAGGCTGATCCAGTCACTGCTCGGCCACAGCAACAGCAACACCACCGCCCGCTATGCCCACATCACCCAGGTGGTGCGGGATCACAGCAGTGATCGCATCGAGAGGCTGCTCGATGGCTTCCAGCTGCGCTGGGAGGAGGGGCTGTGATGGTGCTCCTTTCCGAGGTGGTCGAACGCCACCAGGGCGAACTGGAGCGGCTGCATGGCCCCCAGCTGCTGCCAAGCCACTACCAGGCACTGCAAGCCATGCGGCGCTGCCGCCGCCAGGGCGGCGACCTGATGGTGCTCCGCTGCAGCGACTGCAGCCACAGCCTCAAGGTTCCCCACTCCTGCGGCCACCGCAGCTGCCCCCACTGCCAGCACACGGACAGCCAGCGCTGGATCGAGCGGCAGCAGGCCAAGCTGCTGCCGGTGGAGTACTTCCTGATCACCTTCACGGTGCCAGCCGAGCTGCGGGCTCTGTTCTGGAGCCAGCAACGCATCACCTACGACCTGCTGCTCAAAACCGCCTGGCAAACGGTGGATTCCTTTGCCCGCAAAGATCCAAAACTGAAAGGAATCACAGGAGCGCATGCGGTGCTGCACACCCACAGCCGCCGCCTGGACTTCCATCCCCATGTGCACTTGATTGTGCCCGCTGGTGCCATCCACCACCAGCAATCAGCACCAGTACAGGGGGGAGGAGGTCAGCGAAAATGGCAGTGGAAAGAGAGGGGCTATCTCTTCCCGGCCGCCAACCTGGCCAAGGTGTTCCGCGCCAAATGGCTGGACGGCATGCGCAGGGCCGGTTTGCGCGTGCAGGCAACGATCCCAAGGGACTGGGTGGTGCATTGCCAATCAGTCGGCAGTGGCCAGAAGGCGCTGGTGTACCTGGGTCGCTACCTCTACCGCGGTGTGCTCCCCGAGAAAGACATCCTCAGCGATCGCGATGGCCTGATCACCTTTCGCATCCGCGACAACAGCGGTGCGGTGCTGATCCAGAGCCTGCCTGGCGCAGAGTTCCTGTGGATGCTGCTGCGCCATGTGCTGCCCAAGCGCTTCCGGCGCGCCCGCGACTACGGCCTGCTCCACGGCAACAGCCAGAAGCTGCTGCAGACAGTGCAACTGCTGCTGCGCGTCGTGCTGCCGGAACCATGGCGACCCCAGCCCAAACCACCGATCCACTGCCCGCACTGCGGCGGCGTGATGGCGATCATCGCGGTGCGCGTGCGAGAGATCAACCCAGCGCCAGCTTGAATCCATCAACACGCGCAAGCAAATAAGCCGTAGTGAGTAGCACCTGCAGACAATGATGGCCCGTTCGCAACCAGAACTGGCCTGCTGGGCTGTCTGCGTGCCTAAACTGGAGAGTGCAACAGCTCAACCGGTTCGTGCTGCCGTCTGTAGGACATTTCACCTAGGGCAGAAGCCAAAGAAAACCTGAAAAATGGCCTGATTCTTCTGCAGTGGGCCCAGGGCCTCAACGTTGCAGGCTTGTTCAACTGCGGATAAGATCGTGGCTGCGCACGATCTATCCATATTCGTTGCACGATCTATCCATATTCGTTAGCTTGTCAAGCTGGAATTTAATGGCTGCTTAAAGGGCCCGAATCCGGTCAGTGTTGCAAAGCAATATTACCCTTGTTCAATTGAATCTAGTTCTCAACAAAGATGCAGGATCGCATGCGCATGGCAGTGAGCAGCCCCAAGTATGCAAAAGTCTTGATTTCTGAACATTATTACTGGCTTCCTCTGTCTCAGAGTATCGTTAAAAAATCTTTTCTTGTGGAGCCAACATTATGCCTGAGCATGCCGATGGAGTTTTGTTTCAGTTTTTTTCATTGGTTCCTCGATAAAGATGATTCTTTTCAGGCCAATAAACCTTTATGGAGCTTCTTAAAGGATGAGGCTGATCATCTTCGAGATATTGGCATAGATGCGGTTTGGATTCCACCAGCTTACAAAGGAGCAAGTGGTGACAATAGCAGTGGGTATGATGTTTATGATCACTTTGATCTGGGGGAGTTTAATGCCAGAGGCTCCAGGAGAACTAAGTATGGCGAAATAGAGCAGCTACATGATGCCATCAATGCGCTTCATGGATACACAAAAAATGCCTCTGGTGCTTTAGTGCCAGATGGCAACAAAAGATATATCCAAGTTTATGGAGATATTGTCCTCAACCATCGAGCGGGAGGATCTGAAAGCGATTTCTGGCAGGCAGTTAGGGTCGAGAAAGAGGACAGAACACGAGAGAGGTGGGAATCAGGTTATGAAAGTGGACTGATTGATATCAAGTCTTACACAACTTTTGACTTCCCCGAAAGGGCTAATCAGTATTCCGATTTTAAGTGGACATCCCGACACTTTGATAGTGTCGATACTACAGTCAAAATTAGACAAGATGGCAATGACTTTATTGAGACAGGAGGGAAAGACGGGAAATATATTTATCGATTTGTGTTTAATGAACCTGGCTATATCCCACAAATAAAAAACTTTGAAAAATGGGTCTCTCTGGAAAAAGGGAATTATGACTTCCTTCAAGACTCTGATTTTGACTATGGTCGATTTGATGTTCGAGAGGAGATGAAGCATTGGGGAACATGGTTTTCAGCCAAAGTTGGCTTAGATGGATTTAGGCTAGATGCTGTAAAGCACATCACTGCTGGTTATGTCCGAGAATGGGTTGGTCATATGAGAGCCAAAGCAAATAAGCCTTTCTTTACAGTGGGTGAGTATATCGCTGGTGACACACCTATGCTACACAGCTATCTTACCGAAGTCACAGCTAAGGGTTCGTATCCTCAGGATATTAGTTTGTTAGATTTTCCTCTACGATTTAAGTTTAAGAGTGCAAGCTGGTCTGGACAGTCATTTGATCTGCGAGAGCTTAACCAAAATACCTTAATGGCTGAGCAGCCCGCCAAGGCAGTGACATTTGTTGAAAATCATGATTATCAATTTGGCAGAGAACTCGACTCTCATGTCAAGGAATGGTTTAAACCATTGGCCTATGCTTTTATTTTGCTGAGGGAGCAGGGATATCCTTGCGTTTTCTTCCCAGACTACTATGGCTCTCATGATAAGGATAATCATAAAGCTCAGCCCAGTGGCAGAGACTATATCAGCCTGCTTTTAAAGCTTAGGAAGCAATTTGCGTTGGGAGATGAACGTTTCTACGCCCATAGTGACATTGTTGGTTGGGTTAGAATGGGGGGAGTTTCTAATGCAATAGGAGCAATGGCCGTAACCATGAGCAATTCCTATAGTGCTATCAAAGCAATTAGAATGAATACTGGCCGCTTTAATAAGCGGTTCTATCATCTGGCAACCATCAAGCTAGTTGGCAATCAATATGTCATTTCTAGAGCCAACTATGATGTTTTCGGAAGCAAGTCAGAAGGGTTAATGACCGATCAATATGGATGGGCTGAGTTCGTTGCCGAAGGGGGTTCCGTTACCATCTGGATTGAGGATGGTGTCGGGTTAAGTTGACTTAACTTTCTGGCCTGCGAAGTTTCTCTTGCTTTATTCAATCTAACACTTGCTCATCACGCACGCCGCCGAGGGTACTGGCGGAACCGAATAGATGTCCGCTAACAATGCCATACACCAGAGCCGCAAATAGAGGATAAGCTCGATGTCTCAAGGCCTCTGCGGCCTGGTGATGGCAAGCGTTAGAGCGCAATCAATACTCCTGCCTCCCCCCAATCCCCCCCCCCCCCCGCACCCCACCCCGCGGCTCCTCGCAATCCCCCTCCCGCCGTGGAATCAGATGCCAATGCGCATGAAACACCGTCTGCCCCGCAGGTTCACCTGAATTCAACCCCACATTCCAGCCACTGATCGACGCATCCTGGGCGCTCAGCTGCTCCCGCCGCAGCTTCAGCAGCTCCACCACTGCGTTCCATTCCGGCTGGTGCAACGCCAACCCATCGGCACCATGCCGCCGCGGGATCAGGCTGTGCCCAGGCGACACCGGATAGGCATCGGCGATGCACAACGCCAGTTCGTTCTCCAGCAGCACCCGGCCGGTGCCCTCCAGCGCGCAGAACGCACAACTGTCCTGGCGATGGGCATAGCTGGCCTGCAGGCCGCGGAAGTCTGTGGAGTCCGTGTCGCGCTTGCCGGCATTGCAGCGGAAGCAGAGGGCCTGCAGGTTGCTGAGGTCGTCCGAGCCGCCCTGGTTCCTGGGCACGATGTGGTCCACCTCCAGGGCCCTTTGATGCTCGTGGGCGCCGCAGCATTCGCAGCGGCCCTTTGCCCGGGTAAGCACCCGGTATTTGATCGAGCCGCTGATCGGGGTGCGGTGGCGGCTCCTGTGGGCGAACACCTCCTGGCCGCGCTGCTCGCGGAAGGCATCGAGGCGCTGGCGGCACAGCTGCAGCAGCTCGTCGCGCTCGGCGTCGCTCAGTTCCTCGCCGCCCACAAGGTCGTAGGCGCCTTGGTCGTAGCGGGTGATGCCGTTGCCGGTGAGGACCTTGCCCACCATCCGCTTGACGCGTTCGGTGTAGTAATCGATCTGGGTCACGTCCTCCCCCAGGATCCGCCGGGCCACGTCCTGCGCGGGGGCTGGGCTGCGCCGACCAAGGAGCTCCATGAGCATTAGGGGCTGGTAGACGTGGCTCATTCGCATGCGCCTCGCGATGTAGTCGCGCAGGCGCTCGTAGGTGGGGGAGGGGGTTGGGGGCATGGGGAGATCTTGGCGCTGTGGGGGCCAGTGCTGGGGCGGGGTGTGACGGGGGGTGGCACTGGTGGGGGAGAGAAGCATTGACGCGATGCCACGACCTCCACGTAGCACACGCGCTAACATGGACAGGTCATTTCGCCTTGCTTACTTCAGTCCTCGCGTTCGCGAGGAGATCGAATCGTGGCCTGTCGACCTGCTGGCCCGTTGTGATGAACTCCTGGACCTGCTGGAAGACCATGGCCCCCTGCTGGGCTCGCCACACTCCAAGGCCCTCGGCGAGGGCCTATTTGAACTCAGGCCCAAAAGCCGCAGCGGGACTGGCAGGGCGTTCTTCTGTTATTGCAGTGGCCGCATGATCATCGTGCTCCACGCCTTCATCAAGAAGACGCAGAAAACGCCCCAGCGCGATCTCACCATTGCCCGGAACCGAATCAAAGAGATCAGGAATCATGGCTGACATTGCCTACGAACCGCTGATCCGCGACCGCGATAGTGAGCGGAGCCGCGCCGCGACGATCCCCGGCTATACGGAGGCCAGGCAGGAAGCCGCAGCGGAATTCCGCCTGCTACGCGAGCTTCTTGATGCTCGCAAACGGGCTGGCCTGACCCAGGAGGACGTGGCACTGCGCATGGGAACGACCCGCAGCGCCATCAGCCGGCTGGAGGGATCCCGCAAGCACCTTCCCGCGTTGTCAACCCTTCGCCGCTACGCCGATGCGCTCGGTTGCGATGTGGTGATCCACCTCGTTCCTCGTTAGAGGAGGGTGGTTGCCATTCCTTTTTGCCGCTCTCGGAAAGCATTGAGGCGCTGGCTGCGCAGATGCAGCAACTGGTCGCGTTCGGCGTCGCTCAGTTCCTCGCTGGCGGTGGTGGCGGGGACAGCGGTGGCGGTAGTGATGGTGGTGGCAGCCCCGGCAGCTCAGCACGCCCTGCCCGCGGCCTGCTCTGGCCGCGGGGCATTTAATCGAGGCTGGCTAAAGCAGTCTCAAGCTCTGGCCAGGGCTTCTGCAACTTTGTGGCGCAGAAAGTGTTGAAAGTTATGTACTCAGAGATCATCACACCTTGATCCGCAAGGATTTTCCCCCATATTCGCCTTCCGAGATGGACGGATTTTCGTCAATTCAGACGCATTAAACGCCATAAGCGTAAGTCGTTGCCGCCCTGCCAAAGTGCCTGAAAAAATAATTCCTACGCACGAGTGCGACATCGCTAGCCAGCAAGATGGGCAACTCCGAGCTTAAAAGACTCATAAAGATAGACAAGATTAAGAGGAAGAAGTATAAGCGCAAGCACATAAACAAGCAAAGTGATGCTCTTCTTGTGGGCCTCAGGCATGGCGGTTAATCCGTACCCAGCCAGCAATACCATGGCCGGTACATAGTGGGCGGAATACAAGAAAGGACTATCCCCATAGAATGAATGAAGAAGAAACTGAAAACCCAAAAAACATGCCAAAGCAATGCTGACAGAATTGTCTCTTCGCGAGAGAGCGGCATAAATTCCATTAAAGAGCAGCGCCAGCCAAGCCGTCGCTGTACTGATACGCAATAGCGAAATATCACTCCAGCCTGGCAGCGCAAACGTGAATTGCGAATACCTGCCTTCCCCAATAATTACTGAGGGAGTCAAAGGGGCAACAGGCGCAACAAAAAACTGATAGGCAGTTTCAAACGGTCGAACACTTCTTTTGATGTATGTGCGCTCTTCACCAAGTTGAAACGGCAAGCCCGCCGAGGGCAGATACGCTTTTTGTACACAGATCAAAAGACTGGTCAATAGCAAAGTCATCCCGCACAACCCTAGAAATGCTTTTCTCAGGCCGAAACGTACGAGAGAAGCTATTAAGCCAGCACCCCAGTTCGTGGTTGTCATCGAAAGTGAGCCAACTAAAGCCATTACCCAAACCTTATGAGACTTAATGTTGTATGCAAGCAGAATAAGAGGCAGTAAAATCGTCACTGCTCCCAGGGGAAAGGTTTCGGGCGTAGACCACCAAAACAGGAAGGCAGTCGACGAAAGAAATAGCAGGGATATACCAAGCGATGCGAACCTAGAAAGGCCCATCCTGATTGCCAATAAATAGATAAGGATCCACGTCGCACCCGCAGACATTGACGTGACGAATTGAGCGGCGATACCCTTGGAAAGGCCACCATCAAAACCCATTAACCTGCCGATCCAATATACAGGCCGAGCGACAGGAAGAACAATAAGAGAAAACAGCGGATGGACTTTTAGCCTGTAATGATTAGCCAGTGGCTCGGCCATGTCATTTATCACCCTTCCAATATCAGCCCCAAACCACAAGTTGGGCTCAATCCTGACATTATTAGGGAATACTGCTGACAGCACTCCACTCAATGCGAAGGCAAGAAAGAAGCCCGCAATTAATAGCTTCTTTCTCATTACCATGCTTAAAATGCGAATAGCCATTGTGGTAGACCAAGTGGAATGATGTTTAATCCAGTCAACGCCTCAAGTGAGCCTGCTGTCATGATTATCTTTGTCGCGGCCATAGAAGGCACGCAACTCCCATGGCTGTGGAGAACCAAAGGGTCATTAGCCTGATTAGCAAAGTCGCAGCGGTAGCTATCGATAAAGGTACGCCCTGCAGAGAAAGCAAGCCTATTGTACTTGCTTCACTGCTTCCTAGCCCACCTGGGAGCAACGTTATTACACCTACTAGGCATGCAAGAGTATGGGCGATTATCGCGCCGCCAATATCCACAACTTCAACGCCCATCCCTCGAAGCAGCAGCCAGATGCTCAGCCCTTCCAGGCTCCAAGCCACCGCCCCAATAAAGGTGGATTGGAGAAGCAACCAAGGTCGCAAGAGCTGCCTCAGCGCCGAAAGCCCCTCGCTGCCGGCACTGGCTAGCCTGGAGGGCAGCAAACTTTTTGCGGCAACCTTGAGCTGTCTCTTGGCCCATTGATTCCGCAAAACCAACGAACAAATGAGAACAATAAGTAGTCCAGAACCAATCGGAACCACTAGGGGAACATCGCCACTAAACAGTAGAGGAAGATTTAGAGATAACAAGACCAGCACAGCTAAGCCGTCAGTGATTCGCTCCACTACTAGTGCCATTAATGTGGGCGGAATTGGAATCCCGCACTCCTGATTCAATAGAAGCGCGCGCACTGCTTCTCCAGATTTGCCAGGTGTTGCAGTGAATGCATATGAGCCCATCCAGATACGCGCATCAGCTGAAATCAGCGGTTTTTGGTTTATGGATGCGAGGAGTGATCTCCAGCGGCTATAGCGGACTGCAAATGCCAGAAGCACTAATAGCAATCCCTGGCAAATCTGAGGCCACAAGCTTCGCAATAGAGGCAGCAATCGATCACCCTGAATCCAAACTCCTAGCAGCCCATAGCTCAGTAGTGCAATCGCCACGACCAGCAATGGTGGCCCAAGAGAGAAAGCCGGATAGGAACAGGGTTCGCTCAGAAAACTGCGATAATGAGGAAAATCAGCAGCCTGGAGAATCTCGCGATCGCCCTTACTGTCGCCGTAGGCCTCAATCGAAAGCCCATCCAATGGGCCCAGATGCTGCTCGAGGCGACACACCTTCTCCGGGCCCTTGCAGTTAAGGCTCGCCAACTTGGGGATCCAGCGCCCGTCGTGTTGCTGCAGTTCGGTGCAGAGCAGCTCTACTCCGAGCCAATCGGCCAAGGGCTGCAAGAGCAGCCGGGGCGAGGCTGAACACAGCAGCACCCGGTCACCGCGCTGCTGGTGCCAGCGCAACCGCTGCAGCGCCTCCGGCCGCAGCTGTAATCGCAGCGCGCCCAGCAGCCAATCAGCGTGCCCCGCAGCTTTAGCACGGTTGGCCGCCTCACACACACCAAAGGCGGCAATGGTCTGCTGCTTGAACCGGCCGGTGCTCACCAGTCGTAACTGCCAGCCAATCAGCCAGGGCAGAACGGCCACGGCGGCCAGTAGCAGCTGCCCTATGGCTCCCTTGGAGCGGCGGGCGGCCAGCCACAGGCAATCGCCCCGCAGCAACGTGCCATCCACATCAAAGACCGCGACCCTGTTGCCCACCGTCTGGCCCATCAGCTGACCCTGCTGAGCAACCCGATCACCGCTGTCGTCACCAACCACCCCACCAGGGTGAGCTTGATGCCCCGATCCCCCAGCCGGATCTCCTCCGGCTTCTCGCTGCTTTGCTCAGGCGTCCGCTCCCGCCGCCGCTCCGCTTCCTCCGGGTCGCTCAGCAGCTGATACCGAAAGATCCCCACCAGCACGAACGGCACCGTCAGCAGCATCCAACTCGTCGGTGCCCCCCGCAACGCAGGGCCCGCCGCCCAGAGGGAGTAGCTCATGAAAGCGCTGGTGGCCACCGTGCTCTCCAGCCGCAGTAGCAGCGGCAGCGAATAGCGCTCGAGCACCTTGCGGGTGATCACGCCCCGGACCTGAGCCACCTGCAGCTCAGCCTTGCGCTTCTCGATCGCCAGAAAGAGAGCTAGCAGCCCCGCCGTGAGCAGGAACCAGGGCGACGGCGGTACCTGTGCCGCAACGGCACCGGCAATGGCCCGCAGCAGGAAGCCGGAAGCAATGCAAAAGATATCCAGCAGCGGCACCCGCTTGAGCTGCAGGCAGTAGCCCACCTGGATCAGTCCGTAGAGCAGCACCACCCCGGCCAGGGCAGGCGCCACCCAGGCCGCCAGGGAGAGGCTCACGACCGCCAGCACCGCAGCGGTCGTCAGGGCTGCCGGCATGCTCACCAGTCCGGCGGCGATCGGGCGGTTGCGTTTAGTGGGATGGGCGCGATCGGCTGCCACATCCAGGCAGTCGTTCAGAAGGTAGATGGCACTGGAGATCAGGCAGAACGCCACCAGTGCCCCTGCGGCCGGCAGCCAGACGGCGGCCTCAAAGCGGAAGGCGAACAGCGGCGCCGCGAACACAAGCAGGTTCTTGGTCCACTGCCGCGGACGGCAGGCAGCCATCAGCGCAGGCAGGGTGTCAGTACGGCCAGCAGCCATGGTTCCACCCTCCCCGAGCCGGAGTGAGGCTAACCCTATAACTCTCCCATCGGGATTGGCCTGCTGGGTTGGGTAAGCGAGTCGAGATGAGATGCCGGTGAGTTTTGTACGAACCGCGTTCGCGCAGATAGCCGTCCCCGGCCAGCGACCAGAAGACCTGATGGGGAAGGGGGCCGCAGCCCCCGGCCCTGGACCTCAGGCCATCTGCAGCCTCAACGCACTCAGCACCTCACGCTCAGCCTCCAGCTGGCAGCGGTGCAGCAGCTCCTGCTGGGCCAGCAACCGCTCATCCAGCTCATCCACTCGCGCCAGACACTGCTGGATCGCCGGGATCACCTCCTCCTCCAGCAGGGTGATCTCCTCCTCGCCATAGGGCTGCTCGATCCAGGTGCGGCGCAGCGGCAGCCCCCGCCGCAGCAGCAGGATCCGCTCAATCGCCTTGAGGCTTGATTCGAGCAGCAGGAACGGATCTTCCTCTGGTTTGCAGAACGCACCTTCCGGTGCGATGGGCCGGCAGAACGGTGAGGCAGCAGCAGAAAGCATGGCCATGGACTCGGCGCCGAGAGCGGCGCAGCGACGGGACCGATCCCAGTAGGGGCCTGACGTCAGGAAGGCCCCAGACTGGAGAGGCCCGGAGCAAGACCCAGAGGGTCGAGCCGCGGAGGGAACGGGGCTCGGAGGGGAGAGCCTCAGATCAGCGGCGGGCAGCCCTCGGTTTCGCCTGGTGTTGCAGCGCCGCAGCATGGCTTGAAATTGCCAAAGCGGCCCTGATCATCGTCAGATCGCCTGCACTGCAGGCTTTTTGCGTCAGCACCTCGTCATTTCTGGTCGGTGAAGGGCGGTTGACAGCTCCCCCCTTCACCTTGCATGCTTCCATCGATAGAGCTCAAGCCCCTGTTGCAGCCATGAGCTGCATCACGCTTGAGCCATCCATTTTGGCCTAGGGAGCCATTGTCGCCCTCCCCCAGCCCCAAACCGCCCAAACCCTTCAGGTCTTACTCCGAACTCGTTGATCTCCTCAGCGCGAGAGGGATGGACGTCGGGCCTGACCCTCAGCGAGCCGCTCGAAAGCTGTCGCAGATTGGCTACTACCGCCTGAGCGGCTTTTGGTACCCATGCCGCGAAATTGAAATCGATTCTCAAGGAGAAGCTGTTCTCGATACACAAACTGGTAAGCCCAGGCGCCTTGATGCCTTCATGCCGGGCACAAGCCTGCAGGGGATTTTAGATTTATATCTGTATGACAAGCGTTTAAGGCTCGCCGTCCTTGATGCCATTGAGAGGATTGAAGTTCATCCGAACCGTAATAGCACATGAGCTTGGGCGCCTCGACCCCGTCGCGCACACGATGGCTAGCTTCATCAATCAGCGTTTTCTGCAAGACTATCAGGACAGAAAGTCTCGCAAAAAGCGCAACACCTGGAATGAGTGGGTCGAAGATCACGGGAAGCACCTCTCTCGCTGCTCTGAGGACTGCATCCTCTGGCACAAGCAGAACGACAAGACCATGCCATTTTGGGTTGTCGTAGAAGCGTGGAGCTTCGGGCTGGCTTCTCGGTATTACGGTCTGCTCAAACGGCGTCACCAGCTAGAAATCGCCAAGCGCTTTGAGATTGACAACCCAAAGGTTCTGGGCGACTGGCTACGCGGCATCAGCGACTTTCGCAATCGCTGTGCGCATCATTCTCGTGTTTGGAATTATGCCAGCAAAAATCCTCTGCCGATGCTCAAGGGAGACTCATTTATGGAGCACTGGATTGACGATGAGGTATCACTGCAGAGGCTTTATGGCGCATCGGTGGTGATTGCACGTCTGATCAAAACCATCGGCCCAAACTCGAAATGGTTCAAAGACTTTGGATGTCTGCTCGACCAGATGCCTGATCTTCCAGGATGCGACTTCACGGCGGTAGGCATCATGAAGACCAACCAGTTCCCCCATGACCTCTTTGGCGGTTAGATCGGAGCCATGGGAAGCGTCGGATTGCCACTGTCACTTCCGTCGAGTCACCTGGCGCACCTGCTTCTGGAGCCGCAGGAAGCGGGATTCGCTTCGCAGCAAGGAGAGTTGCAGGTTGTAGAGCAGCAGGTCAAAGCGACGGGCGACGGCATCGGTGTCTCCCTCCTGTTCGGCCTGGGCCGAGGGCAAGGGGGCCAGGGTGGAGGTCAGCAGGGCCTGGGCCGTGAGCATGGCCCCCAGGGGGTAGGGGAACTGGGTGAGATGGAAGGCCTGCAGGCCGATCTCGCCCGTTACCGTGGTGTCGAAGTCGGTGAGCACGTGCCAGAGGTCGTGGGTCTGGCTGAGCCGCAGCACCACATAGGCCGCATCACTTCCGGGCTCCATGCCGGCGTGCAGGTTGGGGTCGTAGCCAAGGCGGGCCAGCGACGCCGCATAGGCCTGGCCGAGGCTGCCCTCGGGCAGGGCGGCCAGCTGCTCCAGGTCGTGGGCCGGGGGGATCCAGCGCGCCTCGATCAGCGCGGCGCAGGCCGGGTCGCGTCGCAGCTGCTCGGCCATCAGGGTATAGGAGGGCGTCTCCAGCAGGGCGTCGGCCAAGGCCCCCACCAGCTCGAGGTCGGTGTCGCCGCCGCTCATGGCCACGAAGGTGCCGAGGACGCGGAACAGCTGGGGCGGCAGCTCCGGGGCCTCGAACGACGCGGCCGTGGGGGCGGGATTGGGGCGGAAAACGGTGGTGGTCATCGGGATGAGCGCGAAGGAACGTGAGCAGTCCTCACGTCATAGAACACATGAGCATCACTCGCCTTTGCCAATGGGATGCGAGGATCGCTCAGGTTTTCCCGGTCTGCCGCTTCCCGTCATGGCCGACGCCACAGCCGCCCCCAGCGTGACCTCGCCCCTGCGCCGTCAGCCCCGCCAGGCCCGCAGCCAGGAACGGGTGCGGCGGATCCTGGCGGCGGCCGAGGAGCTATTCGTGGCAGGCGGCGTCGGCAGCACCACCACCACCAACGCCATCGCCGCCAGAGCCGGGGTCCCGATCGGCTCCCTCTACCAGTTCTTCCCCGACAAGGGGGCGATCCTGCGCAGCCTCGCCCAGCTCTACGCCGAGCAGCTGCACGAGCTGCTCACGGCCTTCTTCGACCGGGGGGACGGCCGCACCCTCTCCCTGGAGGCCTCGATCACCGCCGCCGTGGCCCTCACCGATCGCTTCTTACGCGACCACCCCGGCTACCCGGCCATCTTCCTGGATGTGCAAAGCGCCACCCCCGAGCTGCTGGCCATCGAGGAGGAGGCCGACGTCCGGCTGATCAACCACTGGAGCGGCCTGATCGCCCTCAAGGCTTCAGCTGAGGGCAGCCACCTCAACGCGGAGGAGGGGCACCTGATCGCCTACGTGCTGGTCAAGACCGTCGGCCACCTGCTCTGGCTGGCGGCCACCCAGGAGCAGGGCCGCCGCGAGCGGCTGGTGGCCGAATGCGGCGACTTGGCCATCGCCTACCTGCGCCGGCGGCTCACCGCGGCGTGCTCACCCCACCAGCTCTGCCAGGCACTGGATCCCTGATGGTGGTCCCATGACCCTCCCTTGGCGCACCCATGGGGGGGGGGGGGAGGCTAGGGCAAGGCCTGGACTGTCGTGCCAAGCCATTGGCTGATCGGCACCAATTGGCTGCCATCCCCTGCCTCCGATAGATCCACCACGGAGGGCGGTAGGTTATTGAGTGTTGCTCCGGCGAGGCAGACGGCATGCACGCGGGCGCCCTCGAAATTCGTGCGATCCAAGGTGGCATTCTCAAATGACGCGCCGCGCAAGTCGGCCATCTTGAAGTTCGCTTCGGTACAATCGGCCTCATTGAAGACAGCGTTCGTGGCCGAAGCTTCCCGAAACTGGGCACCCGTCAGCTTGGATTTACGGAATGAAGTTCGTGCTAAATCAGCGGCATAAAAATCCGCGTAGCTGAAATCGCAACGAGCCCAATAGGCATCGTGGGCCTTCGCTCCTGAGAGGTCTATGCCCCGCACGTCAGCCAGAGGGTCGTCCGGTTTGGCTTTGTAAAGGATCAAGTTGATGGTCAGCGTCTTCAACACCTTCTGGTCACTCTCGATGGACAAGGCCGCCGCCAGAACCTGCTTGGTCAGTTGCATGAGCTGCTCACGGCGGCCGCCGCTGACGTTCCACTCCGCCGGGAAGGAGTTCAATACCGAGCCAAGCTTCACCGCAGCGGCAGCGCGCAGAACCGGCGACTCGGCCGCCAGCTCCTGGATGATTGACTGATAGACGTCGTCGACATTCTTTCTGTCCTCGAAGCCGATCCTTGCCTGGGTTGTACGGCTTTGCCCGATGAGGTAGCCGCCAACGGCACCGCCCACGGTCACAAAGAGGGCGATCACCTTGAGGGCAAACAGACTGCCGGCGGTATCGCTGCGGATCTGGCGGATTTCGGCATCCAGCTTACTGATCTCGTAGCTGTCCTTTGGAGTTGGTGCCCTGTTGCCGGCCTGCGTGCGGTCCAGTTCGATGACATATTGGGCACCCAGTGATGTCACCAAAGCGACACCAAGGGCCCCCACCACCAGGACAACGATGTGGCTATTCGATAGCCCCTTCTTGAAGTCAAAGTCCATCTAGAGTTCCCTCACAGGGAGATTGACCCCGAGCTCCCCATGAGCCACAAACCTGCCGCTACGGCCGGCCACCCGTCAACCTTAGATCCCAGCCAGAAACCACAGGGATTGATGCGGCAATCAGCCATTCCATGTTCCTCCAATGGGCCCAGTCATCACGCCCGGAACAATGCAGGCGATGTTCTCTGATCACCCTACCGTGCATCGAGCGGTGAGGGGCACTGATTCGGAATCCGTAAAGTCTGGTGCGAGATTTGCCAAGGCAGGAACCCTGTCCGGGGGATGGAGAGGTTGTTGCGCAGGGTGCAAAGACCGTGTCTGCGCCTGCCTCCAGGTCGCGTTGATTGCCTGGCACCCCGATGCTGCAATTGCTTTGGCGACAACCTCCCATGTCCAGCGGTGGTACACGGTTCCGAACCACCCGTAGACAGAGATCAGGCCCAGAGGGTCTCCAGGGTGTAGGGGCCGCCCTCCTTCACCCAGAAGGAGCCGTCGATGAAGCGATGGCTCCGGTCGAGCCCGTCGATCGCCTCCATATCTTCAGGAGCCAGCTCGACCTCGGCGGCGGCGAGGTTCTCGGCCAGGCGCTTCGGCGACACCGACTTGGGGATCACGGCGGTGCCGCGCTGTAGGGCCCAGCCCAGTACCACCTGGGCCGGCGTGAGGCCGCGCCGCGTGGCGATCGCCGTGATCGTGGGGTCCTCCAGCAGCACCGGCTGGCCTGGGGGCCGCATCGGGGGGGGCAGGCCCGGAGTCCCCAGCGGCGAATAGCCCGTGAGGTGCACGCCGTGGGCCTCGCAGAAGGCGAACAGCCCCTTCTGCTGCAGATAGGGATGCAGCTCCACCTGGTTCATGGCCGGCCGGATCCGCGCCTGCCCCAGCAGGCCGTAGAGGCTGGCCATGCCGAAATTGCTGACGCCGATGTGGCGGCACAGGCCACCGTCGACGGCCGCTTCCATCGCCGCCCAGGTGGCCGCGATCGGCAGGGTCTCAAGCGACAGCAGGTCGTCGGCGCTCTCGGGCATCAGCACGCCTGGCCGGAAGGCCACGGGCCAGTGGATCAGGTACAGATCGAGGTGGTCGAGCTGCAGGTCGGCCAGGGTGCGCTCCAGGGCCGGGGCCACGTCCTTGGGGGCGTGGGCGTTGTTCCAGAGCTTGGAGGTGATCCAGAGCTCCTCCCGCTTCACCAGGCCGGAGCGGATCGCCGCCGCCAGGGCCTCGCCGATCTCCGCCTCATTGCCGTAGATGGCGGCGCAGTCGATGTGGCGGTAGCCCAGCTTGATCGCCGCCGTCACCGCCGCGCCCACCTCCCCCGCAGGGGCGTTCCAGGTGCCCAGGCCGAGCATCGGCATGGCAGCGCCGTCGTCGAAGCGGAGTGTCTTCAAGGCGGTGAATCCAACAGAAGCATCACTCCACCCTGGCGCGGGCGGTGAACGACTGGAGGGCGAAGCTCTTGGCCTGAGGCTTTTGCGATTCGATCACGAGCTGCAGCCGTTCCCCCTGCCGTCCGATTCGATCTTCGACCACCTTGTCGACCTCCTGGCCCTGGCCATCGAGCACAGCGAACGTTGCCTGGATGTCGCCGCAGGGACGCTCCAGGCAGGCGACTTCCATCACGTCGATGATGCCGCCGCCATAGAGGCGGGGCTTGCGGCAGATCCCCTGGCAGCGGCGGGTGAACACCCCCTGATCCGATTCCACCCAGCCATCGGCGAGCAGGTCCTGGCGGCTCTCGCCCCGCCCGCCGGCTGGCTGCTTCTCCGCCAGGGACGCCCGCAGGCCAGCCGCCATCCAGCCGGCGCCGAAGCCCAGCACCACCAGCCCCAGCACCAGCAGCCGCTGGAGGATCGGGAACCGGGAGGGTCCGGATGAAGGGGGAAGGGCCGGTGGCTTCGGGGGGCGTCCCCCGGGAGGAACCGGCTCCATTTCGACGATCAGGTCGTCAACGGTCTTCCCGCTCCCCATGTTCCGCTCGGTCTTGCCGGTCCTTGCCATCGTCGTAGGCCATCAGAGAACGGAACATCAGCCCACCGCCGCTGCCGATCAGGGCGAACATCGTCAGCAGGTTCCAGAGCGAGGTGGGCTGGAAGCTCATGATCAGGGTCTGCAGGATCCCCACCGCCAGGGCCGCCACCGATGCCAGCACCAGGAACCAGCCCCAGCGCTGGTTGCGCAGGGCGAACAGCAGGCACACCCCGATCGTCAGCGGGATCAGCAGCAGGCCAAAGCCGCCACCGAGGCCCTGGGAGAAGCCGAAACCGCCCCCCCAGCCGCCGCCCCAGGCCGCACCGGCACCACCCCAGCCACCCGCGGCGCGCCGGCCGAAGCGGAGGCCCAGGCCCATGGGCACCGAGCTGACCATCACCTGGTTGAAGAACAGGAACGCTCCCATCGAAAAGAGCACACCCCCCAGCAGGAAGCTGAAGAAGTCCCTGATTGGATCCCTCAAGGCCATGCCCTCTCTGCCACCTGGCCCATGGTGGCAGGACACCTGGTCCTTGATCGCGAAGGATTCGCCCTGGTAGCGGGAGGGAACTCACGGAACTCCGCGCCGCCCTCGCCCACAGCCGCGTGCTCCTGCAGAACCTGCTGATCGACACCGCCAGACGTCCAAGGCGGATCGAGCGGTAGCGGCGACCCGGGGCGCTGCTCAGACGGCTTCTCCGGGCCAGGACCCCAGTCGGCCCGATGACCAAATGCAGGGCTGACGCAAGCGTCCTCCCGTCAGGTGCCCCTTGAAGCTTCACTCAGGTGGGCTGGCCCCCATGGCGCACGCGGCATAGCATCGGGCCACAAATAGAGGCCTTCACGTATGAACGTCCAGAGCGGCAGTCGACAGCTGCTGATTCACGGCATGGTTCTCGTTCTGGTCGGATTGGTGTGGGGCCTTGTCGTACCCGGCACTCCGTACCCAAGACTCGCCCTGGGTGCCCATATCCAGTTCGTATCCAACGGCATGCTGTTCATCGTGCAAGCAACTTCTCTGCTGGCGCTCCCCCATCGCGTGGGCATCAAGTCCATCTGGGTGATGGTCTTGGCGGCCTGGTTGACATGGACCATGGCTCTCTCCGAACTCGCCAATGCCTGGTGGGGAACGCTGCAGCCGTTGTCGATTGCAGCGAGTCAGGCAGGTGCCACCGGCGGCGAACCGTGGCAAGAGCTCGTGCTCAAACTGACGCATATCGGCGCCGGATTAGGGCTGATCATCGCATGGTCGTTACTGGTGATCGGGTTTTTGAAATACGATTCCACCAATGGATCAACTGATATTTCCGCAGGCTAAGCGCACAGAAAGCCTTTGATCGTGAACATGCTGAAACGCTACTGGAGCCAACTGATCGGCATTGGGATCGACAGGAAAACACCTGCCACCGAGACTCGGCAGATTGTGTTCCTGAATGCTGTTGTGCTACTGGTGCTCATCCTCGTCGCCCAAAACCTGGCGCTTGGCTTGATCTTTCAGGTGCCAGCTTCGCTATTGCTCCTTTTTGTGGCCCATGGTCTGTTCATCGGCATTGTTCTGCTCTGGAACAAGCTCAGGCTTTACCTGCTGGCCAGGGTCTGGTTTGCAGTGGCCGCAACCCTGTTCCTGAGCACCTATCAGGTCCTGATGGGCACAGAATCGCGCTGGGACGTGTTTCTGGTCGTCTGCGTGTTCTTGCAGTGTCTGATGTTTCCGGCAACGCAACGGCGCTGGATGTTTGCGGTGATGATCTTCACGGGGGTCTGCTTCTTCGCTGTCGATTTCGCCTTGCCTGTGCCGCCGAAGGGTCTCATGCAGAACCTGTCAGCCAATTACTGGGCGATGGGAAAGGCTGGCAACCTGGCGGGCTTCCTGTTTTGCGGTATCGCCATGGGGAGCGTGGCCTTCCAGGTGATCAACCGAGCCGAACGCAATCTGGCCATCGAGCGTGACCGCTCAGATCGCTTGCTCACAAACATTCTCCCGGTTCCGATCGCGGAGCGACTGAAGCAAAGCCACGCTCTCATCGCTGACAATTTTGACGAAACAACGGTTCTGTTTGCAGACATCGTTGGATTTACGCGCTACACAGAGACCGTCAGCCCAACAGCGTTGGTCACGTTATTGAATTCAGTCTTCACTCAGTTCGATGACCTCAGCCAAAAGCATCGGGCCGAGAAAATTAAAACCATCGGCGATGCCTACATGGCCGTTGCCGGAGTGCCTACCCGAAGCTCCAACCATGCCGAGCAGATGGCGGCAATGGCGCTGGACATGCAGCAGGTCATTAAGCAGCACAACAACGAAACGGGGCAGTCGTTGCAGATCAGAATTGGCCTCCATTCCGGGCCTGTGATAGCCGGTGTGATCGGTAAGCGAAAGTTCGCTTACGACCTATGGGGTGACACCGTGAACACGGCTTCCAGGATGGAATCGCATGGCGTTCCTGGAGAAATCCAGGTGACGCCAGAGACCCACGCGCTACTCAATTCCAGTTACCGTTTCGAAGAGCGCGGCCTCATCGACATCAAAAGCAAAGGCCCCATCAAGGTCTTTTTGCTGAAGGGCAAGCGGTCAGCTTGACGTCAGCACCGCTGTCGCTGCGGTCGCTCGAGCGAGGCTCAGGCTGAATCAGACAAACCGGCGAGCCGCCCATGCGTCTGGGGGCATAGGGCAAAAAGCCGGCCAACGGGCCCTGGTTGATCCAGGGGATCGGCACGGACGGGGTTGGGTGAAGCTGCCGATTCAGCCCCCTGCCGTTCCTTCCCAGGCCCCCGGATCCAGGAACGTCTCCGCCGGCAGCGGTCCCGCCAGGCGCCGCTCGTCGCTGGGGTTGAGGGGCCCGGCCAGCAGTTCGGCCGCCGCGATCCGGGCCGAGGCCGGCAGGGCCGGCTGGTCGGGGTCGAAGGCGGTGGGGTGGGTGACGCTGCTGGAGAAGCCACGGAAGATCAGCAGCTCGAACGGTTCGTCCTCCCCCGGCTCCGGCAGCGGCAGGGTGCCCACCAGGCGCAGCACCCGGTCGGGGCGCTGGCGGCTGATCTCTTCCAGCGCGGCCAGCAGGGCGGCAACGGAGGGGGAAGCGGCGTCGGGCGTGGTGTCGGTCATGGGGGACAGCACCGAAGCAACACTCAGAACTCGCCGGCCACCCGGCCCAGCCGCGGCAGGCGCACCACCAGCCACTGGAGCAGTCCCACCACGTAGGCCACCAGGGCCGCGTAGCCCACGAAGGCGGCCACCCCCGTCGTCCACTCCCCGCCGAACACGAAGGCGAACACCTTGGCCACCACACCGTGCAGCCCCAGGGGCGCCTCCTGCCAGACCCGGCAGAGGGGCAACGTGGCGCCGGCGCCGCCCATGCAGGGCAGGGCGGTCACGGCCAGGCTCGCCCCGGCCAGCGACAGCAGGGTCAGGCTCCAGCGCCAGAGGCGCAGGGTGAGGGGCAGGGCCCGCCAGGGGGGCATGTCGGCCAGCTCCTCGTTGAGATCGACCCAGAACCACAGGCTGGCCACCACCAGCAGGGGCGCCACCACCAGCAGCAGAAAGCCGGTGGGGCGGTTACCCGTGAGCAGCAGCAGGGCGATCAGCTGCAGGCTGGCCACCTTCCAATAGAGGCCCATCAGGCGCACCAGCGCCTGCTCCCGGCGGAGGGCCGCCCAGAGGAGCAGCACCAGCGGTAGCCCCACGGCGAACAGCATTCCCAGCCGCACGTCGAGCCAGACCAGGGAGCGATAGAGCTGTTCCGGCACGTCCGCTCGGTTCGGTAAGGCGCCATTATCCGTGTGCCCCCCAGGCGATAGGGTCCGGTGATGGGTTCCCTTCCCTCCTTTCCCTGGTTGCAACGCCGTCCTGGCGGCCCCTGGTGCCGCACCGCCCTGGGCCGGGACAGCTCGCTTCAGGAAGCGGTCAACCAGGTGTTCGAGCAGCTCCGGGGTGCCCCGGAGGCCGACCTGGCCCTGGTGTTCGCCTCCGCCAGCTACGCCAGCGACCTGCCCCGCCTGCTGCCCCTGCTGCAGCAGAAGCTCAGCGCCGCCCACTGGCTGGGCTGCGTCGGCGGCGGCGTGGTGGGCACCGATCCAGCCGGCGCGCCCCATGAGATCGAGCACCAGCCGGCCCTGGCGGTCACCCTGCTGCGGCTGCCCGGCGCCAGCCTGCGCCCCTTCGCCATCGACACCACCGCCCTGCCCGACCTCGATGGTCCGGCCGAGCCCTGGCGCGAGCGGGTGGGGGCCGAGCTGGAGGAGGGCCAGTCGATGCTGCTGCTGCTCGATCCCACCGGCACCGCCATCAACGACCTGATCAGCGGCCTCGATTACGCCTACCCCAACACCACCAAGGTGGGCGGCATCGCCGGCCCCCACAGCGCCGCCCACGGCTCGCTGCTCTTCGGCAGCGGTGGTTCTGGCGACAGCGACCCTGCCGACACCGTCCGCACCGGTGCGGTGGGCTGCCTGATCAGCGGCTCCTGGCGTCTCGATCCGCTGGTGGCCCAGGGCTGCCGGCCGATCGGCCCGGTGCTGGAGGTGGAGCAGGCCCAGCGCAACGTGGTGATCGAGGTGAGCTGCGGCAGCACCCGCAACAGCCCCGTGGCGGCGTTGCAGTCGATCCTCACCGACCTCACCCCGGCCGAGCGGGAGCAGGTGAAGCACTCCCTGTTCCTCGGCGTGGGACGCAGCGACTTCAGCCTCCCCAGCGCCGCCCTCACCCCCGTGACAGAGGCGCCCGGGTCCTTCCTGGTGCGCAACCTGATCGGCGTCGATCCCCGCAACGGGGCGGTGGCGGTGGGCGAACGCATGCGCGTCGGCCAGAAGGTGCAGTTCCAGCTCCGCGATGCCGATGCCTCCCGGGACGAATCCCGCCAGTTGCTGGCCCGCCAGTCACGGCGCCGCAGTGAGCCCCTGGCCGCCTTCCTGTTCGCCTGTCTGGGGCGGGGCGAAGGCCTCTACGGCGAGGTCGACGGCGACGTGAGCCTCTGCCGGGAGGTGTTCGGCACCGTGCCCATCGCCGGCCTGTTCTGCAACGGCGAGATCGGCCCGGTGGGCGGCACCACCCACCTGCACGGCTACACCGCCAGCTGGGGGTTCCTGGTGCCGAACGAGCCGCCCGGGGGCGACGCCACACCGCTCTGATGGTGCGCCAGCACGTCAATCCCCTCAGCCGGATCCACCAGCTGGCACGGCCCCTGCCGCCGCTGATCGAGCTGTTCGCCGATCCCTCCCTGCCCCTGCATCTGGATATCGGCTCGGCCCGGGGCCGTTTCCTGCTGGCCATGGCCCCCCTGGCACCACAGCGCAACCACCTGGGCCTGGAGATCCGCCGGACCCTGGTGGAGGCCGCCGAGGACGACCGCCGCCGCGACGGGCTGACCAACCTGCGCTTCCTCTACGGCAACGCCAACGTCAACCTGCCGCAGTGGCTGGCGCTGCTGAGCGCGGGTCAGCTGGAGCTGGTCACCCTGCAGTTCCCCGACCCCTGGTTCAAGCTGCGCCACCGCAAGCGCCGGGTGCTGCAGCCCGCCCTGCTGCTGGCGATCGCCGCGGCCCTGGCCCCCCGCCGGTCCCTGTTCCTGCAGAGCGATGTGGAGGCGCTGATCGCCCCGATGCGGCAGCTGGTGGAGGCCAGCGGCGCCTTCGAGCTGGCCGGGCCCGAGGAATGCGGCCCCGAGCGGAATCCCCTGCCGGTGGCCACCGAACGGGAAGGTCAGGTGCTGACCGAGGGCAAGCCGGTGCACCGCAGCCTCTACCGCCGCAACAGCGCCCCCCTGCCGCCACTGGCCGATCTGGAAGCCCAGCTGGAACCCACCACCAGTGGCGTCGATAATCGCCTCGACGCTGCAGCGGATTGATGGTGCCTGCCCCCGCTCCCGTGCCCCTGCTGCTGCGCTGGCAGGGGCTGCTGGCCGGCCGGCCCGCCGGCCGACTCGGCGCCCATCTGCCCCTGGTGGCGGGCTGGATCCTCTGCGCCCTGATGGCCGGCCTGCCCCTGGTGACCCGGGCGGGTCTGAGCCTGCTGATCGCCGCCTCCGCCCTGCTCTGGGTGGTCTGGGCCCTGCGCACCCCGCCGGGTCGCCTCGGCGCCATCAACATCTGGCTGCTGCTGGTGATCGCGGTGGCCGTGGTGGCCACCGGCTTCTCGCCCGTGCCCAAGGCCGCCCTGGTGGGGCTGTTCAAGCTGCTCAGCTACCTGAGCGTCTATGCCCTGATGCGTCAGCTGCTGGCCACCGCCCCGGTCTGGTGGGACCGGCTGGTGGGCGCCCTGCTGGCCGGCGAGCTGGTCACCAGCGTGATCGGCATCCGCCAGCTCTACGAAGCCCCCGGGGCCCTGGCCCGCTGGTCGGACAACAACTCGGTGGCCGAGGGCACGGTGCGCATCTACAGCACCCTGGAGAACCCCAACCTGCTGGGGGGTTACCTGCTGCCGATCCTGCCCCTGGCCGTGGTGGCGCTGCTGCGCTGGCAGGGGCGGGGCCGGCGCCTGTTCGCCCTGGCCAGCCTGGTGCTGGGCCTGGTGGCCCTGGTGCTCACCTACAGCCGCGGCGCCTGGATGGGGATGGTGGCCTCCCTCGGCCTGCTGGCCCTGCTGCTGGTGCTGCGCCAGACCCGCGACTGGCCGCCGTTGTGGCGGCGCCTGTTCCCCCTGCTGCTCCTGGTGGGCGCCACCGTGGTGCTGGTTGTGTTGGTCACCCAGGTGGAGCCCCTGCGGGTGCGGGTGATGAGCCTGGTGGCGGGCCGGGAGGACAGCTCCAACAACTTCCGCATCAACGTCTGGACCTCCGCCCTGGCGATGATCCAGGACCGCCCCTGGATCGGCATCGGCCCGGGCAACAGCGCCTTCAACCTCATCTATCCGCTGTATCAGCAGCCCAAGTTCAACGCCCTCAGTGCCTACTCGATCCCCCTCGAGCTGCTGGTGGAAGCCGGCATCCCCGGGCTGCTCGCCGGGCTGGGCCTGCTGCTGAGCGCCGTGAAGGTGGGCCTGGGCCAGTGGCGCAGCAGCGCCCCCCTGGCCCTGCCCAGCCTGGCGGCGGTGGCCGTGTTCGCGGCCCTCGGGGTGCAGGGCCTCACCGACACGATCTTCTTCCGGCCGGAGGTGCAGCTGATCGGTCTGTTCAGCCTGGCCACCCTGGCGGCCGCCGCCCGACCGGCAGAGCCACAGCCGTGAGGCTGATCGCCGGCTTCGACGCCGGCCAGACCCACACCAGCTGCCGCCTGGCCCTGGCGCAGGACGGCCAGGTGATTGGCGAAGGGGACGGCCCCGGGGTCTGCCACCTGGCGGCCCCGGAGGGTCCCGCACGCTTTGGCGCCGCCCTGCGCCAGAGCCTGGAGCGGGCCATGGCCGGCGTGAAGGGCGGCAGCCCGGCCGCCGTGCTGGTGGCGGCCGCCGTGGGGGCCAGCGGCATCGAGCAGGGCTCCCCGGTGCAGGCCCAGGGCCAGGCCCTGGCGGCGGATGCCCTGGGACTACCCCTGGAGCGGGTGGCGGTCAGCGGCGATGAGCGCACCGCCCTGCGCGGGGCCTTCCCTGACGGGGCCGGCATCGTGGTGATCAGCGGCACCGGCACCATCGCCGTCGGCCGCGACGGGAGCGGGCGCGAGCACCGCTGCGCTGGCTGGGGCTGGCTGCTGGATGGGGCCGGCTCAGCCATGGACATCGGCCGGGACGGCCTGGCCCTGAGCCTGCAGATGGCTGATGGCCGCCTCGCCGACGCGCCCCTGCGGCGGGCCCTGTGGGCCGCCCTGGAGCTCGACCCGGACGATCCAGGTTCAGCGCAGCGGCTCAAGGCCCTGGTGGTGGCGGCCAGCTTCGGCCCCGCCGGCTTCGCCCGGCTGGCGCCGGTGGTCGATCAACAAGCCGGGGCCGGCGAAACGGTGGCCATCGCGGTGATGGAGCGCAACGCTGCTGCACTGGCGGCCATGGCGACAGGCGTGGCCAGGGGCCTGGATCTGGTGGGGCCGCCGGTGTGCCCGATGGGCGGGGCGCTGCGCCACCTGGAACAGTTGCGCCGCCCCTTCGCCCGAAGCCTGGAGCTGGCCGTGCCCAGCAGCCGGCTGGTGACGGCCGCCGGCGATGCCTGCCAGGGCGCCCTGGCGATGGCGGCCTCCCTGCAGGCGGGACCTCAGCCGGCCTGAGCGGCCAGGGGAACCAGGGCCAGGGCGCCACCGAGCACGGCCAGCAGCAAGGCCAGGCGGGTGGTCCAGACCAGGGGCAGGCGGCGCAGCGCCAGGAACGAACCACCGCCCACCAGCAGCGAGGCCGCCAGGGCCCCCGCCCACCAGCCCAGGGCTGAGCCATCCACCGGTGCCTCACCGCCGTGCAGCAGGGCGTGGAGGGCAACAGCACCGGCCACCAGGGTGCCGGCGAAGGCCAGCCCTGGGCTGCGGCCATCCCGGTGGGAGCGCAGGATCAGCAGCGCCACCGCCGAGATCGCCAGGGCCGCCAGCACCTCGGCGAAGGGCAGGGCGAAGCCCATGGCACCGGCCAGGCCCCCCAGCACAGCACCGGCCAGGCCCCAGAGCAGCAGCTCGGCGGACACGTAGGACGCGGCCGCACCCACGCCGATCAGCAGCAACAGGTGATCGACGCCGGTGATGGGGTGGAGGAAGCCGTGGCCGAGGCCGCCGTGGGCCAGGCCGTGGGCCTGGGCCGGCTGGCCGATCAGCACGAAACCGAGGGCGGCCGCGCCCCCCAGAAGGATCCAGGAGCGGAGGCCGGAGAAGTGGGTCATCGAGGGTCCCGGTCCGCGCCGGGGATGGAAGGAACGGTTCACGGCGAGCGTTCTGGCTGAGGGTGACCCCATCACAGCTGCGGGACAGCGCCGGAATGACGACGGGGCGAACCCAGCCGTGCACCGGACTTTCCTCGTTTCCTCCCGGAGGTGAACCCCGGGAACCGTCCACCCATTGTGACCGCAGCCGGTGACGTTGCCGCCCGATGACCGCAGCTTCTGACCGGGAAGGGGAGAGGATGGCGCCCAGGAGGTTCCTCCCCTTCACGGGGAGGACGCAAGGAGGAAAGGCGGTGAGGGGTAGCCCGAGTCCGCCGCTGTCCCGCAGCTGTGATGGACACCAGGCTTCCCGGCCCGGCGTCCTCAGTCAGAACGCTCACCCCCACTCGACCCCATTTCCTGCCGGCGAGGACCGGAGATTTCCCATGAACCTGCCTTCTTTGGCTGAGCGGAGCGGCGTCCGGCCCATCGCCACGCCCATCGCCACGCCCATTGCCCTGGTCGCCCTGGTCGCCCTGCCCCTGCTGCTGGCGGCCCCGGCCTCGGCGCACCACGTGATGGATCTGACCGGCCTGAAGCCCGGCCCCCTCACTGGGGTGCTGAGCGGCCTGGCCCACCCGATCCTTGGCCCCGACCACCTGCTGTTCCTGCTGGCGATCGGCCTGGTGGGCATCGTCCACCCCTTCCGCTGGGTGCTGGCCCTGCTGGGCTGCGGCCTGGTGGGCAATGCCCTGGGGCTGGCCCTTCCCGGCCTCACCTGGGTCGAGCCGCTGGTGGCCCTGTCGGTGGCCCTCACCGGCCTGGTGCTGGCCCGCCGCCTGCCACCGGCCGTGCTGGTGCCCGCCTTCCTGCTGCACGGCTACGCCCTCAGCGGCGCCGTGATCGGCTGGGAACCGGCCCCGATCGGCTTCTATCTGGCCGGTCTGCTGGTGAGCCAGACCCTGCTGCTGGTGGTGGCCCTGACGGCCGTGCGGCGCTGGCGCCAGAACGCCTCCAGCGGTGCGGTGAGCCTGACCGCCGGCCTGCTGATGGGCATCGGCCTGGCCTTCACCTGGTCGGCCCTGGTGGCCTGAGCCTCAGGTGCCCAGCAGGGCGGTGCACTCCAGCCGCTGGCTGAGGGCCCGCTACGGTTTCGCCTGCACCCGGGCCGATGAAGAGGAACGGCACCTGCTGGAGCAGGCCGCCCACTTCACGGCCCAGGAGCTGGTGAGCGTCCAGAGCGCCTAGTCGGACAGCACCCGCTCGATGCGGCGATCGGGGATCAGCCACATCAGGGCCACCAGCGCATAGATCGCCTGGGCGAAGGCCGGGGAGCGCAGGCTCGCCAGCATCGCCACCAGGTAGAGCGTCAGGGAGGTGTGTCCCTTCCAGTCGCGACCCACGGCGCGGCGCAGCAGGGAGTCGGGGCCCTGGCTGGCGATGATCCGCCCCTGCAGGATGAAGTAGGCCACAGCCGCCATCACCATCACGGCCCCGTAGAGGGCGGCCGGTGCGATCGCCCGGTGGTTCTGGCCCATCCAGCCGGTGGCGAACGGCACCAGCGACAACCAGAACAACAGATGCAGGTTGGCCAGCAGGACTGGGCCGCTGACGCGCTGCAGCGTATGCAGCATGTGGTGGTGGTTGTTCCAGTAGATGCCGATATAGACGAAGCTCAGCAGATAGCTGAGGAAGACAGGAATCAGGGGCACCAGGGCCGCCGGTTCGGTGTCGTGGGGCACCTTGATCTCCAGCACCATGATCGTGATGACAATGGCCAGGACGCCGTCACTGAAGGCCTCCAGGCGGGTGGTGTTCATGGCGGCCTGCAAGCGGGTCTGGCTGCTTATGGCAGAAGCGAAGCAGAGTGCAGCAACAAAGAAATGAATCGCTACAGAGCCCAGACAGACTGGCACCACTGAACAACCGTCAGATGATGCATCCTGCGGGCCCAAGTGGCGACAACGGGCGTCTTCGCCGAGCCCGAAGCTGGGTAGAGAAAGGAGGCACCCCCTAGAAGGAAGACCTGATGAGAATTCGCCTCCGAAGACGCCTGCTCTCGCTGGCCTCCGTGGCTGCCCTGGTTGTCACCCTGATGATCCAATGGCCAGCCACGGCCATGGCCAGCCATGCCTCCTCCATCACCCCCATCGCCATCGCCACCATGTCCGACAAGATGTCCGCCAAAGCCAAGGAAACCGAAGGCAAGCTGGAGTCCGCCTATGGCGAAATCACCGGTGATCCAGGCCACCAGGTGAAAGGCAAAGCCAAGCAGGTGCAAGCCTCCGCCATGAACGCGACAGAAGCCGTGAAGGACGGCACCAAAGCCCTGGCCCGCAAGGCCAGTGACGCCTCCGACAAGCTGGCGGACAAGATCAATTAAGCGCCATTCCAATCCATTCACCCCCTATCCATAGGAGACCCCAATGCTGGAATCAATCGCCGTCATTCTGGTGATTCTCTGGTTGCTTGGACTGGTGACGTCCTACACCATGGGCGGCTTCATCCATCTTCTGCTGGTCATCGCCCTGATCGTCATTGTCTCCCGGCTGCTCAGCGGCCGGACCGTGTGAGAGCGAGGCGATTCCAGGGATCACAGTGCCTTGGCCAGGCGTTGCCGCAACTTGAGCAGCGCCTTTCGTTCCACATGCTGCACCTTGTGCTTGGACATGCCGATGCACGTGCCGATCTGGGCCAGCGACGGGGATCCGTCGTCGGTGTAGCGAAGCTGCAGCACCTGACGTTCGGTGGGGTTCAGCTGGCTGATCTCACCATGGAGCCAGTGGTAGTCGTCCTGCAGACCGGGCTCGCTGGGATCACCGATCAGATCGGTCAGAGACACCTCCCCATCGCCACTTCCGAGGGTCTGATCAAGGGAAAGAGTCTGCAGGTCGTGGGACGCCTGAAGCACGGTCTCCAGCCGTTTGACACTCTCACCCAGCTCGGCACCGATCGCCGCCAGCGACAGGGGCTGGGCCGAGGCCATGCGAAGCGCGTGAACCTTGCGGGCCAGGGCCGCCATCTGGGGCGGTACCCGGATCAGCCCCGTCGTCTCCTGGAGATGGCGGTGCACCGACTGGCGGATCCACCAGGAGCCGTAGGTGGAAAACCTGCAGCCCCGCTCGGGCAGGAAACGCTCCACGGCACGGATCAGGCCAAGGTTGCCGGCCTGGACCACATCCATCGGATCCAGATGCATCAGACGGATGCGGTTGTGCTGCTGCTTGCAGAGCGACACCACCAGGCGCAGATTGCCCGTCACCATGCGCGCGAAAGCCCGTCGCCCCCGCCGTTCCAGACCAGGGCCCGGAGCCGGGTGGGAACGCCATTCCTGCACCAGGGTGCCGAGATGCAGTTCCTCTGAAGGTGTCAGCAGGGGAATGCGACCGATCGTGCGCAGATAGTCCCCAAAGCAATCAGACATGGGACCAGCAAAATGGTGCCACCTGCATCGTGGACCCACCTGGAAAACCAGCACGCATGAAGTGCACATCTGCGGCAGATGGGCTGCAACAAGCCTATTCAGGCCTGGCAGGGCACAGTCTGCCACTGGCATTCACCCCTTCAACGTTCATCCCGAGGAGATCTCTTCATGTCCCTGATTTCGCTGATCATCACCCTGATCGTTGTCGGGGTGCTGCTGTGGCTCGTCAACAACTACATCCCCATGGATGGCAAGATCAAACGCATCCTGAACATTGTCGTCGTCGTAGCGGTCGTGGTCTGGCTGCTCAATATTCTGGGCTTGATGGATTCGCTGCGCAGCATCCGCATCGGCAGATGAGATTGCTTTGATGGCGCATCTTTCCATCCCCATCTGGGAGTTCGTCTTCCGAGGTGCCGTTGTTTATATCTTTTTGCTGGTGCTCCTGCGCCTGACGGGGAAGCGCCAGGTCGGCCAGCTCGCCACCTTTGATCTGGTGCTGCTGCTGATTCTTTCGAACGCCGTACAGAACTCCATGAATGGCGGCGACAATTCACTGATCGGCGGCCTGATCTCTGCCTTGACCCTGATTGCCTTGAACCATCTCGTTGGGGCGGCGACAAGCTCCAGCAAAGCCATCGAGAGGTTCGTGGAGGGTCGACCTCAGGTGCTGGTCCACAACGGCAGAATTTATGGCGATGTGCTCCGGCGTTCGCAGCTGACGCGGAATGAACTGGATGCGGCGATTCGATCGGCAGGCTGCACCGCCGTTGACAACGTGCACGTGGCGATTCTGGAAAACAATGGCTCGATCACGGTGCTGCCCAGACCTCACCCCTCCTGAGCCGGGGCCCCGGGGTCGCGCCAGGCGTGCAGGGCTCCCGTTTCTTCCGGTCCGAGCATCAGCACCGCCGCAGCCTCTCCGCTCAGGGGCAGGGTGAGGGCCAGGGGCAGGGCCCCACTGGGGCGGGGCAGCAGGTCGGCCATGTCGAACTGGGCCGATCCCTCCGGCAGGGCGCCGCCATCGGCGGGCACCAGCTCCTCGCTGCGGTTGGCCAGGGTCCAGGCGCCACCGGTGCCATCACTGATCAGCAGGGGGCCGGCGTGATCGACAGCCACCCCCGGGGTGAGGGCGCTGAGCCGCAGGCGATCGCCGCTGGGGTAGGCGGGATCGGACTGGGCGAAGATCCGCAGCGACCAGCGGTTGTCGTCCTGGTCGCGGAGGCTCCAACGCTGGCCTTCAGCGGCGAGGGCCAGGCCGGGGGCCAGGGTCAGCACCAGCAACAGCCCCAGGAGCAGGGGCGCCAGCCTTGGGGGCCAGGGGCTCTGGCGGGCGACCGGTGGTGCCGAAACAGAGACAGCAGGAGCACTCATGGCAGGCGTTTCCGTCTGGGGGGTTTCCAGGCGAAGCCAGCAGAGCCCCATCCCGGTTCCTCCATCTTGGGGTGTCCCGTGCGGTGCAACACATCCCTCATTCCCTGCCCCGAAGCCTGCCGCTCCAGGCCCTTTGGCCATGACACGCTGATGATCTTCGCCGGCTGAGTTGATGGCGCGCCCCCCCTACCAACCCTCCCTGCTGCGGCTGACCCATGGGGTCACGGCGTTGCTGGTACTGGCCGCCTGGCTGAGCGGGCTGTTCGTCTACAGCCGCTACGACGGCCGCTGGGGGCGGCTGCCGTTCACCCCCGGCGGCAACTGGATCGACTTACACGGCCAGGCGGGCTTCCTGCTGCTGCCCCTGGGCCTGGCCTTCGCCGCCTACGCCCTCACCCTGGGCCGGGCGCGTCTGCGGCGAGCCACCAACGCCATGGCCCTGGGGGCCCTGGTGCTGGCGGTGGCCACCGGCAAGATGATGCAGGAGGACTGGCTGCGGGACGGCCAGCTGCACCACCTGGCCTACAGCCTGCACCTGGTGGCCTGGCTGCTGATCGGCCTGGCCGTGCTGCTGCATGTGGGCGAGAGCCTGCGGCTGGGGGGCACGCCCCTGCTGGCCTCGATGGTCAGCACGACCGTGCGGCCGGGTGATTTGCCTGGCGACTGGCCCCAGCAGGTGCGGCGATATCTGAAGCGGGGGCGCTGAACGTCCAGCCCCGAGGACGTGCCTCAGCTGGCCGTGGGTGTGCGTGGCCATCCCTTACGCATCCGGCCAAGGCCATCTGAATTACGATGACTCAACAGCAGTAATTCAGACGATGCGCAGCACCATCACCGCCCGCGGCCAGACGGTGGTTCCGGCCCCGATCCGCGAACGCTTCCAGCTGGGTCCGTCCACGCGGTTGGAATGGATCGTGGAGGGCGACGGGTCCATCCGTGTGGTTCCCGTTGCCCTGGATCCGATCACCGCCTTCCGCGGCTCCGGCGGCGGAGGCGCCACCACCCGTCTGCTCGCCGATCGCCGCCACGATCGCCAGCAGGAGGCCTGATGGCCGGCCGCTGGCTGCTCGACACCTCCGCCCTGCTGGCCCTGCGCGACAACGAAACCGGCGCGGAGCGCGTCGCGGAACTGCTGCAGCGCTCCCAGGCCCGCCAGGACAGCTGCCTGGTGTGCTTCATGAGCCGCATGGAGTTGCTCTACCGGGTGTGGAAGGACGAAGGCGAACGGGTCGCCCGCCTTGCCGATGCCCAGCTGCGCTCCCTGTCCCTGGATTGGGTGGCGGCCAGTGACGCCCTGCTGGACCGGGCGGCGGCCATCAAGGCCACCCATCCCCTCTCCGTGGCCGATGCCTGGATCGCCGCCGCCGCTGAGCAGGAGGGGGCGGTGCTGGTGCACAAGGATCCTGAGTTCCGCTCCCTGGCCCACCTTCCCCAGGACTGGCTGGGCTGAGGCCACCACAACGGCCTGATCCAAGCGGATCCCCGGGCAGGAAGCGGCGGATGAACAGCTCCAGGGCCATCGGCCCGCAGCGGGGCTGCCAGGAGGTGCCGCCCGGCAGCCGGCGCCAGCAGGCCACCTGCAGCGCGCCGCCGCCGGCCAGCAGCTGCACCCGGTAGCGGTACTCGGCATCGGCGGCCTGCTCGGGGGCGGCCAGGGGTTCGGCGCCGGGCTGGCTGGCCAGGAACGCCGCCGCGAAGGCCTCCGGCTCCGACCGCTGGCGCAGGGCCGTGGCGAAACGCCAGGCGGCTCCGGTGGGGTAGCCGTCATGGTGGAGGTAGAGGTGGCGCTCCGGGAGGCCGGGGAAGCCGGTGAAGGAGTAAACGGCGCGGGTGGCCAAGGGGCTGGGGCGGCTGCACAGGGAAGTGCCACCGGTGTCTCAGGGCCTATGAACTGGCACTGGCCGTACGATGGACGTACGAAGAGTCCGGCCGATGAACAACGCCCCCGCCCGCGCCCGGGATCGGCGCCTTGAAGTTCGTGCCACGGCGGAGGATCGCCAACTGATTGATCGGGCGGTGGCTGCTTCCGGCACCGATCTCACGGGATTCGTGATCACCCATCTGCGCCTAGCCGCCCAGCAGGTGCTGGCCGACCGCGAAGGGTTCCACCTCAACCCTGAGGCGCTCGACGCCTGGGACCGTATCAATCAACGGCCGGCACGGTCGCTGAAGGGTCTGCGCGCTCTGATGGATCGGCCTTCACCGTTCCAGGAGTGAGTGCCGGCTACCTGTCACCCCGGCTGCTGGCGTCCAGCGACGGTCTCGACGGTTTTGAATGCCGATCTGAGGAGCAGACGAATTGGTTGAGAAAGCATGCTCGCCAGGCCCATGCCCGTGGTGGCACCAGCAGGGTGTTCGTGGTCACCGAAGCCGATAGCAGCAATGTGGTGGCCTACTACGCCTGGTGCATGGCCAGCATCTCTCCTGCTCAGGCTCCGCCGCGGCTGCGCAAAGGCGCCGGTCGCTATCCCCAGCCCGTTGCCCTGCTGGCACGGCTCGGCGTCGACCTTCACCATGAAGGGCGTGGCCTCGGTGCCGCTCTACTGGCGGATGTGATCAGCCGCACGGCACAGATCGGGGCCGAAGTGGGCTGCCAGGGGTTGCTGGTCCATACCGAGAGCTCCTCGGCCAGGGCGTTCTATCTGCATCTCGTTCCAGAGTTTGAGCCGTCCCCCACCGACCCCTTGCATCTGGTGCTGCTAATGAAGGACATCCTGCGGACGCTGGGGTGAATTCCCACAGGGAGGTCCTTCACACCCACTGGGCGCAGAGCAGCTCCGCCTGGGCCAGCACGGTTTTGACCGCCTCTTCCTGCAGATCGGGGGGGTAGCCGTATTTGTTGAGGATGCGTTTCACCATCACGCGGATCTTGGCGCGGGCGCCTTCCCGCAGGGTCCAGTCGATCGAGACGCTCTTCTTCACCTGGGTGATCAGTTCGGCAGCGATCACTTTGAGCTTGGCGTCACCCATGGCCTGCACGGCGCTGTCGTTGGCGGCGAGGGCGTCGTAGAAGGCCACTTCGTCGTCGGTGAGGCCAAGGGATTCGCCGCGCTTGCTGGCGGCATCGAGTTCCTTAGCGAGGGCGATCAGCTCTTCGATCACCTCGGCGGTGGTGATGGCGCGGTTGTGGTAGGCGTTGAGGGCTTTCTTGAGCTTCTCGGAGAACACCTGGCTCTGCACGAGGTTGCGCTTGGAGCGCACTTTCAGTTCGTCTTTGAGCAGCTTCTCCAGCAGCTCGGCGGCCACGTTCCTGTGCTTGAGGCCACGCACCTCGGCGAGGAACTGGTCGCTGAGGATCGAGATGTCGGGCTTGGGCAGGCCGGCGGCGGTGAACACATCGATCACCTGGCCTTCGGTGGTGATCGCCTTGCTCACCAGCTGGCGGATGGCGGCATCGATCTGCTCGGGCGTTTTGCTGGTGCTGCTGGTTTGCTTGGCGAGGGCGGCCTGCAACGCCTGGAAGAAACTCACGTCGTCGCGGATGGCGGTGGCCTCGTCGCTGGCGGCGCAGAGGGCGAAGGCGCGGGAGAGTTCGGCCACCACCTGCAGCCAGCGTTGCTTGCCGTTCTCCTGCAAAAGGATGTGCTCCTGGCCGGCGGGAAGAAGCTGCAGGCGCTGGGTAGGGGTGCCATTGGTCCAGGCGGACCAGTCGAAACCATGCAGGAGATCCGAGGCGATGCCGTGTTTTTCGAGCATCACGGCGATGGCCTGGATCACAAGGGGAGCAGGGTCGCCCCGGCCGCCGCTTTCGGTGTAGGTGGCAAGAGCCCGCTTGAGCTGATCGGCGAGGCCGAGATAATCCACCACCAGGCCGCCAGGCTTGTCGCGGAACACCCGGTTCACACGGGCGATGGCCTGCATCAGGCCGTGGCCCTGCATCGGCTTGTCGGCATACATGGTGTGCAGACAGGGGGCATCGAAGCCGGTGAGCCACATGTCGCGCACGATCACGATCCTGAACGGATCGGCGGCGTCCTTGAAGCGATTGGCGAGTTTGCGGCGAGCCTCTTTGCTGCGGATGTGGGGCTGCCAGTCGGGGCCCTCTTCGGCGCTGCCCGTCATCACCACCTTGAGGGTGTCGTCCGCCCATTCGGGCCGCAGCTGGATCAGGGCGTTGTAGAGATCCACGCAGATGCGGCGGCTCATGCACACCACCATCGCCTTGCCATCCATCGCCTCCAGACGTTTCTCCACGTGCGCCACCAGATCGGCGGCCACGAGGGCGAGGCGCTTGGGATCGCCCACCAGCGCTTCGAGGGCGGCCCACTTGGTTTTCAGCTTTTCCTTTTGGGTGAACTCTTCGCCTTCGGTGATCTCCTCGAATTCGGCGTCGAGCCTGGGGATTGCGGCGGCATTGAGGGAGAGTTTGGAGATGCGGCTCTCGTAGTAGATCGGCACGGTTGCCTTGTCGGCCACGGCGCGCTGGATGTCGTAGATGGAGATGTAATCGCCGAACACGGCGCGGGTGTTGGCGTCGGTCTGCTCGATCGGCGTGCCGGTGAAGCCGATGAAGGAGGCGTTGGGGAGGGCATCGCGCAGGTTGCTGGCGAAGCCGTAGGAGATCACGCCGGTTTTCTCGTTGACTTTGCCGCCGAAGCCGTACTGGCTGCGGTGGGCTTCATCGGCGATCACCACGATGTTCGCTCGGGCGCTCAGCTCGGGCATCGCTTCGCCCTTGTCCGGCATGAACTTCTGAATCGTGGTGAACACCACGCCACCGCTGGCCCGGTTGAGCAGCTCGCGCAGCTGCTCGCGACTGGCGGCCTGCATGGGCGTCTGGCCGAGGAGGTCGGCGCAGCGCTGGAACTGGCCGAAGAGCTGGTCGTCGAGGTCGTTGCGATCGGTGAGCACCACCAGGGTGGGGTTCTGCATCGCCGGATGGCGCACGATGCGGGCGGCGTAGAAGAGCATCGAGAAGCTCTTGCCACTGCCCTGGGTGTGCCACACCACGCCGGCACGGCGGTCGCCCGGCCGGCCGCCCTGGCTGCGGGCTGCCTGGCCGAGGCCGCTGGCGCGCACGGTTTCCTGCACCGCTGCGTTCACGGCATGGAACTGGTGGTAGCCGGCGATGATCTTGTGCAGGGCGCCGGAATCCGGGTCTTCCTCGAAGACGATGAAGTGCTGCAGCAGATCAAGAAAGCGCTGCGGCTCGAACACGCCACGGATGAGCGTTTCCAGCTCCAGGGCCGTGGCGGGGGCGTGCGCCTCGCCATCAATGCTGCGCCACACCTTGAACCACTCCTGGTTGGCCGTGAGCGAGCCGATGCGCGCCTGCAACCCATCACTCACCACCAGGGCGGCGTTGTACTGGAGGAGCGTGGGAATCTCGGCCTTGTAGGTCTGCAGCTGGGCGTAGGCGCTCCAGATGGTGGCGCCTTCAGCGGCGGCGTTCTTGAGCTCGATCAGGCCAAGGGGAAGTCCGTTGAGGAACACCACCAGATCGGGCCGGCGGTTGTGCTGGCCATCACTCACCGAGAACTGGTTCAGCACCAGCCAGTCGTTGGCGGCAACGGCGGCGAAGTCGACCAGCCGCACATGGTCGCCGGCGATGCTGCCATCGGCCCGTGGGTATTCCACCGGTACGCCCTCACGGAGCAGACGGTGGAAGGCGCGGTTGGTCTGCAGCAACGACGGCGTGGCCAGGCGCAACAGCTTGCGCAGGGCCTCTTCCCGGGCATCTTCAGGAATGGCCGGGTTCAGCTGACGGATGGCCTCGCGCAACCGGCCCACCAGAACCACATCGCTGAACGATTCCCGCTCCGCCGCCGGTTCGCCGGGAGCCAGCTGGGGGCCGGGGAGCACGACATAGCCCAGCTCCTGGAACCAGCCGAGGGCCGCCTCTTCGATGAGGGCTTCGTTGAGGGTCATCGGGGCGGCCCTGTGAGCATATGCATCACCAGCCGGATCATGACGTCCTTGTCCTTCGGTGCCGATTCGGCGACGAGCAGCGCAAGCGCCGCGAGCCCTACATCGTTGATCACTACCTCACCATTGCGGAAGAGCCGGCCGTTGCGATTCAGGAAGTCGACGAACAGGAAGGAGCCGATGCGCTTGTTGCCATCGGTAAAGGGGTGGTCCTTGACGACAAAATAGAGAAGATGCGCCGCTTTCGACTCGATTGTTGGATAGGCCGGATCACCGAAAACGCTCTGGTCGAGATTGCCGAGCAGGGCGGCCAATCCGTCCTTGGGCTCACAACCGAACAGCTCGGTGGCCTCGCCCCGTGCGATCAGATCAGCCTTCAGACGGGCGACCGCGGCCCTCGCCTCGCTCGGGGCCAGCAGCACACCACCAGGAACACCCTTGGCCTCGGTGAGTAGGCCCTCGTCGTAGCCCTGCAGCAGGAGGAAGGTCTGGGTGTACCGGGCGATCACATCAACGAGCCCCCGGCCCTGGTCCGAGGTGAGCGCCTCGCCGGCGGCGGCCCTGCGCACCAGGTTCAGTGCGGTTTCCAGCTCTGCGGCATTGCGCGCAAAGCGCTGTTGGTTGAGCGTGTAGCCGCGCACCAGATGCTCACGGAGCGTGCGGGTGGCCCAGATGCGGAACTGCGTGCCGCGTTGGGATTTCACCCGATAGCCCACCGAGATGATCACATCGAGGTTGTAGTGGTCCACGTCCCGCGTGACCGTCCGCCCCCCCTCCGAACGAACCTGTGCAAATTTTGCACTGGTTGCCTTGGAGTCCAGCTCGCCTTCCTTGAAGACGTTGCGGATGTGCTTGGTGACGACAGAGCGCTCCCTGCCGAACAATTCGGCCATCTGCTCCTGGTTGAGCCAAACCGTTTCCCGGTCGAGGCGGACATCAACCTGAGCACTGCCGTCGGGAGCCTCATACACGAGGATCTCGCCACTGCTGGTCTCTGCGAGGCTCGTCATGATGGGCCTGGTCAATCGCCCGCATAGAGCACCCGGCCTTGTGTGCGGGCGGCGAACTCCACCGTGCCCGGCACTTGGGCGCGGGAGTCGTAGAGGGCCTGGCTTGTCACGATCAGGTCGATTGGCATCAGCAGCCCGCGCAGGACACGGCGCAGGCGCAGCATTTCCTGGTAGCGGTCGGCCACCTGGGCTTCCACCACCAGAAGATCAAGGTCGTTGGCAATGCTCAGATCCCCTGTGGCAGCAGAGCCAAAAGCGATCAGGCACGTGGGAGAGGCCGCGGCGACCAACCGGAGCAAGGCTTCCGCGATCTTTTCGGGGGTCACCGCCCAGGGCTTTTGGGGAGCGCCGTCACTCAACATCGGTCTCACCAGGGAGCCCGTCACTGGCCAGACGCTAGATGGGATCAGCCCGGTTGGCAGGTGGGTGGGGTGGGACCTCACGGATCAGCGTCTGCGGAGGCTGCCGCCGCCGCCCGCTCCTGGTGCTCCTTGAGGGTGATCCCGGCGGCATCTTTCCACTCGAGCCGGCCGTTGGCACTGCGGGCGAGCAGCAGCCCCGCCGCCTGGGACGGCGACTTAAACTCGTAGTCCTGGAGCAGCTCCACCTGGTTGTCCTGCCTGGCAAGGACGCCCTGGCGGATGAGTTGCTCCCGGGTACGCATCAGGGCGTCGGGAGAGCTGGCGGTGAAGTCGCGGCGCCCCTTGGCCCCATTGAGAACAGTGAACCCGTTCGGTGACTCGTATCCCCTGCCCTCGGAGTCCGGACCCCTGAGGAAGAAGAGCTTGCTGGGATTGATGGAGGGGAAGCTGGGTGGCTGCTCAAAGGCCCTGAGCCCGAGCACTGGACAGCAGACCAGCACCTCGTCCAGGAAGCCCTCAGCCTCAGCGCGGTCCATCTCGGCCAGGTTGACCGCGTGACCCTGCACCACGTTCTCCAACCGGCAGCGCTTCGCCGCCTGGGCCAGCCCGATCAGCCTGGCCTCCAGGTGCTGGGCATGGGCCTTGTTCAGGTAGCCGTCCTTGGAGGTGAAGGCGTAGGCGGTGGTCCAGAACTCCTTGGCCTGGTGTTGCTCAAGACGCCGTCCGAGGGGGTCCGCCTCACCGATGTAGGCAAGGTCGGCGCCACCGTCCTCAGGGTCGGGACCCGTGAGCACGTACACGCCAGGACGACCGGCCTCCGGGCGCTGGGTGAACTCCTTGAGCTGGGAGCGAGGGATCACGTAGCCGATGCCGCTCCAGTTCGTCTTCTCCACGATGCGCATGCCCTCTGGGAGCCCGGAAGGCACGAACAAGCGCAGGGCGAAAGGGCGGGGATTGGTCATGGGGCGGTCGGCTTGACGGTTGTGTACGCCTGGCGTTCGTGGTTGGGCGTTTTCGGGAAGGCAAGGCTGAGCTGCCGCTGGCGGACGAGCACTTTGAGGTACTGATCCCGGAGGGTGTCGGGCTTCCGATTCACCAGTTCTGCCAGGCAGCGGAGGGTGATGAACCGTTCTTCGCAAAGGTCCAGGACGACATCAATGAGCACCTGGCGATCCAGCTTTCTCTTGATTCGTGGCTCTGATGCCATTGCTTCCAAACGGGAGCGCAAAGCTTCTCAGAGCGGCGCCAGATCATCCACCACAGGAAATGGCAGCTGACCTGCCACCAAGCAACCCTCAAGGTCGCGCTGCTCGGGAAAATTCGGGGAGCTGGCGCTCAAATTCGGGGAGCTGGAGGCCAAGTTCGGGCAGCAGACGACCAAATTCGGGGAGCTGGGCGCCGAAATTCGGGGAGCTGGGCGTCGAAAATCGAGGCGCAGGGCCACAAGCGTCGTCTGGGCTTGAGATGGTGTTCCCAGGCTCCAGATGGAACCCAGGGAGCAAGGCATAGTCCAACACCTGGAAGCAGGCAGGTGATGCAGCTTCTTCAATAGAATGATTGAGGTTCACGGCATGGGGGGATCAAGTTGCCAATGCATTTGATAGTCTGGGCCGTCTGATTTCGGCTGCACCTCGGGAGGGAAGATTTGAATTGTCAGAGGAATCGGAAAATCCGCCCCAATGATTGCAGCTTCGCCCGGCTTCAGGTTTGGGAGAAAAGAGGAAGCTGAACGATCGATTTCTCCACATGCGCGTTCGACCACATCGCGATCGCGTTCATTTGTCAATCGATGAACAACAAGCGTGCCCATCTGACTCAAAACTCCTTCGGTGATATCTCGTGGCCGTTGGGTTGCCAGGCAAATGTTTAAACCATACTTACGCCCTTCCTTGGCAATTAGTTCAAAGGCATCTAGCCTCGCAACGGCATCTTCGCCTCCAATATGCCTTCCAAGAAAGTTGTGGGCTTCATCAACAATAACAACAACTGGTGAGTCAGTGAATGCGCCTGATCTTGCCTTGTTTAGAAGGTGCCTTCCTACAACATTCGCAACGATTTCGCGCGCTTTAAACTCGTATGCCACCCCGCTAAGGCAGACGCGCAGCAGTCGGTTGTCGTTTGTCGCAAAATCGTCAATAGCTACTGTCAAAGCGGGATCAGCAGACATAAACACACACGAGAATGCATTCGAGGTCAGGACCGCGTTAATCCGCGAGACAAGCGATAGGCAGTAGGAGAAGTCACCGGTTTCACCACCCCATTTTGATGGGTCGCTTTGCTTTGTCGTCCAATTTCTGCCATCTGGCCAAACACACTCCTGCTCAATTTGGGCAACGAGCTTCATTACATCGAATTCCTGTCTAGGATCATCGAGCTTCTCGGACACTCCAGTCTTCTGCTCTTCTGCATTAACAGCAGCTTTAAGCTGGTCGATCTTCTTGATAAAACCGTTTGGTGCGATAGCGGGAGCCAGCTTCGCCAAACGCAAGCTACGGATGGCAGCACGCATTTTTGGCCCCTGTACTTTCCCTGCGGGCTCAAATAGCGCAATGAAGTCCGACTCAATAAAGCAAGTCGGTGGAAGTGAACAAGGCAAAGACGCTGTAGCCGTGTAAATTGGAGAGCCAAGGTGAAAGTGGGACACGGATGGTCCCGAGAATCCTCGATACTCACCGGTAGCGTCCAAGAGGATGATCTTGGTTTTGTGTTTCAGACATTCTTCAATGATGCGAGCAGTTGTCCAACTCTTACCACCTCCAGTGGTGCCCAAGATCGCGCAGTGACGCCCGAACAATTTTTCCGGTCGTATCGAAACTGAACTTTCAAGTGCAACATCGATAGAACCTAGGCGGAGTAGCACTTTACTTTCCGGACTTCCCTCCGGCTGCATCAAGCTCGGCAGATCTGCGACGAATTTGTGCGGAGCAGCGTAAACCCGGTCTCCCAATCGAGGGTAGGATTCAACCCCAGCAGTGACGCGCAGCGAATCCATCGCGACCGAACCGAGAAGTTGTATTGTGCCCAAAGCATCGAGGTCCGACACCTTTGAATGGGATGCATCTACAGAGCGTCTTTCTGATTCAGGAAGATGAATCTCAACCACGCGACCGAGCAACAAATTGATCTGGCCTTCAATCAGCACGAACTCCCCGACCTCACCTTTCCCATAACGACCTCCGAGAAAGTGCGCTCCACTGGGTGACCCTGCATCATTCAAATTGAAGCGGACAGCCTGAGCTGCCACGGAGGACAAAACTCCGATGAATAATTCAGGGCGCAGTAATCCCCTTGGGAACGCGTCCTCGATGTTGGATGACCTGCTCATTATGTACTAGCTACGAGTTTGATGTCACGAGTGAGGCGCTGAGCAGGAGTCAAGGATTTAAGATCGGGAATCATCTCTGCAAAATCTCCGAATTTCGCCTTAATGAGCCACACATCTTCGCCTTGCTTGGCCAAGTCAAGCAGAGTACCCCAGTACTTGTTCTGCTCATGTGATTGCAGTGTGAGCGAATCAGCCGATGGATTGACGACAATCAAGCGTAGGTGAGGATTTGTTCTCACAGCTGCAAGAATTGGCTCGGACAAGTGATCGTCGTTGAATCCAAATCCAATAACGATAAGGCAAGTGTTAGGTTCGCGGAGCACTGAGAAATACTGCGAAATTAGCTCAAGGTGTGGCTGAACGTACGACTGCTGATACTTTCCCTTTGCTGGGTAGATCAGGCAAGCAGATTCTGGAGATGGATTCTGCTCCACCACTATTTCCTCTACAGGGTTGCGAGACCAGTTGACCGAGCCGTGAAGCTTATACATGTGGAAGACACCTTCCAGCGGTGTCCCGATTTCGTCGCCAGTAGCCGGTCTACGTACAATGTCATACAAGAAGAAGCGCGGATCAAACTGTCGCGGCTGAGAAAACGAGAAACCGTCGAGCACGACCAACCCTTGCTTTCCCGCAGCAGTTTCAAAACATAAATCGTAGTTCGTCGTGAAAAGTTTCAGACGGGAATCTCGGACGCGACGCCGGGAAAGCCTGTGTAGAAAAGTGCGATGAGCTGCAAGCTGTGTTGCATCCTCTAGGTCGAGAAACTCAGAGCACTTTTCCAGAATCACCCTCTTCGACTCCGTGATGAAGGCTGTCACGTCTGCGCTTGTCTTCACCTGTAAATAGGCCTCACATCGGGAGAGAAGAGCTTCGATGTTCTCTTTCTCACTCGCGACATCGTATCCAGTTTCGGCAATCACATTCGATGCTGTGGCCGAAATTGTTCGTTCATCGTTGTCCGTTCCAGGATTGCTATTCACGCAGTAATCCCATAGATTCCACATCGAAGGTCCTTTCGTGACCGGTCCTAACGACGTTCCACTACCTGCAAGCACAACAACATGCTGCATCTGGAGGGAGGAAAGCAGAAAACTCTTCAGTTCTTCTTTGGCACCTTTCGATGCAGTCAAAATTCTCTGCTCCTCGGATGAGTCGGTGTCCGCTGGAATATCCGGCTTTAACTCCTTCCATGCAGCAGCTTCGGGGTCAAAAAACATGGACTTGCCGGAAGTCGAAACCGCACTAGGTGAGGCAGGCGGTTGTAGTGATGGCGACGAAGCTGATGCAGTTGGTTTTCTCATGGGTTTGTCTCAGTTAATGCTCAACTCTCCGCTCAGCAGCTTCGGCAGCAGCGTGTCGCGAAGAGTTGCGAGGGTGCGGGATTGCTTCGCGTTGGAGAGGATTCGGGTCACCAGCGGCGCGGCTTGTTTCGTAAACGCTTCGAGGATGGGATGCGGTGGAACCAGCACGCCAAGCGAACGAACGGCGGTTGAGTTCAGCCCGGGGATGGCGACGCCAGTTCCTTTGATTCTCATTTCGGCGAAGGCGAACTCTGAGGTCATCCAAAAGTAGAGATACTCTTGACTGAGGTGCTCGTTGGTTCGCAGTCGATAGACGTGCTCGTTGATGCTGCATTTCTCAAATGGGAATCCGTCGCCGAACATACTCACGTGTGGCTCGTATTCGCCGGGGCGTCCGCCGTCTTTGTAAAGCAGCACGTCGTGGCTCTCGATGTGGCCCTTCTTCATTCCTTGGTAGAACTCGACCGGCACGAACTTCGTCTTGCCAAAGTCGAACATGCCGACGCTCACGATGCTCTCTGCCCCGATGCTGGGGACACCACTCGTGATTCCACCAACTCCACCCTTTGGTCGACCGCCTGTTTCCAACACAGCAAGCACGTTGTCGAGCGTAGTGACTTGCCAACCGTTTGGTTTCTTGCCGAGAGGTGAGTCTTCCACGTGTTCAGGGAAAAGGGCGGCTGTGGCTGGATCGAGCCCAAGGGGCTGCCGCCCATCAAGCTTGGCCCGAACAGGCTCGAAATCCACGAACCAGTTCTGGAACAGCGCCCGCGCCATCGCCTCCAGCGTCGCGTTCATCCGCCGGTTCAACTCGATCTTGTCGTCCAGCGCCCCGAGTAACTCGGCGATTGCTTTTTGCTCTGCGAGGGGTGGGAGTAGAAATTTGAAGTCCTTGATTTGCTTCCCACTGATATGAGGAACAGCAGTGCCAGTAGTTATGGCGTGGATGTGCTGGGTGAACTCCCGACTGCCGATGATGTAGCGGAGAAATTTGGTTTCAAGATTTGGGCCGCCCCGAAGTCTCGCGGTTCGCTGAACAAGCAGACACGGGAGGTCATGCTTGGAAATGGTTGCATACTTGAGTCCAGCCTCAATCCAAGGTCGATCCATCGCCAGAACAACGTCATTTTCACTAAGCTCATACATAGAGTATTGGCCACGCTCAGAGATAGGCCATCTCTTGACGCCATCCCATCGCATTGCGCCTTGAACAATGTTGTCACCACGAACAAGAGGGATGCTATCGGGCGAATCGGTGTAGCGTTCGCTTTTGAAGGGGAAGCCCGTTAGTAAATCTGCTTCGGCGCCGAGCGTTGTTTCCTCCCATTCACCCGCCATAACCCAGCCCCCGTAGATTGGCTTTGATGGCCCGCTCCAGTTCTGCGGACTCCGTAAACTGAGCCTCCAGCTCAGCCACCAGCCGCGGCATCTTCTCCTCAAACGGCTCACCGTCGTCGTCGACCTCCTCCGCCCCCACGTACCGCCCTGCCGTGAGCACGTGGCCATGGGTAGCGATCTCGGCAGTGGTGGCGGACTTACAGAAGCCCGGCACATTTTCGTAGTCGTCCGCGCCGTTCACTCCCCGCCAGCGGTGATAGGTGCCGCTGATCTTCGCCAAGTCGGCCTCCAGCAGCTCCCGGTGCACCCGATCGATTAGGGTGCCGAGCTTGCGGGCATCGATGAACAGCGTGTGCCCGCGCCGATCGCGGAAGCCCCGTTGGCCATCGGCGGCCTTGCTCTTGGCCAGGAACCACAGACACACCGGGATCTGGGTGCTGTAGAAGAGCTGGCCCGGTAGGGCCACCATGCAGTCCACTAGGTCCGCCTCGATCAGGGCGCGGCGGATCTCTCCTTCACCGCTCTGATTGGAACTCATGCTCCCATTGGCGAGCACGAAGCCGGCCATACCCTGCGGCGCCAGGTGGTGGATGAAGTGCTGCACCCAGGCGAAGTTGGCATTGCCCTTGGGCGGCACGCCGTACTGCCAGCGCACGTCGTCGTCCTTGCGGAACCAGTCGGAGTCGTTGAAGGGCGGGTTGGCGAGCACATAATCCGCCCGCAGATCCGGATGCAGGTCACGGCGGAAGCTGTCGGCGTGCTCGGGGCCGAAGTCGGCCTCGATGCCACGCAGGGCCAGGTTCATCACCGCCAGGCGGCGGGTAGTGGCGTTGCTCTCCTGGCCATAGATCGAAATATCGCCCAGCTTGCCGCCGTGGCTTTCCACAAACTTCTCGCTCTGCACGAACATGCCGCCGGAGCCGCAGCAGGGGTCGTAGATTCGGCCCCTGTAGGGCTCCAGCATCTCCACCAGGCAGCGCACCACACAGCTCGGCGTGTAGAACTGGCCGCCGTTCTTGCCCTCGGCTGAGGCAAAGCGGGTGAGGAAGTATTCGTACACCCGGCCCAGCAGATCCACCGATCGATGGGTCTGCTCGCCCTCGCTGGCGGCGGTGAGTTCAATCGTGGCGATCACATCGATCAGTTCCCCCAGACGCTGCTTGTCGAGGCCCGGACGGGCGTAGTCCTTCGGCAGCACGCCCTTGAGGCGCGGGTTGTCACGCTCGATCGCCACCATGGCGTCGTCCACCAGCTTGCCGATCGTGGCCTCCCTGGCATGGGCCTGCAGGTGGCTCCAGCGCGCCTCGGCCGGCACCCAGAATACGTTCTCGGCCTTGTATTCGTCGGGGTCTTCCGGGTCGGCTCCCTCGTAGTCGCCAACGCCTGCCAGCAGCTTGGCGCGGTGCTCTTCGAAGCTGTCGGAGATGTATTTGAGGAAGATCAGGCCGAGCACCACGTGCTTGTACTCGGCCGCGTCCATGTTGTTGCGCAGCTTGTCGGCCGTGAGCCAGAGCTTGGCCTCAAAGCCCAGGTTGGCGGTGCCGTTGCCGGCGGCTTTTCCTTTGCGGCCGTTACTGGCCGGTGCCGCCGCTTGGGACACCGGCTCGGCGCCCACCAGAGAAACGCTGTCGCTGCGGCCCCGGCCGCGCACCACGATCCCTTTGGCCACCAGTTCCGCCTTCACCTCCTCGTAGAGGGTCTCCTCCCAGCCGAGTGCTTCCCGCAGGGTCGAGTTCCTGGCGGGGCTGCCGGCCTTTCCCAGGGCTTCGAGGAAGTCGTTCAGCTGATCCGGATCGGGCACTGGTGGATCAGGTCAGTCGTCGCTGGAGGGAGTCTGCCTGGACTGGGGACCGTTTGGGGTACGGGCAGACACGACCAAGGTTGTGCAGGGCAGGTAGCCCAGGTGTTGCGCTCTGTCCAAGAGGGGCGCCTAACCTGGCCTGATGACCTCCTCCCGGATCACCCACAACCCCGCGCAATGCGGTGGCAAGCCCTGCATCCGGGGTATGCGCATCCGCGTGAGTGATGTGCTCGACCTCTACGCCGCCGGCCTCAGCAGCGAGCAGATCCTCGCCGAGCTCCCCGATCTTGAAGCTGAGGATCTCCCAGCAGCCCTGAGCTACGCGGCGCGTGAAGTCGATCATCCCGTGCTGGTGGCGTGATTCTCTGGCTCGACGCGCAGCTGTCACCAGCGCTCTCCAAGTGGATCAGCAGCAGCTTCCCCGGCATCCAGACGTTCCCGGTCAGAGATCTGGGCCTGCGAGATGCCGAGGATCGGCAGATCTTCCTGAAGGCGAAGGAGGCAGGAGCTGTAGTGATGACCAAGGACAGGGATTTCCTCAACCTTCTCGCTCAGCAAGGCCCACCTCCCCAGGTGATCTGGCTTCGGGTCGGGAATACGTCCAACGTCTCGCTCCAGCGGATCCTGCTGCGCCACCTCAATCAAGCGATGGCCAGCCTCAGCGAAACTGAGCCCTGGGTGGAGATTCGTTCAACTCCTTGAGCTGAGCTGTACGCCGCCCTCAGAGCAACAGCGAGTGCACAAAGGCCGGCAGCAACTGGATTGGGTTCTCAGTGATGACGCCTTCACCTGGGCGATCAGCGGGCCAGGCCGAGGAAGACCAGGATGGAGCGATTCATCCGCACCAGAAGCGGGTCATCGAGGATCCCGATCCTTCGACCCAGCCGTGCGCGGGGCACGGTGGTGAGCTTGTCCACCATCAGGCAACTGGAGACGGCCAGACCATTGTTGGGTGAGGGTTCCACCGGGATTCGGAACAGGGGGAGGTCCGTGGTCTGGCTCGTGAGCGGACAGATCGTCACCGAATCCCTGGCGTCGAAAGCATCGTCCTGCACGATCGCCGCGATTCATTCCTGAGCCTGATCCGGCCACACGGAGATGGCGTCCACGAAGGCCTGGTCTTCGGCCTCCAGGGGTCCGGCATTGGCCAGAAGGCTCTGGCGACGGGCCTCGGAGGCGAACCGGGGTGAGCGCACGTCGGGCACCCAGATCTGGATCGGCCTCAACCCCTGGGAACGCAGCCGCTGGTGGGCGTCGCCGTCCGTCGCTGGATCCATGGACTCCCACCTGCAGTGGCAGGTAGCACGATAGGAGGGCTGACCCATGGCGCCGCAGGCCCCAGGCTGGGGCAAGCACGACGCCGCGCGACGGCTGGCCATGGGCGATCCAGCCACCCCCACCGATCCCGCCCAGCTGCGCCGCGACTACCGGCGCCAGGCGCTGCGGCGGGGGGATCTGGCGGCCGATCCTGTGGCGCAGTTCCGCCGCTGGTTCGATCAGGCGGTGGCGGCCGAGCTGGACGAGCCCAACGCCATGGTGCTGGGCACCAGCGATGGTGTGCGCCCCAGCGCCCGCACCGTGTTGCTCAAGGCCTTCGACGGGCGGGGCTTTGTGTTCTTCACCCACTACGAAAGCCGCAAGGCCAGCGAGATCGGCGCCCATCCGGAGGTGAGCCTGCTGTTTCCCTGGTACGGGCTGGAGCGGCAGGTGGCCATCCTGGGCCGGGCCGAGCGGATCAGCGCCGCCGAATCGCTGGCCTACTTCCTCTCGCGGCCGGTCGGCAGCCGGCTGGGGGCCTGGGTGTCGCAGCAGAGCGCCGTGATCAGCTCCCGCTCGATCCTGGAGATGCAGTGGGACGCCATGAAACGCCGCTTCGCCGATGGCGAAGTGCCGCTGCCACCGGCCTGGGGCGGCCTGCGGGTGGTGCCGTTCGAGTTCGAGTTCTGGCAGGGCCGCAGCAACCGCCTGCACGATCGCTTCCGCTACCGGCCTGCCGACCCCATCGCACCCGGCGAGGAAGCGGGCGCCCCGGCCTGGACCATCGAGCGGCTGGCGCCCTGAGGCGCGGAGCACGGCCGCCGGCGATCTGCAGATGCGCCGCAGAATCACCCGCCTTCCCTGCTATGCGGCTATAGTCATAACACTTGATGCCTGAGCACCGATGGCCGTCGCCCCAGCGCCTTCCCTCTGCCTCGCCGCCGCCGCCGGGGGTGCCCCACTGCTGTTCCGCCAGCTGTTCGATGCCGACACCGGCACCTTCACCTACCTGCTGGTGGATGTGGCCAGCCGCCAGGCCCTGCTGGTCGATTCGGTCTTCGAGCAGCACGACCGCGACCTGGCGCTGATCCGGGAACTGGGCCTCGAGCTGGTGGCGTCGATCGACACCCACGCCCATGCCGACCACGTGACTGGCAGCTGGCTGATGCACGAGGCCACCGGCTGTGCCATCGGCCTGGCCGCCTGCGTCGGCGCCGAGAACGTCACCCGTCCCCTGAAGCACGGCGATCGCGTCCTCTTCGGCGGCCGCCACGTGGAGGTGCGCGCCACCCCCGGCCACACCGACGGCTGCCTCACCTTCGTGCTCGACGACCACACGATGGCCTTCACCGGCGACGCCTTGCTGGTGCGCGGCTGCGGCCGCTGCGACTTCCAGCAGGGCGACGCCCACACCCTCTGGGCCTCGATCACCGGCCAGATCCTCACCCTCCCCGATCACTGCCTGCTGTACCCCGGCCACGACTACACCGGCCGCCATGTCACCTCCGTCACCGAGGAGAAGGCCTTCAACGCCCGCCTCGGCGGCAACGCCACCGAGCGGGACTTCGTGGGCCACATGGAGAACATGCGGCTGCCCCATCCCCACCGGATCGCCCAGGCCCTGCCCGGCAACATGCGCTCCGGCAAGCCCCGCGAGGCCAGCGCCGCGCCGGCCTGGGCACCGATGGCGCGCAGCTACGCCGGACTGCCCGAACTCAGCCCCGCCTGGGTGGCCGCCCACCGCGGCGACGTCACCGTGCTCGATGTGCGCTCCGCCGAGGAGTTCGCCGGGCCCGACGGGCATGTGGGCGGCAGCCTGCTGATCCCCCTGCCGGAACTGGAGAGCCGCTCAGCCGAGATCCCCGCCGGTCGCCCGCTGGTGGTGGTCTGCCATTCGGGCAGCCGCTCGGCCCTCGCCACCCAGCAGCTGCTCAAGGCCGGCCGCCTGCAGGTGGCCAACCTCCACGGCGGCCTGAGCCGCTGGGCCGCCGAGGGCTTCCCCCTGGACGGGGTCGTGCAGGCCTGAAGTGCTTGCCATGTGAATTCCATCCCACTCCTTCCTCCCTCCATGACCCCCACAACCATGACCAGCACACCTGTGACCACCCCCAGCCGCCTGGGCGCCCACGACCTGGCCGAACGGCTGGCCTCCGGTGAGGTCAGCGTGATCGATGTGCGCGAACCGATGGAGTACGCCACCGGCCACATCGCCGGCAGCCTCAACGTCCCCCTCTCCCGCCTGGCCCAGGCCGACCTGCCCCGCGGCCCGCTGGTGCTGGTCTGCCAGAGCGGCAACCGCAGCGGCAAGGGACTGTCCCAGCTGCTGCAACTGGGCCATCCCCACCCCGTCGCCGACCTGCTCGGTGGCCTACCCGCCTGGCAGCAGGCCGGCTTCCCGGTGCACCAGCTCAAGGGGGCGCCGCTGCCGCTGATGCGCCAGGTGCAGATCGTCGCCGGCAGCCTGGTGCTGCTGGGGGTGATCCTCAGCCAGGTGGTGGCCCCGGGCTGGATCTGGCTGAGCGGCTTCGTGGGGGCCGGGCTCACCTTCGCGGGCATCTCCGGCTTCTGCGGCATGGCCCGCCTGCTGGCCGTAATGCCCTGGAACAGGGTGTAGCGGCCGGCGCCACAGGCCGATCCATTCGTCCTGGCGCTGGTCCACCGAACCGCTGGCCGGCTCCCAGAGCTCGGCCACCAGCCCCGCCCGGGCCAGCTGGGCGGCCACCACCTCGGGGTCACTGCCCCAGGGCGGACCGCCCGGGTTGCCGTGGCACCAGAACAGCCCCAGCAGCCAGCCCCCCGGCGCCAGCAGCCGACGGACGGTGGCGATGTAAGCGTCGCGGCGGCCCGGATCGATGGCGCAGAAGCAGGTGTGCTCCACGATCCCGCTGAGGCTTCCGGGCGCCAGGCCCGCCGCCTCCAGGGCCTGCTGGTCAAACAGGTCGGCCTGCAGCCAGCGCAGAGCGGCCCGATCCGGGCCGTGCAGGGAGCGGGCTTCGGCCAAGGCCTCGCCGCTGAAATCCAGGCCGATGGCGCTGAAGCCAAGCTGCTCGAGCAGGGCGGCCTCATGGCCGCGGCCGCAGCCCGGCACCAGCACCGTCCCCGGCGGCCGGGGAGCGAGGGGATGGCTACGCAGGAACCGCTCCAGCGGCGGAGCCGGCCGGCCCAGTTCCCAGCCGTCGGCGCCCTGCCGGTAGCGCTGGTCCCAGTGGCCTGGCTCAGCGGTGGCTGCCGGTGTGGAGGGGTTCATGGCTTCAGCATGGCCCGCTGCCTCGCAGCGGGAGGGCAGAGCGCGGCCAGCCAATGATGCCCTCCGATGAAGTCGGCGCTGCACGGATGCCGCAGGCGGGACTGAGTCTGCTGCAGATTGCCTATCTTTCCGGGGGCAAAGAGACCCTTGGCAAGAAGCAGATGCTCAGGCTCTCACTGGGAATGGGGAGGGATTATTTGCGCTTACCGAGGATACTGACGAAGACAACCTTCTCACACGTTGGATATCCGCCTGCGCCGCATCAGGCGATCTTATTAGGTTGAAAATGTCCCCGCAGAGAACCACACGCCAATGAAAAGAATCCTTGCTTTTTTCACCTCCATGGTGATGACGCCCTGGCATCGCCTCGCCGACATCGGCCGTTCAGGGATCGTGGCGGTCGGGCTGTTCGTCCTGGCCTCGCTGCTGTCGCCACCCGCCGCCACGGCCGCCGAAACCGATGGCAACTGGAACCTGGATGACGGCGCGGGGCACCGCCTCGGCGTCATGCTCTACGAACGCTCCGACATCAACGCGGCCACGGGTCTGCGTCTACGGCTGAATGCGGAGTCCCCCAAGCTGAGCCTGGACCATGCCCGCCCCCTGCTGCTCAGTGATGGCAAGGATCAGGACTGGAGTCTCGCCAACCTCAGCAAAGAGCTCACGGCCTCTGCCGGTGGTGCGATCCCGGCCACGTCCTCCCAGTTCGACGCCGGCAGCCTTGAGCCGACCCCTGCCGATGGCCTGCCCCTGAGGATCACGGTGCCGAGTTCCGCCGGCGATCTGAACTTTGCCCTCTCGCCGGGCCAGGTCCAGACCCTCCACTCCCTGACGGCCGCCAGCACCAACTGACGACCGCCTGGGCGCCGCTGGCCTCGGTACCTTGTTCCCATGCGCCTGCTGCACACCTCCGACTGGCATCTGGGCCGCAGTTTTCACGGCGCCTCGCTGCTGGAGGAGCAGGCGGCGGCGATCGAGCGGATCGCCGAACTGGCGCGTGAGCAGGCCGTCGATGCGGTGCTGATCGCCGGCGACCTCTACGACCGGGCCATCCCGCCGGCTGAGGCGGTGGACCTATTCAACCGGGCCCTGGCCATGCTCAGTGCCGGCGGCACCGCCGTGGTGGCCATCGCCGGCAACCACGATTCCCATGTGCGGGTGTCGGTGTACGACCCGCTGCTCTCGGCCTTCGGCGTCACGGTGCGGGGCGATGTGGGCCGGGCCACCGAGCCGGTGCTGGTGACACCCAGGGGCGGTGGCGCGCCGGTGGCCATCTATCCCCTGCCCTACCTGGAGCCGGCGGTGGTGGGGCCGGCCCTGGCCGGGGGGCCGGTGCGCTTGCGCCATGAGGAGGTGACCCGGCTGGCCATCGAGCGGATCCACGCCGACCGCCGCGAACGGCCGCCCCACCGTTCGGTGCTGGTGGCCCACACCTTCGTGGCCGGCGGGGAGACGTCGGAGTCGGAGCGGGAGCTCACCATCGGCAACGTCGACCGGGTGAGCGTGGCGGCCTTCGCGGGCTTCGATTACGTGGCCCTGGGCCACCTGCACGCCTCCCAGCAGCTGGACGGCCCCCGGGTGGCGTATTCGGGCACCCCCCTGGCCTACTCCTTCTCCGAGGAGCGGCACGTCAAGTCGGTGCGGATCGTGGAGCTGGCCGCCGACGGCACCCCCACCGTGCAAGTGGTGCCCCTGGGGGTGGGCCGGCCCCTGTGCACCCTGCGGGGCCCCATCGAGGAGCTCTGCGGCGACCCCCTCCACGCCGCCGCCAGCGAGGCGCGGGTGCGGGCGATCCTCACCGACGACACCCTGCCGCTCCAGGCCATGGCCCGCCTGCGGGCCCGCTTCCCCCACATCGCCGAGCTGCGCCACGAGCCCCCGGAGCTGGCCCGCGCCGGCGGCGCCGAGCGCCACCGCCAGGTGCGCCAGGCCCGTTCGCCGCTGCAGCTGGCCACCGCTTTCTTCACCGACCAGCAGGGCCAGCCGCCCGGCGAGCCGGAGGCCGAACTGCTGCGGGCGGCCCTGGCGGCGGCGGAACGGGGAGGGGAGCGGTGAAGCCCCACCGCCTCTCGATCGAGGCCTTCGGGCCCTATGCCGATCCGGTGGCGATCGACTTCGACGCCCTGGCCGCCGAGGGGCTGTTCCTGATCCACGGCACCACCGGCGCCGGCAAGACCTTCCTGCTCGATGCTCTCTGCTTCGCCCTCTACGGCGAGGTATCCGGCGACCGCAGCGTCAAGGGCCTGCGCTCCGACCATGCCGCCCCCTCCGCCGTGCCGAGGGTGAGCCTGGAGTTCTCCAGCGGCGGCGCCCGCTACCGGGTGGAGCGCAGCCCCGCCCACACCGCGCCCAAGGCCCGCGGCCAGGGCACCACCGAGAAGGCGTCCCAGGCGGTCCTGTTCCGCCTGGACGCCGGGGCACCGGACCAGGCCGTGGCGGCAAAGACCACCGAGGTGACCCGCGAGGTGGAACACCTGGTGGGGCTCAATGCCGCCCAGTTCCGCCAGGTGATCCTGCTGCCCCAGGGGCGCTTCGCCGAGGTGCTGCGGGCCAAGGCCGAGGAGCGCGAAGCCCTGCTCAAAACCCTCTTCGACACGGTGATCTACGAGCGGGCCGGCTGGTGGCTCGAAGACCAGGCCCGCGCGGCGCGGAACCTGGCGCTGGACCAGGCCCGGGAGCAGGAGGTGCTGCGGCGCCGGGCGGCCGACGCCTGGGCCCCCCACGCCCCCGAACCGCCCGAGCCACCCGCCGACCAGGCCGGCCTCGAGATGCTGGTGGAGCAGATCGGCGGGGTGGTGCGGGGCACCGAAGCCGCCCTGCGGTCGGCCGTCACCAGCCTGACGGCGGCCCAGGCGGCCCAGGCGGCTCTCACGGCGCAGGCGGAGCGCTGGGACCGGCGCGCCGCCGCCAGCGCCCGGCTGGGTGAACTGGACGCCAAACGGGAGACGGTGGCGGAGTACCGCCAGAAGCTGGAGCTGGCGGAGCGGGCCGAAACCTTGCGCCCCAGCCTGGTGGCCGAACAGGAAGCGCGCCAGGAGATGGTGCGGGTGGAGCGGGGGCTGCAGGCCCAGCTGCGCTCAGCACTCCAGGCCAGGGACGGGGCGCGGGCGCTGCCGGTCTCCGTGGATCGGCTCGACCTGACGGCCCTGCCCAGCGCCGAAGATCTCGCCGCGGCCGGCGCCGACCTGGCCGCCCGGGGGGCCGAGGTTCGCGAGCTGGCCCGCAAGGCCGAAGAAGCCGCCCAGGCCGGGGGGGCGGCGGCCGCCGCCAGCCAGCGGGCTGGCGAGGCCGAGGCCGGGCGGGCCGCCGCCGTCGGCCAGCAGGAGCGGCTGGCGTCGGAACAGGAGCGGGAGCTGGCGCTGCTCAGCCAGGCCCGCAGCGCCCGCGACCAGCTCGAGGGCCTGCAGCGGGCCGCCCGGGAGGCCGATGGCCGCGCCGTGGCCGCCGAAGCCATCGTCCCGGCCCAGGAACGGTGCAGGGCGGCCGAGGCCGCCAGGAACGGCGCCGATCGTCAGGTCAACACGGCGGCCGCCGGCCTCAACGACCTGCGGCGGCGCCAGATCGAGGGCATGGCCGCCCGGCTGGCCGGCGGTCTGGACGCCGGCGCCCCCTGCCCGGTCTGCGGCGCCACGGCCCACCCGGCGCCGGCCCGGCCCTCCGCTGACGCGGTGGACGACGGAGCGATCGCCGCCGCGGAACGGACCCTGGCCGCGGCCACCCAGGCAGCGCAGGCGGCCGCAGTGGCCCTGGCCAACGCCCAGGCCGCCCTCGCCGCCGTGCTGGAGAAGGCGGGGGACGGCCCCGATCCGCTCGCCGCCCGCCAGGCCGCCGGCAGCGCCGCTGCGGCCCAGCTGGCGGCCCAGGCCCTGGCCGACGGTCTGCCGTCACTGGAGCAGCGAACGGCAGATCGGGAGCAGCAACGCCAGCAGCTGGCCAAGGCCATCGAGGCGGCCGCCACGGCCATCGCCCTGGAGCGCCGGGCCGCCGCCGAGGCCAGCCAGCGGCAGCGGACCCTGGCGGAGCAGGTGGCGCGGGAGCTGGGGGAGGGGCTGGAGCCGGGTGCGGTGCTGCGGGCCTTCGGGCCCTTGGAGGCCGCCCTCAAGGTCCTGGTGGCCGGGGCCGGTGCCCACACCCGCGCCACCAGCGAGCTGGAACAGGCGGCCCGGCGGCTGGGCCAGGAACTGGCCGTCTCACCGTTCGCCACGGCGGCGGACGCCGAGGCGGCCCTGCAGGAGGAGAGCTGGCGCCTGAAGCTGGTGGAGCGGATCGCGGCCTACGAGGCGGCGGTGATCGAGCAGCGCAACCTCCTGGCCGCCCCCGATCTGGCCGATCTGCCGGAGCAGCGCCCCGACACCGCCGCCGCCGGCGAGGCCGTGACCCGCGCCGATGCGGCCCGCACCCGGGCCGTGGAGCGCCACAGCGAAGCCCGGGCCGCCCAGCGGGAGATCACCCGCCTCACCGCGGAACACCGGGCCGGCGCCGGCGATCTGGCGGAGAAGCAGGAGCGGGCCGAGCGCCTGGGCGCCGTCGCCAACCGCTGCCAGGGCAAGGCGGCCCCCTACATCTCCCTGCAGCGCTGGGTGCTCTCGGCCTACCTCGCCGACATCTGCGGCTACGCCAACCAGCGGCTCACCCTGATGACCTCCGGCCGCTACCAGCTGCGGCTCACCGACGAGGGCGGCCACGGCGGTCGCAACGCCGGCCTGGGTCTGCGGGTGCTGGATGCCTACACCGGCGAGGAGCGGGAGGTGAGCAGCCTCTCCGGCGGCGAAACCTTCCAGGCCTCCCTGGCCCTGGCCCTGGGCGTGGCCGACACGGTGCAGGCCCACGCCGGCGGCGTGCCCCTGGAGGCCCTGTTCATCGACGAGGGCTTCGGCAGCCTTGATCCCGACAACCTGCAGCTGGCCATGGACGAACTCGACCGGCTGCGGGAGGGGGGCCGCCTGATCGGCCTGATCAGCCACGTCGGCGCCCTGCGCGAGCGCATCCGCGGCGGCATCGAGGTGATTGCGGGCGAGCGCGGCTCGAGCCTGCGGGTGGATAACGGCGCCTGGAGCAACGCCTGAGGGCTCAGGGCTTGCCTGAGGCGGTGTCTACGGGCGATAAGGCGGCCGCCTCATCGGCGCTGAGCAGGTTCAATGTCGTGAAGGCAATGGCATCGACCAGGAGATGACCAACCACGACGGATCCAATGCCTTGGGGAAGGACAACCATGGCAACAGCAAACAAGAACACGAACTTTGGCGCACAGGCTCTGATCGAATACTCCGGAAGGTGAACAGCGGCAAACGCCGCCGCAGCCACACCAGCGGTGAGGGGCGTGATCCCAACCCATAGAAGGGGAACAAAGAAGATGCCGTCCTCCCCAGGGATCAGCAGAGCCAGACGCAGGGGATGGCGCTTGATGGCGCTGGCCATCTGCTCACTCATCCCTTGACTGGCCGTCTGCTGAGTCCCGGAGGCCCAATCGACGGCTGGATAGATGACCACAACGAAGGCGAAACCAACGCTGAAAACGATGGCGAGATACATCGCCACCAAGCCAGGCTCGACAGTGAAGGAGTTCCGAATGATGTGGAAAGCGAGAAGTCCGGTGCCGACAACCTTCAAGCCAGTGCGAGTCGTGTCCCAGCTCCGCCACGACATACGCTTCAATGCATCATCAAGCCAATCGATCAGCTCCTCATTCACCCCTGATCGACCCTGAGATTTCAGGCTTACAAGAATGTCCCTACTCTTTCTTAGGTAGGGCTTGCTGAAATTTCCCAAGTCACGCCAGGTCGTACTGCAGCTCTTACAGCATGAGCGTTGGTATGAGGGACGACTAGAACTTCAGATAGCAACTAATTGCAGGCAAGACGCTTCACATGCCG
>NZ_JAGQCH010000011.1 GCF_024346055.1 Cyanobium sp. Cruz CV13-4-11
CGAATACCACTGCTGCAGGAGATGAACCCGCAGCATGGTGGCCAGCGGATAGGGAGGCCTGCCGCCCTTCTTGCTGGTCTTGGGGTAAAAGGGCTCGATCAGAGCGATCAAGGCGTCCCAGGGAACGGTGATGCACTGCGCACTCTCAAGGCTCTTCCTCAGAAGCTGGCCTACCAGGCCTTTCTTGCTGCCCACCAGATCGGGCCAAGAGAGGCTTCGCTCTACCTCCGTCTCTCTACGGCACCTGAAACGATCTATCGTGAAGGCCCTGCTGGTAGCAGCCTCAAAGACATCGCCAACCAGCTCAGCAGCGTCAATACGAAAAAAGCCGACGAGCATTCAGCTTTCGTCCAACGTCTGGTCGGCACCCCAGCCAAGCCGGTCCAGCAACGTTCAACGGCGGTCTACACCCGTGACGATGACGACGACCAGGTCGAGGCGATGCGTGAAAGGGCCAGATTTGGGTATCTGACCTGACTACCCAGCCCTTTCGGACGTGCCGGATCCTGCCCCCCCAGTCCGCCGGTTGTCCGTTGGGCTGGCTTCTGCTCAGCTTCATCAGGTAAGGCGTGCTGCTTGTTGGGCCTGTCCTGCTTTGTCTGGACGATCCCTGAAGCGGCAGTCGCCGGATGCTGGAAGACCTGGTCAGGGATGGAATCCCGATCAACTGCCGACCACACGCGAAACCCCGTGTGACGCAGGGCTTGGAGCTGCCAAGCAGGGCCATGCCTTATCAGATCTGCGCTAGAAAGTGCGCTAGACCTGACCGGTCACCAGCCAGTTTGCTTGCACAGCAAGGGAAGTGGGCTGCCTGACCTTTTGCCTTACAAGCAGGATGTCGCTGGTTCGAAATCGGCATCGGGCATTCCGAGACAGGCTTGCTAAAGGAAGTGCCGGTTCGCTTGAATAGTCCTGGCGCTTATTCAAGGTTGGGGCGTCTCCAGCGATGCAACGGGACACCACAGGCCACTACGAGATCACCAGCACCGCCGGAGAGGCCGTCAGAGCCTTCGTGCCGGAGCCGCTGCCACCCCATCCCCCGCTCGACCTTGGCCGGCTGGGGCTGGCCCTGAAGGATCGCGCCCTCCTCGCCTGTGGGCGTCTCGATGGCGTTTCAAGCCTCCTGCCCGATCCAGACCTCTTCCTGTATGCCTACGTCCGTCGGGAGGCCCTGCTCTCGTCCCAGATCGAGGGAACCCAGTCTTCCCTGTCAGATCTGCTGTTGTTCGAGCTTGAAGAGGCTCCCGGGATTCCCTTCGACGATGTGGTGGAGGTGTCGAGCTACGTGGCGGCCCTTGATCACGGCCTGGCCCGGCTCGCCAGCGGTTTCCCCCTCTCGTCCCGCTTGCTGAAGGAGATCCACGCCGTGCTGCTGGCCCGCGGTCGGGGGGCCGATCGGCAGCCGGGGGAGTTCCGTCGCAGCCAGAACTGGATCGGCGGGACCCGGCCGGGCAATGCCCGCTTTGTGCCACCACCTCCGGGACAGGTGGAAGGCTGCATGGCCGAGCTGGAGAGGTTCCTCCATGCCGAGGACGATCTGCCCCTCCTGGTGAAGGCAGCCCTTGCCCACGTGCAGTTCGAGACGATTCACCCCTTCCTGGATGGCAATGGCCGTCTGGGGCGCCTGCTGATCGTGCTGATGCTGGTGGATGGCGGCATCCTGCGCCAGCCGCTCCTCTACCTCAGCCTGTTCTTCAAGCAGCACCGCAGCCGCTACTACGAACTCCTCGATGCGGTGCGCCGCGATGGGGACTGGGAGGCGTGGGTCACCTTCGTCCTGGAAGGCGTCGACAGCACAGCTGCCGCCGCGGTGAACGCGGCCCAACGGCTGCTGGAGCTGTTCCGGGCCGACGAAGCCAAGCTCACGGGACTGGGGCGATCGGGCACCAGCGTGCGGCAGGTTTATGCAGCACTGAGACAACGCCCCTTGATCGGGATTCCCCAGCTCGCGGCCCGGGCCCAGTTGAGCTTCCCCACGGCAGCCAAGGCGCTGGAGAGCCTGGTGGCTCTGGGGATCGCCCGGGAAATCACCGGAGGTCGGCGCAACCGGGTGTTCGCCTACGACGCCTACCTGGCGATCCTCGGCGAAGGGGCCGATCCTCTCTGAGCCAGGCGGACCCAGACGCACCCGGACCAAGCGATCATGAACGCCGCTTGTTCCGCCAGCTGTGGACCTCACGGATCTCATCCCGGGGATCCCCGCCCTGCTGGAGGAGCTGGAGGGGATCCTCGCCGGGCTCACCACGGTCGCCTGCCTGGAGCACATGAAATGGCTGGGGGCCTTCATGTGCATCACCCCGGTCCAGAAGAGCCTGGTGGGGGCCGCCACGATCGAGGAGGAAGGTTTCCGGCTGGTGGAGCGGCAGCGGCCGTCCCTGCTGGTGGTCAGCCAGAAGCTGCAGGAGGGCACCGGGCTCTCCCTGGTTGAGCGCACGAAGGCGATGGACCCCGCCATCTGGACCCTGCTGGTCGCCGACGACGCCAACGAGACCCTGGTGCGGGAGGCCCTGGCCCGTGGCTGCAACGGCATCTGCTTCGAATCGGGCCTGTTCATGCCGGCGCTGCGGGTGGTGGCCGGCGGCGGCATCTACTACCCCGAACCGGTGGCGGCGGTGCTGCGGCAGCAGCCGCCCGTGGCCCCGATCGAACCGCTGACCGATCGCGAGCGGGTGGTGCTGAACCACCTGATGCTGGGCCTGACCGACCAGCGGATCAGCCAGGAGCTGGTGGTCAGCCCTGAGACGGTCAAAACCCACATCAAGCACATCTTCCAGAAGCTCCAGGTCGACAACCGCACCAAGGCCGTCGTCAAGTCGATCGCCGCCGGTCTGATCAGCCTGGAATCGGCGCTGGAGGGCCGCTCGGCGGTCACGGGCTGAACCGTCTGGTCGGCAAGCAATCCCCCGTTCTGGGGATGCGAGCCGAGGGTGCTTCGGGAGAGGGTGGTGGGGCGTGGGCGTGGCCCGAGCGGCCTCCCGATGCCAAGCCGGGACGCCCGCACCCCGCAAGACCTCAGCAGCCGATCCGCCCACCATGGCCGTCCAGCTCTGCTTCGCCGCGGCCGGGCACTCCCGCGTGTGCGAGGTCATCCTGGCCGGCCGCACCGGCTACTGGCTGTGCGACCCGGACCGGGTCCTGGCCCATGGCGTCGTCAAGCTGTACGTGCGTCACCCCGATGATGGCGACTTCGATCTCAACGACAACGTCGTGGGCCCCTGGGTGGCGACCCTGAAGGTCACCGGCGCCGCCCGGGTGCAGTGGCTCGACCGGACCCGGACGATCATTGCCTTCGACCCCGCCACCCTGACGACGGAGTACATCTCCACCGTGCCCACGTTCAACGCCTCCGGCGTCTACTACGACCCGGAGCCGATCGCCTGAGAGCGGGGCGCTGCGTTCAGAGCCGCCACGAACTCCCCGCTGCTGATCTGCTCGCCATAGCCGGCGAAGCAGTCCAGGGCGGCGGCATGGCGCTCCGGGGTCACCGCCAGGCAGGCGTCGTGGATGCACACCACCCGGTAGCCGCGGTCGGCGGCGTCCTTCACGGTGTGGTCGATGCACTGGTCGGTGAGCAGCCCGATCACCACCAGGGTGCGGATGCCCAGGTTGCGCAGCAGGTCGTCGAGGCTGGTGGAGCTGAAGGGCGAGGAGGAGCTCTTGGGGAGCACCAGCTCATCGGCCAGGGGCGCCAGCTCGGCGATCACCTCGGCGGCGCGGCTGCCGGGCGGGAAGCCCATGCCGCAGCGCTTGTCGTCAAAGCTGCGGTCGCGCCCGTCGGCGGTGAGGTTGGCGATCACGGTGTGGATCACCTCCAGAGCGCCGCGGCGGGCCGCCGCCAGCACCCGCTCGGCGTTCGGCAGGGTGGTGGCGCGGAAGCGGCGATCGAAGTCCGGATCCGGCCGGGGCTGGGCGTCACCGCAGGTGCCCTGCTGCAGGTCCACCAGCAGCAGCGCGGTGCCGCCCGGGTGGAGCCTCCGCGGGTGAGCACGACGGCATGCAGGCGGCGGCGATCCGTCCAATCATGGCGGCAGATGCTTGCCGGGCCCGTGTCCTCTCCCCCCGCCCCCATGGCCGCGGCGCTGGCCGCCCAGGGGATCCGCTGGGTGGCGATCACCTGGGTGAACCACGCCGGGGCGCCGCTGGTGAAGGTGGTCCCCCTGGCCGATGCCTTCGACGCCAACGGCGCCATCGCTGCCGCCCATCGCCTGGCCCGGCCCGACGGCGACCTGCGCCTGCGGGCGGATGGGGCGGCCCTGGCGCCGCTGGAGCCCGGCAGCGGGTGGGCAACGGCGGCCACCTGCACCTGAGCCTGCGGCGCGACGGGGCGGCGCTGCTGGAGGGCGGCGACGGCGAGGCCGGTCTCAGCGACGCTGGCGCCGCGGTGCTGGCGGCCCTGCTGGCGGTGTCCTACCGGCGGCTGGCCCCGGGTTCCTGGTCGGCACCGTTCCAGGTGTGGGGGGTGGAGAACCGGGAAGCGGCCCTGCGGCTGGTACCCGCCGCAGCCGATGGCGCCCCGGCCCACCTGGAGCTGAAGGTGGCGGACCTGGCCGCCAATCCCTACCTGCTGCTGGGGGCGGCGATCCGGCCCGGTTGCCCGCCGGGACGGTGGCGGGCTGCAGTGAGGCGGAGCTGGTGGCGGCGGCGGCCTGGTGGCCGGTGGTGGGGGGGATCGGCTGAGGGGGCAACAACCCCGTCGTGGTCGCGACGCTCAGGGGATGATCAGATCCAACCCCGGGAACGCCTGCCGGTAGCGGCGCTGATCCCTGGTGAGCAACGGCATGCGCTCCACCAGCGCATGGGCGCCGATCAGGAAATCCGGCAGGATCGAGCGCCGCTCTCCGCCCCGGCTGCGGTACTCCGCATGGGCCCGGGCGGCCAGGAAAGCCGCCTCCCGTGGCAGGGCCCGATAGTCGAACAGATGGGGAGGCAGCAGCGCATCCACCGACTCAATCGTCTCGCAGGCAAAGGCAATCTCTCCATACACGATGGCGTTGATCGCCACCGGTCCGCGATCCAACCAGTGATGAAGCTGATGGGCGCTCCAGCCACTCCAGCGGGGATCGTCCGTGGCGACGTCCAGGATCACGTTGGAGTCGACCAGCACCATCAGCCGGCATCTCCGCGGGTGAGGGCGAGCAATTCATCGGTGCTGAGGCGAGTGCGCAGCCGCGCCTGGCGCAGCCGCTGGATCGCCTCGGCCCCGGGCTCCTGCTGCTCAGGGGCCTTCTCCAGCAGCACGCGCCCCTCCTCGACACGGAAGACCACCTCGGTGTGGGGCAGAAGCCCGCACTGGCGCCGGATGTCCAGAGGGATCGTCACCTGGCCCTTGGACGTGATCCGCATGGACGTACCCGCGCGCAGAAGCAGGTAAGAATCTTACTGACACCCGTCAGCCCGCCAGCATCACCCGGTTCCGCCCGGCGGCCTTGGCGGCGTAGAGGGCGCCGTCGGCGCTGCGCAGGCCGTTCTCCAGCGCGGCCAGACCCAGCCCCTGCACCGGCGCCAGGCCGGCCGAAAGGGTGACGCGCCGCTCCGGCGCTCCGGGGTGGGGCACCATCGCCGCCACCGCCCGCAGCCGCTCGAGCAGATGTTGGGCCGCCTCGGTATCCACGCCGAGCAGCAGCAGCGCGAACTCCTCGCCGCCGACGCGGGCCAGCACGTCGCCTGGGCGCAGCACGCCACGCATGGCCGTGGCCACCTCCCGCAGCACCGCATCACCCGCCGCGTGGCCCCAGCCGTCGTTGATGGCCTTGAAGTGGTCGATGTCGAGCATGGCGCCCACCACCGGCCGGCCGACGCGCGCCACGGCGGCGAGCGCCGCGCTGGCCGCCTCGGTGAAGCCCGTGCGGTTGGGCAGGCCGGTCAGCGGGTCACGGTGGGCGGCGGCGACCAGCTCGGCCTCCAGCCGGTCGCGCTGACGCAGGGTGGCCAGCGCCGCGATGACCTGGGCGGGGATGGAGAGATCCAGCAGCACCCACAGCCAGCTGCGCCAGCCGATCGGTTCACCCGGCTGGCCCAGCGCCACAAGCAGCCCGTCCTCGAAGGCAAACACCCCCAGAGCCAGCATCACCGCCGCCGCAAGGCCGGCCCCCGGCCCTCCCAGCGCGCCCATCCCCAGCCAGACTCCCCCCACCCAGGCCCTTCGCTCAATGGCGTCCCTCCGCCCATGACCTTCGCGGTGGCGCTGGGGATGCTGGAGCGGGAGGGCCGCTGGCTGCTGCAGCTGCGGGACGACATCGAGGGGATCGTCCATCCGGGCTGCTGGGGCCTGTTCGGTGGCCACCTCGATCCGGGGGAGCGGCCGGAGCAGGCGGTCCTGCGGGAGCTGCAGGAGGAGATCGGCTGGGGGGCGCCGCCGCTGTCGCTCTGGTTCGAGCACCACGACGCCCAGCTCAGCGCCTACTACTTCCGCGGCCCGCTCACGGTGCCCCTGGAAGCGCTGCAGCTGAACGAAGGGCAGGACATGGTGCTGGCCGGCCTCGAGGCGCTGCGGAGCGGCCAGATCTGGAGCCCCCGACGGCGGGAGTGGCGCGGATTGGCACCTTCCCTGGAGCGGGCCGTGCGGCGGCTTGGGTCAAAGAACTAAGAACTGGTGAGTGATGCCTTAAGCTCCGAAGTATCAGAGGGCTCTCCTGCGTCTCATGGTGGATGCGGATGCACTTCCCGGCAAGATTCGCGACAATTGCCCGGAGCTCACGCTCAGAGGCTGTTATGGCAGCCGGCCCTCCATGGCCCCACCAGGGCTGCCCTCCCGACCCTCTTTCCTCCCATGAGCCGCGCCTGGCAGGGGCCCCCCGGGGTGCAGCAATGACCAACGTCTGGTGCGTCCGCGCGGGCGGCGGAATGTATGCAGACAATTTCCTCAGGGGCGGCTTCGTCGGCATCGGCTGGAGGGAGATCCTGCTCTCCAATGACGTCAATGAGATCCACCGCTTTCTGATTGAGATCCAGCCCAACGATCACGTCATCATTCCGTCGGCGAATACCGACCTTCTGATCCACGGCGTCGTGGACGAAGCCACGCCCTATTACGACCCCAGCGGAGACGACGGCTGCCCCCTTCGCCATCGGCGTCCCGTCACCTGGGCGACCGAACCCATCCGGCTGGACCTGTTCTCCACCCTGTTCCGGGATTCCATCCGCACCCTCCTCACCGTCCCGGCCCACAACCGGATGCGGTCGCTGCTGACGGTGTTCATGGTGGAGCACGAGGCCGAATTCATCCGGGCGATCGGCCCGAACGACAGGGTGGCCTCTGCCCCGCCGGCGACCTGGAAGGAGTCCCACCGCATCGTGCTGGAACAGCTGATGCAGCTGACCCCGCCCGAATTCGAGCGGCTCGTGGTTCATCTGCTCGATGCCCTCGGGTTCGAGGACTGGGAGCGGGCCGACCTGATCTCCCGCCACTGGAGCCACCTGCCTGGTGAGCTCCGGGATCGTCTATCGCTCGAACAGGCGCTGGTGAGGAACTGAGGCCATGCCACCGCGATCCCGCCGCCAGCCCCCACAGCCCGGCAAGTCCAGGCTCACTGAGGAGAGCGGCGGCCTGCGCCAGCGCCTGCAGATCCTGGCGGGGTTCCTGCTGCCGCTGCTAGTGCTGAGCCTCTGGCTCAACTCCCGCGGCTTCTTCGGGAGCCCCTGAGCTCAGGAACCCTGGGCGGACGGTAGGTCCTGCTACCGGAGCTGGCCCGCCCCGCCCCGCAGAGTGGCCGGCAACAACGGGTCTCGGGCGTGCAGGAGCTGGTGGGGACGGTGCAGACGCTGTGGCGTTACCCGGTCAAATCGATGCTCGGGGACTCGCCCCAGCAGCTGGACGTGGAAGCCCGCGGCATCCGGGGCGATCGGGCCTACGCCCTGTGGGACCACACCAGCGGCCGGGTGGCCAGCGCCAAGAACCCCCGCCTCTGGAGGGATCTGCTCGACTACCGCGCCCGCTTCCGGGAGGAACCCGGACCATCGGCGCCCCTGCCTCCGGTGCTGATCGGCCCGCGGCAGGGGGATGGGTCCAACGAGCTCTGCAGCGATGACGCCGATGTCGGCGCCTTCTTCAGCGAAGTGTTCGGGCGCCGGGTGAGCCTGCTGGACACCCCTCCGGACGGCGCCAGCCTCGACCAGTACTGGCCCCCGGTGGAAGGCCGCGCCTTCCAGGACGAAACCAACGCGCTGGACTTACCCGCGGGCACCTTCTTCGATGCCTGCCCCATCCACGCCATCACCACCGCCACCCTGGAGCGGCTGCGGCAGCTCGAACCCCAGTGCGATTTCGCCGTGGAACGGTTCCGCCCCAACCTGCTGATCCGCACGCCGGAGGGGGCCGAAGGCTTCGTGGAAGGGGCCTGGAGCGGCCTCTGTCTGCAGATCGGCGGGCAGCTGGTGCTGCGGGTCGACGGCGGCTGCCCCCGCTGCGTGGTCACCACCCTGGCCCAGGGCGGCCTCAGCGAAGACCTGGAGATCCTGCGGGCCACCGCCCGCCACAACGGCGTGGTGGCCGGCCTCCGCCTCAGCGTGGTGACCCCCGGCCCGGTGGCCGTGGGCGATCCGGTGCGGCTGTTGCCTTGAGCGGCAGCGGCCCATGGGTCGACGCCGGCCAAGCCCTCCCCCAGCAGGGCCTCGGAGATGGCGAACGATCAAGCCATGCTGTGCCGGTAGAACCAATGACCTCCTGATGGATGCGGCGCCCTTGGGCTGAACAAGGGACGTACGAAATGCTGGAGGATGGAAGCAATCCTGTGAACGTCAAAGTATCGGACAAAGGGAAGATGACGGGTGAAATCCAACCGGAACGGGTTTGGCCGATCCGACAGCCACAACCCTCCCGCATCCCCGAATCACGGAAGAATCGGGACCTTGGCCGTTGAGTGAATCGCCCGTCGGGCCGCCCGGGACCGTTGAGTAAGGTGATGACGGAGAAAGCAGCATGCGTACAAGCCGTCCATTCATGCTCATCAGTGGAGCGCTGCTTTCGGGCGCCTCATTTCTGATCGTCACGGCTGTGCTGGAACAACGCAGCTCCCACGAACTCCATCGTCTCAGTGATCCAGTCGGCACCCGGCATTGTGGGGCCGCGGAGCCCAGTGTCGCTGGCTACCGGCCGGGTCCGGCCGCCGGCACACCCAGACCGCCCGGTCTCGCCTCCCTGAAGGATCCTGCACGCCCCTGCCCGCCAGCGACTCTGGCGGCGGTGCTTGCCGCCAGCACGGATCGCGCGAAGCCGGCGACGCCATCGCAGAGGGATGGCGCCCACTCCCTTGCCCTGATCCTCGGGCTCGCAGGAGTCGGGCTGGGCACCCTCATCGTCTGCCGTGACAGCCGGAACAGAAGGAAGGGTCCCAACGTGGTCGCGGCCGGCCGCCAAGACGGCAAAACGTCGTTTCTGTCGCACTATGCCTTGCTGAAGGATCTGGAGGATTCAGCGCAGAGCACACAGGCGGACCCCGGTGACGTTGGCTTCCTGGTCACAATTGACTTTCGCTATCTGGAGCGGCAACGGGGCTATCTCAGCGAAGTGGAGATCAATAACATTCTGATCAAGGCTTGTCGTGCCATTGAAAAAGGTTGGGCCTTGCAAGCTGGCTTCGACTTTTATCACATCTCAAAATCCAAGATCGCCCTGCTTGTTCGCGATTCGGGGGGAATCCCCATCGCCGACATCGACGACTGTGAAGCCATTGTGGCGCGACTTCTCGGCATTGTCTGCGGTTCAATTCAGATTTCTAGTCATTCCGTTCTGGCCTGGGATGATGTCATCATTACCGGCCAGCAGTTCCCGCTGGATGCGCCACCCAAATCCCTACTGGAGATGCAAGCCTGCGGAGAGATGCTGGCGGCCGAAGACAGGCGATCCTACAGGCTGGTGAAGAGCGGCGATGACCTGCTGGTCAAGGACAGGGGCGAGATCAGAAGCCAACTCACCGGCTTGAAAGCCAGTGATCTCGAGTTGCGCTTTCAACCCATTCTTCAGCTGTCCAACCCTGGTCATTTCGGCCTCGAGTTGCTGATTCGGTTTCGTCCTCCAGCACTGAACAAGCTCGGCACGGGCAAGGTCATCCAGCTCGCCCACGACATCGGCATCACCCACAACATCGACGCCCTTGTCATTAGCAGGCTGGCAGAAGTTCAGCAGCAGCTCATTCAATCGGAGTTTCTTCGTCAGCGTATCGAATACATCGCGATCAATATCAGCTCCGATTCCGTGTCCACCGACCAACGGCTGAATCAACTGATCAGTCTCTTCAAGCAGTATGCCATCGACAGCACCATCTTCTGTATTGAGATCACCGAGATGGCTGCGACTGACATCCTGGCGGGTTCGGAGGGCGTGACAACGGCGTCAGAACGGCTGATACGGGAATTAGGCTTCAGGATCTTCATCGATGACTTTGGATCTGGACTTTCAAATTACAAACGCATCAGCGAAGCCTGGTATGACGCGATCAAACTTGATATTGATCTGATCAAGGGGATTGATCGTTCCTTCAGATTGCAGCGCTATGTTGGCTCCTTCATCGATACGGTCCATGCGCTCGGGAAAACCGTTGTCTGCGAAGGCGTCGAAAATCACAATGAACTGACCGCCGTCATCCGGCTGGGAGCCGATGCCTTGCAGGGCGTCCTCATCTCGCCTCCCATCACTCTGGCAGAGATGGAACCCTTCATCCGATCTTCGGAGTGGGCAGATCGCGACTCCCTGCTACAAACCCTGGACACGATCCACGCCACATCACGACTGCAGGCTTCCGTCCTCAGCGACGAGATCAAAGCCTCCGGGAAAAGAATTCCTCTGGAGCGCTATATTATCGACAACTGGTCAAGACTGCGCAGTTTTGAGGAGTTCGTGCTTCTCTTCGTCAACGAACTGAAGTCCTGGGGCCTGGAGATCCACCGGTTTTCCCTGGCCTTTCTCCCCGATCAAGATGACGTTGATTGCAGTCAGTATGTCTGGCTCAACTCCAAGCCAGGCCTGGTCGACACCCTGCGGATGGAGCGTGACTTTCTGGAACAGGAAGAGCACCTATGCAGTCCGCTGCATTTCATCGCCACGCGAAGCAAGCTATTTCGGCAACAACTGAACTCAACAAAGGACGTCGCCTTTCCGTTTCTGGAATCCTTGAAGGAAATGGGCTGCAGCGACTACTTGGGCATCCGGCTGGACTCCCGAGGCATTTCGATCCCGGTCCTCACGATTGCCCTTCGTGACGGCAATGTATTCAGTGACCACGAGTTGCAACGTATCGAGGCCATGAGCAGCCTTCTTAGCCTGCTGTTCTATGTCTTTGAGAGCGAGCGCTCGAAGCGTCTGGCGATGCTGGATCCCCTCACACACCTCGCCAATCGCCGCAGCTTCGACTCCTTCCTGAAAAGCAATGTCTCGGCGTCGAAAACCTCCCAGGCGCACCTGTCCCTGGCCATGATCGATATCGACCAGTTCAAAGTGGTCAATGATGTGCTGGGCCACGCCTATGGCGACCGATGCCTCAAGGAGATCGCCGATGCCCTCAGGACCTGTCTGCGAAGGAAAAGCGACTTCGTGGCCCGGCTGGGCGGGGAGGAATTCGTGATCATCCTGCCCAATACAGATGCCGAGTCTTCCTTGCACCTGTGCGAGAAGCTACGTCAGTCGATCCTTGACAAGGGCATCTATCACCCTGAAGCCGCCACGGGCAACGTCGTCACCGTCAGCATCGGCATCGCCGTGTGGGATCCCCTCTCCATGGCCGAGTGCGACGCCGACAGGCTTCTGCAGCTGGCTGACGACTGCCTTTACGAAGCCAAGAACCGCGGCCGTAATCGGGTGGTCTGCCAGTCCCTGCTCAGCGAGGTCGGCCACTCCCCCTGAGGGGCAACGCCGTCGTTGCTGTCTCAGGGGGCTCCTGGCCGCCTTCACCGCTGCCCCCGCGGCCATGCTGAAGAACCAGCGACGGGAGACCCCATGGGCCACCAGGCCGCTCCCCCCGACAACCAGGTTCGCGTGCGTCTGTTCGCCGCCCTGCGGGAGCAGGCCGGCTGGGGCGAGCGGGAGATTCGCCTCGACACCGGCAGCGCCAGTGCGGCGGATCTCTGGCGGCAGCTGGCCCTGGAGGCCGCCCCTCCCGGCTCCACCGCCGTCGACCTCCCGCCGACCATCCGCGTCGCCATCAACCAGGCCTTCGCCACCGCCGACACCCCCCTGCGCCCCGGCGACGAGGTGGCCTTCCTGCCCCCGATCACCGGAGGCTGAGCGATGCCGACCCCCAGCCCGAAACACCCGATCGTGGTGCAGCTCCTGGAGGCACCCTTCGAGCCGCTGGAGCTGCTGGCCGCCTGGCAGCGGAGCCTTGGCGCAGCCGGTACGGCCGCCGAAAGCCACTTCATCGGCCGCGTGCGGCCCACCACCGCCAGCGGCGAGCCCCTGGAGGCCCTGGAACTGGAGCATTACCCCGGCATGAGCGAGGCCCAGCTGCGGGCCCTCGCCGGGGCCTGCGCGGCGCGCCATGGCGCGGGAGCGGTGCTTGTGGCGCATCGGGTGGGGCGGATCGCACCGGGGGAGGCGATCGTGCTGGTGGCCGTCCAGGCCGACCGCCGCGGCCCGGCGCTGCGCTGCGTGCAGGAGCTGCTGGAGGATCTCAAGCACCACGCACCCTTCTGGAAACGGGAGTGGAGCGGCGGCAGCGGCACCTGGGTGGCCGGCAACACCCCCCTCTGAACCTCTCACCCCCCCATCCCATGGGCCAGTCCTGCAGCGCCCTCACCGCCGACCAGATCGCCTTCATCGCCGCCCAGAAGCTGTTCTTTGTCGGCACCGCCACGGCGGACAGCACGGTGAACGTGTCCCCCAAGGGACGGGATGCCCTGCGGGTGCTCGATGGGCAGCGGGTGGTCTGGCTCAACCTCACCGGCAGCGGCAATGAAACCGCTGCCCATGTGCAGCTGTGCCCGCGCATGACCCTGATGTTCTGCGCCTTCGAGGGCCCGCCCCAGATCCTGCGGCTCTACGGCACCGCCCGCACCATCCAGTGCGGCGAAGACGACTGGGAAGCGCTCTACGGCCTGTTCAAGCCCCTGGCCGGCGCCCGCCAGATCTTCGAACTGGCCATCGACAAGGTCCAGACCTCCTGCGGCATGGCCGTGCCCAGATACGCCTATAAGGGCGACCGCACCGCCCTCGACAGCTGGGCCCGCCGCAAGGGGAGCGAAGGTCTGGAGCGCTACTGGCAGCGCAAGAACCGCCGCAGCATCGACGGCCTCCCCGCCCCGATCCCCGCCCCCCGGCCCAGCGGCGACGGGGCGGCCTGACTCAGAGCAGGGGCAGCCGCAGCAGCTGGGCCCACAGTTCCTCACCAGCCTCCAGGGCGCCCCTCTCGGCGGGGATCTCCAGCAGCAGGTCGGCCCCCTGCAGCGAGCCGATGCGGGAGGAGGCCTGGCTGCCCTCCACCAGCGCCAGCAGGGCGCCGTCGCCATCCACCTGCAACCGGGCCCGGGCCAGTTCGGGCCGGCCGGCGGCCCGTTTCAGCGGCGACCCCAGACGCACCTTGAGCCGCGGCAACAGCACCACCTCGCCCCCTTCCAGGCGTTGCAGGGCCGGCCAGAGCAGCTGCAGGGCCGTGATCGCCGCGGCCACCGGATTGCCGGGCAGGCCGAAGAAGGGCCGCGTCCCCAGCCGGCCGAAGGCGAAGGGCCGGCCCGGCTTGAGGAACAGCTTCCAGAAGCCCACCGTCCCCAGCTCGGCCAGCAGGGGCCGGATCCAGTCGCTGTCGCCGGCCGACACCCCGCCGGTGCTGACCACCACGTCGCAGCCGCTGGCCAGCTCCAGCAGCGCCCGGCGCAGGGAGGCCGGATCATCGGCCACCACCCGCTGCTCGCTCACCCCGTAGCCCAGCCGCTCCAGCAGGGCCCGCAGCAGGGTGCCGTTGCTCTCCCAGATCTGGCCCGGCCCCCGCGCCGCTCCGGCCGCCACCAGCTCATCGCCGCTGATCAGCAACCCCACCCGCGGCTGGGCGCTCACCAGCAGTGCCGCCACACCGCAGCTGGCCAGCCGCCCCAGGGCGGCCGGGCCCAGGCGCACACCGGCCGGCAGCAACTCGTCGCCGGCGGCGGCCTCCTCCTCGGGGGCGCGGATCCAGGGGTTGGCGCCCGCCTCGCCGGTGAGCAGCAGGCTGTCGGCCTCGGGACGCACCAGCTCCTGGGGCAGCACCCGCTGCGCCCCCTCAGGCAGGGGGGCGCCGGTGAGGACGCGGATCGCTTCCCCCTCCGCCAGCACCGTGCCGTAGGGGGCCCCGGGGGCGGAGCGTCCCACCAGGCGCCAGCGGCGCCCCGGGCCGGGGGCGCCGGCTTCGGCGATGGCGTAGCCATCCATGATCGACGCCCGGAAACCCGGCACCGCCTCGGCGGCCCGCACCGGCTCGGCACTCACCCGGCCCAGGCACTGCCCCAGGGGCAGCCGCTCACGGCCCGTCAACGGGGTGATCGCCGCCAGCACCCGGCTCCGCGCCTCCTCCAGGGGCAGGCCTTCGCGGGGGAACGGTTCAGCCATCGCTGTCCCCTGCCGGGCCTGGGACAGCGGGATGCACCCAGGGGCCCCGGCGCCCCCCTTCCTTGCGCAGCAGCCGCACCGGCCCGATGGTCATCGCCGGATCGGCCGACTTGACCATGTCGTAAAGGGTGAGCAGGCCCACCTGCACCGCCGTCAGCGCCTCCATCTCCACGCCGGTAGCGCCGTTGGTGCGGGCGCTGGCCTGCAGCCGCAGGCCGCTGCCGTCGGCGCTGGGCTCGATCCGCACCTCCAGGCCCGTGAGGGCGATCGGATGGCACAGGGGAATCAGCTCCCAGGTGCGCTTGGCGCCCTGGATCGCCGCCACCCGGGCCACCGCCAGCACGTCGCCCTTGGCCGCCCGACCCTCCAGCACCAGGGCCAGCACCTCGGGCGCCATGGTGATGTGGCCCTCGGCCACGGCACGGCGGTCGCTGGCGGGCCGGTCGCCCACCTCCACCATGTGCACCTGGCCGGCGGCGTTGAGGTGGGAGAGGCCGGGCTGGCTCATGCCGGAGCGGAATCGGCGGCCTCAGAAGGGTATCGGCATCGCCACATCGGCCGGCGAGGGCGCGCAGGAGGGCACCCGCTCCTCCACCACCGCCCCCACCACCACGATCGACGGTGAGGCGAACGCCTCGGCCTCCACCCGGTCGGCCAGCACCGCCAGGGTGGCCACCAGCTGCCGCTGGCCCCGCACGGTGCCCTGCTGGATGACGGCGGCGGGCGTGCTGGGGGCCAGGCCCCCCGCGATCAGCTCCGCGGCGATGTGGCGCAGGTTGTGCAGGCCCATGTAGATCACCAGGCCGTCGCTGCTGCGGGCCAGGCCGCGCCAGTCGACGCCGGGGCGGCGCTTGTCGATCTCCTCGTGGCCCGTCACGAAGGTGACGCTCGAACCCGCCCGCCGGTGGGTGACGGGAATGCCGGCGTAGGCGGGAGCGGCGATGCCGGCCGTGACCCCCGGCACCACCTGCACCGGAATGCCATGGGCGGCCAGGTGCGCCGCCTCTTCACCGCCGCGGCCGAACAGGAACGGATCGCCGCCCTTGAGGCGCACGATCAGGCGGCGGCGGCCGGCCAGTTCGCGCAGCACGGCGTTGGTGCTGGGCTGGGGCACCGAGTGGTGGCCGCGGCGCTTGCCCACGAAATGGCGCTCGCACCCCTGGGGCACCAGATCCAGCAGGGCGGTGGGCACCAGGGAGTCGTAGACGAGGGCGTCGCACTGCTGCAGCAGCCGGTGGGCCCGCAGGGTGAGCAGTTCGGGATCTCCGGGGCCGGCCCCCACCAGATACACCGTCCCGGGGCCGTCGTTCGCCGTGGGGGCCAGGGTCTCGTCCGTCATGGCTCCGTCATGGCAACGCCATCAAGGCCTCCAGCACCACGGCCCGGAACCGGGGCCGCTGCAGCAGCGGCACGCCGAGCGGCGACGGCAGGGCGTCGGTGAGCCGGTTGGCCGCCAGGGCCAGGGGCAGGGCAGGGCCAGGCAGGGGCAGCGGAGCGTCCTCGGCATTGGGGGCACTGTATGGAGTGGCGCGGCAACGGCCACCGGTGACGGCCTCCAGGTGGGCCAGGAAGGCCGCCCCCAGGGGCCCCTCCAGGGGGTGATGCAGCAGCCAGGGCCCCACCTCCGCCTGGCCCTTCAGGGCTGCCAGCTCGTCGGCCAGGGCGCCCTGCCAGGCGGGCCAGGAGCCCAGGAAGGGCAGGCGCCGCAGCGGCCCGCGACGACGGCATCGCGCCGCGATCTGCGGCACGTCCAGGCGAACATGGCTGCCGGGCAGAAGAAACAGGGGCACCAACAGGAGGGGGGCCGCGGCGCTGCCGGCCGGCAGGGCCGGGGGTTCCCCTGCGGTGAGGGCCTCCAGGGCCACGGGCGCCCCGCGGCCCCCTTCCAGCTCCCTGGCCAGGTCCTGCCATTCGGAGGGAATCACCCCACCGGCACGGCCATGCACCACCAGCAGGAGGGGGCTTGCGATGATCCGGCGCATGTCCCTCACCCTAGGGATCACCCTATGGAGGCCGCCGCGCATGTCGACGCCGAGCTCCCGTGAGGCCTGGACGCCGCAGCGGCGTCAGCAGCATGGCGACGCCCTGGGGGCCTACCGCCGCCGTTTCCGCGAGCTGATCGCCGCCCTGGGCAGCGGCGAACGCAGCGGCCGGGCCCTGAGCCGGACCGAGGCCGGCGAAGCCCTCGATCTGCTGCTCGACGGTCGCTGCAGCGACGCCCAGGCCGGCGCCTTCCTGATCGCCCATCGCCTGCGTCGCCCGGAGCCCCAGGAGCTGGCCGGCCTGCTGGACAGCTACCGACGGCGGGGACCCCGGCTGGCGGCGACGCCGCGCCGGGTGCTCAGCTTCGGGGTGCCCTTCGACGGCCGCAGCCGTTCCGCCCCGCTGCTGCCCCTGGTGGCCCTGCTGCTGGTGACGGCGGGCGTCGGGGTGGTGCTGCACGGCGGCGGACCGATGCCGGTGAAGTACGGCTTCACCACGGCCGAAGCCCTGGCCGCCCTCGACCTCGACCGCCGCGACCTTCCCTGGGGCGCGGTGAACCGCCACTTCGCCCAGGAGGGGCTGGCCCTGCTGCACCAGCCGGCCCACTTCCCGGCGGCCGAGCGGCTGGTGCCGGTGCGGGAGCAGATCGGCAAGCGCCCGCCGATCGCCACCCTCGAACTGCTGTGGAGCTGCCACGACGGCCCCCACCTACAGGTCAGCGGCTTCGTCCACGCCCCCACCGAGCGGCTGGCCCGCCTGGCCCTTGCCGCCACCGGCCAGGACGAGCTGCTGCTGATCAAGGGGATGGAGGGGGGCGCGGAGCTGCCCACCAACCGGGTGGCGATCGCCTCCCACCGGCAGGCGGAGGCAGGGGGAGAGTCGGAGCGGCTGATCCTGCGGGCCCGCGACCACGGCCTGGGGGCGCCCGAGGTGCCGCTGGAGAGCGTGGCCCAGTGGCATGGCCAGGCCCGGGACGCCCTGGCCGCCTCGGGGCCCCTGGTGGCGGGGCTGATCTGGAACGGTGGCTTTCTGCTCTGGCGCGCCGGGATCAGCGAGAGCCTCCAGGCGGGGCTGACCCTGGCGGAGCGGCTGCTGGAGGATGGGGAGGTGGAGGACCGCCGCCGCCAGCTGGCCGGCGAGCTGGCTGACGGACTGGCCCTCACAGCAGGGGATACCCCCCCAGCAGGGCACTGGCCCGATCCAGCAGGTTGTTGATCAGCCGGCGCCCCTGGCGCTCCCCTTCCTCACCCCAGCGGGCCTGGCCGGCCCGCAACTGCTCCACCCCGTCGGGTCCGAGGGCCTGGCGCACGTAGTCACCGTCCTCGTCGAGCCAGACCTCCAGGGCGGCGTCCGTCACCTCCGCGTGGAACTGGAGCCCGTGGGCGTGGTGGCCGATGCGGAACAGCTGCTCGGCGCAGAGGGGCGTGGACCCCAGCAGGGTGGCCGCGGCCGGCAGCTGGATCCTGTCCCCATGCCAGTGCAACGCCGGCAGGGCATCGTCGAGCCCGGCCAGCACCGGTTCCTGCCCCTGCGGCCGGGTCCAGGCCACCGGCCCCCAGCCCACTTCATAGGCGCGCACCGACGGGTCCCCCGTCGTCAGCGGCACCACCTGGCCCCCGGCGGCGAAGGCCAGCAGCTGGGCCCCCAGGCACAGGCCGATCACCGGGCGCTCGCACTCCAGGCATTCCCGCAGCAGGGCCACCTCCGCCGCCAGCCAGGGGAAGGCCTGCGAGCCGATGTCGCCCACCCCCATCGGTCCGCCCAGCACCAGCAGGGCCTGGTCGGGGCCGAGCCGGGGCATCGGCTCCCCCCGGTCGGGCCGGCACACCGTCACCGTCCAGCCACGGCGGTGGGCCTCCTCGGCGAAGCGGCCCGGTCCTTCCCGCTCCAGGTGCTGGAGCACCACCAGGTGGGTCATCGGTGGGCAGGACGGCGATGGGAGCCCCAGCATGGGGGCGTCCGCCGCTCCGGGCCAGGATCCATGCGCAGCGATCCGAGCCTCGGCCAGGTGTTGGCGCTGGTGATCGGGTCGATCGGCCTGGGTTACGCCTTCTATGGGAAGAAACAGGCCCATGCGGTGGCCCTGGGCTGTGGGGTGCTGCTGATGGTGATCCCCTACGGCCTCAGCAACGTGACCGCGCTGCTGATCGTGGCGCTGACGCTGATGGTGCTTCCCTTTGTTCTGAACCGTTTCCTCGCCTGACCCATGCCGATCCCGGAGGAGGTGCTGCGCTTCTGGTTCGAGGAGACCCCCGCCGCCGCCTGGTTCAGGCCCGGAGCCGAGGGCGACAGGGCGGTGCGGGAGCGGTTCGCTGCGCTCACCGACCAGGCCCTGGCCGGCGGTCTGGAGGCCTGGGGCGGGAGCGCCCCGGAAGCCCTTGCCCTTGTTTTGGAGCTCGACCAGTTCCCCCGTCAGATCTGGCGCGACCAGGCCCGCGCCTTTGCCGGCGATGGCCAGGCCCAGGCCCTCACCCTGCGGGCCCTGGAGGCCGGCTCCCGCTTCTGAGTCCCCCGATGCGCTCCCCCACCGACCCTGCCGACGCCGACGCCACCTTGCGGGCCGCCGAAGCCACCGCCCACCGGCTGGCGGGGGAGCTGTTCCCCTGGGACCTCACCCGGGCCCTGGAGCTGGCCCTGCTCAAGACCTTCTGCGTGCCCTCCATCTCCGGGCTGCTGGCCCGCACCGGCGAGTTCGAGCACCGGCCCCGCAAGCGCTACGACGACACGGGCCTGATGGTGGCCGAACTGCTGCGCCATGGCCTGGATAGCCCGGCAGGAGCGGCGGTGATCGCGCGCATGAACCGGATCCACGGCCACTACGCGATCGGCAACGACGATTTCCTCTACGTGCTCTCCACCTTCGTGGCCGAGCCGATCCGCTGGCTGGCCCGCTACGGCTGGCGGCCCCTGACGCCCCTGGAGCAGGAGCACCTGTTCCTGTTCTGGCGCGGGGTGGGCGCGCGGATGGGGATCGCAACGCTGCCGGACACCCTGGCGGACCTGCTGGCCCTGAACGAGCGGGTGGAGCGGGAGGTCTTCGCACCGGCGGCCACCAACCGGCGCATCGCCGACGCCACCCTGGCCATGCTCCTGGCCGACTGGCCCGCCCCCCTGCACCCCGCCCTGCGCCGAGGGCTGCTGGGGCTGCTGGACCGCCAGACCTGCGACGCCCTGGGCTGGAGCACCCCGCCCGACTGGCTGCAGAGGCTGGTGCTGCAGGCCCTGCGGACCCGCAGCCGGGCCGCCGCCCTGGTGGCCAGCGGTCGACGCCGCCTGGGCCGGCCGGCCGCCGCACGCTTTTACTCCCAGCAGCCCACCCCCAGCTACGGCGCCACGTTCCGGCTCGAGCAGCTGGGCCCACCGCCGCTGCTGGCGGATCTGGCTAAGCAGGAGGTACCGCTCCATTCCCGCCAGCCCATGGTCGCCCCCTTCCAGTCCCCCCACTTCGCCGTCGCGCGTACGGAGGACGGCTGGATCATCGAGGCCCGCGTCACCAAGGATCAGCAGGGCGACTGGCTGCTGAGCCGCCACGAACTGGAGGAGCTCCAGGCCCTGCTGGAACGGGTGATCGCCTCCTGACCCGCTCCGCTCCCCCCGATCCGGCGCCCCCGGAGCTGGCGTCGCCGGGCCGTCTGCTCAACGTGCTGGGGGTGACCTTCGGCATCGCCGGCGCCGTGGGCGGCACCATCGGCGCCGGCATCCTGCGCACCCCCGGCCTGGTGGCGGCCCAGCTGGGCAGCGGCCCCTGGGTGGTGGCGGCCTGGCTGGCCGGCGGCCTCTACGCCCTGCTCGGCGCCAACGCCGTAGCGGAACTGGGGGCCAGCCTGCCCCTGGCCGGCGGCTGGTACGTCTACGCCAGGCGCTGCTTCGGCGATGCCGCCGGCTTCACCGTGGGCTGGATGGATTGGATCGGCCACTGCACCGGCATCGCCTGGGTGGCGGTCACCATCGGCGAGTACGTGGCCTTCCTGCTGCCGGGGCTGGAGCCGCACGGAAAGCTGGTGGGGCTGGCGGTGGTGGCCCTGTTCACCGGCATCCAGCTGCTGGGGGTGGAGGCCGGCAGCGGCAGCCAGAAGCTGCTCAGCCTGGCCAAGGCGATCGCCTTCCTGGCGGTGGTGGCGGCCTGCTTCCTGCTGGGCGGCCCCGACACCCGCGCCGCCGCCAGCGCGGCGATCCCCACCACCGCCACGGCCCTGGCCACCCCGGCGGGCTGGACGGGGATGGCGGTGGCGCTGGTGTTCTCCCTGCAAGCGATCGTCACCACCTACGACGGCTGGCACAGCCCCATCTATTTCTCCGAGGAGTTCAGCGAGCCCCAGGAGGACCTGCCCCGCTCCCTGATCGGCGGCGTGCTGGCGGTGATCGTCCTTTACACCCTGTTCAACCTGGCCCTGCTGCGGGTGCTGCCCCTGCAGGTGATCGCCGTCTCCACCCTGCCGGTGGCGGACGCGGCTGCCCTGCTGTTCGGCGCCTTCGGCGGCCAGGCGATCACCATCCTGGCGCTGGTGTCCCTGGCGGGCCTGATCAACGCCTCGATCATGGGCGCCCCCCGCATCCTCTACGGCCTCAGCCGGGACAAGCTGTTCAGCCCCCTGGTCGACCGGGTCAACCGGGGCGGCACCCCCACCGTGGCCCTGGTGCTCACCAGCCTGGCCTCGGCCCTGCTGGTGCTCGCCGGCGACTTCACCATCCTGCTCGGGCTGGCGGCGTTCCTCTACGTGAGCCTCTATCTGATGGGGATCGTCTGCCTGTTCGTGCTGCGCCTACGGGAGCCGGAGCGGCCACGGCCATTCAAGGCCTGGGGCCACCCGTGGAGCACCGCCATCGTGCTGGTGGGTTCGATCGCCTTTCTGGTGGGCGCCCTGCTCAACGACACCGCCAACAGCGGCTGGGCCCTGCTGCTGATCGGCGTCAGTGTGCCCCTGTTTCAGGCCACCCGGGCCCTGACACCGGCCGAAGCGCCATGAGCGGCCCGTGGCCGCCGGCCTGGTGGGACGGCGCCCTGGCGGGGGAAATCCTGCAGCGCAGCGGCGAGCACCTGCTGCTGGTGGGCACCGCCATCGGCCTGGCCCTGGCGATCAGCCTGCCGCTGGGCCTGTGGATCAGCCGCCGGCCCCGCTGGGCCGGGCCCGTCCTGGCGGTGGCCAGCACCGTGCAGACGGTGCCGAGCCTGGCGATCTTCGGCCTGCTGCTCACCGTGCCGCTGCTGGGGGGCATCGGCACCAGCCCGGCGATCGTGGCCCTCACCCTTTATGCCCTGCTGCCCCTGCTGCGGGGCCTGGTCACCGGCCTGGCCCAGGTGCCCCCGGGGCTGAAGCAGGCCGGGCAGGCCCTCGGCCTCAGCGACCGCCAGGTGCTGCTGCACGTGGAGCTGCCCCTGGCCCTGCCCACCCTGATGGCCGGCCTCCGGGTGGCCACGGTGATCGGCGTGGGGGTGGCCACGATCGCCGCCGCCATCGGCGCCGGCGGCCTGGGGGTGTTCATCTTCCGGGGCATCGCCACGGTGAACAACGGTCTGATCCTGGCCGGGGCCCTCCCGGCCGCCGCTATCGCCCTGCTCGCCGACGGCGGTCTGGGGTGGCTGGAACGGCGGCTGGCCCAGCCCCGTGCCAAGGGTCCGGGCGGCGGGCGGCGACGGCTGCTGCGGCTCGCCTGGGGTCTGGCGGGCCTGGCCCTGGGGGCCGTGCTGGCGCTGCGGCTGCTGCTGCTGCCGCCCGCCGGCGCCGGCACGGTGCGGATCGGCAGCAAGAGCTTCACCGAGCAGCTGATCCTGGGGGAACTGCTGGCCCAGCAGATCGAGGCCGCCACCCCGTTGACCGTGAAGCGGGACTTCGGCCTGGGGGGCACCGGCCTGATCCACGCCGCCGTGCGCAGTGGCCGCATCGACGGCTATGTGGAGTACACCGGCACCGCCTGGACCACGCTTCTTGACCAGTCCCCACCTCCGCCGGAGACTCCCGAGCCGGGGCGGCGGGTGTTTGAGGAGACGCGCCGGCTGTACGACGAGCGCTTCGGTCTGACGGTGTTCCCCTCGCTGGGGTTCGAGAACAGCTTCGCGATCCTGGTGCGCCGCGCGCAAGCGCGCCGGCTGGGAATCGCCACGATCAGCGAGGCGGCCCCCCACACCCCCGGCTGGCGGGCGGGCTTCGGCTACGAATTCCTCAACCGCCCCGATGGCTTCGCTGGCCTGGCCCGGCGCTACGGGCTGCGCTTCGCCCAGCCGCCGGAGGCCATGGATCTGGGCCTCACCTACCGGGCCCTGGCCGAAGCTCGGGTCGACCTGATCGCCGGCGACACCACCAACGGCCTGATCCCCGCCCTCGACCTGCAACAGCTGCAGGACGACCGCCACTACTTCCCGCCCTACGACGCGGTGCCCGTGTTCAACGCCGCAACCCTGCGGCGGCGCCCTGAGCTGGTGCCCGTGATCGAGGCGCTGGCCGGCCGCATCCCCGCCGCCACCATGCAGCGCCTCAATGCCCAGGTCGACCTCGACGGCCTGGCTGTGGCGGAGGTGGTGCGCCGCTGGCGCCTTCAGCAGGCCGGTGCGGCCGGCGCCGAGGCAGCCCCCTGATCGCTGCCGGCGGCGGGCTCGGGGCGCCGAAACACCAGCACGGGCAGGTCGGTGTGGGTCAGCACCTGCTGGGTCTCGCTGCCCAGCAGCAGCCCGGCGAGGCCGCGGCGGCCGTGGGAGGCCATGAAGATCAGGTCGCAGCCGTGGCTGGTGGCGGCTTCGATGATCGCCTCGTAAACCACCGGGTGGTCGCCCACGGCCGTGTCGCAGGGGACGCCGGCCTTCTCGGCCAGGGCCCGGGCCCGCTCCAGCAGAGCGGCGGCATAGGACCGCTCCGCCTGGCTGAACTTCGCCACCACGGTCGGATCAAGCAGCACCGGATCGCCGTAGAGGGAGCCCTGGGGGGGCATCGCCAGGTTGGCGAGCACGTGCAGGAAAGTGATGGAGGCCCCCGCCTCGCGGGCGAAACTCACCGCCCGGCGGATCGTGCCGTCGGAGAGATCGGAGCCGTCGGTGGGCACCAGCAGGTGACGGAACATCGGCCTCGCCTCACGCGCGCTGGGGTGGATCCATGATCGCGCCCCTGCGAGGTGTCGAGGGCTGCCGTGCTGGCTCAGCTTGGTGACAAAGCCTCGTTGAACCCCAATCCTTGGGATCAGATCCGTGTCGACCAATCCATGACGACGATCCAGAACGCTCCCACCCCCGCCCGCGAGGTGGTCCTCATCCGCCACGGAGAAACGGCCTGGAGCCTCTCGGGCCAGCACACCGGCAGCACCGACATCCCCCTCACCGAGCGGGGGGAGGCGGCCGCCCGCGGGCTGGTGCCGCTCCTGGCGGCGAGCCCGTTTTCCCTGGTGCTGTGCAGCCCCCTGCAGCGGGCCCGGCGCACCTGCGAACTGGCGGGCCTGGCCGCCCAGGCCTGCCTCGAGCCCGATCTGGTCGAGTGGAACTACGGGGCCTACGAAGGTCTAACGAGCACGGAGATCGAGCGGGATCGGCCGGGCTGGCTGGTGTTCCGTGATGGCTGTCCCGACGGGGAGAGTCCCGCCCAGGTGGGGGAACGGGTCGACCGGGTGATCGGTCGGCTGCGGCAGGAGGGCGGCCGGGTGGCCCTGTTCGCCCACGGGCATCTGCTGCGGGTGTTCGTGGCGCGCTGGATCGGGCTGCCGCCCAGCCACGGCGCCCATTTCCTGCTCGACACCGCCACGCTCACGATCCTGTCCGACTACCGCGGCCTGCCGGCGGTGAAGTGCTGGAACGCCCCCCTGGCTCCGGGCATCTGATGGCTTCGCCGCCTTCCTTTACCTGCGCCGGGTAGGAACGTTTCAAGACATCGGCAGTCGAAACCATGGGATCCCTCTGGAATCGTTTCCAGGAATGGCTGTACGTCCACCCAGGCCTGCAGCTCCACCTGGATGTCAGCAGGATGGGCTTCGACGCTGGGCTGCCGGAACGGCTGGATTCCGCCTTCACCGCGGCCTTCGCGGCCATGGAGGACCTTGAGGCGGGCGGCATCGCCAATCCAGACGAGGAGAGGATGGTGGGTCACTACTGGCTTCGCCAGCCCGACCTGGCCCCCAGCGAGGAGATCCGAACGGAAATCATCGCGGTGATCGAGCGGATCGAGGGCTTCGCCAGGAAGGTACACGCGGGCACGATCCATCCGCCGACGGCCCCCCGCTTCACCGATCTGCTGGCCATCGGCATCGGCGGCTCGGCCCTGGGACCCCAGTTCGTGGCCGCCGCCCTGGCCCCCGACCAGGCCCCCCTGGTCATCCACTTCATCGACAACACCGACCCCGCCGGGATCGATCGGGTGCTGGCGGGGCTGCGGGACCGGCTGGGCAGCACCCTGGTGATCGACACCAGCAAGTCCGGAGGTACCCCCGAACCGCGCAACGGCCTGCTGGAGGTGCAACAGGCCTTCGCCGCCCAGGGCCTGGACTTCCCCAGCCATGCCGTGGCGATCACCATGCCCGGCAGCCGGATGGACCTCCTGGCCCACGATCAGCACTGGCTGGCCGAGTTCCCCATGCATGACTGGGTGGGTGGCCGCACCTCCGTGCTCTCGGCGGTGGGCCTCCTGCCTGCGGCCCTTCAGGGCATCGACATCCGGGCCCTGCTGGAGGGAGCCCGGGTGATGGACGAGGCCACCCGTGTGCCCCGGGTGCGTACCAACCCCGCCGCCCTGCTGGCCCTCAGCTGGTTCCACGCCGGAGAAGGCCGCGGCAGCAAGGACATGGTGGTGCTGCCCTACAAGGACAGCCTGCTGCTGTTCAGCCGCTACCTGCAGCAACTGGTGATGGAATCCCTCGGCAAGGAGAGGGACCTCGACGGCAAGGTCGTGCACCAGGGGATCGCGGTGTACGGCAACAAAGGCTCCACCGACCAGCATGCCTACGTTCAGCAGCTGCGCGAAGGCATCCCCAATTTCTTCGCCACCTTCATCGAAGTGCTCGAAGATCGCTGCGGCGATTCGATCGAGGTGGAGGAAGGAGTCACCTCAGGCGATTTCCTCTCCGGCTTCCTCATGGGGACCCGCCAGGCGCTGTACGACAACCAGCGCGATTCGATCACCATCACGATCCACCGCGTGGAGCCCCGCAGCGTCGGGGCTCTCATCGCGCTCTACGAGCGGGCCGTTGGACTGTATGCCTCGCTGGTGAACATCAACGCGTACCACCAGCCAGGCGTGGAAGCTGGCAAAAAGGCCGCCGCTGCCATTTTGGATCTGCAACGCCGGGTGGTCCGGGTGCTGCAGGCCGCCGACCACCCCCTCCCCCTGGAGGACCTGGCCCGCCAGGCCGACGCCGGCGAAGCGGTGGAAACCGTCTACCAGATCGTGCGCCATCTGGCCGCCAATCCCCGCGGCATTGTCCTCGACGGCGATCCGGCCCAGCCCAACACCCTTACCGCGTCCCTCCGGCAGCTCGTTCTCCAGTCATGACTCTCTCCCAGCCCGGTGTGACCAACGCCTTCCCGATCGATCTGGCGGCCTACCAGCCCCTGAGTCTCGATCCCACCCAGCCCAGGCTGAGCCCGTTGCAGAGGGACGCCCTGCGCTCCAACATCCAGCTCTGCAGGGACGCCATTGTCTTCTTCACCGCGACTGGCGCCGCCCGGGGGGTGGGCGGCCACACCGGCGGCCCCTACGACACCGTGCCGGAGGTGATGATCCTTGATGGCTTCTTCCGCGGCGCGCCGGAGCGGTTCGTGCCGGTCTTCTTCGACGAGGCCGGCCACCGCGTCGCCACCCAGTACCTGATGGGGGTGCTGCGCGGCCATTTGCAGGCCAACGATCTGATGAACTACCGCGCCGCCCATTCGCGTCTCCCCGGCCACCCCGAGCTGGGCCTGACCCCCGGAGTGGAGTTCAGCTCCGGCCGACTGGGACATCTGTGGCCGTTCGTGAACGGGGTGGCCCTGGCCCATCCGGGTCGCATCCTCTTCTGCCTGGGCTCCGATGGTGCCCAGCAGGAGGGGGATGACGCCGAAGCGGCCCGCTTCGCGGTGGCCCACGGCCTCGATGTGAAGCTGGTGATCGACGACAACGACGTCACCATCGCCGGCCATCCTTCCCAGTACCAGAAGGGCTTTGACGTGGCCCGCACCCTGGCCGGCCAGGGCCTGGCCACCCTCAGCGGCGATGGCGAGGATCTCGACGACCTCTATGGCAGGCTCTGTGCCGCCGTGGCCACCGCAGGCCCAGTGGCCGTGGTCAACAAACGACCCATGGCGGTGGGGATCGAGGGGCTGGAGGGCTCCACCCACGGCCACGACGTGATTCCCGTCGACCTGGCGATCACCTACCTGGAGCAGCGAGGCCAGGTCGCCGCCGCCGCCTGCCTGAAGGCAATCGAGAAACCGGTCAATCCCACCATCTACCTGGGCTCCAGCCGCACCACCGCGGCCAACCGCAACGTCTTCGGTGACACAGTGGTGGAGGTACTCTCACGGCTGGAGCCCAGCGAGCGCAAGGACACGGTGCTCTGCGTCGACTCCGACCTGGAAGGCTCCTGCGGACTCAGCCAGATCCGCAAGGCCTATCCGGAGATCTTCATCAGCGGCGGGATCATGGAGCGGGCCAATTTCTCCGCCGCCGCCGGATTCGGCATGCAGAAGGGCCGCCAGGGCCTCTTCGCCACCTTCAGCGCTTTCCTGGAGATGTGCATCTCCGAGATCACCATGGCCCGGCTCAACGGTGCCAACGTGCTCTGCCATTTCTCCCACGCCGGTGTGGATGACATGGCCGACAACACCTGTCATTTCGGCCTCAACAACTGCTTCGCCGACAACGGCCTCGACGATGACCACCACCCCACCCGGCTCTACTTCCCCGCCGATGCGGGGCAGATGAAGGCCTGTGTGGAGGCTGTGTTCCATGATCCCGGCCTGCGCTTCATCTTCTCGACCCGCTCCAAGGTGCCCAACCTGCTGGATGAACAGGGCCACGACCTGCATGGGGATGGCTATGTCTTCGAGCCCGGCCGCGATGAGGTGGTGCGCGAGGGTGATGCCGGCACGATCATCAGCTTCGGTGACTGCCTGTACCGGGCCCTCGATGCGGTGGAGCGCCTGCGCCAGGAGGGCACCACCGTGCGGCTGATCAACAAGGCCAGCCTCAACGTCGTTGATGAAACGATGATGGAGACGATCGGCACATCCCCCTTCGTGCTGGTGGTGGAAGCCTTCAACCGCCGCACCGGCCTCGGCAGCCGCTTCGGCACCTGGTTGCTGGAGAGGGGCTACCACCCGAAGTATGCACACCTGGGCACCTGGCGTGAGGGCTGCGGCGGCCTCTGGGAGCAGGCTCCCCACCAGGGCATCGACAGCGAGGGCATCCTGGCCCACGTCCGCAATCTGCTGGGCTGAGTGGAAGTGCCGTCGGCTTTCGGCCCACGTCCTATTGGCGGTCCCAGTCCAGATCCAGCTTCACCGAGCCACCCCTGGGGAGCAGGAAGGTGCGACAGACCAGATTCTCGAAGACGGGTTGCTGGCCCGAGGGGCGCAGCACCACGAATTTGAAGCGAATCGGCCGACCCGCCGATTCGTGGAACCCCACCTCGGCAAACCAGACGTCCCCATTGATGTATTCCAGCTTGGGGCAGAAATCGACATCCCAGGCACCCAGTTCCGGGGCATCGCCGCAGACAGCCATGACCTCACCGGGGTGGGTGATGTAGTCGTTGATCTGAAACTTGACCACCGTGGTGGCCTTCAGTGGCTCTCCCTGGACCGCCAGGACGCAGGCGCCCTTGCCCTGGATGGAGAGCTGCCGGATCGCCCCCTGCTCTACAACAACGTCCTGACCGGTGAGCAGGCAGGTGTGGGGCCCGTCAGGGAGGTCGGAATGCTCGATGTCGAGGGATGCGGAATCACCCTTGTTGACGATGACGAAGACACGATTCTTGCGATAACGCCGGGTGAAGGCATAGAGGCCGTCGGAGATGTACTTCTGGCCGTGCCTGCCGTAGGAAAGGGCCCGGTTGCTCTTGCGCAGGGACGCCAGGGTGCGGATGATCCCCGAGAGTCTTGTTCCCGTCTCCCATGCGTCCATCATGGGCCGGTTGTAGGGGTCATGGCCACCGTCGGAATCGTTCACCAGGTACTGCTCAGTTCCATAGAACAGACAGGGAATGCCGCGAAGCGTCAGCAGCAGCACCGTGGCCAGCTCCAGATCCCCATGGCTGGGGCAGATGGAGAGGAAACGGGGCATATCGTGATTTTCGATGAACGTCACCAACGCGGTGGAACGCCGGTACACCGGATCCATCGCCAGCACCCTCTCGATCAGGTGGAAGCCGCCAGGCTCATGGCCGCTGAAGGCGGAGCGGATGGCTCCCGCCAGCGCGAAGTCAAGCACCGAGACTCCCGTGTTGTTGGCATAGTTCAGATAGCGTCCATCCCAGGGCGAACCAAAGCCATACTCCCCGAAGAGAAACGTGTCAGGTTTGTGGGCCTGAATATCCGCGACAAACTCCTGCCAGAACCACACCGGCATGTGCTTCAGGGTGTCGATGCGCAAGGCGTCAAAGCCGAGATCAAGCCAGGCCTTGATGGCACTTTTGATGTAGTTCCTGAAGTTAATGTTACTCTCATTAAAAGTGGCCAGGCCGAGCATTTCATGATGAATAAGCTGAAACTCATCATCCCAGTCATTGATGTCCGGATAATGGTAATAAAAGCCATTGATATCCTGATGGAAATCCGCCAGAGGTTCGCCGTCATCCGTTACAACTCCCTTACTGCCATTCAACTCGGGAGAACTATGATTGCAAACAATATCCAGAACGATCTTGATGCCTCGTTCATGCAGGGCATCGACCATCCTTCGCAGGGTGTCGCATGATTTTACCGATGTCGCATCACCCAGCTTCACGAAATGGGGATTGACTCGCTTGAAATCCTTTGTCCAGTAGCCGTGCATGGGGCCATGGCCATGCTCGATGGCATCCACCTGCTCGAACAGCGGGGAAAGCCAAACTGCTGTGATACCAAGTTGTTTGAGATAGTCTGCCTTCTCGATGATCCCTTCGAGATCGCCACCCCAATAGTGCCCCCATTGGCTCCTGCTCGGGTCATAAAGCCCCTTCTTGCTGACGCCGTCGTTGGCCCTGTCGCCATTGAAAAAGCGATCAATCACGATGAAGTAGATTGTCTCCTTGCGGAATTCCGCCTCCTGCTCGAACAACTGATGGGCGGAGACGGGAGCGTACCCATCCGGGGTGCTGACAACCATGACGGGACCGCGCTCTCGGCGTAAGGGCTCCAGCTTGCTACGCGCGGGAGATCAGGGGGTTAAGAGCGGCAGGGCAGCACCCCGATGCGGGGGGCGGATCCCGGCATCTGGCACCAACCATCACCAGGGCTGATGCTCCCGCCCACGGCCCTCGACATGACCCGAGCACCGTGGCGTCATGGGGCTGGCTCTCCAGATGATCCATGCCACTGTTTCTTCTGCGCGACGGTTCGATTCGCCGCTTCAGCGTCCTTCCTGAAGGAGTGAACACCTTCCTCTACAGAGATCGCCATCAACGCAAGGTTCACGCGCTGCTGGAGGCACGTCAGGAGGCAATCCTGCTGGCAGCTCAGCCGACGCCGACCAGGACGCATCGGCATCGAGCCCCCCAGGCGAGCTCCGCCAGGCCGCCGCTGGCCGCCTGAGGACGGCGCATGGTTGCACGACGCTTAAGGCCCCTGCACCGCGCATGTCGAATCCCTGACATCGGCACTGCAGGGTTGAGAACTTACCGCCCGTTTAACGCAGCCGGGCGAGAGTCTTTCCTACAAGCCTCTGCAGGTGACGGTGATGTCCTCTTCGATGATGGCCCCCTTCGAGACCCACGCCTCGACACCCGATCCCTCCCAGGAACTGTCCCTGATCGATGCCTGGTGGCGCGCCGCCAACTACCTGGCCGTAGGGATGATCTACCTGCGCGCCAACCCGTTACTGGCCCAGCCGCTGCGTCATGAGCACGTCAAGGCGCGGCTGCTGGGGCACTGGGGCTCCTCTCCCGGCCAGGCCTTCCTCTGGGCCCATGCCAACCGGGTGATCCGCCGCCACGACCTCGACATGATCTACCTCTCCGGGCCCGGTCACGGCGCCCCCGGAGTGCTCGGCCCCACCTACCTCGACGGCAGCTACAGCGAGGTCTACCCCGACAAGAGCCAGGACGCCGAAGGGATGCGGCGCTTCTTCAAGCAGTTCTCCTTCCCCGGACACATCGGCAGCCACTGCACCCCGGAAACCCCCGGGTCGATCCACGAGGGGGGCGAGCTGGGCTACGTGCTCTCGCACGCCTGCGGAGCGGTGTTCGACAACCCCAACCTGATCGCCCTGGCCTGCGTGGGGGATGGCGAAGCCGAGACCGGCCCCCTGGCCACCTCCTGGCACATCAACAAGTTCCTCAATCCGATCGGCGACGGGGCGGTGCTGCCCGTCCTGCACCTCAACGGCTACAAGATCGCCAACCCCACCCTGCTGGCCCGCATCCCCCGCGACGAGCTGGCCAGCCTGATGCGCGGCAACGGCTGGGAGCCGATCTTCGTCGAAGGCCATGAGCCGATGGCGATGCACCAGGCCATGGCCGCCGCCATGGACCAGGCGATCGCCCGCATCCTGGAGATCCGCGCCGAGGCTCGCGCCAGCGGCGAGGCCGTCCGCCCCGCCTGGCCGATGATCGTGCTGCGCTCGCCCAAGGGCTGGACCGGACCGGCCTCCCTGCACGGCAAGAAGCTGGAGGGCTTCTGGCGGGCCCACCAGGTGCCCCTGGCCGCGCCGAACACAGATCCCGAACAACTGCAGTTGCTTGAGGAGTGGCTCAGGAGCTACCGGCCCGAGGAGCTGTTCGATGCCAACGGCACCCTGCGGCCCGAACTGCAGGCGCTCTCGCCCCTGGGAAATCGGCGGATGGGCTCCAACCCCCACGCCAACGGCGGCCTGCTGCGCCGCAAGCTGCAGTTCCCGCCCCTCGAGGACTATGCGGTGGACGTGCAGGCACCGGGGGCCACCGAGGAGGAGAACACCTACCCCCTGGGCGAACTGCTCCGCGACATCATCCAGGCAAATCCCTATTCCATGCGGGTGTTCGGCCCCGACGAAACCGCCTCCAACCGTCTGCAGGCCATCTATGAAGTGAGCAAGAAGGTGTGGATGGAGGAGTTCCTGCCGGAGGACCTCAACGGCAGCGAACTGGCCCGCAGCGGACGAGTGGTGGAGATGCTCAGCGAGCACACCCTGGTGGGAATGATGGAGGGCTACCTGCTCACCGGGCGCTACGGCTTCTTCCACACCTATGAGGCCTTCGCCCATGTGATCGCCTCGATGTTCAACCAGCACGCCAAATGGCTGGAATCCTGCCTCCTGCACGCCCCCTGGCGGGCCCCGATCGGCGCCTGGAACTGCCTGATCTCCTCCACGGTGTGGCGGCAGGACCATAACGGCTTCACCCACCAGGATCCCGGCTTCATCGACCTGGCCGGCAACAAGAGTGGTGACGTGGTACGGGTGTATCTGCCGGCCGATGCCAACTGCCTGCTGGCGGTGGCGGAAGAGGCCCTGCAGGAAACCAACGTCTGCAACATCATCGTCTCCGACAAACAGAAGCACCTCCAGTACTTCACCCTGGAGCAGGCCAGGCGCCACGTGGCCAAGGGCATCAGCATCGTCGGCTGGGCCAGCAACGACGACTGCGGCACCGAGCCGGATGAACCGGATGTGGTGATGGCCTGTGCCGGTGACATCCCCACCAAGGAGACGCTGGCGGCGGTGGAGATCCTGCGCCGGGAGATCCCGAATCTGCGGATCCGGGTGATCAATGTGGTGAAGCTGTTCGCCCTCACCGAGCCGAACGAGCATCCCCACGGCCTGAGCGACCGGGACTTCGACACCCTGTTCACCACCGACCGGCCGGTGATCTTCAACTTCCACGGCTATCCCTGGCTGATCCACCGGCTCACCTACCGCCGCACCAACCACGCCAACATCCACGTGCGTGGCTACAAGGAGAAGGGCAACATCAACACGCCGCTCGAACTGGCGATGAACAACCAGATCGATCGCTTCAACCTGGTGATCGATGTGGTCAACCGGGTCCCCTTCCTGCGCTCCCGCGCCGCCCACGTCAAGGAGCGGATGCAGGACGCGATCCTGTCCCACCGGGCCTACGCCCACACCCACGGCACCGATGCCCCGGAAGTGACCGATTGGCGCTGGACACTGCCGATCGCCGGGCAGGGATGACATCACCGTCCACAGCGACGCCCCCGGAGGCGGGGGAAGTGCTGGTGCTGAATGCCGGCAGCTCCAGCCTCAAGGTTTCGGTGCACACCCGCTCAGGGGACTGCCTCTGGAGGGACCAGCGCAACTGGAGCATCGGCGCCGCCGAAGACACCGAGGCGGTGCTGGACGCCTGGCTGCCCGAGGCCCTTTCGGCCTGGGGGGAGGGTCTGATCCGCGCCGGCCATCGGGTGGTCCATGGTGGCGAGCGCTTCACGGCCCCCGTCCGGCTGGATGCGGAGGTGCTGGAGGGGCTGGAGGGGCTGGTGCCCCTGGCTCCGTTGCACAACGGTCCGGCCCTGCGGGTGATGCGCTGGCTGGCCCGCTGGAAGCCCGCGATCGAGCAATGGGCCTGCTTCGACACCGCCTTCCACGGCACCCTGCCTGCGGCGGCCCGTACGTATGCGGTCCCAGCCCGCTGGCGCGCCGAGGGCCTGCGCCGCTTCGGTTTCCACGGCCTCAACCATCAGCACGTGGCCGAAAGCGTGGCCCGCCGCCGCGCCGATCCCAAAGGCCGCGAGGAGCTGCGACTGATCAGCTGCCACCTCGGCGCCGGCTGTTCCCTCTGCGCCATCCGGGGCGGGCGCAGCATCGCCACCACGATGGGCTACACCCCAATGGAGGGTCTGGTGATGGCCACCCGCAGCGGTTCGGTGGATCCGGGGCTGTTGCTGCACCAGCTGCGCCGGGGGGCCACCGTCGAAGAGCTCGCCCATGATCTGCAGCAGGAGAGCGGCCTGCTGGGTCTCTCCGAGCTGAGTCCGAGCATGAAGGACCTGCGCCTGGCCGCCACCGACGGCCATGGCGGCGCCCAGCTCGCCATCGCGGTGTTCCGCCACCAGCTGCTGCAGGGCATCGGCGCCATGGCCGCCTGCCTGGGGGGGGTCGACGTGGTGGCCCTCACCGGCGGCATCGGCGAACACGATGGCGCGCTGAAGCAGGAGCTGGAGCAGGCGCTGGCCTGGCTGGGGCCCTTCGAGCTGCTGCAGGTCGTGGCCGATGAGGAGGGTGTGATCGCCCGCCACTGCGCCGCTGCGGGCGCCTGAAGCCTCAGGCTCGCCGCCAGGATTCGCGGTGCATCCAGCTGATCCAGTCGGCGGAGACCTGCTTGGGGCAGGTGGCCTCGCATTCCAGGTGGCTGCTGCAGCTGCCGAAGCCTTCGCTGACCATCTGCGCCTGCATCACCCGGGCCCGGTGGCGCCGCTCCGGCTGGCCCTGGGGCAGCTGGCCCAGGTGCGCCAGCTTGGCCGCCACGAACAGGCTGGCGGAGGCGTTACGGCAGCTGGCCACGCAGGCGCCGCAGCCGATGCAGGCCGCCGTGTCGAAGGCCTGGGCCGCCTGCTCGCGGCCGATCAGCAGGGCATTCGCCTCCGGTGCACTGCCGATGTTGGTCGAGCAATAGCCGCCGGCGGCGATGATCCGGTCGAAGGCGGAGCGCTCCACGGCCAGGTCCTGCAGCACGGGAAAGGCCCGGGCGCGGAAGGGCTCCAGCGTCAGCACGGCGCCGTCGCGGAACTGACGCAGGTAGAGCTGGCAGACGCTGGTGGCCCGCTGGGGCCCCTGGGCCTGGCCGTTGACGAGAAAGCCGCAGGACCCGCAGATGCCCTCGCGGCAGTCGTGCTCGAACCCGACGGGACGGTCCCCGGCGGCGATCAGCCGTTCGTTGAGCAGGTCGAGGGCCTCCAGGAGGGAGAGGTCGGTGGAGACCGCGTCCAGCCCAAAAACCTCGAAGCCGCCGGGCTCGCCAGGTCCGTCCTGGCGCCAGATCCTCAGGGTGAGCGAAAGGGTTCCCATGGGGACCCATTGTGCTGCCGAAGCGTCGGTGATGGTGTCATTCCGCATCATCCGGGTGGCCTAATGCCAGGAAGCGAGGGAAAACATGCAAAAATAGATAAATTTTTTCAAATACAATCGTCTGATCCCATGACCGTTCCGGTCTTCGCCGCCGCGTGAACGGCGAACGCAAGCTGGTAGAGGAGCTGCGCCGGTCGATGGGCAGGCTTGAGGCTGCCCTGGGCACCATCAGCGATGCCCTGGTGATCACCAGTTGCGACGGGCAGGTGCTCTGGTGTAACGCCAGCTATTCCCAGTTGGTGGAGCGGCCCCCTCCGGATCTGCTGGGCGAATCGATCTACGACCAGCTCCCCCGTGACTGCGAGGGTGCCCCCCTGGTGAACACCGAACAGGTGCTCGCCGGCGGCGAGCTGGGGGGACAGTTCACCAAGGTGCTGAACCGCAATAAACTGCGCGCCATCGAGGTTGAGTGGAAGCCCATCCGCAGCGAGTGGCTGCGCCCCCTGATCTTCTGCTTACGGGACGTCAGCGCCCTGCTCTCCTACGAACAGCTGCGGGTCGAGGCCGAGCGGCTCGAGCGCCGCCGCCAGCAGACCGAGAACCTGAACCGGGCGCTGGAGCTGGAACGCCTCGCCCTGGCCACCAAGGTGATGGAGTGCCCGGTCACCGGCCTGCCCAACCGTCGGGGACTCCACGTCAGCATCCGTGCCGCCCTCAATACCCAGCGGGAGAACGGCGGCCGGATCAGCATCCTGTTCTGCGATCTCAACTCTTTCAAGGAAATCAACGACCTTCACGGCCACCAGATCGGCGACGACCTGCTGATCGAGATCGGTCGACGGCTGAAGCGCTCCCTGCGTTTCGGTGACATCCTCTCGCGCCTTGGCGGCGACGAGTTCGTGGTGCTCACGATGGGCATTTTTGATGAGAACGATGCCTTCCAAATGGCGATGCGCCTCAATGACGCCGTAGGCCAGGCATGGTCGGTGGAAGACCATACGATCCGCCCATCGATGAGCATTGGCATCACCATCTCAGACGATCCTGAGATCTCCGTCAATGAGTTGATCCGGAGGGCCGATCTTGCCATGTACGAAGCCAAGACAAACGGTGATCATCACATCTCTTTCTACCACCCCTCCATTGACAAGAAGGTGAGAAAGAACATCCAACTGCGCCATCAACTGGAGGGAGCTCTCCAGAATGAGGCCATGTTCCTGGCCTATCAGCCGATCGTCGAGCTGGGCAATCACATGGTGGTGGGTATGGAGGCGTTGTTGCGGCTGGGAGCCATCGCCTCGCCGATTGCCGCCCCGTCGGAATTCATTCCCCTGGCGGAACGAACGGCCCTGATTCTGCCGATCGGCCGCTGGGTGATCAGTCAGGCCCTGAAGTGCCTATGCAAGCTTCGCTCCGAGGGATCGGATGTCACCATGGCGGTCAACGTGAGCCCCATGCAGCTGAAGGAGAGTGGCTTCAGCGACTTCTTCCTCAGCCAGGCGGAACGGGCCGGTATTGATCCCTCCTGGACGGTGATCGAGGTCACTGAGAGCATCCTGATTGAACATCCGTACCTGGCCACATCCGAGCTGAGCCGATTACGGGACGCTGGCGTCAAAGTGCATCTCGATGACTTCGGCACCGGTTACTCCAGCATGTCCTGGCTGGCACGACTGCCGATCGACACCATCAAGGTGGATCGAAGTTTCATCTCCGATTTTCTCCACGATCACCGCAAGGCCGTGGTGCTTGAGGCCATGATTCGCCTCTCCCGCGACCTGGGCATGGGCCTGATCGCCGAAGGCATCGAGACCATCGAGCAGCATGCGGGTCTGCTCGCCATGGGTTGTGTCCGGGGTCAGGGCTATCTCTTCGGCCGTCCCGAACCTCTCAGCCATAGCTGCGCGGTCCCGGCGTGATGGATCGGAACACGAGCGGCTCGCTGTGCCGGATGGGAGTGGCTCCGGGCCGGTGCTCCCAGGCGGCGATGTGGGCGAAGCGTTCATCATCCCGCTGGGCTTCGCCGGCCGGGGTCTGATGGTCCTCGCGGAAATGGGCGCCGCAGGATTCCTCCCGGGCCAGGGCATCGCGCAGCATCAGATCCGCCAGTCCGAAGAAATCCTCCAGCCGCAGGGCCTTGGTCAGCTCACCATCGAGGAGGCCGTCCTCCTGGGGAATGCCGACCTCTTGCAGGAATTTCTCCCGTAGCGCCTCCAGCTCATCGACCGCCGCCGTGAGGCGATCCGGCCGGCGGCTGATGCCGCAGGCGTCAATCATCAGGTGGCCGAGGCTCCGGTGGAAGACATCGACGGGTTGGGAGCCACCCACGCGGCGCAGGGCCTCAAGGCGTGCCCCCACCGCCGCCAGCGCCTCGCGGCAGGCCGGGTGGTCGGCCGGCAGGGGGCCGCCGCTGGCCCGCTCCGCCAGCCAGCCCGTCACCGTTGCCGGGGCGATGAAATAGCCATCAGCCAGCGCCTGCATCAGGGCACTGGCCCCCAGCCGGTTGGCGCCATGCTCCGAGAAATTGGCCTCGCCGAGCACGAAAAGCCCCGGCACCGTGCTCATCAGGTGGTAGTCCACCCACAGCCCGCCCATCGTGTAGTGGGGCGCGGGATAGATCCGCATCGGCGTGGTCCTGGGGTCGTCGCCGGTGATTCGCTCGTACATCTCCAGCAGGTTGCCGTAGCGGGCCTCGATCGCTTCGGGACCGTCCCGGGCGATGGCCTCGGCCAGGTCGAGATACACCGAACGTCCCCCGGGCCCAACGCCCCGGCCCTCCAGGCAGAGCTCACGGGCGCGGCGTGAGGCCAGATCCCGGGGCACCAGATTGCCGTAGCTGGGGTATTGCCGCTCGAGGAAGTAATCCCGCTCCGCTGCCGGGATCGCCGCCGGCGGCCGGTCGTCGCCGGGGCGCAGCGGCAACCAGATCCGACCGTCGTTGCGCAGGCTCTCGCTCATCAAGGTGAGCTTGCTCTGATGGAGATCACCGCTGGGAATGCAGGTGGGGTGGATCTGGGTGAAGCAGGGGTTGGCGAAGCAGGCCCCCCGCCGATGGGCCTGCCAGATCGCCGTGGCGTTCGACTTCAGGGCATTGGTGGAGAGGTAGAAGACGTTGGAATAGCCACCGGTGGCCAGCAGCACGGCATCGGCGCTGAGCACCTCCAGCGCACCGGTGAGCTGGTGCCGGCAGACCACCCCCCTGGCGACTCCGTCGTGGACGATCAGGTCAAGCATGTCGCGGCGGCAGAGCAGTTCCACCCGGCCGGCGGCCACCTGCCGCAGCATCGCCTGGTAGGCGCCGTAAAGCAGCTGCTGCCCCGTCTGGCCCCGGGCATAGAAGGTGCGGCTCACCAGGGCCCCGCCGAAGCTGCGGTTGGCGAGGGTGCCGCCGTACTCCCGCGCGAAAGGCACCCCCTGGGCCACGCACTGGTCGATGATCGAGCCACTGATCTCCGCCAGCCGGTGGCAGCCCGCTTCCCGGGCGCGGAAATCACCGCCCTTCACGGTGTCGCGGAAGAGGCGCTCGACGCTGTCGCCGTCGTTGGCGTAGTTGCGGGCGGCGTTGATGCCCCCCTGGGCCGCCACCGAGTGGGCCCGGCGCGGGCTGTCGTGGTACGTGAGCACCTGCACCCGGTAGCCCTGCTCGGCCAGGCAGGCGGCAGCCGAGGCCCCCGCCAGACCACTGCCCACCACCAGGATCCGCAGCCCCTGCTTGCGGTTGGGGCTGAGCAGCGGCAAGCTCTCCCGGCAGCGCTGCCAGGCGGTGGCGATGGGGCCTTCCGGCAGGCGCGGATCCAGACGCGGATTGGGGCTCATCCGCCTGCCAGCAGCGGGACGGCGGGCCGCAGCACCAGGGCGAGGGGAAGCAGCGTGAAGCCCGCGCCCAGCAGCAGGGCCAGCCCCCGACCACCCAGGCGCAGGGCCGCCGCATGGGCGGGATCGAGCAGACCCAGCCGGCGCACGGCGCTCTCGGCGCCATGCAGCAGGTGCAGACCCGCCGCCAAACCGGCAGCCCCATAGAGGGCCAGGCACCAGGGCGCCTGCAACACGGTCAGCACCGTGGCCAGTTCAGCGCCGGCTGGCGGCCGGTGCCAGCGCAGCTGGACCAGGTGGACGGCAAGGAACAGCAGCAGCAGCGATCCACTCCAGGGGATCAGCCGGGCCGCCAGGGCCGTCAGCGACTCCCATGGCCCCTGGCGGCGGCTGCGCAGGGGGCTGGCCGCCGGGCCGCGGGCCTGGCGGTTGACGCGGGCCCGGTGCAGCGAGAGCAGGGGATGGCCCAGGCCGGCCGCCAGCAGGCCCACCTCCAGCCAGGGAAGCCAGGCCTGCTGGTGCAGGGAGGTGGCGAAGCGTTCGAACCCCAACGGATCCAGCAGGGCCATCCCAACGCCACCCAGGTGAATAGCCAGAAAGAGCACCAGAGCCAGGCCGGTGACGGCGATCCAGAATCCGACGATCATTCAGCTGAAGGTGAGCCCCTTTGGAGGCAAGGTGACAGAAAGCATCCGGTGGGTCGGGTGATGGTCACCGGAAGGGCGGCCTCCATGCAGAGGTCTGACCCGTTCCCTCACCGGAATCGATCTTACTCACCTGAAACCATGACGCCTCGCCGGACGATGGCCTGACGGCAGTTCGGGAGCAGCTGAAGGTCTACCCCCACCAGCCTTCTGGGACGCGTCCTGCTCAGGTGAGGCAACGCGCTCATCACTTCCAGTGGTGGAGTGTGCAGCAAGTTTGATGACGCTCTTCTTCAAGCGCTGGGCCCACCGCCAGCCCTCCATCACGGCACCTGTGCCTGGTTCCTCTGAAGCCACGATCTGTTGCGACGAGTTAGACCAGAAAGCTTCGAGTCTGATTTTGGGAAACCATACGATCCGTCGTCCGCTCCTCCTCCGTCGCATCGCTTCTGCCGATCCTCAAGCCATGACCTCAAGTGGAGGCTTGCGTGACAACGGCCCAGCAGCGGAACCCATCACGTTGTCCGAAGGTAGGGTCCAGGTTCGCGGCTATCGTTCCAGTTCGAACACCACGGACGTGTGTTGAGAGTCGCCTTTGCCCATTACAGTCAGGCGCATGACATCAGCGGCGTCACCACCTGGGTTCTAGGCCTCGCCAGACGATTGTCAGCAGGTGGCGTCCCCGTCGCCATCCATTTTGTTATCTCCCGGTGATCCACCCATCTTCGAAGAGTTACGCCAGCAGGGAATTGAGGTGTTCTCGGCACCAAGACGGTCTTGTTTGAAAGAAGATGTCCAGGAAACGCTCGCCTTTCTCAACGACTGGCAACCAACGGTATTCCTGCCCCAATGCAAACCGGCCCACTTTGCGGCGGCGGCCCAGGCGGGCTCGCGGGGTCTTCCCTGGGCGCTCACCCTGCATTCGGATGACCCGGATTACTGGGCCACGGTCGGGGCCTTTGGGGGACCCAGCCATGGGTGCTCCCTGGTCTGTGTGTCCCGCCACATCCGCGACGAACTGACTCCCCGAACGATCGGGGGGACGGCCAGCGTCATTCCCTGTGGCATTCCCGAGCTCGTGGATCACGAGCGCACCGGCCTGCTGGTGTCGGAGGATCCGGCCGAAGCGGCCCGAGCCCTGCGGCGACTGGCCGACGATCCCGACCTCTGGCGGCGTTGCTCAACGGCGGCCAGGGATCTCGTCGCCCAGCACTACAGCGCCGAAGGGAGTGACCGGCAGTGGCTCCAGCTGCTGGAGGGCCTGGACCGTCAGTTCAACAACGCCCCATCCGGCCCCTATCCAATCGACAGCCGCCGGATCGACAGCCTGCACCGGATCGATCCCAGCTTTCACAAGGACTATGTCCAACCTGTGCCGCCGTCCATCCCGCTGCGTCAGACCCTGCGCACTGCCATCGCCCGGGCCAAGCATCGGATCAAGCGGTTGCTGAGCCGTCACCCCTGAGTCGCCACCCGGCATGGGAGGGTGCCCTGGATCCTCGGCTGCAGGCCGCCGTGCGCCTTTCGCGCCCCTCCACCCTCTTCTGCGCCTTCCTGACGCTGCTGAACGACCGGCTGGGGGAGAGCATCGTCTTCCCGCTGCTGCCGTTCCTGCTGGCGGGGTTCACCACCGACGGCCGCACCCTGGGCCTGCTGGCCGGCAGCTACGCCCTCGCCCAGTTCGCCTTCACCCCCCTGATCGGGGCCCTCAGCGACCGCTACGGCCGCAAGCCCGTGATCACCGCCTGCGTGGCCGGTTCGGTGCTGGGCCTGGGGATGTTCGCCGTCACCGTGATCCTGCCCTGGAGCCGCCTCTGGCCGGCGGCCGCCGCCAGCGGTCTGCCCCTGGCCCTCCTCTTCGCCGCCCGCCTGATCGACGGGGTGAGCGGCGGCACCGCCGCCACGGCGGCGGCCGTGCTGGCCGACATCTCAACCCCGGAGCGGCGGGCCCGGGCCTTCGGCCTGATCGGTGTGGCCTTCGGACTGGGATTCATCCTCGGTCCGGCCCTGGGCGGCCTGCTGGGCCGCATCGACGTGAGCCTGCCGCTGCTGCTCGCCGTGGGTTTCGCCGTGCTGAACCTGGTGGTGGTGGTGACCCTGCTGCCGGAAACCCATCCGCCCGAGGCTCGTCTGCCCCTGCCCAGGCAATGGGAGCTGCAGCCCTTCGGCCAGCTGCAGCGGGTGTTCGCCAATCCCCGGGTGCGGCGCCTCTGCGCCGCCTTCTTCCTCTTTTTCCTGGGGTTCAGCGGCTTCACTGCCCTGCTGGTGCTCTACTTCAAACAGGTGTTCGGCTGGGGTCCGGGCCTCTCGGCCGGCGCCTTCCTGGTGGTGGGTGTGGTGGCCACGGTGGTGCAGGGCGGTCTGATCGGTCCGCTGGTGCAGCGACTGGGGGAGTGGCGTCTCACCCAGATCGGCCTGGGCTGCGTCATGGCGGGCTTCCTGCTGGTGCCCCTGGCGGAGCGCCAGAACGCCGTGCCCGTGGTGTTCACGGCGGTGGCGATCCTGGCCCTGGGCACCGGTCTGGTGACCCCAAGCCTGCGCAGCCTGGTGTCTCGGCGGCTGGCCGACAGCGGCCAGGGCGCCGCCCTGGGCAGCCTGCAGGGTCTGCAGAGCCTGGCCAGCTTCCTGGGGCCGCCCCTGGCGGGGTTGGCCTACGAGACCATCGGCCGCCGCAGCCCGTTCTGGCTGGGGATTCTCCTGATGGCGATCGTGGTCTGGCTTGTGGCGGCTGGATCCCACTCGGAATCCCAGCGTCAAGCAGAGGCGACACCCTGAGGGCGGGATCGCCATTGCTACGTTGCGTTTCCCCTATGCCCGCGGAGCTCCGCCGTATGTCGTCTCAGCCGGTCGTCGCGCCCGATCTCTACATCAATCGCGAGCAGAGTTGGATCGATTTCAACCATCGGGTGCTGGCGCTGGCACTCGACGAGCACACCCCCCTGCTGGAGCAGGCCAAATTCAGCGCCATCTTCAGCAACAACCTCGACGAGTTCTTCATGGTGCGGGTGGCTTCGCTGAAGTCCCAGGAGGAGGCAGGGGTCACCAGCCGCAGTGACGACGGCCTGACCCCCCAGGAACAGCTGGAAGCGATCCACACCAAGCTTCGTCCCCTGCTGGAGATGCAGCAGCAACACTACCGCCATTCCCTCAAGACCCACCTCGCCGAATACGGCGTCCAGCTGCTCGACTACCTGAGGCTCAACGAGGCCCAGAAAGCCTGGGCCGACGACTACTTCCGCAAGGCGATCTTTCCGGTGCTCACGCCCCTGGCCGTCGACCCGGCCCACCCGTTCCCGTTCCTGAGCAACCTGAGCCTCAACGTGGCGGCCCTGATCCGCGACCCCGACACCGGCCGGCAGCAGTTCGCCCGGGTGAAGGTGCCCCAGAAGATCCTGCCCCGCTTCGTGCCGATCCCCACGGAGCTGAGTGGCATCGTGCCCACGCCGGGATTCACGGCGGTTCCCCTGGAGCAGCTGGTGGCCTTCAACCTGTGCTGGCTGTTCCCCGGCATGACCATCGAGGGGCACTACTTCTTCCGCATCACCCGCGACGCTGATCTGGAACTGCGGGACCTGGAGGCCGACGACCTGATGGAGGCCCTGCAGGAGGGACTGCGCAAGCGCCGGGTCGGCGGCGAGGTGGTGCGTTTGGAGGTGGCCAACGAGATGCCCGAGGAGGTGGTGCACCTGCTGATGGAGGGCACCGATGTGGAGCCGGAGGACGTCTACCGCACCAACGGGCCCCTCGGCCTCGACGATCTGATGAGCCTGATGGCGATCCCCCTCAGCCAGTTGCGGGACGCCCCCCACCAGGGCCGCACCGTACCGGCCCTGGTGCGGGCCCAGCGCAGCCAGCTGGAGGATGGGTCGATCAAGCAGGAGGAATTCGAGAGCATCTTCTCGGTGCTGCGCCGCGGCGATGTGCTGCTGCACCATCCCTTCGACCTCTTCTCCACCTCGGTGGAGGAGTTCCTCAGGCAGGCCGCCGACGATGCTTCGGTGCTGGCGATCAAGATGACCCTCTACCGCACGTCGAAGGACTCACCGGTGGTGGCCTCCCTGATCCGGGCCGCCGAGAACGGCAAGCAGGTGATGGCCCTGGTGGAGCTCAAGGCCCGCTTCGACGAAGACAACAACATCCAGTGGGCACGCCAGCTGGAGCGCTCCGGAGTGCACGTGGTGTATGGGGTGCTGGGGCTCAAGACCCACACCAAAGTGCTGCTGGTGGTGCGGCGCGAGAAGGGAGCCCTGCGCAGTTACGCGCACATCGGCACCGGCAACTACAACTCCAAGACCTCCTCGCTCTACACCGACATCGGCTTGCTCACGGCCCGGGAGGATTTCGGCCAGGACCTGGTGGAGCTGTTCAACTACCTCACGGGGTTCTCCAAGCAACAGAGTTTCCGCAAGCTGCTGGTGGCGCCAGTCACCCTGCGCAAACGGATGGAGGGGTTGATCCGCCGGGAAATCGACCATGCGAGAGAAGGTCGCGGAGGACACATCCGGGCCAAGATGAATGCCCTGGTCGACCCCGCCATCATCGCCCTTCTCTATGAAGCGTCCGCTGCCGGTGTGCGGATCGAACTGATCATCCGCGGCATGTGCTGCCTGCGCCCAGGGGTCGAAGGGGTGAGCGAGGGCATCAGCGTGGTGAGCGTGATCGGTCGCTTCCTGGAGCATTCCCGGCTGTTCTGGTTCGCCAACGGCGGCCAGCCGGAGATGTTCTTCGGCAGCGCCGACTGGATGCCCCGCAACCTGGACCGGCGCGTCGAGGCGGTGGCACCGATCGAGGATCCGCGTCTGCAGAAGCAGATCGAGGCCTTGCTTGACCTTTACCTGACCGATACGGGTGCCTGGCACATGCACAGCGATGGACACTTTGCCCAGCGTCAGCACTCCGGTGAGGCAAAACTGACGCAGATGCTGCTCATGGAACGCTGGCGTGGCGGCCTCGGCGCCGGGGCCAAAGCGTAGCCATCACGACATAAGCAACATTTTTCAGTCAAACTACATACAATCTACTGCTTGATCCTGGTTTCATCCATCCTGTGGTGCTAAATTCCGGCAAAATTCATTCGGGAGCCTGGGGTGATGGGGACACCTCTGCATTCCGCCCTCTCGCTGCTGAAAAGCAGTGCAGATGGGGCTTCGCCTAGCAGGGCGAAATCCAGCGGCGGTTCAGTCAGTACCAAGACAACAGCCCGCCAGGGGGGGCGGCTCAGCGCCGATTCCATTGGTTGGTATCTCAGCACCATCGGCCGTGTGCCGCTTCTTACACCGGCTGAAGAAATCGAACTGGCCCACCACGTTCAGGCCGGCAAGAAATTGCAAGCCCTCGTCGACGGGGAACTCACGGCGCGGCAGAAGCGGCAGTTGCGCATGGGGCAGCGGGCCCGCGACCGCATGATGGCCGCCAATCTCAGGCTGGTCGTGAGCGTGGCCAAGAAATATCAGAATCAGGGCCTGGAATTGCTGGATCTGGTTCAGGAAGGGGCCATCGGTCTGGAGCGGGCCGTCGACAAGTTCGACCCCGCCATGGGCTACAAGTTCTCCACCTACGCCTACTGGTGGATCCGCCAGGGCATGACCCGGGCCATCGACAACAGCGCCCGCACGATTCGTCTGCCGATTCACATCAGCGAGAAGCTCTCGAAGATGCGGCGCATCACCCGCGAGCTCTCCCACCGGCTCGGGCGCCAGCCCAACCGGCTCGAGCTGGCCCACGCCATGGGGATGCGGCCCGAGGAGCTGGAGGAACTGATGACCCAGAGCGCCCCCTGCGCTTCCCTCGATGCCCATGCCCGGGGCGAAGAAGACCGCAGCACCCTGGGGGAACTGATTGCCGACCCGGCCAGCAACGAGCACTTCGATTCGATGGATCGCCATCTTCAGAAGGAACACCTCGGTGCCTGGCTCTCCCAGCTCAACGAGCGGGAACAGAAGATCCTGCGGCTGCGCTTCGGACTGGAAGGCGCCGAGCCGCTCACCCTCGCGGAGATCGGCCGCCAGATCAATGTCTCCCGGGAACGGGTGCGGCAGCTGGAAGCCAAGGCGATCATGAAGCTGCGCCTGATGAGCAATCTCCACCAGGCCGCCTGACCCCACCTTCCCCGCTGGCGATGGTCCTTCCACCGCAACAGGGCGGGGTTGCCCAGCTCACCGGGGTGCTGGTGGTGGCAGGCTGGCTGGCCCTGCTCAGCGGTGCGGCCCTGCTGCTGCGCCACCGCTGGCCCGAGCAAAGGGAATGGAGCCGCAAGCTGGTGCACATCGGTGCCGGGCCGGTGGTGCTGATCGCCTGGGCCTTCGGGGTGGATCAGCTGATCGCGGTGCCCGCCGCTGGCGCCATCACCCTGCTGGCAGCCCTCAATCACCGGGTGCGGGTGCTGCCGGCCATCGAGGATGTGGAGCGGCGCAGTTACGGCACGATCGCCTACGGCGCCTCGATCACCCTGCTGCTCTGGCTCTGGTGGCCCGCCCATCCCGCCACGGTGGCGGCCGGTGTCCTGGTGATGGCGTTCGGTGACGGCCTGGCCGGTCTGCTGGGGCCCATGATCCCTTCGCCCTCCTGGACGGTGTTCGGGGAGCGGCGCTCCCTGGCGGGCACCGGTGCGATGGCCCTGGCCAGCCTTGCTGTCCTGCTGGCCCTGGGGCAGTTGGGCGGCGGAACCGCGCCCGCACCGGCGGAGATCGTCCTGATCGCCCTGGTCGCCACCGGGCTGGAGCAATGGGCCCAGTTGGGCATCGATAACTTCAGCGTGCCGATGGCGGTGGCCGGGCTGTGGCGGGTGCTGAGCTGATGGGGCCGATCGAGCGGATCCTGATCGGTCTGGCCCTGGTGGGGGCCCTGCTGGCGTTGCGGCTGGGCACCCGCCGCCTTCAGCTGCCGGACTCGCCGCTGCGCCTGCCGCTGGTGGCGGTTTTGCTGTGGGGCGTCCTCGGCACGACCGCCCGACCGGCCGGGGTGCAGTGGCTTGGCGCCGTGGACGAGCTCGCCACCGCCTATGCCCTCATCGCCCTGCTGTCCTGGCTGACCCTGGAGTGTCCGGCGGCCCTGGGCTGGTGGCGGCCCACGGCCAAGATCCTGCGCGACCTGCTCAACCTGGGCCTGTCGGCCCTGGCCACCGTGCTGGTGCTGCAGCGCCTGGCCAACCTCAACCTGGTGGGCCTGGTGACCACCTCGGCCGTGCTCACCGCCGTCATCGGCCTGGCGGCCCAGGAAACACTCAAGGATCTCTTCGCCGGCATCGAACTGCAGCTGGACCCGCCCTTCCGCGAGGGGGACTGGATCAGCGTCGGCGACGACAACGGCACGGTGGAATCGTTGCACCTGATGAGCACCCGCCTGCGCCGCAAGGATGGCTCCACCGTGAACCTGCCCAACAACACGGTGGCGGATCAACCAATGCGGCGAATCAGCCAGCACGAGCCGGTGGGCAACCGCTTCGAGATCGCCCTGGGCTACGAGATTCCGCCGGCCCGGGCCTGCCAGCTGCTGCTGCGGGTGATGAGCGACAACCCCCAGGTGCTCATCGAACCACCGCCGGAAGTGTTGATCCTCTCCTACGAGGACTCCCTCATCCGCTACGAATTGCAGGGGTACCAACGGGGGGCCTCGGAGGGCGAGCGGCTGCGGTGGCGCAGCAAACTGCTGGAGCAGATCTGGTATGCCCTGGAGCGGCAGGGCTGGGAGCTGCCCTACCCGGTGCGGACGCTGAAGCGCCACCAGACCCATCGTGATTCGGCCCACCCCACCGGTGTGGATGCGTCGCTGACGGCGGAACTGCTGCGGCGCAGTTGGCTGTTCGCCCAGCTGGATCCCGAGCAGGTGAACCGGCTCGCTCCTGAGGTGCGCTGCCTGCGCTTCGGCTCCGGGGAAACGATCGTGGGAGAAGGGGAGGAGGGCGACGCCCTGTTCCAGGTGGTGGATGGCGAGGTGGAGGTGTTCAAGGCCGACGGCACCCCGTTGGGGAGATCCGTGGCGGTGCTGGGCCGGGATCAGATCTTCGGGGAGATGACCGTGTGTACAGGCGAACCCCGCACGGCCACGGTGCGTTCGCGGGGGGAATGCGTGCTGCTGGAGGTGGAGCGGGACGACTTCATGCCCCTGGTGGAGGACGACGCCGGTGTGCTGGAGGCCCTGGCGGCGATCGTGGGCCAACGGCGCTCGGAGCTGGAGAAGCTCTCCTCGCCGGATGCGGCCCGGCGCCAGACCTCGATCCTGGAGCGCATGCGGCACCTGTTCGGCATCCAGGTCGACTGAGCCGGCCGCAGGCCCAGGACAGCTGCGGCCGAGCTGGAGCTCAGGCCCGCAGCAGCTGCTCGCAGCGGAACTCCCAGTCGCGCTGGGTGCCGATCCCCGCCACCAGCATCCGCCCGGCCGGCTCCTCCCGCAGCCGCAGCTGCCACTGGCGGATCACATCGGCCCGCTCCATCCAGACTTCGAGCACCAGCCGCTGGATGGCCTCGCCGTCCCAGCAGCGGCCCGTGGCGGTGTCGAGGGCCCAGCCCAGCAGATCATCCAGCTGGAACGGGCGGAAGCCGCCGTAGATGGGGCCTGGTGCGGCGTTGCCGGAGGCGGGGGCAGCGGAATTCTGTTCGAGGTAAAACAGCTGCAAGGGATCAGACAACCCGCAGAACTGCAGGAGATAGGACATCAGCGAACCTCGTTGATCTTTCCGCCCCAAACGTACCCAGGGTGCGCCAGTCAGCTGTTCATCAAGAACAGTCTGTTGCAGACGATCGAATCAGCACTCGCAGCATCAGAGTGCTGATTCGCCCCTCAGGCCAGCGCAAGGCTTCGGGCCTGGGCCTGTTGGACGGCCTCGGCGAGTTCAACCAGCAGGCCCAGGGTGGTGTCCAGATCGATGCAGGCATCGGTGATGCTCTGGCCGTAGGTGAGGGAGGAAAGATCGGCGGAGATCTTCTGGTTTCCTTCCACCAGATGGCTCTCCACCATCACCCCCATCACATGGACAGAACCCTGGCGCACCTGGTCGGCCACCTGGCGCAACACCTCCCCCTGGCGGCGGTAGTCCTTGTTGGAGTTGCCGTGGCTGCAGTCCACCATCAGCCGGGCCGGCAGACCGTCCTTGGCTAGCAGGGCCGCCGCGGCCTCGACGGCTTCGGCGTGGTAGTTGGTGCCGCTCTTGCCGCCGCGCAGCACCAGGTGGCCATCCGGGTTGCCTGTGGTGGAGACGATCGCGGCCTGGCCCTCCCTGTTGATGCCCAGGAAATGGTGCGGCCGGGCGGCCGCCTCCATGGCATTGATGGCGGTGGCGGCACTGCCGTCGGTGCCGTTCTTGAAGCCGATCGGCATCGACAGGCCCGAGGCCATCTCCCGATGGGTCTGGCTTTCGGTGGTGCGGGCGCCGATGGCGGTCCAGCTGATCAGATCAGCGAGGTACTGGGGCACCACCGGATCAAGCACCTCGGTGGCCGCCGGCAGGCCCAGCTCCGCCAGGTGCAGCAGCAGCGAGCGGGCGCGGCGCAGGCCGGTGTTGATGTCGTAGCTGCCGTCGAGGTGGGGATCATTGATCATTCCCTTCCAGCCGACGGTGGTGCGGGGCTTCTCGAAGTAGACCCGCATCACGATCTCGAGCTCGCTGCGGTGCCGGCGCTGGGCCTGGGCGATGGCGCCGGCGTACTCACGGGCGGCGGCCACGTCATGGACCGAACAGGGGCCAACGATCACCAACACCCGCTGGTCGCCGGCGTGCAGGATGGCCTTGATGCGCTCGCGTGCCTGCTGCACCGTGCGGGCGGCCTGCTCCGAAAGGGGCAGCTCGGCGTGCAACACCGCCGGCGGCACCAGCGGCCGGGTTTCCACCACGTGGAGGTCGGAGGTGGGGATCATGCGCGGCGGCCGGCGGGGATTGGTCAGACCCTCCAGCCTACGAACTGGCGTTCCAAACTCCCTTCGCCACCCTGGCGCCAACGTTGCAGCACCGACTTCTGCAGCCGTCGTCACCAGAGGGCGGCCCCGCGGGGAAGAACAATGGGGGTCATGCCCATGCCAGCCGGGGGTACGACCCGGACCCACGCCCCCATGTCCCTCTCGCCAGCCGACCTGCTCCCCTCCTACCGCGAGGCCGCCGCCGCCCGCGACGCCCTCGGCGTGCCGCCCCTGCCGCTCACGGCACCCGAGGCCCAGGCCCTCACCCAGCTGCTGGAGCAGCCACCCGCCGGCGAGGAGGCGTTTCTGCTGCACCTGCTGAGCGAACGCATCCCACCGGGGGTCGATGAGGCCGCCTACGTCAAGGCCACCTGGCTGAGCGCGATCGCCCAGGGCAGCGCCACCAGCCCCCTGGTGAGCCCCCTGGAGGCCACCCGGCTGCTGGCCACCATGATCGGTGGCTACAACGTTGGCGCCCTGATCGCGCTGCTCTCCAGCCCGGAGCCCGCCATCGCCACCGAGGCCGCCCGGGGGCTGAGCCGCACCCTGCTGGTGTACGACGCCTTCCACGACGTGCTGGAGCTGGCCGAGACCAACCCCCTGGCCCGCCAGGTGGTGGACAGCTGGGCAGCGGCCGAGTGGTTCCACGCCCGGCCGCCCCTGCCGGAGGCGATCACCGTCACCGTGTTCAAGGTGACTGGGGAAACCAACACCGACGACCTGTCGCCGGCCACCCACGCCACCACCCGCCCCGACATCCCCCTGCACGCGATGGCGATGCTGGAGACGCGGATGCCCGAAGGGCTCGGCCTGATCGCCGAACTGAAGGCCAAGGGCCACCCGCTGGCCTACGTGGGCGATGTGGTGGGCACGGGCAGCTCGCGCAAATCCGCCATCAATTCGGTGCTCTGGCACATCGGCACCGACATCCCCCACGTGCCCAACAAGCGCAGCGGCGGGGTGGTGCTGGGCAGCAAGATCGCGCCGATCTTCTTCAACACCGCCGAGGACTCCGGCGCCCTGCCGATCGAGTGCGACGTGAGCGCCCTCAACAGCGGCGACGTGATCACGATCCGGCCCCACGCCGGCACGATCGAGCGGGCCGCCGGCGAGCCGGGCGCCGGGGAGGTGCTGGCCCGCTTCGAGCTCAAGCCCAGCACCATCGCCGACGAGGTGCGGGCCGGCGGCCGCATCCCCCTGCTGATCGGCCGCTCGCTCACCGACAAGGTGCGGCTGCAGCTGGGCCTGCCCGCCTCCGAGGCCTTCATCCGCCCGGTGGCCCCGGTCGACACGGGCAAGGGCTTCACCCTGGCCCAGAAGATGGTGGGCAAGGCCTGCGGCCTGGCGGGCGTGCGCCCCGGCACGAGCTGCGAACCGCTGATGACCAGCGTCGGCAGCCAGGACACCACCGGGCCGATGACCCGCGACGAGATGAAGGAGCTGGCCTGTCTGGGCTTCTCCGCCGACCTGGTGATGCAGAGCTTCTGCCACACCGCCGCCTACCCCAAGCCGGTCGACCTCAGGACCCACGCCGAACTGCCCGACTTCATCAGCTCCCGGGGCGGCGTCGCCCTGCGCCCGGGCGACGGCATCATCCACAGCTGGCTCAACCGCATGCTCCTGCCGGACACGGTGGGCACCGGCGGCGACAGCCACACCCGCTTCCCGCTCGGCATCTCGTTCCCGGCCGGCTCCGGTCTGGTGGCCTTCGCGGCCGCCATCGGCGCCATGCCCCTCGACATGCCGGAGTCGGTGCTGGTGCGCTTCTCCGGTTCGCTGCAGCCCGGCGTCACCCTGCGGGACGTGGTCAACGCCATCCCCTATGTGGCCATCCAGCAGGGCCTGCTGACGGTGGAGAAGGCCGGCAAGAAGAACATCTTCAGCGGCCGGATCATGGAGATCGAAGGGCTCCCCGACCTGAAGCTGGAGCAGGCGTTTGAGTTGACGGACGCGACCGCCGAGCGCTCCTGCGCCGGCAGCACGATCAAGCTGAGCGTCGAGACGGTGAGCGAATACCTGCGCAGCAACGTGGCGCTGCTCAAGAACATGATCGCCCGGGGCTACAGCGATGCCCGCACCATGGCGCGCCGGATCAAGGCGATGGAGGCCTGGCTGGCCGATCCGGTGCTGATGGAGGCCGATGCCGACGCCGCGTACGCGGCGGTGATCGACATCAACCTGGACGAACTGAGCGAACCGATCCTGGCCTGCCCCAACGACCCGGACAACGTAAAGCTGCTCAGCGAGGTGGCGGGCGACCGAATCGACGAGGTGTTCATCGGCTCCTGCATGACCAACATCGGCCACTACCGCGCCGCCGCCACGGTGATGGACGGGGCCGGCACCAGCGCCACCCGGCTGTGGGTGTGTCCCCCCACCCGCATGGACGACGAGGTGCTGCGGGCCGAGGGCTACACCGCCAAGTTCGAGACCGCCGGCGCCCGCATGGAGCTGCCCGGCTGCTCCCTGTGCATGGGCAACCAGGCCCGGGTGGAGGACAACACCACCGTGTTCTCCACCAGCACCCGCAACTTCAACAACCGCCTCGGCAACGGCGCCCAGGTGTACCTGGGCAGCGCCGAACTGGCGGCGGTGTGTGCCCTGCTGGGCCGCATCCCCAGCCCGGCCGAGTACCTGGAGATCGCGGCGGCCAAGATCGATCCCCTCTCCGACCAGCTCTACCGCTACCTCAACTTCGACCAGATCGATGGCTTCGAGGATGCCGGGCGGGTGGTGAGCGTGGCGGAGGAGGAGAAGGTGCTGGCGGAGGTGTAGGGGGCGAAAAGGATGTAGAACCGCGATTCACGGCTCGATCCCCCACCATGAACTGAGGCCTCAGCCCCCCACCACCAGGGCGTCGACGATCTCATAGCGCTCAAAGTTCTCCCCAAGCAGCAGCACCGACACATCGCCGCGCTGCTGCACGGAGAGCTTCTCGGGCTGATCGGAAGCAACAGCCTTGCCCTTCACGAACAGGAACTGACGCTTCTGGCCCTCGGGGTTCATCACCACCACCGTGGCGCTGTTGTTGGCCCGGCGGATCACGGACGCCTTGCAGCTGGTGCCCTTACCGCTGCTCCCAGACCCACAGGGCACCTCCGCAGAGGCGTGGTACGGCGTGCCTGGGATCAACGCATCGCGGGACGCGGGCACGGGGGCGAGGGGAGCACCGCTGATCCCCACCTTGAGGCTGTAGGTGCTCGTTTCGTTGCGGCGCGCCGCCGGCCGCATCAGATACACCCTCACCCTGACATCGCCATCGCTGGGCAGGAGGCCCCGGAAGCGATTGCCGGAGCTGCTGCCGATGAACAGGGCCGTGTCGGTCCCGGCCGCCATCACGTTGAAGTAATTCTGCGGGTTGGAACCCTTGAGTTCCACGGTCAGGGTCTGACCGGCGCCGGCGCGCAGTTTGTAATCGACGGTCTGGTCGCCCTTGAGCTGGCCCTTCAGCAGGGTGGAATCAACTCCGGCTCGAAACGTGACCCTTTGACTCTCGATCGCGGTCTGGGCCAGTCCGACTCCAGCCGGGAGGCTTATGGCCAGAAGGCCAGCGACAGCCAAGGAGAGTGGGGCACGCATCGGTAATTCGCTCAGGGCCAAGGAAAACCCTACCTGGCTTGCTCCCGGGGACATTTCTTACCGCCTACGCAATGGCTGGGTGGGCCGTTCCGGTCGGTTGAGAAATGTGAAGTGAACGCTTGAGCTAACGCTCCAGATCAGAAGCGGGCAAGGATCTCAGCATAGAAATCAGCATCAGCTACCGTCTTCTGAATCTGGTTGTTGTACGGCTCGGTGCCAAACTGATTACTTGTACTTCTCAACTTCTTGTCTACCCTTACTGGTAAGTTGCCACGCCGACTTTGCTGCGGCCAAGCCAGGTATCCGTTCCAGGATCCCTGCGTCCCGAAGCTTGTAAAACTCAATCTTGACAAGATTCTCAGACTTGATCCCAGTTATCTCACGAGCCTGCTTATTGGTAATCCGGTCGTGGCTTGCCAGAAAGCTCAAAATAGCTTCAGTTGGCTTTGCCAATGGTGTGTGGGGAAGAATAACCTTTACATAATTTCCATCTTCAGAAATAATTGGCTCTTTAAGCCCCCACTCTTTCATTTTTTGAAACGCAGTATTCAACCCTTCGCCCAAGTCCTTATTTGGCGCATCTTTGTAGCGATTTAATGTCCGCACGATCTTGGGATTTCGGGAGAATCTTGCGTCCAGGATATTGTCAACTGTCACATAGCCCGGCAGGCGTCCGGGACTCAGAATCTCGATACGATTGTCGAATATGAAAACTTGTATATCATCAGATATAGAATAATCCCTATGGATGACTGCGTTGACCAACACTTCCCATATCGACTCAGGGGGATATTTGGCACTCTTTAGACCATCTGGGGTCCATATCTGCACTGATTCCATTAGCTTAACTACTCCCGCTGTTGCCTGATGAATTTGTTGATACAATGGCCCTTCGACGGTGATCTGTTCCGCCAAGTGATCTCTCTCTGGGTCATCTTCTTTTGTCTCATATCGAGTGATTTTGATCCCGCACTTCCGAGGGACTGAACCACTTGGGGCTGGATGGAAGAGAAGAGTGCTCGCAACACGGGGTAGCCAGCTCTTAAAGTCAAGAAGATTTTGGTTAATACAGAATTCAAGAGGATCGATCTTGGGCGCATACTCGACAAGAAAGCTTTCCAGCTCCGAGGAGTCGACGATTAATTCGGCTGGAATCTCTTTGAGAATGACATCTTCATAGGACGAGGCTCCTTTAGCAAATGCAAGCTCAGCAATCTTTTGGGGATCCTTTATGGGCAGAGACTGTGCTCCATATCTTTGGTAGACTGTATTGTCTGCAGTGCTATGAACATTGCCGGACTTCTCAATGCTTACAGCCAGAACATGACCAGGAAAGCCGCATGCAACCAGGATCTCGTATCTTAGTTCAAGGGATGGCTTGATTTCAAATATTGCTTGTAGTGCGCTATTTATTTCTTCTATGGATCCATACCCATTCCATCTTTTGATGGGGTCAGGCTCCTCCTTGTCATCCGAAACTCCAATTACAAACTCCCCTCCATCCGCATTTGCAAGCGCAACAGATATCTTTTGCACCTTTGCGCCCCGAATCCCGCATGCCTTCCTGTCAAAGAAATGAGATTCTTCCCGAGTGCAGATTGCATAGACTTCTTGCTCGGATATCTCTCGTACGCGCATTGGATCGCAAGTTGGTTGAGAATTGCTTGATGAATTGTGCGATTGCTCGCGGCCGATCAGATGACTATTTTAGGCCACGAACTTCCAGCGCGCAAGCGAAGGGCTATGGGTTCGAGCATTGACGCTAAGTGGCTTCGCTGATGGTTTGCAGCTGCCTTGGGCCCGTACAACGCTAATTGGATGGTTTCCGAGAACCACGGCGGCGCTCCTGCTTTTGTCCGATAACCACCTCCGTGTTGCCAAGCTAACTCTAGCCACCGCAGTCAGTTCATGGCAGATGTGTTCGTCGTGAACAGTGGTTATCGGACCCGATATCTACATGTAGCAGTTGCTACAAACTGCCCTACGGGGCGAGATGATGGCCGGCCCTGAAAGGCAGGAAACGCAGAAGCCATAGATGTAACGCTACGGCAAATTAACCTTGGCCACTACTTCTATGCCGGACTTGAGAACGCTAGGATAAGCGAGATCTAGGGCTTATACTCACGAGCATAGTGTCAGCGTGCCGACAACATAGCCCGAATATCTACATATCGTCCAAATACCTTCGCCGATTTGGGTAATCAATCAGAGAAATTCAAGATATGTCAATCAACACTTGAAAGAGTTTCTGGCGAATCTTCGCATGGCCTTGGCTTGGTTTTCCGATCCTTCGAACGCTTCTTAGGCGGAACCATCTAAGCCCCGAATCTTCCTCCGTCGGAAGCATAAGTTCGAGTTGCCCTGAGGCCAACGCCGCAAAACCCTTGACAAGGCCTGGGTTCACTTTCATCGCCACATAACCCCTTCGACTTAGGCAGACCAGGAGGAACATTTTGCTGCCGTAGCCCAACCTCGCGACCCGTCAGCGCTCCATCCAGGGAGTGGTTGAACCCAATCTCGCCGGATTGGGGCCGGTTTGGACGGAAAAGCCTGGTCACGAAGCTCCTTTCAGCGTCACCCTTGAAGCGCTGAACCCGGGTACCCGCGGGCTGGCCGATCAGCCGATCCCCCCCACAGCCCGCTCGCAGCGTTCCAGTTCGGCCTCCAGCAGAGCCAACAGCTCCGATCGCTCGGCCGGCAGCGGGAAGGGACCTGCCTCGTAGCGGGCCTCCACAGCGAACTCCTGCAGCGCCGCCAGGCGCGGCTCCAGAACCTGTCCCGCCACAGAGGCCAGGTCGCTCAGTTCGTGCACCCTTGGAGGCCGGCGATCGCTCAGCACGATCCAGGCCTTGAGCAGCTCGTCCACCACCTGCTGGGCGGTGAAGCCCCAGTCCTCCTCCGGATACTCAGGATCGAGCCCGATGCGCAAGGTGCGCAGATGGCGGCGCACGATCGCCAGCAGCAGGACCGCGTCCTCAGCCGGCGACATAGAGCACCTTCCCCTCGCGGGCCACATCGCCGAACACATGCCAGCGCGAGCCACTCAACCGTTCGGCGTCGGCGGCCCCGGCCACCACCAGGTCGACCCGCACACCGAGGGGCCCGAGGGCCTCTCGAAAGCGCTGCCAGCAGGCAGCCTTCTCGGCGGGGGTGAGCTGGGCGCGACCCACGATCACCGCCAGGTCAAGGTCGGAATCGGGGCGCGCCTCGCCCCGGGCCCGCGAGCCGAACGCCAGCACCGCGATCACCTCGGCGTCGGCACAGAGGCGTGCAAGGGCCTGGGTACAGTCCTCCGGATCCAGGCCGGGGCCGAGCTTCGGCAGCGGCGACAGCGCTTGGGGATCACGCCAGGGAATCGCGGGCGGTACGAACGGCTGTGCGGAGGCGGAGACCATGGCCAAACGCTACCGCCGCTGACCGCAAGGGCCCAGCGACGCGAGCACACGGCCCGAGCCTCCCCGTTCCTAGTCGCCCCCCTGAACGGCCAGGAGCTTGCGCTGCTGCTTCCAGCGCAGCACCTGCCAGACCAGGAACACCATCAGCAGGGGCAGCACCGCCACCAACACCACGAACCGGAAGGTGTTGTCGACGATCTCACCGCCGGCGGTGGCCGCCAGGACCTGCTCCACCAGATAGAGCCCGTAAAGACCCAGCAGCAGCCAGCCCTCGAGGCGGCTGATCGTCCCGTTGCTCCAGAAGATCGGCAGGCAGGCCAGGGTGGTGGCCACCATGATCGGCAGGTCGCGGCTCACCATCACCGGGTCCACCGCCAGACCCTTGCCGCCGGAGAGCACGGCGCAGAGCCCCAGGATCACGATCTGGTTGAGCAGGTTGCTGCCCACCACGTTGCCGATGGCCAGGTCGGCTTTGCCCCGGTAGGCGGCCACCACGGAGGTGACCAGTTCCGGCATCGAGGTGCCGGCCGCCACGATCGTCAGGCCGATCACCGTCTGGCTCACCCCCAGGGCCACGGCCGCGGTGGTGGCCCCCTTCACCAGCAGCTGGGAGCCGAGCACCAGCAAGACCAGGCCGGCGGCCAGCTTCAGGCCGGCCACCAGCGGGGTGGCCCGCTCCGCTTCGTTGTCCTCGTCGTCCTCGGAATCCTCCGAGGCGGTGCGGATCTCCCAGACGAGATTGGCCACCGTCGCGAACAGCAGCGCCACCCCCGCCTGCCAGGTGAGCCGGCCCCCCGAGGCCATGCCCCAGACGGCCATCGAGATCCCCAGCAGCAGGGGCACGTCCCGCCGCACCAGACGGCTCCTGACGCGCAGGGGAACGATGGCCGCGCTGGCGCCCAGCACCACCAGGATGTTGAAGATGTTGCTGCCCACCACATTGCTGACGGCCAGGTCGGCATCGCCATTGAATGTGGACAGCACGCTCACGAACAGTTCCGGGGTGCTGGTGCCCAGGGACACCACCGTCAGGCCGATCACCAGCTGGGGAATGCCCAGAAGCAGGGACAGGGCGACGGAACCGGCCACGAACAGTTCCCCACCGCCGAACAGCACCAGGATGCCGAGGAGGATCTCAACGGAACTCGGCAGCGTGGGCATGACGGCTGTCGTAAAGGGCCCGAGCATAGGGAGACGCCACCGCGTCGGCTGGAGTGACACGCTGGAACTCCCAGTGCCGCCGCCCCCCTGAACCAGGAAACCCTGCTGTTTGAGCCGGCCCAGCCTGTCGCCGATGCCCTGCGCACCGTGCTGGCCTTCCCGAGCAGCTATTCGGTGGGGATCACCAGCCTGGGGTATCAGGTGGTGTGGGCCAGCCTGGCGCGTCGCAGCGACCTGGACGTGCGCCGGCTGTTCACCGATCAGGGGGATCCGCCGCACCGCCACTGCGACCTGTTCGGCCTGTCGCTCAGCTGGGAGCTGGACGGACCGGTGCTGCTCGACCTGCTCGAGCGCCAGGGCATCCCCCTCTGGAGCCACCAGCGGGGGGAGGACGACCCGATCGTGTTCGGCGGCGGCCCGGTGCTCACCGCCAACCCCGAACCCCTGGCCCCCTTCTTCGACGTGGTGCTGCTCGGCGACGGCGAGCTGCTGCTGCCGGCCTTCATCGACGCGCTCCTGGCCGGCCGCGCCCTGCCCCGCCCCGAACGCCTGCGGCAACTGGCCCGGGTTCCCGGGGTCTACGTGCCGGCGCTCTACGCCCCCCGCTACGACGCCGATGGCGCCCTGCTGGCGGTGGAGCCCACTGCCGCCGACCTGCCGGCCACCATCGCCAAGCAGACCTGGCGCGGCAACACCCTGAGCCATTCCACGGTGATCACGCCGGAGGCGGCCTGGCCCTCGATCCACATGGTGGAGGTGGCCCGCAGCTGCCCGGAGCTCTGCCGCTTCTGTCTGGCCAGCTATCTCACCTTGCCCTTTCGCACCGCCTCCCTCGACGACGGCCTGATCCCGGCGGTGGAAACGGGGCTGGCGGTGACCCAGCGGCTCGGCCTGCTGGGGGCTTCGGTGACCCAGCACCCCCAGTTCGGCGACCTGCTCACCTGGCTCGATCAGGACCGTTTCGAGGGCACCCGGGTCAGCGTCAGCTCGGTGCGTGCCGCCACCGTGACCCCCCAGCTGGGGCGGATCCTCGCCCGGCGGGGCAGCAAGTCACTCACGATCGCCATCGAAAGCGGCAGCGAACGCATGCGCCGGGTGGTCAACAAGAAACTGAGCGGCGAGGAGATCTTCGCCGCCGCCCGCTACGCCAGGGAGGGGGGCCTCAGCGGCCTGAAGCTCTATGGCATGGCCGGGCTGCCCAGCGAGGAGGACGCCGACATCGAAGCCACCGCCGACCTGCTGCTGGCCCTGAAGAAGGCCACCCCGGGGCTGCGGCTCAGCCTCGGGGTGAGCAGCTTCGTGCCCAAGGCCCACACCCCCTTCCAGTGGCAGGGGGTGCGCCCGGAGGCCCAGAAGCGTCTGCAGCGGCTGGCGCGGCGCCTGCAGCCGAAGGGCATCGAGCTGCGACCGGAGAGCTATGGCTGGAGCGTCATCCAGGCCCTGCTCTCCCGCAGCGACCGCCGCCTGGCGCCGGTGATCGCCGCGGCGCGGGGCCAGCACGACAGCCAGGGCGGCTGGAAGACGGCCTACCGGGCGGCCCGGGCCGGGGAGGTGGCCGCCCCCGCGGATCTGCCGTTCCCTCTGCCGCTGCCGCCCCCCTGGGAGGAGGTGGTCCACGCCACCTGGGCTGAGGAGAGGGTGCTGCCCTGGACCCATCTGGAGGGGCCCCTACCGCCGGCCACCCTGCTCAGGCACCGGCAGGAGGCGCTGGCTGGCGATAGCAGCGCAGACCCGCCAGCAGCACCCAGCCCGCCACATTGACCCGGCTGTCGTAGAGGGGGATGTCGGTGGCGTGCAGGGCCACCAGCACCAGGGTCGCCGCCCACCAGGCCCGATCGAACAGGCTGCCGCCGGCCATGCCCAGCCAGCCGGCCCGGCCCAGCAACCACAGCACCAGCCCCACCACAAGCACCGCGACCGGCACCCCGTGGCTCAAGGCCAGATCGATCGGCAGGTTGTGGGGATGGCCGTGCCAGAAGCCGGTGCGCATCGGGTAGATGATGCTGAAGGCGGCCGCCCCCCAGCCCAGCCAGGGCCGTTCGGCGATCAGCCCCACGGCCACCTGCCACTGGGCCAGGCGGGTGATCGCCAGCGGACGCTGGCCGCCGGAGTCCAGGTCGATCAGCCGGCCCCAGATCGCCTCGGGCACCAACTGGCGGGCCAGCTCCTGCGGGGTGGCCGGCACCCAGGGCAGGGTGGCCAGGCCGATCACCGCCAGCACCACCAGCAGCACCGGCAGCAGCCACACCCAGCTGAGCGGCCCCGCCACCAGGGGCACCGCCAGCAGCAGGGCCCCCCAGGCATTGCGGGAATCAGTGAGGAACACCGCCGCCACCAAGCTGGCGGCGATCACCAGCACCACACCCCGGCGCCGCCAGCCCCGGCGGGCTTCGAGCAGGGCCGCCAGGGTGAAGGGCCAGGCCAGGACCATCCAGGCCCCGGCGATGTTGGCGTAATCGAACAGGCCCGCCAGCCGCTGCGGCGGATTGCCGCCGGCCTTGATGTGCCAGATGATCAGGCCCCCCAGCGCCTGGAACGGTCCGCTCCAGCCCCACCAGAGCTGGCCCAGGCCGGTGAGGATCACCGGCACCGTGCCAGCGACCAGGGCCAGGGCCACCCGGCGGCGGGCGGCGGGGGTACCGAGATACACCTGGAAGCCCCAGAAGCCCCAGAAGAAGGGCAGCCAGTTGCCCATCCCCAGCCAGGCCAGCCCATTGCTCGCGGCCCGGAAGCAGCCCAGCACCATCAGCAGCGCCGCCACCAGAAGCACAGCATTGACCCGGTCGTCCAGGACCGGGCGGCGGCCGCGGCTGCCCAGGATCAGGGCCAGCAGCAGGGCCAGGCCACCCAGAAAGGCACTGCTGGCCAGCAGGAACATCCCCAGCTGGAAACAGCGCCAGCCCAACGGTGTGGCGGTGGCCGGCCGATGGGCCAGCAGGCGGTCGTCGAGGGCGGAAAAACGGATCACCGGGGCGGCGGCGGCAACGGGGGACCGACGGCGGGTCCCGGGGGAAGGCTCAATCAAACACAGCGGTTCGGCCGCGGTAGACCATCACCTGTCGCCGCAGAAACAGGCGCACCGCCCGGGCCAGGGCCAGCCGTTCGGTGTCGCGGCCCTTGCGGATCAGGTCCTCCACCTCGTCCCGGTGGCCCACGTGCATGGTGGCCTGCTCGATGATCGGGCCCCCGTCCAACTCCTCGGTGACGAAGTGGGCCGTGGCGCCGATCAGCTTGACGCCGCGCTCCCAGGCGCGGTGGTACGGCTGGGCCCCCTGGAAGGCGGGCAGGAAGGAGTGGTGGATGTTGATCACCTGGGAGAAGCGGGCCAGGAACGCCGGGCTGAGCACCTGCATGTACTTGGCCAGCACCACCAGCTCGATCCCTTCCTCCTCAAGCAGGGCCAGCTGGGCCTGCTCCACCTCCGAGCGGGAGGCCGCCGTGATCGGCAGGTGCACGAAACGGGCACCGAAATCAGCCGCGAGCGCCGCCAGATCCGGGTGGTTGGAGACCACCAGGGGCACCAGCATCGGCAGTTCCCCGGAGCGGGTGCGCCAGAGAAGGTCCACCAGGCAGTGGTCCTGACGGCTGGCAAAGATCGCCACCCGGGGCAGGGCATCGGAGACATGCACCTGGCCCTCACCGCCGAGGCGCCCCGCCAGGGCCGCCACCGCCGGCACGATCGCCTCGCGGGGCAGGCCAAAGCCCTCCAGGGCCCATTCGATCCGGCTCAGGAACAGCCCCGCCCCCGCATCGGTGTGGTGATCGGCGTGGAGGATGTTGCCGCCGTTGGCGGCCACCCAGCCCGAGAGTTCGCTCACCAGCCCTGGCCGATCGGGACAGATCAGCTGCAGGATCGCCGTGGGGGACCGCATCGATGATTCCGGAACGGAGCGAGGTCGGAACCGTCATGGTGGCGCAGGCGGGCCGGTAAAGTCACGGCACCAGCCACGTCACAGCACCGTCCCATGGCCGTCGCGTCGATCCCCGCCCCCATCGCCCTGATGGCTGGCCTGCGCCGCCTCGCCCTGCTCGCCGTGGCCCTGCTGCTCAGCGTGTCGCTGGTGGCCTGCTCGGGCGACCAGACCCGCAAGCCCCCGACGATCAGCCCCGCCGACATGACCCTGATCGCCCGTCAGGCCGAAGGGTTCCTGGCCTCGAAGGAGCGCCTGCCCGAACTGGCCGATCTGGTCAACGACCGCAACTGGGTCTTCACCCGCAACCTGATCCACGGTCCGATGCAGGATCTGGGTCGCCAGATGCTCTACATCAGCCAGCGCCTGCTGCCGGCCGACCGGGCCGAGGCCGGCAAGCGGGCCACCAAACTGAAGACCTCTCTCGCCAAGCTGGATGAGGCCGCCCGGCTCCAGGACGGCGAGAACCTCCGCAAGGACTACATCAAGGTGGCCACCGGCTTCAGCGCCTACGCCGAGGTGATCCCGGCCGAGGCCGTTGCCATGGCGAAAGCCTTCGCCGCCGAAGACAAACTGTCCAACGCCGTGCCCCCGGCCCCCTCGCCGACCACCCCTGCTCCCCAGCCGGTCTCGGTGAGCAACGCCGACGCCTGAAGCCAGCCCACCGCAAGGGCCGCCAACCGGCGCCGCCCCCAGCACGGTCATCGTGGTGGGGGCTGGGATTGTGGGCCTGGCCTGCGCCTGGTGGCTCCAGTGCCGGGGCCACCAGGTGCTGCTGCTGGATCCGGCCCTGGCCGGGGATCGACCGGGTGGCGACCCCGGGGGCGTGCAGCGCAGCGGCAGCCGGGCCGCCCTCGGCGTGCTGATGGCCGACAGCTTCCATCGCGACCGGGGCCGGGCCTGGGAGCTGCGACAGCGCAGCCTGGAGCTCTGGAGCCAGTGGCGCCGCGAGCTGGCGCAACGGGGACATCCGATCCCCTATCGGGCCGGGGTGCTGCTGCTGGCCGCCGATGGCGACGAGCAGGAACGACTGGCGGCGCTGGGAGCGCGCAAACGGGCCCTGGGCCTGCCCCTGGAACGGTGGGATCGACAACGGCTGGAGCCGCTCCAGCCCACCCTGCCCCAGCCCTGCCTGGAGGGGCTGCACTGCGGCCGGGATGGCCAGCTCGATCCCGCCGCCGCCCTGGCCGCCCTGGCGGCGGACGGCCGGCAGCGGGGACTTGCGCTGCGGGGAGACGCGGCCGTGGCCCTCCAGCCCGAGCGGGGTGGCTGGCGGGTGGAGCTGGCCGGTGGCGGCGCGGAGCAGGCGGCCTGGGTGGTGCTGGCGGCAGGGACCGGCGCAGGCGACCTGCTGGGGGCGGTCACCGGCGGCGACGGCAACCGCTGGGCGCTGGAGCCGGTGCTGGGCCAGGCCCTGGAGCTGGAACTGGCGGCCCCCCTGCCCACCAGCTGGCCGGGGACGGTGGTGTGGCGCGGCGTCAATCTGGTGCCCCGCCCGGACCTGGAGGGCGGCCGGAGACTGTGGCTGGGGGCGACCCTGGAACCCGGCGGCACGGCCGACCCCGACCAGCTCAGCCAGCTGCGCCAGCTGGGCGGTGCGGCACCGGAGTGGTTGCGGGGGGCCACGGTGGTGCGCCACTGGCAGGGCCTGCGGCCGAGACCGGTGGGCCGGCCGGCACCCCTGCTGGAGCAGCCGGCCGCGGGGCTGCTGCTGGCGGCCGGCCACTACCGCAACGGCCTGCTGCTGGCGCCGGCCAGCGCCGCCTGGGTGGCCGAGCGGATCGAGGCCGGCCCCCTCGGCGCCTGAACGCCGCAACGACCCATGAAAAAAGCCCCCCGAGGGGGGCTTGGTGCGGATGGATCCGGGCCGATCGGCCCAGAACTCACTTGCTCTCGGTGAACTCGGCGTCGATGACGTCATCGGCGGCGGCGGCGCTGCCGTTGCCATTGCCGCCGGGGGCGGCGCCGGCGGGAGCACCCTCGGCCCCGGCCTGCTGGTACACGGAGGCACCGGCCGCATAGAGGGCCTGCTGGAGTTGCTCGAGGCTGGCCTTGATGGCCGGGCTGTCGTCCTTCTCAAGGGCTTCCTTGAGGTCGGCGGAGAAGCCCTCCACCTTGGCCTTGTCCTCGGCGCCCACCTTGTCGCCCAGTTCGCCCAGCTGCTTCTCGGACTGGTAGATGAGGGTCTCGGCCTGGTTCCTCAGGTCGATCTTCTCGCGCTTCTCCTTGTCGGCGCTGGCGTTGGCCTCCGCATCCTTCACCATCTTGTCGACTTCGTTGTCGCTGAGGGTGGAGGCCCCGGTGATGGAGATGCTCTGCTCCTTGCCGCTGCCCTTGTCCTTGGCGGTGACACTCAAGATGCCGTTGGCATCGATGTCGAAGGTGACCTCGATCTGGGGCACGCCGCGGGGGGCCGGGGGGATGCCGTCGAGGCGGAAGGTGCCCAGCGACTTGTTGTCGGAAGCCATCTCGCGCTCGCCCTGGAGCACATGGATCTCCACGTTGGTCTGGCCGTCGACGGCGGTGGAATACACCTCCGACTTCTTGGTGGGGATGGTGGTGTTGCGGGTGATCATCTTGGTCATCACGCCACCGAGGGTTTCCACACCCAGGGAGAGCGGGGTGACGTCGAGCAGCAGGATGTCCTTGACTTCGCCGGCGAGCACACCGCCCTGGATGGCGGCACCCACGGCCACCACCTCATCCGGGTTGACCGTCTGGTTGGGGGTCTTGTTGGTGATCCGCTTGACCAGCTCCAGCACCGCGGGGATGCGGGTGGAACCACCCACCATGACGATCTCGTCGAGCTCGCTTGTGGAAAGCTTGGCGTCCTTGAGGGCCTGCTCCACCGGCACCCGGCAGCGGTCGATCAGCTTGGAGGCGAGCTCCTCGAACTTGGCCCGGGTGAGGGTGAGGTCGAGGTGCTTGGGACCTTCGGGGGTGGCGGTGATGAAGGGCAGATTGATCTCGGCCTGGGTGGCACTGGAGAGTTCGATCTTGGCCTTCTCGGCCGCCTCGGTGAGGCGCTGCAGGGCCTGCTTGTCCTGGCGCAGGTCGATGCCTTCGTTGGCCTTGAAGTTGTCGGCCAGGTGATCAACGATCACCTTGTCGAAGTCGTCGCCGCCCAGGTGGGTGTCACCGCTGGTGGAGAGCACCTCGAAGACGCCGTCGCCCACTTCCAGCACGGAGACGTCGAAGGTGCCGCCGCCGAGGTCGAACACCAGGATGCGCTCGTTGCTCTTGCGATCCAGGCCGTAGGCCAGGGCCGCGGCCGTGGGCTCGTTGATGATCCGCAGCACTTCAAGGCCGGCGATCTTGCCGGCGTCCTTGGTGGCCTGGCGCTGGGAATCGTTGAAGTAGGCGGGGACGGTGATCACCGCCTGGGTGACGGTTTCACCCAGGTACTTGCCGGCATCTTCAGCCAGCTTGCGCAGCACTTCGGCCGAGATCTCCTCGGGGGCGAACTGCTTGCTGAGCACCGGGCACTTGATCTTGACGTTGGAGCCGGCCTTCTCGACGCCGTAGCTGACTTCCTTCGACTCCTCGTTGACCTCATCGACCCGGCGGCCGATGAAACGCTTGACGGAATAGAAGGTGTTCTCCGGGTTCATGACCGCCTGGCGCTTGGCGATCTGCCCGACCAGCTTGTCCTGGTTCTTCGTGTAGGCGACCACCGACGGCGTCGTGCGGAAGCCCTCAGCGTTGGCGATCACCGTGGGCTTGCCGCCCTCCATCACGGCGACGCAACTGTTCGTGGTGCCGAGGTCAATACCGACGACCTTGCCCATGGATGACCAACTCCTGGTGTGAATGAATTTCTGGCTTCCGCCATCTTCCGCACCAGGGGTTGACCCAGGCGAGGGGTGGTTCCCGAACCGGTGCCGTACCGGGACGGGGCCGGCGGCCTGTCGGAGCCTGGGATCCGGCGGATCTACGGTCGGGCGGCAGCTGCCCGCGCGAGCCCATGGCGACCCCCCCGACAGCACCGGTGATCGGTGGCGGCACCGCCCTGGTGGGGGTGCTGGGGGATCCGGTGCGCCATTCCCTCTCGCCGGCGATGCACAACGCGGCGATCGCCGAGCTGGGCCTCGACTGGGCCTACCTGGCCCTGCCGGTGGCGGCGGCGGACCTGGCCGTGGTGCTGCGGGCCCTGGCGGCGATCGACTGCCGCGGCCTCAACGTCACCCTGCCCCACAAGCAGGCCGCGGCCGCCCTGGCGCAGGAGCTGACGCCGCTGGCGCGGCGGCTGGGGGCCGTGAACACCCTGGTGCGACGCGAGGGCGGCGGCTGGCTCGGCACCAACACCGATGTGGGGGGGTTTCTGGCACCGCTGCGGCCCCTGGCCGCCCGTGAGGCACTGGTGCTGGGCTGCGGCGGCAGTGCCCGGGCGGTGGTGGCGGGCCTGGTGGACCTGGGCCTGGACCGCATCCAGGTGGCGGGCCGCGACGCCGCGCGCCTGGAGCCGTTCATCCGCTCCTGCGCCGACTGGGCCCCCGGCCTGGTGCCCCTGGTCTGGGGACCTGACGGCACCGGCCCAGCGGACCCCCTGGGCGCAGCCTTGGCGAGCGCCGATCTGGTCGTCAACACCACGCCGGTGGGCATGGCCTCCTCGGGCGATCCCGCCGCCGCGGAACGCTCGCCCCTGCGCCCCGACCAGATCGCGGCCCTGTCACCGGCGACCACCGTCTACGACCTCATCTACACCCCCAGACCCACAGCCCTGTTGCGCCTGGCCCGCCAGCAGGGCTGCCGCACCATCGACGGCCTCGAGATGCTGGTGCAGCAGGGGGCCGCCTCCCTGAGGCTCTGGAGCGGGCTGCAGGAGATGCCGGTCATCGCCATGCGGACCGCCGCCATGGCCCGGCTGGAGGGCCCCTAGCCTGCGATCACTGTCCTGCCTTTGCCCAGAGCCCCCATGGAAGGTCCTCCGATCTGGCAGCGGCTGCTAGGAGCCCTGGCCTACCTGCTGCCCCTGAGCGACGCCCTGCGCTTCGGCCAGGCCCTGTTCGACATGTTCCCGCTGCTGCAGTGGGTGGCCGTGCCGGCCCTGCCGCTGGTGGTTCTGGAGCAGGCCATTCCCTTCGGCGGCCTGGTGCTGTTCCTGCTGCTGTTCCTGCTGGTGGTGCGCAACCCCAAGGTGCCCTACCCGATCCGCTTCAACGTGCTCCAGGCGATCCTGATCGACATCGTGCTGGTGCTGCTCACCCTCGCCTTCGACACGGTGCTGGCTCCCCTCGGCGCCGGCTTCGCCATCCGCACCCTCTCCAACACGATCTTCCTCGGCACCCTGCTGCTGGTGCTGTTCTCGGTGGTCCAGAGCCTGCGGGGCAAGGAAGCCGACATCCCCACCGTGTCGGAAGCGGTGCGCATGCAGCTCTTCTGAACGGCCCTTGCGAAGCGGCGGCGGTGCTGCGATAGGTTCATGGATCCGTCGCTGAGAGGCTCCGTGCCCCTCAGCCCCTCCCCAGGCGACCATGACGCAGCCTTACTACGAGACCATGTACATCCTCCGGCCGGACATTCCGGAGGAGGAAGTCGAGACCCACGTCGCCAAGTACCGCGACCTCGTGATCGAGGCCGGCGCCGAGGTGCTCGACACCCAGATGCGCGGCAAGCGCCGGCTGGCCTATCCGATCGCCAAGCATCGGGAAGGCATCTATGTGCAGCTGAACCACAGCGGCGATGGCCAGCAGGTGGCCGTGCTCGAGCGGGCCATGCGCCTCTCCGAAGACGTGATCCGCTACCTGACCGTCATCCAGGACGGCCCCATGCCTCCCCCCCGCAGCGTCCCCGGCGCCGCCGTCGAGGTGGCCCCCACCGAACCCGCGGCGGTCTGATCCCGGTTGTTCATCCCTGAGCGCTGGGCCTACAGTCCGCTCAATGGGTGCTAGGCGATGACAACTTCGGACAAGGAGGACTCCTATCCAGAGAGAACCCTCCCATCCCGTGTGGTGCCGCCCCAGCCGGCCTACAACCCCTCCGGTTGGCCCGCCAACCCGTCGACACCGGCACCGAGCGTGCTGACCCCCGGCCAGCCGGTGGCCCCTCTGGCGCCACCGCCGCCGGCCAGCTTCAGCTTCGGCGATGGGCCTGCCGCCCAGCTCCCCCAGGCAGACGCGGGGGCCTCGAGCCTCGCCCTCACCACCACCGGACCGGAGGCCCAGCAGCTCGAGATGGAGCTGGCGGCCGCCCGGGATGAACTGAAGGCGCTGCACGAAATGCTCGAGGACCTGCCCGAGATCTTCGAGCGCAAGTTTCAGCAGCGTCTGGCCACGGTGATGGAGCACCAGAAGCATCTGCTCGACGACAACCAGGCCCTGCGGGAGCGGCTGTACAGCCTCAATCCGGCTGCCGCCGACGGCCCCCCGCCCCCTGGCTCAGGCCGCCCCCAGCCCCTGCTGCTGCCCACGGTGGCCAGGAAGGAGGGTTGGGGTCAGGCCCTGAAGAGGGCCCTGCGGCTGGGCGGCCCGGACAGCAACGGGCGCCCGGGCGAGAGGTCAACCCAGAAGATCAGTCGCCACGACGACGGGCGGCCCATAACCGCGTAGGCATCCCCCAGACGTAGATGAAGCCCTCGGCGGCGCGGTGATCGAAGAGATCCTCCGCCCCGTAGGTGGCCATGTCGGGCACATAGAGGCTGTCGCTGGCGCTGGAGCGTCCCACCACGGTGGCGCTGCCCTTCTGCAGCCGGATCCGTACCAGGCCGTTCACCGTCGCCTGGGTGCGGTCGAGGAAGCCGTCAAGAGCGTCCTTGAGGGGGCCGAACCAGAGACCCTGGTACACCAGATCCGCCCAGCTCATCTCGATCTGGCGCTTGTAGCGGAGCACATCGGCGGCCAGGGTGAGGCTCTCCAGCTCCTGGTGGGCGCGGATCAGCAGCAGCAGGCCGGGGGTTTCGTAGATCTCGCGGCTCTTGATGCCCACCACCCGGTTCTCGATCATGTCGAGGCGGCCGAAGCCATGGGCCCCCGCCAGGGCGTTGGCCCGCCGGATCAGGGCCACCGGATCGAGACGCTCGCCGTCGATGGCCACCGGATTGCCCTGCTCGAAGGCGATCTCCACCACCTGCGCCTCGGCCGGGGCGTCCGCCACCGAACGGGTCATGGCAAAGACCTCCTCCGGCGGCTCCACCATCGGATCCTCCAGGGGGCCGGCCTCGATGCTGCGGCCCAGCAGGTTGAGGTCGATCGAATAGGGGGATTTCTTGCTCACCGGCGCCGGGATGTCGCAGCGCTCGCCGTAGGCGATCGTCTCCTGGCGGCTCATGCCCCACTCACGGGCCGGGGCCAGCACCTTGAGGTCGGGGGCCAGGGCGCCGATGGCGACATCGAAACGCACCTGGTCGTTGCCCTTGCCGGTGCAGCCGTGGGCCACCGCGTCGGCCCCCACCTCCCGGGCCACCTCCACGAGGCGACGGGCGATCAGGGGGCGGGCCAGGGCGGTGGAAAGGGGGTAGCGGCCCTCGTAGAGGGCATTGGCCCGGATGGCGGGGAAGGCGAACTCACGGATGAAGGGATCGATCAGGTCGTCCACCCGCGACTGGCTGGCGCCGGCCGCCAGGGCCTTGAGGCGGATCGGCTCGAGTTCGTCGCCCTGTCCCAGGTCGGCGGCGAAGGTGATCACCTCCTTCACCCCCCACTCGCGCATGAGATAGGGAATGCAGACGCTGGTGTCGACACCACCGGAATAGGCGAGCACCACCCGCTCGGCACGCGGCGTTCCTGTCGGCGGTGCACCGCCCGCCAACTGCTGCCCCATCTCCGCCATCAGTGACGCTCCTGCTCTGTGGCGACCGATTCTGTCGCCTGGGGCCATTCTCCCCCCTGGTCCGCCGCCGGCAGGCGCCAGCGGAGCAGAACCACCAGGGCCAGGAGCAGGGGCGGCCCGAGCACGAGGGCCGCCACCACCGCCGGCAGGATCGGCAGGGGCTGGGGCCAACGGACGGCGGCTGCGGCCAGCAGGCTGCTCAGCACGAGGGCCGCCGACCAGAGACGGCCCACTTCCAGGATCTTGGCGAGGGTCATGGGCGGCGCGGTAGGGTAATAAGTCGGTCCTTGACGACCCAGCCTGACGGCATGAGCATTCTCGACACGATCAATCCCTCCCTGACCCGCTACCGGCGCAACGAGCCGGCGCCGGTGCTGCCGCTGCGGGATGAGCCCGATCTGCTGAGCCTGCTGGAGGCCAGCGGCCGCCTGGTGGCCGATGAGGAAACGGCCAGCACCGATGTGAGCACGGTGGAAGAGGAGGAGCTGTCGGCGCTGATGGGCGAGAAAGAGGATTACAGCCCGGCCGACGAGCCCTCCGAGGAAGACTGGGAGGACTGACGGTCCGCTCCGTCACCACCCTGCAGCCCCTCCGATGGCCTCCCGCGACGGCCGCACGCCTGCGGCCCTGCTCGCCCTGATCCTGTTGGCCGCCTGCCTGGCCAGCGACGCCCTGGTGGCCAACTCCATGCTGACCCTGCCGCTGGTGGTGGCGGCCCTGGTCAGCGCGGGGGTGGCGGCCCTCGGGGTGCCCCGCCTGCGGGCCCTGAAGCTGGGCCAGGTGATCCGCGATGAGGGCCCCCAGGCCCACCACAGCAAGGCGGGCACGCCCACGATGGGGGGCCTGCTTGTGGTGCCCGTTGGGGTGCTGGTGGGAGGGCTGATCAGCCCGCAGGATCCCCGCCTGCTGGCGGTGGCGGCGGTCACCCTGGCCTACATGGCGATCGGTGCCGTCGACGACTGGCGCAGCCTCACCCGCCGCACCAACACGGGCCTGAGCCCCCGGGGCAAGCTGCTGCTCCAGGCCCTGGCCGCCGTCGGCTTCCTGGTCTGGGCCCACCAGGGGGGCTGGCTCGGGGGCGGCGTGCCCGGCGATCTGGGGCTGCCCTTCGGCCGGGTGCTCACCCTCGGGTTGCTGATCTGGCCGCTGGCCCTGTTCGTGTTCCTGGCCGAGAGCAACGCCACCAACCTCACCGATGGCCTCGATGGCCTGGCCGCCGGCTGTGGCGCCATCGTGTTCACCGGCATGGGGCTGCAGCTGATGCTGCGGGGCCACGGGGGCGATCCGGTGCTGGCCGCCTTCTGCACGGCCATGGCGGGCTGCTGGCTGGGCTTCCTCAGCCAGAACCGCCACCCGGCCCGGGTGTTCATGGGCGACACGGGCTCCCTGGCCATGGGGGCCGCCCTGTCCTCGGTGGCCCTGCTGACCGACAGCCTCTGGCCCCTGCTGCTGATGGGGGGAGTGTTCCTGGCCGAATCCCTGTCGGTGATCCTGCAGGTGGGGGTGTTCAAGGCCACCAAGGGCCCCGACGGCCAGGGGCGGCGCCTGTTCCGCATGGCCCCGCTGCACCACCATTTCGAACTGGGGGGATTGCCGGAGCAACGCGTCGTGCTCGGTCTGTGGGGCGCCAGCCTGATACTGGTGCTGGTGGGATTGGTGCTGCTGCCCTGAGCTGCCCCTGCCTGTCGTCGATCACGGCGACCCCCACCGACCGCTCCGTCGCACCCGGGCCCATGGCGTTTTTCACCTGGAAGGAAACGGGCCTCACCGCCGACTGCGCCAGCCTTGAGGCGATGGCGGCACGGTTCGAAGAGGCGGCCGCCCTGATGCGCCGCATGGCCGGCGAGGGCTTCAAGGTGGAGCGCCACCCGGAGGGGCAGCGCATCACCCACCCCGACCCGGCGGTGTTCGGGGCCTACGGCTTCGTGAGCGAGGAATCGGCCGAAAGCCAGCTCACCCTGCTGGACGAACCGAGCGCCTGAGCGCCGTAAGGCCGGAGCAGGCCAGGACCCTCAGCGGCGGACGTAGCCCACCAGCCACACCACCACAAAGGCCAGGGAGGAGACGCCCAGGTAGATCAGCGTCCATTTCTGGAAACCGGCCACATCCCAGCCGAAGGGCAGCAGCCCGTTGGCCGCGTCACCGGCGGTGCTGAAAGCGAGGGGGCCAACGCCAGGAAGAGTGGAGAGGAGAGCCGGAAGCATCGCGGCACGTTAGGGGAAAGGGCTCGCGCCGCGTCAGGATCGCCCCAGCCGCTCCCTCTCCATGGCACCAGTCCCTTCCCCTTTCCCGCGGACGGTGATGCTGCTGGGCAGCGGCGAGCTGGGCAAGGAGGTGGCCATCGCCGCCCAGCGGCTGGGTTGCCGGGTGATCGCCGTCGACCGCTACGCCGAGGCCCCCGCGATGGCGGTGGCGCAGGTGCGCGAGGTGGTGGCCATGGCCGACCCCGACGCCCTCAAGGCGGTGGTGCGGCGCCATCGCCCCGACGTGGTGATCCCGGAGATCGAGGCCCTGGCGGTGGACGCCCTGGCGGCACTGGAGGCGGAGGGCCTCACCGTGATTCCCACCGCCCGGGCCACGGCGGTGACCATGAACCGCGACCGCATCCGTGACCTGGCCGCCCGGGGCCTGGGGCTGCGCGCCGCCCGCTTCGCCTATGCCGAAAGCGCCGCCGAACTGGCGGCGGCGGCGGCCCCCCTGGGCTGGCCCGTGGTGGTGAAGCCGGTGATGAGCTCCTCGGGCAAGGGGCAGAGCGTGGTGCACGGCCCCGAGGCGATCGAAGCCGCCTGGGAGGCGGCGATGGCCGGTGCCCGGGGCGAGGGGGCGCGGGTGATCGTGGAAGAGTTCCTGCGCTTCAGCCTGGAGATCACCCTGCTGACGGTGCGGCAGTGGCAGGGCCCCACCCTGTTCTGCCCGCCGATCGGCCACATCCAGGAACGGGGCGACTACCAGTGCAGCTGGCAGCCCGCCCGGCTGGGGGAGGCCCAGCTGGCGGCGGCCCAGGCGATGGCGAAGGCCGTCACCGACAACCTGGGCGGCGCCGGCCTGTTCGGGGTGGAGTTCTTCCTCTGCGGCGAACCCGGCGCCGAGGAGGTGCTGTTCTCCGAGCTCTCGCCCCGGCCCCACGACACCGGCCTGGTGACGCTGGTGGGCCAGAACCTGAGCGAATTCGAGCTGCACCTGCGGGCGGTGCTGGGTCTGCCGATCCCCGAGATCCGCAGCCTTGGAGCGGCGGCCTCCCGGGTGATCCTGGCCGGACCCGAAGCCCCCGCCGGGCCCGGAACACCCAGCTACCTGGGCTTGGAGCGGGCCCTGGCGGCACCCGACACCCAGGTGCTCATTTTCGGCAAGCCCGCGATCCGGCCCTGGCGGCGGATGGGGGTGGCCCTGGCCCGCGGTGACGATGAGACGGACGCCCGCCGGCGTGCCGATGGGGCCGCCGCCCTCGTGCAGGTGCAGACCAGCGGCTGAACCGTCGCCACCACTGGTTTTTCCCCGCTCTGAACCCTATGGTGCGTCCCTGCGGATAGCACAATGACTCAGGCCCACTCACCCTCGAGGCTTTCTCGCTCCCGGAAGACCCGGCAGAAGAAGGAACTCGGGGCCGTGGCGCTGCCTGAGAAGACCAGCACCAGGCCCGATCCGAAGCACCGGCCCCCGTCCCAGCACCGCTCCAGGCGCCGCCCCCTGGTCACCTTCGGATTGGGTATCGCGGTGGGTGCCCTCCTGGCCGGTCCGCTGCCGGCTCGCCTCGCCCCGTTCCTGGCCGGCCTAATTCCCTCCTCCCGCGGCATCGGGGCGGTGCTGAATCCCCTCTCGATCGAGAACCGTCCGATCCTCGTGCTCGGCCGTGATTCCGTGGGTGAGAACACCGACGTGATGTTCACCGTGCGGCTCGATGGCGACATCACCCACATCACCCAGGTGCCCAGGGACACCTTCATCGAATCGCCCCAGCTGGGGGTCGTGAAGGCCAACTCCCTGTTCGCCCTCGGCGGCATCCAGACCGTCAAGGCGGAAGTGGGCAGCCTGCTCGCCTCCCCGGTGGAGCGCTACCTCAAGGTGAACCTCGACGCGGTCAACAAGCTGGCCGAAGCCCTCGGGGGCGTCGAGGTGGATGTGCCCAAGCACATGTACTACGTCGACAACGCCCAGGGCCTCTACATCGACCTCTACCCCGGCAGGCAGCTGCTGAAGGGCAACGACCTGGAGGGTTTCCTGCGCTTCCGCCACGACGAACAGGGCGACCTGGGCCGGATGGAGCGCCAGCGGCTGGTGATGGCCCAGGTGTTCCGCAAGCTGGCTGATCCCACCACGATCGCCCGGCTGCCGGCCCTGCTGGAGATCGCCGGCAACGACATGGTCACCGACCTGTCGCCGATCGAGATGACCCAGCTGATGTCCGCCCTCGGCAAGACGAAGCTGAGCACCCAGCGGGTGCCCGGCCGGCTCTACTGGCACAACGACCTCAGCTACTGGATGCCCGACAGCAACCAGGCCTACCCCAGCGGCAGCGGCGAAGAGCCGCTGCCCTGAGGCCTCAGGCGGCGGGGCCCCGGCCATCGTCCGGGGTGCGCCAGCCGGCGGTGAGCTCGGCCAACAGCTGGGCCAGCCCCTCCTTCCTGGGCAGATCGGCTTCGGCCGCCCACTCGATCTCCTGAATCCTGGCGTCATCCAGGCCGAGCAGCTCCACCAGGTGGCGGTAGGCCACCCGTTCCTGCGCGTTGATGCTGGACTCCGCCGGTGAGCGCCGGCCCACCCGCACCATCATGTAGCTGAGCTTGAGGGCCAGCTGGCGGTCGTCGGAGCCGCTGAGCTGGGTCACCAGATCGTCCAGGCCCGCCACCGGCAGCCGCTCGGCCAGAAAGGCCTCCAACTGTGCGTCGCCGAGGCTGTCGGGGCTGTCGCCCTGCAGGTGGGTGGCCACCTGCTCAGCCAGCAGCTCCCGCTCAGCAGTGGAGCATTCGCCGTCGGCCCAGGCGACGGTGCAGACGATGCGCAGCAGGGCCGCTTGCTCCTGGGAGAGGACCGCGGCGGAGGTGAGTTCAGCCATGGGTCAGGCCGCGAGGGGAATGGGGGGATGCTGCTCCAGCACATGCCGCAGGTAGCGGCCGGTGTGGCTGGCGGCATTCTCGGCCACGGCCTCGGGGGTACCGATGGCGACGATGTGGCCGCCCTTGTCACCGCCCTCCGGGCCCAGGTCGATCAGCCAGTCGGCGCAGCGGATCACATCGAGGTTGTGCTCGATCACCAGGATCGAGTTGCCCTTGTCGACCAGGCGCTGCATCACGTCCATCAGCTTGTGGACGTCGTAGAAGCTGAGGCCCGTGGTGGGCTCGTCGATCAGGTAGAGGGTCTTGCCGGTGGCACGGCGGGAGAGCTCGGTGGCCAGCTTCACCCGCTGGGCCTCACCGCCGGAGAGGGTGGGCGCGGGCTGGCCCAGCTTGATGTAACCGAGCCCCACGTCCACCAGGGTGCTGAGCCGGTCGCCGGCCTGGGGGATGGCGGCGAACACCTCGGCGGCCTGCTCCACCGTCATCTCCAGCACATCGGCGATGGTATGGCCCCGGAAGGTGACCTGCAGGGTCTCGCGGTTGTAGCGGGCCCCCTTGCAGACGTCGCACTGGACGTAGACGTCGGGGAGGAAGTTCATCTCGATCACGTTGACCCCCTGGCCGCTGCAGGCCTCGCAGCGCCCCCCCTTGACGTTGAAGCTGAACTGGCCCACCTGATAGCCGCGGGCCTTGGCCTCCACCGTGGCGGCGAACACCTGGCGGATCGGATCGAAGGCGCCCGTGTAGGTGGCGGGGTTGGAGCGGGGGGTACGGCCGATCGGCGACTGGTCGATGACGATCACCTTGTCGATCGCCTTGATGCCCCGCAGTTCCTCGAGACCGGAGGGGAAGGGCACCTTCAGGCCGAGTCGGTTCTCGAGGGCCGGATGCAGCAGCTCGTTGACCAGGGTGCTCTTGCCGCTGCCGCTCACCCCGGTGACGCACACCAACCGGCCGAGCGGGATCTCCACATCAATGCCCTGGAGGTTGTTGCGGGTGCAGTTGGCCAGGGTGAGCCGGCGGCTGCCGGCATCACGGCGCTCGGCGGGGGTGGGGATGGAGCGGCGACCGCTCAGGTAGGCACCGGTGAGGGAGTCCTCGGCGTTGAGGAGGTCGTCGAGGGAACCCTCGGCCACGATGTGGCCGCCATGGACGCCGGCACCGGGGCCGATGTCCACCAGGTAGTCAGCGGCGCGGATCGTGTCCTCGTCGTGCTCCACCACGATCAGGGTGTTGCCCAGGTCGCGCAGCTTGGTGAGGGTGGCGAGCAGGCGATCGTTGTCGCGCTGGTGCAGGCCGATGCTGGGCTCATCGAGCACGTAGAGGACGCCGGTGAGGCCGGCGCCGATCTGGGTGGCCAGGCGGATCCGCTGGGCCTCCCCGCCCGAGAGGGTCATGGCGGGGCGATCGAGGCTGAGGTAATCGAGGCCCACATCGAGCAGGAAGCGCAGGCGCATGCGGATCTCCCGCAGCACCAGGTCGCCGATCTGGATCTGGCGGCTGCTGAGCAGGGGTTCCGCCCCTTCGCTGGCCCCCACCCCCATCAGGGCCTCGATGCGCTCCAGGGTGACGGCCACGCTCACGGAGGTGAGCTCGTGGATGGCATAGGGCCCCACCCGCACCGCCAAGGCTTCGGGCCGCAGCCGCAGGCCATGGCAGCTTTCGCAGGGCACCAGCTCCAGGTACTTCTCCAGCTTCTGGCGCACGGATTCGCCACTGGCATCGCGCAGCTGGCGCTCCAGGATCGGCAGGATCCCTTCGAAGGGCCGCACGTAGCCCTCGCTCTTGCGGTAGCGGCTGTCGGCCTTGATGGCGATCGGCTCCTGGCTGCCCTGCAGCAGCACCTGGCGCTGCTCCTCGCTGAGCTGGTTCCAGGGGGTCTTGAGCTCGAAGCCGAAGGCCTCACCGACGCTGAACAGCAGCGAGAAGTAGTAGCTGTTCTCCTTGTCGCTCCAGGGGGCGATGGCGGCGTATACCGGCAGGGAGGGATCGGGCACGACCCGCTCCAACGTGAACTTGCGCAGGTGGCCGATGCCGTGGCAGTCGGGGCAGGCGCCGTAGGGGCTGTTGAAGGAGAACAGGCGGGGGGAAAGCTCCTCCATCACGGCGCCGTGCACGGGGCAGGCGAAGTTTTCGGAGTAGAGCCGTTCGCGTTCCACGCCCTCGGGCAGGGGCTCATTGGCCTTGGGCACCACCTCCACCAGCGCCAGGCCCTCGCCGCGCTTCAAGGCGGTGCGCAGGGAATCGGTGAGGCGTTCGTTGATGCCCTCACGGGCCACCAGCCGGTCGACCACCACCTCGATGTGGTGGGCGTGGTTCTTGTCGAGCTCGATGTTGTCGGCCAGCTCGCGCACCTCGCCGTTGATCCGCACCCGGGCGAAGCCCTCGGCCACCAGGCCCGCCAGCAGCTTCACGTGGGTGCCCTTCTTGCCCCGCACCACTGGGGCGAGCAGCTGGTAGCGGGTGCCTTCGGGCAGGGTGAGGATCTGGTCCACCATCTCGTCGATGGACTGGGGCCGGATCGAGCGACTGCACTGGGGGCAGTGGGGTTCGCCGGCGCGGCCGTAGAGCAGGCGCAGGTAGTCCTGGATCTCCGTGACCGTGCCGACCGTGGAGCGGGGGTTGTGGCTGGTGGACTTCTGGTCGATCGAGATGGCCGGCGACAGCCCCTCGATCGCATCCACATCCGGCTTGTCCACCTGGCCAAGAAACTGGCGGGCGTAGGCGGAGAGGCTCTCCACGTAGCGCCGCTGGCCCTCGGCGAAGATCGTGTCGAAGGCGAGGGAGCTCTTGCCGCTGCCGCTCACCCCGGTGAACACCACCATGCGGTTGCGCGGGATGGTGAGATCGACGTTGCGCAGGTTGTGCTGGCGTGCCCCCCGCACCCGGATCACATCCTCGAGGCTGCCGCCGTTGAGGGTGCGCAGAGCGGTCTCCACCACGGGGGTGTCTGCCTCGGCCTTGCTGGTGGTTCCGGCGCGGGCGCGGGGCATGGGGGGTGGTCGGCAGCCGATGAGTCTACGGCGGTCAGCCCTTGGACAGGCTCAGGCCAGGGCCGGCAGCGGGGCGGCCTGGGCGCAGAATTCCTGGCTCACCTCCCAGAGGCGCCGGCACTGGTCGGCGTCGAGGGCGGCCGGGGCGATGCGCACCTGCGTGGGCCAGCCCCGTAGGCCGCCCCACTGGTCGGGGCCGTAGTGGCCACCGGGCTTGGCATCAGGAGCTGTGGCGGCGAACAGCTGGGGCAGGGCCCCCATGGCGGCGCTCTGGAACAGGGGATCCATCAGCCGGTAGGCGAGGGGCTCAAGGCGGGAGCCGGTGGCGGCGATGGAGGTGGGCTGGAGATTGGTGCGGGCGAAGCCGGGGTGGGCGGCCAGGGAGAGGGCGGGGCTGCCCTGCTCAGCCAGGCGGCGCTGCAGCTCCAGGGCGAACATCACGTTGGCCAGCTTGCTCTGGCCGTAGGCGCCCCAGCGGTCGTAGCGGCGCTCGCCCTGGAGGTCGTCGAAGGCGATGCGACCGAAATACTGGGCCCCGGAGGTGACCGTGACCACCCGGGCACCGGGCCGGTCGCGCAGCAGCGGCAGCAGGGCGAGGCTGAGGGCGAAGTGACCCAGGTGGTTGGTGCCGAACTGGAGTTCGAAACCCTGGCGGGTGAGGCGGCGTGGCGGCGCCATGACGCCGGCGTTGTTGATCAGCAGGTCGAGGCGGCCGTAGCGCTCCGCGACGGTGCCGGCGGCGGCGGCCACGCTGGCCAGGTCGGCCAGGTCGAGGTGCAGCACGTCGAGGGCGCCGGTGGAGGCGGCGGCCGTGAGCAGCTCCTCCCGGGCCTGCTCGGCGTTCGCCAGCGAACGGCAGGCGAGCAGCACGGTGGCGCCCCTGGCAGCCAGGGCACGGGCTGTTTCCAGACCCAGCCCGCTGTTGGCGCCGGTGACCAGGGCGATCCGCCCGGACTGGTCAGGGATGTCGGCGGCGGTCCAGCGCATGGGGATCAAAAGAAGGGCAAAGCAATGCGGAGAAAGCGATCCCCTCGGAGAGGGGTTGCCTCAGCAAATCGTAACGGAATGTGACGGACCCGATCCTTCACGGCGCAGCCGAAAGAAGAAGGGCGTCTCCATGCCCTTGAAGTCCATCACGCCCAGCACGGTGTCGTCGTCCAGCTTGCGGAAGACATCGTTGATGGGGAGGTGGTCGTAAAGCATGGTGGCGCTCAGAACGCCGCGGTAGCTGGTCATCCGCAGCCGGGCACTGGAACGGGCCGTGCTGAGCAGGGGCATCAGCAACTGGAAGAGGCGGCCGGCCAGCGCCGATTTCGGGACCGGGAAACGGTCGCTCAGGCGCAGCCCGGGACCCATCGCCTTCGGCTCCAGGCAGATCAGGCCGCCGCCGAGGGTGGTGAACACCAGGGGGTGCACCGCCTCGGCGCTGTCGAAGCGCTTGCCGTGCCAATGGAAGGCTTCCAGGGCGCCGTCGAGGCGGTGGCCGGTGGGGACGCTCTCCCCCGTCCAGGCACCGAGCATGAAAGGGATCTCAACGGGGGGGAGCCCGTCGAAGCGGGCGAAGGCCTCGGCGGTGGTGGCGATGGGGGTGGGTGAACCCACAGCGGGCCTGGGCGTCAGGCGTCCATTGTCCGTCGCTGGCGCGGGCGGTGCGGCCCCAGGGCGGCCTTTAGTCTGAAACGTCCAGGTGAGCGCCGTTGCGATCGATGAGCATCCACGAGAAGCCGGCGACCAGATACTCCCTGGAGGACGACCTCTATTCCTCCTCCGACCTTTCGGTCACCCTGCCGAAAAGCCATTTCCCCAGCAAGGAGCACAATCCCCGCGCCGTGTTCGCCGCCATCCGCGACGAACTGATGCTGGATGGCAATTCCCGCCAGAACCTGGCCACCTTCTGCCAGACCTGGGTGGAGGACGAAGTGCACGCCCTGATGGATCTGTGCATCGACAAGAACATCGAGGACAAGGACGAATATCCCCAGACCGCGGAGATCGAAGCCCGCTGCGCCCGCATGGTGGCCGACCTCTGGCACGCCCCCGCAATCGAGGGGGCCATCGGCTGCTCCACCACCGGCTCCAGCGAAGCGGCCATGCTCGGGGGCCTGGCGATGAAACGCCGCTGGGAGGCCCGGCGCCAGGGGCAGGGGAAGCCCATCGATCGGCCCAACCTGGTGACCGGACCGGTGCAGATCTGCTGGCACAAGTTCTGCCGCTACTGGGACATCGAGCACCGCGAAATCCCGATGCAGCCCGATCAACTGCTGCTGACCCCCGAGGCGGCCCTCGGGCTCTGCGACGAGAACACCATCGGCGTGGTGCCCACCCTGGGGGTCACCTTCACCGGCCAGTACGAACCCGTGCAGGCGCTGGCGGCCGCCCTCGATGACCTGGAGACCCGCACCGGCCTCGACATCCCCATCCACGTGGACGCGGCCAGTGGCGGCTTCCTGGCTCCCTTCTGCGCCCCCGATCTGGTGTGGGATTTCCGCCTGCCGCGGGTGCGCTCGATCAATGCCTCCGGCCACAAGTTCGGCCTGGCGCCCCTGGGGGTGGGCTGGGTGCTGTGGCGCCAGACCACCGATCTGCCCGAGGAGATGGTGTTCTGGGTGAATTACCTGGGCGGCAACATGCGCGACCTCACCCTCAACTTCTCCAGGCCGGGGGGCCAGGTGGTCTGCCAGTACTACAACTTTCTGCGCCTGGGCCGGGAGGGCTACCGCAAGGTGCATGCCGCCTGTTACGCCACGGCCCAGTACCTGGCCAGGGAGATCGCCAAGCTGGGGCCCTTCGAGATCCTCTACGGCGGTGAGGATCAATCGGGCATCCCCGCCCTCTGCTGGAAGATCCGGGAGGGAAGCGACGTGAACTTCACCCTTTACGCCCTCGCCGACCGCCTGCGGGTGCGCGGCTGGCAGGTGCCGGCCTACACCCTTCCCGCCCACTGCCAGGACATCACCGTGCAGCGCATCCTGGTGCGCCATGGCGTCAGCCGGGACCTGGCCGATCTGCTGCTGGAGAACATCCGCCAGTCGCTGGATGGCTTCGCGAGCCACCCCAGCCAGGGCGCCCTCAACGGCCCGGAGCTCTCGGGGTTTCACCACTGATCGCCGTCCAGGCCGCCAGCACCTCCGCCACCGACCAGGCCTGGGCCATGCAGCCCCGCGGGGCATGGGGGGCGTCGCCGTCGAAGATCTCGCTGAGGCTGCCCAGCCCCGCCGCGCCCAGGTGATCGGCCATGGGCTCCAGGAACGAAAGCGCCAGAGCCGCATCGCCATGCAGCCGGAAATGGGCCCGGGCGAAGGGCCCCAGCCACCAGGCCCACACCGTGCCCTGGTGGTAGGCCCCATCCCGCCGCTGGGCGTTGCCGCCGTAGTGGCCGCAGTAGTCGGGATCGGCCGGATCCAGCGTGCGCAGCCCGTGGCGCGTCAGCAGCCGCCGGCCACAGAGCGCCAGGACGCTGGCGGACTGGGCTGGGCTGAGCAGGGGCTCCGGCAGCGACAGGGCCAGCAGCTGGTTGGGCCGCAGCCGGTCATCCGGGCGGCCCGAGGGGCCGTCGATGACATCAAAACAACAGCCCAGCTCCGGGTTCCAGAAGCGCTGAAAGCCCGCCGCGGCCCGGTCCGCCAGGGCCTGCCAGCGGCCCGGATCGGCCCCAGTGAGCCGGGAGAAACCGGCCATGGAGAACAGGGCGTTGACCCACAGGGCATTCACCTCCACCGGCTTGCCGTGGCGGGGGGTGATGGCCCGATCCCCTGGCTTGGCATCCATCCAGGTGAGCTGGGTTTCCCCCTCCCCGGCGGCCAGCAGCCCGTCGACCGGATCCATGCGGATCCCGAACCAGGTGCCGGAGATGTGGTGGTCAAGGATCACCTCCAGCTGGGGAAGCAGCTCCCGCACCAGGGCGTCGCTGCCGCTGGCCTGGCGATGCTCCGCCAGGGCCTGGAAGAACCACAGCGTGGCGTCCACCGTGTTGTAGGAGCGCCGGTCCAGGGGTTGGTCGGCCCGGTCGGGGAAGCTGTTGGGGATCAGCCCGTGGCTGCCATGGGCGGCGTAGGTGCGCAGGATGCGCTCGGCCCGGTCGCAGCGGCCCGTCGCCAGGGTGAGCCCCGCCAGGCTGATCATCGTGTCGCGGCCCCAGTCGTTGAACCAGGGGTAACCGGCGATCAGCGAGGCGCCCTCCGGGCCGCGTTCGACCACGAAGGCATCGGCCGCCAGCACCAGCTGGCGGATCCAGGCGGGTGCCGTCGGCGCCAGGGCGGGTTGGGCGGCGGCCCAGGAGCGCAGCAGAGCGTCCTCGTGGTCGCGGCGCTCGGCCAGGGCCCGCTGGCCATCGGTGCCGACGTCCCGGCAGGTGCTGGCCACGACGGTGACGCCCGGGTGGTGATCGCTGAGGGTGACGGTGAGGGTGGCCGCCCGCAGGTGCTCGGCCGTGCTCGCCAGCCCCCGCTCGGCCTCCGCCGCCAGGGGCACGCCCTCCACCCAGAGCGGCGGCTCCTCCAGGCACCAGTGGCCCCGGTCGCTGAGCAGCACGAACGGCGCCACCGCCAGCGGCCGCACCTCCACCCCCCTGGCCTGGGGCGCCAACACCAGGTCCAGCTCGGGACGCTCGCCGCCGTGGGGGGAGCGGTGCTGCACAAAGGCCGTCAGGCGGAGCTGGAGCGGGCCGCCGCGCACCAGCCGGTAGCTCACATGGGTGGTGTTGGCCCCCTGGGCCATCCAGATCCGCTTCTCCAGCAGGGTCTCCCCCCAGGCGAAACGCCAGCGGGGCACGCTGCCCTCGAGGGCAAAGGACACGATCCGCAGGGGCCCGCAGCCCTCCGGATCCCCATCCACCGACTCCTGCAGCTGGCTCACCAGCAGGGTGCGCTCCACCGGCGGCGCCAGGGCCGCGATCAGCAGGCCGTGGTAGCTGCGGCTCGGCGCCCCTGACACGGTGCCCAGGGCATACCCGCCCAGGCCGTTGGTGACCAGCCACTCCCGCTCAGCCGCCAGGCGGGGGTCGCCGCAGATCTCGCTGCCGAAGCTGATCAGGGGCCATGGCCCGGCGCTGCCGTTCCACACAGAATCCTGGGCCGAAAGGATGGAACCAGGCTGAACCACCGTGAGTGCCTACAGTGGTGGCAACCTGCAAGCAACCAGCTATACCAGTGCGAACGCTCTACCTGCGCAACGTCCCCGATGACGTGGTTGAGCGGCTTGAACGGCTGGCGGTCGAGGCGGGCCTGCCCCTGAGCTCTTTTGCTGTCAGGGAACTCGCCGAGGCCTCCCGACGGGCGAACGCGGCGGATCTTCTGGCCGCCCTCCCCGATCTGAAGGTGCCCTCCGACGACATCGTGGCCACCCTCCGTGCGGAAAGAGACGCCAGGTGATCGTGGCCGATGCTTCCGCCGTGGTGGCGGCCCTCCTCAACGACGGGCCGGCGCGGCAGAGCCTCTCCTCGCAGCCGGTCCATGCCCCCCATCTGTTGGATGCGGAGGTGCTTTCGGTGTTGCGGCGCCTGAACCTGGCAGGCCGGCTGGATCAGCACCTCGCCGAGGCGATGATCGAAGCCCTGGCCCAACTCGGGATCCGGCGCCATGGCGGCACCGAACTGTTGTTTCGGATCTGGGGTCTGAGGGGAAACCTCACCGCCTATGACGCCTCCTACGTGGCCCTGGCGGAATCGCTCGCCTGCCCCCTGCTGAGTGCGGATCGAAGACTGGCCAGGGCGGCAGGACCCTTGTGCGCGATTCACCTGGTGCCTGGATGAGCCCTGCCGCCGCGGGACATTTGTCCCGGAGGCTCCAGAGGGGGCCGCAGAAGTGACTCCCTCCTGGAAACGGTTTCAATCGAGCCATCTCTCCGTTCGACGCGTAAACTGCAGCAGTCCCGTCAGCAGTCCCGTCAGCAGTTCTGGAAGCAACCGAGAATAGCCAATAGCTCCATCTTATTGTATAGAATGTAATGAGGCTGGTCACTCGCCATGGCAGACCCAGGTTCAAGACAGCTTTTCGAATCAGGCGAACAGAGCATCTTTCGAGAGCTAGATGCTGAGTACATGAAATGATGTGAGGCCGCGGGAGTCGTCTGCAGTCGATAGGACTTCGCCCTGAAATGGCTTGGTCAATGCACCGGCAAATGTGAATTCCTCAGCCAAGAGTATGTCTCCGCAGCTTCTCACCTGCCTGCAAGAGTACACACTCAAAGCTGATGGGCCAACAAAAGTTGGAACAACCTGGTGGCACTCCACACCCACGAAGCCTGGTATTTGGCCCTGGCGCTTCGGCACGGTGCGGCGCTGATGAATCGCGGATAGACCGCTGGCGAAGGCCGTCCGGTTTCAGGACTGTCGCGTCTCAAGCCTCCGCAATGTCCACTGTGGAGACAGCAGCGACTCCCCCTTGAGCTTTCTCGAGCCCACCAATCTGCTGCTGCTGGCCTGCGCCCTCCTCTACGGCCTGATGGGGGAATGGATTGTTGCTCGCCGGCATCGGCCTGGGGTTGTGGCTGCTGCTGATGGCGTTCCCCGCCCTGCTGGTGGCCGGCCTGCTGAACCGCCAACTCACCTGAACCCGCCAGCATCGGCAGGCTCGGTCACCGTTCGTTGGTGGCTGCTGAAAACAGCAGCGCGGAGCAGCAGCCTTGCTGCATAAGCCATGACCTTATGCAGCAAATCCTCAGCCATTGGAATGGAGCAGGGAGGTTTCGTGTATGTTACGCTACATCTGGTTAATTCTGCTGATACTCAGCACCAGAAAAGGGTACCAGCGCTTGAATGTTCTGCTTGTTTACCCAGAATTCCCGAAAACATTTTGGAGCTACGAAAAGATTCTTGAGCTGGTGAACCGCAAGGTTCTGCTGCCGCCACTCGGGCTGGTCACCGTAGCCGCCATTCTTCCCCAGGATTGGAACTTCAAGCTGGTGGACGTCAATATCAGGCCAGTCTCCGATCAGGAGTGGCTTTGGGCCGATCTCGTGATCATGTCGGCCATGATCGTCCAGAAAGACGACATCGTCCGCCAGATCAATCTGGCCAAGCGCCATGGCAAGCCCGTGGCCGTCGGGGGACCCTACCCAAGCTCCACACCCGAAGAACTGGTGGCCGCTGGGGCCGACTACCTGATCCTCGATGAAGGGGAGATCACCCTGCCCCTGTTCGTTGAGGCCTGGCAACGGGGCGAAACAGGCGGCCGCTTCAGCTCCGATGGCGTCAAGCCGGATGTGTCCACCACACCCATCCCCCGCTACGACCTGCTCGAGCTCAGTGCCTACGACTCAATGAGTGTGCAGTTCTCGCGCGGCTGTCCTTTTCAGTGCGAATTCTGCGACATCATCGTGCTCTATGGCCGCAAGCCACGCACCAAGACGCCGGACCAACTCATCGGCGAACTCAACTGCCTCTTCGACATCGGCTGGCGCGGTGGGGTGTTCATGGTGGATGACAACTTCATCGGCAATAAGCGCAACGTCAAGCGGATGCTCACGGTGCTTGAGCAATGGCAGAAGGTCCATGGTTATCCCTTCCGCTTCGATACCGAGGCCTCCCTTGATCTGGCTGACGATCAGGAACTCATCGACCAGATGCTGGCGTGCAACTTTGCCGCCGTCTTCATGGGCATCGAGACGCCGGACACCGACAGCCTCGCAGCCACGATGAAGTTCCAGAACACGCGCTCACCCCTGCTCGAATCTGTCGACAGGGTGACCCGCTCCGGCCTGAGGGTGATCGCGGGATTCATCATCGGCTTTGATGGCGAAAAGGAGGGCGCCGGCCAGCGGATCGTGGCCTTCTCGGAGGCCGCAGCGATCCCCACAACCACCTTCGCGATGTTGCAGGCTCTGCCCCATACGGCCCTGTGGCACAGACTGGAAAAGGAAGGGCGGCTGATCGACAAGGTCGGCAACATCAACCAGACCACCCTGATGAACTTCGTACCGACCCGGCCGGTGGAAGACATTGCCAAGGAGTATGTGGAGGCCTTCTGCCAACTATACGAACCTCATCGGTATCTCGATCGAGTTCATCGCTACTTTCTGAAACTCGGCCCCCCCAGGGTGAGGAGCGCCTTCAAGCTTCCCGAACGCGCAGTGGTCCGCGCATTGCTGATCGTCTGCTGGCGACAAGGCCTTAAACGCTCCACACGCTGGGCCTTCTGGCACCACCTGTTCCACATCCTCTGGGCCAATCCCAAGGTGGCGGAGCAATACCTCGCCGTCTGCGCCCACAACGAGCATTTCATGGACTATCGGGACATCGTGCGGCTGCAGATTGAGAATCAGTTGGCCGCCTATGGCCACCAACAGGCACAGGCTCGCCAGGCGCTGATCGATCGTCCTCGTATCGAGAACGCGACAGTGACATCCCCGTGACATCGCCGTGAAGAGGGACCGGTTCGGTGCCGACGGTTGGGAGCTCAGGCCGCCCGTTTGAGCTTGGTGGGTTCGCTCGTGTCCGCGAGGCCCAGGAGGCTGGCGGCGTAGCTGTGGGCCTCGCCGGAATCGCCGCCGGCCAGTTCCGCCAGCTCCGCCTGGCGCTCGTGAGTGTCCCGCAGGTGGGACACCCGCGTGTGGGTGAGGCCGGCCTCAACGCTCTTGCTGACCCGGAAGTGGTGCTGGGCCGCGGCGGCCACCAGGGGCTGGTGGGTGATGCAGAACACCTGGCGCTGCTCCGCCAGCCGCCGCAGCAGCTGGGCCATGGCACCGCTGACGCGCCCGCTCACGCCCGCATCGATCTCATCGAAGAGCAGCGTGACGTGGGGGTCGGCTGCCGCCAGGCAGGTTTTCAGGGCCAGCAGGAAGCGGCTCATCTCGCCGCCCGAGGCCACCTCCGCCAGGGGCGCCGTGGGCTGACCCGGGTTGGCGGAGAACAGGAACTGCACCGCATCGGCCCCCTCCTCGCCGGGCTCGGCGGCACTGATGGCCACGGCGAAGCGCACGTTGGCCAGGCCCATGGGCCGCAGAGCCGCCATCAGCTGCTCCTCGAGGCGCCGGGCGGCGGCGGTGCGTCCCTGTGTGAGCAGGGCATTGGCCCGATCACGCCCCTTGCGGGCAGCGGCTTCGGCAGCCTCCAGGCCCGCCAGGGCAGCCTCGGCATCCGCCCCGGCCAGCTGCTCCCGCAGGCTGTCGCGCCGAGCGATCAGTTCGGGCAGGGTCTGGCCGTGACGGCGCTCCAGGGCCTTGAGCTGGGCCATGCGCTCCTGCAGCAGGGCCAGGCTCTCCGGATCGCTCTCCAGCAGGGAGCCGTAGCGATCCAGATCCCTGGCCAGGTCCTGCAGCCCGGCCAGGGCATCGGCGCAGGCCCCGTGCAGGGCCACCACGCCGGCGTCGAGTGCGGCCATGGTCTGCAGCTCCTGGTCGCAGGCCGCCAGGTGGTCGAGCACCGACGGGGCGGCCTCAGCCCCCTCCACCAGCCGGCCGATCAGGGCCATCACGCCCTGCTGCAGCCGCACCGCGTGGGCCAGGCGGTCCTGCTCCCCCTGCAGCCGCTGGCGTTCGGCGGGATCCTCCAGCGCCGCGGCCTCCAGCTCCGCCAGCAGTTCCTCCTGGCGGTCCCGCGCCAGGACGAAGCGCTCCCGGTCGGCGCGGGCCCGCGCCAGGGCGTCGGCCTCCCCCTTCCACTGCAGCCAGGCGGAGCGGGTGGCCTCGAGGGCCGCGGCCAGGCCCTCCCCGGCGAAGCGATCCAGCCAGCGGCGCTGCTGGCCAGGGCGGCCCAGCTGCTGGGTCTGGCCCTGCACGGTGAGATCGAGCAGCAGGGGCCGCAGTTCCAGCACCTGGCCGCGGCCCACCACCACGCCGTTGAGCCGGTGGCGGCTGCTGATCCGGCCCTCCTGCAGGCGCCAGTCACGGCTGAGCAGCAGCTCGCCCTCCTCGGCCTCCAGCTCCTGGCGCTCCAGCCAGTCGCGCACCGGGGGAGACAGGCTGAAGCTGGCCTCGATGCGGCCCCGCTCGGTGCCACGGCGCAGCAGACGGGCCCCCTGGCTGCCCTGGGCGCCGCCGAGCAGGGCATCGAGGGCATCGAGCAGGATCGACTTGCCGGCACCGGTCTCGCCGGTGAGCACGGTGAACCCGGTCGAGAACGCCAGCTCCAGCCGCTCGATCAGGGCGATGTTCTCGAGGCGCAGACCCGTGAGCACCCAGGCCTCCGGTGAGCGATCGGTACGTGGCCCGACCGTAGCGGCTGTGACTTTCGTTTAGAAGGGGGTTTCGCCTGCCGGCGCCACGGCGGTGCCTCCAAGCCATGGTTTCCTCCCCCCCAGCCCCCGCCGCGACCCCCGAGCGCCTGACCGCCACCGTCGAGATGGGCATCGAGATGGGGGACTTCCTGGAGGCAGCCGGCCTGCTCAGCTACGACCCGGCCGCCATCACCCGCATCTACGCCGGCCACCCGATGCGCCTGGTGCGGCGGGTCTGGCAGACGCTCGTGCCGATCGGCCTCTATCTGCTCGGGGTGGGCGTCGACAAGATCACCGGCCAGCTGGCCAACCCCGGCCGGGCGCGGCAACGGGCCCGGGAGTGCGCCGAACTGCTGGTGGCCCTGGGGCCTGCCTTCATCAAGGCCGGCCAGGCCCTCTCCACCCGTCCGGACATCATTCCGCCGGTGCTGCTCGAGGAGCTGGCCCAGCTGCAGGACCAGCTGCCGGGCTTCGACAGTTCCCTGGCCATGGCCTGCATCGAGGAGGACCTGCAGGCGCCGGTTGAAACGATCTTCGCCGCGCTGGAGAAGGAACCGATTTCCGCCGCCTCCCTCGGGCAGGTGCACCGGGGGGTGTTGATGGGCGGCGAACGGGTGGCGGTGAAGGTGCAGCGGCCGGGATTGCGGGAGCAGATCACCCTCGACCTCTACATCGTCCGCAACATCGCCGCCTGGCTGAACCGGAATGTGGGGCTGATCAAGAGCGATCTGGTGGGGCTGATCGATGAACTCGGCAAGCGGGTCTTCGAGGAGATGGACTACATCAACGAGGCCACCAACGCCGAAACCTTCGCCCGCCTGCACAGCCATAACCCCCGCATCGCCGTCCCCGCCATCTACCGCCAGGCCACCAGCCGCCGGGTGCTGACGATGGAGTGGATCGACGGGGTCAAGCTCACCAACCTGGACGCGGTGCGCGCCCTCGGGGTCGACCCCGACAAGATGGTGGAGGTGGGGGTGAACTGCAGCCTGCAGCAGCTGCTGGAGCATGGGTTCTTCCACGCCGATCCCCACCCCGGCAACCTGCTGGCCCTTGCCGACGGGCGGCTGGCCTACCTGGATTTCGGCATGATGAGCGAGGTGTCGCGGGAAGCGCGCACCGGCCTGATCGAGGCGGTGGTGCACCTGGTGAACCGCAACTTCGGGGCGCTCTCCAAGGACTTCGTGCAGCTCGGCTTCCTGGGCGAGGCGGTGGATCTCGAACCGATCGTGCCGGCCTTTGAAACGGTGTTCGGCCAGGCCCTGGAGATGGGCGTCAGCCGCATGGATTTCAAGGCGGTCACCGACGACCTCTCCGGGGTGATGTACCGCTTCCCCTTCCAGGTGCCGCCGTACTACGCCCTGATCATCCGCTCGCTGGTGACCCTCGAAGGCATCGCCCTGAGTGTCGACCCGGACTTCAAGATTCTCGGCGCCGCCTACCCCTACTTCGCCCGCCGGCTGATGGAGGATCCCGATCCGGAGCTGCGCCGCAGCCTGCGGGAGATGCTCTACGACGGCGATGAATTCCGCTGGCAGCGGCTCGAAAGCCTGGTGGCCAGCGCCTCACTCCAGGAACAGCTCGACCTCGACGGCCTGCTCGACCAGGTGCTCGATTTCCTCTTCTCCCCCACCGGCGGCCTGCTGCGCCAGCAGCTCGTCGATGCGCTGGTGCAGCAGATGGATGCCCTGGCCTGGAACACCACCCTGCGGCTGGGCCGGCGGCTGCCGAGCCGCTTCCTGCCGCCGGGCCTGCGGGCCCTGCCCCCCACACCGGCGACCCCACCGCTGCTGGACCTCGAACCGATCCAGCAATTGCTGGCGATCCTGCGCGACCTGCCCGGCTTCGAGCCGTCCCTGCTGCTGAAGCGTCTGCCGCGGGTGCTGGGGGAGCCAGATCTGCGTCGCATGGGACTGCAGGTGGCCAAGGGTCTGGCGGAGCGGGGGCTGGTGCACCTGCTGCGGGATGTGCTGGTGACACCGGCGGTGCGCCAGGCGGCCGGTGTCTCCGGCGCCTGAGATCCGTAGAGTCGGGTCAATGAAAGGGAGTCATCTGTGAACAAGCGGCGAAGGCTTGTGGCCGCTGTGCTGGGTCTGGGACTGTGCTGGTCGACTCCCGCGGCCTTCGCCACCGAGAATCTGGTGTTCACCAGCGGCGCCTTCCGACGCTCGATCCCCGTGGCGGATCTGGAGCACTTGGCCACCACCGGCGAGGCCAGAGGTCTTCTGGGGGATGTGCTGCGCCTCGGCCGCCAGAACCCGAAGGACGTCAGCAAGCTGCTGAATGAATCGGTACAGCTGCCGATCGTTCTGATGAGCCGCCTGCTCAACACCCGCATCGGCGAGGCGATCCTGGCCCGCCTGGCCCGGATCCTGTTCCCCCTGAGGGCCCCGGAGGCCGGCGTGCCCGCCCTGCGCGCCGCCATGGTGCTGGGTACCTACGAAGGCAAGGGGTCGCTTTCGGCGATCAGCTTCCTGCGGGCCTACCCGACCCGGGAACTGGAGGTGAGCATTCCGGCCCTGCTGGGTCTGATCTCCAAGGCGTCCTCGATCAGCGAGCTGGTGCGCTTCTTCTCCGAATCCCCCCTCGACGGCCTGCGGGGCAACGAGCCCCAGGCGGCCCCCGCCACGCCGGCCCCGACCAAACCCGCCCCCTGACGTCCCAGACCGGAGCCTTACATTGACGTCAGCCTCGCCGCTGTCCCCTGTGCCCCTGCTACGAGCCCTGCGACGCCTGGGCCGGCAGCCCACCATGCAGGACTGGCCAGGGCTGATCGAGGCCTACCGCTCCTGGCTGCCGGTCAGTGACGCCACGCCGGTGGTGACCCTGCGCGAAGGGGCCACGCCCCTGATTCCGGCGCCGGTGATCGCCGAACGGGTGGGCCGGGGCGTGAAGGTGTTCCTCAAATACGACGGCCTCAACCCCACCGGCTCCTTCAAGGACCGGGGCATGACGATGGCCATCAGCAAGGCGAAGGAGGCGGGCTCGGAGGCGGTGATCTGCGCCAGCACCGGCAACACCTCGGCGGCCGCGGCGGCCTATGCCCGCCGGGGCGGCATGCGGGCCTTCGTGCTGATTCCCGACGGCTACGTGGCCCAGGGGAAGCTGGCCCAGGCCCTGCTCTACGGCGCCGAGGTGCTGGCGGTGCAGGGCAACTTCGACCGGGCCCTGGCCATCGTGCGGGACGTGGCCGACCGCTACCCGGTCACCCTGGTCAACTCGCTCAACCCCTACCGGCTGCAGGGGCAGAAGACAGCCGCCTTCGAGGTGATCGATGCCCTCGGCGAGGCCCCCGACTGGCTCTGCATCCCGGTGGGCAACGCCGGCAACATCAGCGCCTACTGGATGGGCTTCAAGGAGTACCGCCAGGCGGGCCACAGCACGGTCCTGCCGCGGATGATGGGCTTCCAGGCCGCCGGTGCGGCGCCGATGGTGCTGGGGCACACGGTGGAGCAACCGGACACGATCGCCACGGCGATCCGCATCGGCAATCCGGTGAACAAGGAGAACGCCCTCAACGTGCGCAAGGAGAGCAACGGCGATTTCATGGCCGTCACCGACGCCGAGATCATCGAGGCCTACAAGCTGCTGGGCCAGGGGGAGGGCATCTTCTGCGAGCCCGCCAGCGCCGCCTCGGTGGCGGGTCTGCTGAAGCGACGGGAGGAGGTGCCAGCCGGCGCCACGGTGGTGTGCGTGCTCACGGGCAACGGCCTCAAGGACCCGACGACGGCGATCGAGAACAACGACGCCACCTTCCACACGGGCATCGCCCCCGACACCGAGACCGTGGCCAAGGTGATGGGCTTCTGAGCCGCTGACGCTGGCCCAACCGTCTGGGGAAATCCTGGGAGTTTCCCCCCTTCCTCGCTGGAGAGTCCGGGGAGGGGATCACCGCCTGGGCAGACGCTGAATTCCCCAGGCCCGGGAATCGGGGGAAAACGCCCCGAAACGGCCCACTTGTACGGCCGATTCCCCAGCCCTTCGCCCGGCAAACGCCAGTGAGGCCAGGGGAAGACAGCCTGTTTACCCGTTTTCCCCCGCCCCTACGGCGACAGGCTGTTTCTCTTCTTCCCAATCCTTGATTGATCCTCTGAACAGTCGGAAGACCACCCGTTGCGCTTTGGGGCGCCCTGTGAAACCGTGGGGCCTCAAGAACGCCGTTCTGCCGTCGCCGGCACCCGCCATGAAGCTGGTCTGCTCCCAGGCTGAACTCAACGCCAGCCTGCAGCTGGTCAGCCGGGCGGTGGCGACGCGGCCCACCCACCCGGTGCTGGCCAACGTGCTGCTCACCGCCGATGCGGGCACCGGCCGCCTCAGCCTCACCGGCTTCGACCTCAGCCTCGGCATCCAGACGAGCCTGCCCGCCGCCGTCGAGACCAGCGGCGCCATCACCCTGCCGGCGAAGATGTTCGGCGAGATCGTGGCCCGCCTGGCCACCGACAGCCCCATCAGCCTCAGCTGCCCGGAGGGCGAGGAGCAGCTGGAGCTGACCAACCTCTCGGGCAGTTACAAGATGCGGGGGATGCCCGCCGACGACTACCCGGACCTGCCCCTGGCCCAGAGCGGCACGCCGATCCGCTTCCACGCCGAGGCCCTGGTGAAGGGCCTGCGGGCCACCCTGTTTGCCAGCAGCCAAGATGAGAACAAGCAACTCCTGACCGGCGTGCACCTGCGCCTGGATGGCGAGGGTCTGGAGTGCGCCGCCACCGATGGCCACCGGCTGGCCGTGCAGCGCCTCTCCCATGCGGTGGAGGCCGCCGCCAGCCCCGAGGCGGAGGTCGCCGGCGCCGATGGCGCCGATTTCGCCGTCACGGTGCCGGCCCGCTCGCTGCGGGAGCTGGAGCGGATCCTCTCGGGCCGTGGCTCCCAGGAGCCCCTGAGCCTGTTCTGCGAGCGCGGCCAGGTGGTGGTGCTCTCCGCCGACCAGGTGCTCACCAGCCGCAGCCTCGATGGCACCTACCCCAACTACCGCCAGCTGATCCCCCCGTCGTTCCAGCGCCGCCTGGTGCTCGACCGTCGCGCCTTCATCGCCGCCCTGGAGCGGGTGGCGGTGCTGGCTGATCAGCACAACAACGTGGTCAAGATCAGCGCCGACCCCGCCGCCGGCACGGCCACGATCCGGGCTGATGCCCAGGACGTGGGCAGCGGCTCCGAATCGCTGGCGGCCACGATCGAGGGGGAGGCGATCGAGATCGCCTTCAACGTCCGCTACCTGCTCGATGGCCTCAAGGCCATGGGCTCCGACCAGGTGGTGCTGCAGTGCAATGCAGCCACCACCCCGGCCGTGCTTTCGCCGGTGGGGGCCGACGAGGCCTTCACCTACTTGGTGATGCCGGTCCAGATCCGCACCAGCTGAACGCGTGGGCCTTCCCGACCAGCTGCTGCTGAGCGATCTGTTGCGGCGGCAGGTGCGTTGCGATCAGGGCCTCGAGCGCGGCGCCGGGGTGCTGGCCTGGATGCACCCGCCGGTGCACCGGCTGCTGGGCTGGGCCAGCCGGCCGTCGGCCTTCGCCCAGAAGCGGCTGGTCTGGCGGCTGGATCAGCTGCGGGGGCTGGGGGAGCAGGAGGTGTTCGTGAAGGGGGAGCCGGCGGAAACGGACGCGGTCACCCTGGAGCGGCTGCCTACCCTGATCGATGCGGCCCTCAGCGGCGCCGATGACGTGCCCCTGGGGCTGGTGGCCGACGCCGCCGTGGAGCTGCGCAGCGGCCGCATCCTGCACTACCTGGTGGCCCGCAGCGATCCGCGGCTGCCGGGCACCAGCCGCTGGCGCCTGAGCCCCGACCGGATCGTCGACCAGCAGCCCGGCCGGGTGTTCACCGCCCTGCGGGGCCTCGATGACCTGCCGGTGGCCCGGGCCAGCGTGCGCCAGCAGCTGCTGCGGCGCTCCCGCCGCTGGAAGGAGCAGGTGCAGGAGGTGGGCGGCCGCGTCGAGGAGCGGCTGGAGGGCTGGCTGGAGGAGCCCCCCTGGCCGGAGGCCTTCCGCGAGGAGATCCCCTGGCCCGAGCGGGACCGGGACCCCGAGCGGGACCCCCGCGACCGCTACGACGGCGACCCCTATCCGGAGCAGCGCTACGCCAACGATCGCGACGAGCCGGACCCGCTCGAGGATTGGCCCGAGGAGGAGGAACCGGAGGCGCCGTTGCCGGAGCCGCCGGCGCCCCGTCGCGATCGCTACCGGGGACGGGAACCCCACGGGGACGACGACCCCTGGATCTGATACTGGAGGGCCGTTGCCGCGCCCCCCGGTGGTTTCTGCCTCGACTGCGTCCTTCTCGGTGCCCGAGGCCCTGCGCAAGGAGGGCCTGAGCCAGGGCGATTACGACGAGATCGTGCGTCGCCTCGGCCGGCCCCCCAACCGGGCCGAGCTGGGCATGTTCGGGGTGATGTGGTCGGAGCACTGCTGCTACCGCAACTCCCGCCCCCTGCTGGGCCAGTTCCCCACCAGCGGCCCCCGCATCCTGGTGGGACCGGGAGAGAACGCCGGCGTGGTGGACCTGGGCGAGGGCCAGCGGCTGGCCTTCAAGATCGAGAGCCACAACCACCCCTCGGCGGTGGAGCCCTTCCAGGGGGCGGCCACCGGGGTGGGGGGCATCCTGCGGGACATCTTCACCATGGGGGCGCGCCCGATCGCCCTGCTCAACGCCCTGCGCTTCGGGCCGCTGGAGGACGAACGCAACGTGGGCCTGATGGAGGGGGTGGTGGCCGGCATCGCCCACTACGGCAACTGCGTCGGCGTGCCCACGGTGGGCGGTGAGGTGGCCTTCGACCCCAGCTACGGCGGCAATCCGCTGGTCAACGCCATGGCCCTGGGCCTGATGGAGACCGACGACATCGTCTGCTCCGGGGCGGTGGGCGTCGGCAATCCGGTGGTGTACGTCGGCAGCACCACCGGCCGCGACGGCATGGGCGGCGCCAGCTTTGCCAGCGCCGAGCTCACCGAGGCCTCCCTCGACGACCGGCCCGCCGTGCAGGTGGGCGATCCGTTCCTGGAGAAGGGGCTGATCGAGGCCTGTCTGGAGGCCTTTCAGAGCGGCGATGTGGTGGCGGCCCAGGACATGGGCGCCGCCGGCCTCACCTGCAGCTGCTCGGAGATGGCCGCCAAGGGGGGCCTGGGCATCGAACTGGATCTCGATCGGGTGCCGGCCAGAGAGTCGGGAATGACGGCCTACGAATTCCTGCTGAGCGAATCCCAGGAGCGGATGCTGTTCGTGGTGGCGGCCGGCCGGGAGGAGCCCCTGATGGAGCGCTTCCGCCGCTGGGGCCTGCAGGCGGCGGTGGTGGGCCGGGTGCTGCAGGAGAACGTGGTGCGGGTGCTGCAGCACGGCGAGCTGGCGGCCGAGGTGCCCGCCAGCGCCCTGGCGGACGACACGCCGATCAACCACCACGAGCTGCTGGCCGAACCCCCGGCCGAGATCCAGGCCCACTGGACCTGGAGCGAAGCCGAGCTGCCGGCGGCGGCCGGCGGCCTTTGCCTCGCGGAGGGGGTGCTGGGCTGGGGCGACGTGCTGCTGCGTCTGCTCGATGACCCCACCATTGCCAGCAAGCGCTGGGTGTACCGCCAGTACGACCACCAGGTGCAGGCCAACACCGTGGTCCTGCCCGGTGGCGCCGATGCGGCCGTGATCCGGCTGCGGCCCCAGCAGGGGCCGGGGGCGATGGCGGCGGCGACGCGCGGCGTGGCAGCGACGGTCGACTGCCCCAACCGCTGGGTGGCCCTGGATCCGGAGCGGGGCGCCATGGCGGCGGTGGCGGAGGCGGCCCGCAACCTCTCCTGTGCCGGGGCCGAGCCCCTGGCTGTCACCGACAACCTCAATTTCCCCTCCCCCGACACCGCCACCGGCTACTGGCAGCTGGCCATGGCCTGCCGCGGCCTGTCGGCGGCCTGTAGCGCCCTGGCCACGCCGGTCACCGGCGGCAACGTCTCGCTGTACAACGAGACCCGCCTGCCCGACGGGCGGATGCAGCCGATCCACCCGACTCCGGTGGTGGGCATGGTGGGGCTGGTGCACGACCTGACCCAGGTGACGGGGCTGGCCTGGCGCCAGCCCGGTGATGCCATCTGGCTGCTGGGGGTGCCGCTCCAGGAGAGCGGCGACGGGCGCCTGGGGCTGGGGGGCAGCAGCTACCTGGAGGTGGTGCATGGCCGGCTCACGGGACGCCCGCCCCTGGTGGATCTGGACCTGGAGGTCCGGGTGCAGGACTTCCTGCGCCGGGCGATCGCGGCGGGCTTGGTGCGCTCCGCCCACGACCTCTCCGATGGCGGTCTGGCGGTGGCGCTGGCGGAGGCCTGCATCGCCTCCGGCCTGGGGGCAGAGCTGGATCTGCCCGCCGGAGAGGCCCGACCCGACCGGCTGCTGTTCGCCGAGGGCGGGGCGCGGCTGCTGGTGAGCGTGGCCCCCGTAGAGGAGGCGACCTGGCAGGCCGCCCTGGCGGCGGCTGGTGCGGCCGTGCCGGCCCAGCTCCTGGGCACGGTGACGGCGGAGTCCAGCCTGGTGGTGGCGCGGGGCGGCGAGCCGCTGCTGGCGCTGGCAGTGGAGCAGCTGCGCGACACCTACGAGCAGGCGATTCCCGGCCGGTTGCGGAAAGCCGGGCCCCCGCCTGACAGGTAATGGGCCAAGATGAAGCCGGTCCTTGGTCCGAGCCTGCCGTGCCCTTCGCCGATTACCGCGATGCGCACGCTTCCCTGACCACCACCGCCTCCGAAGCCCAGGACGGCCTCGACAGCGACCGCCCCGACAAGCCGGAGGAGGCCTGCGGGGTGTTCGCCGTGCTGGCGTCGGGTCAGGCGGTGGCCAACCTCACCTATTTCGGGCTTTACGCCCTGCAGCACCGGGGCCAGGAGTCGGCGGGCATCGCCGTCTTCGATGACGTCAAGGTGCGGCTGCACAAGGACATGGGCCTGGTGAGCCAGGTGTTCGACCAGGAGGTGCTGGAGCGGATGCCCGGCCAGTTGGCCGTGGGCCACAACCGTTATTCCACCACCGGCAGCAGCAAGGTCTGCAACGCCCAGCCCGTGGTGCTGATGACGCGGCTGGGGCCCCTGGCCCTGGCCCACAACGGCAACCTGGTGAATGCGGCCGAGCTGCGGGACTCGCTCGCCCACCTGGCGGGGGAGTTCACCTCCACCACCGACTCGGAGCTGATCGCCTTTGCGCTGCAGGAGGCGGTGGATTCCGGCCTGGGCTGGAACGCGGCGATCCGGGCGGCGGCGGCCCGCTGCCGCGGTGCCTTCAGTCTGGTGATCGGCACCCCCGACGGCCTGTTCGCCCTGCGGGACGGCCACGGCATCCGGCCGTTGGTGTTCGGGATGCTGGGCGAACTGGAGCAGGGCCAGTGGGTGGCCAGCAGCGAGAGCTGCGGCCTCGACATCATCGGCGCCAGCTTTGTGGATGATGTCCAGCCCGGTGAACTGATCCACTTCCGCCAGGCCGATCCGATCCCCGAGCGGCAGCGCTGGTGTGAGGAGCCCAGTAAGCTGTGCGTCTTCGAGATGATCTACTTCGCCCGGCCCGACAGCCGCTTCTTCGGCGAGTCGCTCTACAGCTACCGGGTGCGGATCGGCGAGGTGCTGGCCCGGGAGAACCCTGTGGCGGCCGACATTGTGATCGGTGTGCCCGATTCGGGCATCCCGGCGGCGATCGGCTATTCGCACACCAGCGGCATCCCCTTCGCCGATGGCCTGATCAAGAACCGCTACGTCGGCCGCACCTTCATCCAGCCCACCCAGGCGATGCGGGAGGCGGGCATCCGCGTGAAGCTCAACCCCCTGCCGGATGTGCTCTCCGGCAAGCGGGTGGTGGTGATCGACGACTCGATCGTGCGCGGCACCACCAGCCGCAAGCTGGTGGCGGCCCTGCGGGATGCGGGCGCCACCGAGGTGCACATGCGGATCAGCTCGCCCCCCGTCACCCACCCCTGCTTCTACGGCATCGACACCGACACCCAGGACCACCTGATCGCCGCCCGGCTGACGCTGGAGGAGATCGAGCGGCACCTGGGCGTCGACTCACTCAGCTACCTGAGCAAGGAGGGCATGGTGGAGGCGGCCCAGGCCAACTCCAGCCATTTCTGCACCGCCTGCTTCGACGGCAACTACCCGATCGAGATGGACGAGGAGGTGCGCAACAGCAAGCTGATGCTCGAGCCCACCGGTCTGGCGGCGCGGGTGTAGGCCCGGCGGCCGGCCGCACCATGCGCATCGCCTTTCTCGATTCCTGGCTGCAGGACGTGGCCGAGGGCAGCGGCACGGCGGCGGCCATCGGCGGCCTGGCCGGGGCCCTGGCGGCCCGGGGCCACACGGTGGAGCGGCTGGTGCCCGAGGGGGCCTGGCCCCGCAACCTGCTGCTGCGCCGCCTCTGGTTCAACCTCAGCCTGCCCCGGCGTCTGGCGGCTGCCGAGGGCCGCTACGACCTGGTGGTGGGCTTCGACATCGATGGCTTCCGGGTGGCGCACCGCTGCCCGGTGCCCTACGTGTGCTGCATCAAGGGGGTGCTGGCGGAGGAGTCGCGCTGCGAGAGCGGCTGGCCGCGGCTGATGCTCTGGGGCCTGTCGCGGCTGGAGCGCCTCAACGCCCGCCGGGCGCCGCTGGTGCTCTCCACCAGCCGCTACTGCTGCGAGCGAATCGAAGCCCACTACGGCGTGCCCGCCGCTCGGCTGCGGCTGGTGCCGGAGGGGATCGATACCGGGCTCTGGAACCCGGCGAGCGAAGACGCCACCGCCCTGGCCGCCCTCGACGACGCCCGCCAGCCCCACACGGTGCTGTGCGTGGCGCGCCAGTACCCGCGCAAGCGGGTGGGGGATCTGATCACCGCGTTCCAGAGCGTGCAGCAACGGCTGCCCAGCGCCCGGCTGGTGGTGATCGGTGACGGGCCGGAGCACGGGGCGCTGCGGGAGCTGGTGCAGCGGCTGGGGCTGGGTGACGTGGTGCAGCTGCTGGGGGCCCTGCCCGACGACACGGCCGTGCGGGAGTGGTACCGCCGCAGTGCGGTGTTCTGCCTGCCGTCGATCCAGGAGGGCTTCGGGATCGTGTTCCTTGAGGCGATGGCCAGCGGGCTGCCGGTGGTGAGCACCACGGCCACGGCGATCCCCGAGGTGGTGCCCCACGGCCGGGCTGGGTTACTGGTGCCGCCGCGGGATCCCCAGGCGCTGGCCGAGGCCCTTCTCAAGTTGCTCACCGATCCCGAACTGCAGGCCAACTGCAGGGCGTTCGGCCGCGATCACGTGGGGCCGTTCAGCTGGGACCGGGTGGCGGAACGGTTCCTGGAGGCGGTGTCGCCCCCGGCAGCCGCCGGATCGTGACCAGGCCGCGGCTGCGGCCCGAGGTGGAATCAAGGGTGCGGATCGCCTTCCAGAGGTCGGCGACCGGAACCCACACCGAGGGGTAGCGGTAGCGGGCCACATCGAGGATCAGCACCCGGTCGGTGGGGGCGTGGAAAGCCGCGAGGGGGGCGATGTGGCCGCCGCCGGCCTGGCCGAGGGTCGGGCGCAGGTAGTTGGCCAGGAGGCGGTCGCCGGGCTGGCTGAGGTTGGCGCGCAGCAGGGCGCGGAACTGCTCCAGGCTGAGCCGGTCGCCGTGGATCGCTTCGGCCTTCACGCCATGGCTGGAGAGCAGGGCGGCCAGCTCGGCCAGGGTCATGCCCTGGCGCCGCACCACCTCGGCGTTCACCACCTGGCTGCCGGCCGGCACCTCGAAGACGTTCTCCTGGGTCCAGAAGCGGTAACGGCCGTAACCCGGCACGGCCGGGGCGGGCACGGCCAGGCTGTTGAGCACCATGGCGGCACTGGCCACACCGCAGTAGGCGAGGTTGGCCTGGGTGAGGAACTGTTCGGCCAGGGGGCCGTAGTCGGCCCGCTCGCCGCTGGCCACCAGCAGCTCCATGCCCGCCGGCTCCATCAGCGGGATCGGCGCCGCCTGCAGCCGCCCGGCCGCCAGCGGCGCCGCCAGGGCCAGCGACAGCAGCACCAGGCCGGAGAACGGGGATGGGGGGCGCGACGGCATGGCATTGAAGGTAGGGGAGCCATCAGGGTGCTGGGGCGCGCCCGTGATCAGCCGAGTTCCAGGCAGGCCAGGCCGTAGACATCGCGAAGGGACACCACCGGCGGAAGGCCCCGGTACATGCGCAGGGTGCGGGAGACGGGACTGAATCCCAGCGACGCCAGCAGCGGGGCGGCGGCGGCATTGGCGCCGGGGGCATCGATCAGCACCGTGCCGGGATGGCGCTGCAGCAGGCCCTCGAGCAGGGCCCGGGCGGCGGCGGGTCCATCGGCCACCAGGGGCCCGAGGCGCCAACCGTCGCCGTTGGCCAGCAGGCAGGGCCGCACCCGGCCGAAGCCGTGGCAGGCGCCGCCGCGATCCACCAGGGCCAGCACCGTGCCGGCCGGATGGCGGAGCCACTGGCGCAGGAAGTGGGGGCGGGGCGAGGGTTCCCGCTCGGCATCGAAGCGCTGCACGGCGGCGGTCGGGATGGCACCGCCCTCCAGCAGGCACCAGGGGGGTTCCGGGGCGGCGGACACCGGAGCCGGGGCGCCGGCGGCGGGTAGCCGCTGCCAGCGGCTGGTGGGGGAGGCGAGCGCAAAGCCCCAGCCGGCGTAGTCGTCGATCCGGTCGGGGGCGGCCTCCAGGCCGATGCAGGGCACGTCCGCCAGATGCTGGAGGGCGTGACGCCACAGCTGCAGGCCGTAGCCCCGGCCCCGCTGGGCCGGCACCACCAGGAACAGGCCGATGAAGCCGTAGGACGCGTTGTAGCGGACCCCGGCGATGCACCCCACCGGCTCATCGCCGAGCCAGCTCACCCAGAGGCCCTGGCGGTCGGTCTGGCGGTAGATGGCCACATCGCCCACCCCCGGCGCGAAGCCCTCCTGGCGGGCCCAGCCGGTGATGGTGGGGATGTCGGCGCTCTGCAGCGGGCGGATGGTGAGGGGGGAGGGGCGGCTCCGGTCGGGCGTGCTCACCAGATCGTCTCCAGCTCCGGAATGGCGCGGAGCTTCTCGTCGGCGCTGATCAGGGGCCGGCGGCCCTGCAGGGCCGTGGCGGCGATGAGGCGATCGGCCGGGTCGCCATGGCGGAACTGGGGCCCCCGAGAGAGCAGGGCGATCTCGGCGGTGATCGGCAGCACCTCCAGCCGCAACGCTTCGAGCAGATGGCGCAGGTAGAGGGCCGGGGGTACGGCTTCCGGGAGGGTCAGCCGCCCGCGTTCGTGCAGCAGGGCCAGCTCCCAGAGGCTGATGTCGGCGATGGCCAGCTGGCCCTGGGCGCGCCCCTGCGTCAGTGCCGCCGCGGCGCGTCGGGACAGCCGGGCGGGCTCATGGGCCCAGAACAGCAGGACATGGGTGTCACAGATGGTCAGCATCACCGGCGCCTTCGAGATCGGCGTCGCCATCGGCGATCGATGCAACGACATCCCCCAGCGTGACGCTGCCGCCCAGCCCCTCCAGCCAGCGGCGGGCCTCCTCGGCCGGGTCCTGTTCCGGCTCGATGCGGGCAATTACCCGGCCATGGGAGGTGACCTGAATGGCTTCCCCGGCCTGCACGCGCTTGAGCCAGGCCGGCAGGTTCTGGCGCAGGTGGGTCACGGAGACGCGCGCCATGGTGGGCGTCTGTCCATGGGGTCTGTACAGATTAGGGCGTATCTGGATTGGTCTGGCGTGGGAACTCTCAAGAGTCCCCCCCACTTTCAAGGCCATGGTCGACGCCTGCCGTTCCCCCGGCCTGATCCAGCGCTATCGCGAGGAGCTTCAGGTGCGCCATTACGCCCGCCGCACCGTGAACACCTACGAGCAGTGGCTGCGGCGCTTCCTACGGTTTCACGGCAGGCGCCACCCGCGCGAGATGGGCAGTGCGGAGGTGAATGCCTTTCTGAGCCACCTGGCTGTGGAGCTGCAGGTGAGTGCCTCCACCCAGAACCAGGCATTGGCAGCGCTGCTGTTTCTGTACCGACAGCTGCTGAAGCGGGATCTGGAGCTGGAGGGGGTGGTGCGGGCGCGGACACGGCGCCGGCTGCCGGTGGTGCTCAGCGAAGCGGAGGTGCGGGCGGTGCGCCAGCGACTGGAGGGAGAGCCAGCCCTGGTGGTTGGGCTGCTGTATGGAAGCGGGCTCAGGCTGATGGAAGCGCTGCGCCTGCGCGTGAAGGATTTGGATGTTCAGCGACGGGAGCTCACGGTGCGCGACGGCAAGGGCGGCAAGGACCGGCTGACGGTGCTGCCCCAGAGCCTGGTGCCTCAGCTGCAGGAGCATCTGCTGAAAGTGCGCCATCTGCATCGGGGTGATCTGGCGGCGGGCTGGGGCCGGGTGGTGATGCCCTATGCCCTGGAGAGGAAATACCCGAAGGCGGACCGGGAGTGGGCCTGGCAGTGGGTGTTTCCCCAGGGCCGACTGAAAGTCTCGTTAATCCCTCTCCAGCGCCTGGATCCCGCTCCAGCCGAGCATCCTGTTGATGTCGTGGGCCACGGCCATCAATCCAGCCCTGATGGAGCGGAAGCCATTGGTCCGCAGCAGGTTGAGGCCCAGGGTGCGCAATAGCGCCAGAGCCTGAACGCCGTTGCGTTCGGCATAGCGGTGGGCGTCCTCGCCAAGTTGCACATCACGGACCCAGTGCCACTCGTTCTCGATTGCCCAGCGCTGCCGCACAAGGCGCAGCAGGGCCTTTGGGCTGGTACGCATCGTCGTGATGAATTGGTGGACGTGGCGGAATGGCTTGCCGTCACGTTGGCCTGAGGACACCAGTTCAATGATCCAGCTGGCGCCGATCCAGCGTTCGCGGATCGCCTCTGTGGCGTTGCGGGCTCTCAGTTCCCAAAGCACCTGGCGGCCGTGACTTTTCTCGAAATCGCTCTCCTCGACAGGGAAGTGACGCTGGTATCGGAACTGATCGGCGATCTGCCGGTGCAGTGTGCGCTGATTTTTCTTGACGGTCAGGAGCAAGTCGGCCCCCTGTTCTGCTGCGAGCTGAAAAAAGACGGTGAGGTGTGGAGGGCCGCGTCCCTTTGCGTGGTGTAAAACTCGAGGCCCGAATGCCCTGATCAGAGGGTGAACAGGTTGGAATGACGGGCTGTCATTCCGGAGGTGCAGATGTACCTCATCGTTCCACGATGAATTGGA
>NZ_JAGQCH010000012.1 GCF_024346055.1 Cyanobium sp. Cruz CV13-4-11
CTGCGGCTCGATGGGTTCTGGTCGATCACCGAAGGCCTGGCCGCACTGGCCCATGACATCAGGGGTCTACTGGCATTGCTGGATTGGCGAGAACTTGCTCAGCCACAGGCTTCTGGGTAACTTCTAACCTGATTAGGTAGCAAGCTCCGTCCGCAGGCCTTTCCCACCTAAGCTGGTACGCCTGTACCAGAGGTGCCCGCCATGGCCATGAATCGAATCCAGTTTCAGGCAGGCCTGTCGCTTCCCGAATTCATCCAGCTCTACGGCACCGAGGAGAATTGCGAGGCCGCCCTTGAGCAGGCGCGCTGGCCTGAAAGTTTCCGTTGTCCCCGCTGTGAGTGCAAGGAATACGGGTTGATCCATGGCAGGCGCCACAAGCGCTATCAATGCCGGAGCTGCCGTCATCAGGCCACCCTCACGGCCGGCACCATCCTGGAGGCGACCAAGTTGCCGCTGACCACCTGGTTCCTCGCGTTCTACCTGGTGGGCCAGGCCCTAGCCGCAAGGCTTCCGCGCAGCGGTGGACGGGCATCTCCTCACTCGCTCTGCGGCGCCATCTGGGCGTGAACTACCGCACGGCATGGCTGGTTCACAACAAGATCATGCAGGCGATGAAGGAGCGGGATGGGGCCTATGTCCTGCGGGGAAAGGTCCAGGTGGATGATGCCTACCTTGGCGGAGAACGCTGTGGTGGAAAGCCTGGTCGTGGATCAGAGAACAAGGTACCGATCGTGGCGGCCATCTCTCTCGATGATGCGGGCCACCCTCGTTACGTGAAGCTTGCCACCGTGGCCACGTTCTCCTTTGCCGCCATCGCTGACTGGGCACAGGATTCACTGGCCATAGGATGTGAAGTGATCTCAGATGGGCTGGCCTGCTTTCGCGCCGTGACAGAAGTCGGTTGCCTGCATCAAGCTGTGGTCGTGAAAGGACGCCATCCCAATGAACTCCCGGTATTCCGCTGGATCAACACGGTGCTGGGCAACTTGAAAACGAGCTTCAGCGGCACCTTCCATGCCCTGAAATTCGATAAGTACGCTGATCGCTACCTGGGTGCCTTCAATTACCGCTTCAACCGGCGCTACAACTTGGCAACAATGACTGAGCGAGTGGTTCATGCCATCTGCAGCTGCGACGCTCGGCCGGAACGCATCTTGAGGCGTGCGGAGCTAGCTACCTAATCAGGACTTCTAATGAGCCCTGGGTTGCCCACGTCTCCCCCGAGCACCTGCCTGTAGAGAAAGAGCAGGGCGGATAACGCCTGGTTCTGCGTGGAGGCAGTCACCCTCCCCACCGTGGCCAGATGCGACAGGAAGGCATTGATCTCCCGCTCGCCCATTTCCCTGGGATGCCTCATCCCGTGAAAGCGCAGAAAGCGTCTCACCCACTGGGCATAGGTGCTGATGGTGCGGCGCGCGTAGTGCCGCACCATCAGTTCCTCCCGGTAACGATCCATCAGCCTCGGGCCGGGAGTCGGAGCCATGGGAACAAGGCGGAGCCTGCTTCAGAGTTCCCCGGCCAGTCCACCATCAGTCAGAGGGCCGGGAGGAGCGGCGACGACTCCCCCCTAGCCTGGCGTCGATGGCCCACACCCTGGTGCTGCTGGCGAGTGAGACGCGCCGCGAGGCGCTGATCGACTGGCTCGACCGACAGGCCCTGGCCGTCGCTGGTTTTCCGCTGCTCGCCACCGCCGAGCTGGCCGAGCGGCTCCGCAGCGACCCCCGCACCGCCCAGCTGCCGGTGATGGCGCTCGATGCACTCGCGGCAGGGGGAGACATCCAGGTGGCCGCCCGTCTGCTGGCCGGGGAGGTGGCGGCGGTGATCGCCTTCCTGGATCCAGAGGCAGCGGCGGGAGCGCCGCCCGACAGCCGGCTGCTGATCCGCGCCTGCGATCTGGCCGCCGTGCCCCTGGCCCTCAATGCCGCCACCGCCGAGCTGGCCCTGCGCGGCCTGGCCCATGGCCGCTCGTCCTACCTGCTGTTCAATCCCGTCGCCGGCCAGGGGGAGGCCAACGCCGATCTGGCCCTGATCCGCTCGATCCTCGAGCCCCAGCTCCTGGTGACGGTGCTGCTCACCAGTGCCGGGACCGATCCGGGCGACCAGTGCCGGGAACTGGTCGAGCTGCTGCAGGCCCGGCCGGCCGGTGAGGTGGGCAACGTGATGATCGTGGCCTGCGGCGGCGACGGCACCGTCTCGGCGGTGGCGGGGGCGGTGGCCGGCACGGGCATTCCCCTCGGCGTGATCCCCCGGGGCACCGCCAATGCCTTTGCCGCGGCGCTCGACATCCCCACCGACCTGGTGGCCGCCTGCGAGACGATCCTGGCTGGCCACACCCACGTGGTGGACGCCGCCCGCTGCAACGACGTGCCGATGACCCTGCTGGCCGGGGTCGGCTTTGAGGCCGGGATGGTGGATCGGGCCACCCGCGAACTGAAAACCATGCTCGGCCCGCTCGCCTACGTGCTCGCCGGCGCCCAGCAGCTGGCCTCCCAGCAGCCGTTCCGGGCCCGGGTCGAGATCGACGGCACCATCACAGAGGTGCAGGCCGCCGCCATCACCGTGGCCAACGTGGCCCCCGCCACCTCCGTGCTGGCCCAGGGCTTCGGGCGGGTGATTCCCGACGACGGCCTCCTCGAGGTCACGATCGCCTCACCCAGCACCCGCCTGCAGGGCCTCAATGCCCTCGCCTCCCTGCTCACCTCCGCCGTGGTGCAGTCGCCCGCCAACCACCCCGATCTGCTGTGTCTGCGGGCCAGCCACATCACCATCACCACCGACCCGCCCCAGCGGCTGGTGATCGACGGCGAAATGCTCGAGGCCGATCCGGTCACCTTCACCTGCCTGCCCGGCGCCCTCACCGTGTTCGCCCCCCTGCCGCCACCGTGAACTGGCCCCCATGAACCTCGCCTCCGAGGCGGGCGTCGCCACCAAGATCCGCCGCATGGCCGACCGGGTGCGCTGGGGCCATCCCGCCTTCGCCCGCCACGGCATCGATCCCTGCCGCCTGGCCATCGAGGGGGATCCGGAGTCGCCCGAGGCCTTCTCCTTCCTCGTGCTGGGGGACAGCGGCACCGGGCTGCATCGCCGCGACACCCCCCAGCGACGGGTGGCCGAGCAGCTGCTCGCCCATGGCACAGACGCCCGCTTCCTGCTCCACACCGGTGATGTCGTCTACCAGGTGGGCTCCAGTGAGCAGTACCCGGACAACTTCATCCGTCCCTACCGGGAGTGGCTCGTGGGCGGCGAGGACTGGCGCCGGCTGCGCTACGACCGCCTCGTCTTCCGGGTGCCGTTCCTGCCGGTGCTCGGCAACCACGACTACTACGACCTGCCGCTGCCGCTGGGGCTGCTGGCCGGCCTGACCGCGCCACCAAGGCGCCTGCTGCGGGCCTGGCTGGATCTGGATGTGGGCTGGCACGGCTCCTACGTGGGTCAGGCCTGGGCCCGCGCCTTCCTTGATGGGATTGGCGCCGTGCCGGAGGCCGACCTGGGCGAGCACCTTGAGAGCACCCGCACCGCCACGGTCGACGGGGCCCGCTGCCTGCTCTACCGACCCGGCCGCTTCACCCGCCTGCCCCACCGCCACTACACCTTCCGCTGGGCCGGCGTCGATGTGTTCGCCCTCGACTCCAACACCTTCAACCAACCCCTGCCAGCCGGCAGCGACGACAGGGAGTTGCGCGAGCGTCGTCAACGGCTCGACGCCGAGCGCGCCGCCATGCTCCTGTCCCTCGGCCCCCTCAGCGGCGACGAGGACGCCCGTGACGATCGGGCCACCAAGGCCGAGCAGCTCGACGAGCAGATCCGCGACATCGAAAAGCAGCTGAGCGGCGGGCCCATGGCCGTGGATGAGACCCAGCTCGACTGGTTCGCCGACGCCCTGATCGCCTCCTGGCACAACCCGGCCGTGCGGGGCCGGCTGCTGGTGCTGCATCATCCCCCCTACGTCACCGAGGTCAGCAAATGGGATCAGGGCCAGACCCTGGCGGTGCGCGCCCAGCTGCGCCGCGTGCTGGACCGGGTGGCGGCCGCCCTCGGCGATCTGCCGGCCGGCCGGCCCCTGCTCGATCTGGCCTTCAGCGGCCATGCCCACTGCCTGGAGCTGCTCGACACCGGTGACACCGGCCACGGCGACGCATGCATTCCCTGGGCGATCTGCGGCGGCAGCGGCTACAGCCTGCGCCGCCAGCGGCCGGAGGGGCCCGAGCTGCTGGAGGGTCCAGCCGGTGCCGAGCGGGTCGTGGCCCGCTCCCGCCTCTTCCTCGGCCGCAGCGGCCGGGGCTCCGCCCTGCGCCGCGCCTACTCCGCCCTGCGGGTGGAGGTGGCGGCCGGCACCCCCCTGAAACTCACGCTCGTACCGCTGGTGGCGGAGAAGGCCCAAGGGGAATGGCGGCCCTACCGCGGGGCCGGCATCACGCTTTAGAACGGCTGGCGCCTGCCCGACCCCCATGGACCCCAGCGCGGATCTCTCTGGCCACCTCCTGCAGCTCGCCTGCGGCAACTGGGTGACCCAGATGCTCAACGTGGCCGCCGAACTGGCGATCGCCGACCATCTGGCCGCCGCCGGCCCCGAAGGCCTGACGGCCGAGGAACTGGCCGGCCGCTGCGGCGCCGACGGCGAGTCCCTGTTCCGGCTGCTGCGGGGCCTGGCCAGCCTGGGCGTGTTCGCCGAGAGCGAGGGCCAGCCACGAGGCTTCGTGCTGACTCCCCTGGCCGAACTGCTGCGCAGCGACCACCCCGGCTCCCTGCGCCAGTTCGTGCGCATGCTCGGCGGCGAGCACTACGACGCCTGGGCCGACCTGCTCCACAGCGTCCGCAGCGGCCAGAGCGCCTTCCGCCACCACTACGGCGAACCCGTCTTTGACTGGTACGGCCACAACCCCGAGCGCGGCGCCATCTTCGACGGCGCCATGACCGACTTCTCACGCGTCGAGACCGAGGGCGGCCGGGAACGCACCCCCGCGGCCTACGCCGAACTGCTGGAGCGCACCGGCCTGCGGCTGGCGGGGATCCACCCGACTCCGTCACCGGTGGCGGTGGTGGAAGCGGTGGCGGCCTGAGCGGTCGTGGCGGGTGTAGAGCTGCAGCACCAGCACATGGCTGAGGCCGGTGCTGAGCAGGAAGCCCGCCAGGCCGAACAGCAGCCCCCGCCCCAGCCGTTTCCAGCGCATCTCCGGGCTCTCCGCTTGGCCTGCGTTCCTCGACAGGCCGTTTGCCTGAGGCGCTCCACGCCCTAGCGTCGGGGCCTGCCCAGCCCCAGGATCCGTGAGCCTTTCCATCGCCCTGCTCACGGTCTCCGACAGCCGCAGCCTCGCTGACGACGCCTCGGGCGACGCCCTGCAGCAGCGGCTGGAGGCGGCCGGCCACCGGCTGCTGGAACGCACCCTGGTGCCCGACGACCGCTACCGCATCCGCGCCGAGCTCAGCCGCTGGATCGCCGACCCCGCTGTGCAGGTGGTGATCAGCTGCGGCGGCACCGGCCTCACCGGCCGCGACGGCACCCCCGAGGCCGTCGCGCCCCTGTTCGACAAGACGATCGAGGGCTTCGGTGAGCTGTTCCGGGTGCTCTCCTTCGAGACGATCGGCACCAGCACGCTGCAGAGCCGCGCCCTGGCCGGGGTGGCCAACGGCACGGTGGTGTTCGTGCTGCCCGGCTCCCTCGATGCGGTGTCCACCGCCTGGGACCGGCTGATCCGCGCCCAGCTCGATGCCACCACCCGCCCCTGCAACCTGGTGCAGCTGCTGCCGCGGCTCACGGAAAGCTGATGCGGCCCTGTGTCCTGCGGCGGCGGACCCGCCCCTGGTGGCTGGGGGCCCTCGCCCTGCTGCTCACCATCGGCCTCTGGTGGCTGCCGCCGGCTGGGGCGATTGCCGCCACCACGGCCGATGGCAGCGGGGGCCGTGGGCCCGGGACCGGCCCGGCCGACCCCGGTGGCGTGGTGGCCGCCGGCAGTTTCGAGTTGGCCAAGGTGAGGATCCTCGGCGTCCCCGCCATCACCGTGGCCTCTCCGGTGGTGGGCCATCAGGACAATGCTCCCGACGCCCGGCGCCGCGCCGCGGTGATCGAAGGCAACCTGCGCCTGCTCTACGACCCCGAGCAGCTCTGCAGCGAGAGCGAACAGATCGCCGAGTGGGTCCTGATCCGGGTGCTGGGGGGGAGCGGGGGGGCCTGCGAGCCGTCGCCGCTGCAGGGGGTGAGCGGCAGCGCCCCCGGGCGACTGGTGGTGGAACGCCGGCAGCTGCCAGGTGGCGATGTGGTGCTGGAGGCGAAGGTGCCAGAACGCTCCGAACCCCTGCCCCTGCTCACGGTCACCCGGGCCGATGCCAGCCTCAACGGCGTCAGCGCGATGGCCCTGGGGGAACGCTGGCAGCAGCGGCTGCAGAGCCGTCTGCGCCATGCCCGCAAAGTGATGCAGCCGGCCGATCTGCGCCGCCGCTGGCAGTTCACCCTCACGGTGCAGCTGGCGCTGGCCCTGCTCACCGCCGCCACCCTCTGGCTGTGGCGCTGGAACCGGGTGCGCTGCGCCGGGCTCATCAGCCGCCGCAGCCCCACCCCGGATCGGGCCCTGGGGCAACGCCTGCAGCTCCACCAGGTCTTCGGGCTGGTGCTGCTGCTGCTGGTGCTGCTGCAGCTGATGGTCATCCTGGCCCTGGGGGTGATGGCCGTCCCGAGCAAGGTGCCCCTGGGGCTGCAGTTGCTGCTCCAGCCGGTTCATTCCCTGCTCAAGGTGCTGATGGTGGAGCTGGCCGCCCTGCTGGCGCGCTCCCTGGCCACCTTCCTGCTGCACCAGTGGGCCGACGGCGCCAGGGTGCCGGTGGAGGAGCAGGCCCGCCGGGAGCAGCGGCACCGCAGCCTGCTGCGGGTGAGCCACCGGCTGATCGACCTGGCCTGCATCCTGGTGGCGGCCGGCTGGATCCTGATCGACATTCCCGGCATCCGGGCCGCCTCCTCCTCCCTGCTGCTGGCCGGCGGCGCCCTGCTGGGCGGCCTGGCCCTGGTGTTCCAGGGGCTGCTGCGGGACTTCGTCGCCGGCCTCGCCGTGCTGATCGAAGACCGCTACGCCATCGGCGACTGGGTGGAAATCGATGGCCTCGAAGGGGACGTGGTGGATGTCGGTGTGCTGAGCACCCAGCTGCACTGCCTCGACCACCGGGTGGCGGTGGTCCAGAACAGCGCCTTCGACCGGGTGGTCAACCACACCAAGCTGCGCTCCGGCGAGGAGGTGAAACTGCTGATCTCCCACCGCTGCGCCGCCATCGGCCAGGCCCTGGCGGTGGTGGCCGAGGAGCTGGCCCTGTTCCACGCCGACCCCACCTGGGGCCCCCGCCTGCTCGCGCCACCCCTGTTGCGGGGCGTCAGCGCCACCGGCCCGCTGGGCATCACCGTCAGCGTCCTGCTCACCACGGTGACCGGCGAGCAGTGGGCCTGCGCCCGGGAGCTGCAGGGGCGCCTGGTGGCCCGCTTCCAGCGGGAGGGGATCCCCCTGGCCGATGGCCTGGAGCTGGTCGGGCGGGGCTGATCAGGGTGGGCCCGATCACCGCGGATCGCGCCACAGCAGCAGGCCCTCCTGGCGCAGCTCATGGAAATCGCCCACCCGGCCGTCCCCGCGGCCGGTGAGTCCCCCTCCGGGGCACCGATCACGGTGCCCCCGGCATCGAAGAGCGTGCTCATCTGGTCGCAGCACTGGGGCGGCAGGTCGTACACCACCTGGCCCCGGTAGCGATCACGCCACACCGTCAGGGGTGAGTTGCCCGGCGGCTGGGCCCGCAGCTGGCCGATCAGGCGCTGCAGCCAGGGCGGGGCGGGAAGCGTCGACGGCGGCGGGGCTGCGGGGGGTGATCTCGTAAGGGAGGCTGCCACGGCCGGCGCGGGTACGGTGGATCGTGCGCAGGGAGGTTCATGGCTGCAGCGACGCCGGACCACGAAACCTTCATCCGCCAGGCCATCGACCTGTCCCGGAAAGCGGCCCTGGAGTACGGCACCGGCGGGGCCTTCGGGGCCGTGATCGTCAGGGATGGCGTGGTCATCTCCCAGGGGATGAACCGTGTCGTGGCCAGCCACGATCCCACCTGGCACGGCGAGATGGAGGCGATCCGGCTGGCCTGCATCACCCTGCAGAGCTTCAAGCTGCCCGGCTGCATCCTCTACACCTCCGCCGAGCCCTGCCCGATGTGCATGGCCACCTGCTACTGGGCGGGCATCGAGGCGGTGTACTACGCCGCCACGGTGGAGGACGCCCTGGCCTACGGGGATTTCGATGACCGCCCGATCTACGAGCAGCTGGCCCTGCCCAAGGAGAAACGCTCGATCCGTCTGCACCAGATCCTGAGGGAGGAGGCGGTGGAGGTCTGGAAGGAGTACCAGGCCAAGCCCGACCGGGTTCGCTACTGAGGGGCGGCCCCGCCACGGGCCCTCAGGCCGCCCGCAACCAGCGGTGCCGGGCCCGGTCGCTGAGGTCCTCGCCGACCAGGGTGAGCAGGGCGTACACCGCCACCAACGCCAGCAGCTGGTCCCAGGCGAAGGAGCTGAGGCTCTCCAGCAGCTGGCTGCCCAGCCCGGTCGCCCCCACCAGACCCACCACCACCGATTCCCGCAGGATCACATCGGCCCGGTAGGCGCCGTAGGCCAGGTAGGGCCGGGCCAGGGCGCTGAAGCGGCCGTACAGCAGGGCCAGCCGAGGCCCACTGCCGCCGCAGGCCAGGGCCTCCTCGGCGGCCGGATCGGCGACGTCGGCACTCTCCAGCAGCAGCCGGCCCAGCACTCCCAGGTTGTGAAAGCCCAGGGCCAGGGCGGCGGTGATCACCCCCGGCTCCAGCACGAACAGCAGCAGCAGGGCCGTGAGGGGCGGCGGCCACAGCCGGCCCAGGGCCCACAGCAGCCGCAACCCCTGCCGGGCCCAGCCCACCGGCGCCACCACCACCAGCAGCAACGGCGCCAGCCCCACCGCCAGGCTGGCCGCCAGGGCGGTGAGCAGCAGGGTGCCGCCCACCAGCCGCGGCCAGGGCAGGGCCGCGGTGGCGGCCCAGTCGCCGCCGCCCAGGCCCGGCAGGGGCTGCCACTGGAGCAGGGCCGCTGGATCCACCCCCAGGCCGCGGCCCACCAGGACGCAGAGGGGCAGCAGGGCGGCCAGGGTCAGCAGCATCTCCCGGCTGCGCTCCCCCACCCCCCGCCGGGCCAGCACGAAACGACCGGGCACCAGCCAGCGCCGGCGCAGCAGGCTGATGCCCCCCTCCAGGGCCAGCATCACCGCCAGCAGCAGCCACAGGCCGCTCCAGAGTTCATGGAATTCCAGCGACTGGAGGCTGAGCTTGAGGTCGGTGCCCAGGCCCCCGAGGCCGAACACCCCCAGCAGGGTGGCGCTGCGCAGGGCGCACTCCAGCCGGTAGCCGCCGTAGCTGAGCACCCCCGGCAGCAGGGCCGGCCCCATGGCCGTGAGCAGGGCGGCCGGCGCCGGGGCTCCCGCCGCCCGCAGGGCCTCCAGTCCGGCGGTGGGCAGGGCATCGAGCAGATCGCTCAGCACCCGCGCCACCAGGGCGCCGAAGGGCAGGGCAATCGCCAGCACCGCCACCGCCGGCTGCAGCCCCACCAGCTGGAGCAGCAGCAGGCCCCAGATCAGCTCATGGATCGCCCGGGGGAGGGCCAGCAGCCGGCGGATCAGCTCCGCCGGCAGGGTGCTGCCGGTCAGGGTGCGCCACACGGTGCGGGAGCTGGCCGCCCCCAGCAGCAGGCCCAGCACCAGGCTGCCGGCCCAGCCCAGCAGGGCCATGCCGGCCGTCACCGCCACCCCCCGCAGCAGCGACGCGAGTACCACCGGATCCAGCGAGGGCGTCACCGCCGCCAGCGCGAAGCTGCCGATCAACTCCCAGCCGCCCCCGTGCACCAGCGGCGGCAGCAGGACGGCCAGGGGCACCAGCACCAGGGCCGGCAGCAGCAGCAGCAACGGCGCCGCCGGTTTCAAGGTGTCTCGCCTGGTGGGGTGCCCCCATAGAGGTCCGCCAGCAGGGCGGCGTTCACCTGCGCCACCGGCCCGTCGAACAGCACCCGTCCGTCCTTGAGGCCGACGGCCCGATCGAAGCCGTCCAGCAGGTCGGGGCGGTGCAGGCTCAGCAACAGCGCCCGGGGGGCCACCGCCTGGGCCAGCAGCAGGGCCAGCAGCTCGCCGGCCAGGCGCGGATCGAGGCTGGCCAGCGGTTCATCGGCCAGGAGCAGGGTGGGCTCCTGGCGCAGCAGCCGGGCCATGGCCACCCGCTGGCGCTGGCCGCCGGAGAGGGCCGTGACCGGTTGCTCCAGCAGGGCCGGATCCAGATCCATCGCCCGCAGGGCCGCCGCGCAGGCCTCGGTATCCAGCGGCAGCAGCAGGTTGAGCAGGGCCCGGGGCCAGCCCCAGCGGGCCAGGCGGGCGGCGTTGAGGTTCTGCTGCACGGTCAGCTCCTCAATCAGGCGCAGGTCCTGCCAGAGGGTGCCGATGCGGGCCTGCTGGCGCCGCCGGCCGCGGCGGGAGCGGGCGGGGGCCTGCCCCTCCCACAGCACCGTGCCCGCCACCGGCGCCAGCAGTCCATTGGCCACCGCCAGCAGGGTGCTCTTGCCGGCGCCGCTGGCCCCCAGCAACGCCACCCGCTCGCCGGGGGCCAGGCTCAGGTCGACGTCCTCCAGCCGCGGCCGGTCGCGGCCGCTGACGCGAATGCCCCGCAGCGCGAGCACGGCGGTGGGGGGACCGGCGGCCATCAAAGACAACAACAGCTCAGGCTCGATCCAGATTGCCAGTCGTCAGGCCACCGCCCCATGGCCCCTCAGCCCACGGGGAGTTCCAGCAGAATCACCCGATCCGCACCGGCGCGCTCCTGCTGCTGGTCAGCGAACGCTGCCCCAGCACGGGACGGACCGCGGCGCCGTGACCTGGCTGGGCGAGCATGGCGGGCGGCGTCCTCCCCCTGCCACCCGGTCGTCCCCCATGGCCTTCGCCTCCCCCCGCTCCTACATCCTTCTCTCGGTGGCGGCGGCGGTGGCCACCATCGTGCTCAAGACAGCGGCCTGGCGACTCACCGGCTCGGTGGGCCTGCTCTCGGATGCCATGGAATCCGGGGTGAACCTGGCGGCGGCCCTGGGGGCCTTCTGGGCCCTCAGCCTCGCTGCCAAGCCGGCCGACCGCACCCACCACTACGGCCACTTCAAGGCCGAGTACTTCTCCAGCGGTCTGGAGAGTGTGCTGATCGTGCTGGCCGCCCTGGCGATCATCTATTCGGCTGTGGGCCGCCTGCAGGCTCCCGAGCCCCTGGAACAACTGGGATTGGGCATGGCCCTGTCCCTGGTGGCCACGGCGCTCAACGGCCTGGTGGCCTGGGTGCTGCTGCGGGCCTCCCGCCACTTCCACTCCATCACCCTGCGGGCCGACGCCCACCACCTGTTCACCGACGTCTGGACCTCCTGCGGGGTGCTGGTGGGCATCGGCCTGGTGAAGCTCACCGGCCTGACGATCCTCGACCCGCTGATCGCCATCGCAGTGGCGCTCAACATCACCCTCACCGGCTGGAATCTGCTGCGGGAAACCGTCTCCGGCCTGCTCGACCGCTCCCTTCCCAGCGACGAGCAGGACCGGCTGGAGGCGCTGCTGGCCTCCCATGAAACCGAGGGCATCCGCTTCCACGCCCTGCGCACCCGGGTGGCCGGATCCCGCCGCTTCGTGGCCTTCCACGTGCTGGTGCCGGGGCAATGGACCGTGCAGGACGGCCATGACCTCTGCGAGCAGCTGGAGCAGGAGATCGCCATCGCCCTGCCCCGCAGCGATGTGCTGACCCACCTCGAGCCGATCGAGGATCCCAGGGCCTGGGATGACCAGGGATTCCGCTGGGAGGAGGGCTGAGCCCCATACGATCCAGCCAGCAGCAAGCGCGTCCCCGATGGCCACCGTTCTGATCACCGGCGCCAACCGCGGCATCGGCCTCGAATACTGCCGCCAGCTCCAGGCCAGGGGCGAGACGGTGGTGGCGGTCTGCCGCACGCCGTCACCGGAACTGGAAGCCCTTGGCGTGCGGATCGAGGCGGGGGTGGACATCACCTCCGATGCGGCCATTGCCGATCTGGTGGCACGGCTGGGTTCCCTGGCCATCGACGGCCTGATCCTCAACGCCGGCCTGCTCGAGCGCACCAGCCTGGACAACCTCGACCTCGAAAGCCTGCGGCGCCAGTTCGAGGTGAACGCCATTGCCCCCCTGCGGCTCACAAAGGCCCTGCTGGGCCATCTGCCATCCGGCGCCAAGGTGATCCTGATGACCAGCCGCATGGGCTCGATCGACGACAACGGCTCCGGCGGCGCCTACGGCTACCGGATGTCGAAGGTGGCGCTCAACATGGCCGGCAAGTCGCTGGCCATCGACCTGCGGCCCCGGGGCATCGCCGTGGCTCTGCTGCATCCGGGGATGGTGCGCACCCGCATGACGGGCTTCAGCGCGCAGGGCATCAGCACCGAGGAGTCCGTGCGCGGCCTGCTGGAGCGCATCGATGCCCTCAGCCTCGAGACCAGTGGCAGCTTCTGGCATGCCAATGGCCAGGAGCTGCCCTGGTAGGGCCTGGGGCGCGGAATCTCATTGGCCCGGCAGGGCCAGCTGCAGGGTCAGGGTGCGGCGGCCCCGCTGCACGGTCAGGCCGAGGGGCCGGCCCGCCGGGTGGGCGGCCACCCGCTCGATCACCTCGCGGGCGCTGCCGGCCGGCTGGCCGTCGATCACCGTGATCACATCGCCGACCCGCAGGCCGGAGCGCTCCGCCAGCGAACCGGGCGCCACCTGATGGATCTCCACCCGGCCGCCGTGGGTTTCCAGGTACACCCCCAGCTTGAGGCCCGCCGGCGGCGCTGACACCAGCCCGAAGACCGCCGTCGCCTGCCCCGGCTGGAGCATGGCGCAATCGAGCCCGTCCTCCCAGGGCAGCAGCCAGGCCGCCTCGCCCAGCCCAAGGGCCCGCAGCTGATGGGGCACGCCGTGGCCACCGGCCAGATGGCCGTTGCCGATCAGGGCCACCACCGGCGCCCCGGGGCGCCGACGGCGCTGGCCGGCGATGGCCTCGGCCATGGCCCGATCCCACAGCAGCTGGCTCTCCACAAAGCGGCCGAAGGAGGGATCCCCGAGGCCGGGCACCCCCTGGCCGCCGCTGGGCACGAAGGGATGGTGCTGCCAGAGCCGGTGCAGCTGGGCCCGGTAGGCCGCGCTGGCCGGCGCCGGTGGCCCCACCCCCTCCCGCTCACGGGCGGGCACCGCCGCGAACCCCTCGGCCCGCACCCGCCGCACCAACATCCGCTCCACGTTCAGGGCGAGCAGCGGCACGCGCCGGTCGCGGGCGAAACGAAGGATCGGCAGGTAGAGAGCGGCGTCGTAGCCCCAGATGGCCGGCCAGTCGAGGGCGTCCAGGAAGGCGCGCTCCTCAAGGGCCCCGGCCACCCAGCGGTCGAGCACCGGCTGCAGCCGGCGCGGCACCATCTCCAGGCCAAGGCTGAGGCCGGGGCTGCGCTCCTGCAGCGCCTGGAGCGTGGCCAGCTGCCAGAGGTGGTGGGCGGCGCTGTCGTGGCGCTCCCCCAGCAGCACCACCGGACGTTTGGCCAGGCGATCCAGCAGGTCGGCTGCCGCCACGGTCCGGAGGCCGGCGGCGCGGGGCTCCACCCAGGCGCCGGCGGGCACACAGGCGCTGGCGAGGCCCGGTCCCGGCGCCCCCAGCAGGGCGGCCAGGCCAAGGGCCAGCCCGGCGGAGCGGGTCCCGCGGCGGTGCCAGCGGCCGGGCGGGATCAGCGGATCTTGCCGATCTGGCGGCCCACCTGCTCGATCATGCTGTAGGCCCCGGGGCTGGCCTCAGTGAACCGCTGGGCCCCGAACAGGGCCAGGATCTGCTTCTGGGTGGGGTTGCTGGCGCGCCAGCTGAGGATCGCCTGCTGCACCTTCGTGGTGAAGCCCTTGCCGAAGCGCTTGTCCAGGTCCGGCTGGGCGATCCAGTGGTAGTCGGGGTAGCCCGTGGTCCTCCAGAGGACGAACACCTTGGCGGGGTTGGCCTTGCCGTCGCTGAGGTTGGCGTTCCACACCTGCTCGTTCACCGCGCCGGCGTCGTAGGCGCCGCTCTGCACCAGGGCGATGGTGGCATCGTGGCTGCCGCTGAAGCCGGGCGCACCGCCGGCGAAGTCGGACAGCTTCACCCCCGCCTTGCTGAGGAAGTACTGGGGCATGAGCCGGCCGGAGGTGGAGCTCTCGGAGCCGAAGGTGAAGCGCTTGCCCTTCAGTTCCGCCAGCCCCCTGGCGCTGGTGACGGGCTTGAGGCCGCTGCGGCTGTTGGCGATGAAGACGGTGCGGAAGGACACGTCGATGTCGCGCTGGGCGATCACCCGGGCGCCGGGCTTCTGCAGCCGGGCCTGCACGCCGGTGAGCCCGCCGAACCAGACCAGATCCAGGGCGCCGGTGCGGAAGGCGCTGACGGCGGCGGCGTAATCCACCACCGGCACGTAGACCACCTTCACCCCCAGCTGCCGACCCAGTTCATCGGCCACCAGCGGATAGAGGCGGTTGAGCTTCTCCGGCTTCTGGTCGGGGATGGCGCCGATGCGCAGCACCTTCTGGCTCTGCTGGGCCGCCGCCGGAGCCAGCAGGCCGCCCAGGGGCGTGGCGGGGGGCGCCACCAGCGGCAGGAGCGCCAGCGAGGCTCCCATCAGGGCGGCGGTGGCGGTGGCACGGATCCGGAACATGCTCATCGGGGCTGGGTAGCGCAGGTGGTCATTGATCCACTATGGCCATCAGGTGGGCGGCGGACGGCCCTCCCTTCCTTGGGTCAGCACCATGGCGGACAGCCTCCCCACCGATACCTTTCTGGGGAGCGGCGGCGCCCTGCTCGACGTGCGCACGCCGGCGGAATTCCGCCAGGGCCACATCCCCGGGGCCGCCAATCTGCCCCTGTTCAGTGATGGCGAGCGGGCCGAGGTGGGCACCCTCTACAAGCAGCAGGGCCGCCAGGCCGCCGTGCTGAAGGGTCTGGCCCTGCTGGGGCCGCGGATGGAAGCCCTGGCCGCCGAACTGGTGGCCTGGAGCGAACGCTCGGCCGGGGCGCCCCTGCGGCTGCACTGCTGGCGCGGCGGCATGCGTTCGGGCAGCGTCGCCTGGCTGGCCGAGCAGCTGGAGCTGCCGCTGCTGCTGCTGCAGGGGGGCTACAAGAGCTACCGGCGCTGGGTGCTGGAGCTGTTCGAGCGGCCCTGGCCCGTGCGGCTGCTGGGGGGCCGCACCGGCAGCGGCAAGACCGAGCTGCTGCTGGCCCTGCAGGGGCTGGGGGCGGCGGTAGTGGATCTGGAGGGGCTGGCCCACCACCGCGGCAGCAGCTTTGGGGGGCTGGGCCTGCCGGAGCAGCCGAGCAGCGAGCACTACGAGAACGAGCTGGCCGCCGCCCTGGCCCTCCTGGCTGGGGCGGAGCAGATCTGGCTGGAAGCCGAGAGCGCCATGGTGGGCCGCTGCCGCATTCCCGCCGGCCTGTGGCGCCAGATGAAGGCCGCGCCGGTGCTGGCGGTGGAGCGGCCCCTGGAGCAGCGGGTGGCCCACCTGGTGGCGATCTACGGCGCCCAGGATCCCCTGGCCCTGGCGGAGGCCACCCAACGCATCGCCAAGCGACTGGGGCCCCAGCGCACCGCCCTGGCCCTCGAGGCGATCGAGCAGGGCGACTGGGCCACCGCCTGCCGGCAGATGCTCGATTACTACGACCGCTGCTACGACCACGACCTCGACGGCCATGCCTGTTCGGCGGTGGATCTGGGCGATCTGGCGGCGCCGGAGGCCGCCCACCGGCTGCTGGCGGAGGGACTGGTGCAGCGGGCGGGGCCAGAACCGCAGGAATGGGCGTGAAGTGAACCGGCGTTCAGGCGAACCTTGGCCGGGAGAACCACCCAGTCACCCAGCCGAACAGGCCCCTGGCCACCTCCCCCGCTCCCCGGACCACGGAACGGGACGCCCGGACAGCCGTCGTGGCGATCTCAGCGCAGACAGCCATCACCTGACGGGAGCCCGCCGCCACGGTGGTGGCGACCCGTTTCACCACCCTGGTCGCGGCTTCCACCACGACATCGGCGACGCGCTCCACGATCCGGAACACCGTCGCCAGGAAGCGGCGGCAGGCCTCCTTCCAGCCCCCTTCCCGCCAACGGGGTGTACGGCCCCGGTTCTTCGAACAGTGCCATCGGCTCCCGGCCCATGACCCCGGCCGAGGTGGCCGAAGCTGATGCCTATACCCGCTTGGTGTCAGAAGAAGCCACCCCCGGTGTCACCGGAGACCTCGTCGAGGTGGTGGGAGACACCCTCGAGACCGGGGCCTACGGGGGCGCCATGGGCGGTGGGTTGGCCGTGGTGCATCGCATCGCCCAGGCCCAGGGGTACCGCGATGCGGGCCGCCACGATCTGGCCGCCGCTGCCGAGGAGATGCTGGCCGAGGATGCGGCCAAGGGGGCCATCAACGGCGTCGTGCGTGGCACTTCGGTCGCCGTGACCCAGGCCATTCTGAGCGCCAATCCCCTCACCGCCGGCATCGGCCTGGTGGCCCCGGATGTGGTGATGCTGCTCACCCAGCAGGACCAACTCAGCGAGGAGGCGTTCACCAACAAGGCCCTTGGTGTGGCCGGTAAAGGGGCGGTTGCCACGGCTCTGGCCTGCGCCGGCCCGATTGGCTGGATCGGTCTCGCGGGTTGGTCGATCGCCTGTGCCTACGGCAAGGCCAACGAGCAGGCCAGCTCCAGCCGGATGAGGGGGATCTGAGTGGGTGGGAGGCCTCAACGGCTCATGCCGCAGGACCCCTATCCAGATCGCAACCCTCCGCCTGTGCCGCCAGTTGTAAGAACCGGTCGAAGCTGGCCAATCGAGCTCCCTGGCGCAGGGCCAGTTCCAGATAACTGGCGTCGTAGGCACTGAGATTGTGCTGGCGCGCCAGCGCCAGCAAGCGGGGCTGGGAGAGATCGCCGGCGAAGGGATCCAGCGGGATGCGCAGGGCTGCCAACTTTCTCAGAAAGCTGTCGCTCTGCTCCGGCTGAATCACGGCGCGGCGTTCCGCCACCAGCAGGGCGTTGGCCACCTCAAGGGGCCAGAGCGTGGGCACGATCCACTGCTCCTGGTCCCGCCTCTGCAACACCCGATCCGCCAACTCCACCTGATCGGCCCGCTGACGTCGAAAAATCCAGGCCAGGCAGAACGAGGCATCAAGCACCAGGCTCACTCGCGACCCTCACCGATGAAGCGAGCGACGGCATCGTCAGCAACGCCCAGGACCTTGGGAAAGTGACGCATCTCCTCGACCGCCCTTTTGATGGCGTCGTTGGCAGAGGCCTCGCAGGGAACAAGGTCGGCCACCGGCCTGCCACGCACGGTGATGGTGAAGCGCTCGCCCCTTTCCACAGCCCTCAGAAGGCGCGACAACTGGGATTTGGCTTCGAAGGATCCGATCGGCTGGGCCATCGGCCTGTCACAAACTGGTTAGAAAACCAGTTTATTGACCCGCGGGGTCTGCGCACCCCCGCTCCCCCGTTCCTGCCGTCAGCCCACCACCCGCCCGATCACCGCCGCCGCCCCGAAGCCGGCGGCACGCAGGGCCGCCAGGGCGGCGGGTGCCTGCTCCGCCGGCAGCGCCGCCAGCAGCGGTCCGCAGGTCTGGGGATCGATCAGCAGCCCCGCCAGGGCGGCCGGTGCCGCGAGCCGCACCGGACCCTCCAGCAGCGCCAGGGCGGCGGCGTTGGCGGGGGCCAGGCTGCTGGCAAAGCCCCGCTCCAGCAGCTCCAGGGCGCCGGGATAGGCGGAAATGGCGGCGGCGTCGAGCTCCACGGCCAGCCCCGCGCCGCTGGCGGCCAGCATCTCGCCGAGGTGGCCCAGCAGGCCGAAGCCGGTGATGTCGGTGCAGGCGCGGCAGCCGTGGGCGGCGAGCAACGGCACCAGGGGCGCCTGGCTGCACTGCATCGCCTCCAGCAGCACCTCCATCCAGGCGGGGGCGGCGGCGCCGGCCATGGCGGCGGCGAACAGCACGCCGCTGCCCAGGGGGCGGGTCAGCAGCAGGGCCTCACCGGGCCGCAGCGGCCCCTTGCGCCAGTGGGCCGCCGGCGCCACCCGGCCATTCACCGTCAGGGCCAGGGCCAGTCCCGCCCCATCACGGCCCTCCAGGGTGTGGCCACCGACCAGGGCGGCCCCGAGGGGATCGAGCACCGAGCACACCCCGGCCAGGGTCTGCAGCAGCAGCTCCTCCTGCACGGACGCCGCCGCCTCCGGCACCGTCACCAGGGCCTGCACGCTGTTCAGGGCGGCGCCACTGGCCCAGAGGTCGCTGCAGGCATGCAGGGTGGTGAGTCGCCCGTTCAGCCAGGGGTCGTCCACCAGGGCCGGGAACCCATCGACGCTCTGCAGCAGCAGGCTGCCGTCGGCACAGGTGGCCACGAGGGCCGCGTCTTCCACTGGCCGCGGCGGTCCGCCGAGGTCGAGCCGGGCCAGGGCGGACGCCAGGGGGGCGGCCCCCAGCTTGGCGGCACAGCCGCGGCAGGCCATGGCGGCGGCGGCCATCGGCTGGAGCGCGGCGAAGCGGGCCATGAAAGCCCGATCAATGCGCTGCTTCCACTGCCAGATCCACACCGCTGGCCCCAGGGCCACAGGCCCAAGGAAGGCCAGGGCCCGGGGGCCATCGGCCTGCCAGCCGCCGTCGCCCAGCAGCTGCAGGGCCCGCGCCTGGGGCCGCCAGGGCCGCAGCGGTTCGGGGGGCTCGGCCAGGCTGCGGCGCAGGTTCTCCGCCAGTACCGGCGCCGCCCGCACCGCCCACACCCCCGAGGGGGGCCGGGGATCGGCGGCGATCAGGCCGCAGTCGCCGCTGGCGAACAGGGCCGGATGGCCGATCACCGCCAGGCTGGATTCGGTCAGCACCCGGCCGCTCGGCGGGTCCACCGGCAGGCCGGCGGACCCCAGCCAGGCGGGGGCGCGGCTGCCGGTGCAGGCCAGATCGGCCCGGGCTTCGGGCGGCGCCCGCCGCTGGATCGGGATGGCGGCCTGGGCCAGCAGCCGTTCACCGGCCCGGTTCGCCGCCGCCGAACCCAGGTGCAGGCACTCCCCCTGCAGCAGCAGCTCACAGGCCATGCCCCGGGCCCGGAAGGCCAGGGCCAGTTCCACGGCGGCGGCCCCGCCGCCGCGGATCACCAGGGGTTCGCCGTTGACACGCCGCTCCGCCCAGGCCAGGAAGGGCTCCAGCGGCTTGACGGCCATCGCCTGCCCCGCCGACCATCCCGAGGTGGCGGTCACGGCACCCAGATCGAGGCTGAGCCGGTCGAAGCGCAGGGGCGGACGGCCCGCCAACCGCAGCTCCCGGGCCGCCGGATCCAGCCCGGTGATCTCCGCCTGCACAAAGGTCACCCCCGCCAGGGTGCAGAGGCGGCGCAGGTCGATGGCGGCGGCCTCCATTGGTTCCAGCCCCGCCACCACGGCAGGCAGCAGGCCCGAATAGAGGGCGGTGCCGTGGCGACTCACCAGGGTGAGGCGGGTGCCCGGCGGCCGGGTGACAGGGCGCATCAGCCAGCGCCGCAGCACCAGCACGTGGCTGTGGCCGCCCCCCGCCAGGACCAGCAGATGGCGCTCGGGAGCGGCGTTCATGGGCCGGGCAGCGGCGCCCCGGTCGTCCGGGCCTGGAAGGCCGCGATCGCCGTGGGCAGGGTGGGGAAGAACAGGCGCGGCCCGATCCGCTCCACCAGACCGGCCCGCTCCAGCTGGGCGTAGAGGTCCTGCTTCACCCGCACCAGAGCGAAGGTGATGCCCCGGGCGGTCAGCTCCCGCTGCAGCTCCTCCAGCACATCGGCCGCGGTGATGTCGATCTCGACGATGGCCTCGGCATTGAGCACGAACCAGGCCACCGGCTGGGACTCGGCGGCGATCGTCTCCAGCACCCGCTGGCGGAAATGCTCCGCATTGGCGAAACAGAGGGGGGCATCGAAACGGAACAGCACCAGGCCCGGGATGGTGCGCGCCCCCTCCCAGTCGCGGACATCGTGCAGGCCCGCCAGCCGGGGCACGATCCCCATGACGGCGTCGTGGGGGCGCACCAGCCGGGCAAACAGATCGATCACCGACAGCCCCACCGCCAGCGCCACGCCAAGGAGCAGGTCGGTGGCCAGGACCCCCACCAGGGTGATCAGGGCCAGCCGGAATTCGCTGGGGCGGAAGCGGTGCAGCCGCAGGAACTCCCGGATGTCGATCAGCCGCAGGGCGGCATAGATGACGATCGCCCCCAGGGCCGCCGTGGGGAACAGGGCCAGCACCGGCCGCAGCCACAGCAGCACCGCCAGCACCACCGCCAGCGCCACCAGGGAGAACAGCTGGGAGCGGCTGCCGAGGGAATCGCCGATGGCGGTGCGGCTGCCGCTGCTGCTCACCGGAAAGCCCTGCATCAGCCCATTGCCCAGGTTCAGGGTGCCGAGGGCCAGCAGTTCCTGGTTGGCGTCGATGCGGTAGCCACCCCGGGCAGCGAAGGCCCGGGCCGTGAGCACGTTGTCGGAATAACCCACCAGGGCGATGCCCACCGCCGCCGTCAGCAGGTAGCGCAGCTGGTCCGGCGAGACCCCGGGCGGCAGCGACGGCCGGGGCAGGCCGGCCGGAATGGCGCCGATCACGGCCACACCGCGTTGATCGAGGTGTCCCACCGCCACCACCGCCATGGCCAGCAGCACCGCCAGCAGGGGGGCCGGCGCCCGGGGGAAGCGGCGCTGCACCAGCAGCAGGAACACGAGCACCCCCAAGGCCAGCAGCAGGGTGGGCCGGTGGATCTCCCCCAACCGGCCCAGCAGCTCCAGCAACTGGGCGGGGCTGGAGTCGGCCTGCAGCGTCAGGCCGCTGACCCGGCCCAGCTGGCCGCCGATCATGATCAGGGCCACACCGCCCAGGTAGCCCACCAGGATCGGCCGGGAAAGGAGATCGGCCAGGAACCCCAGCCGGGCCCAGGCGCCGGCGCAGCAGACCAGTCCCACCAGCAGGGCCAGCAGGCTGCAGAACCCGGCGTAGGCGAGCGGGTCCCCCGCCACCAGCGGCCCGACCGCCGCGGCCGTCATCACGGCGGTGGTGGACTCGGGCCCCACCGAGAGCTGGGGCGAAGAACCCAGCAGGGCATAGAGAAGAAGCGGCGGCAGAATCGCCCACAGGCCCGCCACCGGCGCCAGGCCGGCCACTTCGGCGTAGGCCATGCACTGGGGCACCAGGTAGGCGGCCACCGTGACACCCGCCAGCAGGTCCGGTCGCAGCCAGCTGCTCTGGTAGTCGAGCAACCGTGCGAGGCCCGGCAACACCCTGGCCAGGCGTTCGCGCGGCTCCATCAGCCTCCCCCTTGGCGGCTCATTGGCGGCGCAGTGGCAACACCTGGCTGGGGCAGAGGTCCTTGTCCTCCTCCATGCCCTTCATGCCGGCGAGCACCCCTTCCAGGTCGTCCTTGGTGGAGGGATCGCCGCTGATGATGTCCAGTTGGGCCTGGGCCAGCTTGGCGCGGGTGGCGGTGGAGATGAAGCCGTCCTTTTCCAGGTTGCAGAGGGCGCTCATGTACCCGGAGCCCACGCCCACCATCACCATGAACTCCTCTCTGGGGCTGAGTTCCCCACGTTGAGGTTGCGCCGCAGCCAGTCCCGGTGTGGCGTCCAGAAGCGCCAGGAGCAGCAGGGCGTAGGGGGTGGGCATGCCGAGGCCGGGGCGCTGAGATCAGGCTAGATGTGGACTGCGGCGAGGCCGGCTCAACGAGGAAACGAGGCTTCCAGAGCGTCCCCGGGGATGACCGTGGTGCTGAACAGGAAACCCTCGTTGGCCTTGTAGCGGGGGTCCTGCTTGACGAGGCGCATGAATTCACGATGGCCCTCCCGTGAGCGCCCCACCAGACAGCCTGCGCTGGCGCGGCCGATGTCGTTGCGGGGCAGGTCATAGCCCCAGTGCTGGTTGATGCCGAAGAGCCCGGTGTCTTCACTGTCGCCGGGCCGCTGGAAGTCCCGGTTGGCATCCCGGAAAACCGTCACCGGGGCCGCCTGCACCAGGGCCTCATGGGGATCATTCTCGCCATGCTGGCCGACCTGCCAGGCGCGGTACTGGCCGAACCTGATGCGGGCGGCGCCGCGCGCATTCATCGGAGTGTTCGTGTAGTGGCTCCCCGGCTCGGTGGTGGCCTCCCATTTGCCGATGATCTTCGGCCGGGCCTCGGCACAATCGATCACCAGCCGCAGGTCGTTGAACTGGTTGGGGGGGTCGTCGTTGAGGCTGCCATCGGGATTCATCCCCTCGACGTAGACGATGTTCCTCTCTCCTGGGCCCGCGAACACCTGGACCCCTTTCTGGCGCATGTATTGAATGATCCGCGCGGCCAGGTCGCCGCCGCTGAGGTCCAGAGTCGGCTGGGGCAACTCCTCGAGGGACGTTTCAATCAGCAGCTTCGCGGTGGCCGAGCCCAGCACATTCTCCTCACCGCTCTTCATCAAGGTCTGGAACCGCTTGAGGGCAGCGGTGGAAATCGGCCCGAAGACTCCGGTGGGGGGCTCCAGCAATTGGAGCGCGATCAGGCGTCGCTGAATCTGGTTAGCCAGGGCGGGATACCCTGGGATCTCCCCGTGGCCGATGACCAGATCCCGTTCCAGCAGGTCCTGAAGCTTCAGCTCGCTGGTGGAAGCAGACCCAGGGATGGACCTGGGCCTGGAGTCGGCCAGGGCCAAGGCCTGGGGACTGTTGCGCAGCGTCTGCTCCCAACGCCTGGCGTCCTCGGCGCTGTTGATCTCGCGCTCGGCCTGCCGGATGGCCTCCGCTGGGTCAGCGCCCATCCACACCAGACCCTCAGCACGCCGGCGCCGTCCCAGGCCGACAACGACCTGGTGGTTTCTGGGTTCGCGATACAGCATCAACGTGCCCGGAACCGCCGCCCAGTCACGCTCGCGCAGGTTGGCCGTGATCGTATCGAAGTCTTCACCTGCATAGAAGTCAGCACCGAGGTTGTAAGCGAAGCTGCAGAGAGCGGATCGCTGTCTGTCGTTCATCTCCTGCCAGAAGGGAATGCGCGCTTCCTGCTTCTTCCAGAACCGCTGATAGCAGATGAAGTCGTAGAGCTCATCGGCCTCCGCCTGGGAGAGGCGATCCCCCAGGCGGATCGGGGAACCATCCTTGTGAAAGGTGCTCCCCCAGCCGATCGTGATCGGTTCGGCCTTGGTCTTCGGATCGGGATAGGCCTCCAGCCGGCAGCCCTCGTAATGGTGCGTCAGTGCCGCCACCTCCGGTGGCAGCGGTCCCCTGGGTGGCCCGGAGGCGGAAGCGACGCTGCCCACAGAGCGCTCCGCCCCCCCCTGGCGTGGTTCCAAAGGCTGGGGCAGGGGCCGCTGCCAGGCTTCCGCGGGGATCTGAAACCGTGCCGGGTTCAGGTAGCGGACCGCCCCCTTCGCGAGGGGGGCGCTTGCACCCGGGCAGGTGTAGGGCCCGGCCAGGCACACCAGCGCCAGCGCGCCGTCATCACTGGGGCGAATCCAGTCGATGCCGAGCTGCTGGCCCACCGGAACATAGGAGTCAGCCGCGGCGGCGGTGGGGTCAGGGCTCAGGCCTGCATCTTCCAGGGCAGTGATGAACGGCATCAGAGAACTCCTGCGCGTTGGATCTTTAGCAATGGCGTCGGTTCTTCGCCCTCAAACAAGGCGGGCAGAAGGTCCCGCAGAAAGGCGACGAAATCCTCAGGCATTGACTTGAGGACGGCGTGCACGATCCCACGGCTCTTGTTGAGCCATTGCATCACGTCCGGCTGATTGATCTCGGCCTTGATCGGGTCGGTGTTGCCGAGCTTGAAGCGGGCGACCATGCGCTGCAGGCTGTAATGCCAGTACATCTGCCTGTCGGCGGCCCTGAGGTCGCGCAGATCGATCGCCTGCGTGAGGCTCTCTTCGGCCTCGCGCCAGTGCCGACTGGGATGGCCCCCCGGCCCACCCAGCCGTTCGCCGCCGGCGCCGAGTTGAAGGTGAACGAAGCCCCGGTGGGCAAGATAACGGTGCAGGAACGCATCGTCCCCAGCTCCAGTGCGCTTCTGCTCCTTGGCGGCGGCGATCAGGGCATCGAATCCTGCCAGCAGCCCCTGCTGCAGGGTCAGGCGGGTCTCGATTTCGGAACCACTCAGGCTGCCGGCATCACTGCCGGTGAGCAGATGGCTGTCATGGGCCTTCTGGAGCCGTTCGAACACCTTGTTGCGGATGTTCAGAGGCGCCTGCAGCACATGGGCATGGAGGGCTTCATTCTGGGAGTCACTGAGCGGTTGAAGGGAGGGATCAACCAGTGGGCTAAGCAGAAATTGAATGTCAGATTCCTGCTGGTCGTTCTTCTGCAGCTCCTGGATCTTGCCGTGATTGACGAGCACTTGCGTCTGGGTATCCTCCAACTGCCGACTGACGCGCTTGGCCGCTTCATCGAAGAGGCTGATGCCAGCGAATCCACCGATCAGCGACAGGGCAAGGATCTTCATGACCGTGCTCACCGCCGTCCCAAGGCTGACCGGCTGGTTCAGCAGGCTTTCGAACAGATCAGAGTCCCCACCCTGGGGAACCAGGTTGAAGATGATGATGCCACCACCGATTCCCACAACGATATCGGCAACCGTTCCGAGATCATATTTGGTGTAAGTTGATTTCTCAGAGGCCTTACTGCGTGGGGCTGGCCGCACCAATCCGTCGCCACTTTGAAGCTCCAGGTCTGCCTGGCCCTCCGCCTGCTGGGTCACCCAGTGGGGAATGATGAAGCCACGATGCCTGCTGACGCTATAGATGAACCCTCCCAGGGCACCACCGATCAGCACGGAGAGATAAATGACGTACCGCAAGATGTATTGGTCTCGCCCATCCAGAGTGATGGCCCTTGGAAGATCACCGGCAGGAACAGCCGCATCGACGGAGGCAACGCTCACCACCAAGGCCAAGGCGAAAACCAGCAGCAAGCCAGCCTTCAACCATCTCGAGCGGCGGGCAAGCATGTCCATGAATCGCCGACGGCTATCCGACAATCGATGGGTCATGCGATTTCAATTTCTATCTATTTGAACAGGGTAACCCTGGCTGAATGTGGCGCAGATTTACTGGATGTCATCTTAACATATCTTTTTTGGCCCACTGGATCTCTACATGCCGAGTCGGAATCGAGTCAGACGGGCGCCCATGTTGTGCACGATCTTGCTGGGGTTGCATGCTCGCAGCATCGGGGTGAACAGTGGAGCGGTCCCCCCATTCCGGATGGGGGCCAGCGTTCATCGCTGGGACCTCACCAGGAAAACAATCGGCAGCGGCTGACCGGCCCCCTGTTCCATTCCTACATTCGGCACAGACGCTGCCGCCGCAGATGGAAGGACTCTCCCCCGAGGCCGGTGCCAACTCCGGTGGCCAGTGCCCCTTCCTGCACGGCACCCTCCGGGGCAGCACGGCCGGGGCCCGCTCCAACCGCGACTGGTGGCCGCGGCAGCTGAACCTGGCGGTGCTGCATCAGCACGCGCCCCTGTCGGATCCGATGGGCGGCGGCTTCGACTACGCCGCGGCGTTCCGCACGATCGACCTGGAGGCCCTGCGCCAGGACCTGTTCACGCTGATGACCACCTCCCAGGACTGGTGGCCGGCCGACTACGGCCACTACGGGCCGTTCTTCGTGCGCATGGCCTGGCACAGCGCCGGCACGTACCGCATCCACGACGGCCGCGGCGGCGCCGGCTCCGGCACCCAGCGCTTCGCGCCCCTCAACAGCTGGCCCGACAACGGCAACCTGGACAAGGCCCGGCGCCTGCTCTGGCCGATCAAGCAGAAGTACGGCAGCGCCCTCTCGTGGGCCGACCTGATCATCTTCGCGGGCAACTGCGCCATCGAATCGATGGGCCTCCCCACCCTGGGCTTCGCCGGGGGCCGGCAGGACGTCTGGGAGCCGCCGATCGACATCGACTGGGGCCCGGAGACCGAATGGCTGGGGGACAAGCGCTACAGCGGCGACCGCGAGCTGGAGGACCCGCTCGGCGCCGTCCAGATGGGGCTGATCTACGTCAACCCCGAGGGACCCAACGGCCAGCCCGATCCCCTCGCCGCCGCCCGGGACATCCGCGAGACCTTCGCCCGCATGGCGATGGACGACGAGGAGACCGTCGCCCTGATCGCCGGGGGCCACACCTTCGGCAAGTGCCACGGCGCCGGCGATCCCGACCTGGTGGGGCCGGAGCCCGAGGCGGCCGGCCTGGAGGAGCAGGGCCTGGGCTGGCGCAACCGCTTCGGCAGCGGCAAAGGCGACGACACGACCACCAGCGGCCTGGAGGGCGCCTGGACCGCCAACCCCGTGCAGTGGGACAGCGGCTACTTCGACAACCTGTTCGGCTACGAGTGGGCGCTGGAGAAGAGTCCGGCCGGGGCCTGGCAGTGGCGACCCACCGATCCGGCGGCGGCGAGCACCGTGCCCGATGCCCACGATCCGTCGAAGCGGCACGCGCCGATGATGGCCACCACCGACCTCTCGCTTCGGGTCGATCCGGCCTACCTGGAGATCTCCCGGCGCTTCCATGCCCACCCCGAGCAGCTGGGGGAGGCCTTCCGCCGGGCCTGGTTCAAGCTCGTTCACCGCGACATGGGTCCCCGCTGCCGCTACCTGGGACCCCTGGTGCCGGCGGAGGTGATGCTCTGGCAAGACCCGATCCCGACCGTCGACCATCCGCTGGTCGACGCCCACGACATCGCCGCTCTCAAGGGCCGGATCCTGGAAGCGGGCCTACCCATCTCCCAGCTGGTGGCCACGGCCTGGGCGGCGGCCGCCAGCTTCCGCGGCTCCGACAAGCGCGGCGGTGCCAACGGTGGACGGCTGCGCCTCTCCCCCCAGAAGGACTGGGAGGTGAACCAGCCCGCCAAGCTGGCCCGGGCGCTGGAGGCCTTCGAGGCGATCCGCCAGGACTTCAACAGCTCCCAGCACGACGGCAAGCGGATCTCCCTGGCCGATCTGATCGTGCTGGGGGGAGCCGCCGCCGTGGAGGAGGCGGCCCGGCGGGGCGGCCATGCCCTGGCGGTGCCCTTCACCCCCGGGCGCATGGATGCCTCCCAGGAGCAGACGGATGGGGCCTCCTTCGCCGTGCTTGAGCCGAAGGCCGACGGCTTCCGCAACTACCTGCGGCCGGGCCTGCCGGCCTCCGCCGAGGAGCTGCTGGTGGATCGGGCCCAGCTGCTGACCCTCACCGCCCCCGAGATGACGGCGCTGGTGGGGGCCCTGCGGGTGCTGGAGGCCAACCACGGCAAGTCACGGCATGGGGTGTTCACCGATCGCCCCGAGACCCTCAGCAACGACTTCTTCGTCAACCTGCTCGACATGGGCACCACCTGGACGGCGACCAGCGAGGCCGAGGACAGCTTCGAGGGCCGCGACAGGGAAACGGGCGACCTCCGGTGGACCGCCACCCGCGTCGACCTGATCTTCGGCTCCAACGCCCAGCTGCGGGCGATCGCCGAGGTGTACGCCGCCGCCGACGGCGGGGCGCGTTTCGTGGCCGCCTTCGTGGCGGCCTGGAGCAAGGTGATGGACCTGGACCGGTTCGAGCTGGGGTGAACGACGCTCCGCCCGGTGGAACTCGACGTAAAACCGCAGCCCGGTGCAACTGGGTGGGCGCCACGATGCCGGGCCCATACACCGGCTTTGGTGCTGTGCTGCGCCCGCAGACCCGCCGGCACACTGTCGGCGTCGAAGGTGGGCGTGCGTTGGTGGGGCGTCAGGCCGCCGGGCAGATCAGCGTGCATGGGGTGGAATCTCTATCGGGCGAGAGGGCATGGGGGTCGTCAGAATCGAAGGCAACTGTCATCGCCCTCCCCTCCATGCCCAAGGTTGAGATCTACACCTGGCGCTTCTGCCCGTTCTGCATCCGGGCCAAGCAACTGCTCGACCGCAAGGGCGTAACCTACGAGGAATACGTCATCGATGGCGACGAGGACGCCCGCGACGCCATGGTGGCCCGGGGCAGCGATGGCCGCCGCTCGGTGCCCCAGGTCTTCATTGACGACGCCCATGTGGGGGGGTGCGACGACCTCCACACCCTGGAGCGCCAGGGACGGCTGGAGGCGCTGCTGGCCGGCGCCAGCTAGGAGGCGGCGCCGCCCTTCCATTCCGCCAGCTCCACGGTGATGCCCTCCGGACCGCGGAGAAACACCAGCTTGCGGTGATGAAAGTCCATGACCGCGTTGCGGAGCGCGCCACCCCCGGCCTGCAGCCGGGCAACTGTGGCCTCCAGGTCGTCAACGGCAAAGCAGATGTGGTTGAACCCCACCCGGGCCAGGTTCTCTATGGCCGGATCAGGGAGAGGTTCCGGGTGGCGGTAGTGCAGCAGCTGCACCTCCAGCCACGGACTGGCCACGGCCAGCACAAGCGTCAGGTGGTCCGCCACGTGGTCCCTCACCACGATTGTGACGTGGTCAGAAGCCGGATCATGGGCGCTGCTGGGATTCGATACAGAGAGAAGATCTATACAGCCACAGAAGCAGCCAAGATAGAGCAGAGTTTACTGGACTAAACTTGTCAAACTCAGAGGCATAGGCATGGGAGTGCGGAGACGCAGGATCTATTCATAAGTGAGACCAAAGACCGTATCCGCCATCCAGCGGCGGAACGACTCGTTGTCCATGAACTGCTTGAAGAGCTCCATGTCATCCTTGAGCACATCCGTCATCACGCGCATCAATGCCATGTCGTGTTCGATCCTTGCATTCTGTTTGTCGGAGTATTGGCGGGCATTCTGGTAGGCGGGGTCCGCGGAAACGCGCCTGGGGATGTCTTCGGTGATCAGGCGGTTGACTCGATCCTCGTCGGTCCACTCGATGTTGCCGAACTGATCATTGAACACCTTGAGGATGTTCGAGAGGCGATCCAACTCCGGCCCATGGTTACCGCCACCACCGCCAGGTGGCACTGGCTGAATTTCCGCGTCCTCATCGGCAAGCTGAATCCTGACGGCCGCCTGCTTCTCCACGCGGTAACTGTCCATATCGATCGCTTCCAGGATTCCTGCTGAGAGGTCTTCCTCAATCGGAGCCGGCAGCTTGGAGATGAGGAAGTTCAACAGGATCGAGAGCTTCTCCCAATCGGCGTTGGTGTAGGGGAGAATCGATGAGAGGAAGCCGTAGGTGCGAGTGAAGGCCTTGGCCTTGCCCTTGAAGGCCACCTGGCCATCTTCGTCAAGCTGCTCCCGGTAGACCGCCACGCAGGCATCGAGGATGGAATCGAGAGAATCGCGATCAGCGCCGCCCAGATACAGCTCCACCAGGTCGTCGACCTGCTGCAGATCGTAGACCTGATAACCATCGAGGGTGCCCTTAAGGTTGTGAAGCTTGTCGGGGTCAGTTTCGTCGGCGAGGATGGTGGTGCGATGGTAATCCGCGAAAGCCTGCTGAATGGTGTCGACGTCGTTCATGAAGTCGAGCACGAAGACGTCATGCTTTTTGGGGTGGGCGCGGTTCAGCCTTGACAGGGTTTGCACCGCCTTGATGCCCGACAGCACTTTGTCGACATACATCGTGTGCAGCAGGGGTTCGTCGTAGCCGGTCTGGAATTTGTCGGCACAGATCAGAAAGCGATAGGGATCTTCCTGGATCTTGTCGGCAATCTGGCTCGATGGAAACCCGTTGAGGGAGGCTTCGGTAACTTTGCTACCACCGTACTCGTGCTCCCCGGAGAAGGCGACGATGGGCAGGTATTGACTCTTGCGTTCGGACAGGTAGGAGCGGAAAGCATGGAAATACTGGATCGCCCGTTCGATGCCGCTGGTCACCAGCATGGATCGGGCCTCGCCGCCAATCTTTCTTAGGGAAAGCACCTGCTCGTGGAAGTGATCCACCATGATTTCCGCCTTGAGCTGGATCGCATGCTCATGGCTCTCCACGTAGCGGCGGAGCTTCTTCTTGGCGCGCTTGCTGTCGAACTCGGGATCACTCTCCACCTTTTTGATGAGCTTGTAGTAGCTCTCCACCGGTGTGTAGTGGCGCAGCACATCGAGGATGAAGCCCTCCTGAATGGCCTGCTTCATCGTGTAGCTGTGGAACGGAAGGTGCCGCACGGTTCCATCGGCCTGGGGGTCGGGAAGCCCGAAGATCTCCAGGGTCTTGTTCTTGGGTGTGGCCGTGAAGGCGAAGTAGCTGGCATTGGGCAGCAGCTGCTTGGCCTCCATCAGCCGGTTGATCTTGTCTTCCGTGGTTTCCTCCTCTTCTTCCACCCCTGTACTGGAGAGGGCCAGGGAGAGGGCCGCCGAAGTACGCCCGCCCTGGCTGGAATGGGCTTCGTCGATCACGATGGCAAAGCGGCGGCCGCGCTGCTCATTGCCGATTTCGTCAAGAATGAACGGAAACTTCTGAACCGTGGTGATGATGATTTTCTTGCCTTCGGCGATGAACTTGCGTAGGTCTTCTGAGCGTTCGGCATGGCCTACCGTGGCGCCCACCTGGGCGAACTGTTTGATGGTGCCCTTGATCTGCTGATCAAGGATGCGGCGGTCGGTGACCACCAGGATCGAATCGAACACGGCGGTGTTGTTGCGCTCAAGGCCGATCAGCTGGTGGGCCAACCAGGCGATCGAGTTGCTCTTGCCGCTACCGGCGGAGTGCTGGATCAGATAGCGGCGGCCGGCGCCGTTCTCAGCGGCATCAGCGAGCAGTCGACGCACCACCTCGAGCTGGTGGAAGCGGGGCCAGATCTGCACCGCCTTCTTCCTGCCGGTCTTCTCGTCGTTGGTCTCCACCACCTGGGCGTAGTTCTCAAGGATGTCGGTGAGCCCCTCGCGGGTGAGGATCTGCTTCCAGAGGTAGGCCGTCTTGAGGCCCTCCGGGTTCGGGGGGTTGCCGGCGCCGTCGTTCCAACCCTTGTTGAAGGGCAGGAACCAGGAGGCTTTGCCTTTGAGCTGGGTGCAGAAGCGCACCTCATGGTCGTCCACGGCGAAATGGGCCACGCAGCGGCCGAATTCGAACAGCTTCTCGCGCGGGTCGCGGTCGAGCTGATATTGCTTCACGGCGTCAGCAACCGTCTGCTTGGTGAGGCTGTTCTTGAGTTCAAAGGTGGCCACCGGTAAGCCATTGATGAACAGGCCCAGATCCAGAGCTCGCTGGGTTTCATCGCGGCTGTAGCGGAGCTGGCGGGACACGCTGAAGCGGTTGGCGGCGAAGCGCTCGATCGCTTTGGGGTTCCCTGGTGAAGGCGTGCCGCAGAAGAGATCGAGGTGATGGGGCCCGTGCTTGAGGCCGTGGCGGAGCACGTCGATGCTGCCGCGCCGGGAGATCTCCCCCTGCAGTCGCGCCAGGAACTTGCGGCGGGTGGGACCATCGACCTCCAGCGCCAGGGAATCGAGGGCATCGGGCTGGGTGGCCATCAGGAAGCCGCGCAGCTGAACGAGATCGATGCAGTAGTCGCGGTCGTAATGGGTGGGATCTCCCAGCAGCCAACCGGTGCCACCAGCCACCGGCACGCTGGTTTCGGTGGCCACGTGGGCGGGCACGAGCACATCGGTGCGTCCGGTCATCGCCCGCAGGATCAGGGCCTCCAGGCCCTTTTCGCTGGTGTCGGTGCTCATGAGGGCGCCTCGATCACGTACCCGTCACGTAGAGATGATGCGGCAAAAGGCTTGCAGCGCCGGGGATTCCGGACTGCGGAGGGGACCCGGGCACCTCTCCTGATCAAGTACCCATCAAGTGGCAGGGTCATGGCTGCCTGTTGGGGCAACACTCAGGCTTAACTGCCCATCAGGTGTAGCTGGCTCCTCCAGCGCTTGCACCCAGCCTGCCTGCGCCAGGACGCTGCTGGCGAGCTCAATCTGTCGTGGTGAAAACTGACGTTTGCGAGCATTCCAGGCATGGGTTTGATGCACGAGATCAGCCATCGTCTGAGGATTCTCACGGGTATGCAGCCAATGAACTGTGGCCAGAAGTTCTAGGCCAAAGGAGCTTTCGAAGCCCGCCACGAGATCAGCAACTCGTTGGAAGCGAGCCTGGGTGGCGGGATGATCCGCGAGGTAGTGCATCGCCTTCTCGCCAGCATCATCGAGGATGGTGAGAGGCTTCTCGGGAGTATCGCCCCCATCGCCATAGCCCTTGATGAAGTAGCCCTCGATGGCATTCAGGACATGCCGGAGGTTCTCGGCATAGGGGCCGTAAGGCGCTGCCTTGTAAATGAGCTTTAGTGGTTCTTCGGCTTCCTGGAGGAAATACATGAGCTTGTGCACTTCCAGCAAGGACACGAAAGGATCCAGCAGTCCGCAGAGATAACGGTGCATCAGGCCAACCAAAGCTGCACGGCCTGGCGTCATCTGAGGAGCCTTGTGGGCCTTCACGCTTGGCTGGCTGCTTGGTTCTGAAATCGGCTCGAAGAGATAGACCTTCACATGCCCTAGGCCCTGAAAAGCGTCCTGGATGCGAGCCTTGACCAACGACCAAGGGAGGCCGCCAAGACCACAGCCAAGCGGAGGAACGGCAATACTGGTGATCTTCAGATCCGCCACGACTCGAACCAGATCAACAAGGCCCGCATCGATGTCTTCCAACCGGCTTTTTCCTTTCCAGTGGCGTTTTGTTGGGAAGTTAATGATATATAGAGGGCCCTGAAGTTGATTAGTATTGGTGATGAACATTCTGCCAGGCCTGACTTCGTAGCGCTTGCAAGCCTTGGCATATTCCTTGTAGTTCTCCGGGTACCGATTCTTGAACTGCAGGGCAATGCCGCGGCCCATGACGCCGACGCAGTTCACCGTATTGACGAGGGCTTCAGCCGTCGACTCAAGAATGTCGCCACGGGCGGGCTGGATCATGGCTCGTGACCTCCCACTCAATAGTACCAAGAAGATTGTATTTCAACAGGGGGCCGATGTCCACTGGTGGAAAGGAAAGTCTCAACATGCTCTCGAGTGCGTTGATTCTGAACACCGATCCGTTCAACCAAGTGCCAGGCCACTTGCTCTTCCACAAGAAATTCAGATTGCTTGTGTTCTCTGATCGCAGGCTGGTTCCATTGCCTTGCCTGAATGGCTTGCCAATTCAACTCTCTCAGGTAATCCAGTGAACCAGAATCTTCGAAATAGCGCGAGCCGGCATTGCCGTTCGTGATGGCCCAACGCCTGTTCCGCCCATCTGCCCAGTTGGCGACCGTCTGCAGATCGAACTCGAGGTGAACGACGGGACCTTGCCCGCCGGCGTAAGAAAGATTGGGATGATTGCGCTTGTAAATCAGGAACAGCATGATGGAGCGCGAACAGTAATAGAAGGGAACACACTCTCCGACATGAAGACCTGGATGACTGGCGAGGGTGAGATCCTCTAGGCGCCGACGTTTGATATCGTCCATTCCGATCACCGTGCCGCCTGGATCGCGCCGGCTGATGATGGCATCCGAATACAGGAAGCCATCGATAATCACCGAGGGCAACCGATCCACGTGGAGGATGTGATAGATCTTGGGATCGGCTGGAGGGGGCATGGATGATCACACATCTGCATCATCGTTCAGATCGATCTCATCTTCTCCATTTTCCAGCTCTTCATTGGCATCATCAACTACAGGGTCTTCCACCATCACTTCCTCTGGTAACTGTGCTGCCGCCTCGCGGACATCAAGCTTGCCGGTAACCACATCGGCGATCAGGCGGGTTCGATATTCGCCCAGGAGGACGATTTCCCTATAGGTAACCTCTAGTGACATTGATACAGCATTGGTCTGCCGTGCAATGGCATCAATGATTGCCTGCTGTTCATTAAGTGGCGGCAGGAGAATCGGGAAGGTGCGCAACGTTGTGCTGTTTGTCGCCGCAAGGTTCGTAGTTTGCTTTGCAGTCAACTGGAAAAAAGTACGACCATGCTCTGATGCCATCAGGCCTTCGAGAAACTCAGGAAGCAGTAGAGACCTATTGCAGCGGACAGCAAACACATGGTTCTGGTGCAGGCAAACAGGAATCTCGGCGTGCCAAACGCAGCCTCGACCAAGTTTGTCGATATCCCCTCCCTCAGTCATAAGGACATCACCTGGACGAAGCATTGCCCCTGCGGCCTCGCGTTCCGGCACATCAATGTGCTTAACGTGCCTCAAGTCAACTCGTCCGACTTGGACGTTTGCGACTCGAAGGTAAGGATAGGAAATAGTTAGCGATCCAAGGTATACCTTGCCCAGGGTCAAGCCAGTCTGGACGCCGGCTACATCCTTAAGCTTCCTCACATCCCAATGCTCCGGCACATCCCCTAACCACTCAACGCCGGAGGGCTTTAGGCGCACGTTGGGATCAAGGCCGCGGGTGACGGTGCGATGAATGATGGCCTGCTTCTGCTCCTCCAGCAGATTGATCAGCTTCTGCTTGGCGCGTATGTAGCGGCGGATTTTGCGGTCGGCGTGGTCGAGGAACCGGACGATGGCGGCTTGTTCGGGGAGAGGGGGGCAGATGATTGGAATCCGAAGGAACTCGTCTGGTTACAATCGCAATCGGGAAGAGTTGATGCCTGTCGAGCGACACATGTACTCCGACTTGTAGACGTCAATTCGAAGAAGTCTGTCAAGATATTCGGGATTCAGCTCATCGGATCGTTGAGGCCGATAGATGCCGTAGGCAGGGCTGACGAGACCCACTTGTCGAGCTATGCCAAGAGCCCCCATGAATGCCCACATTGTATTGATGGCGATATCGCCTGGTCGGCAGATTTTGTAGCCAATGGTTGATTCCGCGAGGAACATCGTGACGTTCTGTTTGCGAGGCGTTACTCCAGTCTTGTGAGAGACAGAAAGCAGCTCCTCCTTGCCTGTTTCGGAACGATCATCCGCTTCACGATAGAAGTACTTGGCTCGCCTCTCAGTCCAATGCTCCGGCACCTCCCCCAAGCAAGGCACGCCAGTGTCCTTCATCGCGGGATAGGGCTTGAGACCGTCAATCACGGGCTCACCTCTACCGGTCCAAACTGCCAGCCACGGCGCAGGGCATGGTCCCGCAGCCGCTTGGCGATGGATTTACGCACCCCGTTGCTCTTGCCCGTGAAATCGATGGACACATGCTCAGGGTCTGGCACTCCATCAGGAATGACCCCGAGGCCTTCACCTTCACATTCACCGACCAGAACTCCAAGGACACCCACCGACTGCCGGACGCGTTCCACGGTGTAACGATGCCAGGCCAGTTCTGCGGCAATCCGGCTGCCATCATCGAAGGAAAGGAGGCCCTGATCCTTCGGCGTGGGTCGAAACGCTTGGCTACCTGGGTGGCCCCCCTCAACAAACGAGGGGTGGATCTGACGCCACAAGGGTGATTCTGGATTCACGGAGTCGGCTCTCCATCGCCATCCTCGGGTCTCGTACTTGTCTTGGAGATCACCCGCGCCATCATGCGCCCGAGAGCTTCGAGGGCCTCCGTGTCATCGAAATCGATGGTCTTCTCCTCAGTCTCCCCGGTATCCAGATCCATCGCGTGCCACTCGACATGCCCGGTGACTTCATCGAACTCGATTGACACATCAAGCCGCCCGATGAGCCATTCCGCTTCCACGCCACCCTCAGGTGTTGGATAAAGACGGGGAAGCTGTGCTTCGTCCTTCAGATGTTCGTTGAACCAGGTGCCTACCCGCGCGAGCAGATCCTGACTCAAAACAACCCCCTGACCATCAAGCCAGCCATCACGGAGTTTCTTAAAGTTCTCCAGCTGAACACTTGGGTCTAAGGGATCCAGCAGCTCAATGGCTGTGACCTCATCGACGCGCTGTAGTTGCTGAGAACGGTCGAAACTACCCACACCGCTTACGCGGAGCCAACTCACCCCGAACTCACCAACGCGCACTTCGCTCAGCTCTTCAAGCTGTTGATCCGTCACCGTTGCGGCAACCGACCGGCCGTCCACAAACTCGATCGTGATGCTGTGCTCCTTGGGGCGCACATCCCCGAGCTTCACAACAAGCTCTACTTCATCGGTAAGTATCTGAACACCCGGCCGAGTGAGCAACAGACGCCGCCGCAGCTCTTTTGTGAATTGGACGGTGGTGCCTTCGCGGCGAACGAGATCAATGGCTTCCCCATCGTGCAGACCACGACCAAACTTCTCAACGTATGGCCAGACTCCAGCCGGTAAAGGGGTCGATGATCCCTGAGAGGAATCCTGTGCATGGGCGATTGCATCGACGAATCGATCGCGTGCTGAACGAGCTGCTTGAGCACGAGAATTCAATCCAGGCAGAAGATCTTCCTCGATGACCATGCCGATCTGAGCAACGTAACTGCCCTCGCGCGAACCCAAAAGGTGCATTGTTAGGCCCTCGCTGAACCCGCGCGGTGTGCGCCTACGATTCGGATTGGACTGCCGAAACTCGTCCTTGGCAATCTCCAAGATGATTCCCTGAAGCGCCTCCAAGTCCTTCAACAGCGAGAGCGGCAGCGTGTTCGCACGGAAACGCTCCCCTGTGAAGCGAGGTTCGAGCAGGATCTCAGTGTTCATGCGGCCCCTCCGACAATCTCGCCCAGCAGCCCCTCCGTCTCCTTCTCCAGCGCCAGGATGTCTGCCCGTATCTCCTGCAGCGTCCTCAGCGGCTTGGGCTTGTAGAAGTAACGCGTGAAGCTCACCTCATAGCCTGTCTTCACGCTGCCAGGGTCATACCAGGCCTCGGGGGAATAGGGCAACACCTCGCGGGCAAGGAAGGCATCGATGCCGCCCTCCTCCAGCAGTGGCACCTGTTCGGTGTCCCGCAGTTCGGGGTCCGGCTCGTACTGCACCACCCGTTGGCCCTCCTCCAGCTCCACCGAGAAGAACCCCCTCTGGGGATCGGCCGCCTGCTTTCCCGGCTTGAACACCTTGGTGATCACAGGTGCCGCCGACTCCTCACGTTCCCCCAGATGGGACAGCAGCAGCTTGGCTTTCTTAGCCGTCCAGCGCAGACCCTGGCCTTTGGCCACCCGTTCCGTCAACTCCAGCCACTGGTTGGCATCCATGTGGGGGCCATCCCCCATCACCTCATCCACGGCCTCCACCACGTTCTCCAGACCACCCTCACCCGCTATCACGGCTTCCTCAGCCAGCGTCGCCAGATGCTCGGCATCGCTGTGGATGGCCAGCCGCAACGGCCGCTCCACCGTGACCTTCCAATAGCCGAAGGCTTGGTTTGGAAAGATCTTGCTCTCTTCCGTTTCCTCGAACGCCAGAAAGGTGTCAACGATGCGCTGGATGTCGGCTTCGGAGAGTTCGCAGTTCTTCTTGCCGAGATTTTTGCGCAGGGGCTTGAACCAGGCTGTGGCGTCAATCAACTGCACACGCCCCTGACGATGGGCGGGCTTACGGTTGCTGAGCACCCAGATGTAGGTGGCGATTCCTGTGTTGTAGAACATATTCAGCGGCAGGGCCACAATCGCCTCCAGCCAGTCGTTCTCGATGATCCAGCGACGGATGTTGCTCTCACCCTGCCCTGCATCCCCGGTGAACAGCGAGCTGCCGTTGTGAACCTCGGCGATGCGGCTGCCCAGAGCCGTGCCGCTCTTCATCTTGCTGATCAGGTTGGCGAGGAACAGCATCTGTCCGTCGCTGGAGCGCGTGATCAGCGAAAACTCCGGATCGCCGCCGTGCTCAATCAGAAAGCGGGCATCCTTGATGCCGCCCTTGCCGCCCATCCGCTCCAGATCCCCCTTCCAGCTCTTGCCGTAGGGCGGGTTGGAAAGCATGAAATCGAACTCCCGAGCTGGGAAGGCGTCGTTGGCGAGGGTCGAGTGCTCAGGCCCGCCCACGATGTTGTCGGCGCCGTCGCCCTCGCCCTTCAGCAGCAGATCGGCCTTGCAGATGGCGTAGGTTTCGGCGTTGATCTCCTGTCCGTAGAGGTGGCTGGCCACCTCCTTGCCCTGGTCGGCGGCCAGCTCCTTGAGTTCCTCTTCCGCCACGGTGAGCATGCCGCCGGTGCCGCAGGCGCCGTCGTAGAGCAGGTAGGTGCCGGATTCGATCTCAGAAGCGATCGGCACGAAGATCAGCTTGGCCATCAGCTTCACGGCATCACGCGGGGTCCAGTGCTCGCCGGCCTCCTCGTTGTTCTCCTCGTTGAAGCGGCGCACCAGCTCCTCAAACACCGTGCCCATGCCGTGGTTGTCGAGGCCGGTGGGGCTGAGGTTGATATCCGGCGAGAGGAACTTGCCGATCAGGGTGCCGAGGGCATCGGCCTTCGACAAGCGCGGGATCTGGTTGCGGAACTCGAAATTCTCCAGGATGTCCTGCACGTTGGGCGAGAAACCATCCAGATAGGCCTCAAAGTCGGCCTTGAGCTTCTGCTGGCCGGCGCGGGAAGTGAGATCGCGCAGGGTGAATTTGGAGGTGTTGTAGAAGGCCTGGCCGGCTGCCTGCCTCAGGGCCGGGTCCTGATGGACGATCTCGGCGGCATCGAGGGAAGCCTTCAGATCCAGCACCGCCTGCTTGGTGGGCTCCAGCACCGCATCCAACCGACGCAGCACCGTCATCGGCAGGATCACGTCGCGGTACTTGCCGCGCACGTACAGATCCCGGAGCACGTCGTCGGCAATGCCCCAGATGAAGTTGGCGATCCAGTTGAGCTGGCCCTGTTCCATGGCAGACCGTTGGAGCCAGTGGGCCGACGCGCTCGCCCAAGGATGCCTCAACGGCAGTGGGGTTAGGTGGCCTGGATGGCAAAAGTGCGCCCGAAGCCAGGGAAGCTGGCGCATTGGGTAAACCCCGCTACCTGCCCCCCACCCAGGGAGCCCAGCGGCCAGAGTGAGGGGCAACTCCGGCCGGCCCCATGAGCGACGACGCCAGCCCCGCCGATGCCGCCACACCCGGCCAGGGCGGCGGCTGGCCCCTGATCGACGGCTGGGCCAAGGCCACCCTCAGTCCCCGGGGCCCGAAGCTCTGGCAGACCCTCAACCACAAGAGCGCCTGCCTCTCCTGCGCCTGGGGCACCGGCGGCCAGCACGGCGGCTTCGTCGACGAGCTGGGGGAGCCGCTGCAGCGCTGCCTCAAGAGCGTCGAGGCGATCATGGCCGAGCTGCAGCCGGCGGTGAGCGAGGGGGTGTTCGGCACCCGCAGCCTGGCTGAACTCCAGCAGCTCTCCTCGATGGAGGCCGACCGCCTCGGCCGCCTCAGCCACCCCATGCTGCTGCGTGACGGCCGCAGCCACTACGAGCGCATCGGCTGGGACGACGTGTTCGCGATCGCCGAGGCCGCCTTCCGGCGCCCGCCGGAGCGGGTGGCCTCCTACAGCTCGGGCCGCTCCTCCAACGAGGCCGCCTACCTGCTGCAGCTGCTGCTGCGGGCCATGGGCTCCAACAACCTGGCCGACTGCTCCGACCTCTGCCATGCCCCCTCCACCGTGGGGCTCAATGCCGTCTTCGGCTCTGGCACCTCGATGGTGAGCCTGGAGAGCCTGCAGCAGGCCGACTGCGTGGTGCTGGTGGGCTCCAACGCCCCGGCCAACCATCCGCGGCTGATGAACGAGCTGATCAAGCTGCGCCAGCGGGGCGGCACGGTGCTCGTGATCAACCCGGTGATCGAGGTGGGGCTGCTGAAGTTCGGCTCGCCGGCCTTCCCGATCCGATCGATGCTGCAGGGTTCGGCGATCGCCTCCCTGTTCCTGCAGCCCATTCCGGGCAGCGACACGGCCGTGTTCCTGGGGCTGCAGAAAGCCCTGCTGGAGGCCGGCGCCGTGAAGCGCGACTTCCTGGCCGCCCATGCCGAAGGCTGGCAGGCGCTGCTGGAGCAGCTGCAGGCCACCGCCTGGGAGGCGATCACCGCCAGCTGCGGCCTGAGCCGCCAGGAGCTGGAGCACGCGGCCGCCGTGATCGCCGCGGCCCGCGGCGTGGTGTTCGCCTGGGCGATGGGGATCACCCACCATGCCAACGGCATCGACAACGTGCAGGCGATCGCCAACACCGCCCTGCTCAGCGGCAACGTCGGCCGCCCGGGGGCGGGAACCATGCCGATCCGGGGCCACTCCAACGTGCAGGGCTTCGGCTCGATGGGGGTCACCGTCAAGCTGCAGGCGGAGATGCAGGAGGCCCTGGAGCAGCTGCTGGGCCGGCCCCTGAGCCGGGTGCCCGGCTACGACACCCGCGCCCTGATCGCGGCCGCCGATGCCGGCCACGTCGACAGCCTGCTGTGCCTGGGGGGCAACCTCTGGGGCGCCAACCCCGACAGCGGCGAGGCGAAGCGGGCCTTGGGCCGCATCGACACGATCCTGTACCTGGCCACCAAGCCCAACCAGGGCCATTTCCACGGCCTGGCGGCCCGCCAGACCCTGGTGCTGCCGGTGTTCAACCGCTTCGAGACCCCCCACCGCACCACCACCGAATCGGGCAACAACTACGTGCGCCTCAACGAACCGGGCTCCACCCACCTGCGCCACGCCGACCTGATCAGTGAGGTGACGTTCCTGGCCGAACTGGCCCGGCGGCTGATGGGCACGGATCCGATCGACTGGGGGCAGCTGCAGGATCCGTCCTACGTGCGGGACCTGATCGGCCGCACCGTGCCCGGCTACGGCCCGATCGCCCGCATCGATGCCACCCGGCAGGAGTTCAACGTCGAAGGGCGTCTGTTCGACACCCCGCGTTTTCCCACCCCCAGCGGCCGGGCCCGGATGGCGCCCACCCCCCTGCCGGAGCTGTCGCTGCCGGAGGCGGAGCACTTCGGCGGCCTCGAGCCCGGGGAAACCGGCCTGGTGCTGGCCCTGATCACGGCCCGCAGCTACGGCCAGCACAACACCGTCGTCTACAAGGCCGGCGACAGCTACCGGGGCATGCCCCACCGCCACACGATCCTGATGAACCGGGCCGACCTGCGCCGCTGCGGCCTGGCGGCCCACCAGCGGGTGACGGTGCAGGGGGAGGCGGGCGCGCTGGACGGCGTCGAGATCATCCCCGGCGAGATCCGCGAGGGGGCGGCGCTGATGTTCTACCCGGAGGTGAACGTGATCATGAAGGCCGTCATCGATCCCGGCTGCGGCACGCCGGCCTTCAAGCGGGTGCCGGTGCTGGTGCGGGGGCCAATGCCGGTGGTCAGGGAGACGGGCTAAGGGCGGGGAACTCGCCGCCGGCCCTCAGCAGGACGTCGATTTCCTCACTGGGAACGGCGCGGGAGAACAGGAAGCCCTGGCCGTACTCGCAGCCCAGGCCGTTGAGAACTGCCAGCTCCCGCTCGGAACTGATGCCCTCGGCGATCACGGTCAGGCCCAGCCCCTTGCTGAGGCTAATGATCGTTTCAACAATTCTCAGATTGCGACTGGATTCCTCGAGCTGGCTCACGAAGGATCGATCGGTCTTGAGGTTGTCGAGCTCAAAACGGTGCAGGTAATAGAGGGAGGAGTACCCCGTACCGAAGTCGTCGATGCTGATCTGAACCTTCCGCTGACGAATCTGCTGCAACAACAGCGTGGCCGCCTCGGAATCATCCATCACGGTCGTTTCGGTGATTTCCAGCTTCAGAGTGGCGGGATCCACCCCCGTGTCCGCCAGCACAGCATCGATGTCATCGAGGAGCGTGGCGCTAGCGAACTGGCGAGACGAAAGATTCACACTCATCGTGAGCCCAGGCCAGCCGCGCTCTTGCCAGCGGCTCAGCTGCAGGCACGCCTGATGAAGAATCGCGCGTCCAACAGGCACCACCAGGCTGGAATCCTCCAGGCCAGGGAGGAAGGCATCGGGCATCACCAGGCCGCGCGAGGGATGCCGCCAGCGAACCAGCGCTTCGAATCCCACGATCCGCCGGGAGCACAGCTGCACAATCGGCTGGTAGTAATTGATGAATTCCCCACAATCCAGAGCCTTCTGCAGGTCATTCTCGAGGATCAGTCGATCACGGGTGGCGAAGTGGAGAGCACGGTCGAACGTCTCAGCGCCATTCTTACCTCGCCGTTTCGCCAGATACATGGCCGCGTCAGCCGCCTGGAGAATCGTTTCCGGCGACGAGATGGTCTGCATGCCCAGGGCGATGCCGATGGACATCGTCACAGGGATCTTGATCGTGCCGATACAGAAAGGAGCAAGGAGAGCTTCGCGGATCGATTCCACCCAGCTGGCGATTGCCGTCGCATCGGGGGCCTCGAAGAGCAGAAAACAGAATTCATCCTCTCCCATGCGGGCCAGCAGATCGCCGGGGCGGAGCTGGTCCTGAAGTCGCTGGGCGATCGCCTTGAGCAACTGGTCGCCGACGGCATGACCGAAGGCCCCATTCACCCGCTTGAAGTCGTCGCAGTCGAGGTAAGCGACGGTCAACTGGGGGTTGGCAGTCCGGCAGGCCGTCGCGAGCGACGCCGACAGAGAGGCTCTGCTGGGAAGGCCGGTGAGCTGGTCTTCGTACAGCAGGCGCTTCAGTTGCGCGGTGCGTTCGTCCACCAGAGCCTCAAGCCGGGTGTTGAACGCCTCAAGTTCCAGGTACTGCTGGCGGATGCGCAGCATCGACCGGGTGCGTGCCACCAGCTCCACCCGGTTGATCGGCTTGCTGATGAAGTCGTCGGCGCCGGCATCCAGACAACGGGCCAGATCCTGCTTCGTGGCCAGGGCGGTGACCATGATGATCGGCACGGCGGACCATTCCGGCATGGCCCTGAGACGGCGGCAGAGCTCCAGGCCATCGATGCCAGGCATCATGACGTCGAGAAAAATCAGATCAGGCCGGGTGAAGGCGAGACCGTCGATGGCGGTCTGGCCTCCATTGGCATAATGAAACTCGAAGGTATGACCAGATGCCAGTTCGCTGTGGGGGGAACTCAGCAAGGCTTCAATCACATCAAAATTAGAGGGCTGGTCGTCAACGACCAGAAGTGATTTGACGTTCATCAACATGCCGACTCGGATGACAGAAGTTCTTCGATCATCAGCACAAGCTTCCGTAGGACAACCGGCTTGCTGACATAGCGATCGGCCCCTGCCTCCAGGCAACGCTCGCAATCGTCATCCATGGCCAGGGCCGTAAGGGCGATGATCGGCAGGGAGGCCAGAATGGATGTGGCGCGGATGTTCCGCATGGCTTCCAATCCATCCATCACTGGCATCTGGATGTCCATGAGGATCATGTCAGGGGCCGCGCTCGTCGCCATGTCAACGGCCTCCACGCCGTTTCTGGCGATCACCACCCGATACCCCTTGGCCACCAGATAACTGGACACCGTTGTGATGTTCGCCTCATTGTCTTCCGCCAGCAGAATCAGGGGGGCGGAGCCCCTGGGGGGGCTCAGACCATCGCCCTCGCTCGACTCCGGGGTGTCGATGCTGCCGTTGGCGCTGGTGGTGACCAAGTGCGGCAAAGGCAGTTCGACATCGAACGTGCTGCCGGCTCCAAGGGCACTGGACATGGCGACGTGCCCCCCATGCAGCTCGACGATGCGCTTCACCAGCGCCAGTCCGAGACCTGTACCGACGCATTGACGGTTGTGGGCGCTGTCGATCTGAACGAAAGGCTGAAACAACTTGGGTTGGTCTTCAGGAGCGATGCCGATACCCGTGTCGACGACGGAAAGACGCAAAGTCCCATCAAGGGAGGAACGACCGGAAGCCCGTTGAGCGCCGCGCAGAAGGGAAGCCTCAAGACTCACCGTGCCACCGGAATGCGTGAACTTGACAGCATTGCTGAGCAAGTTGATCAGGACCTGGCGCATACGCCGCTCGTCGATCATGAGCTCGGGCAGCGCCTCTTCCATGCTGATCGACACCTGGATCCCCTTCTCGGAGGCTTGCTGCCTGATGAACGCCAAGCTCGACTGGCATAGTTGAGCAATACTGGTTGGAGCGTAGCTGAGCTCCAGACGACCAGCCTCATACTTGGAAAGGTCAAGGATATCGTTGATCAGCTCGAGCAGGTAGGTGGCACTGATATGTACATTTGAAAGGGCTTTGGCCTGGGGCTGATTGATCACACCAAACACGTCATCCTGCAATCCCTCCACCATCCCTAGGATCACGTTGAGAGGGGTTCGCAGCTCATGGCTCATATTGGCGAGAAACTCGTCCTTAAGCAACGTGGCCCGCTGCAACTCAGCATTGGTCAATGCCAGTTCGCTATTGCTCTCCGTCAGCTGTGCCTGGGCGATCTGCCTTTCCGTGAGCTCCTGCTGGAGTTGCGTGAACAGGTCGCTCTGGTTGATGGCCAGGGTGAGTTGATTGGCAATCTGTTGCAGCATCTGAGCCTCCGCTGGCTTCCAGGACCTCACGGATTTGCAGGCATGGGCAACGAGCACACCCCAAAGCTTCCGTTTACGATTCGGCGCAATCCAACGGCTATCAGCAGTGGAGCAAGTGTCAGCCAGAATGGGCGCCACGATCTTTGATTTGATCTGACCGGCAACGGAGTACTCCATCAGACACTCCGTCCAGCGATCATTCATCACATCGCCAACGATCCGAGGATCCCCTTTCAAGTAGTTGTCGAGAATCTCCTGATCCCATATCTCATCTTCCCAGCTCATGCCGATGAGGCTTGGAAGATCTTGATCCACTGATTCGCTGATAATCTGGCTGGAGCCATCGGGATGCAGCCGGAAGACGATGACACGTTCACACTGAAGAATCGCTCTTGCCTGGGAGGAAACGATGCCAAGGATGTCGTCGAGATTCAGGGTTTCGCGGATGCGGTTGGCGATCATGCCGAGCGCTTCCTGCTGGCGGAGCTGCTGGGCAAAGCGCTGCTCTGTCTGCTGCCGCACTTCCAACTCCTTCTGCACCTGCTCGTAGAGCAGGACCTGCTGGGTGGCGATGGCGAGTTGGCTGGCCATCTGCTGGGCCAGATCAATGTCACTGGGCAACCATTCACGGGCATGGCTGCACTGGTGGATGCAGAGCAATCCCCACAGCAGGTCGCCCGGCACCAACGGAATCACCAGATTGGCACGCACAAGAAACTGCGAAAGAATATCTCGGTGACAGTCTTCCAGGCGATCTTTCTGAATATCTGAAGAGACAAAGAAGCGGCCCTTGGCATAGAGGCTCGCAAAGTTTTCCCCAAAGCAATGGTCGTGAACGTTCGCCTTAAGTGCTGCCGGATAAGCCGGCAGGACAGACTCCGCAACGAAGCTCCCATCGTTGAAGCCTGAGCCGTCATGGAACTGGAAGACGCCCACACGATCGGCGCCCAGCATGCCTCTGATCTCATCGCAGGCGGTGTCGAAAATCGTCTGCAGGTCGAGGGACTGGCGGATTCGCTGGGTCCCCTCACGCAGCAGGCCGTCGCGCTGAGCCTGTTGCCGAACGATCGGCTCGGATTTGCGTCGTTCGCCGATATCCCTGAACAGGGCCTGGTTGATCACATGGTTACCCACCTGAAGCTGCGAACAGGTGATGTCAACCGGAATGATCTGGCCGCTGCTGTTCTGGATAGATGTATCGAGCAACTGGTAGGTTTGCCTATCGGCCAGGCTACTGAAGGCGGCTCTGGTCCGCTCCTGCTCTTCGCTGGGATGGAGTTGCGAGACATCCATCTGGATGAGCTGCTCCTTGCTGAGGCCCATCAGTTCCTCGGCGCGGCGGTTCACCTCCACCAGGTGGCCTTCGGTATCGGCCAGGAAAATCGCATCACTGGCCCCTTCCATCAGAGCGCGGTAGCGCGCCTCCCGCTCCAGAAGCATCCGTTCTGATCGTTTTCGATCCGTGATATCCCGGAAAATGCCCCAAGAGGCGACCGCCACGCCCCCTTCCTGCCGGCAGTTAACGCTGCCCTCCACGATCACCTCCTGCCTGTCCTTGGTAAGGAAGGTCAGCTCGATAGGGGCAAGATCGAGCACGGAGCCCGCTCGCATCGCTTCGATCAGCTGACGACAGTGAGGAACATTGTCGGGGTGAATCACGTCATAGAGCGTGAGGGCGCCCAGCTCCGCCTGTTCGTAGCCAAGCAACCGCAGCCAGGCCCGGTTCACAAACTCATAGTGCGCATCCTCGAGCCGCACACTCTGGATCAGATCATTGGTGTTGTTGAACAGATCCTGGAACCTGGCCTCCTCATTTTGTAACTGGAGCGTCCTTTCCCTTAGCAAATCCTCCAGTTCAGCGTTGAGATGCAGGGTTCTTTCGAGAATGTCATGGATGCCGATCGAGCCCCGGATCTGGCTGCTCAGCTCGACGAGAGCCCGGTGGGCCTGGAGCGCGCGAGGGGGCAGCGAGGCACCGTCCTGCTCGCCATCCCCAACCCCTGGCCCGGTTCCTGCCACGGTTGCTTCCAGGCTCCCGGCCCTGTCCGCCAGCGCCGTGGCGGGCGGCTGGCTGGCCCGCAACATCTTGTCGAGGTGAAGGAGGCCGAGCAACGCGCCCTCGTCATCCACCACGGGCAGATAGCGGGGCCCCCAGCGCCGCAGGTCCCGCAGGCGCTCCACCAGTCCAGGGCGTTCCCGCTCCGAGAGGCACAGCACCGGCTGGATCATCACCTCGGCCATGGTCTGGGCGTGCAGGGACGGGGCTGTGGCCGCCAGCGCCACCAGATCGATGCTGCTGAAACTGCCCAGCACCCGCTGCTTCTGGTCCATCACCACCACGCAGCTGGCCCGGGCGTGCTGATGCAGGCTGTCCTGGTCGGGGAAGTCGCTGGGCTGACCCCGAGGAGCGAGGGCTTCGGCCATCAGGCCCGCGGCCTCTGCCACCGAGGTGGTCGGCGCGACCACCAAGGGATTGACGACGATCGACGCCTTCAGAAAGAAGACAAATTGATCGGTTCCACCATCAGGGAACGGCGGGGTCAACTTCGTCACTTCTGAACAACGAACCTGCCAAGACAACCGCATGTCAACCCCCAAGGTAAGCCATTTCCGCCTGGGGCCGTAGAGGCGCTCCCACCCCCTCACCGGGGCGAATCATCTGCCGCTCCTCGCTGTAGCGGTCGCGGCGCTGCAGCCAGAGGCGGCGCAGCGCCTCCTCCAGGCCGGCGGCATCGGCGCAGGGCCGCAGCCAGGGCTTGAGGTCGGTGCCGTCGGCGGCGAACAAGCAGCTGTAGGCCACCCCGTCGGCGGTGATCCGCAGCCGGTTGCAGTCGCCGCAGAAAGGCGCCGTGATCGAGGCCACCACCGCCAGGTGGCCGCCCCCATCCCGGTAGCGCCAGCGGCCGGCGGTGCCGTGGGGCGCCCGTCCCACCGGCTCCAGCGGCCAGGCCGCCCCGATGCGGGCCACCATCTCGGCCGCCGGCAGCACCTGCTCCGGCACCCAGCCGTTGCGGTTGCCCACATCCATGAACTCGATCAGCCGCAACTCCAGCCCCTGCTCCCGGGCCAGCTCCGCCAGGGGCAGCAGCTGGTCGGCATTGCCCGAGCGGGTGACCACCGCGTTCAGCTTCAGGGCGCCGCGGGCCGGATCGAAGCCCGCCTCCCTGGCGTGGCCGATCGCCGCCAGCACCTTCTCCAGCACGGCCGCGCCGGCGGCCGCGCCCCCCAGGCCGGCCATGCGCGCCACGCTGGCCCCGTCGGTGCCATCGAGGCTGAGGGTGATCCGGTCGAGCCCCGCCGCCTTCAGCTGCCGGGCCCGCTCGGCCCCCAGCAGCACCCCGTTGCTGGTGAGGGCGATCTCCCGCAGGGCGCCGCGGGGATCGCCGGGATCGCGCCGCCGCAGCGGCTGCAGGGCGGCGATCAGCTCCTCCAGGCGCCGGTGCAGCAGCGGTTCGCCGCCGGTGAGGCGCAGGGTGTGCACCCCCAGGCCCGCGGTCGCCTCCACCAGCGCCAGCCGTTCCGGCAGGGTCAGCAAGTCGGGCGGGTCCTCCAGATCCGGGCAGCAGTAGGGACAGGCCAGGTTGCAGCGGGCCGTGAGCGACAGCCGCAGCACCCCCAGGGGCCGGCCATGCAGATCCAGGGGGCTCTCCGCCATGGCAGGCAAGCTAGGGCCACAGACCGGTGGCGTCGTCGGGCCGGTTGGCGTTGCGCAGGCCCGCGGCCGGCAAGGCCGCCGGCACCACCTCCTCTCCCGCCAGCCAGTCCTGCAGCCGCCGGCCACCACCCGCCGTGAAGGCGCGCAGCCGGCGGCGAAGGCCGGGATGGGCCGGATAGACCCCCAGCAGCGGCTGCAGCCGCCGGCCGTCGTAGGCCAGATGGATGGCGGCGGGACCAGTGGCGACCGGAGCGGCGGCGGCCCCCACCAGGGCCTCGAGGGTGGCGACCTCCAGCCAGGGCATGTCCACCGGGCAGAGCAGCAGATCCTCATCGGGGTAGCGATGCATCAACCGGTCGAGGGCCAGCAGCGGCCCCTCCCGGGGCGGCTGCTCCTCCAGGACCGTGATCGGCTGGCCCAGCCCGTCCCGCAGGGGCCGCGCCAGGGCGTGGTGGCTCCGGTGGTGGCTGAGCAGGGTGATCGGCAGCGGCAGCGCCGCCAGCTGGGCCAGGCTGAACTCCAGCCAGGTGCCCCCGGCGGGATGGGGCAGCAGGGCCTTGTCCGTGCCCATGCGGCGGCTGGCGCCGCCGCTGAGCAGGCAGGCCCGCAGGCCGTTCATGTCAGCAGGCCGAATTCCGCCAGGGCCCGCGGCAGGTTGCGGTGCTCGTGGCCAGAATGGCTGAGCTTCACCAGGGCAAAGCGCTGCAGCTCGTCAAGCTCCCCCCAGGCGTGGGGGGGCAGGGTCAGCCCCAGCTGGCGGCAGGAGGCGAGCAGCACCTGGGGGGGGGCGTCGTCCCGCTGCCAGGGCGCTCCGCAGGCAGGCTCCAGCCGACCGGCGACACCGGCGGCCATGGCGGCGGTGCGCTGGCCGAGCCAGTGGTCCAGTTCCGCCAGGGCAGCGGGGTCGTCCGGCCAGGCCAGCAGCTGCTGCCGTTCCGGATCACTGAGGTCGCTCCAGTGGCTCAGCTTCAACTTGACGCCCATCAGATCCAGCTTGCGCCGCACCGCCATCGGGATGCAGCGCAGGTCGCCGACGAAGTCGGCTTCGAAGCCGAAACAATGGTCGTGGCGGCCCATGGGCCCGGGGCGCAGGAGGCTCACCCTAGGCAGCACCACCACTGGAACTGGCCCAACGCCCGCGGGCTTTCGTAGCCGATCTCACCGTGGGACCCCACCAGGATTAGGTTCACTGAACAGACCGCAGAGGCTTCTGACGAAGTCGCTCCCATGACCGCCACCGTCCCGTCGAGAGACGAGCTGCAGGATCACCGGCCCTCGGGGGCCGGCCAGGGTCCCCGGCCCGCTCCGATGTTCGAGTTGATCCCCTACGAGAAGTTCCGCGACACCCCCTCGGTGCGGTTCTTCGACATCACCGTGCCCACCTCGAACAAGCGGGATCTGGTGGTCCACTCGGGCCCGGCGGTCAGTCCGCCGGATTGTCAGGAGTCCGGCAGCTGGCAGTTCTATCTCCATCCCCACCAGGAGGACAATCTGCTCGCCATGCATGGCGGCCGCACCTTCTTCCTGGTCAACCTGGGCTGGAACTATCCGTATCACATCGTCCGCCTCGACTGCGGCGGCGACATCCTGCGCATTCCCCCCGGCACGTTCCACCGCTCCGTCTCCGATCCCGACGGCTCCCTGGTGCTCAACCAGGCCGTGCGCGAGGAGGGCGCCAGCGTGGTGCGCGAGTTCCGGGTCTACAACAGCCACCGTATCCCCCGGCTGTTCGCCGTGACCTCCAAGACTGCCCCCCTGCCCAAGCTCCACGGGGTGAGCTGGTAGGGGAAGGACTTCAGAAGGCCTCAGGCCGCCGTGCTGGACAGCAGGCCTCCGAAGGCCTCGGCGGACATCGGCCGTCCCAGCAAGAACCCCTGGAACTGGTCGCAGCCGAGGTTCTGCAGCATGCGCAGCTGCTCGGGGGTCTCCACCCCTTCGGCCAGGGTCATCAGGCCCAGTTCCTTGGCCATCACGATCGTGGCCTTGACGATGGCCAGGTCGGCATCGGTCATTGCCGAGGCGATCGACGAAGAAGCGATCGATCTTGAGCTTGTCGAGGGGCAGCGAGTGGAGCATGGTCAGGGAGGAGTAGCCCGTGCCGAAGTCATCGATCGCCAGGCTGAAGCCGCTCTCGGCGAGCTGCCGCAGCTGCTCGCCGGCACGGCCCGGATCGTTCAGCAGGGCTGTTTCGGTGATCTCCAGCTCGAGGTTCTCCGGCACCAGGTCGTAGGTGTTCAGCGCCCCGGCCAGCAGCTCGGAAAGGGAGGGGTTCTCGGCCCCCAGTTGCAGGGCCGAGATGTTGCTCGCCACTTTCCCCGGCCGCAGCCCCTTGCTGTGCCAGACATGCAGTTGCCGGCAGGCCTCCTCGATCACCCAGAGGCCGATGCTGTGGATCTGGCCGGTCTTCTCCGCCAGCGGAATGAACACATTCGGGGAAACCATCCGGCCGCTCTGGTCACGCCAGCGCAACAGGGCCTCGGCCCCGGCGATCCGGCTGCCGCCCCGATCGATCTGCGGTTGGTAGAACAACCGCAACTGCTCCCGATCAATGGCCCGGGCCAGGCTCAGCTCCAGCTCCAGGCGCTCGCGCAACTGCTGGCTGATCTCCGGGCTGTAGAAGCGCAGCTGGTTCTTGCCGTGCTGCTTGGCCTCCATCAGGGCCGTGTTGGCACAGCGCAGCAGGGTGTCGGGTCCAGGCCGTGGTCCGGGGCCAGGGCCACCCCCAGCGACGCACTGGGCTGGACCGCAAAGCCGGTGCCCATCCCGGGGGTGTTGCCAAGGGTGCGACGGATCTCCTCCGCCCACGGCAGAACCTGGTCCCGGTCGGCCATGGCCAGGGGCCGCAGCAGGATGAATTCATCACTGCCCACCCGGGCCAGCCAGTCGTCCGGCCGCATCAGGTGGCGCAGGCAGGTGCCACTGGCCCTGAGCACCTGGTTGCCGATCTCGTGGCCCAGGCTGTTGTTGATCGACTGGAAGTTGTCGAGAGTGAGGTTGATCAGGGCGATGCACTGGTCCGTGCCGGCGGTGCGCAGCAGGCGGGCCAGCTGGCGGACGGCGGCGGCCTTGTTGGGCAGCCGGGTGAGGGGATCGACGAAGGCGATGCGTTCCAGCCGCTGCTGGATCTCGTGCTGTTCGCTGATGTCCTGAACCGTTCCCACCGTGGAGAGCGGCTGTCCGTCGTCGCCGAGGCTGGTGCGACCCCGCTCCAACACCACCTTGAGGTGGCCGTCGCCGAGCTCCAGCCGATGCTCGATCCGGTAGGGCCGGCCCGTGCGGAAGGACTCCTGGAAGGTGGCATCCACCAGGGCGCGGTCGTCCGGATGCACCGTGCTCAGAAAGGACGCATAGGAGGGGGCCGTCTGCTCCGGGGTGGTGTTAAAAAGGCTGTAGGCCTCGTTCGACCAGAGCAGTTCTCCGGTGCGATGGTTCAGCTCCCAGCTGCCCACGCGGGTGAGTCGCTCGGCCTCCTGCAGCAGTGTGCCCAGCCGGGAGCTTTCCCGCAGGGCCGTGTCCAGGTCGGTGCGGTCGCGGTGGCTCACCAGGGCCACCAGCCGGCCGCAGAGGTCGAGCGCCTGATAGCTCACGGACACATCCCGGCAGGCACCGGAGCAGGGCCGGTGGCGTGTGGCGAAGCTGCCCCTGGGCTGTTGCCGCATCGCATCGTCCGCAGCTGGTCGCGCATCAGGTCGTCGGCCAGCTCCCCATCCGCCTGAATCGCCGCCGGATTCAGGGTGAGGAAGTGCTCGCGGGCGTAGCCGAGCCGCTCATGGGCCGAACGGTTGCAGTCGATGAAATGGCCACTGGCCAGATCAAGCACAACCAGATCATCGCTGCCCAGGTCGGTAGCAAAACGCAGGGCATCGCCGACGCTCTCGACGCAAGGAATCAGACCCCTGTTCTTCCGGGATGCTGAACCAGAAAGACTGCACTGACGGTTCCATTCACGAAGGATCTTAGGCAGCGTTTTCATTGCTGACCAGGATGTGGAAGAAATCCCCCTGCCGGACTGAAGGGAGGCGGGATGACGGCCTTGCTCCTGAAGACTTCTCTGGAGGCCTGGGAAACCAGGGGCCTCAGAAGTGAGGGAAAGAGAAGAATTCAAAGCAGCTGATCCCGCGTCCGGACTGGGTTTTCGATGCTTGCTCGCCCCGGCGGGTCAGTCGATCCTTAGGTCGATGGTGAGATCCGTCGGGCGCTGGCGTCCCTGCCAGGGGGGAGCGCCAGGCACCGGCCCGGTCAGCGGCTCCGGAATGGGATCGAAGCGGTGCCCGTCCGGGTGCAGCTGGAAGGTGCGATCGCCGCCGAGGGTGCGCAGCAGGAGCTCCAGGGGCATGTGGGGGGCGATCGCCGGATGCAGGCACGGATAGAGCCGCTGGAAGCGGAAGCGCACCGCCAGCGCCGGGGCGGCCCCGTCAGCGGCGGGCTCCAGCGGCAGGGGCCGGCCGTTGATGAACAGACCGCAATCGCGGCGAAAGGCCGCATTCGCCACCACTTCGAAGCGGCGCAGGGAGCCGTCGATGAAGCGGCTGGTGAACCCGCCCTGCACCGGGGTGTCGCAGATCAGGGGCCAGGGCTCGGGGGCCGGCCGCAGCTCCAGGGCGGGCTCCGTGCCGGCGGCGCCGCCTTCCGCCTGCCAGCGCAGCAGGGGCGGGAAGCGCCACTCCCAGATGGCCCGGAAGGGCGCCGGATCCAGGGCCAGGTCGTCGGCCGCCAGGTCGGCCAGGATGGCCTCCAGGTCAGCCCACAGCTGGCCGGGCAGCAGCTGGCGGTCGTGCAGGGCCGATCCCCAGTCGTGCAATCGCTCGGGCCGGTGGCGGGGCTCCAGCAGGTGGGCGGCCAGGGCGCTCCACAGCAGAGCGATGGTGCTGCTCCACTCCATGCGGGGCAGGCTCTCCAGCGCCCGGAACTCCACCAGGCCCAGGCAGCCGGCCGGGGCTCCGGGGTTCCAGAACTTGTCGAAGCTGATCTCGCTGCGGTGGTTGTTGCCGCTGCGGTCGGCATGGAGATGGCGCAACGTTTCGCCGATCAGGCCCCGGACATCGCCAAAGGGTTCGGCCGAGGGCTGGCCCTCCGCCTGCTCGATGGCGCGGTAGGCCAGCTCCAGATCGAAGCACTCGCCGATCGCCTCGTCCGGCCGTGGCGACTGGGAGGCCGGGCCCACCCCGGGGCCGCAGAAGAGATACGCCAGCGACGGGTGCCGTTGCCAGTAACGCAGGATCCCCGTGAGCCAGGCCGGCCGGGAGAAGAAGGGATGGTGGGCCAGGTCAGGCCCGCCCCAGAGCAGGTGATTCCCGCCGCCGGTGCCCTCCTGGCGGCCGTCGCCCAGGTCCTTCCAGCTGCGCAGCCCCACCCGCTCGCCGACCTCCTCCAGCCGCTGCAGCCACTGGTGGTACTCCAGCCAGCTGTGGCAGACGGGCAGGTTGATCTCCAGCACGCCCGGATCGGCCGTCAGGCCCAGCACCTGCCAGCGCTCGCCGGCATCGAAGGGCAGCACGCCGCTGAGCCTGGGTGCGGCCAGGTCGCCGAGGCTGTCGGCCACCGCCTGCAGCAGCAGGCGCAGGGGTTCCCGCTCCAGGGGGGGCAGGAACAGCTCCCAGCCGTCGGGATCGACCTCCAGGGTGAGCACCTGGCGGGGAAGGCCCTCCGGCAGGTGCTCCAGGGGCAGGCGCAGGCCGGCCGGGCCGGGGGCACCGGTGAGCTCCCGCAGGCTGTCCGCCAGGGGCCAGGGCGCCACCGCCCAGGCCACCGCCGCCGCCGGGTCGTCCGCCTCGGGCGGCGCCACGCTCAGGGGGGCAGCCCAGACCCGGCGCTGGGGTTCGAAGGGGTCCCGCAGCAGCACAGGCTGCAGGCGGATGCCGAGCCGGGCGCCCAGCTGTTCCAGCCAGGCGGGGGAAGCCTCGGCCGTCAGCGATGCTCCCTCCAGGCCGGGCTGGCAGAGACCGGGCCAGCGCACCGGCACCGTGCCGTCGTCGCCCAGGAACAGGCGCAGGGCCCAGCGGGGATTGACCTCACCGTCGTAGCGCTTGCCGGGGCAGTAGAGGAGGGTGCTGCCGGGCCAGACCCGCTGCTGCAGGTCCCGGGCCATGGCCCGGGCGATGGGGAGTTTGGTGGGGCCATCGGCGATGACGCTCCACTCCGGCCCCTCCGGTACGAGGGGCACCAGGGTGGGCTCACCGCCGAGGGTGAGCTGGATGCCGGCGGCCCTCAGGCGGGACTCGGCCGCCTCGGCCACCCTGTCCATCCAGCTCATGCGGGCCAGCTCATGCGGGTTGCGGGAGGCTCATGGGGACGGCTGGGGAATCACGCTGCAGGAGTTGACGGGGACCGGGACCACCTTCCAGATGCGTTCGGCGTACTCCTGGATCGACCGGTCGCTGCTGAAGAAGCCGCAGCGGGCTGTATTCAGCACAGACATCATGCTCCACCGTCCTGCGTCGCACCAGGCGCCGTCGACCTCGTTCTGGGCGCGGCGGTAGTCGCCCAGGTCGGCCATCACCCGGAAGGGGTCGCTGCTGCAGAGGTTGGCCAGCAGCGGATGGAACAGGTCGCGGTCGCCTTCGCTGAAGTGGCCCGAACCGATCAGGTCGATGGCCTCCTTGGCCAGGGCGTCATTCTCCAGCCAGGGCATCGGGTGGTACCCGTTGCGGTTGATGGCGGCCAGCTGCTCGGCGGTATGGCCGAACAGGAAGAAGTTGTCATCGCCGACCCGGTCCCGGATTTCGATGTTGGCCCCATCCAGGGTGCCGATCGTGAGGGCGCCATTGAGGGACATCTTCATGTTGCCCGTGCCGGAGGCCTCCATGCCAGCGGTGGAGATCTGCTCGGAGAGATCCACCGCCGGATAGATCTTCTGGCCCAGCTTGACGCTGAAGTTGGGCAGGAAGACCACCCGCAGACGGCCGTCCATCGCCGGGTCGATGTTGATGATCTCCGCCATGCCCACGATCAGGCGGATGATCAGCTTGGCCATGGCATAGCCGGGGGCGGCTTTGCCACCGAAGATCACCGTGCGCGGCGGCAGATCCTCCCCGGCCCGCAGCCGCAGGTAGCGCTCCACCACCTGCAGCGCCGCCATGTGCTGGCGCTTGTACTCGTGGATGCGCTTCACCTGGACGTCGAACAGGGAGGCGGGATCCACCAGAACGCCGGTGTCCTGGCGGATCGTGGCAGCCAGGCGCTCCTTGGCCTGCTGGCGCACCCCCTGCCAGCGCTCCAGGAAGCCGGCATCGGTGGCCAGGGGCTCCAACTGCCGGAGCTGGTCGAGGTGCCGGCACCAGTCGGTGCCGATGGCGTCGTTGAGCAGGTCGGCCAGGGGCGGGTTGGCCACCGCCAGCCAGCGCCGCGGCGTGACGCCGTTGGTGATGTTGGTGAAGCGCTCCGGCCAGACCTGGGCGAATTCGGCGAACAGGTTCTCCTTGAGCAGGCGGCTGTGCAGCTCCGCCACGCCGTTGACCGTATGGCTGCCCACCACCGCCAGGTGGGCCATGCGCACCTTGCGGTGCGGCCCCTCTTCGATCAGCGACAGCCGCTCCAGCAGATCGGGCTGGCCGGGGAAGCGGATGCGCAGGGTGCGCAGGAAGCGGGCATTGATCTCGAAGATGATCTGCAGCTGGCGGGGCAGCAGCTGCTGGAACAGTTCCAGCCCCCAGGCCTCCAGGGCCTCGGGCAGCAGGGTGTGGTTCGTGTAGCTGATCGTGGCGGTGGTGATGCTCCAGGCGGTGTCCCAGTCGACCCCGTGGTCATCGATCAGCAGCCGCATCAGCTCGGCCACGGCGATCGCCGGGTGGGTGTCGTTGAGCTGCACCGCGAACTTGCGGTGGAACTCCGTGACCGGAATCCCCTGGCTGCCGAGGATGCGGAACATGTCCTGCAGGGAGCAGGAGACGAAGAAGATCTGCTGGCTGAGCCGCAGGCGCTTGCCCTGCTCCAGCTCATCGTTGGGATAGAGCACCTTGGAGAGGGTTTCCGACTGCACCTTGTGCAGCACGGCCCGGGTGTAATCGCCGGCATTGAAGGAGGCGAAATCGAAGGCGTCCGGCGCCTGGGCCGACCACAGCCGCAGGGTGTTGGCGGTGTGGACGCCGTAGCCCAGGATCGGGGTGTCATAGGCGACGCCGATCACGGTCTGGCCGCCGATCAGCACCGGGTAGCTCCATTCCGGCCGGATCACCTCCCAGGGGTTGCCGCGGGCCAGCCAGGGATCGGTGCTCTCCATCTGGCCGTTGGGGCCGATCTGCTGACGGAAGATGCCGAACTCGTAGCGGATGCCATAGCCGATGGCGGGCAGCTCGAGGGTGGCCATTGACTCCTGGAAGCAGGCCGCCAGCCGGCCCAGGCCACCGTTACCCAGGCCCGGCTCCGGCTCCTCCGCCAGCATCTCGTCAAGGGTGAGGCCGAGGGCCTCGCAGGCGGCCGCGGCTTCCTCCCGCAGCCCGAGGCTGACCAGGTTGTTCTCCAGGTGGGGCCCCAGCAGGAACTCCGCCGACATGTAGGTGGCGGTGCGGACGTGCTGGCTGGTGTAGGTGTCGGCGGTGTCGACCCAGCTGGTCAGCAGGATGTCCCGCACCGCCAGCGACAGGCAGACGTAGTGGTCGTGGGTGGTGGCGAGGGAGGCGGACTTGGCCTGGCTGGAGAACAGATGGCGCCGCATCGCCTCCAGGAGGGCCTGGCCCTTGGGCGGGCACGGGGCGGGTGTGGAGCTTGCCATGGGGGAAATGCCGTGGTTGGCGACGTGGGACCAGTCCTGGCCTGGGCAGTGCCGCAGCCGCTGCACCATCGGATACAGGTGGGCGCTCCTTAAGAGTGGCTTCCTTTCAGCGCTGCAGCGTCCCGTGCCAGGAAGCGCCCATGGGAGCGGGCTCCAGCAGTTCCGCCTCGATGGTCCAGTCCAGCTCGCTCTCCACCCCGGTTGGGCCCGAAAAACTGCCGTTCACCGCCGCGGTGAGGGTGGGTTTGGAGGAGGTGGCCAGGGTGATGTAGCGGTCGTCGATGCTGCCCTTGCCACTGGGGTCGAAGCCCCGCCAGCCCGCCCCCGGCAGGTAGACCTCGGCCCAGGCATGCAGGTCGTACTGCCTCGGCGCCGGCTCCACCAGGTGGTAGCCGCTCACGAACCGGGACGGCAGGCCGGCGCAGCGGCAGGTCTCGATCATCAGCATCGCCAGGTCGCGGCAGGAGCCGACCCGTTCCTTGAGGGTGCGGCCCGCCGGCCAGGCCGGCCCCGCGTGCCGCTGGGTGTACTTGACCCGATCCTTGATGATCTCCACGAGCTGTTCGAGAAACATCAGCCCGCGCTGGTCGCTGCCCATCAGCGCTTCCTGGGCCAGATCCACCGCGGCCGGGTCGTGCTGGCCGTTGGGCAGCCAGCCCTCGAGAGAGCCCAGCAGATCGCCATTGAGGTGGCCCACCGGGTAGGGCAGCAGCGGCTCCTGGTCCTCCAGGCAGCTGGCCAGGGCCGGGGGCTGCTGGGTCTCGACATCGCTGATCGCCTGCACCCGGAAGTGATCGGTACTTCCCTCGAAGCGGGCCCGCAGGATCTCATCGCCACTGGCCGCCACCAGCGGATAGAGCAGGGACGGTTCCGGGCTGATGGCCAGGTGGAAATGGAGCAGGCGCTGGAAGCCGTGGCCCCGGGGTTTCAGGCAGAAACGGTGCGGACCCAGGAACACCGGCGCGCTGTAGCGGTAGTTGAAGGTGTGGGTCAGGCGGGCGCGCATGCCGCCTCTTCACTGGAGGTGCTGCTCGGTGGAGCGATGAAATAGCGCGCTTCGATCAGCTCGTGCAGGCGATTGAGATCCGACTGGAAGTTGTCGATGGCTTCGTGCAGCCCGGTGGCAACGAGCTCATCGATCCTGGTGAAACTCCAGTGGGCCAGGGTGAGCCCGATCAGGCATTCCAGGTCGTCGGCGGGCAGCGGCACCGAGCTGCCGCGGATGATCCGCAGCGTGTCGCTGATCCGCTCCAGGCAGTAACGCACCGAGCGGGGGAAGATCGGATCCAGCAGCAGGAAGGCGGCCACGGCCTTGGGCTCGATCGCCTGCTGGCTCGACTGCCGGAACATCTGGTAGGCCCCCGCCGAACGCAGCAGGGAGATCCACTGCAGCTCATCGAGAACCCCACCCACGTCCTCGGGCGAAGGCAGCAGCAGGAAGTATTTGACGTCCAGGATCCGGGTGGTCTTGTCGGCCCGCTCAAGCAGCCTCCCAAGGCGGCTGAACTGCCAGGAGAGGTCGCGGCTGAGGGTGGCGTCGGTGATCCCGTAGAAGAGCTGGCAGGCGCGGCGGATCTCCCGCAGCTGTTCCTGGGGCGGCTGCAACCAGAAACTCTCTTCCTGCAACGTCCAGTAGATGTCGTTGATCTGCTCCCACATCTCCGTGGTGATCACTTCACGGATCTGTCGGGCGTTCTCCCGGGCACTGCCGATGCAGTTGAGAACGCTGCTGGGGTTGTCCGTCTCCCGGACCAGGAAATGGATCACGGCCTCGGGGGTGACCACCGGGCAGAGCTCATCGAACAGCTTGCGGTCGCCGCTGGCCTCGATCAGGGGGAGCCAGGGTTCGGCGCTGCCGGGGGGGCAGTCGAGGGCCATGGCCTCGCTCACCTCCACGAAACGGCAGATGTTCTCGGCCCGTTCGACGTTGCGATTGATCCAGTAGAGGGAATCGGCGACGCGGCTCAGCATGGGGCTTCATCCACGATCCAGGTGTCCTTGCAGCCTCCTCCCTGGGAGGAGTTGACCACCAGGGAACCGCGCCGCAGGGCCACGCGGGTGAGGCCGCCGGGGCTCACCCAGGCCTCCTTGCCGCGCAGCACGTAGGGACGCAGATCGACGTGACAGGGGTAGAGCTCGCCTTCGCTCAGGGAAGGCACGGTGGAGAGTTCCAGGGTGGGCTGGGCGATGTAGTTGCGGGGATCGGCCTGGATCTTGATGGCGAACTCGGCGATCTGCTCCTGGCTGGCATGGGGACCGATGAGCATGCCGTAGCCCCCGGCTTCCGCCACCGCCTTCACCACCAGCTCCCCGAGGTGCTCCAGCACGTAGGCCTGGTCGTCGGGCCTGGAGCAGATGTAGGTGGGAACGTTCTCGATGATGGGCTCCTCATCCAGGTAGTAGCGGATCATCTTGCCCACATAGGCGTAGATGAGCTTGTCGTCGGCGACGCCGGTGCCCGGGGCATTGGCGATGGCCACCCGCCCCGCCCCGTAGGCCCCCATCAGACCCCGCACCCCCAGCAGGGAATCGCTGCGGAACACGGCCGGGTCGAGGAAATCGTCGTCGATGCGGCGGTAGATCACATCGACCGCCTCGAGGCCGGCGGTGCTGCGCATCCACACCCGATCCCCTTCGCAGACCAGGTCGCGCCCCTCCACCAGCTGGATACCCATCTGCTGGGCGAGGTAGCTGTGCTCGAAATAGGCGCTGTTGAACACCCCGGGGGTGAGCAGCACCACCTTGGGGGTGTCGGTCCAGGGGGCCAGCTCCCGCAGGGTCTGCAGCAGGTGGGAGGGGTAGTCATCGATCGGCTGCACCGTGCGCCCGGCGAACAGGCTCGGGAACATGCGCTTCATCACGCGCCGGTTCTCAAGGAAGTAGGCCACCCCCGAGGGGCAGCGCAGGTTGTCCTCCAGCACCCGCCAGGTGCCGTCACCGTCGCGCACCAGATCCAGGCCCGAGATGTGGCACCAGCGGCCGAGGGGCGGCTGGAAGCCCTGCATCTGGGGCCGCCAACCCTGGGAGCTCTCCACGTCAGCCCTGGCCACCACGCCGTCGGCCAGGATTTTCTGGTCGCCATAGACGTCGGCCAGGAAGCGGTCGATCGCCTCCAGCCGCTGGATCAGGCCCTGCTCCAGGCGCTCCCAGTCCTGGGCCCCGATCAACCGGGGCAGCGGATCGAAGGGCAGGATCCGTTCCACGCCCTTGCTGCCGGAATCGTTAAGGCGGAAGGTGGCTCCGAGGCGCTTGAGCAGCATGCCGGCGGCCTCATGGTTCCGGTTCAACTGGTCGAGGCCCATCTGGCCGAGGGACGAAAGCAGCGGCCTGAGGGTGGCCCGGGGCTGGTCGGTGGAGGTGAAGTACTCGTCGTATCCCTGGTTCGGTTTGTACTCGCTAAACATTCCAGACCCTTCCACGCGATTGGATCCTGCAGTGCCGCCGGGGTGGTCACCCGTTGCCGTTGTTACGGAAACAAGGGGCGCTGTCCGCTGAGGGTCTCCTCAAACCACCGCTGTAAAGCCATTCTTACCATCCTGGCGCTTCCTAGTGCTATAAAAGCATGGGTTTTTCTAAGCATAGTTCTCTAGGCGACCCGGAAAGTTGAGGATCAAAACAGAGGGAGGAGCTCTGCCGATGCTGCCCAACAAGACCGGATCCCAGCCTTCGAGGAGCTCGGGCGCATCAGGGGACCTCCTGCGCGACCAGGCAAGGGCTGGCGCCCGCCAAGACAATCGGGGCAACCCCCGTCATCCGATCGAGAGCTGCCGCTCCATCTCCCTGCGGCGCCTGGATGACGCTCGCCAGCCCATGGGCCGCTGGTTCCTCGCCGACATCATCAACGTGGGCGAAGGCGGCATGTGCCTGATCGCCGACGAAGAGCAGTCCCTTGCGCCGGGGCAGTGGCTCCTGATGGATCTGCGCGCCCATCCCGGCTTCGGGCAGTTGCGGATGCAGGCCCAGCTGCGCTGGCTCACCCGAGCCCGCTTTGCCCTCACCTTTGGTGTGGCCTTCGAAACGCCCCTGAAAGCGGTGCCGGTGCTGTCGGTGGAGCGGCGGAACGAGCGCCGGGATCCCAACCTGGAGGACTGGGCCCTGGAGGAGGAGCAGACCATGGCCGCCACCTGAGTGGGATGGGTTCCACCCTGCTGACGCACCTGTTCAGGTTCTGCAGGTCGGTCCGCCGGCGCCGTTACAGCAGGAAGTAGCGCTGGGCCATCGGCAGCACCTCCGCCGGTTCGCAGGTGAGCAGTTCGCCGTCGGCGAAGACCTCGTAGGTCTGGGGGTCCACCTCCACCTTGGGCAGGGCGGTGTTGTTGCGCATCTGGGCCTTGCCGATGCCCCGGGTGTGGACCACCGGCACACAGGCCCGCTTCAGGCCAAGACGGCTGGGCAGGTCGTCCTCAAGGCAGGCCTGGCTGACGAAGTTGAGGCAGCTGGCCGCCAAGGATCCGCCGTAGGCGGCGAACATGGGCCGGCCGTGGACGGGGCCCGGGGTGGGGATCGAGGCGTTGGCATCGCCCATCTGGGCCCAGACGATCGAGCCCCCCTTGATCACCAGCTCCGGCTTGACGCCGAAGAAGCCCGGCTTCCACAGCACCAGATCGGCCAGCTTGCCCACCTCCACCGAGCCGATCTGGCTGTCGAGGCCATGGGCGATGGCGGGATTGATCGTGAGCTTGGCGATGTACCGCTTCAGGCGGGTGTTGTCGTTGCGGCCGCCGCGGGGACCGGCGGCGTCCTCGGGGAGGAAACCGCGCTGCACCTTCATCTTGTGGGCCGTCTGGAAGGTGCGGGTGATCACCTCACCGACACGGCCCATGGCCTGGGAATCGCTGGCGATGATGCTGAAGGCGCCTAGGTCGTGGAGGATGTCCTCGGCGGCGATCGTCTCGCGGCGGATGCGGGATTCGGCGAAGGCCACGTCCTCCGGGATGCGGGGATCGAGGTGGTGACACACCATCAGCATGTCGAGGTGCTCCTCGAGGGTGTTGACGGTGTAGGGCTTGGTGGGGTTGGTGGAGCTGGGCAGCACATTGGCCTCGCCGCAGATCCGGATGATGTCGGGGGCGTGGCCGCCGCCGGCCCCCTCGGTGTGGAAGGTGTGGATGGTGCGGCCGCCGATGGCCCGGATCGTGTCCTCCACGAAGCCCGCTTCGTTGAGGGTGTCGGAGTGGATGCAGACCTGCACGTCGTACTTGTCGGCCACCGTCAGGCAGCAGTCGATCGCCGCCGGTGTGGTGCCCCAGTCCTCGTGCAGCTTCAGACCGCAGGCGCCGGCGCGGATCTGCTCCTCGATCGCGGCGGGGGTGCTGGCGTTGCCCTTGCCGTAGAAGCCGATGTTGATCGGCAGGCCCTCGGCGGCCTGCAGCATGCGGGCCAGGTGGAAGGCGCCGGGGGTGCAGGTGGTGGCGTTGGTGCCGGTGGCCGGGCCGGTGCCACCGCCCAGCAGGGTGGTGACCCCGGAGGCCAGGGCGGTTTCGATCTGCTGGGGGCAGATGAAGTGGATGTGGGTGTCGATCGCACCGGCGGTGACGATGTGCCCCTCACCGGCGATCGCCTCGGTGCCGGGCCCGACCACGATCGTCACCCCATCGGTGATGTCGGGGTTGCCCGCCTTGCCGATGGCGCAGATGCGGCCGTCCTTCAGGCCGATGTCGGCCTTGACGATGCCCCACCAGTCGAGAATCAGGGCATTGGTGATCACCGTGTCGACGGCCCCTTCGGCGCGGGGGGTCTGGGCCTGGCCCATGCCGTCGCGGATCACTTTGCCGCCGCCGAACTTCACCTCATCGCCGTAGGTGGTGCAGTCGCTCTCCACCTCCAGGATCAGTTCGGTGTCGGCCAGCCGCAGCCGGTCACCGGTGGTGGGGCCGTAGGTCTCGGCGTAGGCGCGACGATCGATGCGGTAGGGCATGGGGGGGTCAGTCGAGGGGGCCGTTCACCAGACCGTTGAAGCCGAACACGCGGCGGTCGCCGACGTAGGGCACCAGATGCACGTCCCGCTGGTCGCCGGGCTCGAAGCGGATGGCGGTGCCGGCGGGGATGTCGAGCCGCAGGCCGCGGGCCGCCTCCCTGTCGAACGCGAGGGCGCCGTTGGCTTCATAGAAGTGGAAGTGGGAACCCACCTGCACGGGCCGTTCGCCGCGGTTCGCCACCGACAGGGTGGTGACGGGGCGGCCGGCATTGAGATCGATCGTGCCGGGCTCGGGGATCAGTTCGCCGGGGATCAGGGGGGGCATGGCGGGGTGGGGGGTCAGCGGATCGGTTCGTGGAGGGTGACGAGCTTGGTGCCATCGGGGAACATCGCCTCGATCTGCACCTCGGGGATCAGCTCGGGCACCCCCTCCATCACCTGATCCCGGCTCAGCCAGGTGGTGCCCTCCCGCATCAGCTCCGCCACGCTGCGGCCGTCGCGGGCCCCTTCGATCACCTGGAAGCTGAGCCAGGCCACCGCCTCGGGATGGTTGAGCTTCAGGCCCCGGCCGAGTCGCCGCTCCGCCAGCAGGGCGGCGGTGACGATCAACAGCTTGTCTTTCTCCTGGGGGGTGAGGTTCATGCAGGCGGCGCTGGCCGGCCCCACTCTCGCAGCGCTCCGGCACCGGGTCAGGTTCAGAAGGAACGTTCGGCGCTCCGATCAGCGCCGCTGGAGCACCCCCTGGCCCTCCAGGTTGAGGTTGTCGATCCGCACCGCCGTGGTCCGGCCATCGGCACCCACCGTGAAGCTGACGGCGCTGGGGCCGTCGGCGTTCTCGCCGCCGGGCTGGTAGCGGAAGGTGTCGCCGCTCACCGAGGTGAGGGGGAAGGCGGTGAGGCGGGGCAAGGCGGCGGCCAGGCTTTCCGCCGTCACCTGGGGCGGCGGGGGCGGGGGCCCCGAGGGGGCTTCGGCGCTGCGGGCGGCACCCGGGGGCTGGAGCGCCAGGGCCAGGCCCAGAACCAGGGCGGCTGCCCCCGGACGGCCCCGTGGCCGCTCAGGGAGGGTTGGTCCCATAGGGCTCCCCATCCGCCGGCAGGGTCACCCCCAGCCGCTGCCGCCACTCCGCCACCGGCAGCTCCCAGCCCTCCTCCCAGCGGACCGTGGCGAAGGGATGGGCGGTGAAGCCGATCGTGGTGCCGTGGCTGATGGAGCGGCTGAGGATTTCGTAGCTGTCGAGCTTGAAGCGGAAGCCGGCGATCTGGGCCGCGTGGATGAGGCTCACGTAGGCGGGGAAGCCGATCTGGGTGGCGGTGATGGCCAGCACGCCGTTCTCCCCCGCCGGCATCGTGCCGAAGCCGCTGACCACATGGTGGATGTCGTGGGTGGTGGCGATCCGCTGGGTGAGCCAGCGGCCCTCCGTGTCGATCGGGCGGGGGCGGAAGAACTCGGGGTCGTAGTTGAAGCGGCGGATCAGGGCGGCGTAGGTGCGGCCGAGGCTCCCCTCCGGCAGCGCTTCGAGCCGCTCCAGATCCGGCTGCAGGGGCGGATAGCGCTCGTCCATCATCGCTGCCCCGCCCGGCAGGGCCCGGAAGCGGGCGATGCAGGCTTCCATCTGGGGCGTGTCCAGGAAGCTGTCCACCAGATCGGCGATCCGGGCCAGATCCCCCTGGCTGCGGCCCACGGCGATCAGCTGGCGCGCCTGGCCCAGGGCCTGCAGGGAGAGCTGGAAGCGATGCATCGGGAGGGGGCTGCGCCTGGGGCGAACCTAGGCCCGCTGCGGCGTTCGCCCCGGGGTTCACCAGCTGCGGGCCGGGACCGGCAGCGGCGGTTCCTTGTTCAGGGGCTGCTCCTGAAACGGCCATACCCGCGGCAGCACCGGAGCCGCCAGCCCCCGCTCCGCCCGGATCCGGGCCCAGATGCGTGTGAACCAGAAGCGGGCCGCCTGGGTGGAGCGGCCCCGGTAGCGGGCCACCAGGCCCCGCTCCAGCCGGCCGCAGACCATCGTCCCCTCCAGTCCGTGCCGTTCGGCGCGGCAGGCCTCCAGCAGGGGCTCGCCCACCGGCGCGGGGGCGGCCCACACCAGGCTGGCGAACACCGGCTGTCCCCCCAGGCCATGGGGGCTCTCCAGGCTGGCGCCGCCCAGCTCGAGCCGGTCCACCAGCTCCCACTGCCCCTGCCGCCGGATCTCCAGCAACGAGCGCCAGCGGCCGGACCCGAGCGTCTCGCCATCGGCGCTGCGCCCCAGCCGCACCACCTCCGCCCCCAGCCAGCTGGCCCCTTCGGCCAGCTCCACCCGGCAGGTCTGCTGGAACAGGCCATCCCGGAAGACCACCAGCTCCTGGGGCAGCCACTCCAGGTCGGCCCCCGCGGCGAGATGGAAGTCGAGGGTCTGGAAGGTCCAGCTGCCGGCGGGGACCCGCCGGGAGCGGCCCACGGTTCCGTAGACCTTCTGGGCCGCCACGCTGGTGATCAGGGCCCGGCTGCCGGCGCCCAGCTCGGCCTCGATGGCCAGCTCATCCCCCCCCACCAGGCCGCCGCCGGTGTGCAGCAGGGGCAGTTGGCAACGGCCATCGGCGGCGGCAAAGGCCCGCTGGATCTTCAGCGGCGCCGTCGCTCCGCCCTGGTGCCGGGTGGCACCGTCCGCGCCGTTGATGGTCTGGAAACGAAGCCGGGCCTGGGCCCTCCACGGAGCGGGAGCAGGGAGCTGCATGGTGTTGATGCTGGGGCCCCGAGGGCCTGGATTCGGTAGTACCCGCTACAGGGTCGCCCCCCAACGGCTGGCCAGGGTGGAGCGACCACCATCGGCCGCTGGCCTGCTCCATGCCTTCCCCCACTCTTGCCGATGCCACGGTTTCCGATGCCCCCACTCCCCTGGTGCTGGTGCGGCACCTGCGGCACGGGGAGGCCCCGGGACCGGAGCCGGCGGCGGCCGATCCGCCGTTGCAGTTGCTGCTCCAGGCCGACGAGCGCACGAGCCTGCGGGGCCATCGCCGCAGCGCCTGTGGACGGGACCTCCTGTTGCAGCTGCCCCGCGGTGCGGCCCTGGAGCCCGGCGACCGGCTGGCCGCGGAGGCCGGTGGACCCGTGGTGGTGGTGGAGGCCGCCGATGAGCCCCTGATGGTGGTGCGGGCCGCCGATCCCCTGGCCCTGCTGCAGGCGGCCTATCACCTGGGCAACCGCCATGTGGCCATCGAACTGCGCCGTGACGAGCTGCGCCTGGGCGTCGACAGCGTGCTCGAGGATCTGCTGCGGCATCGGGGTCTGACCGTGGAGCGGTTGACGGGGCCCTTTCTGCCCGAACCCGGGGCCTACGAACCGTCCGGCCACGCCCACCAGCACGCCCATGGCCATTCCCAGCCATGAGCATCGCCCGGCTGCGGCTGTTCCAGCTGGTCAGTCCCGCCCTGCCGGTGGGGGCCTTCAGCTATTCCGAGGGCCTGGAGGTGCTGGTGCAGGCGGGCCAGCTGCCGGATGCCGCCAGCGTGCATCACTGGCTGGAGGCGGAGCTGGACCGCGGGGCCCTGACGATCGAGGCGGCCAGCCTGGGCCGGCTGATGGGCGCCCTGGCCCGTTGGCGTGAGGCACCGGGAGGGCACGCCTGGCAGGAGGTGCTGGACCTGGACGGCTGGCTGCTGGCCCAGCGGGAGGCCGCCGAGGTGCGGGCCCAGCAGCGCCAGATGGGCCGCTCCCTGCTGCAGCTGCTGGCGGATCTGGGCCTGCCCCTGCCCGGAGACCAGCCCCCGCGGCTGGCCTGGCCGGCCGCCTGGGCCTGGGCTGGGCTGGCCCTGGAGATCCCCCCCCAGGAGGTGGTGGAGGCCTACCTCTACGGCTGGATCGCCACCCAGCTCAGTGCCGCCGTGCGGCTCGTGCCCCTGGGCCCCACCGAAGCCCAGCGGCTGCAGCTGGCCCTGGCGCCCAGCATCGCCGTCCGGGCGGCGGAGCTGGTGGCGGCCAATCCCGAGGCTCTCTGGAACGGGGGGGTGGGGGCGGGCCTGGCCCAGCTGGGCCATGCTGAGCTCTACTCGCGGTTGTTCCGCAGCTGATGGCCATCGCGGGCAAGACCAGCCGGCGCCAAGCCATGCGCCTGCTGGGCGGCGCCGCCGCCGGCGGGGCCCTTCTGGCCGCCGGATGCACCCCCCGCTCCCGCCCTCCGGGCCCGCGCCGCCTCGGCCTGCTCCAGTACGTCCAGGGTGCGGCCCCCGATGCCGCCCGCCGCGGGTTCCTGCTGGCCCTGGCCAGGGGCGGCTTCCGGCCGCCAGCCACTCTCACCCTGCAGGAGCGCTTCGCCGAGGGGAGCATGGCCACCAGCCGTGCCCAGGTGATCGAGCTGCTGGAGACCGGGGTCGACATGCTGGTGGCCATCGGCACCCCGCCCCTGGCGGCGATCCTGGCCGTCGCCCCCGCCCGGGTGCCGGTGGTGTTCGCCTACTGCTCCAACCCCTGGGGAGCCGGGGCCGGCACCAGCCACACCAACCACCGGCCCAACGTGGTGGGCACGGTGAGCACCAGTCCCCTCGCCGAACAGCTTAACCTGGCCCGCCGGATCACCCCCGCCCTGTCCAGCGTCGGGCTCGTCTTCAACCCCTCCGAGGCCAATGCCAGCTTCGAGGCGGAGCTGCTGCGCCGGGAGGCGACCCAGCGCTCCCTCACGGTCGTGATCGAGCCAGTGGCCGGGCCGGGGGAGGTGGCCCGGGCCGCCGACGCGCTGGCCTCCCACCGGGTGGGAGCCCTGGTGCGGGTGGGCGATTACGCCACCAGCGTGGGCTTTCCCGCCCTGGCGGCGGCGGGCCTGCGCCTTCGCCTGCCGCTCTATTCCGTCGATCCCTCCGACATCAACACACCGGGGTGCCTGGCGGTGGTGGGCTGGGATCCGGAGGCCGATGGGGCCCTGGCCGGGGATCTGGCGGTCAAGGTGCTGCGGGGCCGCTCACCCGCCGACCTGCTCTTCGAGCCGGTGACCCGCAAGCTCGTGCTGCTGAATCGCCGCACGGCCCGGGCCATCGGGGTGACGTTCCCACCCGAGCTGCTGCGCCAGGCCGACCGATTGGTGGGCTGAGCCGTCCCGCGGCCGGCCGGGCGATCAGGGCCTGCGGTCCTTCAGGTGCGCCCCGGGCCGGTCGATCAGCTCGAACAGCCAGCTCTCGTTGAGGGTCGTCACCAGGCGGTTGGTGGTGGCGGCCATGGTGGTCAGCTCCCGCAAGGTCTGGAGCAGCAGCGGCCGTGTCTGGGTTTCGGTGCTCTCCAGCCGCCGGATCAGGGCCGAGAGGTCGGCGGCGGTGCCGTCGGCGCGGCCCTCCAGGCGCTGCGCCAGTTGGCGGGTGGCCGCCAGGGTGCGGTTCAGCTCACTGCTGCTGCGCTGGGCGTCGCTCTCCAGGCGGGTCGCCAGGCGACGGCTGGCGGTCAGGGTACGGTCCAGCTGGTCGAGGCTGCGGGGCAGGCGGGTCTCGGCCAGGCTGAGGCCACTGCTGACGGCCCGCTGCAGGGGGATGCGACTGCTGGCCACCTCGGCGAGCAGGTCGTCGAGATCGGGACGGCTGGTGAACACGAGCGTCTCGCCATCCCCGATCGGCGGTTGGCCCACCGCCGCCGGATCGGGAGTAATGGCGATGTAGCTGTCCCCCAGGAGTCCGGTCTGGGCCAGCTCCGCCCGGCTGCGGCGGCCCACCATGGAGCGGTAGGGGTCCCGCAGCTCCAGTTCCACCAGCACCTGGGCGTCGGGTTGGAGCAGGATCCGGCGCACCTGGCCAACGGCGAACCCCGAGATCCGCACCGCCATGCCCGTCTGCAAGCCGGCGGCATCCAGGGTGCGGAACTGCAGGCGCACGCTGGGGGTGAGCCAGTTGCCGGCGCGGGCGATCCCCACCACGAACAGCCCCAGCAGCCCCACGCCCCCCGCCAGGAAGACCAGGCTCTGGGGGCCGGGGCGACGCGGCGATGCGGTGGGTGTCACGCTCAACTCCCTCCGATCCGCAGGGGATCGACCGCGATCGTCCAGAGCAGGTCGAGACAGACCAGCAACCCGAGGCCCAGCAGGAACGATCGGGACATGCGGGAGGCCATCGCCATGGCGCCGGAGGAGGAGCGCCGGGCCTGCTGCAGACAGATGGCGGCGGTGATCGCGCCATACAGGGCCGCCCTGGCCAGGGCGGCGGCAAAGCGGGCCGGCTCGAGCTGGCCGATCAGGAAGCCCACCTCCGCCACCAGGTCGCCCTGGTTGAGGGTGAGGCTGGCGGTGATGATCACAGCCGCCATGTAATAGAGCAGCAGCACAACGCTGAGCAGACCACTGGCCAGCAGCTCGGGCCCCCAGGAGCCGGGGGAACGGCGTTCACCCAGCAGCAGCGGGCCATCCCGCAACAACAGCAGCAGGCTGACCAGCAGCGGCCCCAAGAACAGCAGGGCGCGCACCGCGAGCAGTTCGATCGTGACTCTGGAGAGTTGCTGCAGGGGACTGCGCAGCAACTCGATGAAGCCGAGGCAGACCACCACCCCCGTCCCGGAGACGGTCGCGACCAGCCGGCCATCCAGACGCTCGAAGCGGCGGATCAACCTGGGGATCGGTTCATCGCTCACCGCAGCCATCGGCGCTGGCGTCAGGATGGCACCCATCCTGAAATCGGGCGATGGGCAGCAAATTGAGGGTCGGGGTGGCGGGCCCGGTGGGCTCTGGCAAAACGGCCCTCGTCGATGCGCTCTGCCGCCGCCTGCGGGAACGGTTGCAACTGGCGGTGGTCACCAACGACATCTACACACAGGAGGATGCCCAGTTCCTCACCAGAGCCGGGTCCCTGGCCCCCGAGCGGATCCGCGGGGTCGAGACCGGTGGCTGCCCCCACACCGCCATCCGTGAGGACTGCTCGATCAACCGGGCCGCGGTTCAGGAGCTGGAGGAGGCCTTCCCGGACCTGGATCTGGTGCTGGTGGAAAGCGGTGGCGACAACCTGGCGGCCAGCTTCAGCCCGGAGCTGGTGGATCTCTGCATCTACGTGATCGACGTGGCCGCCGGCGACAAGATCCCCCGCAAGGGCGGGCCGGGCATCACCCGCTCCGATCTGCTGGTGATCAACAAGATCGACCTGGCGCCGATGGTGGGGGCCAGCCTCACGGTGATGGAAGCCGACACCGAACGCATGCGCGGTGGGCGCCCCTGGTGCTTCACGAATCTGCGCAGCGGTGAAGGCCTGGATCGGGTCGAGAGTTTCCTGCTGCGCCAGCTGCCGGAGCCCGCCACCGCCTGAACCGTGGGGCTGACTGATATTCGCCTTTCAGCTGTTCACGAGCGAAACCGTAGGTAATGCAACATATCGACAGAACAGTCGCGTGCAAATCCTCACTCCGGCAAGCCCTCGGTCGCTTTCTGTCTCATTGGATACCGGGACTAACCACGTCCTTCCTTACCTTTCCTTTTGCCGTCGGTTACGGCGACTACAATTCATCTTGAACAGGCTTCAATGTCTCTGCATCTTTCAAGGCGACTGACAGCTGCTCTCGCCGTAACTGCTGTGAGCGTCACCCTCGTCTCCTGTGGTGGCGAGTCAGGATCAGGCGGTAATTTCGACGGTGAAGTGAAGGTTGGCATCCTTCATTCACTCAGCGGCACCATGGCCATTTCCGAAACGACTTTGAAAGAAGTCGAGGAAATGGCGATCAAGGAAATCAATGACGCCGGCGGCGTCAAAGTTGGCGGCAAGTCTTACAAGATCGTCGCCGTTTCCGAAGATGGCGCCTCCGACTGGCCCACCTTCGCCGAGAAAGCCCAGAAGCTGATCGACTCCGACAAGGTCGCTGTCGTCTTCGGCGGCTGGACCTCGGCCAGCCGCAAGGCGATGCTGCCGGTCTTCGAGTCGAAGAACCACATGCTCTTCTACCCGATCCAGTACGAGGGTCAGGAGTGCTCCAGGAACATCTTCTACACCGGCGCCGTTCCGAACCAGCAGGCCGAGCCTGCGGTCCAGTGGCTGATGGACAAGTTCTCCGGAAAGCTCGGCAAGAAGGTTTACCTGGTTGGCTCTGATTACGTGTACCCACGTACGGCCAACACGATCATCAAGGAGCAGATGAAGGCTCTGGGTGGCGAAACGGTCGGCGAGGACTACATCCCCCTCGGCAACACCGAGGTGGCTCCGATCATCGCCAAGATCAAGAAAGCCTTCCCCGATGGCGGGATCATCATCAACACCTTGAACGGTGACTCCAACGTCGCCCTCTTCAAGCAGTTCAAGGCTTCGGGTATCGACCCGGCCAAGTACCCGATCATGTCCTTCTCCATCGCGGAAGAGGAGATTCGCCAGATCGGTCCTGAGTACACCACCGGCACCTACGCCGCCTGGAACTTCTTCATGAGCCTGGACACCCCGGCCTCCAAGAAGTTCACCGCCGACTTCCAGGCCATGTACGGCGCCGACCGGGTCACGGGTGACCCGGCGGAATCCGCTTACAACATGGTGTACCTGTGGAAGAACGCCGTCGAGAAGGCGGGAACCTTCGAAGATCTCGACAAGGTCCGCACCGACATGATCGGGATCACCTTCGCCGCACCCCAGGGCGAAATCAAGATGTTCCCCAACCACCACACCTCCGAGCGGGTGCTCATCGGCGAGGCGGAGGCCACCGGCCAGTTCAAGATCCTCTACGACAGCGTCAAGGCCATCTCGCCGCTGCCCTGGAACCAGTTCGTTCCTGAGACCAAGGGCTACACCTGCGACTGGACCCAGGACCGTCCTGACGCCGGCAAGTTCAGGATGTGATCACGGCCCAGTCCGTGACTCCATAAAAGACAGGTGGTTCCTTCGGGAGCCACCACTTTCCGGCTCAGCACACCACCACGTTCGACCCGATCCAGCGATGCCTTCGCACCGCTGGATCTAACTTTCAACAATCATTCCGTTGGAACTTTTCTTTTCTCAGATCCTCGATGGCCTGAGCATCGGATCCGTGCTGCTGCTTGCAGCCACGGGCTTGGCGATCGTTTTCGGGTTGATGGGCGTCATCAATCTCGCCCACGGCGAGTTCATGATGCTGGGGGCCTATGTCACCTACGTGGTGCAGTCGGCCTTCAAGCCCATGGGTGGTGTGATCTTCGAACTGTATTTCCCGATCTCATTGGTTCTCGCCTTCATCGTGACGGCGCTCATTGGAGTGCTGTTAGAGAGAACATTGATCCGGCAGCTCTATGGACGACCACTGGAAACCTTGCTCGCCACCTGGGGTGTCAGCCTGATTCTCATCCAGCTGATTCGCAGTGTGTCCACCGCCATGATGCTGGGCATCATTGTTGGTGTTGTGGTTGGATTCCTTCTCTCAAAGCTACTCGGTGCCAAGTTCTCAGATAAGCCTTTCTTCACCTATCTCAACGGACTCGGCTGGGCGATCGCCATCGGCATTGGCCTGATCGCCGTCAACCTGTTTGACCAGATCCGGCCCCTGGCCAAACCCTGGTTCGGCCCCCGCAACATCGACGTCACAGCTCCAAAGTGGCTGCAGGGAAGCTGGGGAATGATCGGCACCATTGAGCTGCCGGGTCTGCGCATCTTCATCATCCTGCTGTCGGCCCTGCTGCTCCTGGCCACCTACTGGTTCCTCAACAAGAGTGTCTGGGGTCTGCGCATCCGGGCCGTCACCCAGAACCGCCAGATGAGCAACTGCCTCGGCATTCCCACCGATCGTGTCGACAGCATCACCTTCGGCATCGGATCAGGGCTGGCCGGGGTGGCGGGTTGTGCCATCACCCTGCTCGGATCGGTGGGCCCGAACCTCGGTGCCGCCTACATCGTGTCCTGCTTCATGGTGATCGTCCTCGGGGGTGTGGGCAATCTGCTGGGCACCGTGCTGGCCTCGCTGCTGCTGGGCATCATCCAGTCGGTGATCGGTTCGGGCACCCTGCTGACCATCTTCCCGGACATGCCCTTGGCGGCGAAGGGTGTGATCGAGTTCTTCGCCACCACCAGTATGTCGCTGGTGCTGGTGTTCATCTTCATCATTGTCTTCCTCCAGTTCCGCCCCAACGGCATGTTCCCCCAGAAGGGTCGCTCGGTCGATGCCTGACCCGAACACTCCCACACGCTGCAGATTCCCGTTCCATCTCCCCACCAGGAGGCCCTACCTGTGAAAATCTTCCAACGACTCGTCCCCTGGATTCTCCTGGCGATCGCCCTGTTCATCCTGCCGGCAGCACTGGATGATTTCCGCCTCAATCTGTTCGGCCGCTATTTCTCGCTGGCGATCACGGCTCTGGCGATCGACCTGATCTGGGGCTACACCGGTCTGTTGAGCCTGGGCCAGGGCATCTTCTTTGCCCTCGGCGGCTACGCCGTGGCCATGTACCTGATGCTCAACACCAAGAGCCTGGCGGGTGGCAACGGGATTCCCAAGTTCTTCGAGAACTACGGCGTCGATCAGCTCCCCTTCTTCTGGCAACCCTTCTGGTCACCGGTGTTCACCCTGATCGCCCTCTGGGTGATTCCAGCCGTGGTGGCGGGTTTGGTGGGCTGGCTGATCTTCCGGAACCGCATCAAGGGGGTGTACTTCTCGATCATCACCCAGGCGGCTCTGATGGTCTTCTTCCACTTCTTCAACGGCCAGCAGAAACTCTTCGACGGCACCAACGGCCTCAAGACCAGCACCAGCGAACTGTTTGGCCAGTTGGTGGGTTCCCCCGACATGCAGGTGTGGTTCTATCGCCTCACGGTGCTGCTTCTGCCCCTGGCCTTCCTCGTCTGCCGGTACTTCACCAGCGGTCGCTTCGGTGATGCCCTGATCGCCATCCGAGACGACGAAAGCCGGCTGCGCTTCGCCGGCTTCAACCCTGTCCCCTTCAAGACGATCGTCTTTCTGGTGGCTGGGGCCCTCTGCGGCATCTCCGGGGCCCTCTACACGGTCCAATCCGGCATCGTGTCGCCCCAGTACATGTCGATCTCCTTCTCGATCGAAATGGTGATCTGGGTGGCCGTGGGTGGTCGGGGAACCCTGGTGGGTCCGATCATCGGCGCCACCGTGGTGAACTACCTGCGCAGCCTGGTGAGCGAAGCCCTGCCGGAGGCGTGGTTGTTCGTGCAGGGGGCCCTGTTCATCTTCGTGGTGGTTCTGATGCCCGACGGCATCTACGGCTGGATCACCAAAGGCGGCTTCCGCACCTTTCTGGCAGCCTTCGGCATCGCCAAGAAGGCCAAGACCTACCCCCAGATCGATAAGGAGGCCATTCCCGTGGATTAGTCCTCCAGGGGACCCGTCCTGGCTTGTCTGCTGTGACCGCTTATTTGATCTCGCACCCTTCCGATGTCCATGTCAGAACCTCTACTCGAGCTCAATGACGTCAGCGTGAGTTTCGATGGCTTCTATGCCCTCACCGACCTCAGCCTGAAGCTCTACAAGGGTGAGTTGAAGTCCATCATCGGCCCCAACGGTGCTGGCAAGACCACCTTTCTGGATGTGATCACAGGCAAGGTGAGGCCCACGAAGGGGACGGTGTCCTTCAAAGGCAAGTCACTGCTCGGTGTGTCCGAGCAGCAGATCTCCCGTAATGGCATCGGCCGCAAGTTTCAGACCCCGCGGGTGTTTGAGAATCTCACGGTGCTGCGCAACCTGGAGCTGTCCGCCTCGCCCGAGAAAAACGCCTTGAGCCTGCTGGGCTCCGGCCTGCCCCAATCCTCGAAGGATGAGGTGCATCGGATCATGAATTACGTCGGCCTCACGCCGTTTGCCACCGTCAAGGCTGGCTCGCTCTCCCACGGGCAAAAGCAGTGGTTGGCGATCGCCTCCCTCGTGGCCCAGGCCCCCGAAGTGCTGCTGCTGGATGAACCCGTCGCCGGCCTCACAGACGAGGAAACCCTGCGCACCGCCGAGCTGATCAAGTCCCTGGCCGGCGACCACACCGTCGTGGTGATTGAGCACGACATGGAGTTCATCCGCGACCTGGGGTTTGACGTCACCGTGTTGCACCAGGGACAGGTGCTGACCCAAGGGCCTCTGGAGAAGGTCAAAGCCGACCCGCGGGTGATCGAGGTCTACCTGGGGCCGCCCGAACAGTAATCGCTTCCCGACCATCACCCACCGACCCCATGTCCCCCACCAGCGCCCAACCCCTGCTCCAGGTCTCCGACCTGAATGTCTATTTCGGAGAAAGCCACATTCTCCGCAACGTTGACCTGACCATCCATGAAGGCAAGATGGTTTGCCTGATCGGCCGTAACGGCGTCGGCAAGACCACCTTCCTCAAGACGGTCATCGGCCTGTTGCAGCAGCGATCGGGGACCATCAATTACCAGGATGGCCAGCTCACCACCCAACCGCCCTACAAGCGGGCCCGGGCCGGGATCGGCTACGTATCCCAGGGCAGGGACATCATTCCCCAGGTGACGGTCAAGGAAAATCTGCTGCTCGGCATGGAGGCCCTGCCCGGGGGCCTGGAAAAGAACCGCCACATCGATCCGCTGATCTTCGATCTGTTCCCGATCCTCGAAAAGTTCCTCAAGCGCAAAGGCGGCGACCTTAGTGGCGGTCAGCAACAACAGCTGGCCATCGCCCGCGCCCTGCTTGGCAAGCCCAAGCTGCTGCTCCTGGATGAACCCACCGAAGGCATTCAGCCCTCAATCATCCTGGACATTGAGCATGCGGTGCAGCGCATCATGAAAGAAACCGGCATCAGCGTGTTGCTGGTGGAGCAGCACCTGCACTTCGTGCGCCAGTCCGATTACTACTACGCCATGCAGCGCGGCGGCATCGTCTCCAGCGGCCAGACCGATCAGCTTTCCGATGACGTGATCAAGGAATTCCTCACGGTCTGAGGCACTCTTTTCTCCCAGTCCGCTAGCCAAAGGTGATGCGGACTGGGATAGTTTTCTTTACCAGCATCACCTGCGGCCCTCTGGTCTCAACAGCCGCGATTCAGCATCCAAGGACGGGTGCCGCTCTCTTTGAGACGCTGCTTACCAGCCGGCTCCTTGGTTTCCTTACGCACCAGCCGCGGGCCGGACTGTTCCTGCTTCAGCCTGAGCGGACCGCTGAGCGACATCACAGGGGTGAACACGCGGACGCCTTCCGCCGTGCAGGTCGGGCAGTTGGTTTCTTTCTGGCGCTCATCAATGCTGCGCCAGACTTCATAGTTGTCGCAGCCATTGCTGCAGCTGTATTCGTAGACAGGCATGGTGCAAACGGTGAGAGAAACAAACGCAGAACGGCAATACAAAAGAAAAGGGGCCTGACACTCAGGCCCCCCCGTTTCCCTTGGCTGGTCAGCAGGGAAGAATGTCCTGATCGAAGATCGAGGTGGGGATAGCCAGGGTGCAACAGGCGTTGGGGATGTCAACGATGCCGCTGATCCTGCCTTCCACCGGCGCACAGCTCAGCAGCAGGTAGGCCTGCTCACCGGTGTAGCCGAACTTCTTGAGGTACTCAATGGCATTGAGACAGGCACGCCGGTAGGCAATGTGCACGTCCATGTAGTACTGCTTGCCTTCGAATTCATCGACGGAGATGCCTTCGAACACCAGGTAGTCGGAGTAGTGGGGTTCCACCGGGCTGGTCTTGAACATGGGGTTGACCATCCCATACTTCGCCATGCCACCTTTGATGATCTCCACATGGAGATCGAGGTAACCGGACATCTCGATGGCACCGCAGAAGGAGATCTCCCCATCCCCCTGGGAGAAGTGGATGTCACCCATCGAGAGCTTGGCGCCTTCGACATAGACGGGGAAGTAGATCCGCGTGCCCTTGGTGAGGTTCTTGATGTCACAGTTGCCGCCATGCTCCCGGGGCGGAACGGTGCGGGCGGCTTCGTTGGCCACCCGCGCGAACTCGCTGGATGGGAGGGTGCCGAGGATGGCGCTGTTGGGGTTGGGCAGGGCCGCCAGCACCGGCTCGCTGCCGGAGAGGCCGGCGCCATAGGTGCGGCGGTCGGGGGCGGTCTTCACCAGTTCCGTCTCGCGACGGTTCCACTCATTCAGCAGCTCCTGGGAAGGGGCGCAGCCGATCAGGCCCGGGTGGGTGATGCCGGCGAAACGCACACCGGGAATGTGGCGGGAGGAGGTGTAGATGCCCTCCAGATCCCAGATGGCTTTGGCGGCCTTGGGGTAGTGATCGGTGAGGAAGCCACCGCCGTTCTCCTTGGCGAAGATGCCCGTGAATCCCCATTCATCGCCTTGCAGGGCGCCGACATCAAGAATGTCGACCACCAGGATGTCGCCGGGCTGGGCCCCATTGACCCAGATCGGTCCACTCAGGACGTGAACAACCTCCAGATTGACATCTTCGATGTCTTTGGGGTCGTCGTTGTTCTTGATCTGGCCATCGGTCCAGTCCTTGCATTCGATCCGGAACACATCACCAGGATTCACCGAGGCCACGGCCGGAATCTCGGGATGCCAGCGGTTATGCCCGGGCATGTCCTGCTGATCCATCGGCTTGGTGAGATCGACGGAGAAGAGGGTTTTTGGCATCGAGAGACCGAGGCGCAGTTTCCTCACCATCCAAAAGGATGATCTGCGGCTCGAAAGTGTCTATTGCTACAGGATGCTGGCACCTTGACGTTCACTACATCAGATTGAAACAGGAATCATTATCACGCTGATGCTGGCGCAGCCACCGCCCCGATCGGGGGAAGGATCAGGTGTCGTCGAAATCGCCCTTTCGGCACAGATTGTCCTTCAGTCGTGAGACCCAGCCACTGGGTTCAAGACGTCCGGTCTTTTCCGTCCGACCGTCAAAATGGAACAGGAACTGCCAGCGATCCTTGACTGGGAATGCTCTCTTGGCGTTGAGATCGCTGATCGGATCGCCGAAGATGTTGTCATAGGTGGGCCAATTCGGTTCTCCTTTGACGCTGCAGATAGCCGTGACTTCGTACATCTGCCCCTTGGCATCTCCAGCCTCTGTTGTGATCTTCACGACACCCTTGTGAAGGCCATTGGCAACGCCCGGCGTGAAGGCTCTGACGAGCTCCACCCGGCTGCCGTCGGCCTCCACCAGCAGATCACCCGGCTTGGCCTTCTGGTTGGCCACCTCCCTGGAGGTGGCGCCGCAACCGGCCACGGCCAGCCCCAGGCAGACCAGCAGACCTGCTGCCAGAGGCTTCCGGGACCCCAGGCCCCCCACAGCGTCGGACAAGGTGTTGGAGCGATTCTGGGGCCAACCTAAGCCGACGCCAGCAGCCGCTCCCACAGGCCCTCAGCCCCGCTCGGCAGGGGCAGATCACTGTCCCCGCAGCGGTGGATCGGCCGGTGCCCCAGGCTGTTGATCAGCAGGGCCCCCTCGCTGGCCAGCAGGTCCGCGACGCCGAGGCGGCCCTCCCGCACCAGCCCCCGGGCCAGCCCTCGGCCCCGCATCACCCCCGGCAGGCAGCCGCTGGCCAGGGGCGGCGTGATCCACGCGCCCTTGAGGCGCACGAGCAGGTTGGCGCTGGTGCCGCAGCAGAGGTCGCCGCCACCTCCCAGCAGCAGGGCATCGTCGGCGCCGGCGGCCCGGGCCTCCCGCAGGGCCTGGATGGCGCCGGCATAGGCGAAGGTCTTGCAGCGGCCCACCAGGCTGTCGGGGTTACGGCGCTCCAGGCGGCTGACGATCACCGCCACCGGCGCGCTGGGTCGCGTCCAGGGGCTCAGCTGCAACCAGAAGCGCGGCCGCCCCTGGGGTTCGCCCGGCGCCGGCAGGGCCAGGCCCCGGCCGCCGCCGCTCCCCCGGCTCCAGTTGAGCCGCAGGGCGCCATCGCCGCGGAGGCCGCTGCGGGCCACGGCCTCCGCCAGCAGCGGCAGCACCCGATCGGCGCCGGGGGGGGGGTCCATCCCCAGGCTGGCGGCCGAGGCCTGCCAGCGCTCCAGGTGCTCCGCCAGCAGCCGGGGGCGCCCCGCCTGGACCAGCACCGTCTCGAACAAGCCATCGGCCAGCAGCAGGCCCCGGTCGCTCAGGGGCAGGCTGAGGTGGTCCGGGTCGCCCCAGGTTCCTTCCGGCGCTGGCGCATCGATCCAGGCGATGGCCGTGGGGCCTGGACCAGTGGGGTCGCCGCCGCTCATGCCAGGGCCTCCAGCAGGGGTTCGATCTTCCAGCCCATCTCCCGGGCCTCCCCCGCCGGGTCGGAGTCGGCGACGATGCCGCCACCGGCGTGCAGGCGCAGGCGGCGGCCCCTCTGCAGCAGGGTGCGGATGAGGATGCTGCTGTCGAAACCACCATCGGCCCCGAGGTGGAACAGGGAGCCGCAGTAGGGCCCCCGCGGCACCGGCTCGAGCTGGTTGAGGCGCCGGCAGGCGCGCACCTTGGGGGCACCCGTGATCGAGCCCCCCGGCCAGCAGGCGCGCAGCAGGTCCACCAGGCCACGGCCGTCGGCGAGCTGGCCCATCACCACCGAGGTGAGGTGGTGCACGTGGGCGTAGCTCTCCAGCCCCAGCAGCTGGGGCACATGCACCGACCCCGGCACGCAGACCCGGCCCAGGTCGTTGCGCAGCAGGTCGACGATCATCACGTTCTCGGCCCGGTCCTTGGGGTCGCAGATCAGGGCGGCGGCACTGGCGGCATCGGCGTCGGGGTCGCCGTGGCGTGGCCGGGTGCCCTTGATCGGCCGCGTCTCCACCCGCCCATCGGGGTGCAGGCGCAGGAAACGCTCGGGCGAGGCGGAGATCACCGCCTCCTCGCCGGCGATCGCCAGGCCCGCGAACGGGGCCGGTCCGTGGCCCACGAGGCGGCGGTACAGCGCCAGCGGGTCGGGCGGCTCCGGCCGCAGGCTCTCGCAGCAGGCGGTGAGGTTGGCCTGGAACAGATCACCGGCGGCGATCCACTCCCGCAGGATCCCCACCTGGGCGGCGTAGGTATCCGGGGGGGTGTGCCACTTCCAGGCATCCCGGGCGATGCCGGGCCCATCGGCGGCCACCTCTGCGGCCACTGCCGCGGCCGTACCCGGGTCCCGCAGCAGCCGGACCATGGCCGCCATCCGGGCGGGGTCATGGCCCTCGAGCCAGAGCCGCTGCTCGCCCCGATCGAAGTGGATCAGGGGATCGTGGCGGGCCGCCCACAGGGTGGCCATGTCGGAGCCCTGCCAGTGCTCGCCGGGCTCCACCCAGGCCCCGGCCTCGTAGCCGAGCCAGCCCAGCCACGGCCCCCCCTGGCGCTCCAGGTCCGCCAGGACGGCGAAGGGATCCTCCGCGCCTGGGGTGCCCGGCAGGCCCCGGCTGTCCACCGTGGCCAGCGGCTCCACCCCGAGCACGCCGCGGCGGCCGAGGGGGCTGCCGTCGCCATCGAGCAGCACCAGGCCGTCCTGGCCGAAACGGTCCGCCAGGACCCGGGCCAGGGACCGGGGCTCCAGCCAGGGGAGCGGCTCGCGCTTCAACCGTCGGCTCCGGCGCGGAGGGCAGCTCCGGCGCGGATCGCGGCGCTGGCCAGATCGGCCCGGCCGGCGGCGACCAGGGCGGCATCACGGATGCGGCAGCTGTCGCAGCGGCCGCAGGGGAGATCCTCGCCGCTGTAGCAGCTCCAGGTCTCCGCGATCGGCACCCCCAGCCGCAGGGCCTCGCGCACGATGGTGGCCTTGTCCCAGGCCACCAGGGGGGCCCAGAGGCGGGCGCCATGCCCCTCCCGCCCCGCCTTGGTGGCCAGGTCGGCCAGGCTCTGGAAGGCGGCCAGGTAGTCGGGGCGGCAATCGGGGTAGCCGGAGTAGTCCACCGCGTTGACCCCCAGCACCAGGCTGCCGGCCCCGCGGGCTTCGGCCAGGCTCAGTCCCAGGGCGATGAAGACCGTGTTGCGTCCGGGCACGTAGGTGGTGGGAATCACCCCCTCGCGCACCCCTTCGTCCGGGACGGGGATGGCCGGATCGGTGAGGGCCGAGCCACCCCAGGCCGCCAGGTTCACGGCGATCACGTGGTGCTCCTCCAGCGCCAGGGCTCCGGCCACGGTGGCGGCGGCGGCCAGCTCGCGCCGGTGGCGCTGGCCGTAATCAAAGGACAGGCCGATCACCCGGTGGCCCGCCTCGATCGCCAGGGCGGCGGCGGTGGCCGAATCCAGCCCGCCCGAGAGCAGGGCGATGGCCAGCGGCGTGGCGGGGGGGGGCGTGGCGGGGAAGCGCGTGATGGGGCTGGTGGGAACAGGGTGTCCCCATTGTGGAAGCGGCCGCAGGGGCCGGAGGATGCCATCGTGATCGAATGAGGATCCCCATGGCCCACGCCCTGCGCCGCGCCAGCCTGGCGGCGGCCACCGCCAGCTTCATCGTCACCCTGCCGTCCCTGCTCGCGGCATGGGGGGCTCCGGCCCTGGCCGTCCCCCGGCTGGATCTGACGCCTTACCCCAAACCCACCGCCGCCCAGACCCGCTGGGTGATCCAGCTGCCCGGCGTGCTGCCCGGCGGCGCCGATCCGCGCCTCTCCCCCCACCCAAGCGACTGGCGGGTGCAGCTGATCCCCGGCCGCCAGGTGGAGGCCGACTGCAACCAGCAGGCCTTCCGCGGCCGCTTCCGCGCCAGCAAGCTGAAGGGCCTGGGCGTCAGCGTCTACACGGTGAGCGATGTGGGCCCGATGGTGACGACCCGGATGGCCTGCCCCCCCGGCCAGGCGAAGCGCAAGGTGTTCGTGCCCATGGGCAGCAAGCCCTTCGTGGTGCCCTACGACGCCAGCCGGCCGATTGTGGTGTTCACCCCCAAGGATCTGGAGCTGCGCTGGCGGCTCTGGAAGGCGGAGAAGGTGCAGCAGCCGGCCCAGGCCCTCTGAGTCTTCAGCGCACCCCCAGCCACTTGTGGCTCTGCAGGCTGAGCCGCCAAGCCGGATGAGACCGCACATGATCAATCGCCAGACTCTGGCCCTCGGCGCTCTGCCAACCGGGTTGCAGCAGGAGCACAGGCGCTTCCGAGCCGCTCCCCGCGCGGGTCGTGCTGGCGGCGCGGGCCATGGCGTCAGCAAAGCCAAGGTCTGCTGGCTCGTGCACCACCACCTTGAGTTCGTGGCAGCGGGCCAGGACGTCGGCGCTCGGGGGGCGGTGGGGCTTGGGCGAGAGGGTGACCCAGTCGAAGCCGCCGCTGAAGGGCCCCACGCCGCTGGTTTCCAGGTGCAATGGCAGGCCCACCGCAGCCAGGGCGGCGCAGAGGGCGTCGAGGGGTTGCTGCAGGGGCTCGCCGCCGGTGATCACCACGAAGGCAGCCCCGGCGGCGGCGGCAGCGGTGGCCTCGGCCGCCAGGTCGGCCAGGGGGCGCCGCGGATGGGCCGCCTCCGGCCAGGAGTGCTTGGTGTCGCACCAGGGGCAACCAACATCGCAGCCCGCCAGGCGGATGAAGAAGGCGCTGCGGCCGGCATGGACACCCTCCCCCTGCAGGGAGTGAAAGGTTTCCACCACGGCCATCGCGGGCAGGTCGGGGGCAGGCATCTCAACCTCCACCATCGGAATCAGCCTGCAGGAGTTCCAGGTCAAGCCCCGCCCCGAGGAACTGGCGAAAATCCTGATCCAACGTGCTGGGACAGGGCCTGAAAGGCCTCCGATGCAGCCAGCGCATTCTGATTCGTGATCGACGCCGCTTGGTAGGCCGTGCAGAGCGCCGGAGTGGAGACCAGGCGCAGAAAGCTCTGCTGGGTGGCTCGGCAGAACAGGGCCGGAGCCGCGGGCGTGGCCTGAAGCAGCACCGCCTGGGCGGAGTGATGGGCTGGATGGGCCACGAAGACTGCCGCCACCCACACGTTGACATCAAGCAGGTGGGCCGGCACGGCGGAGGTCCTCCAGCTCCAGGCCTTGTTGCTCCAGCTGCAAGGCCGTGGCCAGATCGATTCCCGGCCGGTCGCTTGTTGTCTCACACCGGAACACCGGCAGCCCGGCTGAATCCACCATCACCCCATCGCTCGCGATGGGCACAGACGCCGTCGTGCTGCCATGGAGGCCCTGACGGATGGACTCAGCCACGAGTTCCTTGAGAGTGCGGCCCTGCTGGAGGGCCCGCTGCTTGGCTTGGCGCAAGAGGTGGTCCGGCAGGTCCAAGGTCGTTTTCATCAACCCATGGCTGCTGGAAACCCATTTTACGGGCGAACCAGCAAGCTGGGTTGCCCGTTGTTGGCGAGCCGATCCCCTGACGGCGTCAGGCCTGCACAGGCATCGCCTGGGGAGCGGACGTCGCCTGGGCCTGCTGGACGTTGCGGGCCACCTCACCGCGCCGCTGCTGGGCCGCCTCGATCAGGCCGCGGAACAGGGGGTGGGGCTTGCCGGGCCGGGACAGGAACTCCGGGTGGTACTGGCAGGCGGTGAAGAAGGGGTGGTCCTTGAGCTCGATCAGTTCCACCAGGCGGCCGTCCGGGGAGGTGCCGCTGATCTCGTAGCCCGATTCCAGGAACAGGGAGCGGTAGGCGTTGTTGAACTCGTAGCGGTGGCGGTGGCGCTCGTAGACCACCTCCTCGCCATAGAGGCGCTGGGCCATGGTGCCCGCCGTCAGCCGGCAGGGGTAGACGCCCAGCCGCATGGTGCCCCCCAGATCCACCACGTCCTGCTGTTCGGGTAGCAAGTGGATCACGGGGTGGGGGGTGGCGCGGTCGAGTTCGGCGCTGGTGGCACCCTCCAGGCCGGCCTGGTTGCGGGCCCACTCGATCACGGCGCACTGCATCCCCAGGCAGAGCCCCAGGAACGGCACCCGCTGCTCCCGGGCCCAGCGGATCGCGGCCACCTTGCCGTCGACACCGCGATGGCCGAAGCCGCCGGGCACCACCACCGCATCCATGCCCCGCAGCAGGGCATCGGCACCCTGGCTTTCGATCTGCTCGGCGCAGACCCAGTGGAGATCAAGGGAGGCGTCCCGCTCCAGGCAGGCATGGCGCAACGCTTCTACCACCGAGAGGTAGGCGTCGTTGAGCCGCACGTACTTGCCCACCAGGGCCACCTTCACGGCGGGCCCGGGGTGGCGCAGCTTCTCCACCAGATCGGCCCAGCGCGCCATGTCGCTGTCGTGGTCGACCAGGGAGAGGACGTCGAGCACCTGGCGGCAGAGGCCCTCGCTCTCCATGGCCAGGGGCACCGCATAGATGCTGTCGGCATCGAGGGCCTGGATCACGGCACTGGCCGGCACGCCGCAGAAGCCGCCGATCTTGGCCTTGAGGTCGGTGCTGATCGGCCGGTCGCTGCGGCAGACGAGGACGTCGGGCTGGATGCCGATCGAGCGCAGCTCCTTCACCGAGTGCTGGGTGGGCTTGGTCTTGAGTTCGCCGGAGGTGCCGATGAACGGCAACAGGGTGACGTGCACATAGGCGATGTCGTGACGGCCCACATCGCCCCGGAACTCGCGGATCGCCTCCAGGAACGGCAACGATTCGATGTCGCCCACCGTGCCGCCGATCTCGGTGATCACCACATCGGCGCCGCTGTTGGCCGCCACCCGGTGGATGCGCTCGCGGATCTCGCCGGTGATGTGGGGGATCACCTGCACGGTGCCGCCGTTGTAGTCGCCGCGGCGCTCCTTGTTGATCACCGCCTGGTAGATCGAGCCGGTGGTCACGCTGTTGAGGCGCGACATGGCCGTGTCGGTGAAGCGCTCGTAGTGGCCCAGATCCAGGTCGGTCTCGGCGCCGTCCTCGGTGACGAACACCTCACCGTGCTGGTAGGGGCTCATCGTGCCCGGATCCACGTTGAGATAGGGATCCAGCTTCAGGATCGAGACGCTGTAGCCCCGCGATTTGAGCAGCCGCCCGAGGCTGGCCGCCACGATGCCCTTACCGATGCTGGACACCACCCCGCCGGTGACGAAGACGAACTTCGCGGCATGGCCCCGCGGGGCGGACGGTGCGGACATCGGGCGCTGCGCTGATCCCCCAATCTACCGACCCCTTCCAGTCCGACCGCCCCCAGGATCTCCCCGCCCAGCACCCCCTCCCTCCCTTCCCCAGCCTCCTTGGGGAGGCCTGAGGGGGCTGGCCGTAGCCGGGCGTTGCCCGCAGCGCGGGCGCGCCCCGGCGCAGGCCAGAGCCCTCAGGCTCACCCCTCCAGGAGGCTCCGGAGCATCCACGCCGTCTTCTCGTGGATCTGCAGCCGCTGGGTGAGCAGGTCGGCGGTGGGCTGGTCGTTGGCTTCATCGGCGATGGTGAACACCGTGCGGATCGTGCGGGCCACCGCCTCGTGGCCCTCCACCAGTTCCCGCACCATGGCCAGGGCGGCGGGCACCCCGTCGGCCTCGGGGACCTAGGAGAGACCGGCGTAGATCGAGCCGCCGTAGGGGGCCGGGAAACCGAGGGCCCGGATGCGCTCGGCGATCAGGTCGAGGGCGGTCCAGAGCTCCGTGTACTGGCCCATGAACATCAGGTGGAGCGTGTTGAACATCGGCCCGGTGACGTTCCAGTGGAAGCCGTGGGTCTTGGAGTAGAGCACGGTGCTGTCGGCCAGCACGCGGCCGAGGCCCTCGGCGATCTGCTGGCGCTGATCCGCCGGAATGCCGATGTCGATGGGGGGAGCGGTGACGGTGGGGGGCATGGCGGGAAGGTGAGGGCGAAGGAAAGCGGTACAGCGAAGCTACTGAGAGATCGGCCGTTCGTTCCGTCTTCCAGGGATCGCCTCGACCCGGGCTGGGGGCGCCTAAGCCTCCTCGTCCGTCCAGGTGCTGGCCACGTGCAGCTCCTCCAGCTGCTTGGGCGCCACATCGGCCGGGGCCTGGGTCATCAGGCAGCGGGCCTGCTGGGTTTTCGGGAAGGCGATCGTGTCGCGGATCGATTCCTCGCCCGCCAGCAGCATCACCAGCCGGTCCATGCCGAAGGCGATGCCGCCGTGGGGCGGAGCGCCCATGTCGAGGGCCTCCATCAGGAAGCCGAACTGGCGCTCGGCCTCCTCCAGGGGCAGGCCGATGGTCTGGAGCACCTGGCGCTGCAGGGCCGAATCGTGGATGCGCAGGGAGCCGCCGCCCAGCTCCAGGCCGTTGAGCACCAGGTCGTAGGCCTGGGCGCGGGCCGTGGGGAGGGTGGTGGCCCACTGGTCGGGATCGCTGCCCAGGTCGCCCGGGTTGGGGGCACAGAAGGGATGGTGCAGGGCTTCGAGGCGGTTTTCGCCGGCGTTGAACTCGAACATCGGGAAATCCACGACCCAGAGGAAGTTCCACTGGTCGTTGTCCCGCTCGGCCGGCACCAGGCCCAGTTCGCGGGCCAGGTACTGGCGCACCCTGTCCAGGGCCTTGTTGACGGTGGCGGTGTCACCGGCGCCGAACAGCAGCAGGGTGCCTTCGCTGGCGCCGGTGCGCTGCAGCAGTTCCGCCTTCGTTGCGGCGGTGAGGTTGTCCTTGATGGCGCCGATCGTGTCGATCTCGCCGCCGGCCCGCACCCGGATGAAGGCCAGGCCGCCGGCTCCCGCCTTCTGGGCCTCGCTGAACACATCGCCGCCCGGCTTGATGCGCACGTTGCTGACGGCCTCGTTGCCGCCGGCCACGGCGATGCACTTCACCGAGCCCCCGGCCGCCACGGCGCCGGAGAACACCTTGAAGCCCATGCTGGCCACCAGGTCGCTCACGTCGGTGAGCTCCATGCCATAGCGGGTGTCGGGACGGTCGGTGCCGTAGCGGGCCATCGCCTCGTGCCAGGTGAGGCGAGGGAAGGGGCGGGGCAGCTCGATGCCCTTCACCGCCTTCCAGATGGCGGCGATCAGGCCCTCGTTAAGCGCCAGGATCTGCTCCTGGTCCATGAAGCTCATCTCCATGTCCAGCTGGGTGAACTCCGGCTGGCGGTCGGCCCGCAGGTCCTCGTCGCGGAAGCAGCGGGCCACCTGGTAGTACCGCTCCAGGCCTCCCACCATCAGCAACTGCTTGAACAGCTGGGGCGACTGGGGCAGGGCGAACCATTCCCCACCGCAGACCCGGCTGGGCACCAGGTAGTCGCGGGCGCCCTCGGGGGTGGAGCGGGTGAGCACCGGGGTCTCCACCTCGATGAAGCCTTCCCCCTCCAGATAGCCGCGAGCAGCCTTGACGGTGGCGTGGCGCAGCCGCAGGTTGCGGGCCATGCGCTCGCGGCGCAGGTCGAGGTAGCGGTGGCGCAGCCGCAGTTCCTCGCGGGTGTTCTCCTCGTCGTGCACCGACACCGGGAAGGGCAGGTTGCCGCGCACCTCATTGAGCACCGTGATGCCACTCGCCAGCACCTCGATGGCGCCGGTGGCGAGGCGTTCGTTGAGGGACTCGGCCGGCCGGGCCCGCACCTTGCCCTCCACCCGCAGCACGGTCTCGTTGCGCAGCCGCTCGGCCACGGCGAAGGCGGCGGGGGCCAGATCGGGATCCACCGTGATCTGCACGGTGCCCGTGCGGTCGCGCAGGTCGATGAAGATCACCCCGCCGTGGTCACGGCGCCGGTCGACCCAGCCGCACAGCTGGGCCTGCTGGCCGATGGCGTCGTTGCGCAGATCGCCGCACCCGTGGCTGCGCATGGGGAAGAACACATCAATCCGCGAGTTTCCCACAGGGCGCCCGCGGCCCTGGCGTCCTCAGCCGCGCCGGTAGAACGGCCGCCTGACCACCACGGCCGGCTCGGCCCGGCCGCGGATCTCCACCGCCAGCTCCGTGCCGGGCTTGGCCGCCACCGCCGGCACATAGGCCAGGGCCACCGCTTCCCCCAGGGTGGGGGACCAGGTGCCGCTGGTGACCTCACCCACCGCCACGCCGTCCTGCAGGACCGGGTAGCCGTGGCGGGCGATGGCACGGCCCTGCAGCTTCAGCCCCACCAGCTTGCGGCCCACCCCCTCAGCGGTCTGGCGCTCCAGGGCGGCCCGGCCGATGAAGTCGGCGGGCATCTCCAGGTGCACCAGCCAACCCAGACCCGCCTCCAGGGGGGTGGTGGCCGCATCCATCTCGTTGCCGTAGAGGTGCATCGCCGCCTCCAGCCGCAGGGTGTCGCGGGCGCCGAGACCGCAGGGGATGACGCCCTCGGCCAGCAGCCGCTGCCACAGCGCCACGCCGGCCTCGCGGCCCAGCAGCAGCTCGAAGCCGTCCTCACCGGTGTAGCCCGTGCGGCCCACGAACACCGGCGCGCCGTCGATGGCCAGCTCCCGGTGGCCGAAGCGGGGCAGTCCCGCCAGGCTCGTGCCCACCAGGGCCTCCAGGCGGGCGGGGGCCTCCGGGCCCTGCAGGGCCAGCAGCACCCCGTCGCCCTTGCGGTCGGTGATGGTGATCCCCTCGGGTTCCAGCTGGCTGGCGATCCAGGCGGTGTCGGCCTCGGCGCAGGCGGCGTTGATCACCAGCACCAGTTCATCGCGCTCGCCCTCGGGGCCGTCCACCCGACCCCGGTCGTAGACAATCAGATCGTCGCGGATGCCGCCGGCTTCGTTGAGCAGGACGGTGTAGCTGGCCTCGCCGGGGCCGATGCGGAACAGGTCGGTGGGCACCAGCCGCTGCAGGGCATCCTTGGTGCCCTGCCCCCGCAGGGTGAGCACGCCCATGTGGGAGATGTCGAAGACGCCGCAGTGCTGGCGCACGGCGTTGTGCTCCTGCACCAGGCCGGAGAACTGGATCGCCATCCGCCAGCCGGCGAACGGCACCATGCGGGCGCCCGCTGCATCGGCGGCGGCGTCCAGGGGTGTGCGGCGCAGGGAGGTGGTATCCATCGAGGCGGCCGGCCGGCCATGGGGACGCCGGTGCCCGGTGGCGCAATCCTATGGAGCGGTCGACCTCGGCCTGGGGAAGCGCTGTCGCCTCCAATACGGAAGAAAGCCTGTGATTCGGCTTTCACCCCTATCACACTGGCGAAGAACTGCGTACTTTGGTTAGCCCACCAGGTCAACCGGATGGGCAACCGTCCCAACTGTCGCAGCTGTCGCCACTGCACCCCCCCTGCCGGGGTGGAGATGGGATGGTGCCAGCTGCGTCAGCTGCCCATCCATCCCGATCTGGTGGCCGACCTTTGGTGCCATCACTGGACGGCACGACCCCCCCGGCTGCCGGTGGTGTCCCCCGACGGCCTGCTGAAGCCGGGGCACGTTCCGGTGGGCAGCCAGCAGCTCAGCCTGGCCACCGGCCTCTCCTGACGGCGCCGGAAGGGTCAAATGTGTGACGAGTCATACATTTCTGGCTTTTTTTCCCGTTTCTCCCCTCCTTCTCCTAGCAAAGCGCCCTGTTTGGCCCTAGGAAAGATCTACTTGTTCACCCCCACCTCGGAGGTCCCCTGAATTGATCAGAACCGCCACTTCCCCATCACCCATCGACCTGATGGCCGTTCATGTGGATTGTGAAACCTTCACCCTCCCCACAGGAGCCCACGTCTTCTCCCGCGGCGCCAGCGCCAACGCCATCTACGCCGTGCGTCGCGGCATCGTCGAGCTGGTGGGCGAGCAGGGTGAGAAAACCTGCTTCCGCCCGGGAGAACTGTTCAGCTACCAAGACATCACCTGGCGCGAGCTGAGCCACCGCAGCGACGCCTTCGCCCGAACGCCGGTGGAGGTGCTGCGCCTCGATCGGCTCCGCTTCCTCAACCTGCTGCACAACCACCCCACCCTGGCCGTGCAGCTGATCGGCCAGCAGCACACCCGCCTGCGCGAGCAGCGCGCCAGCGGCACCTGCTGTTACTGAGCACCAAGCAGCAGCAGCAGGCTGCGGGTCACCTTGGCGGCCAGCACGGCGCTGACGCCGCTGGGGTCGAGCTGGGGCGCCAGCTCCACCACATCGGCGGCCACCAGCTGGTGATGGCGCAGTTCCTCCACCAGCTCGGCGAACTGGGGCCAGTGGAAGCCACCGGGCTCCGGGGTGCCCGTGCCCGGCAGCACGGCGGGATCGAACCAGTCGAGGTCGACGGTTAGATAGAGAGGCCGGCCCCGCAGTGGGGCGAGCGCCTCGGCCATCGCGGCGATCGGCACCAGCCGGCCGCTGCTGCGCAGCTCCTGGAACTCCTCGCGGGTGCCGCTGCGGATGGCGATCTGGCGCAACTCCCCGCTGGGCAGCACCTCCAGGCAGCGACGCATGGCGCAGGCATGGCTGTGGCGGGCCCCGAGCCAGCTCTGGCGCAGGTCGGCGTGGGCATCGAGCTGCACCAGCACCAGATCGGGGTGGCGCTGCGCCACCGCCGCCACGGCCCCACTGCTGATGGAGTGCTCACCGCCCAGCATCAGGGGCGCCAGACCCAACGCCAGCACCGCTTCGGTGGCCTGGTGCACCGCCGCCACGACCGGCTCGGGGGCGCCGAAGGGGATCGCCACGGCCCCGAGGTCGGCGAAGGCCAGGTCCTCGAGATCCAGCTCGAGCTGGGGGTCGTAGCTCTCCAGGCCGCTGCTCACGTCCCGGATCGCCGCCGGACCGAAGCGGGCGCCGGGGCGGAAGGAGGTGGTGCCGTCGTAGGGAACGCCGAACAGGCCCACGGCACAGCCCGCCGGCTCGCGGCGGGCCCCCATGTAGATCGCCCCTTCGGTGTCGAACAGCTCCGGGTTCATGGCTGGCTCGCCACATCGGCCAGCTGGCGCTCCACGAAGGCCGGCACCGCCTCGAAGGCCCCCCGCTGCCAGCGCGGCGACCAGATGCTGCAGCCCGGCGCCACCGCCGCGGCGCGCTCCGCCAGGGGCTCCCGGTAGCGGGGGCCTTCGGGGCAGGCGAAGGTCCAGCTCCACCAGCCGCTGGGGTACATGGGCACCCAGCCGTACATCGGATCGGCATGGCCGAACACCTCGCGCAGCAGCCGCACGGTGTCGATGTGGACCTGGCGGAAGGCCTCGGGGGATTCGCTCTGGGTGGCGAACACACCGCCTGGGCGCAGCAGGCGGCGGCAGTGCTGGAAGAAGCTGCGGTTGAACAGGCCCTCGGCAGGTCCGGCCGGATCGGAGCCATCCACCAGCACCACGTCGTAGCTGGCGTCGGGGGCTTCGGCCGCCCAGGCGATGCCGTCACCGACGGTGAGGTGGAAGCGGGGGTCGCTCCAGGCGGCGCCGCCGAGGCTGGGCAGGTGCTTGCGGGAGAGCTCCACCACCAGCCCGTCGATCTCCACCATGTCGAGGTGGGCGACGCCGGGGTGGCGCAGGCACTCGCGGGCGGTGCCGCCGTCACCGCCGCCGATCACCAGCACCCGTTCGATCGACGCGGCGGCGCAGAGGGCCGGATGCACCAGGGGTTCGTGGTAGTGCCGCTCCTGCTTCTCCGCCGTCATCCAGCAGCCGTCGAGCAGCAGCCCCTTGCCGTAGGTCTGGCTGTCGATGATCGTGATCCGCTGGTAGGGGCTGGTGTGCTCCTCCACCACGGTGGCGGCCAGCCCGTAGCGCACCCCGCCCAGCTCCTCGTCCACCCAGGCGCCCGGTTGCTCTTGCGGTCCCATGCGGTTGGCTCGTGGCTTTCCAGCTAAACCTTCGGCAGGACCCCTTGTCACGGCGCCATGGCACATTCCAGACGCCAACTCCTTGGGCTCCTCGCCCTGACGGGCGCCGGCGTGGCCCTGGAGACCCTGGGGCCCCGGCCGGCAGCGGCCGCCGCCGCCGATGACACCCTGACGGAGCGGCTCTCGGTGTGCCGTCCCGATGGCGACCCTCTGCAGGAGCTGCTGCGCCGCAACCGCGACTTCTCCCGCACCTGGCAGGCGGCCGAGCGCAGCGACGATCCCCAGGGCCGGGCCACCCTGCTGCACGAGACCTGGCCGCTCCACTGCCAGGTGCGCCCCGATGCCCTGGCCGCCGGCCAGCGGCCCTGGGCGTCGGTGCTCTGCTGCGCCGATTCGCGGGTGGCGCCGGAGTGGATCTTCGCCTGCGGCGCCGGGGAACTGTTCGAGGTGCGCAGCGCCGGCAACACGGCCTTCGACGCGGGTGTCGCCTCCCTGGAGTACGCCGTGGCGGAGCTGGCGGTGCCCCTGATCCTGGTGATGGGCCACAGCGGCTGCGGCGCGGTGACCGCCGCCATGGCCAGCAACCCGCTCACACCCCTGCTGGAGGAGCTGGTGGCGCCGATCCGGGCCAGCCTCGAGCCCGGTGCCGACCTGGCCCAGGCGGTGCGCCGCAACGCCGCCGCCGCCGCCGCCGCGCTGCCGCAACGCAGTGCCCTGCTGCGCCAGGCCGTGGCGGACGGGCGCCTGCGCATCCAGGCCGCCTACTTCGACATCGGCAGCGGCGACGTGAGCCTGGTGTGAGAGGCGATCTGCCCCTGGGGAACGGCCTGGTGATCCCGGCGGCCGAGCTGGGCTGGCGGTTTTCGCGCGCCTCCGGCCCCGGGGGCCAGGGGGTGAACACCACCGACTCCCGGGTGGAGCTGGTGTTCGACCTGGCCGCCAGCGGCGCCCTCCCCCCGACCCTGCGGGAGCGGGCCCTGCGGCGGCTGGCGGCCAGGCTCACCCCGGCCGGCCTGGTGATCGTGGCGGCGGAGCAGCGCTCCCAGTGGCAGAACCGTCAGGCGGCGCAGAAGCGCCTGGTGGAGCTGATCCAGGCGGCGATCGCGCCGCCGCCGCCACCCCGCCGGCCGACCAAGCCCAGCCGCGGCTCGGTGGAGCGCCGGCTGAAGGCCAAGCGGCAGCGGGGATCGATCAAGAACCACCGGCGGCAGGGTCCGCCTGAGGATGGGTAGGCCCAGGGCCGCTCTCGGAGCGGATCTGGGCTTTGGCCGCCTGCCAGTGGCCCTCCAGTTCGGCGAGTCCGCGGCCGCCGAGGTCGCCGCCCAGGGCGGCCTCCACCCGGGAAAAGCGATCGAGGAAGCGGCGGTTGGTGCCGGCCAGGCCCTCCTCGGGGTCGAGATCGCACCAGCGGGCCACGTTCACCAGGGTGAACAGCACGTCGCCCAGTTCCTCCTGGGCATGGGCCCGGTCGCCGCTGGCCACGGCCTCCCGCAGCTCGTCCATCTCCTCCTGCACCTTGGCCCACACCCCCTCGATGGCGTCCCACTCGAAGCCGGCGGCGGCGGCCTTGCGCGAGATGGTCATGGCGCCGGCCAGGGCCGGCTGGCCGCGCACCTTCTGGGCCAGCCGGTCGCTGAGGGGGCTGGCGCTTGCTGGCTGTTGGCGCTCGGCGGCCTTGATCGCCTCCCAGCTGCGGCGCACGGCCTCGGGGTCATCGGCCCGCTCCGCCGCCGGATCGAACACGTGCGGGTGGCGGCGCACCAGCTTGGCGGCGATGGAGCGGGCGACGGCGGCCAGATCGAAGCCCCCCGCTTCGCTGGCGATGCGGGCGTGGAGGACCACCTGCAGCAGCAGGTCGCCCAGCTCTTCGGCCAGGTGATCGTCGTCGCCCTGGCGGATCGCATCGGCCACCTCATGGGCCTCCTCCAGCACGTAGGGAATCAGGGAACTGTGGGTCTGGGCCAGGTCCCAGGGGCAGCCGCCATCCGGGTCCCGCAGACGGTCCACGATCGTCACCAGTTCCGCCAGGGCCTCCTGCGCGGCCCCCCCATCGGCTTCAGATGTAAAAAGCGGCCGGAAACCGGACATCACAGGGAGGCGTAAACCACGGGGACCATCCTTGGCGATCGCGACGCAGACGTTGACGTCAGTGGCCAGGTGGACCCTGGCGGTGGCTGCGAATACCCATGGCGGTTGCTGTGACTACCCCGTGGATGGGATCAGCGAGGGGCCGATGCTTACTCCCGCCCCGGCCTGAGAACAACACCGACCCCATCCCACCACCGCCGAATGCCGTTGAGGGGTGCCGCCGAGCCCATTGGTGGTCAGCGACACCAGGGCAGGCATCGGCGACCACAGGGCTAGGCCCCGGGGCGATCGATCGCGTCGTGAAGCGATGATCCACCGGGCGGCGGCGGGCCCGGCCACGATCACCCCAGCCGGCGCCATCCGATCTCCTTGCCATCATCCGGATGCCGGTGGAGAGCCTGCAGGGCAATGGTTGTGAGCAGCAGAACCTCCCGAGAACCGACCAGGTGAGCTCCATTCGCCAGCACAAACATGTTCTGGCTCCAGACACAGAACAGCATCGCAGATGGAATCACGAAAAGCCTGCTGATTTAAGACCACTGAATGGCAGTGAAGGCACAGAGATCACCGAGCCTGAGCTCCATCAACGGCCGCCATCTTTGCAAAAGGCAGATATCCAGGGACGGGCCTGGACCGCCCGGAAACAGGGGCGCTTTACGTTTCGTTACGCTCGACGGGCGAGCTGTGACGGCTGCTACCTTTCACGGCCACTCAACCGAAGCGAACCCCAACACCACGTGGCATTCATCTCCGACTTCCTCCCGCTCTTCCTGGAGCAGGTTCAGTCCCCGACCCTGGGATTCCTGATCGGCGGGATCATCGTGGCCGCCCTTGGCAGCCAGCTGGCCATCCCCGATTCGATCTACAAGTTCATCAGCTTCTTCCTGCTGATGAAGATCGGCCTGACGGGCGGGATCGCGATTCGCAATTCCAACCCCACCGAGATCTTTCTGCCAGCTCTTGCGGCGGTCCTGGTTGGCATCGTGATCGTTTTCATCGCCCGCTGGACCCTGGGCAAACTTCCCGGCATCAGCGTCCCTGACGCCGTGGCCACCGGCGGACTGTTCGGAGCGGTGAGTGGCTCCACCCTGGCGGCCGTGCTGCCGCAGCTGGATTCCGCCAAGATCCCCTATGAGGCCTGGACGGCGGCCCTCTATCCCTTCATGGACATTCCGGCGCTGGTGACGGCCATCGTGGTCGCCAGCGTCTACCTCTCCAAGAAGAGCGGCAACACCGCCGAGAAAATCGAAATCTGGCCGATCATCAAGGAAAGCATCCAGAGTTCGGCCGTCACGTCGCTGCTGCTGGGCGTGGCCCTCGGCATCCTCACCAAGCCCGAGCCCGTCTACGAGAGCTTCTTCAACCCCCTGTTCCGCGGCTTCCTCGCGATTCTGATGATCATCATGGGGATGGAAGCGGCCCAGCGGATGAACGAGCTTCGCAAGGTGGCCCAATGGTTTGCCATCTACGCCTTCATTTCCCCCATCGTCCATGGCTTCCTGGCCTTCGGCGTCGGCCTGATCATCCACAAGATCACCGGCTTCAGCATCGGTGGCGCCGTCGTGCTGGCGGTGATCGCCGCCTCCAGCTCGGATATCTCGGGTCCGCCCACCCTGCGTGCCGGCATCCCCTCGGCGAATCCCTCGGCCTACATCGGTGCTTCCACGGCCATCGGCACGCCCGTGGCGATCGCCATCTGCATCCCGCTGTTCATCGGGATTGCAGAGGTGATGCTTGGCCGTTAAAGTCCATAACTGAATATTCACTCACCATCGTCACTGACAAGAGGTCAAACCCATGAGTCAACAGGTCTGGAAACTGGTGATCGTTGGAGAGGAAATCCTTTCCAAGAAACTCATCAAGCTCATCAAGGCTGCTGGGGCCACCGGTTATACGGTCAACTCCGCAGGAGGAGAAGGTAGCCGTAATGTGCGCTCCACCGGAGAGCCCAGCGTGTCGCACACCCTCTCCAATGTGAAGATCGAAGTGCTCACCGGCACCCGCGAACTGGCCGACACCATCACCCGTCAGATCGAAGCCAAGTTCTACGCGGACTACTCCATCATCACTTACATCTACCAGGTGGAAGCCCTGCGCGATCACAAGTTCTGAACCACCGGGTCCCCTGGCCCCCACCCGTTCCTGCCCGGAGGGGGGGGTGCTCTCGGCCGCCGGCTGGAGTGGATGACCGGCATCAATCACCAGCACTGATCGGATCCATCACAGGATCCATTCGTTTCTGGTGTCGTCCAGACAACAGTTCGAGCCTCCTTCCTTCTACAACTGCACCCACCCGTACCCCACCTGATGGATCTGCTGCCCACCTTGCTGATGGAAGTCGGCAGCCACCAGGTTGAAGTGACGGAAACCCTGATCGGGGTTGGCCGTTTTCTCGTCATTTTCGTGGCGGCCCGTTTCATGGCGGAGCTGATGGTGCGCCTGCAGCTGCCCACCATCCTCGGTGAACTGGTCGCCGGGGTGATCATCGGTGCCTCCGGTCTGCATCTGGTGGTGCCCCCTGAGGCCCAGGCCCAGCTGAGCGGCGCCCTGCTCGGGCTGCTGAGCTCCCTGGGCGGGATGACCCCGGAGTCCGTCAGTTCGCTCTACAGCGAGACGTTCTCCAGCCTGAAGGTGGTGGCCGAGCTCGGCCTGTTTTCGCTGCTGTTCCTGACGGGCCTCGAGAGCGAGCTGGATGAACTCGTGGCCGTTGGGATCCAGGCCGGAACCGTGGCCTTCACCGGGGTGGTGCTGCCCTTCGCCGCCGGCACCGCCGGTCTCTACTACCTCTTCCACGTGCCGTTCATCCCGGCCGTCTTCGCCGGCGCCGCCATGACGGCCACCTCGATCGGCATCACCGCGAGTGTGTTCGGTGAACTGCAGTGGCTGAAGCGCAAGGAGGGCCAGATCGTCATCGGTGCCGCCGTGCTGGACGACATTCTGGGCATCGTGATCCTGGCGGTGGTGGTCTCCCTGGCCGGGGGAGGTTCGTTCACCCTCGGGCCGGTGCTGAAGCTGTGCACCGCTGCGGTGATCTTCGTGGCTGTGGCGCTGTTGCTGAGCCGCTATGCCGCTCCCGGCTTCGACTGGGTGGTGGACCGTCTCAAGGCCCCTGGGGATGTGGCGGTAGCCAGCTTCGTGGTGCTCACCCTCTGTTGCTTCGCCGCCCAGGCCATCGGCCTCGAGGCCGCCCTGGGGGCCTTCGCCGCCGGCCTGATCCTCAGCGCCTCCAAGCACACCCATGCGATCGACACCGCGGTCAAACCCCTGGTGGCCCTGTTCGCCACGGTGTTCTTCGTGCTGATCGGCACCGGCATGGACCTCTCGGTGCTGAACCCCTTCGATCCCGCCAACCGCGAGGGTCTGGTAGTGGCCCTGTTCCTGCTGGTGGTGGCCGTGGCGGGCAAGGTGGCGGCGGGCTGGACCTACACCAGCAAGGACCCCACCAACCGGCTGGTGGTGGGTCTGGGGATGATGCCCCGTGGGGAGGTGGGTCTGATCTTCCTGGGTCTGGGAACCCAGGCCGGCATCCTCACCCCTGCCCTCGAAGCCGCCATCCTGTTGATGGTGATCGGCACCACCTTCCTGGCCCCGATTCTGCTGCGGCTCGTGATCGGGGGTCTGCCGGAGGCCGCCGCTGAGAGCACCTGAGGCGCCTGGCGTCCCTGCCCATCCGATTCTTCGCCCGGCCGGTACCCCCCGGACTCCACCCCCTCCATCCATGGGCGTTACCAACCTGAACGGCCCCACCAGCACCCTGGCCCCGCCATTCCCGGCCCTGCGCCGCGGTCGGCTCGACACCCTGCAGGTGAACCTGGGCTACCGCTGCAACCAGAGCTGCAGCCACTGCCATGTGGGCGCCGGCCCCAGCCGCACCGAAATGATGGGGGCCGACACCATGGCCCTGGTGCCGGCGGTGCTGCGGGCGCGGGACATCACGTGCCTCGATCTCACCGGCGGTGCCCCGGAGCTGCACCCTGGCTTCCGCGACCTGGTGCGTCAGGCCCGGGGGCTGGGGGTGGCGGTGATCGACCGCTGCAACCTCACCATCCTCAGTGAGCCTGGCCAGGAGGACCTGGCCGCCTTCCTGGCCCGGCAGGGGGTGAAGGTGGTGGCCTCCCTGCCCTGCTACCTCGCCGACAACGTCGACCGGCAGAGGGGTGATGGGGTGTTCGCGCGCAGCCTCGCGGGCCTGCGCCAGCTCAACGACCTCGGCTACGGCGATCCCGACGCCGGCCTGGAGCTGGATCTGGTGTACAACCCCCAGGGCCCCAGCCTGCCGCCGCCCCAGAAGGCCCTCGAGGCCGACTACCGACGGGAACTGGCCGATCGCTTCGGGCTGCGCTTCAACCGCCTGTTCACGATCACCAACATGCCCATCCAGCGCTTCGCGGCGGTGCTGCGCCAGCAGGGGGAGCTGGAGGCCTACATGGCCCTGCTGCGCCAGCACCACAACCCGGCCAATCTGGAGCAGGTGATGTGCCGCTCCACCCTCAGCGTCGACTGGCAGGGCTATCTCTACGACTGTGACTTCAACCAGATGCTCGACCTGCCGGCCGGCACCGCCCACCCCCGGACCCACCTGCGCCAGCTGCTGGAGCAGGACCCTGACGGCGAGCCGATCGCCGTGGCCGAGCACTGTTTCGGCTGCTCCGCCGGCGCCGGCTCCAGCTGCGGGGGCGCCCTGAGCTGAAGCCCCGCCCGTCCCAGCCACCCGCCGCCCAAGCCCCAGGCCCACCAGCCCCCGCAACCTTCCCCCGATGACCAGCGCCACCGATCTGCACCGCAGCGTGCAGGAGTACTACGGCTCCACCCTCAGCAGCAGCGCCGACCTGCGCACCAGCGCCTGCTGCGATGCCACCAGCATGCCGCCGCCGCTGCGGCCCCTGCTGGGCCGGATCCACCCCGAGGTGCTGAGCCGCTACTACGGCTGCGGCCTGGTGGCGCCGCCGCTGCTGGAGGGCCTGCGGGTGCTCGACCTGGGCTGCGGCAGCGGCCGCGATGTGTACCTGCTGGCCCAGCTGGTAGGGGCCGGCGGCGAGGTGGTGGGCATTGACATGACGCCGGAGCAGCTGGCGGTGGCCCGGCGCCATGCCGACCACCACGCCGGGGTGTTCGGCTACGCCAACGTGCGGTTCCTGGAGGGCCGCATTGAGCAGCTGGAGGCCCTGCCCCTGGAGCCAGGCAGCTTCGATCTGGTGATCTCCAACTGCGTCGTCAACCTGTCGGCCGACAAGCTGGCGGTGCTGGGCGGGGTGCGGCGGCTGCTGAAGCCCGGCGGGGAGTTCTTCTTTGCGGATGTGTATGCCGACCGGCGCGTACCCGAGACCCTGCGCCACGATCCGGTGCTGCACGGTGAATGCCTCAGCGGCGCCCTCTACTGGAACGACTTCCTGCGGCTGGCGCGCCAGGCCGGCTTCGCCGATCCGCGCCTGGTGGACGACCGGCCCCTGGAGATCACCGACCCGGAGCTGGCCGCCCGCACCGGCGCGATCCGCTTCTTCTCCGCCACCTACCGGCTGTTCCAGATCGAGGCCCTGGAGGACGCCTGCGAGGACCACGGCCAGGCGGTGATCTACCGGGGCAGCATCGCCGGCCACCCCGACGCCCTGCCCTTCGACAAGCACCACCACATCGAGACGGGCCGGGTGTTTCCGGTCTGCGGCAACACCTTCCGCATGCTCGCGGAGAGCCGGCTGGCGCCCCATTTCGACTTCATCGGTGATTTCAGCCGCCACTACGGCCTGTTCGAGGGTTGCGGCAGCGCCCTCCCCTTCGATGCGGCCGGCGCCCCTACCGCCCCTGGCGGCGCCTGCTGCTGAGGCGACGGCCCAGGGCGCGCAGGGGCCGCGGCAGCCGCGGGATCGGATCGCCGTCCTGGAGCAGGTGCAGCCAGCTGCTGACCTCCAGGCCCACGAAGGCGGCCAGCAACAGGGGCCGCTGGGAGCCCCAGAGCTCCCGGCCCCGCTGCAGCAGCTCGCCGGGCGGCGGGGCGCCCAGGGGCCCAAGGGCGGCGCAGACGAGCAGCACCAGCACCGCCAGCCAGAGGAGCCGCAGGCTGGTGCCCAGCAAGGGGCTGTGGGAGAACAGGGAGCGGTGGCTGAGCAGGCGCCGATAGGGCCACCAGAGCAGCCGCAGGGGGCCCCAGCGGCGGGTGGCGTTGGAGTGGGTGTCGAGGTCGGGGGAGAGCCAGAGGCCGCCGAGCAGAAAGGCGCCGCTGGCGACGGCGACTCCCACTGGCCCCAGGGCCGGCCACCAGAGCAGCCCGAAGGGCAGGGCCAGCCAGCGGGTGGCGCGATCGTGGCGGCGGCCGCTGGCCATGGCCGGGCTCCGGACGCTGCCGGCAACGTACCGGCCAGAGGCGCCGGGCGCCCGGCCCGGTGCGGCCCTTCCGCCAGAATGGCGCTATCGCCCGATTAGCTCAGCGGTAGAGCGCCTGCCTTACAAGCAGGATGTCGCTGGTTCGAAACCGGCATCGGGCATCAGCAAAACCATTGCTACAGCAGGGGTCTTCACTTCCTTGCCTCTGGCCTCATGCACCATGCTCCAGCTCGCTAGCGCAGTTTTGCGCTAATTTCTGCGCTAACAGCTGACCCCCTGCTCAGCTGGCGTTGGATCGATGTCCCCCGTTGCTGCCAAGGGCCGTTCTGGCACTCCCGCCTGGGAACGGGACCTCCGCTCCCTCGTCAAGCGCGAGCACGGCTTCGGCTGGAGCCTGAGTGAACAGAGCGGCAAGGCCAAACTCACCCACCGCTACCCCGACGGCCTGCGCAGCAGCGTCACGCTGAACCTTCCCTGGCGCAGCAGCAGCGCGACGTCTGTTCTGGCTCAAATCAAGGCCATCCGTGAACGGATGGAAGAGTCCCAGCTGGGGCTGCAGGAAGCCGCCGTGTTCACAGAAGAGCCATCGCTGGAGCCCAGCAACCAGTCATGCTCCATCGACTGGCCGTCCATCGTCCGGGCGTTTCAGAAGCACAAGACGTCGGACACCGGCGCGCTGAAACCAGGGACCTGGGAGGAGATGTATGCCCCCGTCATGCGCCAGGTCGACGAGGTTCTCAACCAGCGGCCGTTGCCCAGGGATGGTCCAGCCCTTCTGGCGAAGCTGCGAGATGCTTTCGGTGGCGAACCAGGCAGCAGTGGAAGGCGCCACCGGATTCAGTACGCCGCCCAGCTGCTCGTCTTTGCCGTGTCGCGAGCAGGTGCGGACAGACGCTGGGCCCCACCACAGGACCTATCGGCGCTGATCGGCAAACGGCTCCAGCAGAAGCGGGACTCGACCCCGATCACGGACCCTCAGTTGATTCGGTTGCTGGCCGGCATCCCAGACGAGCGATGGCGACTGCTGGTCGAATTGCTGGCCTGCTTCGGGCTCAGGCCCGTTGAGGCGAAGCACTGCCGACCGACCGTTGACGGCAAGTTGAACGTGACGTACGTCAAGCGCACGAGTCGAGGCAGTACCAAGCCCCGCAAGGTGTCCGGGCTCGACCCCATCGGCTTGCCCAACCTCTCCGCCAGCGTGCTGGAGCGCCTTGCTTGTGGCAGGCCCGAGCTTCCTCCAATGGGCAACTCCGACGGGGTGAGCGCGAATGCCCTGACGACCTATTTGAACCGTCGAGCGATCTGGCACCAGCTGCGGGAAGAGGCTGAGGCGGCGGGGGAACACCTGACGACCTACTCCTTCAGGCATGGCTTTGCGTTGCGGGCGCATCAAGCGGCCGGTCTCAGTCCAAGAACCACAGCCGCGCTCATGGGCCACAGCCTTCAGACCCACAGCACCACCTATGGGCAGTGGACAGACGAACAGACCCTCGACTTGGCGGTCAACCAGGCCAGGCAACGCCTGGATGTTCGGCGACGATTAGGTAGGCGGGTCCGCGCAACTACATAGGCGGGTCTCAAGACGCGACAACAGGGTTCCGATTCCGGTCTGGAGCCCTGCGATGCCCGCCCCTCTGTCGTTGCGGATCAAGGA
>NZ_JAGQCH010000013.1 GCF_024346055.1 Cyanobium sp. Cruz CV13-4-11
ACGGCTTGGCGACATGAGTGCCGAGAAGCTCATTGAGGGTCTTGCGGTGGCGTTTGGCAAAACGCTCCATGCCCATCAGTGAACCCTGGCCGCTCAAGATCGAAAGGATCGCCACCAGCAGCATCCAACACTGCGGAAAGCGGATCCCCCGGCGCATCCGGCAATGCCTTGAGGAAGCTGATCAGATCGCTTGCAGCAGCAGGGTTCTGGAGCGGCGAGGCCAACGGACGGGAGCGAGTCCTGCGCACCAAACCGGAGCTGGCAGCGGCGCGCCAGCGCTACTGGGACAGACTACTAATGGGCCCTGGTGGGCAACATGGAAGGGGTGGTGCGCCCCCGTCAGCCCAAGCGGTTGCCGGTGGTGTTCACGGTGGGGGAGACGAGGGAGGTGCTGCAACGGCTCTGCGCCTGATCCAGTCGTTGCTTGGCCACAGCAACAGCAACACCACCAGCCGCTACGCCCACATCACCCAGGTGGTGCGGGATCAGAGCGGTGATCGCATCGAGATGCTGCTCAACGGATTCCAGCTGCGCTGGGAGGAGGAAGGCTGATGATCCTCCTCTTTGATGTGGTGGAGCGCCACCAGGGTGAGATCGAGCGGCGCCACGGCGATCAGTTGCTGCCCAGTCATCGCCAGGCCCTGCAGGCGATGCGGCGTTATCGCCGCCAGGGCAGCGACCTGATGGTGCTGCAGTGCAGCAACTGCCTGCATCGTGTCAAGGTTCCCCATTCCTGTGGTCATCGGAGTTGCCCCCACTGCCAGCATCACGAAAGCCAGCGCTGGATTGAACGGCAACAGGCCAAGCTGTTGCCAGTAGAGTATTTCCTGATCACGTTTACGGTACCGGCTCAGTTGCGGGCACTGTTCTGGAGCCGGCAACGAACAACCCATGACCTGTTGCTGAAAACAGCTTGGCAAACGGTTGATTCATTTGCCCGCCGGGATCCAAAGCTGAAAGGGGTGAGCGGAGCCCATGCGATCCTGCATACACATCATCGCCGGCTTGACTACCATCCCCATGTGCACCTGATTGTGCCTGCTGGTGTCATCCATCAACAGAGACAAGGGCAAGCAAACGGAAAAGAGTGGCGCTAGAAGGCCAGGGGATATCTCTTTCCAGAGGCCAATCTTGCCAAGGTGTTCCGTGCTAAGTGGTTGGAGGGAATGCGGAGAGCGGGCTTGAGCGTAAACGCACCAATCCCAAGGGAATGGATTGTGCACTGCAAGTCTGTCGGCCATGGTGAGAAGGGACTGGTTTGTCTGGGGAGTTATCTCTACCGTGGCGTGCTGCCGGAGAAGAACATCCTTTCCGATCGCGATGGCATGGTGACGTTTCGGACGCAGGACAACACGGGGCAGGAGATGATCCAGAGCGCCACCGGGGCAGAGTTCCTGTGGATGCTGCTGCGGCATGTGCTGCCCAAGCGGTTTCGTCGTGCCCGTGACTACGGCCTTCTGCATGGCAACAGCAAGGGCCTGCTACAGGTGGTGCAACTGCTGTTGAGAGTGGTGCTGCCAGAACCATGGCGGCCAAAACCCAAGCCTCCGATCTGCTGTCCGCAGTGCGGAGGGGTGATGGAGGTTGTTGCCGTGAGGGTGAGTGAGGTCGGACCAGAGTTGAGTTGAATCAGGCACACAAGCTAAGGAGATACAGCGTACTGATCAGAAAGTGGAAATGATGATGGTTACTTCTAAGTGAGAACTGTCCTGCTGAGCTGTCTGCGCCGCTAAGCTGCTGTGGTCAAAAGACAGATGGGGCCATGACCTCAGCGGTAAGTCATTTCACCTAGGGCAGAAGCTAAAGCAACCATAAAATGCGGCCTGATGTTTCTGCAGGAAGACTGGAGCTCCAGATCTGCCGGCTTGTTCAACTTCGGATAGATCGTGCGCAGCCACGATCTATCCATAATCGTTGGAAAGATGCAAAATGCAGTCTTGCCAAGCTATCTTCCTTGGCATGTGAGGGTTGATTTTGAACCTGTTTGCTCTCCCAAGGTGGGAACCAAGGCTATGCTGAACATCAAATAGAAGGGGGTGCCGCTTGTCACTAACCGTCTTCCGGGAAGGCGAGTTTCGTTTTTTCTTCTTCTCACGATAGGAAAGCCGTATGCACATCCATGTGAGTCACCCAGATGGTGAGGCTAAATTCTGGCTGGAACCAACCATTGAGCTCGCCCGCAATATTGGGCTAAGCTCAACAAAGATGAAAGAGGCAGAACGCCTCGTGGAGTCCCGCAAAAAGGAGATCTCGGATGCCTGGAACAACCACTTTGGGGGCTGAAGTCACGAATGTTTCCGGCCATTGCGTCTGGATGCTTATCGACGATGAGGAGCTTGCACTTCCATATTCCGAATTTCCCTGGTTCAAGGCAGCCACAATTCAGCAAATCCTCAACGTCTTGCGACCTAGCCCCGACCACCTGTATTGGCCTGATCTAGATATTGACTTGTCTGTTGAGTCGATACGCCATCCTGAAAGGTTTCCACTGAGGGCGAAGAGCACTTTCCAACCATGCCATTCACCTGATCCGCCACCGTTCATTCACTGATGCCAATGAGCAGCTACCGGCCATGCTCTCTGCGGCCAGGTGATGGCAAGCGTTGGGAACATATCAAAGCCCACTGCACTATTACTACCTTTCTCTTCGAGAGGCTCAACCCTGCATGGATCACCCTGCCCTTCCATGGGAAGAGGCGATCGCCGACCGTCCTTGCTCCGATGGGATGTCTGCTGGCATCCTGAGGGCAATGAACTGCCCGCCCCGTTGACCTACGCCGCTGAGAACCCACTGAGCGACGCCGGCAGCAACGACGACCTTGCCGACGAGTTGCTCGGTGCGCTGACTGCCCTGGGTGGATCAGCGGGCAACGGCCGCCTGCGGGAAACCCTGGAGTGGGACGAAGCCAGTTACGAAGCGGTAAAGGCGGACCTGCTCAGCCGCCGGCTGATCGTGTCCGGCCGTGGCCGCGGTGGTTCGGTGGCCCTAGCGGATGGGTCGGAGCGGGAAGCCTCCGGCAACGGCCAGGCCCCAAGCCCTGCCCCCCGCAGCCGCGCCCCCAACGGCTCCCGCGCCGCCACCTCCAGCAGCACCACCCCCAGCTCCTTCGAGCAGGCGTTCCGCGCCATCGACGATTGCCTGCGCAAGGAGGCCGGCTGCGGCACCGAACTCGACTACACCGAGCAGACCTCCTGGCTGCTGTTCCTCAAGTACCTCGACGGGCTCGAAGACGACCGGGCCGCCGTGGCCGCCCTGGAGGGCCGCAGCTATAGCCCCATCCTGGAGGAGCCCTACCGCTGGAGCCGCTGGGCGGCACCAAAGAACGCCAGCGGCCAGCTGGATCACCACGCCGCTCTCACCGGCGACGACCTGCGCGACTTCGTGAATGCGAAGTTGTTCCCCTACCTGGAGCGCTTCAAACAGAGCGCCAGCGGGCCGAACACGATCGAGTACAAGATCGGCGAGATCTTCGGCGAACTGCGCAACAAGATCAGCAGCGGCTACAACCTGCGCGAAATCATCGATGGGCTCGATGGCCTGCGCCTGCGCTCCCAGGCGGAGAAGCACGAGCTCTCGATGCTCTATGAGGAAAAGATCAAGCGCATGGGCAATGCCGGCCGCAACGGCGGTGAGTACTACACGCCCCGGCCCCTGATCCGCGCCATCGTGCAGGTGGTGAACCCGCAGATCGGTGAGTCGGTCTACGACCCGGCCGTGGGTTCCGCTGGCTTCCTGTGCGAAGCCTTCGAATTCATGCGCAAAGGCGGATCCACCGGGGCAGAACTCAGCACCGCCGATCTCGACACCCTCCATACCCGCACCTTCACCGGCAAGGAGAAGAAGAGCCTCGCCTATGTGATCGCGATCATGAACATGATCCTCCATGGCATCGAGGCGCCCAAGGTGTTGCACACCAACACCCTCACTGAAAACCTCAGCGATGTGCAGGAGCGCGACCGCTTCGATGTGATCCTCGCCAACCCGCCGTTCGGTGGCAGCGAACGCAAAGAGGTGCAGCAGAACTTCGAGATCCGCACCGGTGAAACCGCCTTTTTGTTTCTGCAGCACTTCATCCGCCTGTTGCGGGCCGGCGGCCGCGCCGGCGTGGTGATCAAGAACACGTTTCTATCCAACACCGACAACGCCTCGGTGGCCCTGCGCCAGAAGTTGCTGACGGATTGCAACCTGCACACGGTGCTCGACTGCCCCGGCGGCACCTTCCAGGGGGCGGGGGTGAAAACGGTGGTCTTGTTTTTCGAAAAAGGAGCCCCGACCCGGAGGGTCTGGTTCTACCAGCTCGAGCCCGGCCGCAACCTGGGCAAGACCAACCCGCTCAACGACCGCGACCTGGCCGAGTTCGTGGCGCTGCAGAAAACCTTTTCGGATTCGCCCAAGAGTTGGAGTGTGGCGGTGGACTCGATTGATCCAGTGAGCTGGGATCTCTCGGTGAAGAACCCCCATGGGGGTGAGGCCGCTGTGCTGCGGAGCCCACAGGAGATCATGGCGGAGATTGCGGCGTTGGATGCGGAGAGTGCGGAGGTGCTGGGGAGGATAGGGGTGTTGGTATGAGAGAGGGCTGGCAAATAAAGAAGCTAGGCGATGTTGCTGATGTCTATGACGGGCCTCATGCAACGCCGACTACTGTTGACTCTGGACCTATTTTTCTAGGCATAGGTGCACTTCAAGATGGAGAAATCAATCTTGGCGAGACGCGCCATGTCACGCATCAGGATTTCATCCAATGGACACGACGAGTCCGCCCTCAGGCAAACGATGTCGTGTTTTCATATGAAACAAGGCTTGGCCAGGCTGCCATCATTCCAGATGGGCTAGTATGCTGTTTAGGTCGCCGAATGGGTCTTATCCGTTTTAACAACGGAACTGTTTTCCCACGCTACTTCCTCTACCAGTATCTTTCTCCGCAGTTTCGCGAGTTTCTCGAATCAAAGACGATAAGAGGCGCAACTGTTGACCGTCTATCGATTAAAGACATTCCATCATTTCCAATCTTACTTCCACCACTCTCTGAGCAGGAGCGAATCGTCGCCCTGCTCGATGAAGCGTTTGCGGGCCTCGCCACCGCCAAAGCCAACGCCGAACGGAACCTCCAGAACGCCCGTGCGCTCTTTGAGAGTCATCTTCAATCCGTCTTCAGTCAGCGGGGGGAGGGGTGGTTGATTAAGTCTTTGGTGGATCTTTGTATTGTCGATTGGGGCAACACAGACTTGACTAAGCGGGCCTACGTTGAGGATGGAAAGTTTCTCGCAGTATCTGCAGCTGGTTGCGATGGCAGAATCGGGCATAGGGAGCACGAGAGGAACACTCCTGTGCTTTCAGCCATTGGTGCGCAGTGCGGGCGTATGTTCCTGCCAGAAGAGGATTTTACCGCCATTAAGAACACAATTACTCTCACTTCCCGGCAAGGGCAGTGTACTGGCGGGTTCTTGTATCGCCTCCTTACCCATGTTGATCTGCCCAAGCGTGGTGCAGCTCAGCCGTTCATTTCGAAGGGGGACATTCAGGAGTTTCAAGTCGTCGTACCCGAATCTCTGTCCGTACAGCAGGAGATTGAAGAGTCGCTTGCTTGTCTTGAGGCAGAAACCCACCGCCTCACCCACCTCTACGAACGCAAACTCGCCGCCCTGGAGGAACTGAAGAAGTCCCTCCTGCACCAGGCGTTCAACGGCGAGCTCTGAGGGCGCAGGCCTTGGGGCTCACCGTCGGCCCGCCTACACTGAAACCCTCAGCCCAGCGAACCCATGTCCGCCCCTGCGGTCACCCCCTGCGCCAGCCGCTCTGAGGTGCTGGCGAGGCTGCGTCAACACTATCCGGATCTGGCCTCCCAGTTCAAGGTCAGCAACCTGGCCCTGTTTGGATCCTTCGCGCGCGAGGAGCAAACTCCTGCCAGTGATGTGGATCTGCTGGTGAGTTTCGCCGAGCCCATTGGCTTCGGTTTCATGCACTTGGGCGATCGCCTGGAAGATCTCCTCGGCCGCAGGGTCGACCTGGTGGCCTCCGATGGGATCAAGGAGAACCGTCGCCCCTCCATCATGAGCAGCCTTATTCATGTCGCGCCGTGACTGGGCCCTATTTGTCGCCGACATTCAGCAGGCATGCGACAAGATCAGTGGCTATGTCAGTGGGATGAGTTTTGAAGACTTCTGCGCAGATTCGTGAACTGTCGATGCCGTGGTTCGCAACCTTGAAATCATTGGTGAAGCCTCCAGGGGCATTCCTGATGACAAGAAGCTCCTGAAGCCTGAGATCGACTGGGCAGCCATCAGAGGGCTGCGCAACCGCATCGTTCACGAGTATTTCGGCCTCAGCCTCTCCGTGATCTGGACCATCGTGCAGACCGATTTGCCGGTTCTTGCTCAGCAGCTCAGCTCCTGGTCGAACGAATCTCGATAGGGAACCAGAGGCCTTGGCCATGCACGCCTGTCCCGGACCGCGCGCGTCCCTGCGAACGAGAGTTGATGCAGCAGGGAATCTGCTGCTTCGAAACCTTCCCCCATGCCATCACCCGCCATCTGCGGAATGGGGAGGCGAAGGCTCGCCAGAAGCGGCCGCAGCGCACGGCCCTGCTTGCCCAGGCCAGCATCACCACCGCACCGCTCACCAGCATCGACCTGATCGATGCTGCGCTCTGCGCTCTCACCGCCCACCAATTTGCCAGTGGCGCTGCCTGCCGTGCCTACGGCGAGCCGGAGTCCGGGCTGATCGTGGTGCCCGAGCATGCAAGCCCCTCGGGCGAGTGGGGCCTGGATCGGCCAAACTTATCCGTATGACTGCCTCGGTCCGCCCATCCAGCTATCACTACGTGGTGGGTAAGCAGCTGTTGCACACCATCCCGGCCGAGCTGATCCCATGAACGAGGCCGAAACCCGCGCTGAGTTGATCGATCCGCTGCTGGTGGCGGCCGGTTGGGGCGTGGTGGAGGGCAGCCGCATCCGCCGCGAGTTTCCGATTGCCCCCGGGCGCATTGAAGGGGGCGGTCGCCGCGGCAAGTCCCTCAGCGCCGACTACGTGCTCAGCTACCGCAACACCGCCCTGGCGGTGGTGGAGGCCAAGGCCGATTCCCTGCCGCTCACCGAGGGGGTGGGCCAAGCCAAGGACTACGCCGCCAAGCTCCAGCTGCGCTTCATCTACGCCAGCAACGGCAAGGGCATCTACGCCATTGACAGGGAAACGGGCGAGGAGGGGGAGGCCGAAGCCTTCCCTAGCCCCCAGGAGCTGTGGCAGCGCACCTTCGCCGAAGAGAACGCCTGGCGCGATCGCTTCGCCGCCATCCCCTACCCCGACAAGGGCGGCAGCTGGCAGATCCGCTTTTACCAGGAGATCGCCGTGACCCGCGTTCTCGAGGCCATCGCCTCCGGCCAGAACCGCATCCTGTTGACGCTGGCCACCGGCACCGGCAAAACCTCGATCGCCTTCCAGATCCTCTGGAAGCTGTTTGCCGCCCGCTGGAACCTCAGTGGCGAGCCCACGCGCCGGCCTCGCATCCTGTTTCTGGCCGACCGCAACAACCTCGCCGATCAGGCCTTCAACGACTTCACCGCCTTTGCCGCCTTCGAGGAGAACGCCCTGGCGCGGATCGAACCCGTTGACCTGCGCAAAAAGGGTCGGGTGCCCACCAACGCCAGCGTCTTCCTCACCATCTTCCAGACCTTCATGAGCGGCCCGCCGGTGGACGGCAAGCCCTCCCCCTGGTTTGGCCAGTACCCGGCCGATTTCTTCGACTTCATCGTGATCGATGAATGCCATCGGGGCGGAGCCAACAACGAATCCACTTGGCGCGGCATCCTCGAGTACTTCGCCCCTGCCGTGCAGCTGGGCCTCACCGCCACCCCCCGCCGCGCCGGCAACACCGACACCTACGCCTACTTCGGCGATCCGGTGTTCACTTACTCCCTCAAAGAGGGCATCAACGACGGCTTCCTCACCCCCTTCCGCGTCAAGCAGATCACCACCACTCTCGATGAATACGTCTACACGCCCGACGACACGGTGGTGGAAGGGGAGATCGAAGCCGGCAAGCTCTACAAGGAAGCCGACTTCAACAAAATCATCGAGATCAAACAGCGCGAACAGCAGCGGGTGGAGATCTTTCTGGGCCAGATCGATCAACGCCAGAAAACCCTGGTGTTCTGTGCCACCCAGGACCATGCCCTGGCGATCCGTGACCTAATCAACCAGCTCAAGACCAGCACCGATCCCAACTACTGCCAGCGGGTCACCGCTAACGACGGTGAACTGGGCAACACCTGGCTGCGGGCCTTCCAGGACAATGAAAAGACGATCCCCACCATCCTCACCACGTCGCAAAAACTCTCCACGGGGGTGGATGCCCGCAACGTGCGCAACATCGTGCTGCTGCGGCCGGTGAACTCGATGATCGAGTTCAAGCAGATCATCGGCCGTGGCACCCGCCTGTTCGACGGCAAGGAGTACTTCACCATCTACGACTTCGTGAAGGCCCACCATCACTTCAGTGATCCTGAGTGGGATGGCGAACCCCAGGAACCCGAACCCGTTGGCCCCGGGCAAGCTCTGCCCCCACCTGAACCCCCGGAACCCAAGGGCCCCGACGATGACGACACCAGCGGCCAGCCCCAACGCCAAAAGGCTCGCATCAAGCTGGGCGACGGCAAGGAACGCTCCATCCAGCACATGATGGTGACCAGCTTCTGGCACCCAGACGGCACACCGATGAGTTCCCAGCAGTTCCTGGAACTGCTCTATGGAAAACTGCCGGAGTTCGTGACAGACGAAGCCGAGCTGCGGGAACTCTGGAGTTCCCCAGACACCCGCCGCAAGCTGCTGCAGGGCCTTGAGGAGAGGGGGCTTGGTGCAGCCCAGCTGGCCGAGATGCAAATGATCATCAATGCCGCGAACAGTGATCTTTTCGACGTGCTGGCCCATGTGGCCTATGCCCTGCAGCCCATCCCCCGTGAGGAGCGCGCTGCGCATGCACGCCTTTACATCCATTCAAAATGCACGAGCAAGCAGCAGCTCTTCCTGAATTTTGTTCTCCAGCACTACGTGACGCTGGGTGTGCAGGAGCTGGCTCTGGAAAAGCTCACGCCATTGCTACAACTCCGCTACCAGAACTCCATCGCTGATGCCGTCGCCGATCTGGGCAGACCAGAAGACATCGGCCAGCTCTTTTCAGGCTTCCAGCGGTATCTCTATGAGTCATCTGCCTGACTCCTGCTTCGTTCATTAAGGCCTGTAACCGCGAAAAGACAGTGACTCACAATCCAGTACACCTGACCCGACCGCCTAAGACTTGCTGGCACACCCACCAGCTCATGGCGGGCAGGTGATTGGAAGCGTTCCGCACTCCCCAAGGCTGAATTGCAGTAGAGTCGCATTGAAGACATCTGATCTCAGGTTCATGTCATCATCACTTCACCAAATCGAAGAGCAGGCTCGGTCACTCTCAGCAGAAGATCGGGCAAAGCTTGCGCAATTCATGCTTGAATCAATCCATAGTTCGATCGAAGAAATAGAAGCTGAATGGTCTGAGGAGATTGCCCTGCGGATTGACGCATTTGAAAATGGAGATATTTCTTCGTATTCGGCGGCGCAAGTATTTGCAGAAGCCCGTCAGATCTTGCAGTGAATCGTGCTCGGTTTGTTGAGCCTGCAAGGCTTGAGGTTCTTGCTGAAGTCAGCTACTACCATCGAGTTGAAGCAGGGCTTTGAACTAAATTTCTTGAAGCTGTTGAGGATGCTACCGCTCGTGCTCTCGCATATCCATTGGCAGGCTCACCAGCTGAACATAGAACGCGGCGTGTTTTCCTCAGGGATTTTCCATTCGCACTGGTCTATCGCTCGGACGAACAGGGAATCACAATCTATGCACTGGCTCATCATGCACGCAGACCAGGTTATTGGCGGATTCGCACAGATGACCGCTAACATCAAGATACAGAAGACGGGTGCGGAGGTTGCCTCCTATGCCGAAGCCGTGGCCCGCTTCTGATCTGGTGCGTCAGGTGATCGGAGGTCTTTGAAAGTGGAGCGCGATTTCGACCCACTTCTGCGGCGTTCTCAGTGGGTCCTGCTGATGGTCCACGAGCTGCACAAGCTCGGCTATCAAAGGCTGTGGTTCGTCCCAGGCATGTCACCGTCTGGGATGCACTGGCGGTGCTCAGTCACCCACGTCGGAAACATCAAGCGTACGCACGGGGCAATGATGTGCGACTTCGACGATGCGGCCCACTACGCAACGGGGTAGGACAACAACTATTTCGGGTGGGAAGATGCGCAGAAGGACACGGCAAGACAGCTCGCTTCAAAGTTCTTCGACAGCTTCCCCGCCATCACCAAACTGGGCCAAGGTGCGGACTGGCCGTATGCCGGCTGGTACATCCAGATGCTCGGCTTGGCCGAGCGTGGGGTACTACCTGTCGCCTATTCCGACTGGTGCGGCGAGCCAGACCCAGGATGGCTGCCGACTACAGCCGGCTTGAATAGCGGGCTTCCTATGCCGCCCCGCGTGGTGGGCACTCAAGACGCCGGACCTGGCACATCGGATGACGGCTGAGGTGGATCAACCGGTCAAAGGATGTGATGGCGAGCATCGAAGCGCTTGCTCAGATCTTCAACCGCGAAACCGACATCCCACGTTGATCCGCCACGACGACCACCCCTTCTGATCGCCCCCGGCCCCACCCCCTCCCCCCATGGCCACCAGCGACTTCTTCCGCCCCGATGACCGCTCGGCCCGTGAGGCGTTCCTGGCCGCCGCCCGTGTTGCCGGCGCCCGGCTCAGCAGCCAAGTCTTGCCCGACCACCGCGGCCCCGCCGGCGAGTCGCTCGCCATCGATGCGGCGGCCCTGGGCCCCGCCGAGCCCGAGTCCCTGCTGCTGCTGATCTCCGGCACCCACGGCGTGGAGGGCCTGGCCGGATCCGGTTGCGAGGTGGGCGTTCTGCTGGACGAACTCCACGGCGCCCTGCCGGCCGGCGGCGGGGCGCTGCTGATCCAGGCCCTCAACCCCCATGGCTTCGCCTGGCTGCGCCGCGGCAATGAACACAACATTGATCTCAACCGCAACGGCCTCGACTTCTGCGGCCCCCTGCCCGAGAACCCGGCCTACGACGCCCTCCACGACGCCCTGCTGCCGCCCATTACACCCATCCCACCGGCCTCTTCTACGGCGGCAGCCGCCCCAGCTGGTCGCTGTCTACCCTGGAGAAGATCCTCTCCGAGCACCTAGGCCCGGCCTGCCGCCGCCTGGCGGTGATCGACCTGCACACCGGCCTGGGCCCCTGGGGCTACGGGGAGCTGATCGGCAGCGGCAGCACCGACGACGACTGGGAGCGGCTGCAACGCTGGTATGGCCCGGAGGTCACCCGGCCCGGCCAGGGCCCCTCCAGCTCGTCGGTGGTGTCGGGCTCGGTGCCGGTGTTTCTGCGCCGGATGTTTTCTGCGGTGGAGCTCACCTATCTGGCCCTGGAGTTCGGCACCCGGCCGATCGATCAGGTGCTGGCGGCCCTGCGCGCCGATGCCTGGCTGCACGCCGTGCCCGATCGCCCCACCCCCCACCGGGAGGCGATCCGCCGCCAGGTGCGCGACGCCTTCCTGGTCGACAGCCCCGCCTGGCGGACCGCTGTGTACGGGCGCTGCGCCGATGTGGTGTTGCGGGCATTCCGGGGGCTGGCGGGGTGAGCCGCAAGTCCGCTTGGCAGCTGGTAAGACAGGGATGCCGATGACGGGGTGCTTGCCATGGCGGTGATCTCTCTCAAGTTGAGCGAGGCCCTTGATGCGCAACTCACCGAGCAGGCTCAACGGCGCCGTCTCAGCAAGTCTGAATTGGTTCGACGTGCGTTGACGGCGTTTCTCCAATCCCCAGAGCAAGGCGTGGAAGACGCAGCACAACCCTCCGCGGCTGATCTGTTGGCCGATCTTGTGGGCTGCTGCGAAGGCGGGCCTGCCGATCTGTCATCCAACCATGGGTTCCTTTCTTAAGCGCTATGAGAATGAGCCTGCTTCTCTGGCGGATGCCGCATTGATTCGCCTGGCGGAGATCAACGACTCGCCGTTGCTTCTCACGACGGATAGTGATTTCCAGATCTACCGCCGTCATGGAAGGCAAATGATTCCTCTGGTGCAGCCGTAGGCGTTGTCTGTTCGCCATCGCAGGGGCAGCCCTGGGCACCGCGGGGGCCAGAGTGTCCCTCCCCGGCGCCCACCCCCGATGCGTTTCCCCCTGGTGGCCCTGTGCGCCGTTGCTGCTCTGGTGATCCCGTCCCCCCCCCCGGCGGCCCACGCCCAGACCACCTGGCAGACCTGCAGCTTCAACGGACGCGCTGAAGCCTGCCTGGTCGCAGGCGGCTCCACCTCGTTCACGCTCACCTTTCGCTCCGACGGTAAGCAGATTGAGATGGAGAAGGTGGGCGAGCCCTGGACCTGCGGCCAGCGCGATCAGGAGGAATGCGGCAAGTTGCTGATCAACGAGCCCGGCACCCGCCGCACCACCCTGGCCGCCTACCGGCAGACCTCCGCCGCCTTCCTGGTGCGCAGCGAGCGGGGGAACACCTACACGATTCCCTAATGAAGGCGGTGGCCATAGGGCATTGGTTGAGTTGGCTTGCGCAGGCCTGAGGCGGCTACCTTTGCGTTGATGATGTGATGACGGATGCCGACAATCCTCAGAAGCGGCCCGTACAGGTTCTACTTCTACAGTCACGAGCCAAACGAACCGCCTCGTGTTCATGTGGATAGAGATCAGGCATCATGCAAAGTCTGTCTCTCTCCTGTCGAACTTTCCTCCAGCCTTGGTTTTAAGGCCAACGAGCTTCGTGAGATTGAGCGGCTGGTCAGCATGAACAGAGCTATCCTGCTGAAAGCATGGGAGGAGCTTCATGGCTAACCCTGGCGAGCGGGTCATCGAGGTTGCCTGCACAGAGGACAAGCTGATCGTCGACCTCGCAGATGGACGCTCTATCTCAGTGCCTATGGCTTGGTACCCGCGCCTGCTGCATGCCACCCCCTTGGAGCGTGGCAATTGGCAGATTGCCAGCGCTGGCTTTGGAATCCACTGGCCGGATATTGACGAGGATGTGAGCGTGGAGGGTTTGCTGCGTGGAGCGCCAGCGCCTCGGACGACGGTGCTGCACAGCTAATTCAGTCATGCTCCAGAGCTGCAGCCGAATGGACGTTGGCTCCATTCTTGTCTCTTTGCTGTCTGGTAATGGCAAGCGTCATCTGCATCCTCCCGATATCTCATTCGCGAAGCCTATCTTTTCGCCATGAACAACCCCCATTCCCTCCTGGTCCTCGTCGGCAGTCCCCGCCGCTCCGGTAACTCAGCCGCGCTTGCCGCTGCTGTTCAGCGCGGCGCCGAGGAGGCCGGGACGCGAGTGACCTTGCGATTCCTCGACGACCACATCGCCAGTTTCCTGCGGGACTGCCGCACCTGCCGGCGCGCCGACGGGGAGTGCGCCATCGACGATGGTTATCGCGCCCTGTTCTTTGACGACTTCCTACCCGCCGATGGGGTCGTCTTCTGTTCGCCGGTGTACTGGTATGGCCTGTCGGCGCAGACGAAGGCCTTTTTTGATCGCACCTTCTGCTACTACGCGGCGTCTTATCCGCAGTCCGCCGCTGTCATCGAGCGGATGTCGCGTAAGCGGATCGCCCTTGTGCTGGCCTCGGAGGAAACCTATCCGGGAGCCTCGCTGGGCATCGTGCATCAGATCCAGGAGTATTCCCGCTACACCCACTCGGAGTTCGTCGGCGTCGTCCGCGGTGTGGGCAACAGCCGCAGCGAGGTGGTTCGCGATCCAGCCGAACCGCTCCTGGCGGCCGAACAGCTCGGCCGGGAGATCTTCACCCGCCGCTATTCCGATTTCCGGCTCGATACGCAGCGGAGCGGGAGCGTCTGGCCCCGTGAGGATGGCCGGCCATGAAGCGGCGTGGCCGTGATGGCCGTGGGACGGATCAGGACGCCCTCAGCAGGCCTCCAGGCTCCAGCCGCCCCGGCCGTCGAGCCGCAGCACCCGCTCGTGGAAGGCCGTCAGGCTGGGCCGGTGCCCCACGCTGATCACCGCCATCCGGGCCTGGCGCAGCAGCCCGTAGAGATGGGCTTCGGTGGCCAGATCCAGGGCGCTGGTGGCCTCATCCAGCATCACGAAGGCCGGCCGCCGCAGCAGCAACCTGGCGAAGCCCAGCCGTTGCTGCTCGCCGCCGGAGAGCACCTGCTCCCAGTCGGTTTCGGCCTCCAGATCGGGGTAGCGGCGCAGCAGCGGCTCCAGGCGGGCCTGGATCAGGGCCCGCCGCAGCTCCTCGTCCCCGACGGCTCCCGCCCCCGGCGGCAGGGTGTACAGCAACTGGTCGCGCAGGCTGCCCAGGGCCAGGTAGGGCTTCTGGGGCAGCACCAGCCACTCCGCTGCCCCCGGGGCCACCATCCGCCCGCCGGCGGCGGGCACCAGGCCGCAGAGCACCCGCAGCAGGGAGGTCTTGCCGCAGCCGCTGGGCCCGCTGATCAGCAGCCGCTCCCCGGCGCCCAGCTGCAGATCCAGGTCGCGCACCAGCAGGCCGTCGCCCCCCGGGTTGGCCACGGTGAGCCCCTGCAGTTGCAGCGCCGGGCCCACGGGGGTGGCCGGGGTGCCGGCGGGGCGGGCGCCGGTGGCGGTGCGCAGTTCGCCGATGCGGTGCAGGCTGGCGAACAGGCCGGAGAAGTCGTCGGCCCGATCGACAAGGAACGACAGCGCCGCCTGCACCTGGCTGAAGGCGATGCTGGCCACCGTCAGCTGTCCCAGCGATACCCGGCCGCTGAAGTAGGCCCCGGACAGCACCAGATAGGGCACGAACTGCATCAGGAAGCCGTAGAGGCCGCTGCCCTGGCCCACGAACGCCCGCCACCGGATCACCCGCTCCAGGTTCACCAGCACCTTCCCGAAGCGGCGCCCCAGGCCGTTGCGCTCCCAGGGTTCCCCCCGCAGGAAGGCGATGCTCTCGGCGTGGCGGCGCAGGTGCATCAGGGCGAAGCGGAAATCGGCCTCCAGGGCCTGCTGGCGGAAGGTGAGCGAGGCCAGCCGACGCACCAGCCGCAGGATCACCGCGTTGCCCGCAACAGTGGCGATCACCAGCGTGAGCACCAGCGTGCCGCTGATGCCGAACAACACCAGCACGTAGGCCGCCAGCGCCAGCAGCGAGGCGCAGAACCCGAAGAACAGGCTGGTGGAGCTCACCACCGCCCGCTGCACGTCGTCGGCGATGCGCTGGTCGGGGTTGTCGATCGCACCGCTGGCCTCCAGCCGCAGGTAGGCGTGGCCCGTCAGGTAGGCCTCCGACAGGACGTTGGTGGTGCGATCCCGCCAGGCCAGCGAGAAGCGCTCCTGGCCGTAGGTGTTGAGGAACTGCACCGGCAGGGTGACCAGGTAGATGGCGATCAGGCCGACGGCCGTGCCCCAGAAGCGGGGGGCGCTGCGCACGTTGAGCGCCTCCATCACCGCCCCGTTGCCCTCGGTGAAGGCCACGTCCACCGCCGTGGCCAGCACCAGCAGGGCCAGCAGCAGCGTCAGGGCCAGCCAGCGGCGGCGCAGGCCGGCGGCCATTCCTTGCGCCAGCGCCAGCCAGGCCGCCAGGGCAACCCCGGCCACCGCCAGGGCGATCGTCCCCTGGTGCTGGATTTCGTAGTTGTGCAGGGCGTCGCGCAGGTAGGGGAAGGCCTGATCCAGCCGGGTCGGGCCCAGCAGAGCGGTGAGCAACTGGCAGGCGCTGCCGGTCAGCAGCACCGCCCCCCCCAGGGCCAGGGCCGCCGAGGCCGCCAGCAGGGTGGCGCCCCGCAGCAGCGGCCGGCGACCATGGGCACCCTCCGAAGCGGGGGGCAGCAGCACGTCGGCGGCGAGGGAGCGGAAGGCGCCCGGCAGATGGGCGAAGCCCGCGTTCAGGGTGGGGGCCATCAGCGCCCCAGCTGGCGGTCAAACACCGAGCTCACCATGTCGAAGATGTCCATGTTGCCGACGTTGGCGAAGCTGCGCCGGAGGGGGCATCGTTGGGCTCTGATCAGAGCGTTGTGGCGTGCGATGGAGGAGAAACTCATCTTCGTGAGTGTGGGTGCCACCGCCACAGCGGAGCAGGAATCCTTCGTGCGATCGATCGAGGATCGCTTGCGCAGTGAGTCCCTGATTCCTAAAACCGTCGGCCGCAACACCTTCAGCGCCGATGCACCGCTGAAGGCCATCACCGAGCTGATGGACAAGTGTTCCGGGATCGTTGTGATTGCCCTGGAGCGCAGCTTTTTCCCTGCCGGCGTCGAAAAGCGCGGCGGTCCGCGTCAGGGGAATCTGGCGGACACACGGCTGCCGACACCGTGGAACCACATCGAAGCGGCGATGGCCTACACCAAGCACTTGCCGCTGCTTGTTATCGTCGAAGACGGACTGAAAGCAGAGGGATTGCTGGAGCCGGGTTACGACTGGTACGTGCAGATCCTTCCCCTGGCCGAGGCGGCATTGGGCTCCAACGAATTCAACGGCGTGCTCGCCGACTGGAAGGAGAAGGTGCTGGCCCGAGTGCCGCGTGGGCCCCAGGCCCTCAATCCGGCCGAGCTGTCCATCGCCGACCTGCTCGGGGCCCTGCGGCCGGTCCAGCTGTGGAGCGTGGCGATCGCCCTGGCCGGTCTGCTGGCGGGGGCCTTCAGCCTCGGAGCCCGCCTGGTTCCCCCCTTCGGCGAACGGCCCAAGCCTGTCCAGGGCGCCCTCAGGCCGGCGCTGGCTCCGGGCGCGGTTGAATGTCCGTGCCGAAGCTTTCCTCCTGGTAAACCAGGCCGCAGTTCCGCTTGATCCAGTGGGGATTGCTGCCGCGTTCCTCCATAAGGGCGGGGAGGCGATGGCCGTTCCAGGCATACCAGCGCAGCGGGAACGCCGAGACATGGGATCGCCCGGCCATGGCGTCGTGAATCATGCAATCCGGGATATAGAGGCCCCCACTCTGGGTGGTCAGAAACTTCAGCAACTCCTGGCAGCCCTTGCGCGTGATGATGAAGGCATGGGTGCAATAAAGCGGCCCCTGCACCACATCGCCCAGCCGATGGGACGGCCAGGGCCAGATGGTCTGGCTCAGGCGTGTGAGGGTTCGGGAGCGATTCAGCCGTCTGGCCGGATGCAGGCGGGGCAGGACGTCGTACTGAATCTGGGAGCCCAGGAAGAGCAGGTCGCAGCTGCGGGGCGTTCGGCTCAGGAACGCCGGAGCCCGCTGGTGCCACCAGCGGGAGAAGCGGATGTCATCCTCGAAGATGCAGGTCTGGGAATAGCCCTGGTCGATGATGTGCTGGAGCAGATTCAGTCGCGAAACGGCGCTGCCCTAGGCGCCGTGCTGGTTCAGAAAGTGTTCGCGATCCGTCAGTTGATCGATGCCGAAACGTTGCAGACTCTCCCTGACGTTTCCCGTCGCACCGTCAAAGGCCGACCAGCGACGCACGTCCGTGAATCCGGCCGATTCCAGTTGCCTGCGGCTGCTCTCCAATCGCTCCGGCCGGCGATCGAGATTGATCAAAAAGGCAGGTGCGTTCAGTAAGTCTTGCCAGGAAAGTTTGGCCATGCATCAAGGCGGCGCGGAACCGGACGCGGGATTCGTCAGGCGCGGATGGATGATTGGTCAAGAGTATCTGTTTTTCCATGCTCCAGCCTCTCGAATCGTTGGCTCCCTCCAGAGCCTGATCTCCTGGCTCAAGGGCCAGATCAGCGGCCTGGAGGAACTGCACCCACCCCCTGGCGCTCCAGCACCCCCACGCAGCGCCCGCACAGGCTGGGATGGCTGGCGTGCTCACCGATGTCGTCCTCGTGGTGCCAGCAGCGCTCGCACTTGCGGCCCGCCGCCCGGGCGATCCGCACCCCAACGCCCTCCTCCTCGAGTTCCGCCAACGGGGCTTCCAGCGGCGGGCCGCCGAGGCGCAGGGCTGACACCAGCAGCCAGTCGGCCAGGTTGTCGACCTCGGGGTGGGGGCTGGTGGCCACCAGGGCCAGGGCCTCCTGCAGGGGGCCCGCCTCCGACGCCAGCTCCAGCTGCACCTGGGCCTCGAGGGAGGCGCCCAGTTCCCCCCGTGCCCGGCAGCCCTCCAGTACCCGGTTCACCTGGGCGCGCAGCTCCAGGATCCGCTGCATCGGCGCCACCAGCTCCGGCGCCGCCCAGGCCGCCGCCACCGTGGGCCAGCCCCGCTCGAACACCGAGGCCTCGGCCACCGGATAGGGCAGGTTCTGCCAGATGTCCTCGGCCATGTGGCACAGCACCGGCGCGATCAGCCCCGCCAGCCGCTCCACCACCAGGTGCAGCACGGTCTGGTTGCTGCGGCGCCGGAAGTCGCTGGCCGCATTCACATAGAGGCGATCCTTGGCGATGTCGAGGTAGACGTTGGAGAGATCCACCACGCAGAAGTTCTGCAGGGCCTGGAAGAAGCGGTAGAACTCGAAGCGCTCGAAATCGGCGCTCACCTCCTCGATCAGGCTGGCGGTGCGCTGCAGCATCCAGCGATCCAGCAGGGGGAGATCCGCGATCGGCACGGCATGCTCGGCGGGCACGAAATCGTGCAGGTTGCCCAGCAGGTAGCGGGCCGTGTTGCGCACCTTGCGGTACACGTCCGCCAGCTGTTTCACGATCCCAGGCCCCAGGGGAACGTCGGCGGAGTAATCCACCGAGCTCACCCACAGCCGCAGCACGTCAGCGCCGTAGGGCGGCTCCTGCTTCTCGTTCTTGCCGCCCTCCACCAAAACAACGGGATCCACCACGTTGCCCAGCGACTTGCTCATCTTGCGGCCCTTCTCATCGAGGGTGAAGCCGTGGGTGAGCACCCGGCGGTAGGGGGCCTTTCCGTTCACCGCCACCGAGGTGAGCAGGCTGCTCTGGAACCAGCCGCGGTGCTGGTCGGAGCCCTCTAGATACAGATCGGCGGGATAGCCCAGCCCCCGGCCCTCCAGCACGGCGGCCCAGGAGGAGCCCGAGTCGAACCAGACATCCATGGTGTCGGTGCCCTTGCGCCACTGGTCGGCCTGGTCGGCCCAGGCCGGCGGCAGCAGGCCCGCCTCGTCCCGCTCCCACCAGACATCGGCGCCGTGCTCGGCGATCAACGCTTCGGCGTGGGCCAGGGTGTCGGCGTTGAGCAGCACCTCGCCGGTTTCGCGGTGATAGAAGACCGGGATCGGCACCCCCCAGGAACGCTGGCGGGAGATGCACCAGTCGCCCCGGTCCCGCACCATGGCCTCGATGCGGTTGCGGCCGCTGGCCGGCAGCCACTCCACCGCCGCGATCGCCTCCAGGGCCTGGGCGCGGAAGCCGTCGACGGAGGCGAACCACTGTTCGGTGGCCCGGAAGATGGTCGGTTTCTTGGTGCGCCAGTCGTAGGGGTAGCGGTGCTCGTAGCGCTGCTCCGCCAGCAGCAGGCCGGCGTCCCGCAGGGCGGTGATGATCGCCGGATTGGCGTCCTTGAGCACGTTGAGCCCCGCGAAGGGGCCCGCCTCGGCGGTGAGGGTGCCGGCCTCGTCCACCGGACAGAGCACCGGCAGGCCGTACTTGTTGCCGGTGTGGAAGTCGTCGACGCCGTGGCCCGGGGCCGTGTGCACCAGGCCGGTGCCGGTTTCGGTGGTGATGTAGTCGCCGCCGATCACCACGGGGCTGGTGCGATCCAGCAGCGGATGGCGGTACAGGATCCCCTCCAGCTGGGCCCCCTTGAGGGTGAGCAGGGGTTCGAGCGGGCGCATCAGGCTGGTGCGCAGCTGCTCCACCAGCTGGGCGGCCACCACCAGGTAGCGGGGGGTGCCGCCGTTGGTGGTGCCGTCGCGGCAGATGGCGTAATCGAGCTGGCCATTCACCGACACCGCCAGGTTGGCCGGCAGGGTCCAGGGGGTGGTGGTCCAGATGGCGACGAACAGCTGCTCCCGGTGGGCCGCATCGGTGGGGCCGGCGATGCCCGCGGCCGCCAGCAGCCCGGCCACCGGTTCCGGCAGTTCCACCACCGGGAAGGCCACGTAGACGCTGGGGGAGGTGTGGCCGTCGGGGTACTCCAGTTCGGCCTCGGCCAGGGCGGTGCGGGAGCTGGGGCTCCAGTGCACCGGCTTGAGGCCCCGGTAGATGTGGCCGGCCAGCACCATGCGGCCAAAAACCCCGATCTGCGCGGCCTCGTAAGGCTTCTGAAGCGTGAGGTAGGGCGCGTCCCAGTCGGCCCAGATGCCCCAGCGCCGGAAGCCGCCCATCTGGCCCTCCACCTGCTCGAGGGCGTAGGCGTGGGCCCGGCGCCGCAGGTCGATGGGGGTGAGCTGCCGCCGCTCCTCGCTGCCCAGGCCCTGCAGCACCTTCAGTTCGATCGGCAGGCCGTGGCAATCCCACCCCGGCACGAACCGGGCCCGCCGCCCCTGCAGCAGGGCGTGCTTGTTGATGATGTCCTTGAGGATCTTGTTGAGGGCGTGGCCCACGTGCAGGGCGCCGTTGGCGTAGGGCGGTCCGTCGTGGAGGGTGAAGGGTTCGCCCGGGTTGCCGCGGCTCAGCCGCCCATAGAGATCGTGCGCCTTCCAGAACGCCTGCAGTTCCGGCTCCCGCACCCTGGCGTTCGCCCGCATGGCGAAGGGCGTCTGCAGCAGGTTGAGCGTGTCCTTGTAGGACGCCGGGCTTGCCGTCACGTCGCCGGGGCGCGAGAAGGCTGGATTATCCCGCCTCGCCGAGACCCTCCCCCGGCTCCGGCGCCGCCGGCTCGGGCGCGGCTTCCGGCACCGCCTGCTCCAGCAGGGCGTCGATCTCCCCGAAGCTGCTGACCACGGGGGGATCCGCTTCCGGCACGACCACATCGGCCACGGCTGCGGTTGCCTCGGCTGCCTCGGCTGTGGTCGCCTCGGCCTCGGGCCGCACCCACTTCTTCGTGCTGGCGGGCCGCGCCGCGCGCCGTTCCACCAGCCACGACCCCAGCCCGCCCACCACGCCGCTGGCCAGTTGCAGCAGGCGGCCGAGGGAGGCGCCGATCTGGCTCAGGCTGGTCTGCCAGCGCTCCTTCGACCACAGCCGCTGGCGTTCCTCCTCCGTCAGCAGGCGCCAGCGGCCCTGGCCCACTTCCACCCCCAGCCGGCCGATCAGCAGACCGCCGCAGAGCACCGCCAGCATCGGCGCGCCCGTGAGCCGGTCGGCGCTGGTGACCAGCACCAGGCCCAGCAGCAGCACCACCGCCCCCCAGACCGAGTCCCGGGCCCGACTCAGTTCAGAGGCCAGCAGCGGCAGCAGCAACAGCAGCAGCCCCAACAGCAGGGCCAGGGAGCCTCCGAGGGTGGCAAGCATGGCCGGGGCGACGTCTGGCCCCATTCTGGGCGGTGACGACGGGGCGGCTTCGTCCGGATGGCGCCGGCGAACCCACTTAGAGTCGCTCAGCGCCCACCTGGCGGAATTGGTAGACGCGCTGGATTTAGGTTCCAGTGGCTCAGGTCGTGGGGGTTCAAGTCCCCCGGTGGGCATTCCTCCCCGTGATCCAGGCCAGCCCAGGGGTGTCGCCTGGGCGGCACACCTACGCTGCCCACCATCTGGAACCGAAGCATGAAGAGCCCTCTCCGCCAGCTCACGGCGCTGCTCCTGGGAGCTGGGTCGCTGCTGGCGGGGGCTCCCGGCCAGGCGCTGGAGCAGATCCAGCTCAGCCTTCCGTTGCTCGAGATGCCGTTTACGATTCAGCTCAGTGAGCTGCGCGACCAGCGCAGTCTCCTGTCTGGTGACAGCGATCTCGCCGAACTCGACCGGGCCATGGATGGGGCGATCGGCCGCAAGCTGGTGCAGGCCTTCCAGTCCCCTCTCCCCCTGCCGGTGAAGGCCATTGCCGAGCAGTCGGTGGGCTCCCCCCTGGTCAGCCAGGTGCTGCTGCTGCTCTCGTCGGTGGTGCTGGTGGAGGGGGTTCGCCAGCCGATGGACACCAAGCAGCTGGCTGCCACCCTGGCCACCACTCAGGCCAAGGGCAGCCTGAACCTGCTGGAGGTGCTCGAAGCCATGCCCGGCAAGAGCGCGTCGGTCGATCTGCAGCGGGTGATCCTCGCCATCGATCGGATCACCAACCAGCAACGCCTGGGCCAGTCCCTGGTGACGTCCCAGTCTCCGGCCGCCATCAACCCGGCCCTCAGCCAGACGGGGTCACGGGCCGTGAAGCGCCAGGAGTTGGCGATCCCCGTCACGCACCGCCCCAACCCCCTGCAGGTGGTCACGATCCAGCCGGAAACGGGCGCCAACGGCCGTCTGGTGCTGATCTCCCATGGCCTCTGGGACGACCCGGAGAGCTTCGAGGGCTGGGGCCGGCACCTGGCCAGCCATGGCTACACCGTGCTGCTGCCCCGCCACCCCGGCAGCGACAAATCGCAGCAGCAGGCCATGCTCTCCGGCGAGACGCCGCCCCCCAAGCCGGAGGACCTGAAGCTGCGGCCCATGGACATGGGCGCGGTCATCAATGCGGCCGCGGCGGGCAGCCTGGCGTTGCCGGCGGGCCTGCGCACCGACAACGTCGTGGCGATGGGCCAGTCCTATGGCGCCACCACGGTGTTGCAGCTGGCAGGAGCCCGACCCAGTGCGGGCCTGCTCAACCGCTTCTGCAAGGACGTCACCAACCCCGCCCGCAACATCAGCTGGGTGCTGCAGTGCAGCTTCCTCACCTCCGCCGACCAGGCCGGCCTGGCCGACCCCCGCGTCAAGGCGGTGGTGGCGGTCAGCCCGCCGATGTCGCTGCTGTTCGACCAGGGCTCGGCCCGAGCCATGGGCGCCCGGGTGCTGCTGGTGAGCGGCAGTCGCGACTGGGTGGTGCCCTCGGGGCCCGAGGCTCTGACGCCCATGGCCCTGGAAGCCCGCAACGCAGGCGGCGGCCACCGGCTGGTGCTGGCCAAAGACGGCGACCACTTCAACCTGCGCTCCTCCTATGAGCAGGGGGGCGGTGCCCTGCGGGGACTGCTGCTGGCCTGGACCGACGGCGCCTTTGCCGCCGCCGCCGCCGCGGCCCCCGGACCGAGCGCCCCGTCGTTTCTGCCCCCCGATGGCTGGGGCGACACGGAGTTCCCCCTGGTGGATGTCACCGCCAACCTGCCCACCCTGCCGATCGGTTTCCCCCTGCCGACCGGCCCCAACCAACCGTGACGGCCCCGGCCCGGCCCCTGTCGCACCGACGGGCCGTCTTCCGTAATCTGGGTCCTCCCTCGGGGATCCGGACCTGGCCCAGGCCATGACAGACACGCTGGCACCCGCGTCTTCCCCCGTGGCCACCACCACGGCCGTGCCGAGGCTGAGCGTTCCAAGGGAGTTCCTGGATCCTCCTGCCGCCTGGAACCCCACGGTGGGCCTGTTTCTGGCCGGCTATGGCCTGGCGGCCCTGACGATCTGGGGCTGGTTCGTGGGTGGCTGGCCCCTGCCGCCCCTGCTGGCCCTGGGCTTCCTGGCCCTGCACCTGGAGGGCACCGTGATCCACGACGCCTGCCACAACGCCGCCCATCCCCACCGCTTCTGGAACGCGGTGATGGGCCATGGCGCCGCCCTGCTGCTGGGCTTCAGCTTCCCGGTGTTCACGCGGGTGCACCTGCAACACCACGCCCACGTCAACGATCCCAAGCTCGATCCCGACCACATCGTCAGCACCTTCGGGCCCCTGTGGTTGATCGCGCCGCGATTTTTCTATCACGAAGTCTTCTTCTTCCGGCATCGCCTCTGGCGCCACAACGAGCTGTTCGAGTGGGTGCTGGCCCGCACCGTCTTCGTGCTGATTGTGGTGGCGGCGGCCCAGCACAACTTCCTGCCGTTCGTGTTCAACTGCTGGTTCGCCCCGGCCCTGATGGTGGGGGTCACCCTGGGCCTGTTCTTCGACTATCTGCCCCACCGGCCGTTCCAGTCCCGCAACCGCTGGCACAACGCCCGGGTGTACCCCAGCAGGCTGATGAACTGGCTGATCATGGGCCAGAACTATCACCTGATTCACCACCTCTGGCCGTCGATCCCATGGTTTGAATACCAGCCGGCGTATCACGCCACCAAGCCGATTCTGGATGCCAAGGGTTCACCCCAGCGGCTGGGATTGTTCGAGAGCCGCACCGACAGCCTCAACTTCCTTTACGACATCTTCCTTGGCGTGCGCTCCCACAAGAAGCGTCGCAGCCGCCTGCGGCCCATCGTCCGGCTGATGCCCACCCGCCATGCCCGTCGGCGGGTGCTGGAGCTGTTGCACCGCACCGCCGTCTCACCGGTGCGCTGAGGCCAGGCCTCAGTCGCCAAGGATCCGGGGCACGCGGAAGAAATCCCCCTCGCGCTGGGGGGCCAGGGAGAGCAGTTCCTCCCGCACAGGCGTGGGGTCCACCGCGTCGGGGCGGGTCACGTTGACCACCTCCACCGCCCGGGTGGTGGGGGGCACCCCTTCGGTGTCCACCTGCTCCAGATGGGCGACGTAGTCGAGGATCCGCTCGAGCTGGCCGGTGTAGGTGGCGATGCGCTCTTCCGGCAGGGCCAGGCGGGCCAGCTGGGCCACCTTGCGCACGTCCTCTTCCGAGATCCGGCTCATCGTCCGTCCATCCAACCGACCCCGAACCTAACCGGCCTCCCCTTCCGGCCCCAGGAAGGCGGCCAGATCCTCGGCCAGGGCCGCGGCCGCCAGCTCCAGGAAGCGGGCGCCGTCGTCGGCCCTGGCCAGGTAGGGGTCGGAGCCCATGCGGCCATCGGGATGGCGGCGGCGGAAGTCCTCGGGGCCATGGATCGGCCCGGCCGGCGCCGCCTCGGGCAGGGGCCGCTGCTTGGCGCTGAGGCTCGGCTCCAGGTGCAGGGTGAGGGCGATCTCGCTGGGGGTCGCATGGTGCCCCTCCCGGTCGCCGTAGCGGTCGCGGGCTTCCCGCATCACCGGGCCGGCGGTGAACCAGTTGGCCAGACGGCAGCGCAGCCGCTCGGCCCCCGGCAGGCCCCGGGCCGCGGCGGTGCCGTAGGCCTGGGCGAAGGCGGCCCGGGCCGTGGCGATGTTGCCGCCGTGGCCGTTGATGACGTAGATGCGCTCGAAGCCGTGGCGCGCCAAGGAGAGCACCACGTCGTGGAGCACGGCCAGCAGGGTGGAGGGCTGCAGGCTGATGGTGCCGGCGAAGCCCAGATGGTGCTCGGCCATGCCGAAGGCCTGGGCGGGCGTCACCAGCACGCCCGTGCGCCGTCCCACCTCCAGGGCCACCGCTTCGGCGGTGAGGGCGTCGGTGCCGATGGCGCCGGTGGGTCCGTGCTGCTCGGTGGAGCCCAGCGGCACGATCACCCCGCGGCAGCGGCTCAGGTACTCCTCCACCTCGGGCCAGCTGCGCAGCTGCAGCCGGATCTCCTCGGTGCCGGCCACCGGGCCCGGCACCGTGCTGGGGCCAGGGACGGTGCTGGGGATCGATCGGGTCATGGTGAACATGGCGGCCAGCGCCATGCTGCCTAGGATCGACCCCATCCGCGGCGTCACGATGCTGCATCGCAAGCTCGACCGATTTCGCCTGGAGCAGCGGCCGGTCTGGGTCTACTTGCTCGACCAGCAGCGCTGGATTGAGAGGGCCCTGGTGACGGAGATCGAGGGCGATCTGGTCACCCTCCGCTTCGACGAGGAAGACGGCGACGAGCGCCACAGCTGGGAGGAGAGCGTGCGCCTCGCCTCAATCGGGGCCGTCAGCACCCGGCTGGCCTCGGTGAGCCTCTCCGCCGCTGCCGACGACCTGCCCACCACCGGCGACTGCCCCGAGGCGGAGCGGCTCGGGAGTTCCTGAGGCGCGGCCGCCAGCCTGCGGGCGCAGACTCCATCAACCCGGCTCAGTGGGCGGTGCCGTTGCCGTCGTAGTCGTCGGTGTCGTAGTAGCCGCCCTTGGTGCCGAAAAAGAGGGTGGTGAGCACGAACAGGCCGCTGACGGCCAGCAGGACGGTGCCGAGGTTGAAGCTGGCGGTTTCCATGCAGGAGGCGGTGATCGGCGGAAGCCTGACGGTTCAGGACTACCGCCAGTGTGGCCCCGCCACAGCGCAGTGGTCCCCCCAGGGTCCCCCCGGTTCGCTTCCCCGCACCATGTCCCAGCGCCGCCGCCCGTGAACGCCCGAGAGGACACCCCCCTCCCCCTGCGATTTTTCGCCCGTCCCGCCGAGGTGGTGGCCCCGGAGCTGCTCGGCTGCCTGCTGCTGAAGCGCCAGGCCGATGGGGCGCTGCTGGCGGGTGTGATCGTCGAGACCGAGGCCTACTGCCAATCGGAGCCGGCCTGCCATGGCCACCGCCGCCGCAGCCCGAGCAACGAGACGCTCTTCGGCGAGCCCGGCCGCTTCTACGTGTCTCTCACCTACGGCGTGTATCACTGCGTCAACATCGTCACCGGCCGGCCCGACTGGGCCAATGGCGTGCTGCTGCGGGCGGCCGCCCTGCCGGGGGAGCCGGAGCGGACGGCCGCCGGGCCGGGCCTGCTGGCCCGCCGCTTCGGCCTCGACCGCAGCCACGACGGCACGCTGGCCTCTCCGGCCTCTGGCCTCTGGCTGGCGCCCCGGCCGGCCGCGGTGGCGGCGCTGCTGGAGCGACCACCGGCGGGGCTGCTGCAGACCCGGCGCATCGGCATCTCCCAGGGGCAGGAGCTGCCCTGGCGCTGGTACCTGCGCGCCAGCCGCAGCGTCAGCCGGCGGGCCCGCGGCGATCGGACGCCCCGCCAGGATGGTCTCGCCGCCCTTCTGGCCTCTACGGTTGGGGCGTTCGACGGGAGCAGGACGCCTTGAGCGGCTGGAGTCACCGCCACGTGCTCGACCTGGCGTCCTTCACGGTCGCAGACTTCGCCACCGTTCTCGAACTGGCCCAGCGCTTCCGGGCCCTGCCCGTGGCCGGTGCGCGCCGGTTGCCCGCCCTGCAGGGCCGGCTGATGACCAGCCTGTTCTTCGAGCCCAGCACCCGCACCCGCACGAGCTTCGAGCTGGCGGCCAAGCGGCTGTCGGCCGAGGTGCAGAGCTTTTCCCCCTCCTCGAGTTCCCTCAGCAAGGGGGAAAGCCTGCTGGACACCGCCCGCACCTACGTGGCGATGGGGGCCGACATCCTGGTGGTGCGCCACAGCTGCACCGGTGTGCCCCACAGCCTGGCCCGCGACCTGGATCGCTGTGGCGAGCGGGTGTCCGTGCTCAACGCCGGTGATGGCCTGCACAGCCACCCCAGCCAGGGCCTGCTCGACCTGTTCACCCTGGCGCGCCACTTCGCCCCCGAGGCCCCCACCCCCGAGAGCCTGCGGGGCCGGCGCATCGTCATCGTCGGCGACGTGCTCCATTCCCGGGTGGCCCGCTCCAACCTCTGGGCCCTCACCGCCTGCGGCGCCGATGTGGTGCTCTGCGGTCCGCCAACGTTGCTGCCCGACTGCTTCGCCGATTTCGTCCTGGCGCCGCCGCCGGGGCAGGCCGCCGATCCGGTGGCCGCCCGGGGCCGGGTGCAGGTGGAGCGCCGGCTGGAGGAGGCCCTGCCCGGGGCCGATGCGGTGATGACCCTGCGCCTGCAGAAGGAGCGGATGCAGCAGCACCTGCTCACCAGCCTGGACACCTATCACCGCCACTACGGCCTCAGCCACAGGCGCCTGGCCCTCTGCGGTGATGGGGTGCCGGTGCTGCACCCAGGCCCGGTGAACCGGGGGGTGGAGATCGCCGGCGAGCTGCTCGATGATGCCGGACGCTGCCTGGTGGAGGAGCAGGTCCGCAACGGCATCCCGATCCGCATGGCCCTGCTCTATCTGCTCGCCGCCACCTGAGGCACACCTCAGAGCAGCTTGAAGCCATCCAGCAGCAGGCCGTAGAGCAGCCCCATGCGGGCCATGTCGAGCACCTGCAGCCGCAGCTTCAGCGGCTGGGCCAGCAGCCTGCCCCGCACACGGGCCGCCAGCTCGATGCCCAGCACACAGACCAGGGCCCCGAGCGGATCAAACAGGGACAGGGCGCCGGTGATCGAGCCGATGCTGCCGCCGACCACGAAGGTGCTCAGCAGAACAAGGAGCAGCAGGGAGAGCCGGCGCCATGGATTCTGCGCCCACGCTTCGAGCAGGTTGCCCGACTGGGTGATGCGCTGCTGGAATCGGGTCTGTTGGAAGCGGGGAGGCAACGGTGGAAACCTGCCGTTGTTAGGAAAGGGAGCAGGGGGCTCAACACCCGAGGGTGGAAAGCCACTGGCGGTGATCCCCATCACCCGGCCCAAACCCTGCGACCTCTTGTCTACACCATCTCTGGCGTCTTGACAGCACTTTCCCCCCACCGATAGGGGATACCAATAAAAAAGCCCGAAGCCAAAGCCCGGGCCAGGTGATGGGGACGACACCAGCAAACCAAGCTATTCAGGCTTGGGCAAGGGGGGGCGGCCGCTGACCGGAGCGTCCCTGCAGGGGCTTGACGCCTGCGGTGGTCGGTCTCAGACGTCGTGACTCAGCCGTCCCCGTCCTTCTTGCGGGAGCCCTTGCCCTCCAGCAGTTCCAGCAGCGCCTCCATCTGGGCCATCACACCCCGGACCTCGCCGGCCTCGGGCAGCAGGCCATCTTCCATCACGCCCTGGTGCATCTCACGCAGCTCCTGGCGGATGTAGCGCAGATGACTGACAACCTGTTCTCGTTTGGACTGCGACATCGAACGGGCCCCTGATCAACCCCCTCTTTTACCCCATCGCCGTTTCACTTCCGTCCGAAGCGCTCCTTGGCCTGCTCGTAGAAGGCCAGATCCACACCATCCAGGCCGGCTTCGCGGGCCATGGATTCGATCCTCCGGCGAATGATCGGCCGCACCACAAAGGGAATCTCCCTGAGGCTGGTTTCCGCGTCGCTGCTCCAGTTCATCGCTGCGGAAATGGGGGTGTGGTGCTGGCTCTGGCGGCTGGCTGTCCAATCGCCGCCACCGGCCAGAATGGTGGATGGAGAATAGGGGAAACGAGGGATAGGGGCGAGAATCGCTGAGACTCGTTGCTATCACTAGGCTGGGTTTTGGGTGTTCCTGGGGTTCTGCACCCACTGCTGCACCCAAGCCTGCACCCATCGGCCGGTCATGTTCTCCACATTCCGTCACGGTGTGGGTCCCCACCGACACCGTCGCTGGAAGCGGGTGATGCTGGCGGCGCCATGAGCCCCTAGGGGTCTCCCAGGAGCCCCACGACAGCCCTCCAGCCATGCAGCGATCCCTGGCCCACGCCGCCGTGGCCCTCGCCCTCCTGGCCCCGGCTGTTGGCTGGGCCGCCCCCTTCAGGTTCACCCCGGCCAGCTTCCAGCAGTGGCTCAACGCCAACCCGGAGGGCTGGCCGTTTGACAGCCGAATCACCTTCACCAGTCTCGGGAGCTGCCGGGAGTACAAGAATGCTTGGCCAGATTCCTACAGCTGTAGAGAGGGGTTCGCGAGGGTTTCAGATGCGATGGGAATCCGAATCTGCCAGGTTGAATTTCTGTGGGGCAACGGCTCTGTGGGGCACTTCCAAGATAAATACCCTCGGAAAATAAGCAGGATTCGCATTGTCAAACCGACCACTCCAGGGAATTTCTCTCAAGTCGGCGAATACGCACAGCTGGGGGAGTGCCGTTGGCAGTAGCCCTACCTGGAACCAGTGGCGCCGTTCGTGCCGCTGCCCTCCCTCCTGATGCCGCCCCCGCCCACCATGGCCGCGCAGGGCCCAGCGGCGCAGCAGGTGGCCTCAGGATCGGGACCAGCCTCCTTGAGGGGGCCAGCCACTCCATGGCGCCCATCGGCAAAGTTCAGTCCCTGGCGAGCAGCGGAAAGGGGAACCCGCTGGCAGGGTGATCGTGAGGCCTGTCGCACCACTGCAGCAGACGGGCCACCACCAGCACCATGAAGCTCGCCGCACTGCTGGCCGTCTCGTCCGCCATTCTCATCGCTGCGCCCACCCATGGCCAGGTGCGGACCGGCAACAAGCCTGAGGCGCCTGTGCGGGTCGACTTCGTTCGGTGTTCGGTGACCTTGGCAGAAGAGCGGACTCCCAAGATCATCGCAACGCTCCCTTGCACGAATCTGGAGGTCTCGAATACTGACAGGACAATCAACGTCCATTACACATCCGAAGAAGGCACTACCACTTTCTTCGTCGACAACAACGAAGCTCCTGATCAAGATGGCGACTATGCCATTTCTGGCACGATCTTCGTCCCTCGTGGCAAGAAAACCTACCGAAGGCTTCCAACTGACGAAGGGGGTTACTGCTCCTTCACCAAGGTCCAGATGTTGTGCTACCTCATAATTGAGGGAAAGATTCTGTTTGCCGACGCTGCTCTTGAGTGAGTGACCTCGGAACTGCTGCAGGACACATCAGGTGATTTAGGGGTCCCGGTTTCGTGCAGGGATCCCCAGCAGCGCGAGGCGCGACTTCCCCCCATGTCGGGGGTGGCCGTTGCCCATGGTGTCCGCCCTGCTGCATCGGCACAGGGGCAACATCGGGGCGGCTGAATCAGCAGCAGAGGAGACGATTGTTTCAGTTTGTTACAACTCTCCCCTCCGTAACGGAGCCCGGCGTTATGGTGCGGTCAGGCAACAGCACCCCGGCCGCATCGGACGCCGGGCGCATCGCCCACCAGCACTGCAACCTGCACCGCCGCCCGCCTGGGGCTGCTGCCTGTTCCATCGCATCTCCGTTCATGACCTGCACCATCACCTCCACCGGCTTCTCCCTGCCGGTGCTGTTCGGCCACCAGCTGGCCCTGCACCTCGACCACGCCACCGCCTCCCTGGGCCGTGGCCGCTGGTCTGACCACGACGGCCCCACCACCACCTGGGGAATCGACCAGGGCCACCACCGGGTGCGCCTGGTGATCGACCGGGTTGAGGGGCGCCACAGCACCGGCTGGGGGCTGATCTGACCCGCTGAGGGATGCCGGCTGGCCCAGCTGGCCGGTGCCCCTCCCATCGATCACCACCACCACCACCAGCCAGCCGGCGACAGGCTCTAAACCGCGCCGAACCGCCCCCAGCCGTCCGGGGGCACCACCACCACCACCACCACCGCACCACCACCACCAGCCAGCCCGTAGAGGCGGCGCCCAGGTTCGAGCCCTGGAGCTGGTCTTGCCCCCCGGACGCCGAATTCCCGGTGGGGCGCCAAAACGATGAACACCACCGACACCACCGACCGGGCCCTGCTGCGGGCCCTGGTCGCCGCGGCCGCCGCCGTCGAGGCCCTGGCCCTGCTGCTCCGGCCCCTGGTGGCCCACAGCCTGGCCCTGATGCTCACCTGTGCCGGGTGGAGGCCGAAACCATCCAGGCCCGCCCCTGTGGGCCTGCAGCTGGCTCCAGCGCTGCCGGCTGCCCCATCCATCCCCGCGGTCCCCGTTGCTGCCACAGCGGCGCCCATGCCCCAGCTGGAGGCCCTGCCGGTGCGCGAGCTGAGGGTGCTGGCCCGTGCTGCTGGCCACCGTGCCCTGGCCCGCTGTGGCCGTAGGGCCCAGCTGCTGGAGGTGCTCGCGTGAAGCTGCGCTACTGGGTCGGCGGGGGCCTGGGTCTGAGCCTTGCCCTGTTCGGTCCTGGCCACACCTACCGACTCGCCCTGCTGGCCGTGTCGCTGGCGCTGCCCGTGCGCCTGATCTACGTCGCCGCCACAAAGGGCCCGACGCTGCCAGACAACCAGGAGCGATACCTGCTGCAGATGCAGGGGATCGACCCGGACCAACTGCCCGACAACTGGCGCGAGCTGGTCCAGTGCCAGTGGGAGCTGGTGCAGGCCGCCTTTGAGCAGGCCGCCCGGCTGCGGTTCCCCGGCCAGCAGGGGCGCCAGGCGCGGTTCGTTGGCAGCTGCTGGATGCGGTGGGACCTGCGCCGGCTCGACATCAACCGGGCACAGGCCGCCGAGAACAACATCCGCCAGCTGGAGATCCGATGAGCACGAAACACGGCCGCCAGATCCGGCGGCGAGTCGATCAGCCAGCACCAGACCGCCCCACTCGCTACCGGCTGGAGGCCCTGCCGATCGAGGGGGCCACCGCCAGGGAGTGGGATCCCCCGGCGCTGCGGCTGGCCGACACGGCACGGCAGGGGGTCCTCCCCTTCTCCGATGGCAGCCACCTGGGCCCCCTGTTCGACATCGCCACCACCACCACCACTGAGGCCACGCCGTGACCGCCACCACCACACGCCCAGACGCTGTCCCGCAAACGACCGATTCCGGCACACCGGATCGGGGGCGAGACCGACCACGCAAGGGCAGGGGATCTGCTGTCCCGCAACCCTGTTCCGTTTCGGTTGGGCATGCTCCGCCGTTTGCGGAACGGCAGGGGGCCCGCATCGGCTACGGGCGGGTCAGCACCACCGACCAGGACGCCCAGGCCCAGGTGCTCCGGCTGGAGGCGGCCGGCTGCACCCGCACCTTCGCCGAGACGATCAGCAGCAGGATCAAGGACCGTCCCCAGCTGGCCGCCTGCCTCGACTACCTGCGCCCCGGCGACGCCCTGGTGGCCGTGCGGTTGGATCGGCTGGCACGGAGTACCCGGGAGCTGCTGGAGCTGGCCCAGGGCCTGGAGCAGCGCGGCATCGACCTGGTGGTGCTTGACCAACAGATCGACACCCGCACCCCTGCCGGCCGGCTGCTGTTCACGATGCTGGCCGCCATCGGTGAGTTTGAACGCGACCTAATCAGGGAACGCACCATGGACGGCCTGGCCCGCGCCAGGGCTGAGGGGAAGGTGGGCGGCCGGCGGGCATCCATCACCGGCGCCAGGGCACAGCTGGTGCGTCGGCTTGCTGCCGATGGTCAGAGCATCCGATCGATCGCCGCGGCCATCGAGGCGTCCCCGTCAGCGGTCCACCGGCTCATCAAGGACGGCGAGGGCTGATGGCCACCACCACCGAGCAGCAGGGCCCCGGCCCCGTGGCGACCGTCACGAAACCCGGCGACAATCAGGCGATGCCGTTGACCGCAGCCGAACGCCAGGCCCGCCTCAGGGCCCGCCGCAGGGCCGGCGAGATCCTGCCCACCTGCTCCAGCTGCGGGGCCAAGCTGCAGCCCGCCTTGCGCGAGCGCCCCGACCGGGTTGCCAGCGGGCTCTGTTGGTCTTGCTGGATCGCGAGCCCGCAGGGTTTGTCTGCTGAGAGAGCACGGGGCCAGCGCAACAGGGAAGCCGATCTGGAGCGGGCGCGAGAACTGGGGCGGGAGAGGGCCAGGCGGTTCCGGCAGCGGGCTTCCCAGGCCTCCCAGGGCGAGCGGGGCACCAAGGCCACCCAGGACGGCCCTGAAGCCGGCTGAGGGTTGGCCAGGCTGCTGGTGGGCCCATGGCTGCGGCCGGCGTCTTCACGGAGGTGCTGGTGCTGGCCCAGCGGCTGGCCCCCAGCCCTCCAGCTGGCCGGGGCGGTGCTCAGACCGCGGCCGGGGTTCCCATGCCTGCGGGGGTGGCCTGGCCCCCGGTCTCCTGCCGGATGTACTGGGCCAGCTCCTGGGCCTCGTCCTCGGCCTTGATGGCGGCGATCACCTCCTCAAACCGCAGCACCCTGTCCCCGATCGCCTGGCGAAACTCACCCAGGGCCCTGTCCCGCTTCGAGCGACCGCCCACCGACACCAGCAGCGGGTGGAGCTGCATGAACAGGCGGCCGCTGTGGGGGCCCCTGGTGGCGGGGTCGGGAAGAAAACGGCGCTCCCAGGGGTCCAACTTCCCCGGCTTCTGCTCCTTGCGACGGACCAGTAGCCCCAGCCTCTTGAGCGGGCCCAGATGCCTGCTCATGTGGTCTGGCTCCATGCCGTGGCTGGCCGCCAGCTCAACGGTGGTGACCCACGCCCTGCCCGTGAGGGGGTGCATCCGGGCCGCAATCGACATCAGGACGAACAGGGCCCTGGGGCTGAGCTCCTTGGCCAGCACCAGCCGGTCCACCGCCCGCAGGCCGAGGTGGTGAAACATCACGAATCCTGAGACCCGCTCATGTCTTGGGATCTTCATCGGGCGAAATCGCGGTGGGAATGGTTATTGATGAAGGGTTGCAAGTACACCTCGCCACCCCATCGACCCGCCGCACCGATGCAGTGGGTAGCGGAGGAGCGGGTACACATCCCTCGCCTCAGGAGTCGGTGCACGGATGCACCAACAGGCGCTGAGCACACCGCTGAGCACACCGAAAAACAGGGCAGATCCATTGGAACCACTGGTTGAGGACACCGAGCACACCAAAAGGGCCAGATAGCTCCCCGCAGTTGCTCCTCCGGCTCCTCCTGCTCCCTCCAGTTCCTTTCGTGGGGAGGTTCGGGAACATAGGTGTGCTCGGTGTGCTCAGTGGCTGAGATCCGTTGCCCCCACTGGTCCGGACGGGCTGAGCACCCCTGCTCAGCCGGTGTGCTCGGTGTTCTCACTTGCGGTCCCTCGGCCACAGGCCCAGACGCTGGGGGAGGCCAGGCGCAGGGCGGAGCTTTCCCTTGAACCAGCCCAGCGATCCCGCCAGCTCGGTCAGCCGGGCGGCGGTGTTGTTGTTGCGCTGGCCGCTGTCGAGGTTCATCTGATCCATCAAGTCGGGGATGGTGACCGGGAGGTCCTGGCCCTGCTGGCGGGAGGCGAGGTACTCGGCCACCTGGTCAGCCCAGGGGTCGGTGACGGTGTGGTCCACGTTGCGCTCGCGGAGCGCAGCCTTGAACTCATCGGTGACCGTGTGCCAGCAGGTCCGACCGCGGTATTCGGCCACGGCGCGGGCCCAGATGGCATCCCTAGCCGCCTCCACGGCAGCGAAGGGCAGCATCCGATCCGGCAGTGGGATGCACACGAACCGGGGGTCGGCTTCATTCATAGGCGGGCCGTTGCTGGTGCCCCAGAAAACGAATCGACGCGGATGGGAGGCGGGGGCGCGGGAGTAGGGAGCGCGGAAGGTGTCGGTGCGCTCGGAGAGGAAGGCCTTCAGGTGCTCCTTGTCTGCCCGTCGGGAGATGCCGTTCAGCTCCGCCAGCTCCACGCACCAGCTGCGGTGGGCCTTCATCAGGCCATCGCGTTGCAGGTCGCCGGGGTTGTCGACGAACCCCTCCGGCAGGCCGGGGACGTTGAAGAGCAGCTTGGGGAGATCGGACTTCCCGATGCTTTTCTCCCCGATCAGCACAGGCCACTGGCGGCCGATGCAGCCGGGTTGGAAGGTGCGGGCGACGGCCGTGATGAAGAAGCGGGGCAGGAAGGCCGCTGCTACCGGGTCGTCGATGTTGAACAGCAGCAGGTCAAGGCGGTGCCACTCCTCCATCGGCAGCGGTTCGGTGGTGGCATCCAGCCCGTTGAGGTACTCGATCACCGGGTCGAAGCTGGCCGCGGTGGCGAGGTGCTGCACCGCGTCGAACGTGGCCTCCTTGGGCCACTTCTCCACCTCGTTGCAGAGCCGCAGGTAGAGGCGGGCTGCTGCATCGCCGGTGAGGATCCCGTCCGGCAGGTGCACGTCCCGTGTTCGGATGTTGAGGCGGGGCTGGCCGCCGAGACGATCGGGAAGCCTCCGCACAATCTCGTGGGGGTGGAGTCGTGCCGGACTTATGCCACCCCTTTGAGCAGCAGCTGACGCTTGTACCCCCTGGTGCTGCACCGCTCCGTCCTTGGCACCGTCGGGCTGCTGCTGCTGAAGATGTCGCTGCAGGGCCACCTCGATCGCGGCAACCTGGTCTGCGGGGGTGCCAGGCGCATCGTCAATGGACCCCTTTATCAAGATGCCCGGCCACACATCCGCGGCTCGTAGATGGATGAAGGGCAGACCAGTAGCTGCCGCCGCTGCAGCGCACCTCTGGGCCTTCTTGAGGCCCTCTGCATCGTGGTCACTGATGTAGACGATGCCGCCCTGCCCGTCGGCCGCCAGCGCCCGGTAACGGGCCTCAATGCCGGCGAGAGTGTGGTCGTGACCCGGCTGGCTGATCGCCACCAATCCGGCCGCCATGGCGATGGCCACACAGCGTTCCCCCTCAAACTCCAGCACGAACTCGCCGGTCCTGACCGCAGCTATGGCGAGAGGCTGCTGGAACAGCGGCCAGGGTTCATCCCCGCCATCACTGATCCAGGTACTGCAGTCCGGCTCTTTCCATTCCCTCTCCTTGGCTTTCTTCCTGACCCGCTCACAGCCTTCTGGGTGGGCTGGCCCCCAGACAGCTGGGCGAATCCTCTTCCCCCCTTTGCCATCCGGGGCGCGTCGCGTCTGCTGCGTCGACCCGTAGGTGTAGGTGGCCCTCTCCCGGTTCAGGTCGGGCAGAGCGGCCCCCTCTGGCAGCCGTGCCAGGCGGATCGGGCCACCAGGTAGTGGTGCCGGTGGAGCCTGTGCCACGGCGTCCCCGAATACCTCCGCCCGTGCGGGGCGGCGGCCGCGGCCATTGCCATTGGAGGCGGGCAGGGGGGAATCCAGGCGGAACATGGCCTTGCCCAGGTCGCTGTCGCCCAGGTAGGCCCACTGCTGGCCATCGGCCCCTGTCACAACGTCGCCAGGCCGCTGGGCCTCTGGTGGCGGTGAGCAAGTCGAGCCGAGATGACAGAACACCATTCCGTCTATCCGCATCTCACAGTCCTCGTCCTTGGTCCTCCCGCAGACCGGGCACGGGTTCCGCAGGCTGGAACGCTGGCTCCTGCTGCTGATCGCAGAAGTCATGGCCGGCCCTCGCACTTCGCCAGATCCATGGCGACGATGAGCCGGTCAACCAGACGCGAGGCCCGAATGGGGCAGTCCGGGTGGGCATCGATGATGCGGCCGGCGGCGGCCTGCAGCCCGGCAACGCCCAGGGACCGGGGGGTGCGGAGCTGGCCGATGCGACGGGCAAGCAGCTGGGACTCTCTCCTGGTTGGGAATGGCAGAATGGGGCCGTAGGCGTCCAATCCAACCCTGTTCTTCGGAGCTGGGGCATTGCCCTGAGGGTCGCCATCCCTCGGGGCTTTGTTGTAGGCGGCCATCGCTCAGCCCTCCCCTGCGGGGGTGGACTTGGTGGGGATCACACTCGCCGGACTTGGGTGGCCCCAAGCGACCGTATCCGCCACGTCTGCCTGGATCTCAATAACCAGCTCAGGCGGCAGTTCGATACGGCCGACGTAATCCGCCAATGCGCGGCGAACGAAGCCGCTAACGCTGATGTTGCTGTGGGCCGCGGCCCGGTGAATGAGCGAGAAGAGCCTGGGTGAGGCGGCTGCCTGGATCGGTTTCCGATGGCCACCAACTCCCGGCCCTCCCTTTGCGTTCGATCGCATGGGAGTAGGGGGTTAGTGCGGCGATCCATTGCACCGGCCCCCGCGATTCGGGCCTGGAGGTGCTGACAGTGGTCTCAGCGTAGGACTTGCCCTAGCCTTTGTCCACTACGAGCCACCCCCCACCGATGGCGTCACGCACCGCCGCCAGCGCCACGACCACCAGGGGTGGTGGACACCGCTTACCGCTCCCGACCGTCTCACTGCCGTCCAGCCTGCACCTTCACCCGAAGGGCTTACTGGAGGTGCTGCTGGAGACCGGCGTAGAGCCTGTGCAGGCTTGGCCCGCCGCGAGCGCGGGCCTCCAGGCCCTCCTCTACGAGCCCGAACTACTTCGGGATGCAGAAGATGACGCCGAGGCGGCACGGGCTGCACATGCGGGCACGCGCCGGAAGATCCCCAGCCGGTTTGATACCCAACTCCCGAGCCTCAACCGGGCGGCCAAGCTCACGCAGGAGGCCCTGCGCCTGCACCGCGAGGACTTGCTCAAAGCTCCGCTGTCGGCCATCCGGGTGCATCCCCGCCTCGCTGATCTGATCGCCGCGGCCCAGCGCCTGCTCTGCGACCCCGGCTGGTTCCTCGATCCCTCCCGGGCTGTGTTCGTCGCGGTCGATGAGGAGGAGCGAACTCTGATATTGGCCCTGCTGCGGCGGCCAATGGTGGGCCAGGCCACCAATGAGGATCCCCTGGCGGCTGCGCAGTGGGTGGCCGAGGAGTTGATGCCCCTCCACCCCGGCTTGAGGCACAATAAGTCGCGTCCAGTGCGTCTGGCCTCCGAGATCAGCCCCGAAGATTCCTTCCGAGAGGTGATTCTTTCGCCCCGCTGCTGGGAGCAGCTCGCGGCCAAGGAGCTGCTTCGAGTGATCTATGCCGCCCGGGTCGGCATCCACACCCTGCGGAAGGGTGGAGACGACCAAGTGCCAGACAGGTTGTGGCCAGAACGGCCTTGGGACTGGACCGGGTGGGACTGGGACGACTGGGATTGGGAGGAGCAGGATCGGAAGCAGGCCTGCAGGCTGGAGGGGATGACCTGCTTCAGGTTCCCCGGCACATCGGAAGCGGAGATCCACCAAGCTCTCGCCGATGCTGAGAAATACCGCGCGAACCTCAGGGCCGCTGAGGAGGTCAGTAGGGCCAGGCAGGCGCGGCTCGAACAGATGGAGGCTAAGCACCGGGCCAGGGTGAAGTTCCAGTGATTGGCTGCCCACCTAAGCCTTGTGACTATCACCCAGCTACCTCTGCAGACCTGACGAAAGGCTCCAACTACCGATAGCTGCCATGGCGGAAGAATCCGAATCACGGAAAACCATCGTGACCAGTGGCTCTGGGCCTTCGTCTGGATGTTTATGGGTGGTCGCCATTGCAGGTCTTGTGATTGCCGTGTTCTTTGGAGTGCAGACTGGAGTCTACAGGGCCAATCTTGAAAAGGCCCGATTTGAGCGTATCCGAAGCGACAAGAACGAAGCGCAAGAAAATGCCACGCGTCGAGCTGAAACAAGGAAAGCACTCAAAGAGATTGAATCAATGCTCAACGGCGACCTTAAGCAGCGGTGGTCTCAATACGATCTCTGTATCAAGCTAGGATCAGCGCGAGTTCATTCGTCCATGAAAACTCTCGTTGGCCGCGATCACAGTGAGCTTATTGTTCCTCAAGTGATTCCGGAGTGGCTGGGATACTGCTTGACAGGTAAGTTCACGCCGAGGAATCCGACAGCGAAGGAGGACAAGTAACTACTTGATCGGAGCTGCGGTTTGGGGGTGGGCGCCGCGGCCGTCATCCCCTTCCAGACGGCTCCCACGGGTGCGCCTGCCGCAGCGCCAAGGCCTCGGCTGGACCAAGCACCCGCCCCTGGTGGACGGCGCCGGTGACGCCCCGCTCGGGTCCTGCAGCACCAGGAGGAAGTCAGCGCCGGGGTGCCGATCCAGCGGCCGCCTCAGCATCGTGGCCTGCTCGTTCGCACGACGTGGCGGCGGCGTTCGAGGTGCAGGCATCAGGCCGCAACGATCGGCACCACCAACCTGCCGAACCCCCGCAACGCTCCACTAGTTACGTCTCGCGTTACCATACCTGCATGATCCGATCGTTCCGCTGTGCGGACACCCAGGCCCTCGCCAACGGTGCCCGCGTCCGGCGGTTCATCGCCTTTGAGCGGGTGGCCCAGCGCAAGCTGCGCCAGCTGCAGGTGTCCGAGACCCTGAACGATCTGCAAGTCCCACCCGGGAACCGCCTCGAACCCCTCTCTGGGGATCGCCGCGGCCAGCACAGCATCCGGATCAACGATCAGTTCCGCCTCTGCTTCATCTGGAGCGACGGCGGCGCCGATGACGTCGAGATCGTCGACTACCACTGAACCTGCCACCACCACCACGGAGGGCACCATGGCCCAGCTATCTCCCATCACCCCCGGCGAGCTCCTGCGCGAGGAGTTCCTGGAGCCTATGGGTCTCACCAGCTACCGCCTGGCCAAAGAGATTGGCGTCCCCCTCACCCGGGTCGTGGCGATCCTCAGAGGCGACCGCGCCATCACCCCCGATACCGACCTGCGGCTGTGCCGTTTCTTCGGGCTCAGCGAGGGCTACTGGCTCCGGGTCCAGGCCCTCCATGACCTGGAGGTGCAGCGCCGCGAGATCGCCGACCAACTGGAAGGGATCCATCCTTACCAGCCGGCGCCGGCCTGAGCCTGCCGTTCATCCTGTCGGCCCCGGCACCCACCCCCAGCTGCGCCGCTCCATGGCCTCCTTCAGCAACGCCATCGGCACCCCGCCACGGCTGTACCGGGCCGTCATCGACCTGGAGGTGTGACCCAGGATCTGCTCGATCATCCTCTGCTCAGCTCCGGCGTCCACCAACTGCTGGGCTACGTAATGTCGGGAGGAATGGAACACCGCTGAGCGGTCCTCGATGCCGGCCTGGCCTCGGAGCAGCTTCCCCAGCCGGACGGACGCGTAATGGCTCAGCCGTGGATCCGTAGCCGGCGGCGGTGGCTCAGGGAATAGCAGGCCAGGCCCCTGCTGCAGCACCCAATCGGCGAACCCCTCGGTGATCAGCACTTCCGGCATCGGCAGCAGGCGGGCGCTGCTGTCGTTCTTCAGCCGCCGGTCAGTGGTCGGCTGGATCGCCACCACCCAGAACCCTTCGGCCTGCTGAACGTCCTCCCGCCGTAGCCCCGCCAGCTCCTCGAGACGTGCGCCGAGGGCCAGGCCAAGGGGGAATGCCCAGCGATCCAGGGGGCGACCGCCACCCTGCTGCCGGCTGACCCGCCACAGCGTCCCCGCCTCGGCCTCGGTGAAGGGTCGCCGCTCACGCCGAACGCCGGTGGCATCCCTCAGGCCGCGGCCAGCCAGGCGCTCAAGCACCCCACCCTGCAGTGGCACCCCATCCCCGGCGGCGGCGGCCAACACCGCCCGCACCAGGGCCAGCTTCCGCTTCGCCGTGCTCGCCGTGCCCCCCTCCAGCAGGGCATCCCGCCAACCGGCGACCTCTGCAGCTGTCAGCTGCTCCAGCAGGTTGTGGCCGGAGTGCTGGGCCAGCTCCTGCAGCCGGGCCGCGGCATCCAGCTGGGATTTCTGCGCCGGCTGCCGCAGCCTCACCCACCGCTCCAGGGCCGTCTCGAAGGTGAGCCGCCCCCCGCCACCATGCGATCCATTCCCCACCGGCGGGGGTGGGAAGGCGGGCAGGGGATCGGGCAACCGGCCGGCCTCGATCTCGGCCACTTGTCGGCTCAGGTGCACCGCCGTGGTCACCAGCCGCAGGGCCACCGCCTGCACTTCGGCCGCGGCCACCGTCAGCCCCAGGGCCTTCAGCTGCTGGCGGGCCTCCTTGATCCAGCTGCTGATCCCCTGCCGGCACCGGGCCACAGTCTCCGCCAGGTGGGCCAGCGCCGCCTCGGGGGTCATCTCGCCGTAGAGCACTTCCGCGTCCTGGTGCCAGAAGCTGGGGTGCGGGATGGTCTCGATCCTCTGCGTCATGCGCCGCACCACCTCCACCACGTCGGAATCCCTGGCCACCACCGGGGGCGCTTGCCACTCCTCACCCAGGGGGAAGGGCAGCACGATCTGGAGCTCGTCGAGGGCCAGCAGCACGGCCTGGGCCTCCATGGCGTCGAAGCCCGTTTCCCGGGTTTGCGGTGGGGCCAGCGCAGCCCACCGGCCGGCCACCCCCAACTGCTCCTGGGCCGAGAGCTTGGGCAGGGCCTCAGCGCCAGCCAGGGCGGCTTCTGCCTGGCCGTGGATCAGGTCATAGGCCCGCCTGAACTCCCTGCTCCCAGGGGCCCCGCTGAGCCGAGCGGTGAAGGTCGAGCGGCCGATGGAGGCCCGCAGCTCCGGCGGCACCCGGCGCTTGTAGTAGGCCAGCTTGGCCGCCCCGCGCAGCACCAGGTAGGGCAGGCTCAAGGCAGCCGCCGGAGGGCTATGTGGAGAACTGCTCTGCACCCAACGCTGCACCCAAAGCTGCACCCAGCCTATGCCTGACTACCCTTGAGACGACTGGGATCTCAGTGCTGGCAAGCGAACTAATGTGAGACCATGGAGAATAGGGGACTCGAACCCCTGACCTCTGCGGTGCGATCGCAGCGCTCTACCAGCTGAGCTAATTCCCCTTCGATCGCCATTATCGCCATCCCGTCCCCCTTCCCGGCCGCCACCTTGGTTGATTCCAGCCTGTCCATCACCCCCGAACGGCTCGCGGCCTTCGACGACGCGTCCATCGCCGAACTCGCCCGTCGCCTCGAGGACGACGACTACCCCACACCGTTCGCTGGCCTCGCCGATTGGCACCTGCTGCGGGCCCTGGCCATCCACCGCCCCGACCTGATCCAGCCCTACGTCCATCTGGTGGATCAGGAACCCTTCGATGAGGAGTGAGGAGGGCGCTGAGGAGCGGCGTGTGGATCTGACGGGGGCCTCCAAAGTCCCAGCCGCCCCCGCCGACCCCCTCGCCGGGCGCCGGGTGCTGGTGCTGATCAGCGGCAGCATCGCCGCCGTCAAGCTGCCGCAGCTGGTCAGTGCGCTCGTGCAGCGGGGGGCCCAGGTGCGCTGCGTGCTCAGCCCCAGCGCCGAGCGTCTGGTGAGCGCGGTCGCCCTGGCCAGCCTCAGCCGTGCCCCCTGCCACGTCGAGTCCGACCAGTGGAGCCACCGGGCGGCCCGGCCCCTGCACATCGAGCTGGCCGAGTGGGCCGAGGTGGTGCTGCTGGCCCCCCTCAGCGCCACCAGCCTGGCCCGCTGGGTGCATGGCCTGGCCGACACCCTGCTGGCCAGCACCCTGATCGCCTGCGAGGCCCCCGTGCTGGCCGCCCCCGCCATGAACAGCGCCATGTGGGCCGCCCCGGCGGTGCGCCGCAACTGGCGGGAGCTGCAGGGCTGGGAGCGGGTGCTGCCCCTGGAGCCGGGCAGCGGCCTGCTGGCCTGTGACCGGGTCGGTGATGGGCGCATGGCCGCCCTGGAGCTGCTGCTGCTGGCCCTGGAGTCGCTGCTGCTGGCCGGTTGCCGCCGCGACTGGCGGGGGCGCCGCCTGCTGGTGAGCGCGGGCCCCACCCGGGAGCCCCTGGATCCGGCCCGCTGCCTCACCAACCCCAGCACCGGCCGCATGGGCGTGCTGCTGGCCCAGGCCGCCCGCCTGCGCGGCGCCAGCGTTGACCTGGTGCATGGTCCCCTCGCGGTCACGCCGGAGTGGCTGGAGGGGCTGCACTGCCATCCCGTCGCCACGGCTGCGGCGATGCAGGCGGCCCTGGAGCGGCTGCAGGGCGGCGCCGATGCCATCGCCATGGCCGCCGCCGTTGCCGACCACCGGCGCCGAGCCCCGGAGCCCACCAAGCTCCCCAAGCAGGCCCTGGCGGACGCGCTGCGCAGCGAATGGGAGCCGGTGCCCGATCTGCTGGCGGGCCTGGTGCAACGCCGTCCGCCGGCTCAGGCGATCCTGGGGTTCGCGGCCCAGAGCGGTGAGCTGCTGGAGCAGGCACGGGTCAAGTTCGCCCGCAAGGGCTGCGACCTTCTGTTCGCCAATCCGATCGACCGCGCTGGCGCGGGGTTTGGGGCGGCCAGCAACGAGGGCTGGCTGCTCGGCCCGGGGGAGCGGCAACGCCACGTTGGCCCCATGGGGAAACTGGCCCTTGCCCACGACCTGCTCACGGCGCTGGCCGAGGCGATGGCGCTCAGGGCTCCGGTTCGGGCGCCAGCAGATCCATGAACGTGCGCAACTGCAGCCGCGGGATGTAGGGCCAGCCGCCGCTGCTTTCCATCTCGGAGAGCAGGGTGAACAGGCCGTTGCGGTCGCTGGGCAGGCTGTTGCGGAAGGGGCCGTCCTGGATGCTGCGGTGCAGATGTTCGATGCGACGCAGCAGGTCGAGCAGGGCTTCGGGCTCCTGGGCGCGCTGTTCGGCGATCCGGAGCAGGGCGTCGAGGGGCTCCTGCAGGTCGGGGGCGGCCGGTGCTGGGGGCGGCGGCGCCAAGGGCGTGGAGTCGTCGATCGGGTGGGTGCGGCTCAGGGACATCGTCCTCTCATACAGGTTGTTGAGAGCCCACGCAAGCCGCCTGGAATGGGCGTTTTGCACCGGTAGGATCCCGGCCAGCCCAGTTCCCGTTTCGTCTCTGCGGCTTCTCCCCATGCGTTTCCGTCCCCTGCTGGCCCTCGTGCTGGCTCTGTGCCTGACCCTGGTGTCCGCATGCAGCGGCGGGGCCAAGGCCGTTGATCGGGCCAACCTCACCTACGAAGACATCCACAACACCGGTCTGGCCAACGATTGCCCGACCCTGCCCGACTCCGCCCGCGGCACGATCTCCCTGGATCCCTCGGCCCGCTACCAGTTGAAGGAGATCTGCATGCACCCCTCCGAGGTGTTCGTGAAGGGGGAGCCGGCCAACAAGCGCCAGGAAGCCCAGTTCGTCGCCGGCAAGATCCTCACCCGCTTCACCTCCAGCCTTGATCAGGTCTATGGCGACCTCGCCGTGACAGCGGATGGCCTCAGCTTCAAGGAGCTCGGTGGCATCGACTTCCAGCCGATCACCGTGCTGCTGCCCGGTGGAGAGGAAGTTCCCTTCACCTTCTCCAGCAAGGAGCTGTTGGCCTCCTCCGATGGCACGTCGTTCTCCACCAGCACCGATCTGAAGGGCAAGTACCGCGCCCCCAGCTACCGCACCAGCAACTTCCTCGATCCCAAGGGCCGGGGCCTGACCACCGGCTACAGCAGTGCTGTGGGCCTGGTCCCCGCCGGTGATGAGTTCACCGGTGAAACCGTCAAGCGCTACGTGGATGGCACCGGCACCATGGACCTCTCGATCACCAAGGTGGATCCAAGCACCGGGGAATTCGCCGGGGTGTTCACCGCCATTCAGCCCTCGGATACCGACATGGGCACCAAGGACGTCGTCGACGTCAAGATCACCGGCGAGATCTTCGGTCGTCTCGAGCAGATCTGATCGCGCCGGCCTGGGGCTCTCCCTGCCATCAGCCGTTCAGCGAAGGGGCCTCAGGGCCCCTTTTTCAGGGCCGAACGCCGGTCTGGGAGGATGGCACCGATCCCCCGTAACGCCCCGGCCCGTCGCCATGACGCTCGCCCATAACGCCCCTCACTCCGACCTGATCGCCCCCCATGGCGGCACTCTCGTCGATCTGATGGTGCCCACCGACCAGCAGGAGGGGATGCGGGCCGCTGTGGACCGGGTGGTCGACTGCAGCCATCGCAACGCCTGCGACGTGGAGCTGCTGATCGTGGGTGGCTTCTCGCCCCTGCGCGGCTTCATGCACCAGGAGGACTACGAGGCGGTGGTGGCGGGCCACCGCACCACCAGCGGTCTGCTGTTCGGCCTGCCGATCGTCTTCGACACCGACGACGCCTCCATCGCCGTGGGCGAGCGGCTGCTGCTCACCTACCAGGGGCAGGACCTGGCCGTGCTCACCGTGGAAAGCCGCTGGGAGCCGGACAAGGTGGTCGAGGCCAAGGGCTGCTACGGCACCACCTCCCTGGAGCACCCGGCGGTGCGCATGATCGCCACCGAGCGGGGCCGCTTCTACCTGGGCGGACGCCTCCAAGGTCTGGCTCTGCCGCAGCGGGTGTTCCCCTGCAGCACACCCGCCGAGGTGCGCGCCACCCTGCCGGCGGGCGAGGACGTGGTGGCTTTCCAGTGCCGCAACCCCATCCACCGGGCCCACTACGAACTGTTCACCCGGGCGCTTGAGGCGCCCAACGTGAGCAAGGGCGCGGTGGTGCTGGTGCACCCCACCTGCGGCCCCACCCAGGAGGACGACATCGCCGGCGAGGTGCGCTTCGCCACCTATGAGCGCCTGGCGGCCGAGGTGGCCAACCCCCGCATCCGCTGGGCCTACCTTCCCTACGCGATGCACATGGCCGGCCCGCGCGAGGCCCTGCAGCACATGATCATCCGCAAGAACTACGGCTGCACCCACTTCATCATCGGCCGCGACATGGCGGGCTGCAAATCGTCCCTGAGCGGGGACGACTTCTACGGCCCCTACGAGGCCCAGGACTTCGCCCGCGACCAGGCCACCGAGCTGGGCATGGAAACGGTGCCGTCCCTCAACCTCGTTTACACCGAGGAGGAGGGCTACGTCACCGCCGAGCATGCCCAGGCCCGGGGGCTGCACATCCGCAAGCTGAGCGGCACCCAGTTCCGCCAGATGCTGCGCGGCGGTGAGGAGATCCCGGAATGGTTCGCCTTCCGTAGCGTGGTGGAGGTGCTCAGGGCCGCGGCCTGAGCCCCGTCCGACCGCGGACGCCGATTAACATTCTGTTACTTTCATTCTCACACAGGAGACAGGGTCGTGAAGAAACGCTGGCGCAATGCGGGGCTCTACGTGCTCCTGGTGATCGTGATGATCGCGGTGGGCACCGCCTTCCTGGAGCGCCCTGACCCGGCACGGGCCCCCCGCACCCTGCGATACAGCGATTTCGTCGAGGCCGTGCAGTCCAACGAGATCTCCCGGGTGCTGATCTCCCCCGACCGGGGTACTGCCCAGGTGGTGGAGAACGACGGCCAGCGCGCCGTGGTGAACCTGGCCCCCGACAAGGACCTGCTCAAGCTGCTCACCGACCACAACGTCGACATCGCCGTGCAGCCCAACCGGGAGCCGGCGGCCTGGCAGCAGGCGATCGGCAGCCTGATCTTCCCGCTGCTGTTGCTTGGCGGCCTGTTCTTTCTGTTGCGCCGCGCCCAGGGCGGCGGCGGTAACCAGGCCATGAACTTCGGCAAGAGCAAGGCTCGGGTCCAGATGGAGCCCCAGACCCAGGTCACCTTCGGCGATGTGGCCGGCATCGAGGGCGCCAAGCTCGAACTCACCGAGGTGGTCGACTTCCTCAAGAACCCTGACCGCTTCACGGCGGTGGGGGCCAAGATCCCCAAGGGTGTGCTGCTGGTGGGCCCCCCCGGCACCGGCAAGACCCTGCTGGCCAAGGCGGTGGCCGGTGAGGCGGGTGTGCCGTTCTTCTCGATCTCCGGTTCGGAGTTCGTCGAGATGTTCGTGGGTGTCGGCGCCAGCCGGGTCCGCGACCTGTTCGAGCAGGCCAAGAAGAACGCCCCCTGCATCGTCTTCATCGATGAGATCGACGCCGTGGGCCGCCAGCGCGGCGCCGGCCTCGGTGGCGGCAACGACGAACGGGAGCAGACCCTCAACCAGCTGCTCACCGAGATGGACGGCTTCGAGGGCAACACCGGCATCATCATCGTGGCCGCCACCAACCGTCCCGACGTGCTCGATTCGGCCCTGATGCGTCCCGGCCGCTTCGATCGCCAGGTGGTGGTCGATCGTCCCGACTACGCCGGCCGGCTCCAGATCCTCGGCGTCCATGCCCGCGGCAAGACCCTCGCCAAGGACGTGGACCTCGACAAGGTGGCCCGCCGCACCCCTGGCTTCACCGGTGCCGACCTGGCCAACCTGCTCAATGAGGCGGCGATTCTGGCGGCCCGCCATCAGCTCACCGAAATTTCGATGGATGAGGTCAACGACGCCATCGAGCGGGTGATGGCCGGCCCTGAGAAGAAGGACCGGGTGATGAGCGAGCGCCGCAAGCGGTTGGTGGCCTACCACGAGTCCGGCCACGCCCTGGTGGGGGCCCTGATGCCCGATTACGACCCTGTCCAGAAGATCAGCATCATTCCCCGCGGCCAGGCCGGCGGTCTCACCTTCTTCACCCCCAGCGAAGAGCGGATGGAGTCGGGCCTGTACTCCCGCTCCTACCTGCAGAACCAGATGGCGGTCGCCCTCGGCGGCCGCGTCGCCGAGGAGATCGTCTACGGCGAGGACGAAGTCACCACCGGGGCCTCCAACGACCTCCAGCAGGTGGCCCGTGTGGCCCGCCAGATGGTGACCCGCTTCGGCATGAGCGACCGCCTCGGCCCGGTGGCCCTCGGCCGTGCCCAGGGCGGCATGTTCCTCGGCCGCGACATCGCCGCCGAGCGGGATTTCTCCGAAGACACCGCCGCCGCCATCGATGAGGAGGTCTCCCAGCTGGTGGCGGACGCCTACCGCCGGGCCACCGACGTGCTGCTCGCCAACCGGGCCGTGCTCGATGAGCTGGCCGAGATCCTGGTGGAGAAGGAGACGGTGGATGCCGAGGAGCTCCAGGAGTTGCTCATCTCCCGCAACGTCACGGTGGCGGCCTACGTCTAGGTCTCCTTCCGCGTCCCTGATCCAGTCGCTGCACCACCAGCCCCTGCTGGTGGTGCTTCGCCATCGGCAGCCCTCCCTGCTGGTGCCCCAGCTCGAGCAGCTGCGTGATCTGGGGGTGCGGCACATTGAGATCGCCTGGGGCCCCGGCGCCGACTGGATCGCCCAGTGCCAGCAGCTGATCGCCAGCTTTCCGGATCTGCGTCTGGGGGCCGCCTCGATCTGCGGCGAAGCCGCCCTGGAGGCGGCGCTGGAGGCCGGTTTTTCCTATGGCGTCTCCCCCATCCTCGACGGGGCCCTGCTGGCGAGGTCGGCCGCGGCCGGCTTCACCCTGGTGCCTGGCGTGATGACACCCACGGAGGTGAACCGGGCCCGCTCCCTGGGCTGCGCCATCGTCAAGCTGTTCCCGGCCGCCACGCTGGGGATCGGCTACTGGCGGCGCCTGATGGATCCCCTGGGGGCTCCACTGCCCTTCTGCATTGCCGCCGGCGGACTGAGCCCGGGCGATGTTCTCCCCTGGCTGCAGGCCGGGGTCGATGCCGTCGCCCTGGGGGCCTCCCTGGCCCCCCTGGATGCGGAACCCCTGCGCCAGCTGCTGGCCGCGCTGCCAGAGCGGCCCTGATCAGCCGATCACCAGAGGCTGCACTGGCCCTGTTGGCGCAGCAGGTGATCGGCCAGCACCAGGGCCACCATCGCTTCCACCATCGGCACGGCCCGCGGCAGCACGCAGGGATCGTGTCGTCCCTTCGCCGCCAGGGTGGTGGCGGCGCCGGAGGCGTCGATGGTCTGCTGCTCCTTGCGGATCGTGGCGGTGGGCTTGAAGGCCACCCGCAGCCGGATCTCCTCGCCGTTGCTGATGCCCCCCTGGATGCCGCCCGAGTTGTTGGTGGCGGTGCGCAGGCGGCCGTCCTCGCTGGGCAGGAAGGCATCGTTGTGCTCGCTGCCCCGCAGCAGCGTGCCGCCGAAGCCGGAACCGATCTCGAAGCCCTTGGTGGCCGGCAGGGACATCAGCGCCTTGGCCAGATCCGCCTCCAGCTTGTCGAACACGGGCATGCCCAGACCCACCGGTGGCCGCCGCACCAGGCATTCGATCACGCCACCGCAGGAATCGCCATCCCGGCCGATCGCCTCGATCCGCTCGATCATCCGCTCCGCCGTGGCGCCATCGGGGCAGCGCACGATGTTGGCCTCCACCGCCTCCAGGCTCACGGTGGCCGGATCGATGCTGGCCTCGATCGTGTGGATGCGCTTCACCCAGGCGATCACCTCGGTGCCGTGGGCCTTCGCCAGTAGCTGCTTGGCGATGGCGCCGGCCGCCACCCGCCCGATCGTTTCCCGGGCCGAGGCCCGGCCGCCGCCGCTGCGGGCCTGGATGCCGTACTTGGCCTGATAGGTGGCGTCGGCGTGGGAGGGACGGAAGGCCACCTCCATCTCCCGGTAGTCATGGGGGCGCTGGTCCCTGTTGCGCACCACCATGGCGATCGGCGTGCCGAGGGTGACACCATCGAGGACGCCGCTGAGCACCTCGACCCGGTCGTCTTCCTTGCGGGGGGTGGTGATCTTGCTCTGGCCGGGTTTGCGGCGGTCGAGCTCCGCCTGGATGGCCTCCAGATCGAGCGACAGCCGCGGCGGGCAGCCATCGACGATCACCCCCACGCCACCGCCGTGGGATTCACCGAAGGTGCTGATGCGGAAGAGGTGGCCGAAGCTGCTGCCCATGGCGTCCTTTGACTGGCGCGAGACTACGAAGCGGTGGTGGTGAAGTGATCAGGCCTTTCGGGCCCTGACCTCCAGGATGGTGGGGCCCATCCAGAAACTGCCGGGATCGGCCCGGCTCGCTTTGATCTCGAGCCTGGCCGCCTCGGCATCATCCGGGCTCCAGAGCCCCAGGGCCTGGAGCTTGGGGCCGTACAGCGTCACGAACATCTCCAGCCAGCGGGCCGGCCATTCGCCCGCCCGCCCCAGCACCGGCAGCGGCTGCAGATCCTCGATCACGAACCCCCTGGCTGCGAGCAGGGAGGGCAGCCGGCGGCTGATGTCCGGGTCGCCGCAGGCCTGCCGGAAGCTGCCTTGCACGGCCCGGCTGAAGCGGGCGATGGCCTTGCCGTGGGGATGGAGGCCAAAGGTGTCCCAGTGGACGTATTCGTGGAACAGCACCCGGCCGCCCGCGGCCAGGCAGCGCCGCAACGGATCGAGCAGGGGTTCGACCTCCGGCAGGAACATCGCCACCCAGCGGCACCAGACGAGGTCGAAGGCGCCGGCGGGCAGGGGATCGCGCAGCAGGTCATGGCAACGCATCTCCAGCTGGCCCAGGCCAGCCTCCAGGGCCAGGCGCTGGCCATGCTCCACATAGGCCGGGTTCTGCTCCAGAGCCAGCACCTGGCCGGTGGGGCCCACGATCCTGGCGAGATCCTGGGCCACGAAGCCCGGGCCGGCGCCCAGGTCGATCACCCGCTCCCCCGGGCTGAGCGCGGTCCGCCCCAGGGCCGCCAGCAGGATGGGGCGCCAGAGGTCGTGCTGCAGCCGGAGCCGGTCCAGTTCCACGGCATCGTTTCCCAGCACGTAGGTGTCGTTGCTGGTGGCTGGGGCCTGGGGATCCGGCGCAGTCAGGCGGGCTGGCGATTGCTGCCATCGAGCTTGCCAGACGCCATCGGGGCCGAAGCCTGGAGCCAACAAAAAACCCCCTGCGCAGGCAGGGGGTTCGGAGGCGATCAAGGTAGGACCAGGATCAGGACATCAGGGGGATTCCAGAGAACCGGGGTGAACCGGATCAGCCGATGGCCGGGGCGGTCAGGGCCACGGGAGTGGCGCTGGCGGCCGCCAGGTCGAGCGGGAAGTTGTGCGCATTGCGCTCGTGCATCACTTCCATGCCGAGGCCGGCACGGTTGAGCACGTCGGCCCAAGTGTTGATCACCCGGCCCTGGCCATCCAGGATGGACTGGTTGAAGTTGAAGCCGTTCAGGTTGAAGGCCATCGTGCTCACGCCCAGGGCGGTGAACCAGATGCCGACCACCGGCCAGGCCGCCAGGAAGAAGTGGAGGCTGCGGCTGTTGTTGAACGAGGCGTATTGGAAGATCAGGCGACCGAAGTAACCGTGGGCAGCCACGATGTTGTAGGTCTCTTCCTCTTGGCCGAACTTGTAGCCGTAGTTCTGGGACTCGCTCTCGGTGGTTTCACGCACTAGGGAGGAGGTCACCAGCGAACCGTGCATGGCGGAGAACAGGGAGCCGCCGAACACACCCGCCACACCCAGCATGTGGAAGGGGTGCATCAGGATGTTGTGCTCAGCCTGGAACACCAGCATGTAGTTGAAGGTGCCGCTGATGCCGAGGGGCATGCCGTCGGAGAAAGAACCCTGGCCAAAGGGGTAGATCAGGAACACGGCGCTGGCGGCCGCCACGGGAGCGGAGTAGGCGACGCAGATCCAGGGGCGCATGCCCAGGCGGTAGGAGAGTTCCCACTCGCGGCCCATGTAGGCGAAGACGCCGATCAGGAAGTGGAAGACCACAAGCTGGTAGGGGCCACCGTTGTACAGCCACTCGTCGAGGCTGGCGGCTTCCCAGATGGGGTAGAAGTGCAGGCCGATGGCGTTGCTGGAAGGAACAACGGCGCCGGAGATGATGTTGTTGCCGTACATCAGGGAGCCGGCGACGGGCTCACGGATGCCGTCGATGTCGACGGGGGGCGCCGCGATGAAAGCGACGATGAAGCAGATGGTGGCAGCCAGCAGGGTGGGGATCATCAGCACACCGAACCAACCGACATAAAGACGGTTGTTGGTGGAGGTGACCCACTCACAGAACTGGTTCCACACTGAAGCGCCGGAGCGCTGCTGGAGAGTGGCGGTCATGAGTGCGAAAGAAGGTAACACCAGGCAGACGCGATAACGCCGATCCGGTGAGAGAGGTAGAGGCGGAATCCCACCTGCGGTGACTGTAACAGAGTGTTGCGGAGTGTGAGTGGCGCCTTCATGAAGAAAATCTGTGCTTCTGCCCGGCGTGGGGCGGGACCCGGCCGCCAGCGGCCAGGACAAGCTTGTTAGCGTCCGGAAACCCCCTCGAGCTGCGCCAGCCGTGAGCGACCAACGGGTGCTGCTGGTGCGGCTGCCCTGCAATCCGATCTTTCCGATCGGCCCGATCTACCTGGCCGATCACCTGCACAAGTGTTTCCCCGGCCTGCCCCAGCGCATCCTGGATCTGGCGGCCGTGCCCCTGCTCGATGTCCAGCGGGTGCTGATGGAGGTGGTGGACCAGTTCCGCCCCACCCTGCTGGTGTTCTCCTGGCGGGACATTCAGATCTATGCGCCGGTGGATGGCCGGGGCGGCAATCCGCTGCAGAACTCCTTTGAGGTGTTCTATTCCTCCAGTCCCCTCAAGCGCCTGCGCGGGGCGCTGGGCGGACTGCGGCTGATGGGCTCCTATTACGGAGAGCTGTGGCGCAACCTGCGACTGGTGCGCCGCGGTCTGCGGCGCGCCAGTCGGCACAGCCCCGGGGCCCGGGTGGTGATCGGTGGCGGGGCCGTGAGCGTCTTTTATGAGCAGCTGGGCCGCGGCCTGCCCACCGGTTCCGTTGTGTCGGTGGGGGAGGGGGAAGGGCTGCTGGAGAAGCTGATCCGCGGCCAGTCGCTGCAGGCGGAGCGTTGTTATGTGGTGGGGGAGGTTCCCCGTCCAGGCCTGATCCACGAGCAGCCGGCGGGCCTGGAGAAAACCGCCTGCGACTACGACTACATCGCTTCGATCTGGCCCCAGCTGAACTGGTACCTCGACGGCGGCGACTTCTACGTCGGGGTCCAGACCAAACGCGGCTGCCCCCACAACTGCTGCTACTGCGTTTACACGGTGGTGGAGGGCAAGGCCGTGCGCGTCAACCCCATCGACGAGGTGGTGCGAGAGATGCGCCAGTTGTACGACCGCGGCGTGCGGGGCTTCTGGTTCACCGATGCCCAGTTCATCCCGGCCAGGCGCTACATCGACGATGCCAAGCAGTTGCTGCGGGCCATTCAGGCCGAGGGACTGAGGGACATCCGTTGGGCCGCCTACATCCGTGCCGACAACCTGGACGCCGAGCTGGCCGAACTGATGGTGGCCACAGGGATGAGTTACTTCGAGATCGGCATCACCTCGGGGTCCCAGGAGCTCGTCCGCAAGATGCGCATGGGCTACAACCTGCGCACGGTGCTGGAGAACTGCCGCCTGCTGGCGGCGGCCGGCTTCCACGAGCATGTCTCCGTCAACTATTCGTTCAATGTGATCGATGAGCGGCCCGAGACCATCCGCCAGACGATCGCCTACCACCGGGAACTGGAGCGCATCTTCGGCGCCGACAAGGTGGAGCCGGCCATTTTCTTCATCGGCCTCCAGCCCCACACCCACCTGGAGCAGTACGCCTTCGACCAGGGGATGCTCAAGCCCGGCTACGACCCGATGAGCCTGATGCCCTGGACCGCCCGCCAGCTGCTCTGGAACCCCGAGCCGATGGGTCGGGTGTTCGGCCGGATCTGCCTTGAGGCCTTTGAGCGCAACCCGGCCGACTTCGGCCGCACCGTGATGGACCTGCTGGAGCGGGACTTCGGCAGCGCTCCCCTTGAGGAGGCCTTGCGGGCTCCGGTGGAGGGGAGGGCGGCGCTGGCCACGGCTGTGCGCTGAACGGCCCTGCCCCGCTTGAAGCTGCCGGACCTTAATAGGCGCTTAAGCCTCGTGGTTGCAATTGTGACCGTTTCGTGACGCTCTCCGTCCCTGGGCCAGCGCTGCTAGGATTGACACAACTACATCTTCGGCTATGCCAACCGTAAACACAAGCCCTCAGCTCAGAGGCGCCATTCAGGCGGTCACTGGTGCCGATCCAGTCATTACTCTAAATGGAAGCACTGCTGATCAGTACTCCGTCCTCACGCTGGGACAGAGAAGCAGCTTCGTGCCGAAAGCATCCCGGTATAATGGTTATACAATTCAGGGTACATCAAGCGTTCTGGCAAATTCAGCAAAGCTTGTTAATACTCGCATCTATCAACAAAATGTCGATAGCGCCTTTGCGCCCGGAATCGTAAAAAATCTCACATTAAATTATACCTCGTCTGGCGCCGCCGATAACGGCGCCCTGCTCAGCGTCTCCTCAACGGCCGCCCGTTCGATCACGCTGGAGAATGTCCTGATCACCGGTGTCCACAGGGGTTGGAATGGCAACGGCAACCTCTACATGTCGTTGCGCAGCTTCAATGCCGCAGCTCCGCTCAACACATCGCTGACCCTGACTGGTGTCAGAGCCAACCTCACTGGTCAGGGTGGCTTCCTCGGCACCACCGGAGGTTCTGCTTTCCTGCATAGCTGGAACAACAATGGCCCTGTAACCATCTCCAGCAGCACCTTCGATGAAGCAGGTTACGCCAGCTCCTTCAACTTCCTCACCTTCGGATCGACTGTCGCTGGTAACTACACCCTCACCGGCAACACCTTCTTCCGCTCCTCCAACGACACAGTGCGTCCCGAGGGCAACCGTCTCGGCAGCGTCGTAGCCAATCTCACGGACAACATCTTCCAGGATGGCTCCTACCTCGATCTCTACGGCAATGTTGGTTCGGTTACCCTCCATGACAACACATTTGCCACGATCGCAGGGGGCTACGGCATCCGTGTCAACGATCCCGTCCTCGGCACGCCCACCCTTTCGGGCACCAACGTGTTCACCGGTGCTGGCCTGGCCCTGAAATTCGTGAAGGCCACGGCAGGTTCCACCTCCCTCGCGGGGGCAGTCACGGTGAATGGCTCCAGCTTTTCCAACCTGATTGCCGGCGGCCAGGCTGCCGACACGATCACGGGGACTGCCGCCAACGACTGGATCAGTGGCGATGATGGCGCTGACAGCATCAGCGGCCTCGCCGGCGATGATTTTATTCTGGGTGGGGCTGGCAATGACACGTTGATCGGAGGATTGGGTGCAGATATGCTCACCGGTGGATCTGGAAATGATCAATTCCAATGGGCTACTGGTGATGGAACAGACACTATCACTGATTTCAGCACTACGGAGGACCAAATTGCGCTCATTGATATCTTTAACAATACATCTCCAGGTAGCACTCTGGCTGCAGCTGATTACGCTACCGTCGTCGACAACACTTTCATTACAATAGCAGATAGTAATAAAGTCATCGAGCGTACCCAAGGGGTATCCACTTTAGAATTCACCAGCTTTACGCTGGCAGGTTTGACAAATGCTTATTTGCTCGGGTACAATTCAACAGTGAGCAATGCGCAGCTTTATTTTGATAATGACTGGGGAGATACTGCAGGCCGTCAATTAGTCGCAAACTTTACCAACTTGACGTCTGGTCCACTGACTAATGCTTTCACCAATTCAAATTTCATTGCTGTCTAAGTCTGCTTAAGTTTGCTCCACCGAACCTGGCCCGCTCTACCAGCGGGCCCTTTTTTATGGCGCGCTTTCGCAGCCACTGGCATTCGCCTCCCAGAGTCCGCCGCTCAAGCCTACAGCGAAAACTTCTTTTCCTGCCGCCCTGCTTTCACCGTACGCGATATGGTGATCTTGGAGCGCGGCTTCTACTGGCGCCTGCTCACCGCCCTGGTGTAGCGTCCCCTCGGCTGGGCTAAGCAACAGTTCCTGCGTCGTTAAGGAATAAGGATATTGCGTAGAGTGCTGACGAGTCTGGTTAAGGTTTTTTCAGAAGTGTGGCTTCTGATGAGGGGACTCCCCTGGGGCTCCCGTAAAGAAATTCCAGCGTCTCTCATTTTTCCTAACTCGTCAGCCTCCGGTGTCATGACTCAGTTCATCAGGATCGGCAGCAACGATTACTTCAATCTGCGTTTGGCCATCATGGCTGCCACCACGGGTGTCCTCACCGGGCAGACGATCGACATCGGCGAAGTCTGTACGACATTCGCAGCTCCGCCACCTCCTTCACTCCGATCCCGGACCAGACCCAGCTTCGCAATCCCAACACCTTCGCCCGTTTCGGGACCAAGACTCTCACCTTCACAGGCTGCAGTAGTGGCAACAATCACACGCGCAATACCATCATCACCGGCAACGCCCGGATCTACACCGCTCAAAGCGACAGAAGTTCCGGCGTTCCTGTCGGGATCACAATCAATAACCTTCGACTATCCTACGGCGAGACGTTCAATGCCTACACGTCCCCAAATGGAAGCGGCTACACCCTCCAGTCGGGAGTCGCGAGGTCTACACGAGTGGCGGCCTGAGTGGCATCACCAACAGAATCGGTACCGTCTCCCTCGATCGTGTGACCTTTGCCGGTGTGCACAGCGGCGCTGTTGGAACCGGGGAAGGAGCGCCGTTCGGTAACTACATGGATGTGGCTGTCTCCACCAGCCTCACGTTCAACAACATCAACGCAGCTCTCACCGGTCAGGGAGGCGGCAGCTTTTTCGCCAACAACCCCACCACCTATGGATCGGCCTTCCTGCTGGCCAATGGTCCCCAGATCACAGTCACCAATTCACCATTCGATGAAGCCGGCTATCGCAACGCCCTGTCCCTGTGGGGGGCCAGTGGCTTCGGCATCGTCGTACGCGACGGTCAGACGCCCGTCAAACTGGCCAACCTCATCATCTCGGGCAACTTCTTCTTCGACGGCGGCCTGGCCGTGGTGAACGCAATCTCCGCCAACAACTCCGCACTTAGCTTTGGCTCCAATACCGTCAACGACGTTGCGTTCGACACCCTCACCGGTGGGGCCAGCGCCGACGCCTTCGTGTTCGCCAAGCTTGGTGCGGCCGACACGATCACCGATGACAGCGGTACCGGGGGACAGGGGGATCAGATCTGGCTCGATGATGCCGCCTTCACCGGCCTCTCCACTGTGTTGGGCCCCACCACTTATCTCAAGCAACTCGCCTCTGGCGATTTCAGCTCGGCCTTCGACCCCGGCAAGCGCATCATCTACAACGGCAATGCCCTCTGGTACGACGCCGCCGGCCTCGCCCGCCCCGCAGGACAGCAACATTCTGATCTTCTGAGGCCCAACCGGCTTCCCCGTCCCGGGCTCTACGGGCCCAGGACGGGATTCAGGCGCTCCACCAACGGCGCCGGGTCAGCAGCAACATCGTCAGGCCCAGCCAGCCCAGCAGGCCGCCGATCGGGTTCACCGCCGGATCCCCGGGGCCCGCGAGCCAGGCCGGGGCCGAAGGAGAAAGATTCAGGAGCCCGGCCTGTAGCAGGAACCAGCCCCCCACCAGGCCACCGTGCAGTCCCACGGCTCCCCAGAGCACGCCGCCGTCGGCCCGGCGCTGCAGTGCCAGCGCCAGACCCAGCAGCACCAGTCCCCCCAGGAGTCCCGCCGCACCGGCCACCGGCAGCCGGTACCAGGGATGCACAAGGGCAAACACCAGCGCCTGCACCGTCAGGGCCCGGTTGGTCCCCAGATGGCGGCCCAGTTCGCCCTGGAGCCAGCCCCGGAACAGCAGTTCCTCGGCGAAGCCCACCCCCGCCCCCAGGGCCAGGGCATTGGCGGCGGCTCCGCCGCTCAGCACCCCGGCCCAGCGGGCGCTGCCCGTGGCCAGCAGCACGACGCTCACCAGCCCCAGCAGCAGCAGGGCCTTGAGCAGGCCGCGAACCAGGGCCCGCAGCACCGCCGGGGTCGGGGCCACCAGGCCCAGCTGGAGCCAGGGGTGATCGATCCCCCAGGCCCGCCGCAGCCGCACCGGCAGGGTGAGCAGCAGCAGCACCAGGGCCAGGACCGCTCCGGCCAGATTCACCTGGTCACCCCGCCAGGTGGGGTGCACCAGGGCCAGGGGGCGACTGGCCAGCCAGCCGCCGCCATAGAGGAGGGGCACGTAGAGCACGGTGCCCACCCAGGTGGGTTGCCGGCCACCGCTGCCGCCCGCCGTCACTCAGCTCTCCGGCTCGATCGTGCTGCTGAGGCCCTTGGCCTTGAGGCTCTCGCTGTAGAACTCAGCGGGCTCAATGTCGCAGACGATCACCAGGCCCACGCCGGTGTTGTGGGTTTCGAGCATCACGGCGATCGCATCCTGCTCACTGAGGCTCGGCACCACCTGCTGCAGGGTGAGCACCACGTATTCCATGGTGTTGACCGGATCGTTGTGCAGCAGCACCTTGTAGCGGGGTGATGTCTTGCGTACCCGCTCCGGGGCCTTGTCCAGCACGGCGGCGCCGCCGGGGGTCTGGCCGGGGGTGGCCGAGCCGATGGGGCCGTGCTCGAAGGCGGCTAGCCGCACCTCTCTGGAGGTTGGGGCGGCGCAGTGAAGGAGGCTTGTATGCACGCTGGAGCCGTTCACGGTTACAAAGGGAGTGGTGAGGCGCGGACAGTGGCCGGCGCGGCTGATGCTGAGCCGCGCAACCAACCTGCGGGCGGCAACCCACTTGGCCGCTGGAACAGGCTCGGCCAAGTTTAGGGCCGATCTTCAGAGGGCACGCACCCGCCGCATCGCCTCCTCCACATTGGCGCGGCTGTTGAAGGCCGAGAGGCGGAAGTAACCCTCGCCGGCGGCACCGAAGCCGCTGCCGGGGGTGCCCACCACATGGGCCTTGGTCAGAAGGTGGTCGAAGAAGCCCCAGGAATCCAGTCCCTCAGGAGTTTTCAGCCACACATAGGGCGCCTGTTCGCCGCCATACACGCGGATGCCGGCCGCCGTGAGCTCCCGCCGGATCAGGGCGGCATTGTCCATGTAGAAGTCGATCAGGGCCTTCACCTGGGCCTGGCCCTCAGGTGAATACACCGCCTCGGCGCCGCGCTGCACGATGTAGCTCACGCCGTTGAACTTGGTGCACTGGCGCCGGTTCCATAGCCCCCACAGCTCCACCGCCTCGCCGTTGGCGGCCGTGCCCATCAGCCCCCGCGGCACCACGGTGAAGGCGCAGCGGGTGCCGGTGAAGCCGGCGTTCTTGGAGAAGGAGCGGAACTCGATCGCGCACTCGCGGGCGCCCTCGATTTCATAGATCGAATGGGGCAGGGAAGGGTCGCTGATGAAGGCCTCGTAGGCGGCATCAAACAGGATCAGGGCCTTGTGGGCGCGGGCATAGTTCACCCAGGCCTGCAGCTGCTCCTTCGTGGCCACCGCGCCGGTGGGGTTGTTGGGGAAGCAGAGATAGATCAGGTCCACCGGCTCAGTGGGGATCGGGGCGGTGAAGCCGTTGTCCGCCGTGATCGGCAAATAGGTAAGGCCGCCGTAGCGGCCGGTGGCGTCGGCCTCGCCGGTGCGGCCCGCCATCACGTTGCTGTCCACGTACACCGGGTAGACCGGATCGGTGACGGCGATGCGGTTGCCGGCCCCGAGGATGTCCAGGATGTTGCTGCTGTCGCACTTGGAGCCGTCGGAGACGAAAATCTCCTCGGCGCTCACCTGGCAGCCGCGGGCCTGGAAGTCGTGGCGGGCGATGGCTTCCCGCAGCCAGGCATAGCCCTGTTCGGGTCCGTAGCCGTGGAAGCCCTCCCGGGTACCCATGGCCTCGATGGCCTGCTTCATCGCCTCGCGGCAGGCCTCCGGCAGGGGTTCGGTGACGTCACCGATGCCCAGGCGGATCACGGGAGCCTCGGGATGGGCCTCGCTGAAGGCCTTGACGCGTCGGGCGATCTCGGGGAACAGATAGCCCGCCTTGAGCTTGAGATAGCTGTCGTTGACCTGAACCATGGGAGGGAAGCGGAAGGCGCGGCGGCTGGGCCCGGCGGCATCTTCCTATGGCGCGGTGCGGCCTGCCTACCATCGGTTTCCAGCCCGCAGGCCATGGCCTTGACCGTTGCGCCGATCGACTTCGCCGCGCTGGTGGACAGCAGCGTCTCCCGGCCGGCCCGCTACCTGGGCAACGAGCGGGGGGTGGAGCCCCGGGACTGGTCGGCGGCCCGGGTGCGCTGGGCGCTCACCTATCCGGAGGTCTACGAGGTCGGCGCCAGCAACCTCGGCCACGTGCTGCTCTACTCGATCCTCAATGCCGTCCCCGGCCAGCTCTGCGATCGGGCCTACCTGCCGGCCCCCGATCTGGCGGCCCGGCTGCGGGAGCGGGGCACGCCCCTGTTCGCGGTGGAAAGCCACCGGCCCCTGGCGGCCTTCGACATCCTCGGTTTCAGCCTCAGCTACGAGCTCGGCGGCACCAACATCCTCGAGATGCTGGATCTGGCCGGCCTCCCGATCCGCGCCGCCGACCGCGGCGACCTGCCCCTCGACGATCCGGCGGCCCCGCCGCTGATCTTTGCCGGCGGGCCCACCGCCACCGGCAACCCCGAGCCCTTCGCGCCGTTCTTCGATTTCCTGGCCCTGGGGGATGGGGAGGAGCTGCTGCCCGAGATCGGCCTGGTGGTGGCCGAGGGCCGGGCCGCCGGCCTGGGCCGGCGGGCCCTGCTGCGGGATCTGGCCGAGGTGCCGGGGGTCTACGTACCGGCCCTGTACGCGCCGGGGCCCGATGGGGTGAGCCTGCTGCCGCTGGAGCCGGGGCTGGCTCCCCGGATCCAGCGGCGCACCGCCACCCCCATGCCCCACTACGCCATGGGCCTGGTGCCCCACATCGAGACGGTCCACGACCGGCTCACCGTGGAGATCCGCCGCGGCTGCACCCGCGGCTGCCGCTTCTGCCAGCCGGGGATGCTGACGCGCCCGGCCCGGGATGTGGAGCCCGAGGCGGTCATCGAGGCGGTGGAGGAGGGGATGCTCCGCACCGGCTACAGCGACTTCTCCCTGCTGTCGCTCAGCTGCAGCGATTACCTGTCCCTGCCGGCGGTGGGGGTGGAGCTGCGCAACCGGCTGGCGGAGCACAACGTCAGCCTCACCCTGCCCAGCCAGCGGGTCGACCGCTTCGACAACTCCATCGCCCACATCCTTGGTGGCACCCGCCGGGCCGGGCTCACCTTCGCCCCCGAGGCCGGCACCCAGCGCCTGCGGGACATCGTCAACAAGGGACTCACGGATGCGGAACTGCTGCGCGGCATCCGCACCGCCATGGAGAACGGCTACAACCGCGTGAAGCTCTATTTCATGATCGGCCTGCCGGGCGAGACCGACGCCGACGTGCTCGGCATCGTCGACACCTGCCGGGGGCTGCAGCAACAGTGCCGCGATCTGGGCCGGCTGCAGCTCAACCTCACGATCAGCAACTTCACCCCCAAGCCCCACACGCCGTTCCAGTGGCACAGCGTGTCGACGGCGGAATTCCGGCGCCGGCAGCAGCTGCTGCGGGACGCCCTGCGGCCCCTTCGGGGGCTCAAGACGAACTTCACCGATGTGCGCCTGTCGGCGGTGGAGGATTTTGTGGGCCGGGGCGACCGGCGGCTGGCTCCGGTGATCGAGGCGGCCTGGCGGGCGGGAGCCGGGCTGGATGCCTGGTTCGAATCCGCCGATCGCACCCATGCCGCCTGGACCGGCGCCATCGAGGCGGCCGGTCTGGGCGGCTCCTACCGGGCCCTGGAGATGGGCGGCTGGAGCGCGGCGGAGGCCTTCGCCACGGGCGACCTCGAGGCCTTCTGCCGCCAGCCCCTGCCCTGGGACCACATCGATTCCGGCGTCGACAAGGTCTGGCTGGCCGAAGACCTGCTCCGGGCCCTGGCAGCGGCCGTGGTGCCGGATTGCTCCTTCGAGGGCTGCAGCAGCTGCGGCGTCTGTGGTCCTGAGCTGGGCCACAACGTGGTGATCCCGCCGCCCCCCGTGCCGCCGCCGATCCCGCCGCGCGTCCCGGCCAGCGAAAGGGTCTGCCGGCTGCGCTTCGGCTTCGCCAAGACCGGCTCCCTGGCCTTGATCAGCCACCTGGACACCCTGCGGCTGCTGGAGCGCGCCCTGCGCCGCAGCGCCTTGCCGGTGAGCTTCACGGGCGGATTCCACCCCCTGCCGCGGCTGCAGATGGCGCTGCCCCTGCCCCTGGGGGTGGAGGGACTGGGCGAGTGGCTCGACCTCGACTTCGCCGCCCCGGTCGATCCGGAGATGGCCCGCCAGCGCCTGCAGGCGGAACTCAGCGCCGAGCTGAGCTTGCTCTCGGTGCAGGCGGTGCCCCTGGAGACCCCCGGCCTGGCCCAGCAGATCCGTGCCGCCCACTGGCGGTTCGCCCTGCTTCCGGGCCCGGATCAGCCGGCTCCAGTACCGCAAGAGTGGTCGGCCGCCATCGCCGCCCTGCTGGAGGCCACCACCCTGCCCTGGCGGGACCAGGACAAGAAGGGGCGCCCCCGGGAGCGGGACTGCCGCCCCTACTTGCTGGCCCTGGGCCCAGCGCCGCTGGAAGCCGAGGGCCCTGGGCAGGCCGGGCTGGTGCTGGATCTGGAGGCGGCCGTGGACCCCCAGGGGCGCAGCCTGCGGCCCGAACAGCTGCGTCAGTGGCTGGGCGAGTCCCTCGGCCTGCCGCTGGTGCTCGGGGCGGTCCAGCGCCGTTGCCTCCGGCTGGACGCATGCTAAGTTCGCCTTAGACGGAGAAAGGAATCGCGGGGATCCTCCCTTTCGTCCTCCTCCGCCCAGACGCTTCTGCAACAGGGACGCTCTCTAGAAGCTCCTCGGCGAAAGCGCGATTTCAGTCAACATTGCTTGGTTCGATCTTCGTTGCTTCGCATCGGGAAGGGACGTCATCCCTTCCGCCACGCTGCCGGCCCGACGACGTCTTGGCTCCCCCTGCAGCCCCCTTGTCCAGGGGGCTGTACCAGGCAATCAATCGACTCCATTGTTACCGGGGTCGTTCTGTTCCTTTTCAGTGGCTGCGCGACCGCCACGGTCGGCGTCCGATTCCTTCCCCACACCTGCCCTTTGGCAGGGCTCCACTGAGCCCACCATCTCTTCCATGCCCCAGCAGATCGTCATCGCTGAGCAGTTGCGGATCGCCGCAGTGCTCAGCGACGAACGCGTTGATGAACTGATCGTCGCCCAGGGTCGTTATCAGATCGGTGACGTCTATCTCGGAACCGTTGAAAACGTGTTGCCCGGGATCGATGCGGCGTTCGTCAACATCGGAGAAAGCGAGAAGAACGGCTTCATTCACATCACCGACCTCGGTCCCCTGCGACTGAGGAAGGGGGGCGCTGGCATCACCGAGCTGCTCGAGCCCAGGCAGAAGGTGCTCGTCCAGGTGATGAAGGAGCCCACGGGCACCAAGGGGCCACGGCTCACCGGGAACCTCTCCCTGCCGGGCCGCTTCCTGGTGCTTCAGCCCCATGGCCAGGGGGTCAACATCTCCCGACGCATCAACGGCGAAAACGAGCGCAACCGGTTGCGGGCCCTCGGTGTGCTGATCAAGCCCCCCGGTGCCGGCCTGCTGATCCGCACCGAGGCCGAGGACGTCAGCGAAGACATGCTGATCGACGACCTCGAGGGTCTGCTGCGTCAGTGGGAGTCGATCCAGCAGGCCGCCGAGACGGCGGCGCCGCCGGTGCTGCTCAACCGCGATGAGGATTTCATCCACCGGGTCCTGCGCGACCTCTACAGCCCCGATGTGCTGCGGGTGGTGGTCGACAGCGCTGATGCGGTGGCGCGGGTCAACGCCTTCCTCGGCTCCGACCAGGCCAATCTCCTGGTGGAGCACCACAGCGAATCCACCGAGATCCTGGAGCACTACCGGGTCAACGCGGCCATCCGTGATGCCCTCAAGCCGCGGGTGGATCTCCCCTCCGGCGGCTACGTGATCATCGAGCCCACCGAGGCTCTGACGGTCATCGACGTCAACTCCGGCTCGTTCACCCGCTCGGCCAATGCCCGCGAGACGGTCCTGTGGACCAACTGCGAAGCGGCGGTGGAGATCGCCCGCCAGCTGAAGCTGCGCAACATCGGCGGCGTGGTGATCATTGACTTCATCGACATGGAGTCCCGCCGCGACCAACTGCAATTGCTGGAGCACTTCACCCAGGCCTCCCGCGACGACACCGCCCGTCCCCAGATTGCCCAGCTCACCGAGCTCGGCCTGGTGGAGCTGACCCGCAAACGCCAGGGCCAGAACATCTACGAACTGTTCGGCCGGGCCTGCCCCAGCTGTGGCGGCCTGGGTCATGTGGCCGTGCTGCCCGGCAAGGACACCCTCCAGCCCCTGGCCACGGTTTCGGGTCTGGTGCGCTCGGCGGCTTCGGCCCGGGCCGAAGTGGCCAGCCCCGCCAACGGAGGTGGTGAGGTCGGTGGCAGTGGCCGGCGACGGCGCGGTGGTCGTGGCGGCCGGGGCTCCGATGGGGCCGAGGCCCCGATGGCAAATGGGTTCGCCGACGGTGTTGGCAATGGCGCCCTCGCCGTGCCTTCCCCCCAGGAGACCATCCCCTCCTCCGAGGCGCCCCAACGTCGTCAGGAGCCCGAGGTGCTGGCCGTGCCGATGGACGCGGAGCAGGAGCTGGTCTACGGCTGGATGGGCCTGAGTCCGGCGCTGTTGCTGGATCCGATCCCCACGGGGGAGAGCCTGATGGTGCGCGTCGTTCGGCCGGATGCCGATCCGGAGGCCGTCATCGAGGAAGCCCGCCAGCAGCTGGCCGCCAGCGGCTCCCGTCGCCGCCGGCGCGGCAGGAACGGCGAGGGGCGCAATGGATCTGGCGAAGCCCCAGAGACCCCCGAGGCCTCCGACGCCTCCGACGCTTTCGAAGCTTCTGACTCCTCCGAGGCCCCTTATCACCACGAGGTGATTCCCATCCTGGAGATCACCCCGGCCCCGTTCGAGCCTGAAGCCGTCCCTGCGCCGGCTGAGCCCGTCGCCGTGGCGCTGCCCAGCCGCCGCTCCTCTGCCAGGTCCACACCGGTCGCGGCCCCTGTCCCGGTGGCCGCCTCCGCCGCGCCGCCTGCGGCCGAGGAGGCCCCCAGTGAGGCCGGCGAACCGCGCCGGCGCCGGCGCCGTTCCTCTGCCTCGGGCTGATCCTCCCGGCCAGGACACCCTCGGGCGCCCGGATGCCCCGGTCTGGGGAGGACTCGATCCCTCCGCCTGTGCCGGGGTGGACGAGGTGGGCCGGGGCAGCCTGTTCGGGCCGGTGTTTGCGGCGGCGGTGGTGCTGCCGGCGGCGGCCATCGGCCCCCTGGTAGCCGCGGGTCTGAACGACAGCAAGACCCTGTCTGCCAGACGCCGGCAGGCCCTGGTTCCCCTGCTGCGGCAGCACGCCCTGGCCTGGTCCCTGGGGCAGGCGAGCGCCAGTGAAATCGACCGCTGGGGTCTGCGCCTGGCCACCGAATGGGCCATGCTGCGGGCGCTGCAACGGCTGCCCCGGCCGCCCCGGCTGCTGCTGGTGGATGGGGTACTTTCCCTGAGGCCGTGGCCCGGACCCCAGACCACCCTGGTGCGGGGCGACGGCCGTTGCGCGGCGATCGCCGCCGCCAGCGTGCTGGCCAAGCAGGAAAGGGATGCCCTGCTGACCCGCCTGGCCCTGCGCCATCCCGGCTATGGCCTGGAGCGTCATGCCGGCTATGGGACGCCCCAGCACCGGGAGGCGATCCTGCGGCTGGGTCCCACCCCCCTGCACCGCCGCAGCTTTCTCAGCTCGATTGGCACCAACGCTGGAAATCCCCCAGCAGCTGCTGACTCACCCGGGTCCTGATGCCCAGCAGGATGCCGCCAAGCACCGAGCGGCCGGTGGCCTCCAGCACCTTGGGGGGGATCACCTTCAGCAGGGTGGGGCGGCTCACCGTGACCGAGAGGCTGGCTTCGCCGGTGAGGCCGCCGTCGGCCGCGGCAAGCCAGGAGCAGAGGCCGAGGCGGAAATCCTCCACCAGTCCCAGCCCCTCGAGCTGGCAGTCGAGGGCCTCCAGCTCCAGCCGACCGTTGCGGCGCACGACCTGAAGCTCCACCACGGGCTGGATCCGGAGCTGGAACACCTTCACCTGGCTCACCGTGTAGCGGTAGCGGCCCGGTCCGAGGGGTTCGAGCTGGCTCGGGTCGAGCAGGGCCTGTACCACCCGCTGCTCGTCGTCCAGATAGGCCGGCAGACGGTCCGCTTCGTTGACCACCGGAAGGTCAAGTTGCTGGCTGGCGCTGAAGGCCAGAGACATAGCCTGCAGGCCGGCAGGCCATGATCCTACCGATCACCCCAGACCGCCCCCCGCCATGCGCCTTGCCTTTCTCGGTCCCGTCGGCACCTATGGCGAGCAGGCGGCGCAGCGACTGGCGGGCCTCGAGGGCCTGGAGGGCGTCGATTTCGTGCCCCAGCAGGGCATCCGCGCCGTGATCTGGGCCCTGGCTGACGGGGATTGCGAACTGGCGGTGGTGCCGGTGGAGAACTCCGTGGAGGGGGGCGTCACCAGCTGTCTGGACGCCCTCTGGGAGCACCCGGACCTGGCGGTGGCCCGGGCCCTGGTGTTGCCCATCCGCCATGCGCTGGTGGGCAGTGGTCCGCTCGACGGGATCAGTGAGGTGCTCTCCCACCCCCAGGCCCTGGCCCAGTGCAGCCTGTGGCTGGGGGAACAGCTGCCCCAGGCGTTGCAGCTGCCCACCAGCTCCACCGCCGAGGCGGCGCGGCTGGTGCGGGGCAGCCGCTTCCGGGGCGCCATCGCCTCACTGGAGGCGGCCGCCGAGCATGGCCTGGAGGTGCTGGCCTACCCGATCAACGACGTCCCCGGCAACTGCACCCGCTTTCTGCTGCTCCGGCGCGGGGAACGCTCCCAGCGGGGGCCCTACGCCAGCGTGGCGTTCTCGCTCCACTCCAACCGTCCCGGGGCCCTGCTGGAGTCGCTGGGCTGTTTCGCCCGGCAGGGGCTGAACATGAGCCGCATCGAGTCACGCCCCTCCAAGCGGGAAATGGGCGAGTACATCTTCTTCGTCGATCTCGAACTTCCCGAGGGAGCCGCACCGCTGGAGGGGGCCATCGCCGATCTCACCCCCCTCTGTGAGCATCTGGCCCTGTTCGGGGCCTATCCCCTCACCAACCTCGCCGCCGAGGAGAAGCGGGCCTGAGTCAGCTGGGCCCGTACGGGTCCTCGGCCCCGGCTCCGGGCACCGGACCGCGGAAGACGCCGAACTGCATCAGACCGGTGCGGAAGGCCCAGTCCATCAACAGCAGGGTCGGCGTTTCCCGCAGGCCCTGAATCACAGCCCGCGGGCCCAGCCCCAGCACCGCCCCGGGGCGGCGTATCCCCTCAACGATGGAATCCACCCAGGAGGGCAGGGTGGCCACGGTCCAGTCGGCCGTGCTGATCGGCAGGCCCCGGTTCCAGGGGCTGGTCTCCAGGTTTCTCCTGAGGGAAGGAATGCTGGCGAACTCCGGATGGGCCCACTGGTCGAGCAGCTGGCGCATCACCCAGCGCTCGAGGCGGTTCATTGGGGCGACGGCCGGGTCGCGGCGGTTCCAGTCGGCCACCGCCAGGCAGCCCCCCGGCCGCAGCACACGCAGCATCTCGTCGGCGTAGCGCTGCTTGTCGGGCATGTGGGGTCCGGCCTCCACGCTCCAGACCGCATCGAAGCCCGCATCGGGAGTTCCGTCTGGCAGATCCAGGGCCAGGGCATCCATGACGGCGAAGCGGCAACCCGGCAGGTCGGCCGGGGTGAGTTCCCGGGCCCGGGCGATCTGGGCCGGACTGATGCTGATACCCAGCACCTCAAAGCCGTAGTCGCGGGCCAGGATCCGGGCGCTGCCGCCGATGCCGCAGCCCACATCCAGCACCCGGCTGCCGGGGGGCAGACGGTCGAGGCCGCTCCAGCGCACCAGTTCGTGCACGAAGGCGGCCTTGGCGGCCCGGAAATCCCGCGATCCGGGGGGATCGCCGTAGTGCCCCAGATGCACGTGCTCGCCCCAGAGACGCTCCAACAGCCGATCGTCCGTCCAGCGGTCGTAGGCGGCGGCGACGCTGGCCGTGGACAGGTAGGCCCTTGAGCGGCGCCGCCATAGCATGGCTGCAACGACCGCGACAAGGACACCCCCCGTCACCAGGAGGGGCAGCAGGACGCCGCCCGGGAACAGGCTCGCCATGGTTCAGGCCTCGTCGTCGCCGCCGAGGCTGGAGAAGGTGTCCTTGAGGACGGTGCGGGCCGCCAGCTGGCGCCGGGTCTGGTCAAGCAGTTCGTATTCCTGGCGCAGGCGTTCGCCGGTGTCGGTGATCTCCAGCAGGGCCTGCTGGTGATCGGCCACCGGCCCGCCGAGATGGGCGCCGATCCAGAAGGAGAGTTCCCGGGGCAGATCGGGGAGGTCGGCGGGCAGGGAGGAGGGCTTGCCGATCAGCTTGCCGGTGAGATCGACCACGTCGCGCAGGGCCCGGATGACATCGCTGGTGAGGGTCTCGAGCTCCTCATGGCTCTCGCTCACGGTGTCTTCGATCCAGCTGACCATGCCCACCCGGAACGGGGTATCGCGCACGATGTCGAGGACCCGGAAGCGCTGCTGCCCCATCGTGACGATGTTGCTGCGGTCGTCGTCCTGCACCTGGCAGTGGAGAATCTCGGCGCAACAGCCCACTTCCGCCATGCGTTTGTTCTGGGGGTCCCAGCGCACCACGCCGAAGCGTCGATCTTCCGACATCGCCGTGCGCAGCATCATGCGATACCGCGGCTCGAAGATGTGAAGCGGCAGCACCTCCTGGGGGAAGAGCACCACATCAGGCAGGGGAAACAGGGGCAGCTCCCTGACGGCCAGATCAGTCACGCGCGGATGTTGCCGCTGGCGGCAGGGGGAAAGGGGCGATCGGGGGTCGGCAACGAAAGGATCAACCAGAGCATCTCAAGTTTGAATCGATCCTAGAAAGACCGACCCACCCGGCGAAGGCCGCATGGCCCCATGACCATCAGAGCTTGACCTCGATGTCCACACCACTGGGAAGGTCGAGCTTCATCAGGGCGTCGATGGTCTTGGAACTGGGGCTGTAGATGTCGATGATCCGGCGGTGGGTGCGGGTCTCGAAGTGCTCACGGGAATCCTTGTCGACGTGAGGCGAGCGCAGCACGCAATAGATCTTGCGCTTGGTGGGCAGGGGGATCGGACCGATCGCCGTGGCAGCGGTGTGATCGGCGGTCTCGATGATTTTTTCGCAGGAGAGATCCAGCATGCGGCGATCGAAGGCCTTCAGGCGGATGCGGATCTTCTGCTGGGGGATGGAAGCGGTCATCGGAAGGGAAGCGCGGGCGAAGGGCGGCGGCAGCGCCGCTGAAACGGATTGTCGAGGTGCACCGGGAACCGGTGGTTCAAAGGGGGAGCTTCTCTGACGAGAGGCTCCCCCGAAAAGGCTAGATCAGCCTCAGAGAACGATCTTGGAGACCACGCCGGCACCGATGGTGCGGCCGCCTTCGCGGATGGCGAAGCGCATGCCCTGCTCGATGGCGACCGGGCAGATCAGCTCGGCGCTCATCTTGATGCGGTCGCCGGGCATCACCATCTCCACGTTGGTGCCGTCATCGGCGGTGAAGGCGGTGATCTGGCCGGTCACGTCAGTGGTGCGGATGTAGAACTGAGGGCGGTAGCCGGCGAAGAAGGGGGTGTGACGGCCGCCCTCTTCCTTCTTGAGCACGTAGACCTCACCTTCGAACTTGGTGTGGGGCTTGATGGAGTTGGGCTTCACCAGCACCATGCCACGCTCGATGTCCTCCTTCTGGACGCCGCGCAGGAGCAGACCGACGTTGTCGCCGGCCATGCCCTCGTCGAGCAGCTTGCGGAACATTTCGACGCCGGTGACGGTGGTTTCACGCGTGTCGCGGATACCAACGATCTGGACGGTCTCGCCCACTTTCACCTTGCCACGCTCGATACGGCCGGTGGCGACGGTGCCGCGGCCGGTGATCGAGAAGACATCTTCGACAGCCATCAGGAAGGGCTTGTCGATCTCACGCTCGGGCTCGGGGATCGACTCGTCGACCGCATCCATGAGGTCGAGGATCTTGTCGACCCACTCATCTTCACCACGCACGGCCTTCTTGCCACCCTGGATGTACTCGAGGGCCTTGAGGGCGGAACCGGCGATCACGGGGATGTCGTCGCCAGGGAAGTCGTAGCTGCTGAGCAGTTCGCGCATCTCCAGTTCGACGAGCTCGAGGATCTCCTCGTCGTCGACCATGTCCTTCTTGTTCAGGAACACCACCAGGGCGGGCACGCCCACCTGCTTGGCCAGCAGGATGTGCTCCTTCGTCTGGGCCATGGGACCGTCGGTGGCGGCCACCACCAGGATGGCGCCGTCCATCTGGGCGGCACCGGTGATCATGTTCTTGACGTAGTCAGCGTGGCCCGGGCAGTCGACGTGGGCGTAGTGACGCTTGTTGGTCTCGTACTCGACGTGGGCCGTGTTGATCGTGATCCCCCGCTCCTTCTCTTCAGGGGCGCCATCGATCTCGTCGTAGGCCTGGGCCTTGGCCATGCCCTGGGACGCCAGCACGTTGGTGATGGCGGCGGTGAGGGTGGTTTTGCCGTGGTCAACGTGACCGATGGTGCCGATGTTGACGTGAGGCTTGTTCCTCTCGAACTTCTCGCGTGCCATGGAAGGAAAGAATCGGGGGGGTGGGTTGGATGGAAAGAAAGATCAGGAATTGCCCTGATTCTTGGAGATGATGGCTTCCGCCACATTGCGAGGGACTTCCTCGTAATGGCTGAACTCCATCGAGAAGATACCCCGACCCTGGGTCATGGATCGGAGCTGGGTGGCGTAGCCGAACATCTCGGCCAGAGGCACTTTGGACTGGACTTTGGACTGTCCGTTGTCGACGGACTGTCCTTCGACCTGACCGCGGCGGGAGGAAAGGTCGCCGATGACGGAACCGAGGTAATCCTCGGGGACCTCGACCTCAACCTTCATCATCGGCTCAAGCAGTACAGGATTGCACTTCTTGACGCCATCCTTGAAGGCCAAGGAACCGGCGATCTTGAACGCCATCTCAGAAGAGTCGACGTCGTGATAAGAGCCGTCCACCATGGTGACCCGGACATCGATCATGGGGAAACCGGCAATCACACCGGACTGGCAGGTTTCCTTCATGCCGGCTTCCGCCGGACCGATGTACTCCTTGGGAACGATGCCGCCAACAATCTTGTTGACGAACTCGAACCCTGAACCCGGTTCGCCGGGTTGCATTTCGATCACCACGTGGCCGTACTGGCCCTTGCCTCCCGTCTGGCGGGCGAACTTGCCCTCACCCTTGGCGCTGCCGCGGATGGTTTCCCGGTAGGACACCTGGGGGGCACCGATGTTGGCCTCCACCTTGAACTCCCGCAGCATGCGGTCGACCAGGATTTCCAGGTGCAGTTCGCCCATGCCGGCGATCACGGTCTGGTTGGTTTCCGGATCGGTGGAGACCCGGAAGGTGGGGTCTTCCTCGGAGAGGGACTGCAGGGCCTTGCCGAGTTTCTCCATGTCGCCCTTGGTCTTGGGCTCCACGGCCACGGAGATCACCGGTTCGGGGATGAACAGGGATTCCAGAATGATCGGATCGGAGTCGACGCAGAGGGTGTCGCCCGTGGTGGTGTCCTTGAGGCCGAGGACGGCGCCCAGGTCACCGGCCCGGAGCTCGTCCACCTCTTCGCGCTCGTCGGCCTTGAGCAGGATCAGGCGGGAGATGCGCTCCTTTTTGTCCTTGGTGGAGTTGAGCACGTAGCTGCCCTTCTGCAGCACGCCGCTGTACATGCGGACGAAGGTGAGCTTGCCGTAGGGGTCGGCCATGACCTTGAAGGCCAGGGCACTGAAGGGAGCGCTGTCGTCGCAGGCACGGGTGGCTTCGCTGCCGTCGGCCAGGAGGCCATGGATCGGCGGCACATCGACGGGGGCGGGGAGGTAGTCGACGACCGCATCGAGCACCAGCTGGACGCCCTTGTTCTTGAAGGCGGAGCCGCAGAGGATCGGGACCATGCCGTGATGCAGCACCCCGAGGCGGATGCCCCGCATCAGCTGCTCCTGGGTGAGCTCACCGTTCTCGAGGAAGGCTTCAATCAGCTCTTCGTCGGTTTCGGCCACCGACTCCATCAGCTTCTGGCGCCATTCCGCAGCCTCGTCCTGCATGTCGGCGGGGATCTCCCCTTCGAGGATGTCGGTGCCGAGGTCATTGGTGTAGATGATCGCCTTGTTCCGCACCAGATCGATGATGCCCTTGAGGTCACCCTCGGCACCGATCGGCAGCTGGATCGGCACGGCGTTGGCCTTGAGGCGATCCTTGATCTGGTCGTAGACCTTCAGGAAGTTGGCGCCGGTCCGGTCCATCTTGTTGACGAACACGATCCGGGGCACGTTGTAGCGATCGGCCTGGCGCCACACGGTTTCCGACTGGGGCTGCACCCCACCGACGGCACAGAACACCGCCACGACACCGTCGAGCACCCGCATCGAGCGTTCCACCTCGATCGTGAAATCGACGTGGCCAGGGGTATCGATGATGTTGATCCGGTTGTCCTTCCAGCTGGTGGAGATGGCGGCGGCGGTGATGGTGATCCCCCGCTCGCGCTCCTGCTCCATCCAGTCGGTGACGGCGGCGCCATCGTGCACCTCGCCCATCTTGTGGACCACGCCGGAATAAAACAGAATCCGTTCGGTCGTGGTGGTCTTGCCTGCGTCGATGTGAGCGGCGATACCGATATTTCTGACGCGTTCCAGGGGATAGGCGCGGGCCACGGGAAAGTTCTCCGGGGGTGGGTCGACGAAAAGCGGGCGTAACTTTACAGACCGGCGTTGGCGCGATCTGCAGGAACCGGATCAGCCCAGGGATCCGGCCCCTCTGGGCGGCTCAGTAGCGGTAGTGGGCGAAGGCCTTGTTGGCTTCGGCCATCTTGTGGGTCTCCTCCCGCTTGCGGACGGCACTGCCGGCTTCGTTGGCCGCGTCCATCAGCTCACCGGCCAGCTTCTGGGCCATGCTCCGGCCGTTGCGGGCCCGGGAGAAGTTGACCAGCCAGCGCAGCGCCATGGCGGTGCCGCGCTCCTGACGCACTTCCATCGGCACCTGGTAGGTGGCGCCACCGACCCGGCGAGCTCGCACTTCCACCAGGGGCGTGGCATTGCGGACCGCCGTTTCGAACAGGTCGAGCGGATCGGCGCCGGTGCGCTCGTTGATCAGGGTGAAGGCATCGGACAGGATGCGCTGGGCCGTGGACTTCTTGCCGTGCTTCATCAGCCGGGCCACGATCATCGAGGCCAGGCGGCTGTTGAACTGAGGGTCCGGGAGAACCGGGCGTTTCTCGGCGGCGTTGCGGCGGGACATGGAACGGAGGGAGAAAAAGCAGGTGAGAGCTGGTCCGGCCGCGAAGAGCCGGGGGAACGAAGGCTCAGGCCTTCGGTGTCTTGGCGCCGTACTTGGAGCGGGACTGCCGCCGATCCTTGACACCGGAGGTGTCGAGGGTGCCGCGGATGATGTGGTAGCGGACACCGGGCAGGTCCTTGACGCGGCCGCCGCGGATCAGAACCACCGAGTGCTCCTGAAGGTTGTGACCGATGCCGGGGATGTAGGCCGTTACCTCAAACCCGGAGGTGAGGCGCACACGGGCCACCTTGCGCAGCGCCGAGTTGGGCTTCTTCGGGGTGGAGGTGTACACCCGGGTGCAGACGCCACGCCGCTCGGGGCAGGCGCGCAGGGCGGGCGACTTCGTTTTGCGGGTGAGACGCTGCCGCTCGGTGCGGATCAGCTGCTGAATAGTGGGCATCGAAGGCCGGGGTGCTGCTCGGTGTGGACGGGTCGGTTGTCCGACCGTTTCGACAATCCGACACCTTACTTCGTCGCCGTCCCCCTCAGCTCTCGCGGCTGAAGGCGGCCCCGCAGGCACAGCTGCGCACGCCCGGTCCGGGACGCACCAGAAATCCGCCGCCGCTGAGGTCGCCCCGGTAGTCGAGCTGCAGGCCCTGCAGCAGCGGCAGCTGCCCAGCGGGGGAATAGAGGGTGATGCCGTCGGCCCGGGCCACGGGGGTGCCGGCCAGGTGGCCGGGGCGCAGCCGGATCGTCCAGGCTTCGCAGGCGCCCTCCAGCAACTCCAGGTGCATCAGCCCCGGGGTGCCCGCCACCGCCGCCTGGCGGCACAGTTCGGCGGCGGCGGCGGGGGTGAGGCGAAGGCTGTGGCCCCGGGGCACGGTGGAGTGGCGAATGGGTTCAGTTTGCCAGCCGCTGGCTGGTAGGGCTCAGGCCGGTGGCCGCTGCGCCGCCCCCGACCGGCACCAGCCCCAGGCCGTTGTGAACCGAGCCGGCGACCCCCCGGCCCTTGACCCGGTGGCTGCCGCCCATCACCAGGCCCGTGGAACTGCCTCCGTCAAGGTTGAGGGCATCGACCAGGCCCAGTTGCTGCAGCAGCCAGGCGGTCTCGGCAAGGGTGGGCCCGGCGCCACCCCCGGCCCCTTCCAGGGTCACCAGCCACAGCAGGGCGCCATCGCTGCCCACCACCGTGCGGGGGGCCCCTTGCCGCAGGAAGGCGGCCCCGAATCCTTCGGCGCTGCCGTTGAGCACGATGCGGCCGTTCTGGAGCAGCAGCGGCCCTCCGCCCATCACGGAGCCGGCGTTGCCCAAGGTGTCGCTGGGGCGGCTCTCCAGGCGCACCGACTCGCCTTCATTCCAGGGCAGGACAGCCCCGCCGCGGGCCACCACCAGGGTGTCCTCCGGCCGCAGCGGCACCCCCGCCGCCAGCTCCTGGCTGCTGATCCGCCGCTGCACACGGCCACCGCTCACCATCACGCCCGTTTCCGAGCCGGTCAGGGCCTGGTAGAGCCGGCCCCAGTCGGCGGTGTAACGGCTCAGGCCCCGCTGGGCGTAACCGCTGTTGACGGTCAGCAGCGGCCAGCGCTGGCCACGGTCATCGCTGATCCATTCGTCCAGCCGCAGGCGCCCGAAGCGGGGCAGGCTGCGGGGATCCCAGCCCATGGCGCCGCGGTTGAGGATCGGCCCGGACAGCCAGCGGCCCTGGTCCCGCAGGGCGCCGAGGGGAAGGCGGCGCACCCGGTTGAAGAAGCCGCCGTTGATCGCCACCAGGGCGTCCTGGCGCTGGGCCAGGGCCGTCAGGGAGCTCAGGCCCGCCATGCCATCGGGCCGGCTGAGGGGCCGCAGTTCCAGCGGCCCGCTGCGGGGATCGATCCGGACCGCGTTGACCATGACCCTGGTGCCGCCCACGCTGCGCACCTGCTGGTCCCAGCGCAACTGGGGGCCCAGCATGGCCAGCAGCCGCGGATCGATCGGCGCCGGAGCCGGCGGCGCCGTGCCGACGCTGCCGGCGCCCTGCGGCAGATCGATGATCACCCGGGCCGGATCCCCCAGGGTGAAGGTGCGCAGAGGGGCGGCACCAGCCGGCACCGCCAGGGTCATCTCCGCCCCGTCGGCGCCACTGCGCAGGCCCCGGGCGGTGAGCAGGCTCAGCTGGTCGGGTCGGCTGAGCAGGGACAGCTGAACGCCGCCCTCGCTGCTGCGCACCAGGGTGGGTCCGTCGAGGTCGAGCACCACCCGCCGGACGCCGGCCTGCTCCGAGCTGCGCACCTGGAGCAGCCGGGGCGCTGGCAGGTGCAGGTCCAGCCGCTCGCCGCGGCGCTCCACCGCCACGCCCACGTCCTGCAGCAGGGCGGCCACGTCGATGGCCACCTCGTCCGCCAGCGACCGCTGCTGCGCCGGGGGCACCACCAGCTCCCGGCCGAACCATTCCAGCGCCAGAGCGCCATCGGGCCTGGAGCGGCTGCTGAAGCCCAGCTGGCCTTCGAGCACCTCGAGCGGCAGCCACAGGGCCACCGGCCGGCGCGGGTCATCGCCGCTCCAGCGCCAGGCGGCCTGCTGGCTGCGGCCGTTCAGCGTCAGCCCGGTGCCGCCCACTTCCGCGGTGGGGACCGCCCGCACCGGCCCGGTCCGGCCGGGACGCGGGGCCGGCAGTTCCGGCAGGGCCGGGGGCATCGGCGGCGGGGCCGCCCTGGTGACCGGCGGAGCTCCGACCAGGGCCAGCAGGGCCAAGGCGATCGGGAGAGTCCTGGCCATCGACGACGTCCTGCCTCTTGAGGCAAGATCCTGCCCCTTGAGGCAGAAAGTTAGTCCCATCGCTTCGGTGTAGGTGCGGCTGCCTAGGATCGATGGCTCGCCGTGACATCTCGCACACGGCTGCTGCACGGGTGACACGGCAGCTCCTCGGCAGGCCCCCTGCTGCCGGTGTCCTTAGGCTTGTTCCCTACAAGCTAGTTCCAGCTCCGTTTCAGCAGCCCCAACCCGGCCTATGTCCTCCTCCGTCCCCGTCTGGCCCCACCGCGACAGCTCGGCCCCAGGGCCTGGCGAGATGGACGCCTGCGGGGTGGGTTTCCTGGCCCACCTTGATGGGGTTCCCAACCACTGGGTGCTGCAGCAGGCCCTGCGCGGCCTGCGTTGCATGGAGCACCGCGGCGGCTGCGGCGGCGATGGTGATTCCGGCGACGGCGCCGGCCTGCTGACCGCGATCCCCTGGAGCTACCTGGAGGCCGTCTGGCCGGCGGCCGCCGCCTCCACGGCGATCGTGCGGGGGCTGGGGATGCTGTTCCTGCCGGCGGATCCCGAACGCCGCGACCAGGCCCGCCGGATCTGCGACGAGGAGGCCGAACGCCTCGGGCTTCTCAGCCTCGGCTGGCGTCAGGTCCCGGTGGTTCCCGAGGTGCTCGGTCCCCTGGCGCGGGAGAACGCCCCGGCCATCGAGCAGTGGCTGCTGGCCGCCCCCGATGCGGTGCCCGGCGTCATGGCCGACGTCGACGCCCTCGAATCCCTGCTGTTCCGTCTGCGGCGCCGCGCCGTCGACCGGGTGCGGGAGGTGTGGGGGGCCGACACCACCGACCTCTATTTCGCTTCGATCAGCGGCCGCACCGTCGTCTACAAGGGCATGGTGCGCTCGGAGGTGCTCGATGCCTTCTACGTCGACCTGCGGGACGAACGCTTCAGCGTCGCCTTCGCGGTGTACCACCGCCGCTTCAGCACCAACACCCTGCCCCGCTGGCCCCTGGCCCAGCCGATGCGCCTGCTGGGCCACAACGGCGAGATCAACACCCTGCTGGGCAACATCAACTGGGCCAGGGCTGCCGAATCCCACCTCGAGGCCGTCTGGGGGGATGCCGCCAGGGACCTGCGGCCCCTGGTCAACGGCGCCTTCAGCGATTCGGCCAACCTCGACGCCACCCTCGAACTGATGGTGCGCAGCGGCCGGCCGATCACCGACAGCCTGCTCACCCTGGTGCCGGAGGCCTTCCGCGACCAGCCCGAGCTCGACGAGCGGCCGGCGATCAAGGCCTTCTACGAGTACAGCGCCTGCCTGCAGGAACCCTGGGACGGCCCCGCCCTGCTGGTCTTCAGCGACGGCCGCATGGTGGGGGCCACCCTCGATCGCAACGGCCTGCGGCCGGCCCGCTACTGCATCACCAGCGACGGCTACGTGGTGATGGGCTCGGAAACGGGCGTTGTGGAGCTGGAGGAATCCCGCATCATCGAGAAGGGCCGCCTCGGCCCCGGCCAGATGCTGGCCGTCGACCTGGAGCAGCACCGGCTGCTGCGCAACTGGGATGTGAAAGAGGAGACCGCAGCGCGGCTGCCCTACGCCGGCTGGCTGCTCGACCATCGCCGCAGCCTCTCCCCGGGCGCCTGGCAGACCGATCGCTGCCTGGGCGATCTGGAACTCCTGCAGCAGCAGACCGCCTTCGGCTTCACGGCGGAGGACCTGGACCTGGTGATTGAAGACATGGCCGGCCAGGGCAAGGAGCCCACCTACTGCATGGGGGATGACATCCCCCTGGCGGTCCTCTCCTCCAAGCCCCACCTCCTCTACGACTATTTCAAGCAGCGCTTCGCCCAGGTCACCAACCCCCCCATCGACCCGCTGCGCGAGAAGCTGGTCATGAGCCTGGAGATGCACCTGGGCCGGCGCGGTTCGGCCCTGCGCCCCGATGCCTCCGGCGCCGCCGTGCTCCACCTCACCACCCCGGTGCTCAACGAGGCCGAACTCCAGGCCCTGAACACCCAGGGCCTCGGGCTCACCACCCTTTCCACGCTGCTGCCGGTGGCCAGCGGCCCCGATGGCCTGGAGCAGGCCCTGCACCGCCTCTGCTTCGAGGCGGAGGCGGCCGTGCGCAGCGGCATCCAGATCCTGGTCCTTTCGGACCGCGCCGATGGCGGCATCAGCGCCGGCACCACGGCCATTCCTCCCCTGCTGGGGGTCGGCGCCGTGCACCACCACCTGCTGCGCCTCGGCCTGCGCCTTCAGTGCTCCCTGGTGGTCGATACCGCCCAGTGCTGGAGCACCCACCACCTGGCCTGCCTGATCGGCTATGGCGCCAGTGCCGTCTGCCCGTGGCTGACCTGGGAGACCACCCGCCACTGGCTGGCGCACCCCCGCACCCAGTCGATGATCGAGCGGGGCAAGCTGCCCGCCCTTGATACCGACATGGCCCAGGCCAACGTGCGCAAGGCCCTGGAGGAGGGGCTGCGCAAGATCCTCTCCAAGATCGGCATCTCCCTGCTGGCCAGCTACCACGGTGCCCAGATCTTCGAGGCCATCGGCATCGGTGCCGATCTGATCGACCTGGCCTTCACCGGCACCACCAGCCGGGTCGCCGGCCTCAGCCTCCAGGACCTGGCCAGCGAGACCCTGGCCTTCCATGCCAAGGCCTACCCGGAGCTGAACCGCACCAAGCTCGAGTTCATGGGCTTCGTGCAGTACCGCACCGGTGGGGAGTTCCACCTCAACAATCCGGAGATGTCCAAGGCCCTCCATGCCGCCGTCGCGGCGGGCCCCGGCTACGACCATTTCTCCACCTACCGCACGCTGCTGGAGAACCGGCCGGTGACGGCCCTGCGGGACCTGCTCGAGCTGAAGCCGGCCCCGGTGCCCCTGCCGATCGAGCAGGTGGAGAGTGTCGAGAGCATCTGCAGCCGCTTCTGCACCGGCGGCATGAGCCTGGGGGCCCTTTCGCGGGAGGCCCATGAGGTGCTGGCGGTGGCGATGAACCGCATCGGCGGCAAGAGCAACTGCGGCGAGGGCGGCGAGGACCCGGCCCGCTACCACCCCCTCCACGACGTCGACGGTGAGGGCCATTCGCCCACCCTTCCCAGCCTGCGCGGGCTGCAGAACGGCGACAGTGCCTGCTCCGCCATCAAGCAGATCGCCTCGGGGCGTTTCGGCGTCACCCCGGCCTACCTGCGCAGTGGCCGGCAGCTGGAGATCAAGGTGGCCCAGGGCGCCAAACCCGGTGAAGGCGGCCAGCTACCCGGCCCCAAGGTGGACACCTACATCGCCTGGCTGCGCAACAGCAAGCCGGGTGTGGCGCTGATCTCACCGCCGCCGCACCACGACATCTATTCCATCGAGGATCTGGCCCAGCTGATCCACGACCTGCACCAGGTGAATCCCGCCGCCCGGGTCTCGGTGAAGCTGGTGGCCGAGATCGGTATCGGCACGATCGCCGCCGGGGTGGCCAAGGCCAACGCCGACGTGATCCAGATCTCCGGCCACGACGGTGGCACCGGAGCCTCGCCGCTGAGTTCGATCAAGCACGCCGGCAGCCCCTGGGAGCTGGGGCTCACAGAGGTGCACCGCAGCCTGCTGGAGAACGGCCTGCGGGACCGGGTGCTGCTGCGGGCCGACGGCGGCTTCAAGAGCGGCTGGGACGTGCTGATCGCCGCCCTGCTGGGGGCCGAGGAGTACGGCTTCGGCTCGGTCGCCATGATCGCCGAGGGCTGCATCATGGCCCGCGTCTGCCACACCAACAACTGCCCAGTGGGGGTGGCCACCCAGAAGGAAGCCCTGCGCAAGCGCTTCACCGGCCTGCCTGAGCACGTCGTCAACTTCTTCGTCTTTGTGGCCGAGGAGGTGCGCCAGTTGCTCAGCGTGCTGGGCGTGGCCCGCCTCGAGGACCTGATCGGCCGCACCGATCTGCTGGCTCCCCGAGCCGTCGGCCTCACCAAAACCAGCGCCCTGGATCTCTCCTGCCTGCTCGATCCGATTCCTGCGGCCGCCGACCGCGCCTGGCTGCGCCACGACGACGTCGCCCACGACAACGGTCCGGTGCTTGAGGACGGGCTGCTTGCCGATCCGGAGGTGCGCGCGGCGATCGACGCCCACGGCCACGTGGTGCGCCAGCTGCCGATCGTCAACACCGACCGCAGCGTGGGTGCCCGCCTGAGCGGCGAGATCGCCGCCCTGCACGGCAACACCGGCTTCCAGGGGGGCCTGGCCCTCACCTTCCACGGTGCCGCCGGCCAGAGCTTCGGGGCCTTCGTGCTCCAGGGCATGGACCTGCGCCTGGTGGGGGAGGCCAACGACTACGTGGGCAAGGGCCTCAACGGCGGCCGCATCACCGTGGTGCCTCCGGCCGGTGTCACCGATCCCGGCGACCAGGTGATCCTCGGCAACACCTGTCTGTATGGCGCCACGGGCGGCGAGCTGTTCGCCCTCGGCCGGGCCGGCGAGCGCTTCGCCGTGCGCAACAGCGGTGCCCGCACCGTGGTGGAGGGGGTCGGCGATCACTGCTGCGAATACATGACCGGCGGCGTGGTGGTGGTCCTGGGCGGCACCGGCCGCAATGTGGCCGCCGGCATGACCGGCGGGGTGGCCTTCCTCCTCGACGAGAGCGGGGGCCTGGCGGCCCGCCTCAATCCGGAGTCGGTGGAACTGGTGCCTCTCACCACCCCCGAGCAGGAAGCGCTGCTGCGGCCGCTGCTGGAGGCCCATCTGCTGGCCACCGGCAGCACCAGGGCGGCGGCGATCCTGGCCGACTGGCCCACCTGGAAGGGACGCTTCCAGGTGCTGGTGCCCCCCAGCGAGAAGGCCGCGGTGGGTCTGGCTCAGCGGGAGGCGGTGGTGGCCTGAGCCGCCCGCCTTGTCCATGTTCCGCTGTGGATCAGTGCGGTGGGGGCGCTTGCCATCGCCGCGTTCCATCGAATTCCATCGGCCTTGATCTGGCCATGATTGACGCTCCATCGGTGTGACTCGACACTGCTTGTCGTCCCCGCTGATTGAGGCGACGATGTCGCGTTCCACCCCTAATTCCATGGGCTGCCTGATTGCAGCATTGCCCTTTGCGCTGCTGATCTTCGGCCCTTTCCTGGTTCAGTATCTGATCTATGCGAATACGCAGGACATGGTTGAGATTAGAGTCGTCAAGGCCGAGCGGGTTGGAGACCGAAGCGGTGATGGAGCGCGCTACTTGATCTTCACGCCGCAGGAAACATTTGAGAACATGGACGCCATGGCTTTTCGTAAGTTTAATTCCGCGGATCTGTACGGCAGGATTCGGGTTGGCGCTACCTACCAGGCCTATGTGGCTGGGTTGCGCGTCCCGTTGTTGAGCTGGTTTCGCAACATCATCAGCATCTGGGAGGTGGAGCCCCGCCCTGATGCGACACCAGTTCCCTCCGAGGCAGCCATCCCGGGTCGACGGTGCGACTCACCCCATCGTTCTGTTGGGTCTGCGAGTGGTGGCCAGTGATGGCTTGGCCTGCCAGTGTCTGCGGGCCTGCTTACGATCGGCCAACCGCCCCGCCCTAGGTCGGTTCACCGCATCCTCCGGCTCGCAGAACTTCCATAGGGTTTCGCCATTGTCTCCAGGCAACCCGCTCAGCCAAGCCTCCCGAGTTCGCTCAGCAGCTCCAGCAGTTCTTCGCCCGCCAGATGGCTGTGGCCTCTTTGCACCGCTGCGCCACGGCCGATCTGACCGTGAATCTGATCACCCCCCGCCTTGAGGAGCTCAAGGAGCTGGGGGACGCCGAGGACCAGCGAGCCCTGCGCGCCGAGTTCGGCGACGCCGAGCCCGCGGCCTGATCCCTCAGCGGGGAAACTGCCGCATCAGCCGCCGCACCTCGCCGGCGTGGTAGCTGCTCCGGGTGAGGGGACTGCTCACCACCTGGAGGAAGCCCAGGTCGGCTTCCCCGTGACGGCGGAAGTCTTCGAACACCTCTGGGGAGACGAATCGCTGCACCGGCAGGTGTTTGGGGCCGGGGGAGAGGTACTGGCCGATCGTGACGATGTCGACGGCGTGGGCGCGCAGATCGGCCATCACCGAGCGGACCTCGGCGTCGTTTTCCCCCAGGCCCACCATCAGGCCCGATTTGGTGTAGGTGCGCGGCCAGCCCTGGCGGACCCGGCGCAACAGTTCGAGGGAGCGTTCGTACACCCCCTGGGGCCGCACCTGCCGATAGAGCCGGGGCACGGTTTCGATGTTGTGGTTAAGCACCTCCGGCGCCGCCGCCATCACCACCGCCAGGGCGTCCCAGGTGCCGCAGAGATCCGGCAGGAGCACCTCGATCGTGGTCAGGGGAGCGTTGCGGCGCACGGCCTCGATGCAGGCGACGAACTGGCTGGCCCCGCCATCGGCCAGGTCGTCCCGGTTGACCGAGGTGATCACCACATGGCTCAGGCCGAGGCGCCGCACCGCTTCTCCCAGCCGCTCGGGCTCGGTGGGGTCCAGCGCCCGCACGCTGCGGTCGAAGTCGATGTCGCAGTAAGGGCAGGCCCTGGTGCAGCCCGGGCCCATGATCAGGAAGGTGGCGGTGCCGCCGGCGAAGCACTCGCCGATGTTCGGGCAGCTGGCCTCCTGGCAGACCGTGTTGAGCTTGAGGTCCACCAGCAGGTCCGCCACCGCCCCGATCCGTTCCCGCTGGGGCGCCTTGACCCGCAGCCAGGGCGGCTTGGCGGGGGCGGGCCGGGGGTCGCTGATGGGCACGGGCATCGCTGGGCTGGGCGGACTGTAGGCAGGACGGTCACGGCGATCAGGGAGGCCGGCCGCCGCGGGCCATCCCCTAAAGTCTGGCCATCGGGATGTGGCGCAGCTTGGTAGCGCACTTCGTTCGGGACGAAGGGGCCGCAGGTTCGAATCCTGTCATCCCGATTTGACATCAACTGCTCTACAAGGGTTTCGCTAGCCGGAACCCTTTTTTTGTGCGACGACCAGGGCAGACACCGCTATGGCTGCGCCATGACTGCGCTATGACTGTACTACTCTTTTCCTATGTCCCATGCGCCCGTCCACTGGTCGAATCCGCCATGGCGCTCCCAACCGAGCTCGCATCACTCACGCACGAACTGAAGCAGGACAGCCCAAGCCAGGGGTTTCGCTTCGAATGGTCATCGAAGGCGCAAGGCGTCCACCTCCTCCTCTGTGGAGACTGGAACCGAAACGGCCGTCGCACCAGTCGCACGTGCTGAGCGAGGGCCAAAAGCTCATCCAGCTTTGGAATCAGGGTGGCAGCACGAACTCGCGTCATCGGCCCTGCCAGCCCCTGATCACTTCAGCCCTGAAGCACCAAAAGAAGAGTGTGCTCTGCCTCATCCCAGCAAGGCAAAGCCAGGACAGGTCAAAGCAAAAGCACCTGAGACACCTTCACGGCCTCTTCGATTGGCTTGAGAGCGGCCGGATGACTCTGGACGGCCCGAATGCCCAGCGATGGGCGAGGGAAGGATGCGACCTCAACACCGACAACTACAGCGACAGAGTCCGTATCGCTAAATGGGCCTGCGGGCATAACGGGATTCCGTGGGTCCTGTCGCCCATCCACAAACCAAAAGCCCCCAGCGTGATACGGCCATTTGTCGATAAGGCGACGGATGCCGACATTCACAGAGCCATCACCCTGGTGTCAGATCCTGTGGCTGCGACATTCTTTTGGGTTGTCGCTGCGACAGGCTGCAGGCCGAGCGAGGTCGCACTCTTGCTGCGGAAGGTTCAAGAAGAGACCATGAGAAAAGGTTTTGAGTGGAGAATTCGCTGGACGGATATTCGGTATCTCTGGACCTTGCGCAGTGATGGCGATGGACCGGACATCAGAACTGCTGCGTTATCACAATCGCATTCAGAAAATATGCATAAGAATGTTTATCGTAGACACAACCCGCATCGGCAAGTCATCGCTGAAGCAGTCCGTTTTGCCCAGGAGATCAGCCTGCGAGGTGCGACCCATGTCTGAAGTTGGTATTGTCGTGAAGGTTTCCCCAGAGATCCACAGTCAGTTGAAAGATGCTTGTCAACAGAACAAGCGTTCGATGGCGCGAGTGGTCGTAGCACTCATCGAGGGGTGGTTGGAGAATGGAGCTCCTGACCCCTTCGGATACGGATCCCAGGAGCCAGAGGCAAAAGCGAATCCAGAGGCCGAGGAAGAGTCAGTAATTTCAGCTCTGCAGGAGTTGGTAATGCACCTAGCGAAGGAGGACACAAAGCAGCGCCTCCAACTAGAACTCCTTAGTCGTTATGTTGAGGAATGTAAGGAACGCCTATCGGATTTGGAAGCGAATTTAGGCAAACCCCAAGGGGGGGCGGGCAAAGAAGGTGACTCCTGAGATCAGGATGACTGGACAGGCACTAATACCAATTTCCGTAAAGTTCCTTACGCTAGCCATGACAAGCATTTCTGCCAAGCGCCTTTCAAGCGTGATCAGCTCAAAGAGCGGACGTGACAAGTGACGTATAACATAGACGGCAACGAGCCCAAAGGTGATATCGATTCTGGTGGTGCTAAGGAACATCTGAAAAACCCGCTAGAATCAGTCCAGATCTAGGATTGAGACTGGAACGGATGGCCGCCCCCCTCCGGCTGGGCTTTACGGACTACGAGCAGATCCACGCCAAAAAGAGGACGCGTCGGCAGCGCTTCTTGGATGAGATGGAGGCCACGGTTCCCTGGGAAGCATTCCTGGCCTTGATCGAGCCCGTGTATCACAAGCCCTCCAGTTAAGGAGGTCGTCCGCCGATTCCTTTGGAGGTGATGCTGCGGATCTACCTGCTGCAGCAGTGGTTCACGCTTTCTGATCCCTTGATGGAAGAGATGCTGATCGATACGCCCTGCTTCCGCCGCTTCGCCGGAATCGAGACGATGGAAGGGAGGATCCCTGATGAGACCACGATCCTCAACTTCCGCCATCTGCTGGAAGAGCACCGCATCGCCGAGCAGATCCTCGAGGGTGTGAACCAGATGCTGAGCGAGAGGGGAGTGATGTTGAGGGAAGGCACGATCCTTGATGCCACAATCATCAATGCCCCCAGCTCCACCAAGAACAAAGCCAAGGAGAGGGATCCTGAAATGCACTCGGTGGCCAAGGGTAAGCAGTGGTTCTTTGGGATGCGTTGCCACATCGGCGTTGATGCCGCATCAGGGCTGGTCCACTCTGTTGAGAGCACGGCGGCCAACGTGCATGAGCTGAACACAGCAGCTGAGCGGCTCCATGGGGATGAACGCCTCATCTACGGCGATGCAGGCCACATCGGCATCGAGAAACGAAACGACTTCCAGGACTGCGAGGCTGAGTTCAGGATTGCTATGAAGCCCGGCCAGCGCAGAGTGCTTCCAGAGACACCAGAGGGCAGGCTTCTGGATCTGATTGAGACGGCGAAAGCCCACTTCCGCGCCAAAGTGGAGCATCCCTTTCGGATCATCAAATGTCAGTTCGGATTCCGGAAGGTCTTCTACCGAGGTATCCGCAAGAACGACCTCAAGCTGAAGTTGCTCTTTGCCCTGGCAAACCTCTGGATGGTACGGGAACGGATACCTGATTCAGCGTAGTACAAGGGTTTAGTATGTCTTATTGTCGATAATCATCTAGAAAACAAGACAGAACACATGATGGAAATTGCCTGAACGACTTTGAAAGGAGTGCAGTGAGCGAAAAGCGGGCAAAATCTGCTCAACATCGCCTCATTAACGAGAATGAGACTAGGTTGTTTTCGTTAAGCCGTCTTGATCAGAGCTTCCTTAAAGCGAGAGCCGGATGACAACAAGACTTGGGCGAACCTTCTGCCCGTGCTTGAGGAGGCCGGTGTCCTTCCCGAGTTTTGCTTCTTCACCAACTTCTACATGGGGCTAATCCCAGGCAATAAGTCTACCGGGAAGTTCCCAGGCAGGCACGACCTGCAATTCACAGAACATTGCCTAAACATTCTCGTCAAACAGTTAGACGTACAACGCCCGCGATTGGTGTTGGTGCTGGGCGGGGAGTTCTACCACCTCTTGGCCCGGATTTCCGATGACTTGAGCCGATGGAAGAAAGGCATGAAGTTCACCGAAATCGATGCCGTTGGTCCCGTTATTTCAGGTGCAGCGATCAATGGCATTCCAGGCTTCACAACTAATTTTGCGCTTCTTATGCACCCGTGCAAACGGAAGCTCAACGTAGGGGGCCGCAACTACAAAGGGCGACGTGGTGACGCTGCCGAAAAGCAGATGATCCGCGATGGGCTGGTGCGCAGCACCACTACCTGAATCATCGGCTGCGCCAGCGGGCATCCTCCCGCAGACGCACCAGGGCGGGAGCAGCGTCTCTCGCGCTTTTGAAAGGTTGCGAAAAGGGGCTGCCTGACACCTGGCACCGATATCGGTAGGGCAAAGGCCCTGGCTACTGCCCCACTTGGCTGTGATCATGGAGGGGGCAAGCAGTCCAAAAGCATCCTGGCCGTGACCGATCAAGTGATCCGACCAGTCACACCAGACTTGGCGGGCATCATCACCCGCCACAAGTACCAGCCACCGCCGTGGGTTTCCGAGCACCTGAGTCCAACCGCCTACAACAACTGGCTACGCGGTAAGGCTCAGGGCCTTGTCCGCCGTGACGAACAGCGTGGGGGGGCTATTCGGTCAGTGAGGCCAAGGCCGCAGTTCATGCCGCAATCGCGGATTGCGGTGGGTGCGAGTACTGGACAGGTGAACAGCTGCGATGGGACCTGCTCGGCAATTACGACAGTGACGAGTCGGGGTTGCAGGGCGCGACCTACAAGCGAGCGCGGGCCTTGCAACCGACCATCGATCACCGCGATAGCCAGGCCATCTGCGATTTCGTCATCTGTGCTTGGCGCACCAATGACGCCAAGCACGACATGAGCATTGACGAACTAAAGACCTTCTGTCGCTTGGTGCTGGAGCACAACCCGTGACAACCCGCGGTCGGCCTACTTTTACCTGATGCAACCACCGCCGAGCATCGAGCAGCTGCGGGCTGAACGGCCCGACCTCACGGATGAGCAGATGCTGGAGAGGGAAGGTCGCATCAGGCTGGTTCAACAGGCCCGGATGACCGGCTTCCCGGGTGAGGTGAGCGTGCCGCCGGATAACCCCGACGATCCGTGGCCCCAGGAGCCCGAGCTGCAGGAGTGGTGCAACCTCAAGGGTTCGCCCCTGACGCTATCCACCAACACAGGATGTCCAGCCGACCCCGATGAGCCAAACAACCTGGAAGCCTGGTGTGCTTACCACGGAATCGAACTACATACTGGAACCGTCGCGGGGGCCCCATGACTGCCGCTCAACAGCAAGCCGAACTGCCCACAGGGCCTAGCCCACCGCCAGCCAGCCACCACTGGCCACACCCTCAAGCGGGACCTCCGCGGCCCTGGCCTTCTTCAGTGAGGCCTGTTCGGCCTCGGTGGCCAGGCGGTTCAAGGTGCTTTTTGCCTGTCGCGATGGTGAACCGCTCCATGAACCGGTTGCCGTCGGTGCTGACCCTGACGAAATCCTGCTCGATCTCCGGCCAGCTGAGCCATGGCATCCCGCTACTGGCGGCGCCGCTGCCCGGCCCGAGGATGCTCTGCTGGCTGGCCACCTGCCTCTTTTCCACTGAGGAAGCAACTTATGTCAAGACGACGATTAGGGCTTTGGAGAGTATCTGTCTCGAAGGCTCAGTCCAGGCCCAGGAGCGGAACTCGCCGTGGACCAATAAGAACCCCCGCAAGGCAAGCTCAGCATGATAAAGGGATACGGCGTAATGGTGACATTATGGTGGCGATTGCCACCTGGCTCGCCACTTGCGTCATCGTGGGTCTTGCAGTGTTCGTAACTGCATTTGTCGTGTTTGTGTTGGGCGTAATATCAACGTCAACCTGGGCCTACCTTCAGGGGGTTATCCAACAACACCGTCCACATCATTGATCGCTGGTCAGCTGGCAACAGCCCTGATCAGCCGATGCTTTCCCAGGCGATGCTCCAGCCGGCTTCTCTCAGCCGCTCGGGTGTTTTTGGCCGGGGCTGGTCGTCGGGCAGCTGCTCCAGCTGGTCGACCTCTATCAAGTCACTCACCCCTGACAACAGCAGCAGCACAAGGGCCAGCCCGCCCTGAAGCTGCAGCACTTGGCCGGTATTGCCCTCGCCGTTCGCAATTAATCGCCCTCTCTGAAGGTGTTGCAGGTGCGGCAGGCTGGGCGACCAGCAGGGCCAACAGTTCGACAGTGGTAAGCGCGGCCGAGCCGATCTCGCCGCCTCCGGGGGAGGCGTTCATCTCAGCGCCTCGCAAGCTTTGCCGTCACTGTCTCCATCCAGGTAGGTGTGCCCTTGCCGCAGCAACTCCTGGGCATGCTCCCAAGACCCCACGGTCCTGCAGTACCAACGCCTGCCTGAGCTGGGCCTGGCTCCCGCGTTGATGATCGTGAGGTTCACCGGCCGCTGAGGTCTTGGCACCGGCTGGCTTTGCAGGCCCCGCCGGGCAGCCCTGAAGTCCCAAGGGCGCTTGATGCCGCAGGTAGGCCTCAAAACGCATGGCGGTGTAAGCCTTTCCCACCAGCAGATTGCAGCATTCCCTGCCAGTTTGCCAGCATCCATTCGTTGAGACCAGTTGCAGCGCAATTGATTTACCTTGTTTCAGGAGCCCCTAGTTGGTACCCGGTCAGGGGTTAGGAATGGAAATGAGGTGAACTTGCCTCAGAGGGGCTATCCGTCGTTGCCATGGCGGGCTTGAAGGAGTGTAATGGGGTTTGTCGGGTCCGCGTTGATATACCTTGATAGATTTCCAAACATCACCCAGCGGAACAGACCGAGAGCATTGCAATGGATCTCAGGTTCATCCCGCCCCTGAACGGCTACTACTATTGCAGGTAACCCATTAAGTTCAGTCTCTGAGAATAGGGGGTGTTCTGCCCGGAATTGGCCGTTGAATTTCGATAAACCTCCATCCTAATAGGACTGCCTGGATCTAGAATTAGGCGCACTGGAAGGGTGGCCACGTATACGCCAGTTCCCGCTGAGGGGGAAGCGCCCAAGCTTTGAACCGGCAGCCAAGCGACAGCAGCTTTCCTTCCCGTTTTAAAACTGAAATTGCCTCCGACCGTTTGACCCAAAGTCGCCTGTCCGGAAAACGAGACCGTTTCAATAACGAAGCTCTTTGTTGTCGAGGGCGTACCGGTTTGTACGCAAATGTAATTGTTAAGAGGTATGGTACATTGAATTTCTATCGTAAAGGGCTGCTCCGCGTGTGCCGGCGGCCAAGGCGCGAGCGCTAGAAACAACGCAGCAATGCCCAGCAGTTGGGCGTTCCAGCTAAATTTAATCATAATGCCTCTATGAAGGTTGATGAGATTTCCGAGAAGAAAATACTAGTTCGCAAAAGGTCCACTAAGGTTGGGCGGTTCTGAGAGCCGCCCAATTCTGACGGGCCTTTCAGTGAACTACGCAAGAAATGAGTTGCCGAGATCACTCAAATCGTCATTAAGACATAGGACGTGAAAAACATTTCGAAAACCGTAGTTGCGGCTCACCGGTCCGAGAACCGCCTGCTGGGGATCACCTCCAAGAATTGCCATTACACAGCCAATGTGATTCGGGACCAAATCAGGAACCATCATGTTGTAACAATTCCTCATGCGGATCATTCTGAACTTTTCGGATTTCTTATCTTTTTCGAGGTGCCCTCTGGATTGTACGAGTTATTAAGTAGGGCTTGCTCAATTGCCTGATCGAACATTTCCTTGCGCCAAGGGCGGTTTGATCAGCCTGGACGATCAATTGCGAACGACGTCGCGCCTTATGCAAAAGGTAGCCTATGTAGCCCACAAGCGCCCTGAACGACGCCAGGAAGCCCATAACCAGAGCATCGCAAAGTAGATCGAGACAACAAGAACAAATAATAGGCGCAGTAGCCTCAGGATCTTCTCCGCATTCATCACAAAGAACGCCATCATGATCACCGTTCTTGATGTTGCAACTAGCTTGGTCAGAATCCGATCAAGTCCGTATTTCCGCTTTCCCGTTCCGATCCTTCCCTCAATCACCGAACGCTTTCTTAAGTCTGATTTGAACAGCTCCTGCTGCTCTGGTGTCTGCATTTCGGCTCCTGCTTGCTTCTTGCGTGGGCGGCCACTGAGCCTGATGTTATTGTCTGCACAGAACTTCTTGTTGTCTGATGTCATATAGATCGAATCGGCACAGATTCTCGCTGGGTAATATCCCCGCTCTCCCTTGTATTGCATGGCACGTGCGATCAAGTCGTTGGCTTCATTGTAGTTGTCCCAGCTAATCCGATCCACATCGACAAATCCGTTATCATCAGAAATTGAGATCTTGGCCCCGAACTCAGTTTTCTTGCCGGCCTTGCCTCTCACGATCGGTCTTACATGCGGTTTCGAAAGATTGACGATCCTGTCATCGATACGCCGGCTGTCATTGTCGTACATATCCTGCTGCTGCCGATAGATCTCACTGGCGATCAGCAGTTTGTGGTACAGCTGTGAGCCAAGCGCCGAAAGCACTGCGCCGCAGTGGATCATGTCGTCAACTGCCCTTAGGTTACGGCTGATCTCGTTGAGCTGGAAGCGCTTCGCCTCGCGGATCTCCTCACGCTTTGGCTTCTTCTTCTTGATGATAGTCAGAAATAGATTGTGAGCTTTATCGCGATTGCAGCGGGGCTTACGCCCGATCTTTCCCTGCAGCTGCTTGAACAACTCGTCAATCACCTTCTCCGTTGTTTCTCGCGATTCATCAAGCAGTCTCAAGTCCACAGGATAGGGGATGTCATCGGGCACGCAGGTTGCATCAAGGATCAGAGTGCCCCAGTTGCTATCGGCCTCAAGCGATGCTGGCTTCACGCCAAGCTCCTCCTCAATGGCCGCAAGCTGCTTCTGTTGTTCTTGATCTGTTCCGTCTTCTTGCTGCGATTCCGCCAGCAGCTCCTGAATCATCGCGATCCCATTAGCCTTGGTCATGTCATTGCAGACCTTCATCAGGTCAGGGCCAATGCGCTTGCGGAAATGCACCATCATTGATGGGTCAAATGGCGGCAGTGGCTGGTAACCGCCCAATCCAATGAAAAATTGCAAGTAGGGTGATTCTGTGATCAGCGCCACCGTCTCCCGATCCGTCACGCCCAACCTTTGCTGGATGTACACGGCTCCGAATGCCATCTGGAAGGGCTTGGCTGGGGCTCCTGTCTTGGCGGTGAACTGGGGCGCATAGTCGCTTTCCAGTGGCATCCACGGAATCACCTTGTGGAGCAGAACCCAGCGGTTGTTGGGATCTAGCTTTCCACCAAAGGGCGAGTGAAACTCCTCAATCGACAGCTGGCCCATGTGCTTAAAAAACGTACATTTGCGTGCCAGCAGGATCTTCTAAGCTAGAAATGGCTGATTGCACTCCATCCTAACGCGAGACTGCCCCTGGAATCAACTGTGGCGCAATGGATCTGGGTAATTCAGCAAGCCCTACTTAGGCGGCCGCCTATCTAATCGTCGCCGAACACGCAACCGATCTCGATCTGATCAGCTACCACAAGGCGATCCCAGATGCCCGTCAGAGAACCTGGCTGGCATGGAGGACCTGTGACCCACGCCGGTGCCTGCAAAAAGGGGGCCGGAGCCCCCTGGGATCAGATCACCGAAATGGTCGAGCCCTTGGCGCCCTGGAGTTGGCGGGCGATCTCAAAGGCCTTGGCGGCAGGCACCAGGCGCATCTTTTTGACTTGCTTGCCCCGCTTGCCGAAGTACCGGACTTCGCAGGGGCTGGAGCCGCCCTTGGGGCCTTCCGGGTAGTTGATGTGTTCAATCACGAACCGGATGGCGCAGCAGGGGCCTTGAGGAGCAGCCATGGGAGGAATGGCGTGGGTCACCACGACCGGGTGCAGGGCGCAGGGGAAGTCAAGGGGACGCCCAGCGGACTTGCGCAGCCCTTGCCGAGCCAAGCCAGGCGCCACCGTGCTGTGGCCACTCGTGCTGCAACTCCCAGCGGCTCCGATGGCCCTGCCGTCCAGTTGCTGTGCGTTCGAGCACCTGCGGTGGCCCGGGACTTCTGGACAGGCCCCATCGTAACCCCGTGAGGCAGGTTGTACCCGAAGCCTGTAGCCCCGAGCGCAAAGCCAAGGTCACCATGCAGGCGATCAGTGGTCGCCAGATGCCCCAGATCACAAGCACTAATCATGCTGTGCAGCCCCCAGCTCCGTTCACAACTGGGGAACTTGGAAGGCATTCAGCCATGCCTATAGCAAGTCTCTTCTCCCGAGCCAGCTCTGCAGCCGCAACCAATTCGGAAAGGCTGAGAACCAACACTTTGAGCTTGGGGTGCTCCTCCATGATCCTCACGTATTGCCAGTGGCTGGTTACAAACTGATTCCTGAAAAAGTATCTCTCCGGCGCGCTATCCAAAGCAACCATAGACTGCTCCTCCTCTGTCAAGCCTAGCCTGGTATAGACATCTAGAAATACACCAAGCTTCTTAAAGAGAGCCACCCATTTTGAGTGGGTCATCGCCCCCACGGACTGGCCGAAGATCTCCCCTGCCGAATAGTCCATACATACAACGATACCGCCCAGGTTCCGGCGCCCCTTGCTGATGCGCTTAACGTCATCAGGGATCTCGATGTGCTCAGGCTTGACGTTTAGCCAATGGATGAAGTAGCTACACTTGAAGGTGCGATGCGTATCTTTGCAAACAGTGATCGGTGGAACCGAGACTAACTGCTCCACCAACTGACTCTGATGGCACAAGACGCCGTGGACGCGGGGTTGGGCATTGTTTATAGTCTGAACAGACATTTCTACTCCATTTAGAAACAATGAGGCCGATTGCCTCTGTTGCTTTTCTTTGTTCAACACAGCCACGGGATCCACAGCTGGCTGCTGGACGATCGCCCCCACCGACAGCACCGGGGGTAGGGGGGGGCTCTGTGAGCTGCCTCGAAGGGTCAGGGAGCCGTCACCCCAGGTTGCGCCTGCTGCTGCGACACCAGGAACGTCTCGATCCAGCGTGCTGGCGCCGCTGGCTGATTCGATCCGCGATGGTGACCGTCTCAGCCGGCACCTGGACGCGCTTGCGGAAGGCTTTGCTGAACCCCGCCAGCACCGGGGCGTGCAGCTGGCGGACAGTAGCTGGATCGAGGGGCGCCAGGCCAGGGTCGGGTTCGGGTTGGGGGCCTGGCGCCGGGGGGACCACCCGCAGGGAGGTGGGCCTGGCACCAGCACCCCCGGTCACCTCCCGCTGCTGCTTGTCGTACAGCGCCAACCCGAAGGCATTCCCGAAGGTCATCAACGCCCGTTTCATCGCATCGGTCTCGGCTTCCTTGAGCGCGGACTCATGGGCCTGCCCCAGGTCGGTGTCGATGCCGTGGCCAGCCCCTGAGCCCTCACGGATCAGCTGGGCACCGGAGCCCTCACCCACGCTGATGCGCAACCGGGCGGTGTAAGTCACACCCCAGCCGGGGCGCTCTTGCTCACCGATCAGCCGCTCGCCCTGGTGAACGCAGCGGGTCTGGACGGTCTGCCGCTGCCAGCCGTCAAAGCCAAAGATGCGGTTGGCCTCGGCGATCACCTGCCAATCCTCCAGGTAGCTGACGGAGCTGCGGCCCTGGCGCTGCTGGCGAACCTTGGCGCGATCAAGGGGAGCGGACAGGAACGCGATCTGCTCGGGGGAGAACAGGTAGGTCATTGCGGTGCGGGGGCGGGGGGGGGGGCGTGCGAACGGGATCAGCTGGCGGTGCCGTCTGGATCGAGGGGTTTGAGGGGTTCAACCAGCACCCAGCAGGGCGGCTCGCTGCAGTGGACGTGCTGGGGCGAGGGCCGGCGACCCGGTTTGCGGGTGATGGGCACCACCCAGCTGGCCAGGCGGGTGGACCAGATATGGCCGGGGGGCCGGGGGCTGGTGGGGGTGGGGGTGGTGCTGGTGGTGTTGGCGTAACCGGTGAGGTCCATGGTTCTGGTGTGGGATTGGGTTGGCTCTGGAGGGAGTAGGTGGGCCTGCTCCTGCTGCAGACCCTTTGGAAGGGCCCCTGGCCCCTCAGGTGATGCGCCAGCTGCGGCGGGTGAGGAGCTGGGCGCCGGGGATCTGCTGGCCGGCCTTGATCGCAGCTTTGATGGCGGTTTTGTCCGGTTGGGTGGTGGTCTTGACCGTGAGCCACTCGGGGGGCAGGGCGGCCTCGTCAGCGATCTCGACGGCCTGGGTCTTACGGGAGCTGAGTTCGTGGTTGGGGAAGCTGAACCGGGTGGCGTTGGGCTGCAGCCGGGTGAGCACCAGCACCAGGGAGTCCTCCAGGGCAGCGGCCCGGTGGGCGTCGCCAGTGGCCAGGGCGTTGAGGCGCTTGGCCTGCTACTGGCGGTAGGCGGCCTGACCGCGCAGGTGCTCGATCACCCAGCAGGTGGCATCGGCCTTGGCGGCCAGGGCGGTTTTGTTGTGGGCCTCAGCCAGCAGGGTGGCCTCCAGCTCAGCGAGGGCCTGGGAGCGGGTGTCGTCGTCGTCGGCCTCCAGCAGCTGGGCCAGCTGGCCGATCGTCGTAGTGAGCTCCTGGGCCTCGATGCCCAGCTGCCACAGGGAGCCGGAACGCTGCAGAGAGCAAGCGGGGGCAGCGGCTGGGGCCGGGGCGAGCGCGACGGGGGCCCGGGAGTACGGGCGTGTTGATACAGAGAGATCCATGGATTCAGTTGCCGAAGGTGACAACTGATCGGGGCATCACAGCCGCTCAGGCAGACGCAGCGGTGATAGCGAGACCAGGGGATAACGTTGCCGCAGGCGATGGTCTCGTGGCCTTTGGCGTGGTGTTTATTCTACTTGATGAACTACACTTTGAGGCAAGCAGTTGGCTGATGCTGCAGCGGATCTGGGGTAAGCTAAGCCGTCCAGGGGCAGCGCAGTTGAGCAGGCTTGAAGTGCAATAAACACCGCACTGGAGCAGCGCCGGCCGCGGAGTCGCGCGAGGCAACCTGTGCCAGCACCTGACCAGCAAACGGCCTCCAGCGCCCCGCCACCGCTCGGCCTACGGCTCGGACCTGAGGATCCCGTGACGATCCAAAGATTCCGATGGATCCCCTGCCCACTGCGCGTTCAGATGCTAGACTGAAGCAAATGTAGTGTCCTGCTGGACAACCATGGATCCCAGCGGTCAAGCGTTCATCGACTACGCCCTGCCCGACTGGGTTTCGCTCGACAAGGCCATCATCACCATGGCCCTCGGCGAGGATGGCGCTTCGGAACTGTTGGGCTGGCAGGACGGAAGTCAGAAATTCTCCACTCACGACGTCGGGTGTGGATCAGCTCCGACTGAACCGGATTGGACAGTGACCACCCTGGCCATCGGCGAGGAGGCCGGTGATGCTGGCCTCCTCGCCGATCCGATCACCGGAAGCTACCTGACTGGCGAACCTCTCCAGCCCGTGGATGGCTTCGCGCCCACAGAACCACCCCTGGACATCACCGAGCCGACGATCATCGATTGCACGGGCGGTTTCATCCCTGGGTGCTTCCTGCCGGTTCACCCGCTAACTGGAGAGCCGACAGAGCTGCCCGATGCCTCTGTTGATCCCGTGTTCAGCCTCCCCAACCTGGCGATCACCCAAGTCACAGCGGCATCGGTGGCCACGGCAGGCGATCAATTCAATGTTTCCTGGACTTACTCCAGTAGCGGCAATACGTCTTTGCCGTTTGCAGCCTCTCTGTGTGTGGTCACCTATTCTCAAAATGATGTTTATGGCGATGAGGACGATGCCTACATCACCACCCTCTATGGAGGGTTCGATTGGTCCAATCCCGCTTCCGTTGATCTTGTCACCAGTAGTCAGTCTATTTACATTCCAGCGGCATATGCCGGCGTTGGTAACCTCTTCTTCAGGCAGGATGGTTTCAATTACCTAGAAGAGTCTAATGAGGCTGACAATATCGTAATGCATGGTATTGAGGTTGTCCTTCCGAATCTCTCCCTCGATGCTGCTGTCGCACCCTCCCAGGTGGTGTCTGGTCAGCAGGTCGAGATGAGCTGGACGGTTACCAATCATGGCGATCTCGCTCTGGCAGGATCGTCCTATCAGAACACAGTTGTTTTCTCAAACAACGATGTCTATGGAGATGAGGATGATGTGCGCATCTTTATCGACTATTCGCCCTCCTGGAGTTCAGACGCTATTCAGCCAGGAGAATCCAGATCTTACACCCAGAGCTTCAGTATCGCCAGCAGTCTCTCCGGTGAAGGCTATTTATTCTTTTCTGCTGACGGATTTAATACTTTACCCGAAACTATTGAGTCTGACAACGTCTTGATGCAAGCATTCTCCATTCTTCAGCCGGATCTCGCTATTGCAGATGTTGTGGCCCCAGCAACTGCCAGCTCAGGTGATCAAATTCAGCTTTCCTGGTCTGTTGTCAATCAAAGTGATGTTGCCGTTCACGCAGCCAACAACTTTGACTCCATCTTTTTTTCCGTTAATGATATTTATGGCGACGACGATGATGTTTTCCTTGCCGACAGTCTTTCCTTCAATCCAATTGATCTAGCTGCATTTGGCACTCAAGCGTTCAGCCATTCGCTGCATCTCCCAAGCGACTATGTTGGTGATGGATACCTGCTCTTTAAGCTCGACAGCGGTAAGTTGATCAACGAGACAAACGAAACCAACAACCTTTACTCTCAACAGATTTCTATTCTTAAAAAGAATGTAGCCATCACCTCTATTTCCGCTGCCAATACGGCAGATTCGGGATCGTACTTTAACTTAAGCCTTGAGATTCGCAACGATGGCGAGTCGGCTGTCAATACATTCAACCCCGATCAGATCGTCTTTTCGCCCAACGCCATTCTCGGCGATGAAGATGACAGCTACCTTTTCAGCCACGGACATGCTCCATACTTCCCATATTCCAAGGTGTCTTCTTGTGTTGTTTCGGATGCTCAGACTTTCTCCCGTTGCGGCACCGTTGTTCCGCCTCCTCAAGCAGAACCATTGAATCTCCAGCCCGGAGAATCAACGAACATCTCCTTTCCTGTTTATATACCATCTTATTTGTTCGGCGCCGGATATTTATTTGTGAAATCATCTCCTGAGGCCGTAAGCTCTGTGCCCATCGAGATCACCCCACAACCTGCTGACGTCTACACCCTTGATCCGATCCCGTCCTATTGGCTGCGATCCACTCTCATGACAACTTCTACGTCTGTGATGGTGAATGCCTCTATACCCCAGCAGGTCACATTGATGGATCCCACGATCTTGATCCCGGAAGTCTTGTTATCGGGAAATCAAGTGGTTGCTTCTGATTCTCAACCAGTCCTGCTGTTAGGTCTTGCTCCGCAACCTGCCTCTGACGTGGAAATGCAACCATCGATTGCTCCATCACTCTCCCCCTCGCTGAGTGGTGATGCACAGTTTTCGCAACTGGGTTTGCCGGAGCAGAGCACCACAGTCAGCGATCAGCCAACCGCCTCCTTCAGCACCGTTACCGCGCCAAAACCACCGACCGGCTTTGCAGTGGCAAGTATAATTCCAATCATGGGCCTTTCAATCAAGGACGCCGTTTTGACGTCCAAGCCTACCAACGACTATAAAGAGGTTCTTCCCCAAGTGGAATCATCAGCTTCCACGGTATCCGTCAGTAGTTCAAGTTTGCTACTCCAGAGATCAGGCGTTGCTCCCATCGCTAACGTTGACATATCCTTGGATTACGTTGTTGTGAATGATCTTCTCTCCGGCCTGAAATTGTGAAAACTAGCACCATTTGCCTGATCAGGCTCAAAGACTGATTGACTGAGGGAGTCTATTGTGGCGACCAACTCGGCGAAGAATGGCCGACACGCCGTCATGGGTGCCAAGCAACGTGCAGCGCCTTTAAGAGTTCGCTGAAAAACCCGGCCACCTCTGCGAGAATGGATCAACTGCCCATTCGTTGATGCGAGGCCAACAGGAGCGCAGCGGCTCCTTGTTCTCCTACGTCTCGATCGAGGATCGGATCCCGAGCAGCCATCCGCTCAGGCGGATTCGCAAGCTGGCGGATCAGGCGCTTGATCGGCTCAATCCAACCTTCTGCAGGCTGTATGCCTTGGAAGGAAGACCATCGGTTCCGCCGGAGCAACTGCTGCTGGCCTCGCTGCTGCAGGCGTTTTACGGGATCCGATCCGAGAGGCTGCTGCTGGAGCAGCTCCACTACAACCTGCTGTTCCGCTGGTTTGTGGGCCTCAGCCCGGATGATCCGATCTGGCACCCGACCACGTTCAC
>NZ_JAGQCH010000014.1 GCF_024346055.1 Cyanobium sp. Cruz CV13-4-11
ACTTGCCGACGGTCATCCCGGACAGCCCCATCCGTTTGGCGATGGCTGTGTTGGTTTCACCGGCACCGCAGGCCAACACGATCTGGGCCCGCTGAACGATGGAGTGAGGCAGTGAACGGGAGCTGGCAAGAGCCTGGAGCTGCTGAACCTCGACGTCGCTGAGAAGCAGCGGCGGCATCGGACGTCCAAGCGCCACGCAAAACCTCGGGTGACACTCCTGATTCTAGAAGTTATTTCCGGGACGGGACACTTGCTACCTAATCAAAAAAAGCAATGCTCGTCCCAACGCCTCTCGAAATGCACTGGTCTTCGCTTCAGTCAGACCATACTTAACGAAGAAGAGTCCGACCCTTGACGGCATCAGTTCGCCGGGGAGGGGCTTGAGAAGAATGGGATAAACAGCGGAAAGGTACGAGCGATCCTGAGAGAGACACACCGTTCCGCGAAGCGTACGACGTGCCTGGGAAAAGATGAATGCCATTGGCGCAGCATCCGTCAGCGCAATGGAATGGCCAACTTGATTGTATTCACTGGAACGGAGAACGATGTTCCTGTCACTGAAAAGTCTGACACTTAGATAGCCTGGATTGGCGCCCAGACGACTGATCAACGAAACAACCTGATCGGCTTCATCATCGGTTCGATAGAGATAGTCCACCATCCGCGCCGTCTGGGAGGCCGAGGACTTCAGATTGATGATGGAACTTTGCTCGGCCCTGCGATTCGCGTCTTGGACCTCCAAAACGAACTGTATGGCACCAATTGAAAAACCACTGACAACAATCAACGCCGGGATTGTAAAGCGAAGCGGCGGAGTGAATCTCGTCATGATGGCGTCGAACATCTAGCGTTCAGCCAGTACACGTTCGACAAACTGTGCATCCAGGAGACTGGCTGGATCAATCTCTTTAGCGATCAGGCCACTATCATGCATGACCCGCATAAAGTTCGTCATGGAGGTCACCAGGGATGGATCCCGCTGACTCACCAATGTCACATTCCCCTCAAGGGATGGCTGCTTCAGCAGACGGAAGGCCTGCAGCATCTCCTCCGGCTTCACCTGGGTGCGACTGGCCATGCGCCGCGTGGCATCGGCAGGATTCCTGTTAAAATATTCCAAAGCCTTAAATCTTCCCGCCACAAGAGTCTGCAGATTCTCAGCGTTTTCGGCGATCGCCTGGGTGCTGACGGCAAGGGTGTCCACGATTTCGCCCGGGATCTGGGCGCTGTCGAACAACGGGATGGCTCCCGCTTTCAAAAGATTGATGCGAGCCGGGCCGAAGGTGACCACCGCATCCACCCTGCCGGTCTTGTAGGCGGATTCGTGATCACTCAGCTCCAACGACACCACCTTGACATCCTGGGGTGTCATGTCATTGATCTCCAGGGCCCTGCCGAGAAAAAAGGCCCCCAAAGCGGTGGCCTCCACACCGATGCGTCTTCCCTTCAGGTCCCGCATCGTCGTCAAACCGGGCCTGGCGAGGATCTCATCACCACCGTTGGAGTAGTCCAAGATGGCAATGATCCTGATGTCACCCTGGGTGGCGGCCAAGGTGATCACCTGATCAATCGACAGGCCGGCTCCGTCGATCTCATTGTTGCGGTAGGCCCTGACCTCCTCGGTTCCGGAAGGGAAATCCATCAGTCTGATGGGCTTGCCTTTCAGTTCTCCCAGGTCTCTCGCCAGGAAGAGAGTTTCATACCCCGTCCAGAGGTTGGCGCCGATTCTCAAGGGCATGGACGGCGGCCCGAAGCAACTCGTCAGCGCCACCATCAAGGCCAGGGCCACCATGCCGAGCAGGAACCACGCCGGCCGACTCCGCATCCTCAACGTCCTCTGTTGCCCTCTGAAATGGTTCTCCATAGGGTTGGCTGACCTCACAGGAAACGACGAACCGGCCGTTGAGGGACAGATTCAAGTGTGGTTTTTTTTGCACGGGCAAGTGTTCTTCGATGGGTCGGTCAGATTCCTGTGGGTGAAGCGATCATTCCCGCCGGGAGGCCTACCAGCGCTCGATCCTGTAGCCAAGGATCACCAGCAGCACCACCTCACTGACCAGCCAGGGAAGCTCCTGGCGCAGCAGGGGATTGCGGAACTGCCACCAGCGTCGATCAGCCATGGTGATGCTCGCTCATGGCGGGGAGCCACCCTGGCGCAGGGAAGGCCTGTCCCATATCCGATCGATGCGCAGGCTGCGGTAGCCGCCGGTGAGGGAACGCAGACCCGGAATCACGTCGGTGATCGGTGTGCGCCACTCCACATAGGCATGGGCGGCGATTGTCAGGCCCTCCCGCACAGGGAACACCCCGCTGCCGCCGGAGAGGGTCCAGCGGTAACCATCACGGCTGGTGGGGTCCCGCTCCAGGGCGATCTCCGTGCGCATCACCGGACCCCGCTTGAGCAGGTCCCGGGCCAGCTGGGGGTTGCCAATGGTGGTGGAGATGTCCTCCTCCGTGGCCGGCAGGCCCACCGGCAGACGCCGGGCATCGGCAGGGGCGACATAGGCCACGGCCCGCAGCAGTGGTGCCCGCTCGCCGGTGGGGCCGGCGGCCCGGCCCAGGGTGCCGAGGCGCTGGCCGGTGGCGACCGTCTGGCCCTGGATCACCTGCAGATCCAGCACCGTGCCGTCCCGGTCGGCCAGCACCTGGCCGTCGAAGGCCAGACGGGCCTCGGTGACCCGGATCTGACGGCGCATGTCATCGATCTGTTAGCGACGCCGCAGCGCCTGGGTCTGAATGTCGAGCTTCACCTGCTCATACCGGCTCAGCCAGCGCAGATTGCGCACCTTCTCCGCGTAGGTGGCCGCCAGCTCCTCGTAGCGACGCCGGTCCTGGGCCAGCTTGGCCAGGGCGGTATCGACGCTGAGCCGCTCGCTGGAGAGCCGCAGGGCATCGCGCCGGTCGAGGTCGCGGTTGTCGCGCTCCAGCTGGGCCAGGTTGCCGCGCTGCTGCTGCAGCTGACGGTCGAGCACCGGCAGGTACAGCTCCATCAGCGCCTACCCCTGGCGCACCTCCTGCCCAACCGCCACCCGCAGCCGTCGCACCTGGCCGCCGGCGCGGGCATCGAGCAGACCGGCGGTCTCGGGGTAGATCAGCACCCCCTGCCCCATCACCTCCGTGGGCACGGGCCAGAACAGCACCCACAACCCGAGGGCTCCGCCCATCGCCACCAGGCACGCCCCCACCTGGCCCCGGTGGTGGACCTGCGCAAGCCGGTGGCGCAGGTCCACCACCGGCTGGCGAGGCGGGGCTGCACCGGTCGGAGGAGCGAAGGTGGCCATTGCCGCCAGCATGCAGGATCGAAGGCCGCCTGTCAGCCCGGCAGGACGCCGAATCGGGCCAGACCCCCTGGATCGGCCACCCCGGCGATCACATCGGCCAGCACCGGAGCCAGCACCGGCACCTGGGCGAAGGCACCGCCGAAACCACTGAACACCCACAGGCCTGCCGCCCCAGGCAGTGGACCCGCCAGGGGGAGTCCGTTGCTGCAGAAGGCCACCGGCACCTGCCGAAAGGGGCCCGGCAGGGCCGCCAGCAGCGGGTCGAGGCCGGTGAGCCCCTGGCGCAGATGTTCCTCCATGGCCGCCGCCGGCGGCGGCTCGCCGCTGTCCAGGCCCGGCCGCACCAGGCTGATCTGGCCCAGCAGCAACCCCTCGCCCCAGGGGGCGAAACCGGCATCAACGATCCAGCGCTCCTCTTCCAGCCCCGGCGCCGCCGCCTCCAGGGCTGGACGCTGCCAGTGGCGTGGCTGGACGATGCGGCGCCGGGCCGCGTGCCGCAGCCAGGGGCTGGCGGAGGCCGTCGACAGGGGGGCACGAATCGGCTGGGCCAGCACCCCGGCCCAGCTGGCGCGGAGGCGCACCGGCAAGGCGGGGGCGAGGAAGCGGCAACCGGCCCCGGCCGCCAGCACCACCTGCTCCGCCAGCAGGGGGTCTCCAGACTCCAGCTCCAGTTGCCAGCCAGCGGCCACCGGTTGCGGCGGCGCCATAACCCTGCCCCGTCGCCGCTCCACCCCGGCGGCCGCCAGCACCCTGGGCAGGGCGGCCATCAGCACGGCGGTGTCCACCTGGGCGAAGGGGGGGCGCAGCTGGGAACTTCCCCAGCCGCCGCCATGGAGACGCAGACCGCAACGGCGCCAGCCAAGGGGGCCATGGCGCTCCTGCAGCCGTCGCCAGCGGGCGGGGGCCTGGCGCAGCAGCGGGCCCAGGGGCCCCGGAGCCCCGGCCCACCAGGCCACACCGCCGTAGCTGAACGCCGTGGCCGTCGCCTCCTCCGCATCGATCAGGGTCACCGCCAGACCCCGCTCCACCAGTTCCAGGGCCAGCAGGCTGCCGGCCAGGCCACTCCCCACGATGGTCAGCCGGCCAGGGGCGGACACCCCTAGATCTGCAGCGTGAAGGAGCCGATCACCACGGCGAACAGATCCTTCACCTTGTTCCAGCGGGCTTCGTTGGTGCTGGCGGCGAAGGTGTAGAGCCGGCCGCGGTCGACCACCACCGTGGCCAGCTCGTGGCGATCCCGGTCGGCCAGGTGAACCGTGTATTCCAGGTCGAAGTAGGTGCGGCCGCCCTGCTCCCGCTCGTGGGCTTCCACCAGTTCGGCGTCACGGCCGCTGCCTTCCGGTGAGATGACGCTGCGGCGCAGGGTCTCGCCCACCTCAACGGCACTGCCCAGCTGGCTGAGATCCCGGTCGGGGGTGACCTCGGACACCACCAGGCTGAGGGTCTCGTCGCTGTTGATCAGGTCGTGGAAGACCACCTGGGGGCCATTGCTGACCTGCACCCGGGTCCAGCCGGTGGGATAGAGGAAGGCATAGCGGCCATCCGGGCTCTGGAAGGAGTTCAGGCCCGCGGCGGCGGCGCTGCAGCCCACCAGCAGCAGGCTCAGCAGCAGGGCCGCGACCAGGGAACCGCCCCAGCGGGAGCGCCCAGTGGCGGCGTGGGAAACAGGCTGGTGGGTGGCAGGGAAACCCATGGCACGGGGCGGGGCAGGGGAGCTGGCGAGAGCCGTTGCCATCCTCACCCGGCGCCCTGCCGGGCGCGAGCGGGCCGCCTAGATTCCCCCCACCTGCGGCCGGTTCGCTGAGCGGTTTCACCCGACCCCTGGCCCGGCTGATCGACCAGTTCGAACGCCTGCCGGGCATCGGGCCCCGCACGGCCCAGCGGTTGGCCCTGCACCTGCTGCGCCAACCGGAAGAGCAGATCCGCAGCTTCGCCGATGCCCTGTTGGCGGCCCGCAGCCAGGTGGGGCAATGCCGCCGCTGTTTCCACCTTTCCGCCGAGGAATTCTGCGAGATCTGCCGCAACGAGGAGCGGCGCAACGGGCAGATCTGCGTGGTGGCTGACTCCCGCGACCTGCTGGCGATGGAACGCAGCCGCGAATTCCATGGCCATTACCACGTCCTGGGCGGACTGATTTCGCCGATGGATGGGGTCGGTCCAGAGCTGTTGCAGATCCAGCCGCTGGTGGAGCGGGTCGACCGGGAGGGAGTCACCGAGGTGATCCTGGCCCTGACCCCCAGTGTCGAGGGCGACACCACCAGCCTCTACCTGGCCCGGCTGCTCAAACACTTCACGAACGTCACCCGCATTGCCTACGGACTGCCGGTGGGGGGTGAGCTGGAATACGCCGACGAAGTGACCCTGGCGCGGGCGTTCGAAGGACGCCGGCGCATGGAATGAACCCCACGCCTGACCCCGACGCCTGACCACGACACCATGACCGCCACCAGCCGCTACAGCGCCATCCCCCCCACGGAGCGGCTGCCGGAGTGGATCCGTCGCCCCCTCGGTGAGGCCTCAGCCACCGAACGGGTCCAGGGGGTAGTCAAGGCCCAGCGGCTGCACACCATCTGCGAGGAGGGACGCTGTCCCAACCGGGGCGAGTGCTACGCCGCCGGCACGGCCACTTTTCTGTTGGGAGGGCCCATCTGCACCCGCAGCTGCGCCTTCTGCCAGGTGGACAAGGGCCGGGCGCCGGTGCCCTTCGACGCCGGTGAAGCGGAGCGGGTGGCGGAGGCGGTGCAGGCGCTCAACCTGCGCTATGTGGTGCTCACCGCCGTGGCCCGCGACGACCTGGCCGACCACGGCGCCAGCCTGTTCACCGCCGCCATCACAGCGATCCGCCGCCGCGATCCTCAGGTGATGATCGAGGTGCTCACCCCCGATTTCTGGGGCGGCCACGCCGACCCCGAAGCGGGTCGCCTGGCCCAGCGCCAACGGCTGGCCGCGGTGCTGGCCGCCGCGCCGGTGTGCTTCAACCACAACCTGGAGACGGTGGAGCGCCTGCAGGGGGAGGTGCGCCGCGGCGCCACCTATGGCCGTTCCCTGGAACTGCTGGCCGCGGCCCGGGAACTGGCGCCGGAGATCCCCACCAAATCCGGTCTGATGCTCGGGCTCGGCGAAACGGCCCCGGAGGTGGTGGCCACGCTGGAGCACTTGCGGGCCGCCGGTTGCCAGCGCCTCACCCTGGGTCAGTACCTGCGCCCCTCCCTGGCCCACATCCCCGTGGCCCGCTACTGGAGACCGGAGGAGTTCGAGGAGCTGGGCGCCATAGCCCGCGCCATGGGGTTTGCCCAGGTGCGCAGTGGCCCATTGGTGCGCAGCAGTTACCACGCCGCCGGATGAGGCCCAACGCCCTGGCCGTCGTTCTCAGAGACGCAGCAGGAACGCCTCCCGGTGATGGAAGTCGGGCATAGGCCCCGGATGGGCCAGGGCCCAGTAGCTCAGCCGCCCACTGCGCTCCTCGATCACGCTGGTGATCCCCACCTGCAGCGGCGCCTCCGCGGCCAGCCCCTCCGGCAGCGGCAGATCCAGCTGCAGCGTCAGCTCGCCAACGTCGCGGACGACGCGATGCGGCGGCAGGTCGTAGCCGGTCTCGGGCCGCAGACCATCGCGATAATCATCCAGCCGGTAGAGGTTCCAGTGGCCAGCCGGGGACAGGTTGAGTTCCCAGTAGGGCCGCGCCCCCTCGACAGCCCAGAAGCACTCGAAACAGGTGGTGGCCCAGAGTCCATCCCGGCGCGCGGGGGCTGCCACAGGCGCCGGCAGATGCACCGACTCAATGGCCCCGGCCAGCCGCAAGCGGAGCAGGAGGTGCCGGCCCTCCCGGTGGATCTCACCCCCCAGCTGGAGGGCCGGCGACGCACTGCCGCCATCGAAGGGGCACAACTCGAAGCGCTGGGACACGGAAGCGACCATCAGCTCGCGGCGGCAAGGTCGGCCCTGAGCTCAGCGATCAGGTCCCGGATCTGAGTCTCCTGGGCCTCGATGCTCTCGGTGAGCCGGAACTGCACCAGGGCGCGCTGCAGGTTGTGGCCCGGTCGGTCGGTCTTGAAATAGACGTTGCCCGCCAGATGATCGGTGAAGAAACGCAGGCCGAGCTCAAAACTGATCAGGCGCATCGCCCCATAGAGGTGGTCATAGTCGGCAGCGGTGAGAAATCCGGAGGCGGCGGCCAGATAGCCGCTGAGCACCTCCCGGCAGAGGGCGATATCGAAGTGAACGGCCTCCAGATCCCCCGTCTCCTCCCCCAGGGGATTGCAACAGGAGCGCAGACAATCGCCGATGTCGTAGTGAATCAGTCCGGGCTTCACCGTATCGAGATCCACCAGGGCGCAGGCCCGGCCTGAGCAGGCCTCCATCATCACGTTGTTGATCTTGGGGTCCCCGTGGATGGGGCGAAGGCGCAGCTGGCCGTTCTCCCTGGCCGCCTCCAGCACCGAAGCAAAGGCCCGGCGCTGCTCCACGAAGGCCAGGCAAAGCAGCACACCATTCCCCGCAGGGGCCGGCGCCCTGGCCAGCACCGCGTCGTAATGCTGCAGATACCGGGGCGTGACGTGAAAACCCTCCAGGGTGTCGGCCAGTCCGGCCAGGGGCAGGTCACTGATCAGGTGGTGGAAAACGCCCAGCCCGAAGCCCACCTCCCTGGCCTGCTCGGCACTGGCCACCACATCGAAACTCCGGGAGGACTCGATGAAGCTGATCAGGCGCCAGAAACCACCATCCCGCTCCACCCAGGGCCGCCCTTCAGCGCGGCTCAGCAACAACCGGGGGTGCTCCCAGCGGCGCTCAGCCAACAGGGCACAGCCCTGGGTCAAACGCGCCTCGACATGCGCGGCGATGGCCATCATGTTGGCCATCACCAGTTCGGGCTGCGCAAACACCGTCCGGTTCAGGCGCTGCAGCACAAAGCGCTGCAACGGGTCCCCGTCGCAGACGACCAGATAACTGTCGTTGACATTGCCGTTGCCCAGTCGCTCCAGATCAAGGATCGGGCCCGGAAGTGCGAACGCGGCAGCGATGGCGGCCAGCTCGCCCTTGGCGTCCCCCAGGGTCATGGGTGGGTGCGTCGGTGCACGAGCTGTGGATGATCGCATGCCATCAAGGTGACGACTCACGACAAGCGCTGAACGGCACCCTTCTGGGTCTTCACCTTGGCCCAGACGGCCTCCATCCCACCCGCCATCGGCCGCGAGCTGAGGGCGTAGATCCGCAGGACCTGCCCCCTGGGGATGATGCCGAGCGAGGAGCCCGAGCGAATCGTTCCCTGGGACCTCAGATACACGGACGTTGTGGTGGTGACCTCGGCATTGGGGGCCGGCTTTGTCGGCAGACTGATGGTGCGGTCGTCCCGCAGGGTGCCGGAGGCATCCGCCTTGCCGATGTAGATCCATCCTTGAAGGTCGGAGGCGGCGATCTTGGCCGTCGTGATCTCCTCCAGGGCCATGGCGACGGGCGATGGTTGAACCGGAATCGTCTCCACAGCGTCCTGCTGGAGAGCCCCCTGGGATAGGCCGATCAACTTCTCTTCCTTGCGAATCTGCCGCTGAACGCTCACATCCTCTGTGCGGGCCAGCATATCCAGTGCATTTTTACAAGTCGATAACTCAGGCAGCTCTTTGCATTCCTGCCTGAGCAGAAACGCGGCGGCATCCCTGAGATTGCTTTTGCCGCTCTGCAAAGCGATGTTGGCAATGTTCATCTTGTCCTTGTCATTGGCTGCGATGATATAGAGGCCAATCAGGGCAACCTTTCCCTTCGTTTCATTGTCACCCGTAAGGTTATCCATCTGATCCAGGATCTGCCTTGAGAAGGCCTGCGTCCGTTTGGCCTCCTCCAGAGACTGGGTGATTCTCACAGCACTCCAGGCCTGGAACGCACCAGATAGAGACACTACCGAAGCCGTGAAGATGCTGAGGTTCCTGATCAGTGAAGCGGCGTCATCGGAAGGAGAAGGTCCCATTGATCGTCCGACCAGACAGCCTTCCATACCCTATCCCTCTCCAACCAGGATGCGCCTCAGATCCACTGAGTTTGATCGGATAAACGTCACAATCACCATCCGCTTCTTTGGGGCGGCAGCTTTTTTCCGGCTCCCATCAGCCCCCTTGAGGCGGTTGGCAGGCAGGCGACTCCCACAGATTTCGTGCTAAGCATTAATGGTCTGCCGGTGAGGCGGGCCCCATCTCAGGGATTCTGAGGTTCACCATGAATCACGACGTCGCCGTCCTCATCGGACGCTTCCAGCCCTTTCATGAAGGGCATCTTGCTTTGATCGCTTCGGCGTTCGAAAGGGCCGACCGCCTGCTGCTTCTGCTGGGCAGCCATCGCTGCGCTCCCGATACCCGCAACCCCTGGAGCAGTGAGGAGCGGGAGCGCATGATCCGCGCCGCCCTGCCGGCCGACTGGCAGCGCCGGCTGGAGGTGATCCCGATCCGCGATCACCTCTATTCCGACAATCTCTGGCTGGCGGAGGTGCAGCAGAAGGTGCTCGCCGTCACGGACGAGGACGATCGGGTGCTGCTGGTCGGTCACAGAAAGGACCTCAGCAGTTACTACCTCGACCTCTTCCCCCAGTGGGACTTTCAGGACGTGCCCCTCAAGAACGCCGTCCACTCCACAGCCATTCGCCAGGCCTACTTCTCGGGCGGCGATGGGCAACCGTGGGCCTCCCATGTGCCGGAGGCGGTGTGTGCTTTTCTCACGGAGTATCGGGAGACGGGCCGCTACCGCAGGCTGCGCCAGGAGGCCGACTACATCGCCAGCTACCGCCAGCTCTGGTCGGTGGCTCCCTACCCGCCCACCTTCGTCACCACCGATGCGGTGGTTGTTCAATCGGGCCACGTGCTGGTGGTGCGCCGCCGGGTGCGGCCAGGCCAGGGGCTGATCGCCCTCCCCGGGGGCTACCTCGACCAGCAGGAGCGGGTGGTGGACGGGATGCTGCGGGAGCTGCGGGAGGAGACGGGCCTGAAGGTGCCCCGGCCGGTGCTGGAAGGATCGATCGCCGACCGCCACGTCTTTGATGCTCCGGGTCGCTCCCAGCGCGGCCGGGTGATCACCCATGCCTTCCTGATCCAGCTCAAGGGGGGCGTCCTCCCCAGTGTTCGCGGCGGCGACGACGCCGACAAAGCCTTCTGGATGCCCCTGGCCGACATCTACGCCCACGAAGACACCTTCTTCGAGGACCACGTCCAAATCATTCAGCACTTCATCTCCCGGCTCTGACCCACAGCGCCGCCGGCGACGGCTGGCCCCTATCAACGCTTCAGGCCTGGGGAGACCGGGCCGAAGCCCCCTATCCACATCGTGCGGAGCGCACACCATGGACTTCAATCTTCTGCTCGACACCGACAGCTACAAAGGCAGCCACTGGCTCCAGTACCCCCCGGATCTCACCGCCATGGGGGCCTACCTGGAGAGCCGGGGCGGCGAGAACCCGGCCACCCTGTTCTTCGGGTTGCAGATGCTGCTGCAGACCACCCTGGCGCGGCCCGTCACCCAGGGGGATCTCGAAGAGGCCGCCGAGCTCTGGACCGCCCACGGCCTGCCGTTCAACCGCGGGGGCTGGCAGCGCCTGGTCAGCGTCCATGGCGGTCGCCTGCCCCTGCGCATCCGGGCCGTTGCCGAGGGCAGCCGCGTGCCCACCGGCAACATGCTGATGACGGTGGAGTCCACCGATCCGGCCCTGGCCTGGCTGGTCACCTGGGTGGAGACCCTGCTGCTGCGCCTCTGGTATCCCACCACCGTGGCCACCCGCAGCTGGCACTTCCGGGAACTCCTGCGGGCAGCGCTGGAGCGCTCCGCCGACGACCCGGCCGCCGAGCTCCCCTTCCGGCTGCACGACTTCGGCTCCCGCGGCGTCTCCAGCCGCGAGAGCGCCGCCATCGGCGGCCTGGCCCACCTGGTGGCCTTCCGCGGCACCGACACCGTCGCGGCCCTGGTGGCGGGACGCCGCCACTACGACTGCCCGATGGCCGGCTTCTCGATTCCCGCCGCCGAGCACTCCACGATCCTGGCCTGGGGGCAGGAGCACGAGCTGGAGGCCTATCGGACCATGCTCGACCGCTTCGCCAGGCCCGGCGCCGTGCTGGCGGTGGTTTCCGATTCGTACGACCTCTGGAATGCCGTCGACCATCTCTGGGGTGAGCAGCTGCGGCAGCAGGTGATCACCTCGGGCGCCACGGTGGTGATCCGGCCCGATTCGGGCGATCCGGTTGCGATCGTGCCGGAACTGCTGCGCCGTCTGGAGGCCCGCTTCGGCAGCCGGGTCAACGGCAAGGGCTACCGGGTGCTGGAGCACGTGCGGGTGATCCAGGGGGATGGCATCACCGCCACCAGCCTGCCGCTGGTGCTCGAAGCGATCCTGGCGGCGGGTTTCAGAGTCGAGAACGTGGCCTTCGGCATGGGAGGCGGACTGCTGCAACAGGTCAACCGGGACAGCCAGCGCTTCGCCTACAAGGTGTCCTGGGTGGAACGCTCGGGCCGGATCCTGCCGGTGCACAAGTGCCCGGTCACCGATCCCGCCAAGACCAGCAAGGCCGGCGTGCTCGATCTGATCCGCCGAGGAGGGACGTACCGCACGGTCGTGCGGCCGGGGGCGCAGCCCGATCCGGACTCCTGCCTCGAGACCGTTTTCGAAAACGGCATGCTGCGGCGCCACTGCAGCCTCGAGGAGGTGCGGGCCAGGGCGATGCAAGGCTGAGGGGGTGACCCTGGGATCCCCCCTGCCCGTGCCCCGCCAACGGCTGCCGCCGTCGCGGCTGATCCTGCTGATCGTGCTTGGCCTGGGGCCGCCGGGGCTCGGCTGGGCAGCGCCGGCCTTCCAGGCCACGGTGCTTTCGGTGGGCGATGGCGACACCCTGCGGGTGCGCAGCGGCCAGCAGCGGATCACGGTCCGGCTGGCCTGCATCGATGCCCCCGAAACGGCCCAGAGCCCCTGGGGCCAGCAGGCGCGCCAGGTCCTCCAGCTGCGCCTGCCCGTGGGGCGGTCGGTGACGATTCAGCCCCGGAGCAGCGACCGTTTCGGGCGCACGGTGGCCGAAGTGATCAGTGACACCAACATCAGCCTGGCCCTGGTGGAGGACGGCCTGGCCTTCGCCTACCGGCGCTATCTCGCCGCCTGCGACGGAGCGGCCTACCTGGAGGCCGAGGAGCGGGCCCGACGCCAGCGGCTCGGCGTGTGGCGGGTGCCGGGTGGGATCACCCGGCCCTGGGACTTCCGGCATGGTCGCCGCTCCGCCCGGATCCCCGATGGCACCAGCCCCGACGGGCGCCGCCATTACTGCAGCCAGAACGGCTCCCATGCCAGGGCCCAGCAGCTGCTGCGCCAGGGCCACAGCGACCTGGACTCCGATGGCGATGGCGATGGAGAAGCCTGTGAACGCCTGCCCTGATCTGCCCTTCGGGCTCGCCCCAGCCGCCTAGGGTCAAAATGCCACTGAGTGGCCGCCATGTTCCCTCCCGAGCCCACGGCCTGGCAGGCCCTTTCCGGGGGCGAATGCCTGCGTCGGCTCGGGGTGGGGGAGGCGGGCCTGAGCGAGGCCGCTGCGGCCGAACGCCTGGCCAGCGCCGGACCCAACCGACTCGCCCTTCCACCGGGCCCGGGACGCTGGCGGATCCTGCTGGATCAGTTCAGCAACGTGATGCTGGTGTTGCTGCTGGCGGTGGCGGCCGTGTCCGCCGGACTGGCGCTGCTCGACCACACCGTTCCCAAGGACGCGATCGCCATCCTGCTGATCGTGGCCCTCACCGCCCTGCTGGGCTACCTGCAGGAGAGCCAGGCGCTGCTGGCCCTGCGCAGTCTGCTGAACCTGGCCCAGCCCCTGGCCCGGGTCCGCCGGGGCGGGCACTGGCAACGCCTCCCTGCTGACCAGCTGGTGCCGGGGGACCTGATCCGGCTGGAGAGCGGCGATCGGGTACCCGCCGATGCCCGGCTGCTTGAGGGCAACGAACTCGGGCTGCAGGAGGCGGCCCTCACCGGCGAGGCCGAACTGGTGAGCAAGCGCGCCGAACCGCCGCTGGCAGCCGGAACACCGGTGCTGGAGTGCAGCAACTGCCTGTTTCTGGGCAGCGAGGTGGGGCGGGGGCGGGGGCTGGCCGTGGTGACCGCCACGGGCATGGCCACCGTGCTGGGCGGCATCGCCACCCTGATCCACACCGCCCGCCCCGAGCCGACCCCCCTGCAGAAACGGTTGGCGGACCTCTCAGGCCGGCTTGTGGCCTGGGCCCTGGTCCTGGTGGCGGCGGTGGTGCTGGGGGGCTGGCTGCTGGGCGGCTCCCCCCTGGCCCTGCTGGAGCTGGCCCTCTCCACCGCCGTGGCGATCGTGCCGGAGGGGCTGCCGGCCGTGATCACGGTGAGCCTGGCGATCGGCACCCGGCGGATGGTGCGGCGGGCCGCCCTGATCCGCCATCTGCCGGCGGTGGAGGCCCTCGGCGCCATCACCGTCATCTGCACCGACAAGACCGGCACCCTCACCCAGAACCGCCAGGTGGTGGTGGAGATGCGCTGCGGCACCCAGGCCCTGGAGCTCAGCGAGAATGGCTTCGGGTTCAGGGAGCTGGCGCCGCCGCCAGGGGCCGGGGCCGGCATTGCCCCTGGCCAACCGGATCTGCTGCTCCAGGCCGGCGTGCTCTGCAACGACGCTGAAACAGGGCAGCAGGGAAGGGTGGGGGATCCCACCGAACTGGCCCTGCTGGAGGCCGCTGCCAAGGCTGGCCTGGATGGTTCCGATCTGCGTGCGAAGCACAGACGCCTGGCGGAGACTCCCTTCAGCGCCGAGCGCCAAAGGATGGCGGTCTGGGTGGACGACCCCGACGGCCGCCTGGCGGCCCCCCTGGATCCAGCCCCCTTCGGCTCCTCCCCGACAGAGGGGTCCCAGCTGCTGATCGTCAAGGGAGCCCCGGAGGCGATCCTGCAAGACTGCGATCGCTGGCTGGATGGGGCCGGGGCGCGGAACCTCACGCCAGCCCAGCAGGACTGGTGGCTGGCGGAAGCGCGCGGGCTTGCCGCCAGCGGCCTGCGGGTGCTGGCCTTCGCCTGCCGCCCGCACCACCCAGGGCCGGCAGCCGGAGTGGACGGCCTGGTGCTGGTTGGACTGATGGCGCAGCGCGATCCGCCCCGGCCAGAGGTCCCCAGTGCCGTGGCCCGCTGCCATGGGGCCGGCATCCGGCCGGTGATGGTCACCGGCGACCATCCCCTCACGGCGCGGGCCATCAGCACGGCCATCGGCCTGGCGGATCCGGCCAGCCCGATCGTGCTGGGACCGGAGCTGGAGGGCCTCGACCCGGCGGCGCTCGAAGTGCTGGTACGGCGGACCAGCCTCTTCGCCCGGGTACTGCCGGAGCAGAAGCTCCGGATCGTGCGGGCCCTGCAGGCGACGGGCGCGGTGGTGGCCATGACCGGTGACGGGGTCAACGATGCCCCGGCCCTGCGCCAGGCCCACATCGGGGTGGCGATGGGCATCAGCGGCTCGGACGTGAGCCGGGAGGCGGCTGATGTGGTGCTGCTCGACGACAACTTCGCCTCCATCGTCAATGCCGTGGAGGAGGGACGGCAGGTGTACGCCAACATCCGCCGCTTCGTGCGCTTCATCCTGGGCTGCAACCTGGGCGAACTGATCACCATCGGCTCGGCGCCGCTGATTGGCCTGGCCCTGACACCCCTGCAGATCCTCTGGATCAACCTGGTGACCGACGGCCTGCCGGCCCTGGCCCTGGCCCTGGGGCCACCCGGGGAGGATCTGATGCACCAACCGCCGATCGAGCCCGGCGAATCGCTCTTCGCCCGCGGGCTGGGCAGCGCCATCCTGCGCATCGGGCTGGTGTTCGGGACCCTGGTGGTGGCGCTGATGCTGGTGGCTTCCCACCTCGGCCGTCCCTGGCAGACCATGGCCTTCACCACCCTCTGCCTGGCCCAGCTGGGCCATGCCCTCTCGGCCAGCAGCGACCGGCCTCTGTGGCGCACCCCTCCCCTGGCCAACCCCTGGCTGCTGGGGGCGGTGCTGGCCACCGCCGCCCTGCAGCTGATACTCCTCTACGTGGCGCCGATGGCCAGGTTCCTCGGGGTCACCGCTCTGTCGGCCTTCGATCTGGCGGCCTGCGCAGGGGTGAGCCTCGCCTTCGTGGCCTACCTGGAGCTGGAGAAGGGGCTCACTTCGGGGCTGCGCCATGCTGGGCGCTCACCCCACCCCTCCACCAGCGCATGAGCCTTGATCAGGCGCGCTCCTTCCTGGCCCGCATGCAGGACGACGAGGCCCTGCGCAGCCAGGTGCTGGCCGCCGCCACAGCCGACGACGTGGCCCAGATCGCCGCCGGCAAGGGCTTCGACTTCTCTGGGGATGAGCTGCTGCGGCTGTCGGGGAAGAAGGTCGGCCGGGTCACGGTAACCAAGCAGGACATTCCGGGGGAATACAACTGATGGGGGCCAGCTAGGCCACCGCCAGCCGCCGCCACTGGCTGCGCAGCTGATGCGGCACCGGCAGGGCGCGGTAGTCCCGGGGATCACTGGGGCCGTGGCGCAGCACGGCATTGACCAGCAGGGCGGGGATCCGGCCCCGGTTGATGGCGCCGTGGGGCACCCCGGGGGGAATCCGGACCCAGAGGCCCTCGTCCTCCCGCAGCGGGATGCGGCGCAGCTGGCGGTTCTGGAGCACCACCAGATCGATCGATCCGCGCAGCACGAGCAGCTGATCGGTCTGGAAGCGGTGGCAGAAGAGCTCGAAAGAGTCGCCGCTGGCGATCTCGGCGATCAGGGTTTCGTCGCTGGCGCGGGGGGCGGAGACCACCGCCTCCCCATGCAGCGAGCGCTCCATGGGGAGGTGTTCCACGTTGCGGGAGAGGGCCATGACGTTCGCAGCAATTGGGTTAACTTTCGCGACCGTTTTCCCGGGTGATCGTCGTATCGGCTACCGACAACTGGTGCTGTCAGGTTTTACGGTCGCTGACGTCAGTAAAGGTGGCACCGGAGCCTTCAGCAAAGCGTCGATTCACCTCGTTCCAGTTCACCAACGACCACCAGGCGTCGATGTACTCCAGTCGGCGGTTCTGGTAGTTGAGGTAGTAGGCGTGCTCCCACACATCCAGACCCAGCAGGGGCAGACCCCGTTCGATCCCCGGCAGGTCCATCAGCGGATTGTCCTGGTTGGCGGTGCTGGTGATCGCCAGGGCCCCATCGGGCCGGCGGATCAGCCAGGCCCAGCCCGAACCGAAGCGCTCGGCCGCCGCCTGGGCGAAGCGCCGTTGCAGGGCCTCGGGCGAACCGAAGGCCGCGGTGATAGCCACCTCCAGCTCCGGCGACGGCGTGCCCCCCTGGCCGGGCGGTGCCATCACACGCCAGAAGAGGGAGTGGTTGTAGTGGCCGCCCCCGTTGTTGCGAACAGCGGCCGGGTATTGGGAGATCCGGCCCTGCAGATCCTCGAGCGACAGCCGCTCGAGCTCGGGATGGTCCGCCATCCGGGCGTTGAGGTTGGCCACGTAGGCGCCGTGGTGACGGTCGTGGTGGATCGTCATCGTGGTGGCATCGACCGACGGGGCCAACGCATCGACCGGGTAGGGCAACGGCGGCAGGACGTAGGCAGCCAGCGCCGGCCGTACACCGGCGGCGAACACCGCCAGAGCCATCAGTCCGGCCAGGCAGCAAGCCCTCAGGACACGCAACAGCGGCAACAAAACCATGGGCCGGGCGGGGAGCATCGGCATCGGTTCTAACCGGCCCTGCCGGAGCCGGCCGAACGCCAGTCGAGCCAGGGCAGACCCGGCAGGATCGCCGGGGTCGTGGCGCGATAGGCCTCGTACTGGGGATGGAGGCTGCAGAGGCCGGTCTCCTCCCGCCGCGCCTTGAACCCCAGCACCACGACCAGCCCCAGCAGCAGGGCCAGATGCAGCAGGCTGCCCAGGGCCACGGTGACCCCCAGCGAGCACAGGATCAGTGACTGGTACAGCGGGTGGCGGCAACGGCCGTAGGCGCCGGTGGTGACCAGGGCGGCCTCGGGCATCGGTTCGGGCAGGGGGCTGAGGCTGGCGCCCAGGTTCAGGGCGCCCTGGCCGGCCAGCACCAGAGCCAGGGCGAACAGCACCAGACCCCCGAGGCGCAGCGCCAGCGGCCAGTGCAGCCCCAGGGAGACGGGGGAGGGGGTGGCCGGCAGCAGATGGGCCACGATCAGGGCCATCTGGGCGATCAGCCACCACTCACCACGGCGGTTGTCGCGTAGTCCCGCCCAGGAAAATCCCCAGGCGGTGAGTCGTTCGGCCAGGGCGTTCGGCATGGTGACCTCCCAGATCGGCGTCCACCTCCATGCTGGGCCGGAACCGCCTTCAGGCGCGCAGCAATTCCTCCACCAGGGCATCGAGGGCCGCCGGGTGGCGCAGCAGCTGCTGGTGGCTCCAGACCGGCAACATCCGCCGCGGCCCGATCGGCAACACCCCATGCCAGCCCGGCACCACCATCAGATCCACGGCGGTGCCATAGCTGCAGCACTCGATCCCCTGCAGGGAACTGAGATCCCCGTTGAGCTGGCGCAGCAGGGTGCTGCCCGGCTTGAGATCGGCGATGCCGGCCAGGGGCAGGCGTGGCCAGGGCTGGGCCGTCAGGGTGCCCTGCTGGGGGCTGCCGAGGCTGAGGAAACGGCGGGTGCGGACATGGCCGCCCAGCTGCTGAATCCAGGTGCGGGCGATGACGCCACCCATGGAAAAGCCCAGGATGTCGATCGGCTCGTTCGCACCGAACGCCGCCTCAATGTGTCCGGCGAGCCGCTGGGCCGACGTCTGGATCGGGGCGATGCCGAAGCGCAGGGGCAGGGCGGGCAGCAACAGGCGCTCACGCCTGCCGGCCAGATGGCGCTTGAGACTGTCGAACACCCTGGGGGTGTCGAAGAGTCCGTGCACCAGCACCAGCGGGGGCCGGGCGGAGGATTCCCGGCCGGAACACATGGCAAAAAAAAGGCAGGGCCCCCATCCTGCGATGGTATGGCTCTTGGGTTCCGCTGGCGAGGGACGCTGCTGCTGAGAGCCGCGGCCTCCGGGATCAGCGGCCACCGTCGCTCAGCGAACGGTGGGATGGGCTTGATAATCTTGGAGCACGGCTGTTGACGGGACACAGCCTGCGGTGGGTAGTCAGGAGGGCCGCCTTCAGGGCCTCTCAGGCTGACGTGATCGAAAGAGTCGCTGACAGAACGAACGCCGCTGACGGAGCTTTACTTCAGGAACGCCGAGACACTGGGCTGCAGGGACTGAAGGGAGCTGGTGGGCTCGGAGGGCGCCGACATGGCAGCCGAGGAGTCGGCCTTCGACTCAGGGAAAGGAACCACCACCATCGAGATCAGGAAAGCAGCTCCGCTGATCGCGGCCACCGCCAACTGGGCTACGGGACTGACAGGATCCATGGCCGCCGCTTCACCGCTCCTTAAGCGTACACCAAGTTATCGCTCATGACCAATGCGGCGCAGCGGTGCTGCTGCAGCCGTGCCGCTCTCGTCCACCCTGGCCAGATTTCAAACACTGACAGGACTTTGGGGGGGGGTTAACGATCCCCGACACCAGCCCCTGTACCGCCATTGAGACCCTTCCTCGCCAGCGCTCAGGCCGTAGATAAGCTGAGAGAGAGAGGAAAACTTGGATGAGCCGCCCCAGATGAACCGCTATGACGCGCTGGCGGAACGGTGGCGGCTCCAGAGCACCAGAACCGACGAGCTCCAGGAATCCCTTCGCACCCACTCCTATCTGCTGCTCAACGAGCTGGCGACAGAGCTGGGGGTGGAGGCGAAAACCTGGAAGGAGCAGAAGAACCCCTTTCACCGCCGCTATGTGGAGTACCGGCTCTCGCCCTTCCCCGGCTCCGAAGGGGAGACACGGATCGACCGATACACCCCCAGGGGCGAACTGGAGTTCGCCATCGTCGTCACCTTTGACCACGGCGACGACCAGTTCCCGAAAACCCGTTTCCTGCTGCCCCTGGCCACCCGCATGTACCGGCAGCATCCCCAGTTCTGTCTGTGGGACCCCCTTCTGGCGGCGCCCCTGGAGGGCTTTCTCTGGGTGGCCACCCGAGCGGCCGTGATCCAGGACATCTTCACCCTGCTGGATCGGGAGCTGGCGATCGATCCCTTTGAGGGGCCGCCGACGCCCCCCAGGCTCGGCTGCCTCTAAATCGGCGGCGCAAAAACCCGCGGCCGTTCAGGCCAGCACCGGAAAGCAGCCCCGCAGGCCGCTGACGAGCATCTGGACGGCGATGGCACTCAGCAGCAGACCCATCACCGCACTGAGGGCCGCCTTCCCTTGCCAGGCCACAGGGGCATCGGCCACCACCAGGGGAATGGCGCCGGTGTGGTGCCGATCGGCCTGCCCCTGCTGGCGGGCCCCGGGGACACCGGGAAATCGATGACCATCATCGGAGCGATGGGCACACCGGCACGCCGGACACATCCGGTCATCACCCCGTGGCCCCGGCCCCATTGCGCCGCTGACAAGCGCCGATTGACTGGCGGGGCCCTCCACGCTCGACCCATGACCGTCACTCGAGCCCGGCTTCGACTCCGAGCCGGCCAGGCCACTCCGTTGCTCCTGGCCCTGCTGCTTCCCGCCCCGGCGACGTCCACCACCTACCAGGCCCTCTGCGGCAACAACCCCTGCAGCATCAACCTCGACGCCAACGGCATCGGCGAAAGGAACAGCTTCATCCCCATCGGCCGGATCGCCCGCTGGTACGCCGGCGGCCAGGAGACCTACGACAGCACCAACGGCACCGTGGGAGCTGTGGGTGGCGGCACCGCCGGGGCCATCGCCGGTGGCCTGCTGCTGGGCCCGATCGGCCTGGTGGGAGGCATGGTGGGCGGGGCCCTGGCTGGATCGAAGGCCGGCAAGACCGCCGATCTCCACTTCTCCGTGGTGGGCTACGACAGCGCCGGCGACAAGACAACGCTCAATTTCCGCTTCGTGAACCCCAGGCCTGCCAACCAGCTGAAGCAGGAACTGGCGGTGCTGACAGGCCTGGCCCTGGGTGAAACCCCCTCCCTCGCCGAACTGCAACGCCAACGGGATGGCCTGCCCCAGCGCCTCGGCAGTGGCCCGTCACCCCAGTCGATTCCCACCCAGTCCTACGGAGCCCCCTCCCGTTACCGCTGAGCCTCGACCGCCAACCGGTCCAGCGCCTGCTGCATGGTGTCGGTCACCCGCTGGTAGCACTGCTGCACATAGGCCCGGTCGCGGCTGGCGGCATAGCCGCTGCGCTCGAAGCGGATCGGCGGGCACACCCGCGTGCGGATCCGCACCGGCAGGGGCAGGTTGAGCAGCGGTCCCAGGGCCAGCCCCCAGGGGAGGCCCAGGTAGAGGGGCATCACCTCCGGGTCGATGCCGAACAACCATGGCATCCCCCGCTCGTGCAGCGCCCGGAACTGGGGATAGAAGTCTTCGAGCACCACCAGGGTGTCGTGGGCCCCCCAGGAGATCAGGGGAACGATCGGCAGCCCCTGCCAGATCGCCAGACGCAGGAAGCCGGTGCGACCGGCGAAGTGGATGCGGCCCCGGTCCCGGTGGGGACGGAAGGTGTCCTGACCGCCGCCGGGATACACCAGCAGGCTGTTCCCCTCCTCCAGGGCCGCCAGGGCCAGGCGAGGGTGGTACGGGATGGCGCCGGTGCGGGAGGCCAGATCCGCCAGCGGCGGGTAGCCCAGCCAGACCTTCGGGTGCGCCAGCCCCAGCACCGGGCGCTCCAGGCCGAAGCGGCGGAACCAGTCGTACATGACCATGTGCATGTCGGGGGCCGCCAGCCCGCCGTTGTGGGTCCCCACGAACAGCACCGGATCGGCGTCGGGGATGTGCTCCCAGCCATCGGAGACAACGCGGAAGTAATGGTGGTAGAGCCAACCCCAGAAGGGCATCAGACGCTGGATCAACTGCGGATCCCGGCGTTGCCAGCGTTGCAGCGCGGCCTGGCGGGACACGGGCATGGGGGAGAGGGACGTGGACTGGAGTCTGGCCACCGGACGGGCCCGACCAGCAGGCTGCCCTTTCTAGGCTCAACCCCATGGCCGAACTCACCCTGCTGTTCGATGGCGCCTGTCCCCTGTGTGTGCGGGAGGTGAAGACCCTGCGCCGCCGCGATGCAGAGCAGGGCCGCCTGGCCTTCGTGGATGTGGATGACCCCGCCTACGACCCGGCGCACCATGGCGGTATCACCTATGCCGACGCCATGGGGCGCATGCACGCCCTGCGCGCCGACGGAAGCGTGATCCGGGATGTGGAAGTGTTCCGCCAGGCCTACGAACTCGTGGGGCTCGGTTGGCTCTACGCCCCCACCCGCTGGCCCCTGCTGCGGCCGCTGGTGAACGCCCTCTACGGACTCTGGGCCCGCTGGCGGCTGGCGATCACCGGCCGGCCCGGGCTGGAGACACTCTGCCGCGATCGTTGCTCTGCAACACCCGTCGCTGCCGGCGCCACCCTTCAGCCCTGAGCCGCCCAGGGACATCCCTTCCGTTGCCCCTGGAGCGCCAGACCATCGGCCTGCTTCGCCAGGCTGGCTCGACGCGAGCTGGAAAAGGGGAAGCAGAAAAAACCGGTGCGGCCCCCCAGAAGATGACCGCACCGGAAGAGGATTCCAGGAGACTTCGAACTTAGGAGCTGCCTCAGGGGAGACGGCGTCAACCGGACACCCCATGGGGTAGTGGCCACGACCGGAGCCCCTCAGGGGTTGCAGCGCGGACAGTCACCGGGATCCGCCGTGCGCCTGCCATCCCGTCGGGGCCGCTCCTGCCGGTGGTCGCAGGCCACGCACTCCCGCACGTCCGCCCGGAGTCGCGGCGTCGGCAGACCGCACCACCCGCACGGCAGCCCGGCCAGTCCCTCCCCTGGCCCCCAGCCCGGCGCCGCGCACTCAGGACACCGACGGGCGATCCGTCGCACCAGCCGGAACGCCAGGGTCCGGATCACCCCCAGGCGCGTGGGGTTGCAGTGGGCGCGCATGTCGGTCTCGAGGCGGGCACGCCCATCGATGGAGGCCCCGGCGCAGCGACCCAGCGCTTCAGCCAGCGCCCTTGCCGTCCGGACTCCCTTGATCACCGGAGCCTCCCCGGAGGCGTCCCCTAGGTGAGGACGGACGATCAGCCCATGGGAGGGGAAACCCACCCGCCGCAGCCAGGCCTCGATGTCGTCCCCTGGCGACACCACCCGGTGTTCGAAGTTGGTGCGGTTGGCGAGCAGGCTGTCGGCGATCACCAGGCCCGCCCGTCGGTCCACGAAGGTGAGCCATTCCTGGTTCACCGCCAGCCAGGGAAAGCTGGGGTGGGGACCGAAACTGCCCTCGCTGGGCAGACCGAGATCCAGACCGGTGTGGTCCATGCCGGCTTCCGCCTTCTGCCGGCAGGTCTGTCTGGCATCGGCAGGACGGGAACGTTCGCCGGAAAAGGTGCCCAGCTGATCCGTATCGAAACCTGTGGCTACGACGACAGTGAGGTCGAGGCCCCGATGGAAGGGACGCGCCAGCGCCCTCTCCTTGCCATGGCAGGTGGCCAGGCTCACCCGACGGCCGCCATAGGGGTCCAGCGCGTTGGAGACGGGTGGCACGATCACCGGCGGTGAGAGAACAAGAGCCAGGCGGGCAATCCGATCACCGGGGCTTATCGGCTGGATTGGCAATCCTGCGTTGAGCTAGCACCCAACAGCCGAATCCAGTCATTAATGTTCCCGGACTCCGACAAGGGCCTTTCCACGGGAGGTTCGGGCACCCCTGACAACAAAAAGTTCCAGGCCAGTTTTCAGCAGCATCCACCCCCGCCCGCAGGAGTCTCCAGCCATGCCATCCGCCGTGACATGACCCTCGCCATGCCTGCCCGACCGCTGCGCCTGACTCTGCGGGCCGACGATCATCTGCCGGCCGACCTGAGCTGGCAGATCGACGATGGCTACATCCGTGCGAACACCTGGAATGAGGAGGGGGAGTCCATCACCCTTGGCATCTGGGGCCCTGGCGACCTGATCACTCCCACCGGTTGCAGGGTGACGCCCTACGAACTCATCTGCCTCACCAAGGTGGCGGTGGTCGAGTTCGAACCCAGCGAAAGCGAAACCCTGGAATTCATGCGGGATCTGTTCACCCAGACCACCCAGTTGCTGCAAATCCACCGGGTCAGACCTGCCGATTCACGACTGCTGCGCCTGCTGCACTGGATCGGCACCCGCTTCGGCCGGGTCAGCAGCAGCGGCACCACCCTCTCGCTGGAGGACATGAACCTCACCCACCGCCAGCTCGCCGAGATCGCCGGCATGACCAGGGTCACCGTGACCAAATCCCTGACCCGGTTCCGCAGCAAGGGTCAGGTCGTCAAGGTCAGCGAGGCCGATCTGCTCGTCCCTCGCGACGCCAGCCTGCCGACCCCAAGCGAAACCCCAGACCCCCTTCCCGTGGCCCCGTTCCGGTTCCCGAAAACCCTTCGCCATGAACCACCCGCCCACCGGAACGCCGGTTTCGACACTCCATGACGCCATCCCCTGGCATCAGCAGCTCCGCCGCAGCCAGATCGTCCAGTCCCTCGAGGCCGTCCAGGACCTGATTGCCATTTCCCTCTGCCTGGGGCTGTTCGGCGTGATGGTGCTCCAGCTGAAGCGAACCTTCTCGACCCTCTTCTCCACATCGGAATTTCACGAGGTCACGGCCGACAGCCTGTTCATCCTGATCCTGGTGGAGCTGTTCCGCCTGCTGATCATCTACCTCCAGGAACAACGGGTGTCGATCGGCGTGGCGGTGGAGATCGCCATCGTGTCGGTACTGCGGGAAGTGATCGTCCGCGGCGTGCTGGAGACGGACTGGCAACAGATTCTTGCGGTCTGCCTGTTTCTGATGACCATGGCCCTGCTGATGGTGGTGAGGGTGTGGCTGCCGCCCACCTTCGCCGGCTTCGACCCCGAAGCCCAGGTGTCGGCGCGGATGCGCCAGCATCAGGAATAGCTGAATCTCCGGCTCAATTTTCAGTGGTTGTTGTCCTGAATACCTGCCTCCAGAACCATGTATTCCTGGATGCATAAGTCAGGATTATTGAGACGATTGGCAAGTCTGCTTCAAGTCAGCACCCAACAATCGAGTTCAGCCACTAACGTTGCCGGACTCCAGATTCAGGACCGCGAACCACTGTTCACCGTTCCGATCTGGGTTCACTTCCGTCCACCATCGTCTCAGCTCCCACGAGATAGTTCTGACCACTCCAATACCTCAAGGAGCTGTTCACCGAGCACCCCTTTCTTCTTCACTGGCCATCCCTTTTCTCCCCCCTGTTCCTCCCCGGACGCCATGACCAGTCGCCGTCGCTTCATCACCCTGTTCGGAGGCACCTTCGGGACCTCCCTGCTGCTTGCCGGATGCCTCGGCAATCCCCCCGACCGCAGCGGCTCCAGTGGCACCGCCCCCAAGCCTGATGCCGCCGCCGCCGCCAAGCTGGAGACCACCACGGTCAAGCTGGGTTATATCCCCATCCTCGAAGCCGCCCCGCTGGTGGTGGGGGTCCAGAAGGGCTTCTTCGCCAAGCACGGCCTCAAGGTGGAACTGGCCAAGCAGGCCAGCTGGCCCGCCGCCCGCGACAACGTGGTGCTCGGCTCCGCCGGCGGCGGCATCGATGGTGGCCAGTGGCAGTCGCCCATGCCCCATCTGATCACCGAGGGGATCATCACCGACGGCAAGAAGGTGCCCATGGTGGTGCTGGCCCAGCTGATCAGCCAGGCCAACGGCATCGCCATCTCCAACAGCCTCAAGGCCGAGAATCTCGGCCTCGATCTGTCCCGGAGTGTGGACGTCTTCAAGCGATTCCCGGAAAAGCAGGGCCGCAAGTTCCGTGCCGCCTACACCTTCCCCAACGCCAACCAAGACCTCTGGATCCGCTATTGGCTGGCGGCCGGGGGTATCGATCCCGACAAGGACATCGAACTGCTGACCGTGCCCTCCACCGAAACCCTCCAGGGGATGCGCAACGGCACCATGGAGGCGTTCAGCACCGGCGATCCCTGGCCGTTCCGGATCGTCACCGATGACATCGGCTACCTGGCCGCCCTCACCGCCCAGATGTGGCCGGCCCACCCGGAGGAGTTCCTGGGGATGCGCGCCGACTGGGTCGATAAGAATCCCAAGGCGGCGGTGGCGCTGGTGAAGGGCCTGATCGAGGCCCAGCAATGGGCCGACAAGCCCGAGAACCGCAGCGAGGTGGCCAAGCTGATCAGCTCCCGCGCCTATTTCAACACTCCCATGGAGGTGCTGGAGCCTGCCCTCAAGGGCCAGTACCTGCTGGGCGCCGATCGGAAACCCGTGAAGGATCCGAAGCTGGGTCCGATCTACTGGATGAGTGATCGGGGTGTGATTTCCTATCCCTATAAGAGCCTGAGTCTGTGGTTCCTGGTGGAATCCCTGCGCTGGAACATGCACCCAGGCAAGCTCACCACGATCGAGCAGGCCAGGGCCCTCGTCGACAAGGTCAACCGGGAGGATATCTGGCGTCAGGCCGCCACCGAACTGGGGCTGCCCACCAAGGACATCCCCACCGGTTCGTCCCGCGGCAAGGAGACCTTCTTCGACGGCATCGTCTTCGATCCGGAGAATCCCCAGAGCTATCTCAACAGCCTCAAGATCAAGCGCTGAAGCGCAAGCCCCCGAGTCCCCCCTCCGCCCCGTACCCACTCCTTCCATGACGATCACACCTCAGGCACCAACCTCCTCGCCATCCGGCCCCCTGCTCTGGTGGAAACGCCACAGCAAGGTCATCGTTCCGCCGATTCTTGGCATCTTCGGCTTTCTGCTGGCCTGGCAACTGAGTGCCAGCCTGGGCCTCACCCGGCTTCCCGGTCCCCTGAGCCTGTTCACCGAAGAGCGCACCCGCGACCTGCTTCTGTATCCCTTCTATGACCGGGGCGGCCTCGACAAGGGGCTCTTCTGGCAGACGATGGCGAGCCTGGGCCGGGTCGCCCAGGGTTACTTCCTCGCCGCCGTGGTGGGGATCGGCGCCGGCATCGCCGTGGGCCTCAACAAGACCCTCAACCGGGCCTTCGATCCGCTCTTCCAGTTCCTGCGCATGGTGGCGCCCCTGGCCTGGGTGCCGATCGCCCTGGTGATCTTCCAGAAGAACCAGCCGGCCGCCATCTTCGTGATCTTCATCACGGCGGTGTGGCCGATCCTGATCAACACCGCTGAAGGGGTGCGACAGATCCCCCAGGACTATCACAACGTGGCCCTGGTGCTGCAGATGTCGAAGAAGACCTTCTTCACCAAGGTGCTGATTCCTTCGGCACTTCCCTACATCTTCACGGGCCTGCGCATCTCCATCGGCCTGGCCTGGCTGGCCATCATCGCTGCCGAGATCGTGATGAGCGGCATCGTCGGCATCGGCTTCTTCATCTGGGATGCCTATCAGCAGAACTACGTCAGCGACATCCTGCTTGCCGTGCTCTGGATCGGTGGCATCGGCCTGCTGCTGGATCGCCTGATGGCCTGGATCCAGTCGCGCATCTCCCCCGGTCAGTGAGACAGCAGCCATGAACCTGCCCACTGCCCTCAAGTCCTTTGGATGGCTCGAAGCCTGGATGAGCGAAAAGAAGAACGTGATCCGCTTCCTGCTGGGCCGCCTCCTGCTCATGACCGCCATGGTCCTGGCCTTCTGTGTCCTCCACCTTCCCCAAACGTGATCCGCCATGACAGCACTCGTTGATATTCAGAATCTCGAAAAGAACTTTCCCCTCAGCGGCGGTGGCAACTACCAGGCCCTGAAGGGGATCGATCTGGAGATCCGCAAGGGGGAGTTCATCTCCCTGATCGGCCACTCCGGCTGCGGCAAGTCCACCCTGCTCAACATGATCGCCGGTCTGGATCTGCCCACAGGCGGCACTGTTCTCCTTGAGGGGGAAACGGTGAAGCGACCGGGCCCCGACAAGATGGTCGTGTTCCAGAACTATTCCCTGCTCCCCTGGCTCACCGTCCGCCAGAACATTGCGCTTGCTGTCGACGAGGTGATGCCCAATCTGGGCAAGGCCGCCAGGGACGCCCTGGTGGAGGAGCATCTGGACATGGTGGGACTGACCCAGGCCGCCACCAAGCTCCCCGCCCAGCTCTCGGGGGGCATGCGCCAGCGCGTGTCCATCGCCCGGGCCCTGGCGATCAAGCCCAAGCTGCTGCTGCTCGATGAACCCTTCGGGGCCCTCGATGCCCTGACCCGGGGCAACCTGCAGGAAAAGCTGATGCAGATCTGCAACGAGCACGAGCTCACCGCGGTGATGGTTACCCACGACGTGGACGAGGCGGTGCTGCTCTCCGACCGGATCGTGATGCTCACCAACGGACCGGGATCGAAGATCGGCGGCATCCTCGAGGTGGACATCCCGCGGCCCCGCCAGAGGCTCACGGTGATGCACCACCCCAGCTACTACAGCCTGCGCTCGGAAATCATTTACTTCCTCAACCGCCAGAAGCGGGTGAAGCAGTGGCAGGCCCGCCCCCACAAGGTGCTGGCCCGCCACGGTCTGGAGAAGGTCAACCTGGATCTGGGCTTCATCCCCCTGGCCGCCTGCGCCCCCATGGCGGTGGCCGAGGCCAAGGGGTTCTTCACCAAGCACGGTCTCGATGACGTGAATCTGGTGCGGGAAACCAGCTGGCGCGGTGTGGTCGACGGCCTGGTCGACAACACCCTCGATGCCGCGATGATGCCGTCGGGCACGCCCACCTGGATGACAGCCGGTGGCCATGGCGGTCCGCCGCTGCCGATCGTGTCCGCCCTCACCATCAGCCGCAATGGCAACGAGGTGACCCTCGCCAAACGGTTGGCGGAGCAGGGCGTCAGCACCGTGGAGGACTACCGCGCCTGGCTGGGCAGCCATGAACGGGAGCCGCACCGGATCGGCATCGTCCATCCCGCCTCGATGCACAACCTGCTGCTGCGCTACTGGCTGGCGGCCAACGGCATCGATCCAGACAGAGACGTCCACCTGCAGACCCTGCCGCCCGCCCAGATGCTGGCCGACCTCAAGGACGGCTCCATCGACGGCTACTGCATTGGTGAACCCTGGAACTTCCGGGCCGCCAGCAGTGGTCATGGTGTGCCGATCGTGGGCGATCTGGAGATCTGGTCGGGCCATCCCGGCAAGGTGCTCGGTACCCGCGAAGACTGGGCCCAGGCCTACCCCAACACCCACATCGCCCTGACCAAGGCGCTGCTGGAGGCCTGCCGCTACTGCGCTGACCCTGCCCACTGGGCGGAAATGAGCGAGCTGCTCAGCGACCGGCGCTACCTGGGGATCAAGTCCGACCTGATCCGCTTCAGCGCCCAGCCCGGCGACGCCGGAGCCTTCGCCCCCCATGGCGAACCGCACCACCTCTTCTTCGGAGCGGGGCTCAACCGGCCCAGCCGCAGCGAGCACCTCTGGATCCTCACCCAGCTGGCCCGCTGGGCCGAGATCCCCTTCCCCCGCAACTACGTGGAGATCCTCGAGCGGGTCTGCAGCGTGGGGGTGTTCAGCACCGCCGCCCGGGAACTGGGCCTGGAGGACGTGAGCTATCAGCGCAGCGGCATCGAACTGTTCGACGCCCGCCCCTTCAACCCCGAGGACCCGATCGGTTACCTCAACGAGGTGTCCCTGCACCGTGATTTCAGCATCGCCGAAATCCCCATCGGCCAGCCCCGCGCCATCACTGCCTGATCCCTCCTCCGTCCCCCCTAACCCCCATGATCACCACAGCCCCCCAGCCCCTGCTGCGCTTCGAAGGCCTGGGCAAGGTCTACCCCACCCCCACCGGCCCCTATCCGGTGCTGGAGAACGTCAACCTGCAGGTCGAGCAGGGGGAATTCATCTGCGTCATCGGCCATTCCGGCTGTGGCAAATCCACCTTGCTGAACATGGTCTCCGGTTTCGCCAAGCCCAGCTCCGGCCAGGTGTTGCTCAAGGGGGCACCGATCCAGAAGCCCGGCCCCGATCGGATGGTCGTGTTCCAGGGGTACGCCCTGCTGCCCTGGATGACGGCCTACGAGAACGTGTACCTGGCGATCGACGAGGTGAAGCCAGACCTCTCCAGCCGCGAAAAGCGCGAGATCGCCTTGGAGCATCTGGCGATGGTGGGCCTCGACAAGGCCAGTGACAAGAAGATCACCCAGCTCTCCGGTGGCATGAAGCAGCGGGTGGCCATCGCCCGCGCCCTGGCCATCCGCCCGGAAGTGCTCATCCTCGATGAACCCTTCGGGGCCCTCGACGCCATCACCAAGGAGGAACTCCAGGAGGAGCTGCTGCAGATCTGGAACACCCAGAAATGCACCGTGCTGATGATCACCCACGACATCGATGAGGCCATCTTCCTGGCCGATCGGCTGGTGATGATGACCAACGGCCCAGCGGCTTCGATCGGCGAGGTGATGACCATCGACTTCCCCCGGCCCCGCAACCGGGAGGACATCATGGAAGACCCGAAGTACTACGAGCTGCGCAACACCGCCCTCGACTTCCTCTACAACCGCTTCGCCCACGACGATGTGGAATGAGGTCCCGAGAGCGGGGTTGCTGCCTTGACGCGGACATCGCCGTCCCGGATCCCGGTGGCCCTCGCCCTGGCCGCCGCCATCGCCGTTCCCCCTCCGGCGCTGGCCCTTGAGCAGGTCGAGCTGAAGCTGCCGCTGCTGGACACCACCTTCACCATCCGGCTGGCCGAACTGCGCGATCCCCGCGCCCTGCTGGCCGGCGACAGCGACCTGGCCGAGCTCGACCAGGCCACCCGGGGTGCCATCGGGCAACGGATGGTGGAACTGTTCAACACCCCCCTGCCCCTGCAGTCCCTGGATGTGGCCCGCCAGGTGGCCCCCTCACCCCTGGCCCAGCAGGCGCTGCTGCTGCTCTCCTCCCTCGGGGGCGTCGACGGGCTACCGGCCGAAGTCTCCAGTGACACCCTGTTGCAGATTCTCGACCGGGCCGCAGGCCGGGGGACCCTGACGATGCTGGGGGTGCTGCAGGCCATCCCTGGCCACACAGCCACCGTGGATGTCGGCAAGGGCCTGTTCCTGCTGCAGCGGATGAACGGCCAGCTGCGGGCCGCCGCCCAGCTGCAGGAGAGAGAGACCCCGGCGGCCGTGGATCCCGCCCTGGCCGGCCCGGGTCCCCTGCCCGTGCGGCGGGACACCCTGAAGCTGCCGGTGACCTACCGGCCCCTGCCCCTGGAGGTGGTGATGATCCGGCCGTCCCAGCAGGCCTCCGGCCGGCTGGTGGCCATCTCCCACGGGCTCTGGGATGGGCCGGAAAGCTTCGAGGGCTGGGGCCGGCATCTGGCCAGCCACGGCTACACCGTGCTGCTGCCCCGCCACCCCGGCAGCGACCGGACCCAGCAGCAGGACATGCTCTCCGGCAAGGTGCCTCCGCCGGGACCGGCGGAGCTGCGCCTGCGGCCCCTCGACATCTCCGCCCTGATCGATGCGGCGGCGGCGGGGCAACTGGGGCTGCCGCCCGGCGTGAACACCGGTTCGGTGGTGGTGCTGGGCCAGTCCTGGGGGGCCACCACCGCGCTCCAGCTGGCGGGCGCCCGGCCCAGCTCCCAGCAGCTGAAGAAGCGCTGCAACGATCTGCAGGACCCCCAGCGCAACCTCAGCTGGGTGCTGCAGTGCAGCTTCCTCGACGCGATCGACCAGGCGGCCCTGGCCGACCCGCGGGTGAGGGCGGTGGTGGCGGTGAGTCCGCCGATGGCGCTCCTGTTCGCTGCCGAAACCTCCCCTGTGTTCCAGGGTCGGGTGCTGCTGGTGAGCGGCAGCCGCGACTGGGTGGTGCCGCCCGGCCCCGAGGCCATCGCACCGATGGCCCGCATCGCCCGCCAGGCCAAGGAGGGGCATCGCCTCATCCTGGCGAGCGGCGGCGATCACTTCAACATGGGCTCCACCTACGACCAGGGCGGAGGGCCCCTGCGGGGTCTGCTGCTGGGCTGGGTGAACGGAGCCTTCGCCGCGGGTCCAGGGGTCGCCCCGGGCGTGGGCGCCCCGTCCCTGCTGCCCCCGGATGGCTGGGGGGATGGGGTGCTGTCGCTCACGGACGTGAGCGGCCGGCTGGCGAGTTGGAACCCCTGAGCCGACAGGCCCCCCCGTCTGACCCACACTTGACCCCCATGGTTCCAGCCCCTGCCTGATGTCGCCTTGGCCCTCCCCGCCGCCATCGGCCCGCGCCTGGGGCGGAGCCGGCCTGGCTGCCCTGCTCACCCTGGCCGCCCCGTCGGCCCGGGCGGCCGAGCAGGTGGTGTTCGTCAGCGGAGCCTTCCGCCGCTCGATTCCCGTCGCCGACCTGGAGCGGCTGGCCCGTACGGGGGAGGCCGTGGGCCTGCTGGGGGATGCCCTGCGCCTGGGCGGCAAGGATCCTGCCGAGGTCGGCAAGCTGCTGAACCACCGGGTGACGCTGCCGCTGGTGCTGACCACACGGCTGTTGAGCACCGGGTTCGGAGAGACCGCCCTGGAGAAACTGTCCGTGATCATCTACCCCCTCAAGGCGCCGAGGGTGGGGATGGTGGCCCTGCGTTCGGCGACGATCCTGGGACTCCAGTCCGGCTCGGGAAGCCTGTCGGCCGTGGGATTCCTGCGGGCCTATCCGAATGAGGACGTGGCGATCAACCTGCCGGCGCTGCAGTCGGCCCTGCAGGGGCTCAGCGGCATGGGCAACGTCGTCAAGGAGTTCCTGGAATCGGACCTGGGCGCCAACCTCGAGCGGGTGAAGCCCCCCGGGGCGCCGGCCAGATGACCGTCAAGGGGGGTGCCAGCCACGATCCCAGGTCCCTGGGCTTCAGTGATCGCCTCTCAGCGCAGGGTTGCCGCTAAGCCACCAGGGCCATCACAGCGTCGGGCTGGGGCAGAGCGAGCCGCCTCAGGATCGCCACCAGGGCCCCCAGCTGGGGGCCCTCGAGGTGGAACAGACCCTGTTCCACACTGGTGCCACGGGCCGAGAGCACCTCGTGGATGGCCTCGCAGATCGCCAAGGCCTGGGAGTCGGATTCGACGCGACACACCTGCACGGTCTCCAGCTGGCCGCCGGGAGCGGCAGGGCTCGCCGTGGCCTGCAGACGAAACCAGCGCCGGCCATCCGGCATCGGTTGGGCTGTCAGATGCACGACATGGTGGCAAGCCTCGAGCCGCCGGTCCACCGCCCGTCCCAGCTGCAGCGCCAGGTCGCCATCGTGACCCTCACCCAGGCCGATCTGGGCATGAAAGGCGGCTTCGAGCCCCTGCTGCTCGGCATCGGTGGCTTCCCTCTGGCCCCGGCACACCTCGGAGCGCAGGTGCTCCTGCCAGCCATGGGCCACGAACACCGGCAACAGACTGAGGTCATCCGCCGCAAAGGCCCGCTGGAGATTGCCCGGCAGGGTCGCCGGGGTGCCATCGGTGGCGTGGCGGAGCAACCATTCCTGCAGGGGCGTTGCCGGTGCCGCCATGACGTCAACCTATTATTCAACAGACTTTAAGCCTAGCTTCATTTTGTCGTCTGGCCAGCCTCCAGCAGCCAGAGGGCCAGGCCGCCGCCCCGCCCCCGGGCCGCCAGCCACCTGGGGGTCGCCCCCGCCCCGGGGCCCTCGGCGGCGATCAGGGCGAAGAACGGCCGGCGCAGAGGGTCCGGCGCAGGCAGGGCGCGCTCGATCAGCACCCGCCCGCCCAGCAGCAGCCGCAGGCGATCGAAGCTGAAGACCAGGAGGGGCCGGCGGCCCTGAAGCCGCCCAACCCCATCAAAACGAAGCTCCAGGGCACCGAGGCGAACGCTGTTCACCAACCGCATCGTCTCGCCGCCTTGATCCGCCCCGTCGAGCGCCAGCTGCAGGCGAGCCGACAGACCCCGCAGCAGGGCGGCACCGAACGCGGCGGGCCGCAGGCTGCCCTTGCCCCAGATCCGCTCCAGTCGCCAGGAACCGATCAGCGCCGCCTGGTTGAGACCGCTGCCCTCCCGGCGGCTGCGTCGCTCGCGCTCCAGTAACCACTGGGCCTCGGGAATCACGGCAGAGCGCCTCGGGTAGCAAGGCCTAACGGTAGGGACGCCCAGCCGCCCGGCGCCCCGCCGCTTCGCAATCCCCAGCTGCTATTGAGAATCGCTTGCAAAAGGGCCCCTTCGGCGTCTAGGTTGCGAGCAGTTCGCAATAAGGGCGCTCCTCTCCGATGCGCTATCGCTTCCTTCCCGACGACCCCGTCAGCGCCGTGCGCATGCCGGCCGGCCATACGGTGCTGCTCGACCCCACCCCCAGGCCCGGTGGTTCCTGTCTGGAGGTGCTCGACGGCATCGCCCGCGTCTACTGCCCCTGCGAGGAGACCGAGGGCATGACCCTGGCCTTCCTCCAGTCCGGCGACCAGCTGCGCACCGACCGGCTCTGCAGTGAAGGCGTCTGCGTTGAGGCCCTCACCCCCCTGTGCTTCCGCAGTGATGCCGAACCGATCGAGGGGCACGGCTTTGATCCCGTCAACGAGTGGACCCTGCAGTTGCTGCGCATCCGCCACCTCGGCAGCGCCGAACTGCGGCTCCATGCCCTGCTCTCGCTGCTCGTACGCCGCCTCGGCCGCCGCTGCGGGCCCTGGTGCGATCTGCCCTTCCGCCTCACCCACGAGCGCATCGGCGAACTGATCGGCACCACCAGGGTCACCACCACCCGGCTGATCTCCCGCATCCGCGCCGCCGAGCTGCTGCAGGTCCCCAGCGGTGAAGCCGGCCTGCGCCTGGCGCCGGCCCTGGTCGATGGCGCTCCCCTGGCCGCCTGACCCGTGATGCCAACCACCTGCCAAGCCTCCGAGAGCCTGATCGGCAGCCTCTGCCGCGAGATGGCCGCCCTGCGCCAGAGCTGGCAGCTGCTGAACGGGCACCTGACCACCTGCCGCGACTCCCAGCTGCGCCAGCGCCTCGGGCGGGAAGCGGCGCACCTGCAGCGGCGCCGACTGGCTATCCAGGGGCTGGCCCGCACCATGGCGCGGCTGCCCCTGCGCGATCCCCTCGGGGCGAGCTTTCTGCTGGAGGTGGCCAGCAGGCCCCTGCCCGGCTGAAGGACTGGGCAGGGGCGCAGCTCCGATCAGGCCAGGGCGGCCGCCGACGGCTGGGCCGACGCCAGCTCCCCGTCGATCAGCAGCATGGACGCCGCCTCCAAACGGCCGAAGCGGACCCGACCCAGCAGGTGAGCCGCTTCGTTTTCGGCAGCGATCTGGCCCTGAATCAGGGGGTCGAGGAAGACGGTGCTGCGCACGTCCCCGGCACGCTCAGCCATGGAATAGAGGAGCTGCAGGGAGGTGGTGACGTCGGCCTCCAGCCGGAAGGCGTCGGCCAGGAGCGCCTCGGCATCGCTCCACTGCTGGCCAGGGGCCGGCAGGTCACCCAGATGCACCGTCTGACCGCGGGCGATCAGGTAGTCGGCCACCAGAGCGGCATGGTGCTGCTCACCCCGGGATTCCTCCAGGAGGTAAGCGGCGAATCCGCGCAGTTCCCGCTCGCAGAACCAGAGGGCCATGGCCCAGTAGGCGGCGCTGGCCTTGCGCTCCAGGCCCAGGTGCTCCTGCAGGCCCTCCAGCAGCGCGGCCTCCATGGGCAGGGCCATGGCCCTGCCGGCGGGGCCGGTGGCGACGGCGTTCTGGGCCAGGGAGGAGGTGGAGAAGGTCATGACGATCGGCCTGGGGGAACGACCCATTCACCGTCGGTTCAATGTAAGGAGGCCGGCGACGATCCGACCCGCTGCGGTAGCAGCGGGCGAACAGCGGCCCAGACTTGGTGAACCCTGCAGCCTCCCCATGGCCGGTGCCATCGACCATGGCCTGCGTCTGCGCAGCCTCTGGATCGCCTGGCTGCTGGCCATGCTGTTCCACGTCAATCTGGGGCTGATGCCCCTGTTCCACGGGATCTCGCCGGAGATCGACAGCCACGTGCCGGTCGCCCAGCTGCCGTTGCTGTTCGGGGCGATGCTGGGTTACTTCCTGCTGCCTCTGGCGGCGTTGGTGCTGATCGCCTACGCCGCCAGCGATCCATCGCACCCCGGCCGCTGGCGCCGCTGGCGCCTCTGCCACTTCTGGTTCAGCTTCGGGTACACCCTGACCAACATCCCCCATCTAGCGGCCGACATCCTGGTGCCCGACGCCCGGATCGATCAGATCGTGCTGATGCTGGCCATGGTGGTGATCGGCCTGCTGATCAACCGTGAGGGCTGGCTCTGGTGGCGTCTGGGGCCGTAGCTGCCAACCCCAGCAACGTGGCCACATGGGCCGCGCTGGCCGACGCCAGACCCTCGAGGTCGTAGCCGCCCTCCAGGACGGACACCAGCCGCCCCTGGGCCGACTGGGCGGCGATGTCAAGCATCAGCTGGGTCAGGGCGGAGAAGTCGCGATCCTCCAGCCGGAAATCCCCCAGGGGATCGCCGCCCCTGGAGTCGAAGCCCGCCGAGATCAGCACGAACTCCGGGGCGAACGCCTCGGCCAGGGGCACCAGCCCGTCGCGCCAGGCGGCCAGCAGCTGCCGGCCCGTCGTGCCGGCCGGCAGGGGGCAGTTGCAGGTGAAGCCGGCTCCAGGCCCCTCACCCCGCTCCAACCGGGTGCCGGACCCTGGGTAGAACGGGGCCTGATGGCTGCTGAAGAACAGCACCGAAGGATCGCGCCAGAAGATGTCCTGGGTGCCGTTGCCGTGGTGCACATCCCAGTCGACGATGAGAATCCGCTCCAGTCCATGCACCGCCTGCAGATGGCGGGCGGCAATGGCCACGTTGTTGTAGATGCAGAAGCCCATGCCGCGGGTGGCGCTGGCGTGGTGCCCCGGGGGCCGCACGACCGCAAAGGCCTGGCGCACCCGCCCCTCCATGACAGCCTCCACCGCCGCCAGCACACCGCCGGCGGCCAGCCGGGCGGTCCGCTCGGAGTGGGCGCTGATGGCCGTATCGCCGGTGGAGAGCTGGTCGCGGCCCGCCAGGATGTCGTCCTGAACGCGCTGCAGATACTGCGGGGTGTGGCAGCGCAGCAACTCTCTCTCCGTGGCCGGGCGCGGAGGGATCAGCAGACAGCGGCCCAGCAGTCCGGCTCGCTCCAGCCCCTGGATCACGGCGTCAACCCGGGCGGGACATTCCGGATGCCAGGCCCCTGTGGCGTGCTCCCGGTATGTGGCGCTGCAGAGGAGGCCGGTGCCGGGGCCTGGCGTCGGTGGGTGTGACTTCAGTGGGGCAGCAGGCACACCGAGCTGGCATTCCCCTTGACCCCTACCGCTCGGCTCGGGATCTGGGGCAGCCATTCCGGACAGGGAGATACCCCATCTTGCTGCATGGCCATGGCATCGGCCGAGAGTTGCTCCGTGAGCACGACCCCCAGCGAATCCCTCGCCCAGACTTCCACATCACTGGCTGGGGGGCAGTGGAACGTGAGCACTTCGAAGGGAAACACCACCCTTTCCAGAAAGAAATCGTCTGGCCCACAGCAGCGGATGATCCGCATGCGTTCGGAACAGTTGCGATAGCTACATAGCAAAACGTCCATGACATCCTCCATCCCGCCCAGACATCCACCCACGGACAGCACCGGAAGTCAGTGACCGATGCGACGAAGACTTGGGAATGAGTGTTTGTACTGCGTATGGAACGGCTCAGCTGCGGCGCAGCCAGTTCGGCGCCCCGGAGAACCAGTCGCCCAGATCGTCCCGATTGGGATTGAAGGACCTGCTGTCACTGGATTCCCCCAGATCCATCTGCACCATGAAGCGCTCGAGTTCCGTGTCCGGCTCCGCCCGCTGCTGCGTCCGCTGGGCCCGTCGCAACCAGCTCCAGACGCTGGCATCGCGATCAGCGAACTTCTGTACATAGATCCGCTCGCTTAAACTGATTGGCTGGCAATCGGCAATTCTGCCGATGATGTCCTGCAGCCGCAGACGGGTGCTGGGTGTAAGCATCTGTCGATCATCCAGTGGCGGAAGATCTAGCGGGTCTGATGAATCGGATGGTGCCGATGGCCACAGAATGCGGTGGCCTGTCAGGACTTGCCGAAAGTCAGCCGCGGGGCACGCCGGCGCCGTGGAAGCTCCCCCGGCACCAGAATCGAAGCGCGACTCAGGGCACCCAAGTCCCAGGCTTTTGTCCCATGCCCACCCCCTCTGCGCTGAGCGACCCTGCCGCGCAACCGCCGGGTCCGGAGCAGCCACCGCTGCTGCTCGTCTACGACGGCGGCTGTCCGTTCTGCCGCCACTTCGCCCTGAGCAGTGAACTGCGCAGCGGCATCACCAACCTGCGCATCGTCGACGGGCGGGCCGACACGGACCTGCGCCGGGAGTTGCGGGCACGGGGCCTGCCCCTGGCGGAGGGGGCGGTTCTGCTCCAGGGAGAGAGGGCCTGGCATGGGGCCGAGGCGGTGCGGCATCTGTGCGGCCTGATGCGCCCCAGCGATCCGCTGCTGCGGTTGCTGGTGCCCCTGTTCGACGGGCCCTCCCGCAGCGAACGGCTCTATCCCCTGCTGCTGGGGGCGCGGCGCCTGGCCCTGGCCTGGAAGGGCCTGCCGCTGGATCCCGACAGGCCCTGAAGGGCACGGCTCGAGGGGGGGACCAGGGGCTCAAGGCAGCGGCGGCAGGGGCGCCCGTCCCGCCACGGAGGCTCCCGTTCCGATCGGTTGCAGCAGGGGCGAGGGGTCCACCGCCACCAGTCGCCCCTGCCGCCTCTGGCGCCATTCGAAATGCAGATGGGCCGTGCTGGCCGATCCGCTGCTGCCCACCCGACCGAGGCTCTGCCCAGCAGCCAGGGTTTCGCCCGGCAGCACCGCCACGTCCAGCAGGTGGGCATAGAGGCTCTGCCAACCCAGGCCATGGTCGACCACCACAAGCAGCCCATAGCCACCGACCTCAGCCACCAGGCGCACGGTGCCCGGCAGCACGGAGAACACCGGCGTGCCCTCCGGGACGATCAGGTCGAGACCGGTGTGCATCCGCCAGGCGTTGCGGGAGTCGGCCAGCCGCCAGCCGAAGGAGGCCTGTTCCGTGGGCTGTTGCCCCAGGGGGTAGCCCAGAGCTCCGGCCTGCACGGCCGGCAGCACCCCGACTGCCGCCGGCCGGTAGCGGGCGCGCAGCGACTCCGGCAGGCGGTCGTTCTGTCCAAGATCCCCCACCGGCACCTCCAGGGGAACCTCCGTCGGCCGGGGCGGCAGCTCGCCCGTGGCCAGCACAGGCAGCGGCAGCAGCGACAACGGCACCAGCCAGGGCCATGCCAGTGCGCCCAGAACGCGTCGAAACCGGGAGGCCATCCGCCTTGTTCCATAGAGCCGTGAAGGCCTTGGTAACGCCCCCGGGCGTTGCTGCCAAGGCGTCGCCGCCGTTCGGTGGACAACTCAGCTCCCGGCTGGAGTCTCCGTAACCTCGGGCAGGATCACCATGGCGTTGGCGATGGCGGAGTCCATCACGATCCGCAGGGCCAGACAGGGATCGATCACCTCCCGTCCCATGGTGATGGCCTTCTGGGCCAGCAGGCCGTACAGGATCGGCCATTCCGCCGGGTCCGGGCAGAAGCGCAGCACCATCGGCAACAGGGCCGGCCAGAGGCTCGGCAGCGACTGCAGGGAGTCCGGGGACGGCAGGTGCCGGCTGGGCACCTGCGGCACACCGAAGGTCTCCTGGCCCAGGCTGTCCATGCCGTGACGCCATAGTGCCAGCGGATCCGGCAACGCCGTGCAGCCCGCCTGCTGGGCGGCGGCGGCGGCCAGCCCCCAGGTGGAGTAGCGCTCCTGGAACAATCCCTGGGCCAGGCCCTCACCGACGAGAAAGGAGCCCCCGTCCCGGGTGCCGACCACGTGCAGTCCCTCCGGCTCCATCTGGCCCACCGCCCGGGCGCGGGCCCTCAGGCTCGCCTGCCAGGCGTGGCCCGCCAGGGCGCCGCACACGGCCAGGAGCGATTCGACATGCACGCCCCTGTCCGTGGCCATGGCCTGCAGCAGCCGGCGACTGACCTCTTCGGCGCCGATCTTGGCCCCCACCAGGGGGTCCTGCGCCCGGCGGGCGGTGATGGCCTCATCCAGGGGATCACGGGAGGGAGCTGTCATGGCCAATGACGGGGGGAAGGAGATCCAGCACCAGCATTCCCGACCGACGTCGGGGCCGTGGTGGCCGGGAGATCCCGTCGCGGGGGATGGACCACCACCGTGCCGGCGAGCTTGTCGTGCCAGGCCTGGCGGCGGGGATCCCACAGCACCCAGAAGAACCCCAGCAAGAGGGGCACGGTGGACAGGACATAGCCGACATAACGCAGACACCTCTGGCGCAGACTCGGCTCACCGCCGGAATCGGCATCCACGATCCGCAGGCGCAGCATCAACTTGCCGGGGGTGCCCTGCTTCCAGCGCCAGAAGAGAATCACCAGCACAGCTGAGAACAGGGTGCTGAGAGCAAGAACGGCCGTTTCGCTGGGAAGCACAACGAGAAGGAATGGAAACGGTGCCGTGATCAGCAGCATCAGCACCGAGTCGATCAACGTGGCGGCCGTGCGTATCCCGAATCCGGCATACACCTCGGCCGGGGTAGGGGAAGGAACACGGATCACCATGGCGCCATCTTCCCGTGGCGACAGCACGAACGGCCACAGCGGTGTTAGGACGGGTTCGATTTGCTCCCCTTGGCCCATGCGAGCCCTCTCCTTCTTTTTCGCCTTGATGGTGGGTCTGGCCCTCGCCTTTTTCGCCCCGGCGATGGCCGGCGGGCGTGCTCAGGCACCTGAAGCGATGATGGCCCCTGAGGCTGCCGAGATCAGCACCGAATCCAGCGATCAGCTGGCTGCCGATCTGCTGGCCGAACTGAGCATCGATCTGGCCCCATCCCTCGACGCCGCCTCCCTAGACGCCGCCGCCCTCGACGCCTCGGTCTGAGGCACGCCCACCCACCAACGCACCGGCCGAGCTGGCACCTGAACCCATGGCTCGCACCTTGTTCGACCCACGCGTTTCCTTGCTGTCCCTCCGACCGGCAACGGCCAGCAGCCCCGCCGAGGAAGGTCCCCAGGACCCACCCAAAAAAGGCTTTGCCATGCGCTCCGGTGGCAAAGCCAAGCCTGCTGGAACCAAGGGACGGCGCAAGAAAGGCACGGGCCTCTCCGCCGCCGACCACGGGCCTCTGGGCCGCAGTCCGGGCCTTGAGGCGATTGAAGCCCGCTCCAGACTTGGCTTGGCCCTGTCAGGACGTCTGCGCGAATCGGACGTCACCGTGGCCTGGAAGCAGGCCGCCGCCGAGCATCACCCTGACCGAGGCGGCCGCCACGACACGATGCAGGCCGTCAACGGCGCCAGGGACGTGCTGCTTGGTCGCGGCCTCAGCTGACGCCTAGATGACACCCGGAACCAGCCACCAGCTGCTCTGGCGGTAGGCCTCGAACCCGGGGTAGCGCTCTGCCATCGCGGCCTCCTTCTGGATCATCCGGGGCAGATACAGCGCCAGCACCGAGGCGGGCAGCAACCAGGCCCAGGGCGAACCGGCGATCACCGCAAAGCTGCTGTAGCGCAGCAGGTCGCCCAGATAATTGACATGGCGGACACGGCGCCAGGCCCCGTCCGCCACCAGGGTGGCGCCCAGCTCCTTGGCCGTTCCTTTCTGCACATCTGCTGCCGTGTTAAGGAGCGATCCGAAGATGTAGAAGCTGAGCCCCAGGGCGATGGTCAGCGGCTGCAGGGGCTGGTCGTTGGCCATCGCCAGCCAGCCCGGCAGGGCATAGAAGATCCCGACATAGAGCACCACCACGGCGGCCTGCAGCGGCCCGACCACCTCGGTGAACAGCTGGCGCGAACGCCAGGGGAACAGCTGCTCTTCGAGCAACCACCAGAGGCAGTAGCTGAGATGCAGGGAGAGGTAGATCACCACTCTGGGAGACTCCAGCCCCAGCACCAGGGCCGGGATCAGCAGCGCCACCATGGTGGTCACCTTGGCGATGTTGATGGCTTGCAGCTGGGTCATCCAGGGCCGAAGGGGGCCATCCATGCTGGCAGGGTGCTTCAGCGTCCGGGAGGGGCCGACGCAGGAAAGCGCTTCAGGTAGGTGCTGACCGGCAGGGGCCTGGTCTGGTTGTACCCCACCGGCAGCCAGAGGTCACCGGCGGCGGAGTTGTAGTGGATCTCCCAGTGGTAAAGGCCTGTGAACGCCTGGGGGTCCTGGCGAAGCAGCTCGGCGTAATGCAGAACACCCCGCACATAGCGGTTGCTGTTGTTGTACCCCCAGAGCCCCTGGCGGATGTCCTTGAGCCCGCCGCGACGCACCAGGTAGCGGGCGGCGGCATGGATCGCATCCTCCGGGTCGCGGATGTCTCCCTGGCCGATGCCGCGCTGGGCCCAGGTGCTGGGCAGAAACTGCATCGGTCCCCGGGCATCAGCGACGGACACCCCATCGATGCGGCCCATGCCCGTTTCCACCAGATTGACCGCAGCCAGCACCTCCCAGGGGATGCCGGTGGCGGCCGCCGCTTCTCGGTAGTAGCGCAGCAGATTGGCCGCGGGCTGCGGTGGAATGATCTGCCAGGCGGGCACGACGGCCGAACGCGGACCACCCCTGTGCATGGCCAGGAACTCGCGGCGGGCCGCCAGGTGACGGTCGAGGACGCCTTGCCAGCGGACGGGGAGGAACCCACGCACCCGGGCGGCCAGGGCCGGATCGGTGGCGAGCCGGCGGTAGATCACCTGCTGGCGGTGGGCCAGATCGGGCAACTGATCGGGCGATGGGGCCGTCGAACGCAGGGCCATCTCCAGGGCCGCCAGCTCGGCGGCAATGGCGGCAGGATCCTGCGGCAGACGGGGGTAGGCACGGGGCGCCACCGCAGGTGTCGTCGGCGGCGGGGGTAGTGGCTGAGAGGGGGCCTCAGGGGCACTGGCAGCGGGGCGGCGCTGCACCGTCACCGTCGTCACGGCCGCGGCGGCGGAAGCCAGCAGAAGGGCCAGCAGAACGGGGGTGGCGACGCGCATGGGCAGTGGAGCCATCGAGCGTTGGGGCTTCAGGATTTGGTTAGCCAATAGAACTGGTAAGCCTGCAGCACGATGCGACTGGAGGACTGGGACGGGCTGCGGCCTGAATGGAGATCGATGAGGCGGTCGTGGCTGCTGAAGACCGAGGGCACCAGGCTGTCGAGGTCGAAGAACTGCGGCTGGTTGCTGAAGTTGGCCACCACCAGGACCAGATCCGAAGGCCGCAGGTGATTGAAGCGCACGAAGGCCAGAAGGTGCTGATTGTCAAGCTGCAGAATCTCACGGTTATTGAAATCGGCGAAGGCAGAAATCTCCTTGCGGATGGCAATCATCTTCTTCATGGCCGAGAAGATGGAAAACTCCACCGTTCCCTGCTTCCTTCTGAGCTCTGCCTTGGCCCAGTTGATCTTCGGGCGGTGCACCCAGCGGCTGTCGTTGCACTTGCTGGGATCGTCGTAGAAGCTGTAATCGTTCAGGACGCCCAGGGCATCGCCGTTGTAGATCAGTGGAATACCACCGAAAGAAAGGATGATGCCATGCATCAGCAGGATGCGGCTGATGGCCGTGGCGATCAGCTTCTGATCCTTTGACTCCAGCGCCGACTCCAGGCCAACCAGGGAAGCCAGCGATCCACAGATCCGCGCGTCCCCGGTGGTGTCGTTGGGCATGAAGGCCAGGCCCCGGGGAATCGCATCGAAATCGCCCTTGAAGTAGTCGATCAGGAAGCGACGGTGGGCCCGGGGTTCATAGCCCACCTGCTCGATGTCCTGGTCATCGAAGCCGAAGCCGATGTCATCGTGACAGCGGACGTAGTTCAGCCAGGTGGCCCGCTCCAGCTTGTTCGGCAGACTCTTGAGACCCTGCGACAACAGTTTCGTGTTTCGGGTGGCCACGCTGTCCCACAGCAAGGCCATCAAGGTGGCGTTGTAGGCGATCTCACACTCCTTGGCCACGATCGCATCTTCGCCGAAGTATTTAGTGATCTCGGTGGGCGCCACGATGGCCTCGGCAATGAACAACACACCGGGCGCGGTCACCTGGCAGCAGTCCTTCATCAGCTGCAGGATCAGATGGGCCTTACGTTCGTTCTGGCAGGTGGTGCCAAGCTTTTTCCAGAGAAAGGCCACGGCGTCGAGACGCAACACATCCACTCCCTGGTTGGCCCAGAACAACAGCACATCCAGCATTTCAATGAATACAGCAGGATTGGAGTAGTTGAGATCCCACTGGTAGTCATGAAACACCGTCATGACCCATTGCCCCATCGCCTCATTCCAGGTGAAGTTGCCCGGGTCGGACTCCGGAAAGACTTCAGGCATGCTCTGCTCGAAGACGTCAGGGATGTCCCTGCTGTCATAGACATAGTAATAATCCCGGTAGTGCTGCTCTCCAGCAATCGCCCATCTGGCCCACTCGTGCTCATCCGAGGTATGGTTCAGAACAATATCCAGGACGAGCAGGATGTCTCGCTTCCTGAACTCCTCGGCGATGTGGCGTAGATCAGAGATGGTACCGACCCTCTCATCGATCTGGCGGAAATCACTGATCGCATAGCCACCATCACTTTTACCAGCCGGACACCTCAAGATGGGCAGGATATGCACCATATTGATCCCAAGTTCTTGAAAATAGCCAATCTTGTTTTCAAGATCTGATAGATTCTCCGCAAAACCATTGGAGTACACAGCCATCCCCACCCACTTCTGGGAGAGGAACCAGTTGTAGTCGTCCTCCCTCTGAATATCAAGTGACTCGAGATCCAGTGATCGATCAATATAGCCACGAGCCATGGTCTCAACCAGGCGCAGAAGCTGGAACTTGAAGTCGTCACGATGGCCGTAAAGGGTAACGAACAGGGAATGGATAGCGTAGAAGTTGGCACCCAGCCTTGTATAGAAGTGACGCAGATCCTGGCGCCGAATCTCTGGGCGGAGATCGTCGAGAATAGAATTCAGCAGAGAGTGGGAGATTTGTTCGTACATGGCTTCAGCTTGAGCTCCATGCCATCAGAAACTGCTCGTAAACGCTCACGTCGTCGATCGTGGCGCCCCTGCGGGACACCAGCTCAGCAGCAAAGTCACGGGCATGCTCAAGGCTCTCCTCCAGAGGCCACCGCTGGCCAAGACCAAGCAGAAAAACAGCGGAAAAGCCGTCCCCCGCCCCCACCGTGTCGACCACATGGCTGCAGGCGGCGGGTCCAACGGAGACGATCCTGCCGTCCCTCCAGACCAGGGCTCCCAGGGCACCACGGGTGAGGATCAGGGTCTCGAGATTGTGGCGGCGGGCGAAGCGATCCACCGACGACGACAGGCTGGCGTCATCCGCTGCAGCCAAGCCCTCCGACGACAGCAGGGCCAGTTCGGCAGTGTTGAGCTTGACGTGATCCGCATCCTCCACCAAAGGCAGAACCGATTCCGGCGACCACCAGGGGCTGCGCAGGTTGACGTCCAGGAAGATCTGGCCCCGATGCCGGCCCTTGAGAGCCGCCAGGGCCGCAGCCGAAGCGGAATGACGCAGGGCCAAGGTGCCGTGATACAGAAGACCGGAGGCTGGCAGCTGCTGGAAGCCCTCGGACTGGATGACGTCGTAGGCACTCCCCTGCACGATCGCGTAGTGGGGTTCGTCGTCCTCGAAGGTCACGGCCACCCGCCCGGTGGGGTGGGAGGCATCTGCCTGCAGGCATGACGGTTCCAGCCCCCAGGACGTCATGGCGGAACGAATCGCATCGCCACGACGATCCGTACCCACTCGGCTGATGAAGATGGGAGCCAGGCCAAAGCCCCTCAGGTGCCAGGCCACGTTGAACGGTGCACCTCCGAGGACCTCCGTGCCATCCGGGAAGCAATCGAAAAGAACTTCTCCGAAAATGGTGATCGGACAACGCTGCAGCATCAGATCAACCCAGCACCCGGAGGGCATCGGCGTGGAAGTGACCGATCCCTTCCAGGATGCCCGCACTGTAGTTGCCGTTCATGCCCAGAAACCCGCCTCTGGCAAGATACAAACGGTCCACCGTGCCGTTCCGCCTGACCTCCGCGCTAGCCAGCTCGACCACAGATGGATGGGCATTGGCCACCAGCACCGCAGGCAGCGAACTGGTGAGCACCGAAAGATCATTGCCGCTGTCGCCGGCAAACAGCGTCTGATCAGCGTTGAATCCCTGCTTCCACATGAGGAATTCGATCGCGTGCAGCTTGCTGGCCCGCCGCGGCAGGATATCCAGCAAACCGACGGCCGCCTGCTCATCCACGCTATGGATCAGGTTGGCCGTAAGAGCCCGTTCCTCCAGCCGTAGTTCGATGGCCTGCATCAAGGCGGGCAGATCAACATCCAGAGATACGAAGCAACTAAGTTTGTGGATGTTCTGCCTGTCGTCTGGCTGCAATCTCAAACCTGGAAGTCCTGCGAGAAGAACGGCCAGATCCTTTGCCGTGAGTCCCTGCCAATCAGCGGCAATGTGCCGTGACCATGGGGCCAGCAGGGACCAGCCAAGGCCAGCTCGCTGATAGACGGAGCTGCCCACATCAGCAAGAATCCAGTCAGGCTGAGGCAGCCCATAGGCCTGAATCGACTCTTCCACCAACGCCAGGTGGCGACCACTGACATAGGCCAGAGAAAGGCCCGGTTGCGCCACCACGCGGGCGAACATCACGCGGGCCCCTGGGGATTCCTGGGCCTCGCCGTTGGGGAGAAGGGTGCGGTCCAGATCCGTGCAGAGAAGCAGCCGTTGCTCCCATGCCACCTTGGTGCCCAGCTGATCAGTGAAAGAAGTCATAGTGCTCAATCGCCTCCAAAATGCCTGAGGCATGGGATCCCGAAGAGAAATAAACCCGTGCGGAATCACTCAGTTGGGTCAGCTCCTCTCGGAATCGGCAATCCACCACCACGCCCAGGGTTTGGCCCCGCAACATGTCCTCGTCACCGCGGGATCCGCCGTTGACCAGAACACGCTCCAGGGGGATCTTCCATTTGTTGACGACATAGCGCAGCGCCTGTCCTTTGGAGGCACGGGCAGGGACGAAGTCAAGAAAGTGCCCGAAGGAGAGGCTGGTATGGGCCGAAAGCTCATGCTGACGCAACAGCGTGAGAATCTCCTCCATGGAAGGGGCCTGTTGGCCATCGTAGAAGTACGACAACTTGAAACGGCTCTGATGCTCCTTGGACTGCAGGATCAGTCCCGGTAGAGGATCCATGAGCCGCTTGATCACCTGCGGGGTCCACAGATGGTCGATGTGATACGTCCAGGAGATATCTGTCGTCAGCTGCGGTGGGGTATAGATCTCTGTGCCCAGGTTTGTGATCAGCACATCGGGCATGGGAATCGAATGAACCTTCAGGATCTTGAGCACCGAGTTCAGGCGTCGGCCGCTGGCAATGCCAAACAGAACCCTGCGATGCTGCTGCCGCAGCACCGCCACAAGCTGGGCAAGGGCCTGGGGATCGCCAAGCAGGGTGTCATCGATGGCCGTGAAGAGGGCGCAGGTTCGTGTCTGGACAGCCGGAGGCTTGGACAGGGGTGCCGGTCGGGAAAGATCCTGGCTCTGAAGGACCAGAGTCTGCAATCTCTCAAGATACTTTTGTGCATGAGCTTCCCAGGAATAGAACCTGGCGACATTCTTCACTCCATTGGTAGAAAACATTGTCCAAAGCTCTCGATCTTCCAGAATCTGGAGCAAAGCATCGGCAATCGATGCCTCATCAAGAGGATCAACCAGTAGACCATTTTTGCAGTTTCCAATGATGTCCACGGGTCCGCCTACCTCCGTCGCCACAAGCGGCAGTCCACTGGCCGCCGCTTCCAGCAGGGTCAGGCCAAAGGGCTCGGTAAGGGCAGGATTGACGAACACACCCTTCGAGAAAGCTGCCAGCCGATAAATGTCCGCCACATCACCGGAAGAATGGTGCTTGGGCAAAGCCACAAGTCCGTTCAACTCGTGGCAGTCGATGACAAGAAGCAGCTCCGTCAGGACAGCCTGTGCGCCCTCATTGAGCTCACGAATGTCGTTACGATTCCCCGCAACTATCACAAGATTGGCTGCCTGTTGAAGACATTTTGACTGCCCGTAAGCCTCCAGAAGTGAGACGATGTTCTTGCGTTGATCCGGCCTGGAAAGTGCCAGGATCATCGGCTTATCAGGCACCCTGAGATGCTTGTCCAGAGTACTGGCGAATGCGACAGGTCCATCCCCGAAAGAGGGGGGATGGAATTGATTCAGATCGGTTCCCGGTGGAATAACCGACATCTTGTCTGGTGTGTAGCAGTCATACAGCTCGTATTGATCTTCGATCTCATTGTGCGTGCTCGTGATCACGAGATTGGCACTATTCAACACCTCCTCTTCCGCACTGATCCGTTCAGCCATCCTGTAGCGCTGCTGGATCTCCTCGACGGACAAGCCGAGGGCAAGCAGCCGGCGAACCTTGTCCCGACCGAGGGAGTGGCCGGTGTGGATGAGTGGCAAACCCATGAGGTGAGAAAGGCGGACTCCCACATAGCCGGCATCGGCGTAGTGACTGTGCAACACGTCCGGCAGGCGCGGCTGACGATGGAGCCAGGAAAACAACTCATCGGTAAACGTATCGAGATGGCCCCAGAGCTCTTCCTTGGGAATGTAGGCATCCGGTCCGGCAGTGATGCGAATCAGGCGTGCTTTGGGATCCAGCAGCTCCGTCGGCATCCCATAGTCTGCAGAAACGCCAGCATCACGTACGCATCGGGTGACAAGATCCACCTGCCCAACAGAGGCTTGACGGGCCAAGGCCCTTGTTAACTCCACCACATATTTCGTCTGTCCTCCGGTATCAGCATCACGTCCCAATTCAAGATCCTCTCCACGGATCAGGCCATGAATGCTGATCATCAAAATGTAGAGAGAATGGCCCTTGGCACCCATCGTCATGTCTCACTTGCCGTCCTTCCCCCTTCCAGTGTGACCAGGTATGGCCTCATTGGGCCTTGCCAAGGGACTGCCACGCCATTGGTGGTGGCCGATGGCAACGGAAGTGGACGCCCAGCGATTCAGCCCTCAGCCGAGCAGCCAGCGCAGCATCAGGGCCAGCTGACCGAGAACACCCTGTCCAGTGAGCTGCTCACCGATCAGGGCCGCCACGAACCCGAGCATCGCCGCCCGTCCATTCAGCCGTTCCACCCCTGTCAGGGCCGTGAGGTTCCAGGGACGGGAGGTGGTGAGCCCTTCCCCGAAGCGCTCCAGGGGCTCATAGAGAAAGGCCTGTTCGCCGCCTTCCTTGCTGCCTTCCTTGCTGCCTTCCTTGCTGCCTTCCTTGCTGCGTTCGTCCATCGTTTCAGCCCCGCAATGGCTGCACCCTATGCGGCGCCTGGGCGCCACTGCGTTTTCAAGCTACAGTACAGATGTACCAGAGCTTGGCCATGGCACCCGGTCAGATCGATCCCGCGGTGGCTCCCCTCCGGCGGGCCAACCCCCAGCGCTTCCGTGAGGCCCGCCCGGGCCATCTGGCCGTGGTGGCCATGGCCGGCCGGCCCTGGTTCATCGGCCGCATCTGCGACCTCAGTGGCCCAGCCCCGACGGACTTCGCCCGGGTGCTGAACATCGACACCGGTGACATCGAGCGGATTCCAGCCCCCTGGATCGTTGAACTGATGGGGGAAGGGGGACTCGGGATCAGCCGTTCTCTGCACCGATAGCCACCCCGTTCTCCAGCAGATTGATGCGGTAGAGCACCTCCTCGAGGGCATCGGCGGCACCGATGGCGCTGTAGCGCTGGGGATGATCGGGCCCGCAGCAGGACGGCACCGGAGCCAGGATTGTCCAGGGCCTGGCGTGGCAGAACTGGACAACGCTGTGGCGCTCACCACTGGCCCCTGCCGGTGCCACCACCCGATGCCAGCCGGTGGGGATGCGACCGTTCGAGAGACGCTCCAGCATCAGCCCCGTGTTGATGATCACCCGCCCCTCCGGCGGAGCCGCCTCCACCCATTCCCCGGCCACGCGCACCTGCAGTCCCGGCCCGGTGGCCCGCGGCAGGGCCGTGATCAGGTTGATGTCCCCATGGGCCGCCGCCCAGACATGGCCCTGCGCCGGGGCCTGGGCCATGGGCGGGTACCGCAGGGCCCGGGTGAGGGTGGGGGCCTCCGACACCATCTCCTCGAAGAAGCCTTCGGCGCAGCCCATGCCCAGGGCGATCACCCGCAGAAAGCGCCGCTGCAGATCGGCGATCGCCCGGTGGAACTCCCCCAGCACGGCGGTGATGCCGGGCACGGCCGCCTCCGGCAGGAGCTGCTCGGGATAGAGCTCAGGGAACCGGCGCCGCAGGGGATGGCCCAGCGGCAACGGGGCCGACCAGTTCAGCATCTCCTTCCAGTCGGGATGCGCGCTGCCGGCGGCGGTTTCCACCAGCAGCTCTGTGTAGCCGGTCTGGCCGTTGGCGCCCGGGGCGCGGAAGCACCGCTTGGCCCCAGCCTCCAGGGCGAAGAACCGCTGCAGGAGGCCGTAGGCGGAATCGAGCAGATCGACGGGGAGATCGCTGTTGGTGTAGACGAAACCGGTGGCCAGACTGCATCTGACTCCATCGACCACGGCCTCCCTGGCCCGTTGGCTGCCCCGCTCGAAGGCCAGCAGATCCACGTCGAGAATGGCTTCAGCCATGGGGGCGGATTCAGCGGCGACCGTTGACAATCACGGGATTCCCACCCCCGGCCGCCCCGGGCAGGGCGGGCACCACCGACGTCTGACCGTCCCACTTATCCAGGAACAGCTTGTAGAGCACCTGGTCGTCGAGGCTGGAGTTGAGGGTCTGGTAGCGCTTGGCCTCCTGCTCGGCGATCAGCACCTCCGTCTGGGCCCGCAACAGTTGCTGTTCGGCGATCTGCTTCTGCTCGATCGCGGCGCGATACTCCTCGGCGATCTGCAGGCCGGTGAGATCCAGTCCCTGGACGGTCACGTAGTCGAACTTGCGCAGCTCTTCAGCCACCTTCTCCTGCACCAGTTCCGAGATGGAGTTCCACTCGGTGGCGATGGTCACCAGTTCGTACTGGGAGAACACCGACTTGAGGGCCTTCAGCAGGGACGGCTGGATCACCCGCGGATAGATCTGCTGGTCGTCGGTGGCGATCGTTTCGTAGATGCGACCCGCCTCGGCGGGCTTCATGGCGTACTTCACCGTCGCGGTGGCCTGGATCACCTGCAGGTCCTTGGTGAGGGTGGAGAACTGCTCCGGCCGCACCTGGGTGCGCACATCGAAGAGGGAGGTGTTCTGGGCCAGGGGAACCTTGAAGTTGGCCCCCGGCTGCCGCGGCGCGCCGGTGACCTTGCCCAGGGTGGTGACCACGGCGACGCTGCCCGCCGGCACGATGAACACCGTCTGGGTGAGCAATACCAGCCCTCCCAGCACGGCGGCGAAGATCAGCTGCCAGAGGCCGCCGAAGCCGTTGTCTGCGCCGGAGCGCATGGGGGATTGCATCGGGTGACTGGGAACCATGGGGGTGCCACGACCCTAGGCAGCGTTGGTGGCCCGGGGCCGCCATCGTGGGATGACCAGCAGATGGGGGAGGGCTGGTGCTGCGCTTCATGCTCGAACTGGTGCCGGCCCTGGGGATCGGAGTGTTGCTGGGGCTGCGGTTCCCAGGGCTGCCGGGGAGGCTGGCCCCACCGCTGATCTCCTGGGGCATCCCGATCGGCCTGGTGGCCCTGCTGCTGCGCTCGGGCTTCCAGGCCAACCTGCTCACGGCGGCGCTGATGGCGGTCGCCGCCTCGGGCCTGGGCCTGCTGCTGCTGCGTCTGCCGGCCCTGAGCCGCCGGATCCCCGACGGCAGCCTGCAGCTGGGCTGCATCGTGGGCAACACCGCCTATTGGGGACTCCCTGTTGGGTTGGCCCTGCTCCCTGCCGAGGCCATCGGCTTCACGATCGCCTTCGATCTGATGGCCACCCTGATCACCTGGAGCCTTGGCCCGCTGCTGGTCGACCGGCACGCCGGCAACCTCCGCCAGCAGCTGCGCGTCCTGGCCACCAGCCCGGCCATCCGGGGGCTGCTGCTCGCCTTGCTCGTGTACCAGACCCCCTGGAGCGCCTCCCTGGCCCAGTGGCTCTGGTGGCCGGCACGCCTGGTGATCCTGGTGGCCCTGGCGATGGTGGGGATGCGGCTGGCTCTGGTGCTGCGGCGTCGCCATCCGAGCCCTGAGAGCCCCCCCGGGCTGGGGGTGGCCCTGGCGGGCAAGCTCCTGGCGTTGCCCCTCGCCGTGCTGCTGCTGGCCAGCCTGCTGGGTTTGCCCCCCCTGCTGCGGGATGCGGTGGTGCTGCAGGCGGCGGCTCCCACCGGCGTCTCGGTTCTACTGCTGACGGAAGCGGCCGCCGTCAGGCAGCCGGCAGGGGCCTCTGCCAAGCAACAGGGGGCGGCGGAAGCGGTGGCGGCTCTGGTGTTGTGGAGCACGGGCCTGGCCCTGGTCTCGGTTCCGCTGTGGTGGTGGCTGCTGAGCGGTCCGCTGGGGAGCTAGGACTGGCCCGGAACGCTTTGCCCACCCGTCGGCGGCCATGGCCGGATCTCTCTCCCAGCGTCTCGACCGCAGCCTGTCCCACCTCAAGGGTGTGGCCGTGCTGCCCCTGCTGATCCTGGCGGTGCCCTGGGTCCAGGAGATCATCGACCAGCTGGTCTTCGGGGGGCGCTGGAACCTGCCGATGGTGCCGGGGGGCCCCTTCCTCGGCGTTCTCACGGCCCCCTTCAGCCACGGTGGCTTCGGGCACCTGATCAGCAACAGCCTCTGGTTCCTGCCCCTCTCCTGGCTGGTGCTGGCCAAGAGCCGGGGCGACTACCTGGCGGTGTGGCTGGGGGTCTACGCCACGGCCATTCCGGTCTGGCTGTTCTGGCACCAGGCCAGCCACGGGCTTTCCGGGCTGATCTACGGCCTGCTGGGTTACCTGCTGCTGATCGGCTGGCTGGAGCGCCGCCCAGTTTCGATTCTGTTGTCGCTCACGGCCCTGTTCGCCTACGGGGGTGCCCTGCCCAGCCTGTTGCCCTTCCTGAGTCCCCCGGGGGTGAGCTGGATCGGCCACGCCTCCGGTTTCGCCGGGGGGGTGCTGGCCGCCCTGGTGATCCACCGCGAACGGGGGAGCTAGCGACTTGTTGCTCCTGCCACAGCCGTGGCTGAGGCGGCCTCCCCAGCGCCGCCGCCGCTGGCCCGTTCTCCTGCTGGCCATCGGCGCCATGGCGCTGCTGCTCCTGCCCCTGGCCAGGGCAGCCCTGACCCAGCCGGCCCCACGCCCCCCCACCAGCTATGACCTGGCCTGGCGGGCCCCCTTCAACCGTCCGGCGCACTATCCCCTGGAGCGTCGGCCGGATCTGGCCCTCTACCGCCCCCATGGCGACTGGTTTGGACGGCTGATCCTTCCCCCTGCCGCCGCCATGGCCCAGGGCGGCGAGGACTGGGTATGGCTGGAGGTGGAACAGGCCCCGGCCGGCCATGACGACCTGATCGGCCGGCGGCTGCGCCTGGGCTGGCAGGACGACCCGAGGCTGCGTGCCCTGGTGGGGAAAATGCAGACGCCGGTACGGCTCGGGGCCGAGGCCCGCCTGGCGGCCCAGCAAGGCAATGTGGTCCCCACCCGCCTGGACGGCCGTGATGACGTGGGGCCGCTGCAGTCACTTGCTGGGGCCCACCCCCACGACGACATCACCGTGGCACTCGAAGCGGTGCAGCTCGAGCAGCGGGACGGGGAGCCCATGCTGCGCATCGGCCGTCCGCCCCTGCAGAGCACGGGCCGCTGGGTGGGCCTGGTGCGACTGCTCCGGCGCGATCCTGCCGACCCTGAGCGTTTCCGGGTGCAGCATTACGACCGGCTCCGGGGGGGCTTCAGCGGCGCCATCGAAACCGTCAGGCTGCCCCGCCAGCCACCCGATCGCCACGGCCGGCGCTTCTTCGATCCGGAGGGGCTGCTGGAGACGCCTGCGGGCGACGAAGGCTGGTACCTCTACGGAGCCCCGGATAGCGCCGGGACCTTCACGGCCCAGGCCCTGGAGCCCCGCCTGCTCACCTCCCTGGCAAGCGACCGGCTCCTGCGGGGCACCACCGCGGGACTGAACCACATCAACCGGGTCAACTGGAGCCGCGACCAGACCCGGCGCGGCCGCTTCACCCGGGTGGACCTGGTCCCCGACGGTCCCCACACCCCGTGGCAGCCCAGCGACCGCTCCCTGCTGATCCACAACTTCGGCGGCATCGGTGGCCCGGAGGGCGAGCCGATCAGCGGCTTCACGGTCACGGGTCATTTCGCCTTCGGCGCCGCCCGGGTGGTGATCGATCCCTTCACGGGCCAGCCCCGTTTTGACATGCGCTACCACCAGATCTATGCCAACAACCCCAATGGCATCGTCTCCGGCAGCCAGGACTGGAGCGCCTACACCGGCAACCTGCAGCGGGGCTGGCTGGGCACGCGTCCGATCTCCGACGTGCTGGTGCGCACCGAGCCCCTGCTGCTGGAGGAACTGGCGATCCAGGCGGAGGTGCTGATGGCCCGCTACCGCAGCGGCGACGGCAGCGGGGTGTCCCTGGTCAGTCCGGCCATCTCCTGCGTGCAGGATTCCAGCCAGGCCCTCTGGATCGCCATCGACCAGCTGCGTCGCCGTCGCCGGCAGCTGGACGGCCGCGAGCTGCCCCGGCTGGCTTCACTGGCCCAGGCTCTCGATGCCCTGCTGACCCCCTTCGGCATGGTGCGGTCCGACTGGCGCCACAACGCCTCGCTCATGGACACCCCGGGCGATGGCCCGGACCGGTTCAAGGCCAACCCGAGCCTGTGGGACGGGGTGCTCAGCTGGCGCTCCATGCTGCCCCGCCGGGCCCACGATGAGATGGCCGGGGTGTTCCTGCGCCATGGCGACCCCCTCCATGTGGTGCGCACCAACCAGGTTCCCGGGGTCGACGAGCGCCTGGCCCCCCTGGCTCCAACCCAGCTGCTGGGGCAGTTGCCTGTGGTGGGGGTGGTCCTGCCCCGGCTGATGGACGCCTTTTTCGCCCCTCTCACCGGCCGCGGGCTGGCCCTGGGCGCCCTGCTGCTGGGGGCCTACGCCGCCGCAGCCCTCGCCTTGGGGCGTGGCACGGGATTCCTGCCGGCGCAGCGGACCAGGGCGAGGCCCCTCGTCATGGTCCGCCAGGCGATCGTCCTGTTGCTGACCCCGTCCCTGATCGAGGAAACCCTGTTCCGCGCGGCCCTGCTGCCCCACCCCCTCGAAGGGCTGAACGGATGGGACAGCCTCGCCTGGGGAGCCCTGAGTGTGGGGCTGTTCGTGGCCTGGCATCCGTTGGCCAGCCGGCTCTGGTATCGCCAGGGGCGGCGCCTGTTTGACGACGGCCGCTTTCTGCTCCTGGCCAGTCTGCTGGGGGTGGCCTGCGTGATCGCCTACCAGGCCACCGGCTCGATCTGGCCGCCGGTGCTGATCCACTGGCTGGTGGTGCTGATCTGGTTGGAGCTGCTGGGGGGCCGCTCGCGGCTTGGCCAGGCGGTTCAGGGATAGGCGTTGGGGACGAAGAACTGCTCGTTCATCGGGGGCCGCTGATAGTCGCCGCCGCTCTTGCGGGGGGGCAATTCGATGGCGGCCGGGGTCATGTCCTCGTAGGGGACCTTGCTGAGCAGGTGACGGATGCAGTTGAGCCTGGCCCGTCGCTTGTCATTGGCCTCCACCGTGAACCAGGGAGCCTCAGGGATGTTGGTGTGGGCGAACATTTCATCCTTGGCCCGGGAGAACTCCACCCAGCGATCTCGGGATTCCAGATCCATCGGGCTGAGCTTCCAGCGCCGGGCGGGGTCTTCGAGACGGGAGCGGAAGCGGATCTCCTGCTCGTCGTCGCTGACGGAGAACCAGTACTTGATCAGGGTGATGCCGCTGCGCACGAGCATGCGCTCAAACTCCGGACAGGACAGCATGAACTCATCCACCTGCTCCGGTGCGCAGAAGCCCATCACCTTCTCAACGCCCGCCCGGTTGTACCAGCTGCGGTCAAACAGCACGATCTCCCCGGCCGAAGGGAAGTTCTCGACATAGCGCTGGAAGTACCACTGGGACTTCTGCTGGTCGGAGGGGGTACCCAGGGCCACCACGTTGCAGCCGCGGGGGTTCAGGGGCTCGGTGATCCGCTTGATGGTGCCGCCCTTGCCGGCGGCGTCACGGCCTTCGAACAGCAGGATCATGCGGTAGCCCACATGTTTCACCCAATACTGCATCTTGACCAGCTCCACCTGCAGCCGGACCAGTTCCTTCTCATAGAACTTGCGGTCCAGCTTGGTGGGACGGTCTTCTGGAAGGCTGGCGAGGTCGTCGAAGATGGGAGAGGGGCGGTAGAGATCCGACTCACTGATACCGCTGGATCGGTAGGAATTCGCCGTCTTTTTAGCTGACTTGTCCTTGCTGCTCAGGTCCTTGGATTTAGCTGCCGACCTGTCGGCCTTGATCTTGGAACCGCTTTTGTCCTTTTTTCCCATGCCACTGCGGAAGGTGAGCTGCTTACGGAATAGCCCATCCTCGGCCAGGGGACGGCAACAATGGTCACCCTGAGACAAACAAACAGCTTGACGGCGCTTTCCTCAGGAACGGCGGCCCGGGTCCACCCCAGCCTGTGCCGTCACTGCCGCTCCATCAGTTGGGAGCATCGGAGCTCTGGACCCACTGGGCGATCAACTGCTCCTGGCGCACCAGCCGATAGCGGCTGGTCTCGCAGGGGCTACGCCGGTACTGATCCCTGAGGCTTTCAAGCCTGGAAACCAGGTAATGGTAGACGGGATGATTTTTGTGCATGAGTTAGACCGAGAGGCAGCAACTTCTTAACAAGAGTTAACCGGCAGAGGGGTTGGGTCGCCGGTTTCTCAGGCGGCGAAACTAAAACCAGGAGCCCACTGGGCGATCAGCCGCTCCTGGCGGACAACGCGGTAGCGGTTGATTTCGTTGGGGAACTGGCTGTACTGCTCGTTGAGGGAGCGGAGCTGCTCCAGCAGCGCATTCAGAACGGGATGGTCAGCATTCATGGCTCGTGTCGATCTGTTGCCAAAATCTTAACTGAATCGGAAGGGGTGCAGCGCCGGCGCTGCGGTCGGGTCAGCGAACCCCCATGGCGGCGCCCAAGCCCGAATGTCCCCGTTTGGGGGGGGGCGCGATGGTCGGCCATGGACGACAGTGGATGGATCTCTGCGGGGCCTGCCCCGAAGGATGGCCGATGAGCGCCCGATCGCTTCCAGCGTCCCTACCGAAGGCCACGATTCCGAAAGTCACCATCGGTGAACTGGAGGCCAACTATTCGATGTACTGCAAGGCCCTGCGCCTGCTGGTCCGCGAAGGACGAACCCTGAAGAAGATCCAGCGCACGGTCTGCTGGCACCGCCTCGAGCAACTGCACCAATGCCTGCCGAGCCAGTACAAGGACCCTGACTACCTCTTTCTGTTGTTGCGCCGCGAAACCAACCGCAAGGCGGCAGGCCTCCCCTGCCCCACCTGAGTCGACCAGGGGGTTCCAGTAGCAACCGTCACAACGGTCAGCCCCATGGACCTTCACCATGCCTGAGCGGACAATGCTTCTAGGGTTCCGATCCTCCTTTGCAGGCTCTGCCGGCAAAGAAAAGGATGTCTGGTCCGAGAGAAGCACATTCACTGTTCTGGGGCCCATGTCCCCAAAACAGTGAATGGCACGGAGGGACAAAAGCCCGGGAGACCGCCCCATTCCCACCGTGCCCAGAGGACTGAATGAACGAACCGTCCAGCGGCAGCGCAGCTGATGCGGCCGAGGCATTTGCGCGGGGTGGTCACCCTGCCGGCAGTGAAGGGGCCCGGGCCCTGGAGAGAGAAGCCGCCCTGCCCCTGACCGGCTGGCAGCAGGAGGTTGACCAGGGCCTTCGCTATGGCCTGGAGGCGGCGAGCAGCATCGTCGATCGGCGCATCTCCACCTTCTCCCGCGGTGAGCTGCCCCACTACGCCGGCATCAACACCTTCATGAAGGCCCCGTACCTGGAGGATGTGAACCGGGTCGGGGACTTTGACGTGGCGGTGGTGGGCGTGCCCCACGACAGCGGCACCACCTACCGCCCAGGCACCCGCTTCGGCCCCCAGGGGATCCGGCGCATCTCAGCCCTGTACACCCCCTACAACTACGAAATGGGGGTCGACCTGCGCGAGCAGATCACCCTCTGCGACGTGGGGGACATCTTCACCATCCCCGCCAACAACGAAAAGAGCTTCGACCAGATCTCCAAGGGCATCGCCCACGTGTTCGCCAGCGGCGCCTTCCCGATCATCCTGGGCGGCGACCACTCGATCGGCTTCCCCACCGTCCGGGGCGTCTGCCGCCATCTCGGCGACAAGAAGGTGGGCATCATCCACTTCGATCGCCACGTCGACACCCAGGAGACCGACCTCGACGAGCGCATGCACACCACGCCGTGGTTCCATGCGACCAACATGGCCAACGCCCCGGCCCAGAACCTGGTGCAGCTGGGCATCGGCGGCTGGCAGGTGCCGCGCGAAGGGGTGAAGGTCTGTCGCGAACGGGGCACCAACGTGCTCACCGTCACCGACATCTGCGACATGGGCCTGGAGGCGGCGGCCAAGTTCGCCATCGAACGGGCCACCGACGGTACCGACTGCGTCTACATCTCCTTCGACATCGATTGCATCGACGCCGGTTTCGTGCCTGGCACCGGCTGGCCCGAGCCGGGCGGGTTGCTGCCACGGGAAGCCCTCAAGCTGCTGGAGCTGATCGTGCGCAACGTGCCGGTCTGCGGCCTTGAGGTGGTGGAAGTCTCCCCCCCCTACGACGTCAGCGACATGACCTCCCTGATGGCCACCCGGGTCATCTGCGACACCATGGCCCACCTGGTGGTGAGCGGCCAGCTGCCCCGCAAGTCGGTGCCGGCCTGGCTTCACAGCGACTGCAACATGCAGGTCGACCGCGCCTGGAGATAGGGGCGTGCACGAAGTCGACATGACCCGCTGCCTGCTCCTCTCCATGCACGAGTGGAAGCAGCAGCACGCCCCCCGGGAGCCCCACGTGGACCGGGTCCACCTCGAGGTGGGCACCTTCACCTGCGTCGAACCCGACCAGCTGGTGGTCACCTGGTCCGATGCCGTCAAAGGCACCTGGCTCGACGGGTCCGAACTGGTGATCGAGTCGGTGCCCCTTGTGGGTCGCTGCGTCCGCTGCCAGGCCACCTACAGCCCCGATGCCGCCGACGGCTTCCGCTCCCCCTGCTGTCAGCACCCGATGGAGGAGATCGTCAGCGGCCGCGAGCTGCGGATCCGCTCGGTCGCCTACGGCTTCGAGCCCTCTCCCGCCCACGTACCGCCCACCACTCCCCGTCCCACCGCCGCCCGCTGATCCGCCATGCACATGCCCCTCGAAGACACCCTCGGCCTCAACCTGCTGGCGGCCAACCAGCACCGGGCCGAGCACAACCGCGAGCACTTCGACGCCTGGAACCTGCTCTGCCTCAACGTGATGAGCAGTCCCGGGGCCGGCAAGACCTCCCTGCTGGAGCGCAGCCTCGCCGCCCTCTCAGGCCGCTGGGCCATGGCCGTGCTGGAGGGCGACATGACCACCCTGCTCGATGCCGAGCGGCTGGAAGCCGTGGGGATTCCGGTGGTGCCGATCACCACCGGCCGTGCCTGCCACCTCGATGCCGCCATGGTGAGCGGCGGCCTGAAGCTGCTCCACCAGCGGCTCGATCCCGCCGCCCTGGACATCCTCTGGGTGGAGAACGTGGGCAACTTGGTCTGCCCCGCCGAGTTCGCCATCGGTGAGCACCGCAAGGTGGCCCTCCTGAGCGTCACCGAGGGGGACGACAAGCCGCTCAAGTACCCGGTCATGTTCCGGGAGGCCGATTGCGTGCTGATCACCAAGGTGGATCTGCTGCCCCACCTGCCGGTGGATGTGGAGCGGATCGAGGCCCACATCCGCCAGGTCAACCCCCGCACCGCCGTGTTCCGCCTCTCCGCCACCACCGGAGAGGGCTTCGAGGCCTGGCACGACTGGCTCGACGCCCAGCGCCAGGCCGTTCAGACCTCCCCCACCCTGCTGCACGCCTGATGAGTCACCAGCATCCCGCTTCCGATGCCACCACGGCCCTGCAGGCCGACCTGCGCTCGAAGGGGGTCCGCTACGCCCTGGCGAGCTTCGTCGACCTGCACGGGGTGAGCAAGGCCAAGGCCGTACCCCTCGCGCACCTCGGCCAGATGATGGCCGGCTCCGAACTGTTCACCGGGGCGGCCCTCGACGGGGTTCCCCAGGAGGTGAGCGACGACGAGGTGGCCGCCGTCCCCGATCCCGCCAGCGCCACGGTGCTGCCCTGGCAGCGGGAGGTGGCCTGGTTCGCCAGCGACCTGCATCTGCACGGCCAGCCCTTCGACGCCTGCAGCCGCCACATCCTTGGCCGTGTCCGCCAGGAGGCCGCCGCCATGGGCTTCCGCTTCAACCTCGGCATCGAGACCGAGTTTTTCGTGCTCAAGAAGGGCGCGGCGGGCGGCTGGGTGCCCTACAGCGATCGCGACACCCTCGACAAACCTGCCTACGACGTACGCGGTCTGCTCGACAACCTGCCCTGGCTGGACGAGCTGGTGCAGGCGATGAACGATCTGGGCTGGGGGGTCTATTCCTTCGATCACGAGGATGGCCCTGGCCAGTTCGAGACCGACTTCGATTACGCCGAAGTCCTCACCATGGCCGATCGGCTGACCTTCTTCAAGCTGATGGCCAAGGAGATCGCCCATCGCCATGGGCTCCTGGCCACCTTCATGCCCAAGCCGTTCGGTGACCGCACCGGCAGCGGCGCCCACTTCAACATGTCCCTGGCCGATGGGCAGACGGGTGCCAACCTGTTCGCCACCCCCGAAGCCACTCCGGGGAAGGTCACCCGGCTGGCCGAACACTTCATCGCCGGCGTGCTCCGCCATGCACCGGCCATCTGCGCCGTGATCGCTCCGACGGTCAACAGTTACAAGCGGTTGGTGGCCCAGGGGAGCATGTCGGGATTCACCTGGGCTCCGGTCTTCGTTTGCTACGGCAACAACAATCGCACCAACATGCTGCGCATTCCCTCACCGGGGGGACGGGTGGAATGCCGGGCCGCAGACATCTCCTGCAATCCCTATCTTGGCGCCGCCCTGATGCTGGCGGCCGGGCTGGAAGGGATCCGCGAAGAACTCGATCCCGGAGCACCCAATCTGGTCAATGCCTACACACTCAGCGCGGCGGAACGGGCCGAACGGGGCCTGACCATGCTGCCGCGGACCCTCGGTGAGGCCGTCGAGGCTTTCGCCCTGGATCCACTTGCCAAAAGCGTATTCGGTGATGCCATGTTCGAGGCGTTTATCACCTACAAACGTGAAGAGTGGGAGTCCTACCACTCTGCGGTTTCCGAATGGGAGCAGCAACGTTATCTGGAGTTCTTCTGACGACCTATCCGACGATCAGCGACCTTCCACGTGATCACTCGGAACACCGAAGTCAGCCCTGATTCCCATCTCCAGACGCCATCCTTTCCCCGATTTCCCTGATGTTTAAGTTTTCCTCGATCCGTCGTCAACACCGGGCCCTATCCCTTGTTCTCGTAGCCAGCCTCGGGGGAGGATTGCTGGCCGGTTGTCAGCAACCAGCCAGCCAGGAAGCACCGGTAAAAATCGGTTACAGCGCCTGGCCAGGCTGGTTCCCGTGGAAAGTCACGGAAGTCAAGGACCTGTTCAAAGCGCAGGGCGTATCGGCCTCGATGCAGTGGTTTGACGGCTACCTCGACTCCATCAACGCCCTCAACGCCGGTCAGCTTGACTGCAACAGTCAGACCCTGAATGACACCATCAGTTCCGTGGCTGGCGGAGCGGATCTGCAGATCGTGCTGCAGAACGATTTCTCCACGGGCAACGACCAGATCATCGCCGCAGCGGAAATCGCCTCCATCCCTGGTCTGAAGGGCAAGAAGGTGGCCGCCGAAGAAGGCACGGTCGACCACTTCCTGTTGTTGAAGGTGCTCAAGGACGCAGGTCTCTCGGCCAAGGACATCACCTTCGTCCCCCTGGAAACCGGCGCCGCCGCAGCGGCCTTCGCTGCCGGCAGGGTGGATGCGGCGGGTGTCTATGCCCCCTTCACCACCCAGGCCCTGAAGCGACCGGGCAGCCGGGCCCTGGCCACCTCCAAGGATCACCCCGGGGCGATCAGCGATCTGCTCGTCTGCCGCACCGATTTCGTCGCCAAGAATCCCGAGAAAGTCCAGAAGATCGTCAACGCCTGGTTCGCCACCTTGAAGACCATCGAGGACGATCCCGCCGGCACCCTGCCAATCCTGGTGGAGCGCTCCGGTGTCAGCGAGGCGGAGTTCAAGGAGTACAACGCCGGCACCACCATCCAGACCCTCGCGGAAAACCGCAGCAACTTCAAACTTGGCACCACGATGCTGTCGCTGCCCTATGCCGCCGAGCAGATCAGCGCCTTCCTGGTCGAAACGGGCCTGGCCAAGACCAAGCCTGATCTGACCAACCTGCTGAATTCCCAGTTCGTCGACAACGCCCCTTGACCGCCATGGTCCGGTCTCCTGCCCTGCGCCGCTTCTTGCATCATCCCTGGGTCCTGGGGGTGCTTGGCCTCCTCACGGTCTTTGTGATGTGGTTTCTGGCCACCTCCAGCGGCATGGTCGACAAGCTCTTCCTGCCCGGGCCCGGGGCGGTGTGGCTGGCGGGCAGCGACCAGTTTCAGCAGGGGATTCTGGTCAAGGACGCCATCGCCAGCATCCAGAGGGTCTTCCTGGGATTCGTGATCTCCGCGGGGCTGGCCTTGCCGATCGGCATCGCCATGGGCACAAACCGGACGATCTGCTATCTGCTCGAGCCGCTGATGGGGTTGATCCGGTACATGCCGGCGCCGGCCTTCATTCCCCTGCTGATCATCTACTTCGGTCTGGAAGAGCTGCCCAAGGTGATGCTCATCTTCATCGGCACCTTTTTCTTCAACACCTTGATGATCATGGACGCGGTGAAGTTCGTTCCCTCCGAATTGGTGGAAACGGCGCTGACTCTGGGGGGCCGGGGTCTGCCGATCCTCACCAGGGTGGTGGCCCCCTTCATTGCCCCCCAGGTGCTCGACACCTACCGGATCAACATGGCATCGGCCTGGAATCTCGTGATCGTTGCCGAACTGGTGGCAGCCAACGAGGGCCTGGGCAAACGCATCAGCCTGGCCCAGAGATTCCTGCGCACCGATGAGATCTTCGTTGGCCTGATCGTGATCGGCCTGATTGGCCTGATCATCGATCTCGGCTTCCGGTTCCTGATGCGCCGGGCCTGCTCCTGGGCCAACTGAACCCCATGCATCTTCAGGTTTCCAACGTCTCCAAGAGCTTCGGTGAGGGGCGCGATTGCAAGCTCGTCCTTGAGAATATCAGCTTTGAGCTGGTGTCCGGCCAGTTCATGGCCCTGGTGGGAAGCTCGGGATCGGGCAAGTCCACCGTGATGCGCTTGATCGCCGGTCTGGAGCGCCCCAGTGAGGGCACCATTCACCTCGATGGTGAGCGGGTCCAACGCCCCGGCTCCGACCGGGGCATGGTGTTCCAGAAGTACAGCCTCTACCCCTGGCTGACGGCGGCCCAGAACGTCGCCTTCGGCCTGTCGCTCCAGGGCAGGGACAAGGCGGAGATCCGGGAGCGGACCGCTTACTTCCTCGACGTGGTCGGCCTGGCGGATGCGGCCCGGCTGCTGCCGCGGGAACTCTCCGGGGGCATGCAGCAGCGGGTGGCGATCGCCCGGGCCCTGGCCACCGAGCCGAAGGTGCTGCTGCTGGATGAGCCCTTCGGGGCGCTGGATCTGCAGATCAGGGAGTCGATGCAGGAGTTCCTCCACGATCTCTGGAAGACCACGGGACTCACGGCCCTGCTGATCACCCATGACATCGAGGAAGCCCTGCTCCTCGCCGGCACGGTCCACATCATGGCGCCACGGCCCGGCAGGATCGTTCACACCGTGGCCGTGCAGCTGGATCGCTCCGATCTGCGCCACCTGCGGGTGTCCCAACCCTTCCTGGAACTGCGCGAGGAACTGGCGAGCCGCCTGCGCAGCCTCGACGGCTCCCTGCTCTGAACGCCCTTCGATGCCGTCCGCCTCAGCCGCTTTCCTGCCGCCGGAGCTCTACCGCTCCGAGGCCGTCGCCGCCCTCGAGCGGGAGCACGTCGCGTCGCGTTTCTGGCATCCCGTCGTCGTCGCCGCCGATCTGCCCCCTGGCCATGTCCGGGCGGTGGAGTTGCTGGACCTGCCGGTGCTGCTCAGCCATGGCCATGACGGCGTCGTCCGGGCCTTCCGCAACCGTTGCCCCCACCGGGCCGTGGCCTTCCGGGAGCCAGCCGACGGCAGCGTGGCCTGCCGCAGGCTGGTGTGCCCGTACCACGGCTGGACCTACGACCTGGGCGGAACGCTGCTGGCGGCCGCCCGGGAAGCGGAGTTCGTCGAACCGTTCGATCGCGAGGCCTGGCCGCTGGAGGTTCTCGGCTGCCGGGTGCGGGCCTCCCTGATCTGGGTGGCCCTCGGGGCCGATCCGTTCCCGCTGGACGATCAGCTGGATCTGCCGCTGCAGGAAGCCCCCGACGCCCTCGCCCGAACCCTGGTGCCCCTGGCCTTCCACAGCCAAGCCCTGACCTGCAACTGGAAGATCGCCAACGACAACACCCTCGACGACTATCACGTCGCCATTGCTCACCCCACCACCCTGCACCGGATGCAGGGCCCGGTGCGCCACTACAGCCATCGCTTCGGCACCTGGGCCAACGTGCTCGCCACCCCCTGGCTGGACGGGGACAGCGAATTTCTCACCTTCGGCCTGCCGCCCTGGAACCACCTGCTGCTGTGGCCCGACGGACGCCTGGCCCTGATCCAGTTTCTGCCCGCTGCCGTGGACACCTGCACGATGCAGGTGTGGCTGCTGGGGCCGGAAGAACGCCAGGGCGAAGGGGAGGCCCTGATGGCGGAGATGGTGCAGTTTCTCGCCGAGGACCGCGCCCTGGTGGAGTCGGCCCAGCGGGGGTACGGGGAGGGGTTCCGCACCGGGCCTCCCCATCGGCTGGAGGCCCGGATCCTGCACCAGCAGGCGATCTACGCCGCGCTGCTGGTGCCCTGGTACGCGTCGGGGAGGATCCCCAGATAGACAGCCTCTTTGAACAAGGCCCGTTTGGCCTCCGCATCCTGGCGCTGGTCCGCAATGGCGTAGCGGGCACGCAGCGAAGCGATCAGAGCGGCCTGACGGGGGTCCGGTCCCTTGGACCCATGGCTGCCAGCCGGGGCGGCGTCGGGGACGTCAACGGAGTCCATCACGGATTAATTCTGTTCTGTATCAAGACATCCTATCGACGGCCATGGCTGAAAACTGTCGGCGCAACCACTGCGCCATCGCTGTGTTGATCGTCAGCAGATCGGCCACGGGCTGGTCGGTGAACGGGAGCGTGGGCATGTAGCCGTCCGGGCCGAATTCAGGGGTGAAGCTCGGCGGCGGCGCCCCCCGCTTCTCAGCCCGCTCGGAGAACAGCTGCCAGCAGGCCAGGTGGGCCGCCAGGGCGCCGGCATGTTCGGGGGCGAAGGGGTGGGACACCTGCGGACCCTGGGCATGGCCGACCCGGGCGTGGATGTGGTCCACGCGATCCGCCATCACCTGCACCGGCTCCAGGTCAGGGGTCATCAGCCGCTCGGCCACCACGCACCAATGGCTCAGATCTGCCGTGAGCCGCAGCCCGGGCAGGGCCTCCAGCAGGGGGGCGATGGTCCAGGGCATCCCCAGGCAGCGGGATCGGTGGGTTTCGAAGCTCACCGACAGGCCGGTGGCCTCCGCCAGCGCCAGCGCCTCGGCCAGGAAGGACATCTGCCGCGCAAGCGGCCAGGCATCGCTGCCGGTGAGCACGGTCACCCGGTGGGGTTGCAGCCCGACGCAACGCTGCAGCAGCTCGCCCAGTTCCTCCAGGTGCTGCTCCGGCGTGCAGCCCAGCTGCGGCACGTAGCCGCCACCGGTGACCACCTCCAGCACCAGGGGCCTGCCGCGGTCCCGCAGACGGGCGGGGCCATCGGCGTCGGCCAGCAGGCAGGGATGGCGGATGTTCAGCTCCAGGCCATTGAAGCCCCCACGCTCGGCCGTCTCCAGGGCCAGGGCCAGGGAGCCTTGGAAGCCCCAAAGAGAAAAGAACAGAAGGGACGTCACTGGACCCGCCTCAGGCGGCTTCCACTCTTCCCTGCCGCAGGACGGGGACGGGTAACCAGCTGCACCGGTTGCCACGCCCGGGGCAAATGTTCAGCGCGAACGGTGTTGGGTCGACCGCGAGCGGGACAGTGGTTGCAGGCCTTCCCTTTTCGCAGGCCAGCTGCCCCAGCCGTGACCGTTTCACCCTCCTCCGCGCCTGCGGCGACCGGCCCGGGAGCTGTCTCGCCGCTCCTGTCCGGTCCCCTGCTGCAGCGTCTCAACGAACGCCGCGATGGCCCCGGCTGGCGGCGGCTGGCCTTCCATCTCTCGCTGCTGGCGGTGGGCGCCCTGCTCTGGGGCTACCCGGCGTTGCCCGCCCTGCCCACCGCGGCCCTCTGGGCCCTTCGGCTGGTGGGTCTGCTGCTGCTGGGCTGGGGTCTGGCCTTCGGCTTCTGCGCCATGCACGAATGCGGGCACCGCACCGCCTTCGCCAGCAAGGGCGCCAACGACACCGTGGCCTGGTGGGCCGGAGTGCTGAGCTTCTACAACGCGGATTACTACCGCCGCTATCACCAGTGGCACCATCGCTTCACCCACCAGCCGGGCCTCGATCCCGAGCTGGAGCAAGCGCCCCCCAGCACCCTGGCCGGCTACCTGCTGGAGCTCAGCGGCCTGCCCTGGTGGATCGGCAAGCTCCGGGGCCATGCCGCCGGCCTGCGCGGTGACTTCGGCGGCAGGCCCTACATCCCCGCCGAGGCCGCGGCGGCAGTCACCCGATCGATCCGGCTGCAGTTCGCCGTCTACGCCGTGCTGCTGGTGGCCTCCCTGTGGCAGGCCAACGGCGCCCTGTTCTGGTTCTGGCTGCTGCCCCTCGCTGTTGGGCAGCCGCTGTTGCGGTTCGTGCTGATGGCCGAGCACGGCGGCTGCAGCACGGACACCGACGGCCTCAGCAACACCCGCACCACCCGCACCCTGGGGCCCCTGCGCTGGCTGATGTGGGAGATGCCCTTCCACGTCGAGCACCACCTCTATCCCTCGCTGCCCTTTCACGCCCTGGCCGAGGCCCACGGCCATCTGGCGCCCCATCAGGTGCACACCGGCCAGGGCTACCTGGCGGTGCACCGCAGCTTCCTGCAGGACCCCTCCCGGCTCGCCCTCCCCTGAGTCCCGATCCCTTGCCACCCACCCCCGCGCCCCCGCGCCGCTTCGCGCTCGGGGATTTCCCCCTCGCCGGCGGGGGTCAGATGGCCGCTGCCGGGCTCGACTACCGGGTCTACGGAACCCTGGCCGAAGACCGCTCCAACCTGGTGCTCTACCCCAGCTCCTATGGCGCCTGGCCGGAGGACATCGACTGGGTGGTGGGACCGATCCTCGATCCGGAGCGCTGGTGCGTGGTGCTGGTGAGCCAGTTCGGCAACGGTCGCTCCAGCAGCCCGAGCAGCGGTGATCCAGGGCTGGCCGGCGGCCGCTGGCCCGTGGATCACCGCGACAACGTGGCCGCCCAGCGACGGCTGCTGGAGGAGGTGTTCGCGGTGACCTCCCCCGCCCTGATCTATGGCTGGTCGATGGGCGCCCAGCAGGCCTACCACTGGGCGGTACTGGAGCCGGAGAGGACCCGGCGGATCTGCTGTGTCTGCGGCACGGCGCGCACCACCCCCCACAACCGGGTGTTCCTGCTCAGCCTGCGCCAGGCCCTCACCGCCGACCCCAGCTGGGATGGGCACCGCTTCCGGGGCGTGCCGGAGCAGGGATTGCGCACCTTCGCCCTGATTTACGCCAGCTGGGCCGCCAGCCAGCCCTTCTACCGCCGCGGTGCCCATCGCCAACTGGGTTATGCCAGTGTCGACGCCTACGTGGAGGAGTCCTGGCTGCCGGCCTACCGCCGCCATGACCCCCACGACCTGCTGGCGATGCTGGACGTCTGGCTGGCGAACGACGTGGCCACCGCCGCGGGGCTTGCTTCGGGTGACGCCGAGGCCGATCTGGCCGCAGCCCTGGGCCGGATCCGGGCCCGCACCACCGTGATTGCCGGCCGCCACGACCTTTACTTCACCCCCGAGGACTGCGGGGCCGAGGCCGCCCTGATCAGCGGCGCCCACTTCGAGGTCCTGGAGTCCGACCTGGGTCACCGGGCCGGGAATCCCCGGGACGCTCCGGCTGAGCAGCGCCAGCTGCGGGCCGCCATCGACCGGCTCTGCACCGCCTGACGGCTCTGCCCCCACTGACGTTCCCCGGGCCCCTGAGCCCCATCCACCTCAGCACCGACCGATGACCGACCTGGCCCGCTTCGCCGCCACCCATGGCATCCGGCACTTCCTGTTCTCGTTCTGCGATCTGTTCGGGGTGCAGCGGGCCAAGCTGGTGCCGGCCGCCGCGGCCGCCGAACTGGCTCGCTCCGGTGCCGGTTTCGCCGGTTTTGCCGCCTGGCTCGACATGACGCCGGCGGACCCGGACGTGCTGGCGATCCCCGATCCCACCAGCTTGATGGTGCTGCCCTGGCAGAAGGAGGTGGCCTGGGTGGCCACCGATCTGCAGGTGGAAGGCGTGGCACTGGAGCAGTCACCCCGGCGGGTGCTGCAGCGGCAGATCGCCCGGGCGGCGGCCCTGGGCCTGCAGTTCCGCAGTGGCGTGGAGGCGGAGTTCTTCCTGATGGATCCGGAGCGGGACGCGATCGCCGACGGCCTCGATCGGCAGTCGAAGCCCTGCTACGACCAGATGGCCCTGATGCGCCATTACCCCCTGATCAGTGAGCTGCTCGAGGGCATGGAGAGCCTCGGCTGGGGGCCGTACCAGGCCGATCACGAGGACGCCAACGGCCAGTTCGAGCTCAACTGGACCTATGCCGAATCCCTGCTGACCGCCGACCGCCATGCCTTCTTCCGGGTCATGGCGGCCGCCCTGGCCGAACGCCATGGCGCGCGGGTGAGCTTCCAGCCCAAGCCGATTGCGGCCCTCACCGGCAACGGCGCCCACCTGCATGCCTCCCTCTGGGATGAAGCGGGCCACAACGTGTTCCACGACCCGGCGGGGGAGAAGGGCCTGTCGGAACTCGCCTATCAGTTTCTCGCCGGCCTGCTGGCCCACGCCCCGGCCCTGTGCGCCCTCACCAATCCGGTGGCCGGCAGCTACCGGCGCCTGGCCCGGTCCGTCACCAGCTCCGGCGCCACCTGGTCGCCCTCCTGGATCAGCTACGGCGGCAACAACCGCACCCATATGGTGCGCATCCCCGACGACCAGCGGATCGAACTGCGCCTCGGTGACGGCGCCGCCAACCCCTATCTGCTCCAGGCCGCGGTGCTGGCGGCGGGGCTCGACGGCATTGAGCGGCGCCTCGACCCCGGCCCCCGCAGCGATCGGAACACCTATGTGCAGGCGCCGGAGGGTGCTCCCTCCCTGCCCACCTGTCAGGCCGATGCCCTGGAGGCGTTCCGCCACGACGGACCGCTGCGGGACTCCCTGGGGGAGGCGTTCTGCACGGCCTACGAAGCCCTCGTGGCCCAGCGCAGCGATGGCTGAGATGGCCAGGGGTCCCTCATCTCCGGGGCCGTGGAAGATCGGCAGAACTGCCTATAGCCAGGACACTCCAGAAGGGAGAGAGTGAATGCATCAACCAGGAGGCTCCAGCGATGGAAGAGACACCACCCGGTCAGATTTCAGGAGTTCGTTGACGGCAGGCCCCTGCTCCAACAGTCTTGTCCCTATCACGGTTTCCCGTTCTCTTGCAGATCACCCGATGCATCGTTCAGGTGCCCACGGGTCTATGGAAACCAGCTCCTGGATGCCTCGGCCCCAGGTGCCACCGCCCGCAGCTCCGACTCCGAAAACCACCCCCCCGGGGACTCCCACGGATCCCCAGCCCAGCTGACCTCTTTTCGATGGCGCGTTCATGACGGCGTGGGCATCCTCGGCCCCCTTTCCTCATCACCCATCAACGGTCCCCAAGGACCTGATTGTCAGCCCTTCTGATCGTCCAATCACCCATCGACATCAGACCCACCAACACAACACAGGAACGTTCGCCGTTCCACCCCAAGCCCGGCTCACCTGGAAGCCGGGCTTTTTCATGGGCGTTGCTGGCAGGGAGCGGAGGCCGCGGCCGGGCCCCATGGAAACCGCCTAGGTTTGCTTAACAATTGGACAGGGTCGATGACGCGCTTGCCCTGGGCCGTGTTGCTGCTGACGGTGCTGGGGGCCCGCTACCTGAGCTGGCGCCTGGGCGCGAGTCTCAACCTGGCCACCCCCCTGTCCACCACGTTGAGCCTGCTGACGCTGGCAGCGGAACTGGTGCTGCTGGCCGGCTTCTTCCTGCAGCTCTGGTTCACCCTGCTGCCCGAGCGGCCCGCGCCACCCGCCGGCCCGATCCCGATGCCGGCCCCGGCGGTTGATGTGCTGGTGCCCAGCTGTGGGGAACCGGCCGATCTGGTGGAACGCTGCCTGCGGGGCTGCCTGGCGATGGACTACCCGGCGCTGACGGTCTGGCTGCTGGACGACGCTGGTCGACCGGAGCTGGTGGAACTCTGTGACCGCCTCGGCTGCCGCTATCTCGCCCGCCAGGAGCACCCCCACGCCAAGGCCGGCAACCTCAACCACGGCCTGCGCCACTGCCATGGCGATCTGGTGGCGGTGTTCGATGCGGATGTTGTGCCCCTGCGGCCGTTCCTGAGCCGCACGGTCGGCCTGTTCATCGATCCGTCCGTGGGGTTCGTGCAGACCCCACAGAGCTACATGAATGCCGATCCGGTGATGCGCAACCTGCGCCTGGAGCGCTGGCTGCTGCCCGATGAAGAGAGCTTCTACCGCTGGATCCAGCCCACCCGTCAGAACCTGAATGCGGTGGTCTGCGCCGGCACCTCCTTCGTGATGCGGCGCGAGGCCCTCGATCGGGTGGGGGGCTTCGAAACGGCCACCCCCTCGGAGGATCTCGCCACCGGCATCCGGATCACGGCCGCGGGCTACCGCAACCACTACCTCCCGGACAAGCTCAGTGCCGGCCTGGCCCCGTTCACGGCCGCGGCCATGGCCCGGCAACGCTGCCGCTGGGGCAGTGGTTCGCTGCAGACCCTGCGCACGGGGGCCGATCCGCTGCGGATCCCCGGGCTCAGTCCCCTGCAACGGCTGGCCTACAGCGAGGGCATCCTGCACTGGTTCAGCTTCCCGGCCCAGCTGGTGCTGCTCTGCACGCCACTCAGCCTCGGCCTGCTGGGGATCGCCCCGATCCTCATCAGTGGCGAGGCGCTGGTCACCGTTGCCCTGCCGTTCTTCCTCTGCCAGTTGCTGCTCACCCGCTGGCTGAGCGGCCACGCCCGGGCGGCAATCCTGCCGGAGCTCTACCGCTGGATCTTCCTGTTGCCGATCTGCGCCGCCGTGGTGTCCACGGCCCTGGGGCGGCCGCGCCGGTTCAGGGTCACCCCCAAGGCGGTGACCGGCCAGGGGCCCACCGGACCCGACGCGGGCCTGCTGCTGCCGCTGCTGGTGCTGCTCACCCTCCAACTGCTGGCCCTGGGGAACCTGGCTCAGGGTCGGCAGCCACTGCTGGTCAGCCAGGGGTCGGCTCTGCCGGTCTCGGCCGCCACGCTCGGGGTGCTGCTGGGCTGGAGCCTGCTCAACGGCCTGCTGCTGCTGCTGGCGATCCGGAGCTGCTGGGATCGGCCCCGGAGTGATGGGGTGCCCTGGTTCGCCCTGTCCCTGCCGCTCCGGCTGCACCACCGGGGGGAGATCGTGCTGGGACGGCTGCAGGCGATCAGCGCCACGGGCGCCGAACTCAACCTGAAGAGCAGAGACGCTGCCCGCGCTCTGGAGGCCACCGCCCCCCTGGCGCTGGAGGGACTGCTTCCGGGCCAGACGCTGCCCTTCCTGCCGATGGCCCAGCGCGCCGCTGCCGTGGGCGGAAGCTGGGGACCACTAACGCCCCTGCAGCGGGATCAGCTCGAGACCCTGCTCTACCGGCGGGAGGGGCTGTGGCCCACCCTGATTGCTTCCTTCGAGCTGCGTACCCTGCCGCTGGTGCTGCTGCGATCCCTGCAGCGGATCGGGCCGGAGAGCTGGTTCCGCCGCAGCCTCATTCCCCAGCTTCCACCCCTGGAGGCGCTGCCGCTCCCCAGGCATGCAGACCGTCCAGCACGGGCAGGAGTGCCTGACCACGCTCGGTGAGTCCGTACTCCACCCGGGGCGGCACCTCGCTGAAGACGCGACGCCAGACCACGGCATCCGCCTCCAGCTCCCGCAGCTGGGCCGTCAGCACCTTCTGGCTCACCCCCGCCAGCGACCGCTGCAAGGCAGAGAAGCGGTGCCCACCACCGGTGAGCTCCCGCACGATCATCAGCTTCCAGCGGCCGCGCATCACCAGCAGGGCCAGCTCCGCCGGGCAGACCTGCGGATCACCGCTGCTGCCGAGATCGTCGAGAAAGGTCGTCACGGGTGGGCGGTTACCCGCGGGTGACCCAGGCACCCATCGGTGCGTTCTTGTCAGGCACCGTGCACGTCCGCCAGAGTCGCCCCATGACCTTAACGATCCCTTCCGGTCCAGGGCATCCCCACTCCCCCCTGCCGATCTCCGCACGATGAACGACCTGTTCACCCCCCTGACGGTCGGTCCGCTGGAGCTGCCCAACCGGGTGCTGATGGCTCCCCTCACCCGCGCTTGCGCCGAACCTGGCCACGTCCCGGGGCTGCTGATCGCCGAAGCCACCATGGTGATGGAGGGAAACTCCGCCTTCTGGCACGAGCCCGGCATCCATTCAGCGGCCCAGGTGGCGGGCTGGCGGCTCACCACCGAGGCGGTGCACGCCGCCGGTGGCACCCAGCCCGATCGCCATCACCGGCGACGAGGTGCACACCCCCGAAGGGAAACAGCCCTACGTCGTGCCACGGGAGCTGGCCGATGACGAACAGCCGGCGATCGTGGCCGGGTTCTGGCGGCTGCTGGAAGCGCTGGAGGCCGTGCAGAACGAATCCCCCCTGGTGGGCCTGCGGATCTCTTCGTTGAACAGCTCCAACGCCATACTGGACAACGACCCGATTGGACTGTCCAGCTGGCTGGCGGAACGGCTGAATGGAACCGAGCTGGACAACCTGCACGTGATGCGGGGGGACTTCCTCGGCCAGCAGCACGGCGACGTGCTCACCCCGATCCGGACGGGCTTCCGCGGGGTTCTGGTGGGCAACATGGGCTACAGCGCCGAGGAAGCCAACGGCGCCATTGCCACCGGCCAGCTCAATGCGGTGGCCTTCGGCAACGCCTTCCTGGCCAACCCCGACCTGCCCGAGCGGTTCCGCCGCGGCGCCCCCCTGCAGGATCCCGATCCAGCCACGTACTACACCACCGGCCCAGCCGGCTACACCGACTCCCCCTTCCTGGAACCCGCTTGACATGCCCCCCGATCTTCTGGTGCTGAGTGCCAGCAGCGGTGAGAACCTGGCACTCGCTGAACGCTTTGCCGTCGCGGCTCGCGCCCGCGGCATGGGGGCGGAGGTGCTCGACCTCACCACCCTGTCCCTGCCGCTCTACAACCCCCGCACCCACGCCGAAGCCGGCCTCCCCGCCGCGGTGGGCTCGCTCAGCGAGACCCTCGGGGCCGCCCCCCGCTGGGTGATCTGCGCCCCCGAATACAACGGCTCACTGCCCCCGGTGCTGACCAGCGCCATCGCCTGGCTTTCGGTCCAGGGGGAGAATTTCCGCAGCCTGTTCAACGGCCGGCCGATGGCGATTGCCACCCATTCGGGCGGCCCCGGGGTGGAGGTGCTGGCCGTGCTGCGCATCCAGCTGGCCCACCTCGGGGCCCATGTGGTCGGTCGCCAGCTCTCCTGCAGCCGCCAGAACCCCGCCAAGGACAGCAGCATTGACGACATCGTGCACCGCCTCCAGCGGATGGACCTGATCCAACCCTGACGACCCCCACCCCATGACCCTCGTCTTCCGACCTGCCGGTGAGCGGTTCCACAGCCAGCTCGACTGGCTGGACAGCTGGCACAGCTTCTCCTTCTCCCACCACCACGATCCCGCCTGGATGGGCTTCGGGCCACTGCGGGTGATCAACGACGACACCATTGCCGCCGGCCGGGGCTTCGGCATGCATCCGCACCGGGACATGGAGATCGTCACGGTGATGGTGGAGGGCCAGCTCAACCATCGCGACTCCATGGGCCACAGCAAGGTGCTCCGGGCCGGTGAGGTGCAGGCGATGAGCGCCGGCACCGGCGTGGTCCACAGCGAAATGAACCAGGGTGAACACCCCTGCCGTCTGCTGCAGATCTGGATCGAACCCAGCCACGAGGGCCATGCCCCCGCCTATCGCCAGGAGCCGTTCCAGATCCGCCCAGGCTGGACCCCGCTGCTGGATCCGGACGAACGGCAGGGCGCCCTGGCCATCAACCGACCGGTGCGCCTCTGGCGAGCACGACCGGCGGCAGGGGTGCAGCTGGAGCTGGCCATCGCCCCTGGTGCCAGCGGCTGGCTGCAGCTGATCGATGGCCAGGGCACGGCCTTCGGGAGGCCACTGCAGCGGGGCGATGGCCTCGGCTTCCCGGCGGCCCCAACCGAGCGCTTCGAGGCCAGCGCCGATGGGGCTGATCTGCTGCTGTTCGAGCTGCGCTGAGCGGAGCTGGCCGGAGGCGGTGGTGTACACCACCCGCCGGACCCAGGATGGGGGGAACAGTCGGACATCATGGCCCGTTTTCTGCTCCTCTTCCGGCCCCGACAGCCCCTTCCGCCACCCGAACTGATCGGTCGGCTCGATCCCCTGATCCAGCGCTTCCACGCCAACGTGGCGCATCGCTCTCCCGCCCACCTCAGCGCCATGGTGCGGGGGGAGCACGAGACGCTGCGGCTGCAGCTGATCGCCGACGTGCAGGCCAAGGCGGACGGTCCCGTGCTGGAGCTGGTGCTGATGAGCCGAGAGGCCATGGGGGCCGGGGCGCCCCACACCAAGCAGCTGTTTGAGACGCTGGTGTCGATCGCGGGCCAGGTGATGCCGGACCTTGACCTGGTGTTTCGATCCGACCGGGACGGCGCCCTGCCCGACCGCAACTGAGACAATGGCCGCGATGCAGACCCTCCTGTCGACCCCGGCCGCCCTGGCGGAACTCCAGCCTCCGCGCGGCTACCGCGTGCTCGCCTGGCTCGGCCTGGTGGCCAACCTGCTGGTCCTGCCGCTGGGCCTGGCGACGATCCTGCTCACCAGCGTCTGGAGGACGGCCAATGTGGTCGTCTATGCAAGTGCCGTGCTGCCGGCTGTGGCCCTGGGCGTGGTCGCCTGCGTCGCCCTGCTGAAGTGGCGCCTCTGGGGTCAGGTGCTGGCGATCGTGGCGCTGTCGATCGATCTGGCGATCGAGATGGCCTACGGCATCGTGCGGCTGGCCCTGATGGGTGAAGAACGGCTCCTGCTGGCGGTGGGCGCCCCCCTGGCCTGGGGTCTGACCCTGGCGGCGCTGGTGTTCTGGTGCCGGCCTGGAATCCGCTCCTACCTGCGCTGAGGGCCGCCGCAGGCCTCCGGCCAACCTGCCGTTCTGTATCAACGGCACCACCCATGGGGCAGGACACAAGGATTGGATACCCCCCAGCCGACCCAAGCTGTTTCCAATGCCCAGCCCCCAACGCTTCGCTGCCATTCAGGCCATTCACCAGCGTCCTCCGGTGGTGACCCCCCCCATCGAGTCGCTGGATGAGCTCTGGGGCAGTGACGTGTTCAGCCTGGCCAAGATGAAGGCGGCCCTGCCCAAGGACATCTTCAAGTCGGTGCAGCGCACCATTAAGGAGAACGGCAAGCTCGACGTCTCGGTGGCCAACGTGGTGGCCCAGGCGATGAAGGAATGGGCCACCGGCCGCGGCGCCCTCTATTACGCCCACGTCTTCTACCCGCTCACCAACGCCACCGCCGAGAAGCACGACGGCTTCATCTCGGTCCAGGGTGATGGCTCGGTGATCACCGAGTTCACCGGCAAGGTGCTGGTGCAGGGCGAACCCGACGGCTCCTCGTTCCCCAGCGGCGGCATCCGCACCACCTTCGAGGCCCGCGGCTACACCGCTTGGGACATCACCAGCCCGGCCTTCCTGATGGAGACCCCCAACGGTCTCACCCTATGCGTCCCCACCGTCTTCATCTCCTGGACCGGCGAGGCCCTCGACAAGAAGACCCCCCTGCTGCGCTCCAACGCCGCCATGAACAAGCAGGCCCAGCGCCTGCTGCGGCTGCTCGGGGAAACCGAGGTGGCCCCGGTCAACTCCAGCTGCGGCGCCGAGCAGGAGTACTTCCTGGTCGACAGCGCCTACGTGCCCCTGCGTCCCGACCTGCTCCTGGCCGGCCGCACCCTGTTCGGCAAGTCCTCCGCCAAGGGTCAGCAGTTCGACGACCACTACTTCGGCGCCATCCCCCAACGGGTGCAAGTGTTCATGCAGGACGTGGAACGCCAGATGTACAAACTGGGCATCCCCGCCAAGACCCGCCACAACGAGGTGGCACCGGGCCAGTTCGAGATCGCCCCGTTCTTCGAGGCGGCCAACGTGGCCACCGACCACCAGCAGCTCACGATGACCATCCTCAAGAGCACGGCACGCCGCCACGGCATGAACTGCCTGCTCCACGAGAAGCCCTTCGAGGGCATCAACGGCTCCGGTAAGCACGTCAACTGGTCGGTGGGCAACCCCACCCAGGGCAACCTGCTGGATCCGGGCAGCACCCCCCACGAGAACATGCAGTTCCTGCTGTTCTGCGGCGCGGTCATCCGCGGGGTGCACAAGTTCGGCCCCCTGATGCGGGCCGTGGTGGCCACCGCCGGCAACGATCACCGTCTCGGCGCCAACGAGGCCCCTCCGGCGATCATCTCCGTCTACCTGGGCAGCCAGCTCGAAGACGTCTTCCGCCAGATCAAGGAAGGGGACCTGAAGGGCTCCAGCCATGCCGGCGTCATGCAGCTCGGCGTCGACACCCTGCCGGAATTCCCCAAGGATCCCGGCGACCGCAACCGCACCTCCCCCTTCGCCTTCACCGGCAACCGTTTCGAGTTCCGGGCCGTCGGCTCCAACCAGTCGGTGGCCGGCCCCCTGGTGGCGATGAACACGATCCTGGCCGATTCGCTCGCCTACATGAGCGACCAGCTGGAGCAGAAGATGGCCGCCGGCGAAAGCCTCCCGGGTGCCGCCTTCTCCGTGCTGAAACAGATCATGACCGACCACGGCAACGTGGTCTTCGGTGGCGACGGCTATTCCAGCGAGTGGCACCGCATCGCCGTGGAGGAGCGGGGCCTGGAAAACCTGCCCACCACCGCCGATTCCCTGCCGGTGCTGCAGCGGCCTGAGGTCCGCGACCTGTTTGCCCAGCAGGGTGTGCTCACGCCCCTGGAACTGGAAAGCCGCTTCGAGGTCTACGCCGAGCAGTACGTGCTCGCCATCGACGTGGAGGCCAAGCTGGCCGTGCAGATCGCCCAGACCCAGATCTACCCAGCCGCCATGCGCTACCTGGGTGAGCTGGCCAGTTCCCTGCAGCTGCAGACCGCCATGGGCCTCCAGGTGTCCTCGGAAACCCAGCACAAGGTCGCCTCCCTCAGCGCCAAACTGATGGAACTGAGCAGTGCCCTCGAGAGCGCCATCAGCAACGCCCCCCATGGCACCATCGCCCACATGCGCTACTCGGCCGACACCCTGATGCCGCTGATGCACGAGCTGCGGGAGGCGGTGGATGGTCTCGAGGCCCTGGTGGACGACAACCTGTGGCCCCTGCCCTCCTACCAGGAGATGCTGTTCATCCGCTGAACGCCCCCGTTCCGCCCCCACAGTCCGCAGCCAGAAGGGCCCTTCGGGGCCCTCTTTTTTTGGGCCTCCCGGCGGGACGGACCTCACGTTCTGCGCGCTTGGTTCCCTTTGGCACAGTCGACCCGTGGCGGAAGGTGCTGGAGTCATTGGATGATCCCTCCAGCCGACCAGCTCCCCGCCGCCGACGGATCCCCCGAACTCCGGGATCTGGAGGATCGCTACGGCTCCTACTGCCGGGCCATGCGCATGCTGGTGCGGGAAGGGAAGAGCCTCAAGAACGTGCAGCGGACCGTGTGCTGGCAGCAGCTGGCCCGCCTGCACGACAGCCGCCCGGCCCGCTACCAGGAACCCGATGCCCTCTATCTGAAACTGTGCCGGGAGGGCGGCAGCGGCGGGGCTGCGGCGGCCAGGCGCTGAGGCCCAAAGGGCGCCGCCGGGGTGTCTTTCGTGGATTTGGTCACATCGGCCACTGACAGGCACCCCTGGAGAGAACGATGACGGGTGTTCCTTGCTTTTGACGCGATCCATGGACGCACCAACGGCCTTCGCCGCGGTCGCACTCGCGGCCGTCTCCTGGGATGGCGCTCTCACCATGGCGGGCACACGGGCCCTGCGCCACGCCCTTGACTACCGCGCCCCCTTCAAGGGTCGCAGTGACAAGGACATGATCACCCTGATGGACACCCTGCTTCAGGGCCTGAGGGCCAAGGGGTCGATCGGGCTGATGGAGGAAGCGGCCGCGGTGCTCGATGACCGCCAGCGCCACACGGCCTACGCCGTGGCGGCGGAGATCATGCGCTCCGACGGCCCCCTGCAGGACCAGGAGCAGAAGATCCTCGCCGACCTGGCCACCACCCTGCGCCTGGATCCAGAGGAAACCACCAAGGTCCTGGAAGTGATGGACGTCCTCCATGCCAGCATCCTGTAGCCCGCCGTGAGCGCATGAGTTCCGCCCCCGCCGGGCTTCGCATCGCCGTGGTGGGGGCCGGCAGCTCCGGCCTGCTGCTCTCGGTGATCCTGCAGCGCCAGGGCCACAGGGTCACCCTGTTCGAACGTTCACCACGGCTGCGCACCGAAGGCTGCGGGATCCTGCTGGTGAGGAGCGGCGTCGAGGCGGTGGCGGCGGCCGCCATCCCCGGCCTTCTCGACGACCTGCTGGCCGGCGGCCATCCGGTTCAGCGGTTCGTCTTTCGCAACCTGAGGGGCGATCTGATCGAAGCCAGCCCGGCCGAACGGGAGGCAGGCGACCTGCCATCGCTGCTGATTCACCGCAGCGCCATCCTTGACGCCCTCTGGCGCCAGCTCGACCAAGCCTGCTTCCAGGGCGGTCGCTCCCTCGTCAGCTGGAGCCAGACGAACGAGGGCGTGGAAGTGAGGTTCGCCGAGGGCCCTCCATGGACGGGTGATCTGCTGATCGGGGCCGACGGGATCTTCTCCAGGGTGGCCTCCCTGCTGCGCCCCGACCGGCGCCTGCAGTACCTCGGCGACCGGGTCTGGCGTGGGGTGGTGACGGACGAGAGCTTCTGCGCAGGCGGGGATTTCTTCGTCTACGCCCGCGGCCGGGGCATCTACGCCAACTTCTTCGATCTGGGTCCCGATGGGGACGGCAACGGGCGCACCCACTGGGGCTTCTTCCAGGAGGAGGAACTCCCCGATGACCGCGACACCCGGCAGAGGCTGCTGGCGGAGGGGGTGCCGGCCACCGCCCTGGCCAAGCTGCCCGCTGACGCGGCCGCGATCATCAGCGCCACGCCTGCGGAAGAGGTGATCGCGAACTGGTCCTACGACATTGATCCCCTGCCGGCGTTCGTTGCCGGGCGGGTGGCCCTGATCGGCGACGCTGCCCATGCCATGAGCTCCTCCCAGGCCCGGGGGATGACGGCGGGACTGGAGGATGCGGTGGCCCTGGCCGCCTGGCTCGCCCCTCGCGTCGCCGCCAGCCCCGAGCTGGCCCTGCAGCGGTACCAGGAGGAGAGGCTTCCGGTGGTGCACCGCTACCAGGAGCGCAGCCGCCAGGTGAGCCATCGCACGGGGCGGAAGCGCCCGCCGACCCGGGATCCCGCCGGGCCCCTATAGCGGGGCAACACTGAAAGATGTTGTGAAGGTGACAGTTCCGATCTGGCACAGGGGGCAGAATGCCAGCTCTGTATACGAGGCAAGACGTGGCGATCTCCTTTCCTCAGACCCGTCAGCGCAGCAGTTCCAACTCCTGCCGCACCTACCGGCTGGTGGATCAGCAGGGTGACCCCCATCCCATCCTCGACGACCTCTACGACTCCCTGGATGCGGCCTGGAGTGAGGCGCTCCACTGGTGGCAGGAAGAATTCGGCCCCGTGCAGGGACCCGTGGGCATCGGGGTGGAGGTGAGCACCCTCAGCGGTGAATGGCGCACCCTGCGCTACCCGGGCACCTGAGGGCTCAGCCCACCGTCACGCCTTTCCAGAACGCCACCCGGCCCCGGATGTTGCTGGCGGCCTCTTTCGGCTCCGGATAGTACCAGACGGCATTGGGGTTCTCCTTGCCATCCACCACCAGGTCGTAGTAGAGGGCTTCCCCCTTCCAGCCGCAGAAGGAGCGGTGGCTGGAGGGCCTGATGCAGGCGGCGTCCAGCGACTCCGCCGGGAAATAGGCATTGCCTTCCACCGTCACGATGTCGTCGCTGCTGGCGATCACCGTTCCATTCCAGCTGGCCTGCATCGTTGATGCCGTCGAAGTGGATTCATTCTGGCGTCCCTCGCCAGGCTTACCAGTCGTTGGGCTGGTAGATCCGCAGGGTGCCCACACCCACCGGGCTGGCCACAGGGTCCGGGCCGGCCGGACTGGCTGTCACCTGGAACAGGTAGGTGTCGGCCTGGTTGGGGTTGAACCAGGGCCGCAGCGACACGGTGACGGTCGCCCCGGGGGGAACGGGCTCGGGGAAATTCAAGGTGAAGCGCCGGGCGCCAGGGTCGAAGCTTGTCTGCACAGGGATCGGGCGCCCCTCGCGGCGGGGGACTCCCAGGAAGGCCCTGGTCCGCTCGACGGAAAAGGGAAACTGCCAGTCGGCACCGCGGGTCTGCTGGATGGTCAGGCCGCCGAGGGAGGCACCCGCCAGCTCATCGAGGCTGAGGGTGAAGAAGTACTCCGCCGGGGATTGGCCCACGTTGGTGGTGTAGCTGGTGAGGGTCACCTTCCAGGGGGCCCGCACGAACGCGGTGCGGCCTCCCAGCTCCAGGGCTCGGGCGACGGGCACCGCGCTGGCCAGCAGCAGCGAGAGCGCCGCCAGCGGCAGGAGGGCGGCATTCCTTGCCGGGGGCCTGGGCCACGAAGGATGGGCCATGGCCACCTCCAGCTACGGATCCAACGCTAGAGGGACGCCCGGGCGGGGAGGGGCGCACCCGACCAGGAAAGGGGCCGGATCCTGGTCGCGGCGATGCTGGACCGAAATCGCGTCCCCCTGGGCGCCTGGATCGGCAGGATCCAGGCAGGCGGTGGTCTCCAGGGCGCGGCGCAGCCGACGGGCGGCATGCAGGGGCATGTCCCTCGGCACGCTGATGCGATCGCGCAAGTAGCGCAGCCCCTTGGCCGATCCAGCCGGCGGCGGGCACTCCCGGCCCTTGATCAGCAGGGTGAGCGCACAGCGCAACGGCCGGTCCAGCCCGTCCCGGCCGAGGGGATTACGTGCCATCAGGGTGTCCCGGTGACGCAGCACCCTGGCCAGGGCCACCCCGGCCGCATCCGGGGGCTCGCTCTGGCTGGTTTCGGGGTCGGACCAGGGCGAAGCCACCACCGGCCAGGGGCCGGCATCGATCCGCTGCGCCAGATCCCTCTGTTCCGCCGTGCCACTGGCATGGCAGCCCCCCATCTGGGGGGGCAGATCGTGGGCGTGGGTGTGGAAGTCGCTCTGGGTGCCCAGATAGGTGGATCGCTGCTCAAGGGCGTGGAACCAGCGATCAATGGCCGGGAACCGCTCCCTCAGCAGGTCACCCTTGTAATAAGCCAGGCTGGCATTCATTCGTTCCAGGTAGGGCACGAAGACCAGATCCGCCGTGCCCAGGTCCCCCAGCAGAAACGGTCCGGGGTTGGCGATCAGGGCGCTGGCGAAGCGTTCCGCGAAACGATCGAAACCCTGCTGGCCCCTGGCCTCTTCAGCAGCCCCACGACTCGGGACGCAGAGCCACTGGCACCAGGCCCGGAACAACTGTCGTTCGAGCTGGCGCAGGGGAAGCACCTCCCGGGCGTTCATGCCCTGGCCAAGCGGGCCGAAGGCGGCCTCCAGGGCTTCAAGAATGCGGTCGCTTTCGGTGATCAGCCGGCCGTCCAGCTCGAGCGCCGGCAACATGCCGCCCCGCACCAGCTCGGTGTACCAGGGTTCCTTCTGCCCGTAGCAGTACATCGTCACCTTGCGGGTCCGGTACGGAACCCGCCGCTCCTCCAGCCACAGCCAGACCTTCTGGCAGTAGGGGCACCAGGCGTGGTGATCCCGGTACAGCGTCACCCGGATCTCTCCTTCGGGACGGCCGAACGGACGGCACAGGGCCTGGGGGTTGGTGGGCCCTGAGGCCGGATCCGTGAAGGCGGGCGTCGCCAGCGCCGGCGCCGCCTCCGAGGCCAGCTCCTTCCAGTTCAGCGGCTCGAACAGCACGGTGGCGGAGCCGGCCATGGAAGGGCGAAACGGGAGTTCAGCCTAGACAGCTGCGATGGGGAAAAAACCATGCCGGGACTCGCACCCTCACGGACGACGAACCTAAGGTTGGGGCACCCAAATTCCCCAGCCACCCCCATGTTCGACGCCTTCACCAAGCTCGTCGCCCAAGCCGACGCCCGCGGCGAATTCCTCAGCCCCGGTCAGATCGATGCCCTGGGAGCCATGGTGGCCGAGAGCAACAAGCGGATGGACACCGTCAACCGCATCACCTCCAACGCCTCCAAGATCGTCACCAACGCCGCCCGCGATCTGTTCGACCAGCAACCCGCCCTGATCGCCCCCGGCGGCAACGCCTACACCCACCGCCGCATGGCCGCCTGCCTGCGCGACATGGAGATCGTGCTGCGCTACATCACCTACGCGATCTTCACGGGTGATGCCTCCGTGCTCGAGGACCGCTGCCTCAACGGCCTGCGCGAGACCTACCTGGCCCTCGGCGTCCCCGGCGCTTCGGTGTCCGAAGGCATCCGCAAGATGAAGGACGCCGCCATCGCCATCGCCAGCGATCGCAACGGCATCACCCAGGGGGACTGCGCCGCCCTGATGTCCGAAGTGGGGACCTACTTCGATCGCGCCGCCGCCGCCGTCGCCTGAACGGCAGAGGCGTCGGGTCAGCCGACCCATCCAGGCCGGGCCCAGTGCCCGGCCTTTTTTTTGACCGATCGCAGGCCAACCGGAGGCTTTGTTCGTTTGGCTACACAGCAATGGACCCCTGAAGTGGATGGTAATCCTATGAACTTTTCATAGTTCCTTCCTCACCCCTATGACACTGTCTTCCACAGGTCGAGGTCGGTCCGCAGAGGCCACCTTTGACCGCTTCCGTTCCCTGGCTCTGGCCCGCCTCCAGGACCCCCAGTTGCGGAGCGCCGCGTTCTGCCTGTTGGCCCTGGGCGCCGGCATCGTCCCGCTGCTGGCGGGTTCGGCCAAGGCTGCTCTGGCTGCGGCACCCACCGATGGCGCCGACACCCTGCTGATGCTGGTGGGCTCGGCCATGGTGCTGCTGATGACCCCAGGCCTGGCCTTCTTCTACGGCGGCTTCACCCGTTCCAAGAACGTGTTGAACTGCATGATGATGAGCTTCTTCCTGATGGGGCTCATCGGTGTTCTCTGGGTGGTGGTTGGCTACAGCCTCGCCTTTGATGCTGGCTTCGGCAGTCCCTTCATCGGCGGCCTCGGGTCGATGTTCCTGCATGGCGTAGGGGGCGAACTCGGAGACAAGGCACTGGCCCCGGGATTCCCGATCAGCGCCACGTCGTTCGCCCTCTTCCAGGGCATGTTCGCGATCATCACCCCGGCGCTGATTTCCGGGGCCCTGGTCGAGCGGATCAGCTTCAAGGCCTGGTTCTGGTTCTGTCTGATCTGGAGCCTGCTGATCTACTCCCCCATGGCCAAGATGGTCTGGGGTGGGGGCTTCATCGGACCCTTCGGATCGATCGGAGCCATTGATTTCGCCGGCGGCACGGTGGTCCACATCGCCTCCGGTGTGGCGGCACTCGTCGCGGCCGCGATCATCGGCCCCCGCACCACCTGGCCCAACAGCAAGCGCCCGCCCCACAACGTGCCCTTCATCCTCCTGGGTGCTGGCCTGCTCTGGTTCGGCTGGTTCGGCTTCAACGGCGCCAGCATGTTCGCCTCCAAAACCGCCGGCTTCCCCTTCCTCACCACCACCACGTCAGCCTCTGCCGGCCTGCTCACCTGGTGTTTGATTGAATGGCTCAAGGACGGCAAACCAACCGCCGTCGGTGCGGCCACCGGTGCCGTGGCGGGTCTGGTGGGCATCACCCCCGCCGCTGGCTTCGTCTACATGGAGCAATCCATCCTGATCGGCATCCTGACGGCAGTCGCCTGTTTCGTCGCCGTGAGGATCAAAGCGGCCATCCAGTTTGATGATTCCCTCGACACCTTCATGGTCCATGGGGTGGGCGGAACCGTGGGAGCCTTGCTCACCGGCATCCTCGCCTCGAAAGCTCTGGTTCCTGGGGATTACTTCCCGCTCTCGGCGAAGATCATGGAGGAGTCAGGTAATTTCGGCCTCTTCATTGCCCAGCTCAAGGCCACACTCGTCACCTATGGCTTCGTGGCCCTTGGCACAGCCATTATTCTCTGGGTCCTCGGCGCCCTGATGCCTCTCCGGGTCAGTGCCGAAGATGAAGAGCGCGGTCTCGACTTCGTGGCTCACGGCGAAGAGGCTTACGATCCAATGACCAACTGACGACCAAACCTTCCATGAAAATGATCACGGCCATGGTCCGCCCCTCCAAGGTGGATGCCATCAAGACAGCCCTCGTCGCCCTAGACATCATCGGCATGACGGTCACCGACTCCCGCGGATTCGGTCGCCAGAAGGGCCAGGTCGAGCGCTACCGGGGAACCGAGTTCACCGTCGAGTTCCTTCCCAAGGCGAGGATCGAGATCGTCGTCACCGATGAAAAGGTCGATGCGGCGATCGCCGCCATCACCGAAGCGGCCCATACCGGTGAAATCGGAGACGGCAAGCTCTTCGTCACCCCGGTGGAAACGGTGATCCGGATCCGCACCGGGGAGACCGGCGAAGTGACGCTCTGACCACTCGCTCCCGCCTTCAGGGGCCCACCACCCTGAGCTGACCGTGACGGTCAGCTCTTTTTTATGGGTGGCCCGCTGACAGACCTGTCGAGCACATCCCGGCCATGGAACAGGGCCGCGCCATCGCCGAACGGGCCCTGGCCGAGGGGCATCGGCTCAGCCTGGGGGTGCGGGATCCCGCCAGGCTGCCGGCAGGTCCGCTGCTGGAGGCCGCCCGCAAGAGCCCCGAGCGGGTGCTGCTCCATCCCTACGACGCCCGCGACTCCAGCCAGGCCAGCACCTGGGTGGCGGCGACCCTGGCCCATTTCGGCGCCATCGACGGACTGATCCTCTGCGCAGGGGTGTTCTCCCGGGTGGGACTGCTGTTCAAGGCCGGTCAGGAGCAGGAGATCGAAGCGCTATGGCGGGTGAATCTGATGGGTCCGTGGCGGCCCTGGTGTCGATGAGCGGCCAGCGGGTGAAGGGCCCCCTGGCGGCCTACCCCTGCAGCAAGTTCGCCCTGATGGCCCTCTGCCAGTCGATGCGCAACAAGGGCTGGGATGCCGGCATCGGGGTGACGGCGATCTGCCCGGGCTGGGTCAACACCGCCATGGCCTCCCAGGTGACGGCCCTTCCCGCCGGCGCCATGACCCAGCCCGAGGATCTGGCCGCCCTGGCGGCCCAGCTGCTGCGGCTGCCCGCCAGCGCCGTGCCCTTCGAGCTCAAGATCAACTGCGTGCTGGAACCCTGAGGCCGGCTCAGATCAGCCGTGATCCGGAGGCCGCCCGGCGCTGGGAGGGATCGAAAACGGCGGCCACGGTGCGAATCAGCCAGCGCCCCGAGGCTGTCACCTCGACCAGGCCCTGGCCATCGGCCTGGCTGAGCCGCACCAGGCCGTCAGCGGCGAGGAGCGTCAGATCGGCCCATTCACGGCTGTAGCGCCCAGGGTCGATCGCCACCCGGAAATGGCACATCACCTCCCGGATCAGTTCCCGCCGCTCCAGCACCCCCGGGTCGGTGACCAGCAGCCCCCGCTCCACCGGCAGCTGCCCGGCGGCGAGGCTGGCCCCATAGGCCTTCAGATCCCGCTGGTTCTGGCTGAACAGGCCGGGGAACTGGCTGATGGCCGTGGGGCCCACCCCCAGCAACTCCAGCTCCCCGCCGGTGGTGTAGCCTTGGAAGTTGCGGTGCAGGCACCCCTGCCGCGCCGCCACGGCCAGGCTGTCGCCGGAGAGGGCGTAGTGATCCATGCCGATGGCGTCGTAGCCGCACCCGCCCAGCCGGGAGGCGGCACCGTCCAGCATCTGCAGCCGCTGCCGCTGGGTAGGCAGATCCTGCGGCGCGATCTTGCGCTGCAGGGGCAGCTGGTCGGGGAGGTAGGCGAAGGAGAACAGGGACACCCGATCGGGGCGCAGGTCCTGCACCAGGGCCAGGGTGGCGTCGAACCGCTCCGGGGTCTGGAGCGGCAGACCGCAGATCAGATCGACGTTGACGCTGTCGAAGCCCGCCTGCCGCATCCAGGCCATGGACCGGCGCAGCTGCTCCACCGGCACCACCCGGTTCACCGCCTGCTGCACCAGGGGGTCGGCATCCTGGATGCCGAAGCTGATCCGCGTGAAGCCAAGCCGGCGCAGGGCGACCACGTCCTCCCGGCTGAGGGCCTCCGGATTGACCTCGATGGAGGCCTCCAGGTCCTCCTCCAGGTCGAAGTGACGTTCGATCAACCGCCAGAGGCTCTCGCGCTCGGGGATCGTCAGATAGTTGGGGGTGCCGCCGCCCCAGTGGAGCTGGGCCAGGCGGCGCCGCTGGGCGGAGTGGCGCGAGATCAGCTCCAGTTCAGCGGCCAGGGCCTCCAGGTAGGGGCCCACCACCTTGGAACCGGCCCCTGTGGTGACACGGTTGCAGCCGCAGAACCAGCAGGCGTTGCGGCAGAAGGGCACATGCACATACAGCGACAGCGGCTCGTCCGTGCGGCGGGCCAGCTGGGTCTCGAGGTCGGCCGCCGTGACGCCCCCGTGGAAGGCCGCGGCCGTGGGGTAGCTGGTGTAGCGGGGTACGGGCCGGTCGTGCTTGAGCAGCAGATCGATCGTCGTGGCGCCGGGCGCTGAAGCGGTGGCCGCTGGGGTCATGGGAGGCAGGGAGGGTGGAGCGGAACGGTCGGGGTGATCAGGCCTCGGAGCTGGCAGGCGCGGGCGTCTCCAGAGCGGCCAGTTCCGCCAGCAGCCGCTGGGTGGCGCGGAAGGCGACCACCGCTTCCTCCAGCAGCTCCTCCTCTTCCACCTCGCTGAGATCAAGCTGTTCGAAGGCGTCGTGCAGCGCCTGCTTCAGCTCAGGGATGGGGCGCTGGAACCTCCAGAACCGCAGGCTGGGCAGCCCCTGACTCGAGAGAATGGCCTGGGCCTTCTCGCCCAGTTGCTGGCCGCCGGAGAGATCGCCGCCGTAGCGCACATAGACGTGGGCCATCAAGCGGTGTGGCGCCTGGCGGGCCAGGTCGCGCAGCTGCTCCAGCCAGTCGTGGGCTGCGTCAGAGGCCGGTGTGGCCGGGATGGCAGCCAGCATGGCGACGTCCTGCCGCAGGGCCTGGCGGCGAGCCAGGACCGTCCAGGGAAAGGCCTTCGCCCCCAGGGCGGCGGCCAGCTCGGGGCCCTGCTCCTCGATCAGTTCGTAGGCGGGGGCGAGGGCACGGATCAGGGCCGCCAGCTGCCTGGGGCTGGCGTGGCCCTCCAGCAGGGATCGGGAGAAGGTCATGCCCTCGGCCTGGTGGTGGGCGGCACCGATGCGGGCGTGAAGCCGACGCACTCGGGGGCCAAAAGCTCTGCGCGCCAGCACATCAGCGGGCCTGGCGTGATCGGAGATGGCTTCGGGGATCGCTGTGGGGATGCTTGTGGGGATGGCTGTGGTCATGGGGATCGGTGCCAGAGAGAAAACGTGGGTTCGCGCAGGGCGCTGATGCCTAAGCCATAACGATACTATTGTTCCGTGGTTCTGTGGCAACAATTTCGTTGCAACCGCCGCATCCGCCACCCCCCACCACACACGCCGCCATGTCCGCCACCCCCCCGGCCTCGGCCACCGAGCCCACGCGCTCCCTGTCCTTTCTCGTGGCTCCGCTGGGCCAGCTCAGCGAGGACGGCCAGCTGCGTGAACTGATTGAGGAACGCCGGCAGTGCAAGGGAGCGGCCGTGGAGCTCTGGTACCTGGGGCCGGATCTGGTGGAGGAGCTCTGTCTGAGGCCGGCCTTCAGCCACCCTGCAGGGAAAGGCGACGAGCGCCGCCCAAGCGAGAAGCCCATCGAGGTGATTGTGGCCGGCGAAGCGGCGGTGATCACCTGGCTGCAGCTGCGCTTCGGCGGCTGCACCGGAACCCTCGCCGTGCCGACAACCTGGCTTCAGGAACGGGCAGGCCGACTGCCGCCCCTGGCCCCTGCCAGCAACACGGCCAGCAGCAGTGGCTCCAGGAGGCCCTGGGGAGGGCCAGCCCCTGGGTAGGGCCTGCAAAAGGTTGGCTTCCGTCGATCCAGCGCCTGATCGGCCAGGCGCCTCAGCTGCAGCAGGGCCAGATCAAGAGTAAAAGCGTGTCCTTATCAACGAAGGATCTCATGCCAATCAAAATCGCTGGCGTCCCCTTGCCTGCGTTGGTGTCAGTCCGCCTGCAGTTCGTAACGAGGAGCTGGAGAGCAAGACAGAGACAGCCGAAGTCTCCGCCTATAGTTGAAACCACACTAACGGCTATCGAGAGCTTGTTGTGATTGCAAGCAAGAGTAAAAGAATGCCAAAGGCAGAATATAGGCCAAGCTGAGACGGCCAGCCTCCTGTCCGCCATTTCCCACAAGCGTAAAGAGGAGAGGCGCGAAGCAGGCCAACGCCGAGAATAGCAAGGCTCTTTGACTTACGCTTTTCCAGATATTGGCAAGAATCATGCGCACCAGTGGGTAGTAGAGAAAAATGCAAAGAGCTCCCCACATGAGCCATTGCAGGGCCTCCTCAAGCCCTGCTGCTGGGCTGGGTAGCTGGATGTACTTCCATGGCGAAAAGGGTGCCGGAAAAACAATCCTTGCCAGACGCTGGGGCTCCAGAATGTCTCCCATGGCGCTCAATGGGTTGGACAGGATATAGCTCTTGATAATATGCTGATTTTCTTTGCAATACTCAGCCACCTCGATTCCACTGTGCACCGACATATCAATACCGCCTTTGATGTTGGGTGCATGCACAAAGACCTCTGCAAGATTGCAACCCGTGTAATTCGTTAGCATGAATGTATTAATCAAGCGATGCTGATTGATGTGGTAAGGGGAGGCCAGAAGGAGCCCAAGCAGCAACCCCAGAGACACCAGCAATTTTCTATTCAGCAGCGATGACAAAAGAATGAATGCCAGGGCGTAGGGAGCATAGGGCCTTGACATATCCGCATTGAATGCGAAGAAAATTGCAAGCAGGCCAACGGAAATGCCAACCGGAAGGGTGACAGGTTTGCCGCCACCCAAGTGAATCAATGCAAGCAGGCCTATGATCGAAGCTGGGTATAAAGCGTCGACAAATGACCCGCCCGAGAACAGAATGATGTAGATGGGTAAAATGAACAGGATCCATCGCGCCCAGCGCTGCTGATGCGGGAGTTGCGATGGCGCTTCAAGGATACGGAAAAGGTATCTCGATAACAACAGAACACCAAAAAGCAATGCCGAGAAGTAAGCCAAGTCATAGTAGAGATGCAAGCATGCTTCTCCACAAGCATGTCCAAGCGCCTTCTCGATGTGTAGAGATGGACGCATGACTGAGGTAACAGTCTGAAAGGCGAGTTCAGCATGGGTTTTCAACAGCAGAGACCGGAGGTCTGGGATGCTCCTGCACCACCCATAGTTGGGGGTGTGATTCTTTAAAAATGCGCCGGCGGAGGCCACCACCAGCGAATAGGCCATGGATTTAGTGACCACCAGTGCTCTCGGCATGGGCAGTGGCATCAGCAGCAATGTCACTCCTGAAGCTAAGGCCAGGCTCGCCATGGAGGCGATCAGCCGTCGCAAGACGCTCCAATGGATCCCCGCCTCGGCAAGGGAGTGGACGGGCCGCTTTGCTATCTGGGACTCATGGCTGGGGCCTTCCACCCCATAGCTCCAGCCGGCCTTGTCGTCGGCAGCATCGTGATGCTGCTCGCCGTTGGCATCGTTGTGCTTGCCTTGATGGCCACCAGATCGCGGCATGCCTCGCGGGGCCCAAGCGGATCGGACCGGGAGCTGTAGCGGGGGTGGGGGGCGAACTTGGAATACACACAGAAATTGACCCCTTCCGGCGTCACCGCAGCGTCCAGATGGGCACGGCTACCCCTAGAAGGCTGCGCCGCTACCATCGCCATGGTCTCGCATCCTGCATCGCCAAGGGGTGTGTCCCAGGCCGCTTGACAGAAGGACTTCCTTGACTGTCAGATGGGAAAAATGTTGCTAGGAGGCGGGAGCCCCCACTAACGAATTTGCCAAGGTTTGTTTCGCGCTGGCTTCCTGATTCACACAGAACAGCTGCAATGAATGCAAAGGATCGAGGACAGCCATGACCCCCGCCGAGGCCTTCGGCGAGCTCATCGAGGCTCTGCTGCATCTCTTCCGCCGTGACCACTGGCAGGAACTGATCCGCCAGGCCCTACCAGTGCTCACCAGCGACCAGCAGGAGGTGGCCTACGGCCTGGCCGTTCAGCTGGTGTTGTGCGATCGAGTGGTGAAGCCGGAAGAGGCCATCTTCCTCACCACCCTGGGCAACGAGCTTTCCCTGCCACCGGGCCGGGCCGCCCAGATCCAGGAGCTGCTGGCGCTGCTGCAGCTCGATGCTCTGATCGGTGCTCCCGGTGCCTGATCTCACCCCGGCCGTCGGCGACGCCTCAGCCGCAGCCGCCCCTTTCTGCAACCTGCTGCTTCCCACCGGCGCCCAGGCGCGGGGGCGCACCCTCCCCGGCCGCAAGGTGGTGATCGTGGGTTGCGGCGCCGTGGGCATGGCCTGCGCCGTGGCAATCCTGCATCGGGGCTGCCAGGAGGAGCTGGTGCTGGTGGATGTGGCCCATGACCGGCTGGAGGGGGAGGTGATGGACCTCTGCCATGGCCTGCCGTTTCTGCCCCGCACCGATCTGCGGGCCGGGAGCGTGGAAGAGGAGGGACGGGATGCCGACCTGGTGGTGATCACCGCCGGGGTGGCCCAGCAGCCGGGCCAGTCGCGGCGGGAGCTGATCGAGCACAATGCCGCCCTGTTCCGCAAGCTCGTGCCACCGATCGCACTCCACTGCCCCCGGGCGGTGCTGCTGGTGGTGAGCAACCCGGTGGATGTGCTCACCCACATCGCCGGCCAGCTGAGCGGCTTCCCCGCCCACCGGGTGATCGGATCGGGCACCGTGCTCGATTCGGCCCGCTTCCGCATGGCCATCAGTCGCCGGCTGGGGATCGATCCCCACGACGTCCAGGCCTGGGTGATCGGCGAACACGGCGATTCGGAGGTGCCGCTCTGGAGCCGGGTGACGGTGGCTGGCTCGGGCCTTGTCGATGGCGGCTGGGAAGGCAGCCGCACCCTGGCGGACCCGGAACTTCAGGAGCTGTTCCATGGCGAGGTGCGCCGGGCGGCCTACGAGATCATCCGGCTCAAGGGCAGCACCTCCTGGGCAATCGGGCTGGCCACCGCCGAGATCGTGGAGGCGGTGCTGCGCAGCAAGGACCAGATGCTCACCGTGAGCAGCCGCAGCCACGGCCACTACGGCCTGCCCGATGTCTGCCTCAGCCTGCCCACGATCGTCAACGACAGCGGCGCCGCCGCCCTGGTGCAGATGGCCCTGACCGAGCGGGAAATGGCACAACTGGTGAACAGCGCTGAGGTGCTGCGGGGGATGCTCGACGAAGCGGGGTTCTGAGGGGGTGCGAGGTGTAGTCGCAGCTCAGCGACCATGTGGTCAGGACAACGCGGCAGTCCCGCGGACTCGTGCACTCTGGTGGGGTTCTCGATAAGAGAAGGGTTGGGCAAAAGGGGAGGGAGGATCTCATCCTTTCTCCCTTTCTTTTGTCCATTGCAAAGCACCTGCCTCAGCGTCGATTTGTCCTGCAGGGTGTTTCTTGGACGACTCATCAGCCCTGGTCCCTGAAAGAGAATTGATCCATTGCTCTTGAAGCCAACCATGGGCGAACGCACCGCAATTCTGGAAGCCAATATTGGGTATGCTTCCAGCTTTGGAGACAAAGGATCACTGCCACTTCCACCGGCTCGGAAGCTGGCGCTGCTCACCTGCATGGATGCACGTTTGTTGCCTTCCAGGTTCGCTGGACTTCGGGAGGGGGATGCGCACGTGATTCGCAATGCGGGGGGTAGAGCCAGTGATGATGCGATTCGTTCCCTGGTGATTTCCCACAAACTCCTCGGAACCAACGAATGGTTCGTGATTCACCACACCAACTGCGGCATGGAGTTGTTCAGCGGGGAAACGATCTCGGACCTCCTGTCCCGCAGTCTGGAAACCGCCGTGCTCGGCCCCAGCGGCTTTGAGGACGTGGGGCCCGGTCCAGGATCGAAGGCCGCCGGGGACATCGACTGGCTCACGATCGAGGACCTGGATCGCAGCGTGGTGGAGGACGTCAGACGGATCCGTGAGCACCCCCTGGTGCCCGGCCGGATCCCCATCCACGGCTTCGTCTATCAGGTGGAAACCGGCGAGCTGCGCGAGGTGCCGGCCGCCTCCGCCATCGGGGCCCCCCGATGACGCATCGACCGTCTGCCCCATCAACCGAGTTCCCTTCATGACCCAAGGTTTCGCCACCCGTCAGATCCATGCCGGCACAGCACCGGACCCCACCACCGGCGCCCGGGCGGTACCCATCTATCAGACCACCAGCTACGTCTTCCGCGACACCGACCACGCCGCCAACCTCTTTGGGCTGCGGGAACTCGGCAACATCTATACGCGGATCATGAACCCCACCCAGGCGGCCTTCGAGGCGAGGGTGGCGGATCTGGAGGGGGGCGTGGCGTCCCTGGCCACCGCCAGCGGCCAGGCGCCCGAAACGCTCGCCCTGCTGAATCTGGCCGAACACGGCGGCCACATCGTCGCCAGCACCTCCCTCTACGGCGGCACCTACAACCTGTTCGCCTACACCTTGCCGAAGCTCGGCATCGAGGTGAGCTTCGTTGACGATCCGGATGACAGCGAAGCCTGGCGACGTCAGATCCGACCGAACACCAAGGCCTTCTTCGGGGAGAGCATCGGCAATCCCAAGGGCGACGTGTTCAACTTTGAGGCTGTCGCCGAAGTGGCCCATGCCAACGGGATTCCACTGGTGATCGACAACACCCTCGCCACGCCCTACCTGCTTCGCCCCCTCGAGCATGGCGCTGACATCGTGATCCACTCGGCCACCAAGTTCATCGGTGGCCATGGCACGGCGATCGGCGGGGTGATCGTGGATGGGGGACGCTTCGACTACGAAGCCAGTGGGCGATTCCCCCAATTCACCACGCCAGATCCCAGCTACCACGGCCTGGTGTTCAGCCAGCTTCCGGAGGCCCTGCACCCTGCCCGCTACATCCTGCGGGCTCGGGTCACGCTGCTGCGGGACCTCGGCCCAGCTGTGACCCCTTTCAACTCCTTCCTGTTTCTGCAGGGTCTTGAAACCCTTTCGCTACGAATCGAGCGGCACTCCAGCAACGCCCTGGCGGTGGCCCAGTGGCTGGAGGCCCGCCAGGACGTGGCGCGGGTGGTGTATCCGGGGCTTGCCAGCAGCCCCTGGCACCAGCAGGCCAGGCGCTATCTGCCCCGGGGCCAGGGGGCGATCGTCTCGTTCGAGCTTCCCGGTGGTCTGGAGGCGGGCAAGCGCTTCGTGGAGGCCACCGAACTGTTCAGCCACCTCGCCAACGTGGGCGACGTGCGCAGCCTGATCATCCATCCGGCGAGCACCACCCACAGCCAGCTGAACGAGCAGCAGTTGGCACAAACCGGTGTCACTCCCGGTCTGGTGAGGCTGTCGGTCGGCCTGGAAACCCTGGAAGATCTCCTCACCGATCTGGAGCGGGGCTTCAGGGCGACGAGGCAGCACTGAAACCTGCCGGAACCTGCCGGCTGCCCGGTGTCAACTACGTAGGCGGGTCGCGTCAATTACGTAGGCGGGTTACCCCGGGGCCTCCCCCTGCCATGGCAGGGGGAGGCGACAGCGAAAAGTGAGCCACCCTGGCCCGGTCCTCTGCCATGGAGCCGGGATCTTCTGATCGACCCCAGGCGTCAAG
>NZ_JAGQCH010000015.1 GCF_024346055.1 Cyanobium sp. Cruz CV13-4-11
GCGACCAGGTGTGCAGAAACGGGTTCAGATCCGCATCCGGATTGAAGTAATCGATCTGCCCCATCAGGAAATTGTTCGACCATCCGAACAGCGCCTTCAGGGCCGCGTTGAAGTAGGGCCCGCTCTCGAAGGGCGGGATCAACGCCGCCACAGCCAGGCTCGTCACAGCCAGGCACGCCAGCAGGTTCGGCAGCAGCCGCCGCAGCCGCCGCAGGTAGAACGTCCCCAACCGCGGCCAGAACGGCTTGCTGGCCTGGCCCAGCAACGAGCCCATCACCACGTAGCCCGAAATCACGAAGAAGATGTCCACGCCCGTGAACCCACCAGGCAGCCAACCCTTGTTCAGGTGGAACACCAGCACCGCCAGCATCGCCGCACCACGCAGCGCATCGATATCCGGCCGGTAGGCAAAGCCGCCCACCTTGCCACCAACCCCGGCCGCCTTGCCGCTCGCCGCCAGGGCGGCTCCGGTGCTCGTGACGGCGGCGACCAATCCTGCCCCCCTGTGTGGAGGGAAATGTACAGACCAGCCGCCGCCGCCGGGTTCAGCTGGCGGTCAGCGCGGCAACCGGGCTTTCCACCAGACCCGCCAGCCACTCCAGCAGGGCCCTGTTCACCTGGTCGGGCACCTCGTCGTGGGGGCAGTGGCCGGCCTCGAGCACCACTTCGGTCGTGCGGGCCGGCGCGTGCCGCTGGAAGCTGGCCCGGCGGCCGGCCGCGTTGATCCAGGGGTCGCGGATGCCCCAGAGGAGCAGCAACGGCGCCGTCAGTCCGGCGAAGAGTTCGTCGAGGGGCTGGCCGCGAGGGATGTCGAAGACGGTGCGGAACACGCCGAAGGCCCCCGGATCCCGCGAAGGCCGCAGGATCGCCTCCACCAGCTCGTCATCGACATTGGTGCGGTCGAGATAGACCTGATTCAGGGTGCGGCGCACCGTGGCGGGGCGGCGCATGTTCTCGAACAGGAGGCGCTGCAGCACAGGGCTGCGCAGCAGGGCCGACCCGATCGTCTGGCGGGCGATGGCCCCCCACCCCTGGGGTGGCTGCTGCTCGTCGCTGAAGGGGCCGGCGGCGTTCAGCAGCGCCACGCCCGCGGCCCGCTCGCCCAGGGCGGCGCCGGCAGCCAGGGCGGCAAAGCCGCCGAGGGAGTTCCCCACCAGCACCGTGGGCCGGCCGATCCGCTCCTCCACATAGGCGCAGAGCTGGTCGCGCCAGAGGGCGCCGCCGTAGGTGAGGCCAGCGGGTTTGGCGCTGCGGCCGAAGCCCAGCAGATCGATGGCATGGACCTCATGGGTGAGGGCCAGTACGGGGATATTGAAGCGCCAGTGATCGGTGGAGGCGCCGAAGCCGTGCACTAAGAGGACGGCCGGCCCGGTGGGCTGCTGCGGAGCCGCGCGCACGGCGTGCACCCGATGGCCCAGGAACTGCCAGGGGGTTTCGGGTGACGAAGCCATGGACGCAGGGGCGTAGCGGTGAAGGACGATGCTAGGAAGCCCGGCCAGCGTGCGGCCCCGCCCCCTGCGCCTGCCGAGATGTCCGACGCCTTCACCTTCGCCGACCTGAGCCCGTTGCTGCCGGGGGTGGCCCTGTGGGCCCTGGCCCTTTACCTGCCCCTGAGCGTGCCGCTGGGCCGGCTGGAGCAGGCCCTGGCTGAGGGTTCCCTGGAGGAAGGGCTGCAGCAACTGGTGCTGGTGGGCAGCAGCCTGCTGCTGGCCCTGGCGGTGGGACTGGTGGCGGAGCTGGTGCTGAGCTGGGCCCTCGGCCCCGGCTGGGCCGGAAGCCTGGGCCTGATCGCCGTGCTGGGGGGCCTCTCGCTCAGCCTGGCCGCCGGCAGGGACGACCGGCAGCGCTGAAGCCGGTCGTCCCTGCCGGCGGCCAGGGGATCAGGCGGCCTGTTCGGTGGAGCCCTCGGCGGGGACCTCGACGCCGCTGAGCGCCAGGCGCAGCAACAACGGCGCCAGGAAGGTGGTGCCGATCACCATCAGCAGGATGGCCGCCTCCAGGGGCGCCGAGAGGATGCCAGCCTGGCTGCCCAGACCCAGGAAGATCAGACCGACCTCGCCGCGGGGCATCATCCCCAGGCCCACCACCAGCCGGTTGGTCTTCTCCTTGCTGAGGTAGCTCCAACCGGCGGCCACCTTGCCGGCGATGGCGACGGCCAGCAGGAACAGGGCCACCACCAGCCCTTCGCGGTTGGCAGGGTTGAGGGGATTCATCACCGACAGGTCGAGGGCGCTGCCGATCAACACGAAGAACACCGTGGCGAACAGGGCCACCAGGGGCTTCACCGACTGCTGGATCGCCTTGGTGTGCTTGGAGGCACTGAGGATCAGGCCGGCGGCAAAGGCCCCCAGGGCCGCCTCGAGGCCGATGGCCTCGGCGACGAAGCAGCACAGGCCCAGCACCACGAAACCGGCCACCACCACTTCCCCCGGCGCCTTGAGGCGATCGAGGACCCAGTCGAAGACCGGCGCACCGGTGCGGCTCAGGAACAGGGCCACGGCCACGAACACCGCCGCCGCCAGCACCAGCTGCAGGATCGGACCGGCGGCGATCACCCCGTCACCGGCCAGGGCCACCACCACCGCCAGGATCACGATGCCGAAGATGTCGTCGAGCACGGCGGCGCCGATCACGGTCTGGCCTTCCCGGGTCTTGAGGAACTTCAGTTCGCCGAAGACGCTGGCGGTGATGCCGATGCTGGTGGCGGTCATCGAGGCGCCGGCGAACACCGCCGGGAACAGCGGCACATGGAAGAGGAGGACCAGACCGGCCGTGCCCAGGGCGAAGGGCAGCACCACGCCGGTGAGGGCCACGGTGGTGGCCTGCTGGCCCACGGCCATCAGCTCGTCGAGTTCGCTTTCCAGGCCCGTGAGAAACAGCAGGGCATAGAGGCCGAGCTTGGAGGTGGCCTCCAGGGAGGGGAAGCTCTCGGTGTAGATCTCAGCCACCGTCTCGGGGCTGACGCCGGCGCAGGAGCCGACAAGATCGAGCATGACCTGGTTGATCTCGGCGTGAACGGCCGGCGGCAGGATCAGGTGCAGACCGGTGACGCCGATCACCACACCCGCCACCAGTTCCCCGAGGATCGTGGGCAGCTTGAGGCGCACCATCAGCTCGGCCAGGGCCCTGGCCGTCAGGAAGATCACCAGGTAGAGCCCCACCTGCAGCAGGGTTTCCACCGTCTCGATCTGGGTGCTGCCGACCTCGAGCAGCAGGCTGGGCGCGACCATGAACGAAATCAGTGGCGAAAAGACGCTAAGGGCGTCAGCGTCGGTCACGTGTTCCGTTGCTGATCTCCCAACAGGCCGGGCGGGAGGAATGGCAACCACCGCTACGGTCTGGAAACGCACGGCAAGACCTGTGCCTGAGGGACCACCGCGCGCCGACCGCCATGACCGACCTACAACCCCGCAACCTGAGCCTGCCCACACCCGGGTGCTTCGCGGACCCCGATCGCAGCGGCCTGACGGCGACGGATGTGTTCGACGGCATGACCGAACACCTCTTCTACACACTCGGCAAGCTCGCCCCCAGCGCCAGCCGCCACGACCTCTACATGGCGCTCAGTTACGCCGTGCGTGACCGGCTGATGACCCGCTACCTGGCGGGCATCGAAGCGATCTCCGCCAATCCCAAGCGGATCGTGGCCTACCTCTCGGCCGAATTTCTGATCGGCCCCCAGCTCGGCAACAACCTGCTGATGCTCGGCATCCAGGAGGAAGCCGCCGAAGCCCTCAAGCAGTTCGGCATCAACGACATCGAGGAGATCCTCGACGTGGAGGAGGAGCCGGGCCTGGGCAATGGCGGACTGGGCCGCCTGGCCGCCTGCTTCCTCGAATCCCTTGCCTCCCTCGAGATCCCCGCCACCGGCTACGGCATCCGCTACGAATTCGGCATCTTCGACCAGCTCATCCGCGACGGCTGGCAGGTGGAGATCACCGACAAGTGGCTCAAGGCCGGCTGGCCCTGGGAAATCCCCCACCCCGACCAGGCCTGTTTCGTGGGCTTCGGCGGCCACACGGAGAGCTACCGCGACCAGAACGGCGCCTACCGGGTGCGCTGGATTCCCGCCGAGCACGCCATCGGCGTCCCCCACGACGTGCCGGTGCTGGGCTACCGGGTCAACACCTGCGACCGGCTGCGCCTCTGGCGGGCCGATGCCACCGAGTCCTTCGACTTCTATGCCTTCAACAGCGGCGACTACTACGGCGCCGTGGAGGAGAAGGTGGGCTCAGAGACCCTCTGCAAGGTGTTGTATCCCAACGACGGCACCGCCAAGGGCCGCCAGCTGCGCCTCAAGCAGCAGCACTTCTTCGTCAGCTGCTCGCTGCAGGACATGATCCGCAGCCTCGATGCCCGCGGCATTCCCATCCAGGACTTCCCCCAGCACTGGGCCGTCCAGCTCAACGACACCCACCCCTCGATCGCCGTCGCCGAGCTGATGCGGCTGCTGCTCGACGACAAGCACCTGGAGTGGGACGCCGCCTGGGCCATCACCACCGCCTGCCTCTCCTACACCAACCACACCCTGCTGCCCGAGGCCCTCGAGAAGTGGGGCCTCGATCTGTTCGGCTCCCTGTTGCCCCGCCACCTGGAGCTGATCTTCGAGATCAACCGCCGCTTCCTCCAGCAAGTGCGACTCAGGTACCCCGGCAACGACGCCGTGCTGCGCCGCCTGTCGATCATCGATGAAGCCGGAGACAAGGCCGTGCGCATGGCCCACCTCGCCACCGTCGGCTCCCACCACGTCAACGGCGTCGCCGCCCTGCACAGCGCCCTGGTCAAGCAGGACCTGTTCCCCGAGTTCGCCGCCCTCTGGCCCGAGAAGTTCACGAACGTCACCAATGGCGTGACACCACGCCGCTGGGTGGCCCTGGCCAACCCCCAGCTTTCGGCCCTGCTCGATGCCTCGATCGGCAACGGCTGGGTGCGCAACCTCGATGAGCTGCGCCAGCTGGAGCGCTACGCCGACGACAGCGGCTTCCTCGAGAACTGGGGGGCCACCAAGCTGTCGGTGAAGCGCCACCTCACCAACTACATCCATCGCCACACGGGCGTGCTGGTGGATCCGGCCTCGATGTTCGACGTGCAGGTGAAGCGCATCCACGAGTACAAGCGCCAGCACCTCAACGCCCTCCAGGTGATCGCCCAGTACCTGCGCATCAAGAACGGACGCGCCGATGGCCTCGCCCCCCGCACCGTGATCTTCGGCGGCAAGGCCGCCCCGGGCTATGCCATGGCCAAGCTGATCATCCGCTTCATCAACGGCATCGCCGATGTGGTGAACGCCGACCCCGACATGGACGGACGCCTGCGCGTCATCTTCCTGGCCGATTACAACGTCAAGCTCGGTGAGCGCGTCTACCCCGCCGCCGACCTCTCCGAGCAGATCTCCACTGCCGGCCTGGAAGCCTCCGGCACCGGCAACATGAAATTCATGATGAACGGAGCCCTCACCATCGGCACCCTCGATGGGGCGAACGTGGAAATCCGCGAGCAGGTGGGGGCCGACAACTTCTTCCTCTTCGGCCGCACCACCGAAGGCATCGCCGCCCTCAGACACGAGGGCTACCGGCCCTGGGAGTTGATCGCCTCCACCCCGGAGCTGCCGGAGGTGCTGCACCTGATCGAAAGCGGCCACTTCAGCAATGGCGACAAAGAGCTGTTCCGGCCGCTGTTGGACAATCTCACGGGGCATGACCCGTTCTTCGTGCTGGCCGACTTCGAGGCCTACCTGCAGGCCCAGCAGGCCGTCAGCGACGCCTGGAGCGACCGACCGCGCTGGAACCGGATGTCCCTGCTGAACACCGCCCGCAGTGGCCTGTTCTCCTCGGATCGCTCAATCCGGGAGTACAGCGAACGGATCTGGCAGACGGAGGAATTTCCCGTGACCATCACCTGCGAGATCGACGAGTTTCCGGCCAAGGGGCGCAAGCTGCCGGCGGCCCAGTGAGGGTGGCCTGAAACAGGAGGGGGGGCGGCTCAAGCGCCCCGGTGATCGGGCAGGTCAGGGGTCTGGTGCAGCAGGCGGTTGAGACGCAGGCGGTCGGCGTTGAGGGGGTCGGGCGCCAGTTCACCGGCCACCTCCCGGAAGGTCTGCTCCACGGGCTCGGGCACCCTCACATCGAAGATGCGCTCCATCAGGGCCTCGATCGAGAACAGGTGGGCGTTGATGTTCTCCAGATCGGCCATGGCCTGCTGGATGGCGTCGCTTTCGGGCGGGGCCTCGCCACTGGCCTCCTGGAGTCCGGGTTCGGGGGCCACAGGGTTGGGGGGGGCGTCGCCGTCGCCGTGCTGCTTCTGGAGCTCCTCCAGCACACGGCCGGCCAGGGTTCGGAACGACTGCAGGGCGGCCCAGTTGAGCTCCTGCTGCTGACGGAGACTGGGGTTTTCGCGGATCAGCCGGTCGTGTTCCCGATAGAACCGCTGGCAATCAGGACATTGGCAGGGCTCTTCTGGCACCGCGTCCCTTCTTTCATTCAACGACCATCATGGCACCGTCAGGCCGCCAGGGGGTCCTGATCGGGCCGATCGCCCGCCTCACTGAGCAGCGGCAGGGGAATTTCAATCGAGCTGACCACCTGAATCACATCGCGCAGGCGCATGGAATCGGCAAACCAGCCCATGGCCTGTTCGACGTCGCAGCGGCGTTCGGCATCGCTGGCCTGCTCCTCATGGGCGTCGGCCAGCAGGGCCAGCCAGCAAAGGCAGCGGGCCTGCACCACCGAGAGATCCAGTTCATCGGGATGGGCATGGGCGATGGCCTCGCTCTCCTGTTGCACCAGCAGGCGCAGGCGCAGGTCGTGAAGCTGGGTCATCCACTGCTGACGACTGGGGCCACGCTAGCGGGAGCGTCCGCTTTGGGAAGCCCACCAGTGGTAGCGCTCGTTACGGCCAGGCCAGGGTTCAGTTGCCGGCGTAGGCGATGCCGGCCTCCACCTCTGCGATCGCCTGATTCACCAGGGTGATCGCCCGGTCACGGTGGCCACCTTTATTGGGGCGGCCATCTGCAGGGACGACCGGGCGCTGAACAGCGCATTCAGGGCGTTCTGCATGTTGGGCTGCTGGGCGACGGCGACACCCGAGGCGACGACCGCACCGGCGAGGAAGGCGGCAGGGACGGCCCGCCAGGGGGAAGGCAGGGGACGGGGAGCCATGGCCTTAAGAAATTCTCAAGAAAAATCTAGGCTGGCCCTGGCCCGCCGCAAGCCGTCCCTGCCGGGGCTGCGGGGCTGGCGGGAGGTCTACCCACGGGCTCCGGCCCAGGAAATCGTCGCCCTGACCGGCTGAGATCCAGCCCCCCCTTGCCCTCCTGGCCCGGCAGGGCGCACGCTGCCAGCCCAGGAGACTCCAGTGGGAGCCTGGAGTCCCTGGCCGGATCAGGCCCGCAGACGCTCACCTGGCCGGGGCCGCGGCAGATCAAAGTGAAGGCTCGATGACAGGCCGCTGAAAGAAGGCTCATTCTTGTGGCATGGTGAAAGCCTTGGCCAAGTTCGCCTCACCGAGGCTTGGGCCAACTTTCCCCCAAGCCTCTCCGTACCACCCACCACAAACCATGTTCCCGACCCATCCCCGTTTCAGACCCTGGATGGCGGCCAAGGCCGGCCTCTTGGCGGTGACGGCTGCTCTGGCCATCCAATCCGGTGAGTCGACGGCTGCCGAGCCGGCTCCCGGCGACTTCATCGACTGCGCTGTCAGCGAGATCATCGCCGGCACCTGCTACGGCGGCGACATCACCGTCGGCGACAAGACCCTCACCAACTTCGACTTCAGTGGGATGGTCGTTGATGCGTCCGATCGGATGCTCTTCACCCAAGTCACTGATTTCGAATATTAGTTCCAGTACAACTTCTTGCCCGTCCAACGCACCAACTCGTCCGGCTTCTTCAGCTACACGGTGAGTGTCAACCCCATCGGCCTTGCCCAAGGGAATGAGTTCTGGAAGGCCCAGTCCAACATCACGGGCAGCACCTTCACCAACGGCTCCATCTCCACCACGGTGACCTCCAACCCTGCCATCGCCCCGGCGACTTACGGCAGCCCCCCCTGAGCAACCCGAGCCTGGAAAGCTTCTTCGGCCCTGGCATCACCTCCGCGGTCTTCACACAGTCCTTCGACGTGGCTGGTGGCCCGAACGCCGCCCTGGTCAACTCGGTTGGCCTCTCGCTGACCCAGCGGCGCTCCGGCAACGAAGTCCCCGGCCCTCTGCCCATCCTGGGTGCCGGTGTGGCCTTCGGCCTCTCCCGCAAGCTCCGCCAGCGCGTCCGCCAGGCCGCCTGATTCTCACCAGGAGTTCTCCCGCAAGGGAAAACCCTCGTTCCATTCGCCTCTCCCTTCCGGGAGAGGCTTTTTTTGCCCATTCACAGCGGCCAGCGCCGCAGGCGAGACAGCAAGCTTGGCAAGGGGTAAGGTTGTGGGGCCGTCCTGGATGATCAGCACTACGAGCCAGATGGCCCGTCGTCTGCAGAAACAGTGACAAAGACGGAATCTGCCAGCATCAGAGGCCAGACCTCCCCCAAGCCAGCCATCACAGCCTCCCGCTGGTTTGCACTCATCGGCTGGATCCTCATCGGTACGACCCTGAGCGGTGTGGTGTTCACCTCCCTGCCCGTCAGGCTGATCTGGCCGGAATGGCAGTTGCAGGTGATCAGCGCCATCCTCGCCGGAACGACCTCCCTGCTGCTTGGCAGCCTGCTCGTCTGCGGGGCGCTCCTGCTGAATCCCCGCAATGCAAAACTTCAACAGCGATCGGACTTTCTGAAGCGGGTATCCGGCTGATTTGCGGTTCTGCTGCTCCTGATCATTCCCTTTCAGTTTATGCCGGACACCGTGCCATTGGTGCTGTTCAGGCCACGGAAAAAGAGAGCATCCAGTTGGTCAACAGGATCATCTTGGGTGTCACGGCCGCCAATGACGAAGCCGAACTTCGCAGTTTCCTCGCCAGCCTGCCATCACCACCCCGGGTGCCGGCCCGCTTTGACTCTCCTTTCTCCGGGATCAAGCAGCGGCTGCTCACCAACTTCAACAGTCGCCTGAACGCCGCCAACTACCAGGCAGGCGTGCTGCGTACCCAACGACTGGAGAAGTTCATCGCCAAAGCCTCCAGGAATTCCGTTCAGGCCTTGCTGATGGCCATCGCTTTCACGGGTATCGCAGAGCAGTTCGGCCCTTTCTTCGGATTCTTCCGGCGCCTCGGCATGTTTCGCTACAGGGATTAGCCGTTCCGAGCCGATGCTGCGGAGCACGGGGCTGGCGGGACTCGAACCCACGACCTACGGTTTAGGAAACCGTCGCTCTATCCGGCTGAGCTACAGCCCCCCGTGGAGATCGGCCGCGGAACCTCTCTCCCAGTGCGATGGATCATAGGCCTGCGGGCTGGGTCACTGACCGTTCGGCTGACGTCCCCCGGGCCGGTAATCTGAATGACAGAAAGCAGGCGAGGTGATCGCAATCGGTGTGGTGCGGCCTTCGGGTCTCCGCCGCGGCCGGTTGAGGAAAGTCCGGGCTCCCCAATGGCCAGGCCTGCTGGGTAACGCCCAGTGCGGGTGACCGTGAGGACAGTGCCACAGAAACACACCGCCGATGGCCCCGTGGGAGGTTCGCCTCGCCGGGTGCACAGGCAAGGGTGCAAAGGTGCGGTAAGAGCGCACCAGCGGCATCGAGAGGTGCCGGCTTGGTAAACCCCGGCTGGGAGCAAGGCCCAGGGACAGCGGTTGGCCATCTTCCCCGTCCCGATTCCCATGCGCCGCTCGAGGCCGCCGGTGACGGCGGTCCCAGACAGATGATCACCCCCCCTGGCGTCTCTGGCGCCAGGGGAGAACAGAACCCGGCTTACGTCCTGCTTTCCCCCCTTGCCCCGCGATGACGCCCCAGCGCCGCCAGCAGCTCCTGGCCTTTCTGGTGAGTCTCGGCTTCAGCAGCGGCAACGGCCTGCTGCCCCTGGATGCCGCCGCCGCCGACGCCGCCCTGGCCAGCATCGATGAGGCCCTCACCCACAGCTCCACGGGGCTGCCCCGCCATCACGACCGCCTGGAGTTCCTCGGCGATGCGGTGCTGCGCCTGGCGGCCGCCGAGTTCCTGCGCTCGGCCCACCCGTCCCTGAGCGTGGGCGACAGCTCAGCCCTGCGGGCCCAGCTGGTGTCCGACCGCTGGCTGAGCGATCTGGCCCGCGCCATCGCCCTCGAGCCAGTGCTGCTGCTGGGGGCGATGGCCACCGGCGATCGGGCCGGCCGCGCCACCGTGCTGGCCGAATGCTGTGAAGCGTTGGTGGGCGCCATTTACAGCGTGGGCGGCGGGCCCCAGGGCGGGCTGGTGGCTGTGCAGCACTGGCTGGCCCCCCACTGGCAGGCCAGCGCCGCCGAGCTGCTGGCCGATCCTTTGCGCCACAACTGGAAGTCGGCGCTGCAGGAATGGAGCCAGGGCCAGGGGCAGGGCCTGCCCTCCTACCACTGCCAGGAGCGCAGCCGGGTGCACGGCGATCCTGAGCGCTTCGAATGCCGCGTGGAGGTGGCTGGCCTCAGCGGCGAGGGCCGGGGCGGATCGCGCCGGGAGGCGGAGCAGCAGGCCGCCAGGGCAGCCCTGGAGACCTTCGACCTCAGGCCGACTCCAGGGTGCTGAGGGGCACGGTCACCAGCTTGTCCCAGTTACCGCCTTCGAACAGCACCGCCGCCATCGCCCCGCTGATGCGCTGCACGAAGCCCTGGTAGCCGTTGTAAATGGAGCGGGGATCGCGCACCACCACGGTGGAACCGGGCAGGATCGGGCTGCTGGCCATGGCGGAGGCCCCGGGAGGAGCATCAAGTGGGGCCATTATCGGTGCCGGGAGGCCCTGTTGCGGTGGCGGCGGGCACCGCGAAGGCCCATGACGCGATGATGCGCCGCGAAGCAAGCGCTCTGGCCGTGGCCGACACCAGCAACGAGGCGCCCGGGGCCGATCCGGGGGAGCTGATGGCCGTGGGCCGGTTCGTGGCGGCCCAGGGCATGGGCGGTGAGGCGCGCCTGCTGCCCCTCAGCGACTTCCCCGAACGTTTCACCAGGCCAGGCTTGCGCTGGCTGCAGGCCCCCAAGGGCGCACCGCGGCCGGTGCGGCTGCTGGCCGGCCGGCCCCTGCCGGGCAAGAACCTGTTCGTGCTGCGCCTGGAAGGCGTCAGCGACCGCACCGCCGCCGAAGCCCTGGTGGACCAGCACCTGCTGGTGCCCGCCAACGACCGTCCCAGCCTGGAGCCGGGGGAATTCCACCTGCTCGATCTGGTGGGGCTCCAGGTGCGGCTGCTGGAGGAGCCGCAGGCGTCCCTCGGCACCGTGACCGACCTGATCCATGCCGGCAACGATCTGCTGGAGGTGGAGCTCGCGGCGGGGGGCCGGCGGTTGCTGATTCCCTTCGTGGAGGCGATCGTGCCGGAGGTGAACCTGGCGGAGGGCTGGATCGGCCTCACGCCGCCCCCCGGCCTGCTCGACCTCTGAATCGGCCGCGGCTGCACAGGAACGCTGACGGCCGGGACCACCTCAGGTTGAATGGGCCCGATCGATGGTCCTGCGGGACAACGCGGCATCCATGGCCTCCCCCTCCCTGGTTCCGGTGATCCTCTGCGGCGGCACCGGCACCCGCCTCTGGCCCCTGTCCCGGGCCAGCTACCCCAAGCAGTACTGGCCCCTGGCCGGCACCACGGAGGAAACCCTCCTGCAGCAGACCCACCAGCGGCTGCAGGGCCTGCCCGACCTGGCACCGCCGTTGCTGATCTGCAACGAGGACCATCGCTTCATCGTGGCCGAACAGATGCGCCAGATCGGCGTGGAGCCGGCGGCGATCCTGCTGGAGCCGGTGGGGCGCAACACCGCCCCGGCGGTGGCGGTGGCGGCCCTGCAGGCCACGGCCCGCGGTGACGACCCGCTGCTGTTGATCCTGGCCGCCGATCACGTGATCCGCCGCGCCGACGACTTCCGCGCCACCGTGGCCGCCGGCATGGCGGCAGCGGCCGACGGCCGGCTGGTCAGCTTCGGCATCGTGCCCACCAGCGCCGAAACGGGCTACGGCTACATCGAAGCCGCCGGACCCATGGCCGCCGCCACGCCCGTGCCGATCGCCCGCTTCGTGGAGAAGCCGGACAAAGCCACCGCCGAGGCCTTCCTCGCCACCGGCCGCTTCACCTGGAACAGCGGCATGTTCCTGTTCCGGGCCAGCACGATCCTGGCGGAGCTGGAGCGCTTCGCCCCCGAGGTGGTGAGCGCCTGCCGCATCGCCCTGGAGCAGGACAGCGCCGACCTGGAGTTCCTGCGGCTGGAGCGGGAGGCCTTCGCCAACGGCCCCAGCATCGCCATCGACGTGGCGGTGATGGAGAAGACCGAGCGGGGCGTGGTGCTGCCGCTTGATGCCGACTGGAGCGACGTGGGCAGCTGGGCGGCCCTCTGGGAAACCTCCCAGCAGGACCATGAGGGCAACGTGCTGCGGGGCCGGGTGATCAGCGAGGGCAGCCACAACTGCTATCTGCGCAGCGAACACCGCCTGGTGGTGGGGCTGGGCTTGGAGGATCTGGTGGTGGTCGAAACCGACGACGTGGTGCTCGTCGCCCACCGCGACCGGGCCCAGGAGGTGAAGGGCATCGTCGGCCGGCTGGAGCGGGATGGCGCCCCCGAGAGCCGCGCCCACCGACGCATCTACCGCCCCTGGGGCCACTACGACGGCGTGGTGGAAGGGGAGCGCTGGCAGGTCAAGAAGATCTCGGTGAAACCCGGCGCCAGCCTCTCCCTGCAGATGCACCACCACCGGGCCGAGCACTGGGTGGTGGTGCGGGGCACGGCCGTGGTGGAGAAGGACGGCGTCGAGGAGCTGGTGGGCGAGAACCAAAGCACCTACATCCCCCTCGGCGCCCGCCACCGCCTCACCAACCCCGGCAAGATCCCCATGGAGCTGATCGAGGTGCAGAGCGGCCCCTACCTGGGCGAGGACGACATCGTCCGCTTCGACGACCGTTACGGCCGCAGCGACGCCCCAGCCCCTGTCCCGGGCTGAGGGCGTCGCTGCGGCGGCGAGCCCGCTCCGCGGGCAACGCCGCCTACGGCCGACGCCCTCAGCCCGGCAGGAGCTGGGCGAAGCAGGGCAAAGGGAGTAGAGGCCACCGCCGGCTCTCGGAGCCACTCCCCCACGGTGAGGGTGTCGGGCCTGTGACCCCCGAAGGTGGGCGTTGCCCGCGTCAGCGGGCGCGGCCACCGCAGGGCGTCACAGGCCCGACACCCTCACTCGACGGTGACGCTCTTGGCCAGGTTCCGCGGCTGATCGACATCCAGGCCCCGGTGGGCGGCGATGTGATAGCTGAGCAGCTGCATCGGGATCACCGTGAGCAGGGGGCTGAGCAGCTCGTCCACCTCCGGCAGGGGCAGCAGCACGTCGAACAGTTCGGTGTCCGGGCAGGCGGGCGCCACGCCGATCAGCTGGGCATCGCGGGCCTTGGCCTCCTGGGCATTGGAGAGCACCTTCTCGAACACGGTTCCCGGCACGGCGATCGACACCACCGGCACCCGGGCATCCAGCAAAGCGATCGGGCCGTGCTTCATCTCCCCGGCCGGGTAGCCCTCGGCGTGGATGTAGCTGATCTCCTTGAGCTTGAGGGCCCCCTCCATGGCGATCGGGTAGTTGATGCCCCGCCCCAGGAAGATGACGTCCTGGGTGTCGGCGAACAGATGGGCTAGCTCGGCGCAGCAGCGGTCATGGTCGTCGACCAGCCGCTGCAGCACCGCCGGCAGCGCCCGCAGCTGCTCCACCAGCTCCCGCAGCTCGACGGGGGTGCGGCCGCCGCCACCGAGGGGGTGGGCCGTGCCGCCCCGACGCTCGGCGAAGGCCAGGGCCAGGCCGTAGAAGGCCAGCAGCTGGCCGAGAAAGGTCTTGGTGGCGGCCACCCCCACTTCGATGCCGGCGCCGATGTCGAGCAGGTGGGGCACCAGGCGGCCGAGGGAACTCTCGGGGCGGTTGGTGATGCCCAGCAGCCTGGGGGCGTAGGCCGGATCGGCCACCAGGAAGCGCCGGTCCTGCTCCATCGCCAGGGCGGCGAGGGTGTCGGCCGTCTCGCCTGACTGGGTGACGCCGATGGTGAGCGTGTGGGGCTCCAGCGGCGGCGGGGCATAGCGGAACTCACTGGCATAGAACACCGACGTGGGCAGCCCTGCCAGCTGCTCCAGCAGATGGGCCCCCACCTGGGCCGCATGGCGGCTGGTGCCGCAGGCGAGGATCTGGATCCGCTCCACCCCCGCGTAGACGGACTCGTCGAGGGGGAGCGCCACCAGGGCCCCCTCCGGCAGGTGGCGGGCCACCCACAGGGCCATCGTTTCGGGTTGCTCGTGAATCTCCTTGTGCATGAAGTGGCGGAAGCTGCGCTTGTCCGCCACGTGCTCGGTGCCGACCAGCAGGGTGGGGGTGCGCTGCACCCGCGACCCGGCAGCGTCGTAGAGCTCGATGCCCAGGGGTGTCAGCAGGGCCACCTCCCCGTCCTCCAGGGGCAGGATCGTGCGGGTGAAGCCCGCCAGGGCCGGGGTGTCGCTGGCGCAGAGGAATTCCCCCTCCCCCAGGCCGATCAGCAGGGGCGCCTGCCGCCGGGCCACCACCACCGCTCCAGGCACCGCCGCCCACACCACCGCCAAGGCGTAGGCCCCGTGCAGGAGGGGCAGCACCTGCTGCAGCGCCTCCAGCAGCAGCGCCGGTGAGGCACTGGCCCCCTCGGCCTGCCGCTGCCGCAGCTGGCGGGACAGCAGATGGGGGATCACCTCCGTATCGGTGTCCGAGCGGAACTCCACCCCTTCCGCCTGCAGCTGCTCCCGGAGGCTGCGGTGGTTCTCGATGATGCCGTTCTGCACCACGGCCAGCTGGCCGCTGCCATCGAGATGCGGGTGAGCGTTGCGCTCCTCCGGCTTGCCGTGGGTGGCCCAGCGGGTGTGGCCGATACCGCACTGGCCCGGGGCCCCCCGCTCCTCGTAGCGGGCCGTCAGGTTGACCAGCTTGCCCTCGGCCTTGAGGCAGTGCAAACCTGCCCCATCAACGGTGGCGATGCCGGCCGAGTCGTAGCCGCGGTACTCCAGCTGGCGCAGACCCTCCAGCAGCTGGGGGGCCGCCTCCCGCGAGCCGATCAGGGCAACGATGCCGCACATAGAAGAAGTAATCCGGCGGGAAACGGGGGACGGGGACCAGGGACCGGGGGCCAGGGCCACGGGCCGAGACCAAAAAAAAGCCCGGCGCTGGCGCCGGGCAAGAGCTTATGGGAGGGCAGCGGAACGGCCGGGGTCAGTAGGCCAGGCCCATGGAGCGGCTGGTCTCGTCGCCGAGGTAGACGCGGATGCTCAGGAAGTCGGTGGGGCAGGCGGTTTCGCAGCGCTTGCAGCCGACGCAGTCTTCGGTGCGGGGCGAGGAAGCGATCTGGGCGGCCTTGCAGCCATCCCAGGGCACCATCTCGAGAACGTCGAGGGGGCAGGCACGGACGCACTGGGTGCAGCCGATGCAGGTGTCGTAGATCTTGACGGCGTGGGACATGCCAGGGCCGGGAACGAACGGCGAGGTGCCCAAAGTACCCACACCGTTCCGGCGCAGGGCGACACCCGGGGCTGGCCGTCACCCTTGTTCATACGGCGAAAGGCCCCGACCGGGGCGACACGTAGGATGCTGCCTCCCTCACAGCAGCCATGTCCCAGGAAGCGATCTTCGAGAAAGTCCGGTCGATCGTTGCCGAACAGCTCAGCGTGGAGGCTGACGAGGTCAAGCCGGAATCCAACTTCCAGAACGACCTGGGTGCTGATTCCCTCGACACCGTTGAGCTGGTGATGGCCCTGGAGGAAGCCTTCGACATCGAGATCCCCGACGAGTCGGCCGAAGGGATCACCACGGTGGGCGACGCCGTCAAATACATCCAAGAAAAGCAGGCCTGAGGCGTCCATGGTGGATGGTCTCCGCCGCGTCGTCGTCACCGGCCTGGGCGCGGTCACACCGATCGGCAACAACGTCGCGGATTACTGGGAGGGGCTGATCAGCGGCCGAAATGGGGTGGCACCGATCACCCTCTTCGATGCCTCCCGTCATGCCTGCCGCTTCGCCGCCGAAGTCAAGGACTTCGACACAGCGGGCTGGCTGGAGCCAAAGGAAGCGAAGCGCTGGGATCGCTTCTGCCAGTTCGGCGTGGTCGCGGCCAAGCAGGCGGTGGCCGATGCCGGCCTCAGCATCGACGACAGCAATGCCCCGCGAGTCGGCGTGGCGATCGGCTCCGGCGTGGGCGGGCTGCTGATGATGGAAACCCAGGCCCACGTGCTGGCCGACCGGGGTCCCGACCGGGTCAGCCCGTTCTGCGTGCCGATGATGATTCCCAACATGGCCACCGGGCTGGCGGCCATCGCCATCGGTGCCAGGGGGCCCAGCAGCGCCGTGGCCACCGCCTGCGCCGCCGGCTCCAACGCCATCGGCGACGCCTTCCGGCTGATCCAGATGGGCCTGGCGGACGCCATGGTCTGCGGCGGGGCCGAATCCGCGATCACCCCCCTGGGGGTGGCCGGCTTCGCCAGTGCCCGGGCCCTCTCCTTCCGCAACGATGACCCCGCCACGGCCAGCCGACCCTTCGACGCCGAGCGCAACGGCTTCGTGATCGGCGAGGGGGCAGGGGTGCTGGTGCTAGAGAGCCTCGAGCACGCCACGGCCAGGGGCGCGCGGGTGCTGGGCGAGATCGTCGGCTACGGCATGACCTGCGACGCCTACCACTACACGCTTCCCTCCCCCGGAGGGGTAGGGGCGGCGGAGGCCATCCGGCTGGCCCTGGCCGATGCCCGACTGGAGCCGGAGGCGGTGGATTATGTCAACGCCCACGGCACCAGCACCCAGGCCAACGACAGCAACGAGACCGCCGCCATCAAGTCGGCCCTCGGGGCCCACGCCATGACCATCCCGGTCAGTTCCACCAAGTCGATGACCGGCCACCTGCTGGGCGGCAGCGGCGGCATCGAGGCGATCGCCTCGGTGCTGGCGGTGGCCCACAACCTGGTACCGCCTACGATCAACTACAGCACGCCCGATCCTGCCTGCGATCTGGATGTGGTGCCCAACCAGGCCCGGGAACACAACGTCAACGTTGTGCTCTCCAACTCCTTCGGATTCGGCGGCCACAACGTCTGCCTCGCCTTCCGCCGGATGCCCTGATCACCCGACGCGCCAGCGCATCGGGCCTCCCATCCCAGGAACACCTCCCTCCTCCCTGCACTCCCCCGTCAAGCCATGGTCGCCGCCCCCTCCACCCAGGTCGATAGCCACGTAGAGACGCTCTGCATCAACAGCATCCGCTTCCTGGCGGTCGATGCGATCAACAAGTCCAACTCGGGCCACCCCGGCCTGCCGATGGGCTGCGCCCCGATGGCCTTCTCCCTCTGGGACAAGGTGCTGCGCCACAACCCGAAAAATCCGCAGTGGTTCAACCGCGACCGCTTCGTACTCTCGGCCGGCCACGGCTGCATGCTGCTCTACGCGCTGCTGCACCTCACCGGCTACGACAGCGTCACCCTGGAGGACCTCAAGCAGTTCCGCCAGTGGGGCTCCCGCACCCCCGGCCACCCCGAAACCTTTGAAACCCCCGGCGTGGAGGTCACCACCGGCCCCCTAGGCCAGGGCATCTCCAACGCCGTGGGCCTGGCGATCGCCGAAGCCCACCTGGCGGCGAAGTTCAACAGGCCCGACGCCAAGATCGTCGACCATTACACCTATGTCCTGATGGGTGACGGCTGCAACCAGGAGGGCGTCTCCGGCGAAGCCGCCTCCCTGGCCGGCCACCTGGGTCTGGGCAAGCTGATCGCCCTCTACGACGACAACCACATCACCATCGACGGCAACACCGCCGTGTCCTTCACCGAGGACGTGATGAAGCGCTACGAGGCCTACGGCTGGCATGTGCAGCACGTCGAGGATGGCAACACCGACGTGGCCGCCATCACCCGGGCGATCGAGGCGGCCAAGGCGGTCACCGACCGTCCCAGCCTGATCAAGGTCACCACCACGATCGGCTACGGCTCCCCCAATAAGGCCAACACCGCCGGCGTGCACGGCGCCGCCCTGGGTGCCGAGGAGGCCGAGCTCACCCGCCAGCAGCTGGAGTGGAGCTTCGGGGCCTTCGAGGTGCCCGAACCCGCCTACGAGCACTGGCGCGAAGCGATTCAGCGCGGTGCCGCCACCGAAGCCTCCTGGAACGAGAGCCTGGCCGCCTACCGCAGCCGCTACCCCGCTGAGGCCGCCGAGTTCGAGCGGCTGCTGCGCGGTGAGCTGCCCGAGGGCTGGGATGCCTCGCTGCCGGTGTTCACCCCCGAGGACAAGGGCCTGGCCACCCGCCAGCACTCCTACAACGCCCTCAACGCCTTCGGCCCCAGCCTGCCCGAACTGATCGGCGGCTCCGCCGACCTCACCCACTCCAACCTCACCGACATCAAGGGCGAGGCCAGCTTCCAGAAGGGCCACGAAGCCAACCGCTACCTGCACTTCGGTGTGCGTGAGCACGCCATGGCGGCGATCCTCAACGGCATCGCGTACCACAACAGCGGCCTGATCCCCTACGGCGGCACCTTCCTGGTGTTCGCCGGCTACATGATCGGCGCCATGCGGCTGTCGGCCCTTTCCGAGCTGGGCGTGATCTACGTGCTCACCCACGATTCGATCGGCCTAGGCGAAGACGGCCCTACCCACCAGCCCGTGGAAACCCTCGCCAACCTGCGCGCCATCCCCAACCTGCTGGTGATGCGCCCCGGCGACGGCAACGAGACGGTGGGGGCCTACAAGGTCGCCGTCACCAACCGCAAACGCCCCACAGTGCTGGCCCTCAGCCGCCAGGCCATGGTCAACCAGGCCAACTCCGCCGCCGACAAGGTGGCCAAGGGCGGCTACATCCTCAACGACTGCGACGGCACCCCGGATCTGATCCTGATCGGCAGCGGCACCGAACTCGACCTCTGCGTCAAGGCCGCCACCCAGCTCAGCGCTGAAGCCAAAGCCGTGCGGGTGGTGTCAATGCCCTGTGTCGAGCTGTTCGAGGAACAGGACGCCGCCTACCGCGAGTCGGTGCTTCCCGCGGCCGTTCGCAAGCGGGTGGTGGTGGAAGCCTCCAGCTCCTTCGGCTGGCACAAGTACACCGGCTTCGACGGCGCCACCGTCTCGATCGATAGCTTCGGTGCCTCAGCCCCCGGCAACGTCTGCCTGGAGAAGTTCGGCTTCACCGTAGACAACGTGGTGGCCACCGCGAAAGCGCTGGGCTGATCCGATCTCTCCAGCCAGGAGCTGGGGTGATCCCTTCCGAAGCCGGGCCGTCAGGGTCCGGCTTTTTCATGGAGCATCGTGACTTCGCCGGCGGTTCAGCTCTGACGGGTGGGCACGTTGAGGCGACTGCGCTCCACCACCAGGGGCAGACGCAGGGTGCGCTGGTTGATGAAGCCGATGTATTCGCCCAGGATGCCGAGGGCAAACATCATGGCGCCGGCGAAGAACAGCGCCGTGACCGACAGCATGGCCACACCGAACTGGAAGCTTTGCCAGAAGATCAGCTTGCTGACCATCACCACGAACGACAGCAGGATCGAGAGGGCCCCAAGTGACAGGCCGGCGGTGGTGATCAGCCGCATCGGCTTGCGGGAAGAGGTGACGATGCCAAGCACGCCGAAATCAACCAGGAAGGAAAGGGAGGCCGAACTGCTGCCCCCCTTGCGATCGGCGCTCACATAGGGAATCGTTGACCACTTGAAGCCGATGGCGCACACCAAACCCTTGATGAAGGGATAGGAATCGATCGACTGCCGCAGCGCCAGAATCACGGAGCGGTCGTAGATGCCGAAGCCGGTGGTATCGCGCACCATCGGATAATCAGACAGCCAGGACAGGGTGGCGTAGTAGATCTTCTTGCAGAGAAACAGGATCGGGCTTTCATGGCTCGAGCGCCGCACAGCAAAAATCACCTGGTTGTCGCCCTTCTTCCAGGCCGTGATCAGATCGGCCACCAACTCGGGGGGATCCTGCAGGTCCGACATCAGAAACACATTGGCATCGGCGTCAGGGACCAGCAGGGCATTGGCGGAGGAGCGCACAAAGCCGAAGTTCGAGACATTGCGAATCAGGCCAACCCGTGAATCACTTGCTGCCAATGCCTCGATCAGTGCGACCGTGTGGTCGGTGGAGCAGTTATCGGCAAAAACAATCGAGAAGACGTCGTCCGGAAACTGCTCTAGAGCCTTGGCAAGCCTAACATAGAGCGCTTCAATGTTGGACGACTCGTTGTAACATGGGATGCAAATGGCGATATGATGTGTCAATGTCGTCATAGGGCCCATAAGACAATGTTGACAAAAAGCATGCTGCAGGCAGTGTATCTTTCGGCTGCCGTTCTTGCGGCATGCCTGGGCCAATTCATCTTGCGGATCCGTCCTCCGGCCGAAGGCGTCCGCACCGGTGCGCTCTACCTGGCAGCCTCGCTTGTTTGCTATGGCGCTTCCTTCGGCATCACGGCCCTGGTGTTGCCCGGGGTCGACCGGAAACTGGCCGTGCTGGTGCTAAGCCTGCAATATCCGCTGCTGTATGTGTTCTTCTCTCTGAAGGATGCGGCCGTCCTGCAGCCGGCAAGCGTGATGGCGATCACCTTGGGCTATGCGATCGTTGCCGTGGGCATGTTCGGGCGTTAGGAACGTTCAGCGCAGAGGCGGTCGATCTGTTGCTGTTTCAGCTCAAAGTTCCAGGTTGGTCCGCCATAGATCTGGATCGGCATCGGATCCTGCCGCCTGCATTGCTCGCTGAGCTGTTGCCCATAGTCCAGGAGGCGGATCTGGCGATCGGGCGTCAGCTCAAGGACGGGCCTGGGTACAACGTTGTTGTGATAGAGGACCACCGTGAGCACCAGCCAGGTGGCCAGGGCCCGGCCCGGAAGACTGCGACGGCTGCGGGGATCCTGCATCAGCAGCACGAACGCGATCAGCAGCACTGACAGGAACAGGACGGTGTTCCAGTAAAAGAAACGCCCGCCGGCATCCTCGATCACCACCAGTTTCAGGTCAACGCCGCGGCGGGTGGCCACCAGCAGGCTGGAGAAGGAGAGCACCAGGGTGGAAAAGATCGCCAGATAGAGCAGGCCCGGCTGCCCCATGCGCCGAGCCACCACCCGCAGCGCCAGCAGCACCAGGGCCAAGGCCACCAATACGGCCAGCAGCTGCACGGGATCGGGCAGATTCCGGAAAAACCACCACGGCTTGTACCCACCCAGCAGAGGGCTGATCTGGTGAACCGTAAACCAGTCGAGCAGCAGGGCCGGGCGGGAGAGCAACTCCTTCAGCGCCGCGGCCGTCGACAGGGGATAGGCGGTCTGCAGCTGGGAAAAGTAGATCTGCAGGAACGACAGCAGCACCGGCAGGCTCAGCCACAGGGGCCGGATCGGCAGACGGCGGCGACGCAGGCCATAGAAGATCAGCAGCGGAATCGTGTAAATGGCCAGAAAGGGGCCGGTGAAAGCCGCCACCAGTCCATAGAGCAGCAGCAAAGCCTTGAGAAGTGGAGCTCTGAAGACCTCCGGTCGCCCGCTCCCCTGCTGCGCCACCACGCCAAAGGCGATCAGGATGAAGCCGAGCGGAAAGAAGATGTAGGCGTTGGGGAGATTCAGATAGGTCTCACCGGCGTAGGGGTAATAGACGTAGGGGATGTAGGCCACCCGCATCAGCCGGCCGAATACGCCCGCACCGATCAGGGCCTCGACGCTGACCAGGGGCAGCAGGTAAGAGACCCAGGCCAGCAGCAAAAAGAAGCGCGGATAGTCCAACGGCGAGAGCAGGTTCACGGCCGTGAGCGCCGTGATCCGCTGCAATAGATGGCTGTAGCCGGCATACAGCTGCAGCAGCGATCCGGCGCCCTGGTCGATGGCCTGCTGCAGGAAGATCGAGCCATCCTCCGCATAGAGGGTGGGCATCAGGGAGATGGATGGGCGCCGCAGGTGATAGCCGAGGGCGCAGAGGCCGATCAGGGCGGCGGAAACGAGAAAACCGTGGACCCGGGGAGGTAGCCGCTGCTCGGCTGCCTGGCGGAACTGCTGGATATGCTGGAGGAGGGTGGTCATGGGTGCGCGCAACGGCGTCGCTCAGCCCGCCATCAGCTGGGTGTCGGTCCAAGCGAGCATGCGGCTGACGCCGTCGCGGCAGGAGATGGCCGGCGACCAGCCCAGCAGGCGCTGGGCCTTGGCAATGTCGGCGATGAAGCAGTCCTGGTCGCTGGCGCGGCGGGGGGTGGGGTCATACACCAGTGGTGGAATGGCCAGTAGCTCGGCGAGCAGGGCGAACAGCTCCAAGAGGCTGAGGGAGTTGGCGGCGCCGCCACCGATGTTGAAGATCTCGCCGGTCATCTGCTGGCGGTGGTTGTAGGCGGCCCGGTAGAGGCGGATCAGGTCGTCGGCGTGGAGCACGTCTCGCACCTGCTTGCCGGTGCCGGCGATGGTGAAGGGCTCGGGGGGCACGCCCGCCAGATGGGCACGCTTCTGCTCGATCGCCTTCTGGCAGAACCAGCCCACCCAGCCCTGGTCGAAGGAGGCGAACTGGCGGCCGCCGAAGATCGAAGAGTGGCGGAACACCACCGTTTTGAGGCCGTACACCCGGGCCCAGTCGCGCACGTACTGGTCGGCGGCGCCCTTGGAGCAGCCGTAGGGGGTGGAGAAATCGAGGCCGAGGGCTTCGTCGAGCCCTTCGGGGTGGTCGCTCAGGCGATAGCGGGTGGCGGTCTCCTCGTAGCGGAGCCCCTCCAGATCGCCGTAGACCTTGTTGGTGCTGCTGTAGGCGATCAGGGCCTCCGGGGAGAGGGCCCGGGCGGCCTCGAGCACGGCGAAGGTGCCGAGCACGTTGGTCTGCAGGTCGCGGGCGGGATCGGTCAGGGAGGTGGTCATCGCCACCTGGCCGCCCACATGGCAGATGTAATCGAAGGGGGCGTGGCGGCGGAACACGGCCAGCACGGCCTCGGCCTCGGCCAGATCGGCCTGGATGAAGTGGAAGCGCCCGGGGGCGGCCTGGGACTCCAGCCAGGCCAGGTTGGCCGCCGAACCACGCCGGAACAGGGCATCGACCACGATCACCTCAGCGCCCTCCTGCAGGTAGGAGGCGGCCAGGTTGGAGCCGAGAAAGCCGCAACCGCCGGTGATCAGGACCTTCATCGGATTCAGGTAAGGGGTGGGGCCGGAATCCGCAGCCCGCTCAGGTCGGGCACATACCGTTCGATCTGATCGGGGCGGTCCGGAAGGCTGGCGGGCAGCAATCTACCGGTCGCACCCAGGCGTCCCCATTCCGCCTCCGCGAAGGCCAGCAGGCTGGTGGCGGTCCCCGAGCCGATGTTGACCACCAGGGGGCGACCCGGGGCCACATCAGGGCGCTCACAGGCCTCCAGCAGGTGGGTGGCCAACTCGGCCACGGGGATGAAATCGCTGACCTGGCGGCCGGAGGTCATGGGGAAATCCTCTCCGGCAAGAGCCGCCCGGCGCAGAGACGGCCAGAAGTTGCCTTCGAACTGGCCCTCCCCATAGGCCGAGAAGATGCGGCCGTAGAAGAGCTCCAGGCCCTGGGCGATGGCGAAGGCCCGCAGCAGCTGGAAGGCCGCCGCCTTGCTGGCGCCGTAGGGGCTCAGGGGCTCCAGGGGGGCGTCCGGAGGGATCGCCTCGTAGCGGCGGGCGGCGTTGCCGTACTCGTGGCTGCTGCCGGCCACGACACAACGGCCCACCCCCGCCGCCGCCGCCAGTTCCAGCAGCCGCAGACTGCAGGCCACGTTGGCCTGCACCAGCTCGCTCCAGCTGGCGGGCTTGGGGCTCACCCCGGCCGAGGCCAGGTGCAGCACGACCTCGACGCCTGCCAGATCCCCAGCAGTGAGGCTGGCGAGGTCGCCCTCGCACCACTGGGGCTGGCGCGACAGGGGGATCACCGGGGCCGAGGAGGGGCTGCGCCGCAGGGCCATCACCTGGTGGCCCGCTGCCAGGGCCGCCGCCAGCACGTGGGAGCCGATGAAACCGGTGCCGCCGGTGAGGAACAGCCGCATCAGGCCTTGCAGAACTTCCGGATCACATCGATCTCCTTGGCCAGCATCGGGCCCGTGAGGCCCGGGTAAGTGCCCAGAAACAGGGTGTCGACCATGATCGCGTCGGCGCCGGCCAGATCGCCCACCACCCGCAGGGCGTCGGGGCGATCGGCGCGCAGCTGCACGAAGGCCGGCTGGCGCATCAGGTTGCCGCCGAACAGCATGCGGTTGCCGATGCCGTGGGCATCGAGCTTCCGGGCCAGGTCGGTGCGCCGGAAGGGGGCGTCGGGCTTGACCGAAACCTTGAAGCCGAACCAGGAGCAGTCGGTGCGGCAGCCGCTGGCATCCCAGGAGAAGCCGGACGCCGGATCCCAGCCGGTGGCATGGGTGGGCAGGGAGAACTCCAGCACGTGCTCGGTGGCCACCAGGCCTTCGCGCAGGGTCTGCCAGTTGCGCTTGCGGGCCTCGATGAACTCCGGCAGGCGGCGCAGCTGCACCCGGCCGATGGCGGCCTGGGGATCGAGGGGTTTGAGGTTGAAGCCGAGGTGGCTGTAGATGTACTTGTGGTCGTAGCCGGCGGGCAGTTCGCCCAGCTGCCAGTCGAAGCGCTTGCCGCAGGTGTCGTCCTTGCCGGAGGGGCACCAGCAGTCGCGGCCCCAGTCGCGGAAGCTCTCGGCCACCACCTTCAGCTTCTGGTCGCGCACGATGTTCACCGCGCCGCCCTCGCCCATGGTGAGGTGGTGGGGCGGGTAGAAGCTCTGGGTGCTGAGGTCGCCCCAGGTGCCGGTCCAGCGGATGACGCGGTCGAGGCCCTCATCGAGTCCGGGGCTGTTGGTGCTGAAGCCGAGGGATTCGGCCAGCTCCCGGGGCATGGAATAGGAGCACCCCAATGCGTCGCAGTTGTCCTCCACCAGGTAGAGGTCGTGGGCGCGGCAGAAGCGCAGCACGGCCGCCAGGTCGAAGGGGTTGCCCAGGGCGTGGGCCATCATCACGGCCTTGGTGACGCCGGGTGTGAAGGCGGCTTCCAACTGGTCGCAGCGGGCGTTGCCGGTGACCGGATCGGCGTCGATGAACACCGGCACCGCACCCACCTGCAGGATCGGCGCCACGGTGGTGGGGAAGCCGGCCGCCACGGTGATCACCTCGTCGCCGGGGCGCAGGCGTCGCTCGGCGGGCAGTCGGTGGGAGGTGAGGGCCGAGATCGCCACCAGATTCGCGGAGGAGCCCGAATTCACCAGCAGGCTGTGGCGCACCCCCAGGAAGGCCGCCAGCTCGCTCTCCATCGCCGCCCCCTCGCTGCCGAGGGTGAGCCAGAAGTCGAGGGTGGTGCCCACGGCCGCCTCGACTTCGTCTTCGGTAAAGACGCGGCCGGCATAGGGGATGGTCTGGCCGTCGGCATGGGGGGTGCGATCCGGGTCGTCGCCTGGGCGGTAGGCGGCGTGGGCCCGGCGGGCGTAGTCGCGGGTGAGCCGGAGGATCTCCTGCTTGAGCTGGTCGAGGTCGGCGGTCATGGGGTGGATCGGCCCGGCGGGAGAGAAGCGAGATAGTCGGTGAGGTCGTCGAGGCAGCAGGACACGGGGTCGTCGCCGGCTTCGATCACGCGGCGGTACCACTGAAGCGTGCGGGCGGTGGTGGTGGCGAAATCCCAGCGGGGCGACCAGCCGAGGCGGTGGTGGGCCTTGTCCACCACCAAGTTCAACAGACCCGCCTCGTGGGGGGCGGTGGGGTCAGAGGCGTCGATCCAGGTACCGGGCCAATGATGCAGGGCCTGCTCCACCAGCTCCTGCACGGGGCGGTTGGCCTCCAGCTGGGGCCCGAAGTTGAAGGCTTCGGCCATCGAGCGCCCATCGGACGGCTCAGCGAGGGCTTCGGCCAGGGCCAGGTAGCCGCCGAGGGGTTCGAGCACGTGCTGCCAGGGGCGGGTGGCGGCGGGGTTGCGCAGGGTGATGGGCTCCCCGGCGCGCAGGCAGCGGACGGTGTCGGGAATGATGCGGTCGGCGGCCCAGTCGCCACCGCCGATGACGTTGCCGGCCCGGGCGCTGGCCAGGCGCAGGTGGGGCGACTGGTGGGGCAGGGTGCCGCAGTAGCTGGCGCGCCAGGAGCTGATGGCCAGCTCGGCGGCGGCCTTGCTGCTGCTGTAGGGGTCGTGGCCGCCGAGGGGGTCGTTCTCCCGGTAGCCGTAGAGCCATTCGTTGTTGCGGTACACCTTGTCGGTGGTGATCAGCACCGCGGCGCAGGGATGGGCCAGGGGGCGCAGGGCCTCCATGAGATGGATGGTGCCCAGCACATTGGTGTCCCAGGTGAGCACCGGCTCGGCGTAGCTGCGCCGCACCAGGGGCTGGGCCGCCAGGTGCAGCACCACCTCCGGCTGCACGGCGGCCACCAGTTCGGTGAGGGCGGCCGGATCGCGCAGATCGCCCACGTGGTGATCGAGGCGGCTGGCCAGGCCGAGCTGATCGAACAGGGAAGGCTCGGTGTCGGGCGCCAGGGCAAAGCCGGACACCCTGGCCCCCAGCTCGCAGAGCCAGAGGGCCAGCCAGCTGCCCTTGAAGCCGGTGTGGCCGGTGAGCAGCACCCGCTTGCCCTGCCAGAAGGCGGGATCGGGCTGCTGCCAGGCCCGCCTGGGGGAGGTGCTGGCCATGGTCAGCTCCAGATCTTCCAGGGGGCGCGCCCCTGCTGCCAGAGGTCTTCGAGCCGCTGGCGGTCGCGCAGGGTGTCTATCGGCTGCCAGAAGCCGCGGTGCTTGAAGGAGTTCAGTTGGCCCTGGGTGGCGAGGGCCTTGAGGGGCGCCTGCTCCCAGATGCAGTCGTCGCCGTCGACCAGGTCGATCACGGGGGGCTCGAGCACGAAGAAGCCACCGTTGATCCAGGCGTTGTCGCCGTCGGGCTTCTCCTCGAAATCGGTCACCACATCCCCGTCCAGGTGCAGGGCGCCGTAGCGGCCGGGGGGCTGGACGGCGGTGAGGGTGGCCTGCAGGCCCTCGCGGCGGTGGTGGGCGATCAGGGCGGTGATGTCCACGTCAGCGACGCCATCGCCGTAGGTGAAGCAGAAGGACTCGTCGTCGGGGAGGTAGCTGCGCACCCGGGCCAGACGGCCGCCGGTGAGGGTGGTGTCGCCGGTGTCGACCAGGGTGATCTTCCAGGGTTCCGCCTTCTGGCGGTGCACTTCCATGTGGTTGAGATCCATATGGAAGGTGACATCACTGGTGTGCAGGAAATAGTTGGCGAAGTACTCCTTGATCACATAGCCCTTATAGCCACAGCAGATGATGAAATCGTTGATGCCGTGGTGGCTGTAGATCTTGAGGATGTGCCACAGGATCGGCTTGCCGCCGATCTCCACCATCGGCTTGGGCCGCAGGTGGGTCTCCTCCGCCAGTCGGGTGCCCAGTCCACCGGCCAGGATGACGGCTTTCATCAGCAAGCAAAGGGCCAGGCAGGCGGCGGCAACTTAGCAAAGGCGCCGCAGAGCACCGGCCCGCCCAGGCCAACAAAACACGACAGTGTCCAAAGCCCCCAGGCAACGCCGGAAGCCACTGGCGAGCATGAAACCCCTTTCCACCACTGGCCTGTGGCCGCCCGAAGCAAGAAGCTGACACTGACGGAGGGGGTTGGCCCAGGCGCTCCTGGGACAGCCGGCACTGACGGAGGCCGATCTGCTGGCCTTCGCGCGCACGGTGAATGGGGGAGCGTTCAAGGATCCGCCCCCGCCGAAGCCCCCCACAGCCACCGAGGTCAAGAACAAGGTGCTGGCCCACTTCCCCTGCAAGTCCGTCACCCAGCTGCGCAAGGACAAGAACTTCCAGCTCTCGATGACGGGCGAAGAGGTGGCGCTGAAGACCAAGGACGACTGGCTGGTGCTCTACCGGCGCTTCATCGGCATTCCGGCCAACGAGCGGAACCGGGAGGACGGACCCACCGTGATCAACGGCAGCGACGTGTGCAGCACTTCCGGCCCTGGGTGGTGTTCGGCCTCGACCCGAAGACCGCCACAGCCAATGAGGTGCGCGAGGCGTTCCGAAGGCTGATCCAGGTACATCACCCCGACCTGCATCTGATTGGTGGGTTTGAGGTTCATTCAGTCACCGCACTCTATTCATGGCCCCTTCTGTCTGCATGGCAGTCATCTGTAGCCATTTAACGCTTGCCATCAGGTTGCGGCTCAGGTGTATGGCATTGTTAGCCGATTTCCAGCCTGCATCACAGATCACCTGGTTCGAGGCCTGTGTGCTTAGCGATTCGAGACAGCATCCTGGGGCCAAGCTCCTCGCCATCATGGAATGCAATGCTGCCAATACTTTCCTGGCCCTGGCTGACGGCCAATTACCCATGCAGAGAGTGGAAGCGAAAACCGGATGTTGACTGGCTCGGATTCACCATTTTCAAGCCGATCAGCGATAACACGAAGGGCTAGGACTTCAGCCTTTGCCATTGCATCAGCAGAGCAGCTCCCGTAGGCAAGGACTCCAGGCAGCTCCGGCACCTCCGCGATCCATCGACCGTCGACTTCTTGTTCGCACTCCAAAGTGAAATTCATGCTGAGCTCCCTATTGATGTCACCTTAGCAATATTCCATACCAGAACGCATCTTGTTCCTCCGCTCAGTTCGGCGCCCTTCCCAGAGATTCAGCCAACGATGATGGATAGATCGTGCGCAGCCACGCTCTATCCGAAGTTGAACAAGCCGGCAACTCTGGACGACACTCCATCAAGGAACCCCAACTCCAGCCGTGGTTAACGGGTCCGTGAACCACTTGTGCCCTCAACTACAACAGAGCGCAATGCTGTGATTCAAGCGGGATGCTCCAGCGGCAGCCCCTGCGCCTTCCAGGCCCGCAGGCCGCCGCGCAGGTTGGCCACCCGGGTCAGCCCTTTCTTCTGCAGCTGTTGGGTGGCCAGGGCGGAGCGGCTGCCGGAGTGGCAAAGCACCACCGTGGGCCGATCCGTGGGGATCTCGTCGGCTCGTGTCGGCAACTCGGGCAGGGGAATCAACAGGCTGCCCAGGATGCGACCGTCCGGACCCTGCACCTCCGCTTCGGAGCGCACGTCCACCAGCGTCAGGGCCTCGCGGTGGTCGGCCACCCAGTCGGCCGTCAGTTCCGGCAGACCGGCATAGCTGCGCTCGATCGGTGCCCAGTCGTCCGCTTCCTCCAGGCCATTGTCAGCGGGCCGGCCGGAGCGCAGGTTGGCCGGCAGGGCGACGGCGATCCGGTTGGGGTGGGGGAGATGCAGGTTCTCCATGGAGCCCACGAAGTCGCGCTCGTCGGCCTCGCCTCCGAGCCGGGCGTTGTAGGCCTTCTCCTCGGCCACCGAACTCACCGCGCGGCCGCTGTAGTCGTGGGCCGGGTAGAGCAGGCAGTGGTCGGGCAGGGAGAGGAGCTGCTCGGTGATCGAGTGGTAGAGGGTGGCGACATCCCCCTGCTGAAAGTCGCAGCGGCCGCAGCCCCGCACCAGCAGGGCATCACCCGTGAAGGCCACGCTGTGGTCATCGAGCACCACGCTGAGGCAACCGTCGGTGTGGCCGGGTGTGGCACGCACCTCCAGATGGCGGCCGCCGAAACTCACGCGATCACCGTGGCGCAGGGGCAGGGTTACGTTCTCGGCCCCGGCGACGGCGGCCAGGGCGATGGTGCAGCCGGTGGCCCGGTGCAGTCGCCAGCTGCCGGTCACGTGGTCGGCATGCACGTGAGTGTCGAGGCTGGCGACCAGCTGGATGCCCAGCTCCCGGATCAGGGAGAGATCACGGGGGTGCTGCTCGTACACCGAATCGATCAGCACCCCCTGCCGGGAGGCCACATCCGCCAGCAGGTAGGTGAAGGTGCTGGTCTCGGCGTCGAACAGCTGCCGCAGCAGCAGCGGAGCACCGCCGGCGGCGGCAGCCAGGGCGAAGGGAGCGTTGGAAGCCATCGCGTCTGGGGCGTCAGCCCTTCAGCTTGGGGCGGCCTTCCGCCAGCACGCCCTGCAGGTAGGCGCCCACGAACATCTCGGCCAGGCCGATCAGCATCGGCTTCACCTCATGGGATCAGGCCAAGCCAATCGATTCGGTCACCGACGAGAGTTGGACCATCAACACATCGGTGTGGACGGGCAACTCACACCCCCAGCGGTTCCCCCTGGGCCTTCTTCTGCTCGGCCAGCACCTGCTCGAGACCCTCGATGTCTTCGTCGGTGATCTTGGTCTGCATCGGGCAGTGCTTGGGGCCGCACATCGAGCAGAACTCGGCCTGCTTGTAGATGTCGGCCGGCAGGGTTTCGTCGTGGTACTCGCGGGCCCGCTCCGGATCCAGGCTGAGGTCGAACTGCTTGTTCCAGTCGAAGGCATAGCGGGCGCGGCTGAGCTCATCGTCGCGGTCGCGGGCGCCGGGGCGGTGGCGGGCGATGTCGGCGGCGTGGGCGGCGATCTTGTAGGCGATCAGTCCCTCGCGCACGTCTTCGGCGTTAGGCAAGCCCAGGTGTTCCTTCGGCGTCACATAGCAGAGCATCGCCGTTCCGTGCCAGCCGGCCAGGGCGGCGCCGATGGCGCTGGTGATGTGGTCGTAGCCGGGGGCGATGTCGGTAACGAGGGGCCCGAGCACGTAGAAGGGCGCCTCGCTGCACTCCTCCATCTGCTTCTTGACGTTGAACTCGATCTGATCCATCGGCACATGGCCCGGACCCTCCACCATCACCTGAATGTCGTGCTTCCAGGCGCGGCGGGTGAGCTCACCCAGGGTCTTCAGTTCCGCCAGCTGGGCCGCATCGGAGGCGTCGTGCTGGCAGCCCGGCCGCAGCGAATCCCCCAACGAAAAACTGCAGTCGTAGCGCTTGAAGATCTCGCAGATGTCGTCGAAGCGGGTGAACAGCGGGTTCTGGCGGTGGTGGTACAGCATCCACTGGGCCAGGATGCCGCCGCCGCGGCTCACGATCCCGGTGAGGCGGCCCTTCACCTTGGGCAGGTGCTCGATCAGCAGACCCGCATGGATCGTCTGGTAGTCGACGCCCTGTTGGCAGTGCTTCTCGATCACATGCAGGAAGTCGTCCTCATCGAGCTTCTCGATCATCCCGTGCACGCTCTCCAGCGCCTGGTAAACGGGCACGGTGCCGATCGGCACCGTGGAGGCGTTGATGATCGCCGTGCGCACCTCATCGAGGTTCACGCCGCCGGTGGAGAGGTCCATCACGGTGTCGGCGCCGTACTTCACCGCCAGCTTCAGCTTGGCCACCTCTTCATCGAGGTCGGAGGCATTGGGCGAGGCGCCGATGTTGGCGTTCACCTTGCACTTGCTGGCAATGCCGATCGCCATCGGCTCAAGGCCAGGGTGCTCGATGTTGGCGGGGATGATCATGCGGCCCCGGGCCACCTCCTCCATCACCAGGCTCTCGGGCAGGTTTTCCCGCTTGGCCACGTAGGCCATCTCCTCGGTAATCACCCCCTGGCGGGCGTAATGCAACTGGGTGACGTTGGCTTGACCACGACGCTTCTGGATCCAGGCGCTGCGCATGACGGGCTACGGCAAAGGGCGGGGGCGCTGCCAGAGACTGGTTTCACAGGCCTGTTCCACTTCCCTGCGCCGGCATGACCCGGATCAGGTTCGGAGGGTGTGATCTCAGCCCTGGGCGGAGCGATCGGTGGATCCTGCGCCGGGCACCCCTAGTGACGCTCGAAAGCTAGCAAGGCTGAACGGGGGTAGGGCTGCATACCAGGGAATCCTGGTTCTGTACAGCCTGTACAGAACCAGGATTCAGCGCACCACACCCTGCCCAGGGCAGACGAACCGTCAGGCCTGCAGCCCATCGAGGGCCACGGCCGTCACCCGGTGGTCGCCATCGCCCAGCAGCTCCGCCAGGGCCTCGCGGGCCTCGGCCGCCTCCGGCCCGCGACCATCGCGCACCAGGCGACCCAGGATCTCGGCCCCACCGGCCCGCACCGTGCCGTCGCCATCAGCGATGGCCAGCCGCGCCAGCTCCAGCAGCCAGGCCGCCGGCATCTCCGCCTGCTCGGCCAGGGCCGAGAGGATGCTGCAGCGCACCAGCCACTGGTCGTCGGCCACGAAGGCGTCCCGCAACTGGGGCCAGGCCCGCTCCACGCCGAAGCTGGCCAGGGCGTTGGCGGCCTCGGCGCGCACATTGGCGTCCTCGTCCTGCCGCACGGCCTGCTCCAGGGCCGCCCAGCCCAGCTCGCTGCGCTTCACCCCCAGGCCGGCGCAGGCCAGCGAGCGGATCACGAAGGTGGTCTGCTCCAGCCCCAGCAGCAGCAACGGGATCGCCGCCTCCGCCTCCACCGCCCGCAACCCAGCCAAGGCGGGCATCGCCCGGCTGGGATCGCCCGAAGCGATCGCCTGCCGCGCCGCTTCCAGATCGGGGGTGGATGCACTCACGGGGATCAGGGCGGGGATCCTTCACCTTGGCGCAGTGCGCTTCAGGCCTGTGGCCCCTGGCGCAGCGCCCGCAGCAACTCGGCCCGGCGGCGGCGGCGGCGCAGGGCGCTGGTGCCCAGCAGCCCGCAGCCGATCACCAGGGCGGGAATCGCCGGCAGCCGGTCGGCCCCCTGGCGGGTGAGCAGCACCAGCAGGGCCAGCAGGATCAGCAGCGGCGCGGAGAGCGCCAGCAGGGCGGCCAGGACGCGAGGGGTCCGACGGACGTTCAAACCGGCTGCTCCATCCAACGCAGCAGGCTGAGGGCCAGCACCTTGATGCCCACCTCCAGGCAGCCCTCGTCCGGATCGAAGCTGTTGCTGTGCAAGGGAGTGCAGCCACCGGGCCCGGCCACGCCCAGGCGAAACATCGTGCCGCGGGTGTTGGCCAGCAGTTCTGCGAAGTCCTCGGCCCCCAGGGACGGCTGCTCCAGCCACTGCACCCGGGAGCGGCCCAGCAGGGCCACGGCCGTGTCCGCCACCAGCTGGGTGAGCTCCGGATCGTTGTGCACCGGCGGCGAGATGCAGCGGTAGTGCACCCGCGCTTCGCCGCCATGGCCGCGGCAGAGGGCATGGACGGTGTCCTCAATCCAGCCCGGCAGCTGGGCATGCACCTCCAGATCCAGGCAGCGCACCGTGCCCAGCAGCCGCACATGGTCGGCGATGACGTTGAAGGCCTTGCCGCCTTCGATCAGCCCGAAGCTGACCACCACCGGATGCAGCGGATCGAGCCGGCGGCTGATCGCCTCCTGCAGGCCGCTCACCACCCGGGCGGCGATCCAGATCGCATCGGTGCTCTGGTGCGGCCGGGCGCCATGGCCCCCTTCGCCCAGCACCTCCACCTCCAGTTCCCCCGCCGCGGCCGTGAGGCTGCCACTGCGCACCCCCACGGTTCCCACCTCCAGGCTGGGGAACACGTGCACCCCGAACAGGGCCTGGACATCGTCCATCGCCCCGTCGGCGCGCATCCAGGCCGCCCCTTCGGCCGTCTCCTCCGCCGGCTGGAACAGCAACCGCACCCGGGCCGTGAGCCGGTCGGCCACGCTGGCCAGCAGCCGCGCCACCCCCAGGCCCACGGTGGTGTGGATGTCGTGGCCGCAGGCGTGCATCAGGCCCTGGCGGCTGGAGGCATAGGCCAGCTGGGTGCGTTCCTCGATCGGCAAGGCGTCCATGTCGGCCCGCAGGGCCACCAGGGGCGCCCCCAACGGCCCCAGTTCGGCCACCACGCCGGTGCGCCCCACCCCTTCGCGCACCTCCCAGCCCCAGCGCCGCAGCTCACCGGCCACCAGGGCGGCGGTCTGCTGCTCGTGGCCGCTCAGCTCGGGATGGCGGTGGATGTGGCGCCGCAGCTGGATCAGTTCCGGCAACGCCGCCTGCAGGGTCACGTCCATCCCCAGCGCCTCCCAGGTGGCATCAGCCGGGGCCATGGGGGAAAAGGACAACGGGGTCATGGGCGGGTGCGTTTCAGGGGGCCAGGGCCAGGAACTGGGCCAGAGCCTGCACGGGAACGGGCGGCCAGCGCCGTATCTGCAGCAGCCATTCTTTCTGCCGGTAGCGGGGATCGAGGCCGGAGGCCGCGGCCCAGTGGCTCTCCGCCTCCCCCCGGGCGCCCTGTTGCCAGAGCAGCGCCGTGAGGCCAGCGCGGGCATCGGCGAACAGGGGATAGCGGCGGATCAGGCCGCGCAGCTGCTTCTCCGCCGCCGTGGTGTCCCCCAGCTGGAAGGCGGCCAGGGCGGCGCTGGAGCGGGCCATGGCGAAGCCAGGCCGGGCGGCGGCCGCCGCCTCGAAGCATTGGCGGGCTGCCGGCCAGTCGTCCTGGGAGCCGTCCACATTGCCCAGGTTGTAGAGGGCGGAGGCATCCTCCGGATCCCGCTCCAGGATCCAGCGGTAATCGGCGGCGGCCGCCGGCCACAGGCCCAGGGCCTCCTCGGCGGTGCCGCGGTTGAGATGGGGGTCGGCGCTGGCGGGCTCCAGCGCTATGGCTTGGTCCTGGTCGGCGATCGCCGCCAACGGATCCCCCAGGGCGAGCTGCACGTTGCCCCGGTTGCTCCAGGCCGAGGCATCGTTGGGCGCCAGTTCCACCACCTGGTCCCACAGGGGCAGGGCCTCGCCGAACCGCCCCTCGCGGCTGGCGGCCAGGGCCCGATCGAACAGCACCGGCAACGACGATGACGAGGCCTGTCCGCCGGAATCGGCCCGCACCGCCGGCGCCCAGGCCAGGAACCCGGCCAGCAGCAAGGCCAGCACAGACAGAACCGCGGCCGTTCGGTGCTTCACGCCGCCACCGCCTCAGGACCATCGAGGTGGGCACGGCCGGCGTCGGTGACGATCCGCCCCCGGGGCGTGCGCTGCAGGAATCCCAGTTGAAGGAGGTAGGGCTCCACCACCGCTTCGAGGGTGGCGGGATCCTCCCCCAGCCCCGCCGCCAGGGTGTCGAGCCCCACCGGCCCACCGCCGTAGGCCTCCAGCATCAGGCGCAGCAGGCGACGGTCGCTGGCATCCAGGCCGCGGCCGTCCACCCGGTGCAGGGAAAGGGCCTCCTCCACCAGTGCCGCATCGATCTGGCCGTGCCCCCCCACCGCCGCCACGTCCCGCACCCGTCGCAGCAAGCGGTTGGCGATGCGGGGCGTGCCCCGGCAACGGCGGGCCACCTCCTGGGCAGCGCAGGCCCGCAGGGGCAGCTGCAGCAGGCCCGCGGCCCGCACCACGATCGCCTCGAGGTCGCCCTGGCCATAGAACTCCAGCCGCTGGATCAGGCCGAAGCGATCCCGCAGCGGCGAACTCAGCGAACCGGCGCGGGTGGTGGCCCCCACCAGGGTGAAGGGGGCCACGTCCAGGCTGCGGGTGCGGGCGGTGGTGCCCTTACCCACGGTGAGATCGAGGCGGAAGTCTTCCATGGCCGGGTAGAGGATCTCCTCGGCCACCCGGTTGAGGCGGTGAATCTCATCGATGAACAGCACCTCGCGGGGCTGCAGGTTCACCAGCAGACCGACGATGTCGCGGGGACGCTCCAGGGCCGGGGCGCTGGTGATGCGGCAGCGCACCCCCAGCTCCTCGGCCAGCACCAGGGCCATGGTGGTCTTGCCGAGGCCGGGGGGGCCGTAGAGCAGTACGTGGTCAAGGGCCTCCTGGCGGCGGCGGGTGGCCTCCACGGCGATGCCCAGCACCTGCTTCAGCTCACTCTGGCCGATGTAATCCGCCAGGCGCCGGGGCCGCAGCCCGTCCTCCCGCACCACCGGTTCCTCCTCGGGCCTGGCCGTGGGATCGACGAGGCGATTGCTGGGATCGGAGCGGCGATCGGGGCCGGGATCGGCGGGGCCGGCATCTGGCCGACCGTGGCGGCGCCGGCCGGCGGGACCGGACGGATCCGCTCCTCCCGAAGAAATGATCGCCATGAGTGGAGGGTACCGGTCCTGGACCCCGGATGGTGAAGCGAGAGACCTTCAGAAGATCAACCAGAAGATCAACGCCGCCTGTCGACGGCCATCAAAATGATGACGCGAAGAGAAGAATCACTCCACGACAAGACCAGTAAGGTGAGCCCCTTCGCAGACCAGGTTCATGAATCCCGGCATGGCCTCCAACAAGGGAGAGACGTCGCTGGGAGATGCGCCCAGGGAAGAGCATGGCTACCCCCTGATCCTGGTGGCCCTGCTGGTGGCTTCGCTGATCATCTCGGCCGCCTTCCTGCTGCGCGACAGCGGCGTGGTGCCCGGCCATCCGATGGACCAGAGCTTCGCATCAGCCGCCGATCTTTCAATCCGCCACACAGGCGGCCACTGGACCTTTCAATACCCCTCCCTGCAGAGCTCGGGTGGCATCACCTCCACCCTGATAGCCGGTGTCTACAAGCTGATCATTCCCACCTCGAAGGCCACCCTCAACTGGCACATCCGGATCCTGGCGATGGTGATGTACCTGGGCAGTAGCTGGTGGCTGGTGCGCAGCCTGGTGGCCTCAGCATCGGGGCGGATTCTGGCCTACCTGGTGATCTGCATCTCCGGGTTCCAGTTCCTCCAGCCCTCCAGTGATCTCTTCGCCGGCGCCTTCTTCAGCCTGGCCCTGATCGGGCTCCGGCGGGGCTGGCCGCCGGTCCTGACGGCCCTGCTGCTGGCCGTCTTCGGCCTCACCAAGGTGGAGATGATCGCCGCGGCCGTGGTGATCGCGGTGCTGTGGGGGATCCGGGAGCATCACCTGGGCCGCCGCCACCCGGCCCAGCTGACCTGGTTCACCTGTGGCTGGCTGCTGCTGTTTCTGGCCCCGGGCCTGCTGCTCCAGGGGGCCAGCCCAGCGGGGGCCGACAGGAGCATGCTGGCGTTCATCACCGCCTACACGGATTTCTTCAGTAGGCACCAGTTCGGAGGCTTCCACGGCACCATCGACATCGCCACGATGAAGAGCGTGAGGGAAACCCAGTTCCCGGGAGCGAAAAACCTGTTGGACATCATCACCCGGTACCCCGGTCTGTATGCCGACTTCCTCGGCATGTCCACGGCACGCAGCCTGCCCAACCTGATTCACGCGGGAAAGCTGATGCTGATTCCGCTGGGGCTGGTGATCGTTCAGAACCAGCGACTCTCCAGCTTGCGTCCCTATCTGTTCATCCTTCTGGCCGCCAGCGCCTTCACGCTCATCCCCGCCTGGCTGATCATCTTCGTTAAGATCCGCTATGTGGCCAAGCTGTTTCCGGCCATCGTGGCCATCGCCGTGGGGGGCTGCATCGAGCTGAGCGCCACCAACAGGCTCGCCACCCGGATCCTCTGGGCCTGTGGCCTCGGCACCTTGCTCTGGGAGGCGTGGTTCCTGCAGGACATGTGGCAGTACTCCCATTTCAGGTGAGAGAACCCCTCGCGAGCGCACCACTGCCGTCCTCGCCCGAGCGGTAGCCTCCAAGGTTCGATGGGCGAACGGATCCGATGGCGAAGGGGCCCGGCAGGAAGGGCGGTGGTGCCAAGAGCGCCGATCCGGCCAACCGGCTGCTGGCTGACAACCGTCTGGCCAGACACCAGTACGAGATTCTCGAAAGCCTCGAGACCGGCATCGAACTGCTCGGCACCGAGGTGAAGTCGATCCGGGCCGGCCAGGTGAACCTGCGCGACGGCTTCTGCCTGATCCGCAACGGCGAGATGCAGCTCCACAACGTCCACATCTCTCCCCACAGCCACGCCGGCAAGTTCTTCAACCACGAGCCGCTGCGGGTGCGCAAGCTGCTGGCCCATCGGCGCGAGATCGACAAGCTGCGCGTCTCCCTCGACCAGAAGGGCCTCACCCTGATCCCGCTCAACCTGCACCTGAAGGGCTCCTGGATCAAGATCACCATCGGCCTGGGCAAGGGCCGCAAGCTGCACGACAAGCGCCAGGACGAAAAGAACAAGCAGATCGCCAAGGAGACACGGGCCGCCGTCGCCCGGCTCTGAGAAGCGGCCTCAGGGGTTGGCGGGTTCCACCGGCGGTGGCGGTGTGGGGGCCGCTGGGCTGGCAGGCGTCTGGGCGGCGCCAGGTGTGGGCGGTGCCGGCACGGGCGGCGTTTCGGGGTTCTCCTCAGGGGCGGGTGGGGCGTCCGGGGCCGGTGGGGGCGTTGGGGCCGGCGGATCGGCCCGCAGCGACAACCGGATCAGGGCCGGGGCGACGCCGTCGTTGGTGAGCAGCAGCTGCACCGGCGAGCCTTTCTGGGAGCCCAGGGTCACCACCCGCAGCGGCCCCCTGGCCTCCAGCGGGGTGCCCTCAGCGGAGAAGACGCTCATCTGCAGCAGGGGGGAGCCGTTGACCCCAAGGGCCAGGCCATGGCCGGCGGGGAGCCGGATCGGGAACAACCGGGCGCCGCTGGCGGGCACTTCGGCACTCAGGACCTGGGTGGCGCCGGAGGTGGCCTCGATCGGCTCGATCCTGAGGTTCTCCAGGGTCAGGTCAGCGGCGGCGTACCAGATCTGGCGGAAGGGCTCCGGCGGCATCGCCTGGGAGGCGCGGCTCGGCAGCAGGTTCTGCACACTCGCCGACACCAGCTCCCGCAGCACCGCCGGACTCAGGCCCTGGCGCACGAAACCGGCCTGGCGCGCCTCCCAGTCGCTGGCGCTGAAGTTGCCCAGGCGCCGGCGCAAGGGCAGGGGCAGCTGCTCCACCCTGGCCAGCCATTCCTCGGCCAGTTCGTTCCAGACCCGCCGCAGCGGGGCGTCCTCGAGGGTGTCGGAGGGAAGCCGGCCGTTGCGTTCCGGGTACTGGGCCAGCAGGGCCGCATCCACCAGGCTCAGGAACCAGGCCCGGTCGACCTGCATGGCCCGCAGGCGGTTGAGCAGCTGCTGGCGCTGATCCACCTCCGAGGGGGGCAGGCTGCTGGGAAGTTCGGGCACCCCGCCGGGGGGCGGTGTGGCCACCTTGCCGCGGCTCAGCCACCACCAGCCCAGCGCTGTGCCGACCACGGCAGACAGCACCAGGGCGATCAGCACCGGCCAGAAGCCCCCCTCAGCCGCCTCCTCCCGTTCCTCGTGGCGGCGCCGCAGGCTGTCGGTGGCGGCCACGGCGGTGGGCGGCGGCGGTGGGACCGCCATGCGGAGAGGCAGCTGGGGCTCCACCCGGGGCGATTCGGGCGGGCGTGGGGCCTCGGCGGCGGCGACCGGCGGCGGTGGCGGGGCCGGCGCCGCTGCGGGCACCAGGATCACGGTGCGATCAGCCCGGGGCACCGGGCCCGTGCTGTCGGGCATCGCCAGGGACTGGAACGCCACCAGGGCCTGCCCGGCCGAAGCGAAACGCTCGTCGGGATGGCGGCTCAGCAGGCGCTGCAGCTGGTGCCGCAGCTCCGGCTCGGCCTCCAGGGCCGCCGGCCAGCGCCACTGCATCGTGGTCGGGTCGAGCAGGCCCTCCGGGGCATCACCGCTCAGCAGCACCAGGGCCACCACCCCAAGGGCGTGCAGATCCATCCAGGGCTGGGCGGGCTCGCCCCTGGCCAGTTCCGGCGGGGCGTAGCCGGGCGTGGCGCCCAGCAGCCGTTCCCCGGCGCTACCGCCGGGGCTGCCCCGCACCAGGCCGAAATCGAGGGGCACCGGAAGGCCGTCGCTGTCGCGGCGCAGCAGGTTGGCGGGACTCAGATCTCCATGCAGCAGGTCCTGGCTGTGCAGGGCGGCGAGCACCGGCAGCAGCTGGCGCAGCAGCAGCAGCACCTCCCCCGCCCCGAACACCAGCTGACGCTCCGAGCGCAGGTCCAGCAACTGCTGGTAGGTACGGCCCGCCTGCCACTCCCGCACCAGCCAGAGCTGGTCGTCGGCCTCGATCACGGCGCCGATGCGGGGCACCTGGGGATGGAGCACCCCCTGCAGCCGCGACCAGAGGTCCCGGGCCCGGGCCTGGTCCTGCTCCGGTCCGATGCGGCGCAGGGCCACGGGCGCGTCGGCGGCCAGCTGGTCGCTGGCCAGCCACAACGCCCCCTGGGGCCCGGCGTTCTCCGTGCCGATACAGCGCTCCAGCCGGTAACGGCCGCCGATCACCTGACCCTGGGCTGCAGCTGCCGATGTCATGGAATCAGGGCTGCTCCGGTGCGCTCGGGTTGCTCCAGGCCGCGGCCCGCGAGCCAATCATGGTCGTAGAGGCGGGAGCGGTAGCGATCACCGCTGTCGCAGAGCACGGTAACGATGCGATGGCCGGGGCCCAGCCGCCGGGCCGTTTCCACCGCCGCCGCCACGTTGATGCCCACTGAGCCCCCCATGAACAGACCCTCCTGCCACAGCAGCCCGTAGATCGTGCGCAGGGCCATGGGGTCATCGATCCTGACGGCATCGTCGATCGGAGCCCCCGCCAGGTTGGCGGTGACGCGGCTGTTGCCGATGCCTTCGGTGATCGAATTCCCCTCGCTTTTCAAGCTGCCGTCGGTGGCCCAGCTGTAGAGGGCGCTGCCGCAGGGGTCGGCCAGGACGCAGCGGATCGACGGATCCTGCTCCTTGAGATACAGGGCCACCCCCGCATAGGTGCCGCCGGTGCCGGTGGCGGCCACCCAGGCATCCAGCCGACCGCCGGTCTGCTGCCAGATCTCCGGGCCGGTGCTGCCGTAGTGGGCGCGCCGATTGGCGAGATTGTCGAACTGGTTGGCCCAGAGGGCCCCGGGCGTCTCCTCGGCAATGCGGCCGGAGAGGCGCACGTAGTTGGCCGGGTCGCTGTAGGGCACCGCCGGCACCGTGCGCACCTCGGCGCCAAGGCTGCGCAGCAGGCCGATCTTCTCCGCCGACTGGGTTTCGGGGATGACGATCAGGCAGCGGTAGCCGCGGGCATTGCAGAGGTGGGTCAGGCCGATGCCGGTGTTGCCGGCGGTGCCTTCCACCACCGTGCCCCCAGGCTGCAGCTGGCCACTGGCCTCCGCCTCCTGGAGGATGCCCAGGGCGGCCCGGTCCTTCACCGACCCGCCGGGGTTCATGAACTCCGCCTTGCCGAGGATCTCGCAGCCGGTGAGGGCGCTGAGGGCATGGAGCCGGATCAGCGGCGTCCGGCCCACCGCGCCACTGAAACCTTCGCTGATTCCCGTCGTCATGCCATCGCTGTGGGCTCCCATGCGGCTGGCCTTCTCCATGGCTGCGTGGGCGGATCGTAGGGAACATCCCTAAGGTCGGCCCCAGAGAAGGTCAGGTCCATGGGCTCCAGGGCACACTCCCCGGCGGACAGCACCAGGCTCCTGCAACGGCTCCAGGCGGTCCGGCAACACAGTGAACGCCTGATCCAGGGTCTGGAACCAGAGGACCTCTGCCTGCAGGGCATGGCCGATGCCAGCCCGGCCAAGTGGCACCTGGGCCACACCACCTGGTTCTTCGAGACCTTCCTGCTGGACCCCCACCTGAGCGGCCATGAAACGCCCGATCGCCGCTGGGGCCATCTGTTCAACTCCTATTACGAGGCGATCGGCAGCCGCCACCCCCGCCCCCAGCGGGGTCTGCTCACCCGCCCGGCCATCGGCGAGGTGCTGGCCTGGCGCCGGCGCGTCGACGCCGGGCTGGAAACGCTGCTGCTGGAGCTGGATCGCCAGCCCGCCGAGACGGCCGCCCCCCTGCTGGAGCTGGTGGAACTGGGGCTGCAGCACGAGCAGCAGCACCAGGAGCTGCTGCTGATGGATCTGCTCGACGGCTTCAGCCGCAACCCGCTCGAGCCCGCCTACGGCCAGGAGCCCCCTGGGGCAGAGGCTTCTGAGGTCGCCGGCGGCTGGCGCTCCCACCCCGGCGGCCTGGTGGCGATCGGCCATGAAGGCGGCGGTTTCCATTTCGACAACGAAGCCCCCCGCCACCGGCAGTGGCTGGAGCCGTTCCTGGTGGCCGAAACGCTGGTCAGCAACCACGACTACGCCGCCTTCATCACCGACGGGGGCTACCGGCGGCCGGAGCTGTGGATGAGCGAGGGCTGGGCGGTGGTGCAGGAGCGTGGCTGGTGCGCCCCGCGCTACTGGCGCGGGGAGTGGGAATTCGGCCTGGCGGGCCGCCGGCCACGCCACCCCCAGGCGCCGGTGCGGCACCTGAGCTGGTTCGAGGCCGATGCCTACGCCCGCTGGAGCGGCGGCCGGCTGCCCAGCGAGGCCGAATGGGAGCTGGTGGTGGCGCAGGCCGCCCAGCCCGGCGGCCGCCCCCTGCCCCAGGCCTTCGCGGCCCTCTGGCAGTGGACCGCCAGCCCCTACCGTCCCTACCCCGGCTTCCACCCCCCCGCCGGTGCGGTAGGGGAATACAACGGCAAGTTCATGACCTCCCAGTTCGTGCTCCGGGGCAGCAGCTTCCTCACCCCGGCGGGCCACGCCCGAGCCACCTACCGCAACTTCTTTGCCCCCCACTGCCGCTGGATGGCCGCCGGCCTGCGCCTGGCCCGTGACGGAGCCAACGAGTCATGCTGATCGACCTCCATCCCGAGCCGGCCGACATGGCCCGGCTGGTGATCGAGGGCATGGGCCGCCAGCCGAAGCAGTTACCGGCCTGGTTGCTCTACGACGCCGAGGGGTCGCGCCTGTTCGAGGCGATCTGCGAGCAGCCGGAGTACGGCCTCACCCGCACTGAAACGGCCCTGCTGGAGGCACGGGCGGCCGAGCTGGCCGCCGCCCTCGGGCCCGGGGTGGTGGTGGAGTTCGGGGCCGGCAGCGCCCGCAAGGTGAGCCCGCTGCTGGGCGCCCTGCAGCCGGCGGCCTACGTGGCCCTCGACATCAGCGCCGACCACCTGGCGCCCGCCTGCCGGGCCCTGCAGCGCCGCCACCCCGACCTGCCTGTGCTGGGCATCTGCTGCGACTACAGCCTCCTGGAACAGCTGCCGGGTCACCCCGCCCTGGAGGGCCATGGGCGGCTGGGTTTCTACCCGGGCAGTTCGATCGGTAACTTCGATCCCGCCGGCGCCCAGGCACTGCTGCGCCAGTTCCGCCGGCTGCTGGGGGCCGGCAGCCGCGTGCTGATCGGCATCGACCAGCCCAAGGCGGTGCAGCGGCTGGAGGCGGCCTACAACGATGCGGCCGGCTGGTCGGAAGCCTTTGCCCGCAACCTGCTCACCCGGCTCAACCGCGATCTGGACGGCGACTTCCAGGCGACCGACTTCCAGTACCGGGCCTGGTGGGACGCCGATCAGGGCCGCATCGCCATGGCCCTGGTGAGCCAGCGGGACCTGGAGGTGCGGCTGGCGGACCGCTGCTGGCCGTTCGCGGCCGGTGAGCCGCTGATCACGGAGTACAGCTACAAGTACAGCCCCGAGGCCTTCCTCGCCCTGGCGGCCTCGGCCGGCTGGCGGGGGGCAGGCCGCTGGAGCGACCCGGCCGGCGATTTCGCCCTGCATCTGCTGGTGCAGGCAGACTCGGAACAGCACCGGAGTGATCGATGAGCAGGGAGGAGCAGCGCCAGTCCATGCGCGGGGTGCGTGAAGGGCTGATCGAGGAACTCGAGGGCCTGTACCGCAAGGCCTTCGACCGCATCGGCGAGCAGGACCTGGGCGAAGGGGCCATCGCCCGGCTCACCCAGCTGCTGCTGCGCTCCCGCGAGGCGGCCATCACCCCCCTGCAGGAAGAGATCGAAGCGCCCCTGATCACCCGCGCCCCCGGCGAACCCCTGCCATGAGCAGCTGGCTGGAGGAACTGGAGGCGCGGCTGGATCAGCAGCTGGAGAGCTTCCTGCGCACCAATCCCCAGCAGGAAGAGCTGCTGCGGGGCCAGGCCGCCCGCGACCGCCAGCGGCAGTTGCTGGCCGAACGGGTCCGCCTGCGGCAGCAGGCCGAGGAGCAGCGGCAGCAGCTGCTGAAGCTGGCCGAGGAGATCCGCCAGTGGCAGGGGCGGATCGGCCGGGCCCGGAGCGCCGGGGCCGGGGAGCTGGCCGGCCGCGCCGAAGCCCATGTGGCGGGCCTGATGGACCAGGGCCGCCAACGCTGGCAGGCCCTCACCGACCTGGGCCAGCGCTTCACCAGCGTCGAGCAGGAGCTGGCCGAGCTCGCCAGCCAGCGCAGCTCCGGCCCCGCCGCCACCCCCGACCTGGAGGCCGACTGGGCCCGGTTCGAGGCCCAGCAGGAGCTGCAGGAGCTGAAGCGGCGCAGCCAGCGCTGAGCCACCCCACCCCATGGGATTTCTGCTCTCCAAACTGCTGCCCCTCGGCCTCTACCCCCTCGGCCTGGCCCTGCTGCTGCAGATCGCGGGCCTGGCCAACCGCCAGCGCCGCTTCGGTCCGGTCCTCTCCAGTGTGGGGATCGTGCTGCTCTGGCTGGCGGCCACGCCCCTGCTGAGCCGCCAGCTGGTGTGGGGGCTGGAGGAACGGGCCGCCCGGCTGACGCCGTCGCCGATCCCCCGGGCCGACGCGGTGCTGGTGCTGGGGGGAGGGCTGCGGCCCGCCCTGCCGCCACGCCAGGGGGTGGAAGTGAACGAGGCCGGCGACCGGCTGCTGCGCGCCGTGGCCCTGATGCGCGAGGGCAAGGCCCCCTGGCTGCTGGTGACCGGCGGCAGGGTCACCTTCATGGCCAACGATCCGGCCGCTGGCGAGGCCCGGCTGGCCAAGGCCCTGGCCACCAGCCTGGGGGTGGCGGCCGATCGGATCGTCACCAGTGAAGAGGGGCGCAACACGGCGGAAGAGACCGCCGCCCTGGTGCGGGTGGCCCGCCAGCGGGGCTGGAGCTCCCTGCTGCTGGTCACCAGCGCCACCCACCTGCCCCGCTCGCTGGCCACCCTGCGCCGGGCAGCACCCGAGTTCCGGATCATCCCGGTGGCCTGCGACTTCCAGCTGGCCGACCGAAGATCCTTCGGCACCCCCACCCTGGCCGGCAGCCTGATGGGTCTGCTGCCCAGCGCCGAGGCACTGGTGCTGACCACCTCCGCCATGCGGGAGCATCTGGGCCTGCTCGCCTACCGCTGGCGGGGCTGGATCTGAGCCGCCGCTGCCACGGCCCGTTGGAGCTCTACTTCTTGGGCACCGGGGGCACCAGGCTCACCCCTTCGGGCGGCGGAGTGGGGTCGGGATCGGCGATCAGCATGTGCTGCAGCACGATCTCCGGACGTTCACTGTCCCGCCAGCGGATGCGATAGGCGGGCATCTTGGTCCCCCGGCTGGTGGTCTGCTCCACGGGCTCCATGACCCAGCCACGACGCGATCGCCCCTGGGGATTGCGCTTCACCACAGCATCGGCGTGTTGAAAGCGAAAACCGACGCGCTCACCACTCATACCAGAGCCCCGAGGGGGAAAAGGCCTACTGGGGCCATTATCCCACTGCGTCGGTTCCGGCCTTGTCGCGGGCCTCCGGGCGCAGCAGGGGGAAGGCGATCACATCACGGATCGAGGGGCTGTCGGTGAGCAGCATCGCCAGCCGGTCGATGCCGATGCCGAGGCCGCCGGTGGGGGGCATGCCCACCTCCAGGGCGTGCAGGAAGTCCTCATCCACCGTCTGGGCTTCCGGATCGCCCGCCTGGCGGCGCAGCTGCTGCAGCTCCAGCCTGGCCCGCTGATCCAGCGGATCGATCAGCTCGCTGAAGGCGTTGGCCGTCTCCCGCCCGACGATGAACAGCTCGAAGCGCTCCACCAGCCCCGGCTTGCTGCGATGGGCCCGGGCCAGGGGCGAGTTCTCCACCGGGTAATCCATCACGAAGGTGGGCTGCACCAGGGTGGTCTCCACCGCCTGCTCGAAGGCCTCCACCAGCAGCCGGCCCATACTGTCGGCCGCCTCGGGGACCGCCAGGCCGGCGGCCTCCATGGCCGCGGCCGCCTGGGAGCGCTCGCTGAAGCTGTGGAAATCCAGGCCAGTCGCCTGCTCCACCAGCTCGTGCATGGTGACCCGGCGCCAGGGCGGGGTGAGATCGATCGCCGTGCCCTGGTAAGTGACCCGGGTGTCCCCACAGACCTCCAGACAGGCCGCGGCCAGCAGCTGCTCGGTGAGGTCCATCATCGTGTGGTAGTCGGCGAAGGCCTGGTAGATCTCCACCGACGTGAATTCGGGGTTGTGCCGGGTGCTGATCCCCTCGTTGCGGAAGATGCGGCCGAGCTCGTAGACCCGCTCGAAGCCCCCCACCACCAGCCGCTTGAGGTGCAGCTCGGTGGCGATGCGCAGGGTGAGGGGCAGGTCGAGGGCGTTGTGGTGGGTGGCGAAGGGGCGGGCGTCGGCACCACCCGCTTCGGTCTGCAGGACGGGCGTTTCAATCTCAAGGAAGCCGCGATCGTCGAGCCAGCGGCGCATGGCGCTCACCAGCCGCGCCCGCCGCCGGAAGGTCTCACGGGTGTGGGGCGAGACGATCAGATCGAGGTAGCGCTGGCGGTAGCGCTTCTCCACATCCGCCAGGCCGTGCCACTTGTCGGGCAGGGGCTGGAGCGCCTTGGTGAGCATCACCCAGTCGGTCACCTTGACCGAGAGTTCGCCCCGATCGGTGCGGCGCAGGCTGCCGTGCACGCCGATCCAGTCGCCGCCATCCACCAGGGAAGTGATCTGGGCGAAGCCTTCGGGCTCCTCCGGGTGGGCCGCCAGCAGGGTGGCCTTCTCGATGAACAGCTGGATCGGGCCGGATTCGTCGGCGATGGTGAAGAAGGCCAGCTTGCCCATCACCCGCCGGGTCATCACCCGGCCGGCAATCGCCACCACCTCCGCCCGCTCTTCGCCATTGGGCAGGTCGGCATGGGCCTGCTGCAGCTCGGCGGTGCGGTGGCTGGGGGCGAAGCCGAGCGCATAGGGGGCCCGACCGAGGGACTCCAGGGTGCGGGCTTTCTCCAGACGGGTCTCACGCAGATCCGACAAGGCAGGCAGGGCGATGGAGAAGGGTCGCAGCCATCCTGCAGGATCAGCCTGCGGCAGCCAGGGTGGCCTCGCCCATCCGCTGGGAGGCGTAGCCCGTGCCCCGCACCGTGAGGATCAGCTCGGGGTTGCGGGGATCGGGCTCGAGCTTGCCGCGCAGTCGGGCCACGTAGACATCCACCACGCGCAGGTCGGCGGCCCGGCGGGGGGGATAGCCCCAGAGCTGCTCGAGGATCTCAGCCCGCGGCACCACCCGGCCCGGCTCCCGGAACAGCAGCTCCAGCAGGCTGAATTCGGTATAGGTGAGGGCGATGCGCTGCCCCCCCCGGGTCACCTGACGGCGGTTGGTGTCGACCACCAGATCGCCCACCCGCAGCACACCGGAGCCGGTGGGCAGCTCCCGCGGTTCGCTGGTGGCCGCCCCCCGGCCCATGCGCCGCAGGATCGTGGAGATGCGAGCTTCGAGTTCCTTGGGGCTGAAGGGCTTGGGCAGGTAGTCGTCGGCCCCCAGATCCAGGCCCGCCACCCGCTCGGCGATGGCATCGAGGGCGGAAAGAAAGATGATCGGCACGCAGGATTCGGCCCGCAGGCGCCGGCAGACAGCAAAGCCGTCCAGCTTGGGCAGCATCACATCGAGCACGACCAGGTCGGGCTGCTCCTTGTGGAAGAGCGCCAGGGCCTCCTCGCCGTCCTCGGCACAGAGCACGCGGTAGCCCGACAGCTGGAGACGCATCTGCAGCACGCGGCGCACTGCTGCTTCGTCATCGACGACCAGCAGGGTGGCAATTGGCTGGGAGGGCTGCTGGTCGGAAGGGAGCGTGGACGAGGGTTGCTGGGAGGGGGACCCACCGCCGCCGGATGCCTCCAGATCAGCACCATCGGTGAAGGAGGATGCAACCGTGGGCATGGGCAACGCTCCGGTCCGCTCGGATGAAGAATCGCAACCATAACGCGACGTCGTCTGGGACGGCGAGCACGGAATCGGCTCCGGCACTGGGGTTCTGAGCCAAAGGCAACATTTCTTCAGAATGCCTGTGCCGCCGGCCGCTCCCCTCAGGGCCAGCGGGCCTCGGCATAGCGGTTCCACTGCAACGCGGCTTCGGCCAGGGCTTCGTCGCTGCCGAGCTGCCCCAACATGGCGCGCTGCAGCTGGGTGTAAAGGATCGCCTGCAGCCGCTTCACCCCCGGGGTGGCCGGCACCAGCACCCTGGCTTGGGCCAGGGTCTCGATCGAAAGCAGCCGGGCGTTGTGCACCAGGCGTTCCTGGCCATCACCTGGAACCGCCCCCCGCAGCTTCCGCTCCAGGCTCGCCAGCGCTCCCCTGGAGGAGGGCAGCACCCGGGCCTCCTCAGCGAAGGCCAGCTGGTTGGCCGCATCGCTCAGGAACAGGGCGAAGCTCACCGCCTCAGGGGCCATGGCGCTCTGGCGGGGCACCACCAAGTTCATCACCGCCACGTTGGCCTCCCCGTTGGCTCCGGTCAGGGGCGGGAAGGGGGCGGAGGTGGCGGCGATGCCGGGGGCGTTGGTCTGGAGGTTGCGCAGAAAATCGGGGCCACTGGCCACCTGGGCCAGATCCCCGGCCTGGAACAGCTCAATGGCCCGTCGGTATCCCTGGCTGACCACCTCCCGCGGCAGCAGCCCGCGGCGGTAGAGGTCGCTCCAGAAGGCGAAGGCCCGCCGGCCGGCCGGACTCTTGAAGGCCGCCCGCTGGCGGTCGTTGAGCAGTTGCACCCCCATCTGCACCAGGGCCTCCATCAGTTCACCGGAGTCGTCGGGGACGACGGTGACGAACAGGGCGTAACGACCGGTGCGGCGCCGGACGGCTTCGGCGTAGGCCGGCACCTCCTCCCAGCGGCGGGGCGGGGCGGTGAGGCCGGCCCGCTGCAGCAAGCGGCGGTTGGCGATCGTCACCCGGGCCGTCAGGTACCAGGGAATGCCGAACTGCTCGCCCTGCTGCTGGCCCGAGGTCCAGATGCCGGCCAGGTAGCGATCGGCGGCGTCGGGGGGGAGCAGGGGGGTGAGATTCCGCAGCCCCCCCTTGCTGGCCAGGTTGGCGGCGAAGTTGGGGTTGAGGTTGACCAGGTCGGGGGCGGTGCGGGCGAACACCGCCGCCAGCAGCTTGCGTTCCACCGAGCCCCAGGGCACGTCGGTCCAGCGCACGGTCACGCCGGGGTGGACCTGCTCCCAGGCCGCGATCACCCGCCGCATGTAGGTGTTGAAGCGGGGCGCCAGATCCAGGGTCCAGACGTTCAGCACCTTGCCCTCCCTGGGTCTGGGCCCCCGGGCGCAGGCTCCGGCGCCCAGGGCGAGGGCGACGGGGGCGGCCAGCAGCCGCAGGGCCTGGCGTCGTGGCAGGGATCTGGGCATCACTCAGCGCCGCCAGCCGGAGCCCACCTGGCGCCAGAGCAGCAGCTGCAGGGAACAGAGCATCGGGGCGAGCAGGGCCGTGATCAGGGTCTGGGCGAGCAGGACCCGCAGGCCGGGACCTGCCAGATCATCCCAGCGCCACCCCGGCAGGGCCAACAGGGCGGGGTTCAGCCCCTGACCCTCCAGGCGGCGGCCCAGCTCCGGTCCCGCCAGCTGGATCGCCTCCCGGGTGCCCACCCAGTCCTGGACCCCCCACTGCAGGATCAGGGTGAGGCCGAGCAGGGCCGTGCCCAGCAACGCCAGCAGACCGAGGCTGAAACTGCGCTGGATCGGCGGTGCCCGGCGTCCCATCCGCCCCCACCACCAGCCCAGCAGCAGCAGGGCGGGCGCCTGGGTGACACCGCCGGGGTACACCGCATCCAGCAGCAGCCCCAGGGCGAGGCCGGCGCAGGCCCCGGAGAAGGGGCCGTCGCTCAGCGCCCAGGGCAACAGCCACAGCACCGCCCAGCAGGGGCCGACGCCGTCGAGGCTGAGCCAGCCCGGCGAGGCCAGGACGAGCAACGGCACCAGCAGGGCCGAGGCGGCGAGCAGGGGCTGCCGGATGAGCAGGTCCATCAGCGCACCTGCACCTGCACCCAGTCGAGGGCCGACACCGGCGCAATCAGCTGAACCACCGCCTCCGGTGCAGGGTCGGCATTGGCATCCATGGTCTGGATCACCCCCACCGGCAGGTTCGGCGGCACCAGGGTGCTGGCGGGCGATGTCACCACCACATCACCGGGGCGGGCCTGGGGATCCTTCTCCAGGAAACGCAGCAGGGGCCGGGCGGAGCCGATGCCGGTGAGCAGGCCGTGGTGCTGGGTGCGCCCCACCCACACCCCGACCCGGCTGCGGGGGTCGGTGAGCAGGGTGACGCTGGCGGTGCTGGGGGTGACGCTGCCCACCAGGCCGACCAGACCACCCGGACCGAGCACCGCCTGTCCGGCGCGGATGCCGCTGAGGGCCCCCTGGCCGAGCAGCAACTGGCGCCACCAGCCCGAGCCATCACGGGAGATCACCGGAGCGGTGACCCGGTTGGGATTCTGCTTCTGCAGCTCCAGGAGGCTTCGCAGCCGTTGGTTGTCCTGCTCCAGCTGGGCCAGGCGGGTCCCATCCTCCACCCGCCGGGCTGACTGCAGCCATTCGGCCTGGGCCGTCCCGGGCCAGAAGGGTCGGCTCAGGAGCGCATAGGCATCAGAGAGAACCGCCCCCTTGCTGAGGCGCACGGCCACGAGGGCCAGCAGCACCAGCAGCCAGGGGGTGATCCGTCGCAGGGACGAGCCTTGGACGAAACGCAGCCAGCTCCATGCCGGCATGGGGATCAGGCCGTCTGACGGAGAAATTCGGGGGTGTCAAGCACCCGCTCCAGCCGGCTGTAGTCCTCCAGGACCATGCCGCAGCCGTTGACCACGCAGAGCAGGGGGTCTTCGGCCACGTGGGTGAGGATGCCGGTTTCGTGGCTGATCAGGTCGCAGATGCCCCGCACCAGGGCACCGCCGCCGGCCAGCATGATGCCCCGGTCGACGATGTCGGCGGCCAGCTCGGGAGGGGTGCGCTCCAGGGTGCGCTTGACCGCCTCGACGATCACATTGAGCGGCTCCGCCATGGCTTCACGGATGTCTCCGGCGCGGATGTTGATCGTGCGCGGCAGGCCGGAGAGCAGGTGCAGACCGCGCACGTCCATGGAGGTCTCGTCGTGGCCGTCGTCGGGGAACGCCGAGCCGATGCGGATCTTGATGTCCTCGGCGGTGCGCTCCCCCACCACCAGGTTGTGCACCTTCTTGAGGTAGACGCTGATGGCGTCGCTCAGCTCGTCACCCGCCACCCGCACCGACTCGCTCAGCACGGTGCCGCCCAGGCTGAGCACGGCCACCTCGGTGGTGCCGCCGCCGATGTCGACGATCATGGTGCCCACCGGATCGGTGACCGGCAGGCCAGCGCCGATGGCGGCCGCCACCGGCTCATCGATCAGGTGCACCTGCCGGGCCCCGGCGAGGCCAGCCTGGTGCACGGCCCGGCGCTCGACGCCGGTGACACCGCTGGGGATGCCGATCACCAGGCGGGGGGCGATCACGCCGCGGCCTTCGTTGCCCTTCTGGATGAAGCTTTTGATCATCTGCTCAGCGGCATCGAAGTCGGCGATGACGCCGTCGCGCAGGGGCCGGATCGCGCGGATGTTGCCGGGGGTGCGGCCCAGCATCAGCTTGGCCTCCTCCCCCACCGCCAGGGGGGTGCCGCGCTCCAGGTCGATCGCCACCACGGACGGCTCCTGCAGCACGATCCCCTTGCCCGAGACGTACATCAGTGTGTTGGCCGTCCCCAGATCGATGCCGATATCGCGGGAGAACTGGAAACGGCGGAAAAACACGGGCAAGGCCTCTGGCAGCGGTGAATCATAGGTGGGGCCATCCCGGCGGACCGGTCAAGCCGCTGTGGGTGTGACAACCGGGACGAAGGGTGGAACGGAAAGGGAGAGGCCCCCGATCGGGGTGCCCCATCATTGATCCACTCGTTCCAGGAGCACGCCATGGGCGTCAATTCCATCACCCTCGTCGGCCGGGCCGGCCGCGACCCGGAGGTCCGTTACTTCGAATCCGGCAGCATGGTCGCCAACCTCACCCTGGCGGTGAACCGCCGCAGCCGCGACGACGAGCCCGACTGGTTCAACCTGGAAATCTGGGGCAAGCAGGCCCAGGTGGCCGCCGACTACGTCCGCAAGGGTGCCCTGATCGGCATCATCGGTTCCTTCAAGCTCGACCGCTGGACGGACAGGGCCAGTGGCGAGGAGCGCAGCAAGCCCGTAATCCGGGTCGATCGGCTGGAGCTGCTCGGCAGCAAGCGGGACGCCGAAGGAGGCGGTGGCGGCAGCTTCGGCGGTGGTTTCGGCGGCGGCGAACCCAGCGAGGAGGAAGTGCCGTTCTGAGCCTGCGGGCACGGATTTGGCCCTGGGGGCTTGTGCCAGTGACTCAGCCGGGTTATCAAGCGTCCGAAGCCAGAGAAGGCGCCCCCCGGGGCGCCTTTTTTACTGTCAGGGGCGGTTCCGGCTCTGCTTCCAGATGCGCAGCCCCAGCCAAACGGCCCCGGCCAGCACCGCCAGCACGAGCAGAACCTTCACCACCTTGGCGGCGGGCGCGATCCAGAGCTCGACCTTGGTGTAGCTCTCCCCCAGGGCCAGGCCCGCCAGCGTCAGCAGCAGGGTCCAGATCAGGCTGCCGGCGGTGGTCCAGAGCAGAAAGGGCGTCAGAGGCATCATTTCAATGCCGGCGGGCACCGAGATGAGGGTGCGAATGCCGGGCACCAGCCGGCCCCAGAACACCAGGGCCGTGCCGTGGCGGCTGAACCAGCGGCGGCTGCGGTGCAGTTCCTGGGGACTGATGCCGATCCAGCGTCCGTGGCGCTCGAGCCAGTGCTCGATGCGCTCCTCGTTCACCAACCGGCCGATGCCGTACCAGGGAAGGGCGCCGAGAACGGTGCCCAGCAGGCCCGCCAGCACCACCGGAATCAGGGAGAGCTTGCCCTGCTGCACATAAAACCCCCCGAGCGGCATGATCAGCTCGGAGGGAATCGGGGGGAACAGGTTCTCCAGAAACATGGCCGCGAAGATCGCGCCATAGCCCGTTGCAGGGTTGGCCTCCACCGCCGACCCGATCATCTCGGGCAGCTTCTGGACCAGTTCGATCGCCATCGGGCCAGCCGGATCAGAGGCGCCAGTCTTCCACGACGGCCCGGACACTGCCAGCAGTGCCGGGCCGTCGCCGCTCAGTAGCGGTAGTGGTCGAGCTTGTAGGGGCCTTCGACGGGGACAGCGATGTAGGCGGCCTGCTCGGCCGTGAGCTCGGTGAGCCGGGCGCCGATCCGCTCGAGGTGCAGGCGGGCCACCATCTCATCGAGGTGCTTGGGCAGCACGTAGACCTCCTTGCCGTAGGCATCGCCCTTGGTGAACAGCTCGATCTGGGCCAGCACCTGGTTGGTGAAGGAGTTGCTCATCACGAAGCTGGGGTGGCCGGTGCCGCAGCCCAGGTTCACCAGCCGGCCCTCAGCCAGCAGGATGATCCGGTTGCCGCTGGGCAGGATCACGTGATCCACCTGGGGCTTGATGTTCTCCCAGGCGTACTGCTTGAGGGACGCCACATCGATTTCGTTGTCGAAGTGGCCGATGTTGCACACGATCGCCTGGTTCTTCATGGCGAGCAGGTGCTCATGGCGGATCACCTGGTAGTTCCCCGTGGCGGTCACGAAGATGTCCACATCCGCCACCACGTCCTCAAGACGGACGACGCGGTAGCCCTCCATGGCGGCCTGCAGGGCGCAGATCGGATCGATCTCGGCGATCATCACCGTGGCACCGAGCCCACGCAGGGACTGGGCCGAACCCTTGCCCACGTCGCCGTAGCCCAGCACCAGGGCCACCTTGCCGGCCACCATCACATCGGTGGCGCGCTTGATGCTGTCGACCAGCGATTCGCGGCAGCCGTAGAGATTGTCGAACTTGCTCTTGGTGACCGAATCGTTGACGTTGATGGCCGGGAAGGGCAGCTCACCGCTCTTCTGCATCTGGTACAGACGGGCCACGCCGGTGGTGGTCTCCTCGGTCACGCCCTGGATGTTGGCGTAGATGCGGGAGTAGAAGCCGGGCTGCACCGCCAGACGCTGGCGGATGGAGTTGAACAGGGCCACTTCCTCCTCGCTGGAAGGGCTGTCGAGCACCGAGAGATCCTTCTCGGCCTTGCTGCCGAGCACCACGAGGCCGGTGGCATCGCCGCCGTCATCGAGGATCATGTTGGGGGTGCCACCATCGCCCCACTCGAGGATGCGGTGGGTGAAGGCCCAGTACTCATCAAGGGTTTCGCCCTTGTAGGCAAACACCGGGATGCCGGCGGCGGCGATGGCGGCGGCGGCGTGATCCTGGGTGGAGAAGATGTTGCAGGACGCCCAACGCACTTCGGCGCCGAGGGCCACCAGGGTCTCGATCAGAACGGCGGTCTGGATCGTCATGTGGAGACTGCCGGCGATCCGGGCCCCCTTGAGGGGTTGCTCGGTGCCGTAGGTCTGACGCAGGGCCATCAGGCCGGGCATCTCGGTTTCGGCGATCGCCAGTTCCTTGCGGCCCCAGTCGGCCAGGCCGAGATCGGCGATCACATAGGAACTTGTGGCCTGAACGCCAGCAAACGCAGCCTCAGGGCTGGAAGGTGTTGCCACCATGAAGGGAAAGCTCCCTGACGGGAGGACGAAACAATGGAAATATCTGCAGAGACGCCGAGGCTTCGGGCTCGCTGGCAGGCAATCTACAAGGGTGGAAACGAATGACGCGATCGAGGTGTGCCATCTGGCGGACCCCTCCGCCACCGACGCCCTGGGGCGGCGGCTGGCCTCGCAGCTGATCGCCGCTGGTGCCGGTGACGGCGCCCTGCTGCTGCTGCGGGGGGACCTGGGCACGGGCAAGACGTCGCTCGTGCAGGGACTGGCCGCCGCCCTGGGCATCGCCGAACCGATCAGCAGCCCCACCTTCGCCCTGGCCCAGCACTACGACACCGACGCCGGTCCCGACGCGGGCGCCGCGGCCCTCGTGCACCTGGATCTCTACCGGCTGGAGCAAGCTGCCGCGGCCGATGAACTGTTCGCCCAGGAGGAGGAGGAGGCCCGCCGCATCGGCGCCGTGATGGCGGTGGAGTGGCCCGAGCGGCTCAGCTTCCAGCCGGAGGGGGCCTGGGAGGTGGCTTTGAGCCACCTGGAGGATGGCGAGGGCCGTCTGGCCCGGATCACGCCGCCGGGCTTCACGCCGCCCCGATCCTGGCCTGCAGCGCCGCGATGATGCGGGCATTGGCGGCCGGAAAGGGGTAGCTGGCGAGCTCCTGGGGCGCCACCCAGCGCACCTGCTGGGAGGCCAGCGGCTGCGGGTCCCCCTCCAGCCAGCGGCAGAGATGGACCACAATGCGCAGCCGCTTGTGGCTGTAGGCGTGCTCCAGGGTGATCAGCTGCTCCCCCACCGTCACCTCGATGGCCAGCTCCTCGCGCAGCTCCCGCTGAATCGTCGCTTCGATCGCTTCGCCCGGCTCCTGCTTGCCCCCCGGAAACTCCCACAGGCCGCCCAGCAGGCCCTCCTGGAGCCGCTGATCGATCAGAACCCTCCCCTCGCCGTCCCGCACCACCCCCACCCCGATCACCTGGAACGGGATGGGGGGGGTGGTGTCCTTCACGGGGAAGCGGCCGGGGTCGCCGGCAGCGTAGGCAGCGCAGCTGCCGCGCCAGGGGCAGACGCCGCAACAGGGCTGGCGGGGGGTGCAGAGGCTGGCGCCCAGGTCCATCAGGGCCTGGTTGAAGGCGCGGGGCCGGTGGGGGTCGAGGACGGTTTCGCTCAGCCGCCAGAAGTGGGCCAGCTGCCGCTTCGGTGGTCCCGGATGGGCGATCAGCCGGGCCAGCACCCGCTGGACGTTGCCATCGAGGATCGGATGGGCCAGATCGAAGGCAGTGGAGAGGATGCTGCCGGCGGTGCTGCGGCCGATGCCGGGCAGGGCCATCCAGCCGTCCAGGGTGCGCGGCCAGGGATCGCCACCCGCCGCGACCAGTCGCTGCGCCCCGCCGTGCAGGCGGCGGGCGCGGGCGTAGTAACCCAGGCCCTGCCAGAGCATCAGAACGTCGTGCTCGCTGGCGGCGGCGAGGGTTCTGAGGTCGGGGAAGGCGGCCATCCAACGGTGCCAGTAGGGCAGCACCACGGCCAGCTGGGTCTGCTGCAGCATCACCTCGGCGACCCACACGCCAAAGGGGTCGAGGGACTCACCGGGCCCGGGGCGGGAACCATCCGGATGCCGCTTCCAGGGGACGTCGTGGCGGCCGTGGCTCTGCCACCACGTGAGCAGGGTCTCCCGAAGCGGCTCGAGGAGGCGCGGAGCCAGCACGGCGCGCCCTACACGAATCCCCCCGGCCGGGGCCGGGTGCTTGACAGGGACACATTGCCCTGGACGGCCCGCTGGACGGACACAGGCGCCGGGGACGGCCGGGGCGGCGGCTGGGGCACGGCCACCACGTTGAAGGCGATCGACCAGCGTTCCCCTTCACCGCGGAAGGGGGGCACCGAGTGGGGCTGCCAGGCCGGGAACACGTAGAAATCTCCGGGCACCGGCAGCACGTAGTGGGCCATGCCGGTGCGGAAGCTCTGGATGTGCCATTCCTCCGGGCCATGGAAACAGAGCTGGCCGTCGAAGCGCTCCGCATTGATCTGGGGGGGCACCTGCAGGAACAGCACGCCGGAGAAACTGCCACCGTGGGTGTGGGTGGGGTTGTAGTCGCCGGCGCGCTGGGCATTGAGCCAGAGGTCGATCATCTGCAGGCCATACCTGCCCGGCGTCCAGGGACCCCGGCCCTGGGGGGGCTGCTGGTCGATCACATGACGGATCCAGCGCTCACAGGCCGGCAGGATCACCGAGCGGCAAAGCTCGGCAGCGGCGGGATGGTCGGGCCCCAGCTCCCGCTGCTGGGCCAGCTGCCCAGCCAGCTTCACCGACGCATCCGGACTGCGTTCGGGCTGGGCCAGCACGGCGCGGGCCATGGCCAGGAGATCGGCGAGCTGGGCCGGGGGTAACTGGCCCTGCAGCAGGTAGCGGGGAAAGAGGCTGACCACCTCCATCGTTAGCTCTTCCGGGGGCGGGCCGGCCATGGAAGCGGAGGGGGCGTGCAGGCCCTAAGCCTCGCAAACGGCGGGATCAGATTGCCACGTAGGCCTCGACGGCGTCGCTGAGGCGGCGCAGGCCGGCCAGGCCGTCGCGCTCCAGGTTGCGCACCCGGTCGCGGCTGATGCCCAGGATGCGGCCGATGCCGGTGAGGCTCATCGGCTCCTCGCCGTCGATGCCGTAGCGCATCTTCAGCACGCGGCCCTGCAGATCCGGCAGTTGATCGAGCAGGGCCCGCAGGTCCCCCTTGAGGCACTCACCATCCACCAGCTCAGACGGCAGCAAGTCGTCACCGGCCAGCAGATCCAGCAGTTCGGTGTCCTCGCCATCGCCCACCTTTGTTTCGAGGCTCACCGGCTGGCGGGCGCGGCAGAGCAGATCCTTCACTTCCTCTTCGGGCAGTTCCACCGCCACCGCCAGCTCGCTCAGGGTGGGGGTGCGGCCCAGCTCCTGGCTCAGCTCCCGCTGGCCCTTCTTGAGCTTGTTGAGCGTTTCGGTGATGTGGATCGGCAGCCGGATCGTGCGGCTCTTCTCGGCGATCGCCCGGGTGATGCCCTGGCGAATCCACCAGTAGGCGTAGGTGGAGAACTTGTAACCGCGGGTGGGGTCGAACTTCTCGACGCCCCGCACCAGGCCGATCGTGCCCTCCTGGATCAGGTCGAGCAGCTCCATGTTCCGCTTGGTGTACTTCTTGGCCACGCTCACCACCAGGCGCAGGTTGGCCGCCACCATCCGCTCCTTGGCGCGGCGGCCGGCGTGCAGGCGCTTACGCAGCACCTCGGGCTGCAGGCCCACCGCCACCGCCAGTTCCTGCTGGCTCGGATCGCTGCCGCCGGAGCGCATCTTCAGCTCTTCTCGCATCTCCTCGAGGGCCATCAGCTCCTGCACCTGCCGGCCCAGGGTGATCTCCTGCTCATGGCTCAGCAGCGGCACCCGGCCGATGTCCCGCAGGTAGGAGCGGACCAGATCGCCATCCACCGGGGGCATGGAACGGGTCGGGACGGCGCGGACGGCCGACTGGACAGTGACGGGACGGACAACGTCGGAGGTCGAGGGCTGGGCAGCGGCGAAGGCGACGACCATGGAACCGATCCATAACTATCTGTAAAGCGTAACATCACGAAGTGTGAACTCCTCTCAGAAAGCACCGATCCGCCGGATCACCCCATTCCCAGCCTTGGCAGCAGCAGCTGGGCGGTCTTGAGGTAGATGAAAACGCCGGCCACATCCGTGGCCGTGGTGATGAACGGGGCCGACATCAGGGCCGGATCCAGGCCGAGGCGGTCGAACAGCAGGGGCAGGGCCGCGCCCGCAGTCGCGGCCAGGGTGGTGATCGCCACCAGGCTGATGCCGGCCGAGGTCGCCACCAGGGCACTGCCCCCCATGGTCCAGGCCCAGGGCACCACCACCACCGCCAGCAGACCGCCCAGCAGCGCCCCGGCGACCAGCTCCCGGCCGATGGTGCGCCAGGGCCCCAGGGATTGGAGCCGCTGGGTGCTCAGGCCCCGGATGACCACGGTGGAGCTCTGGGCCCCGACGTTGCCACCGGTGCCGATCAGCAGTGGGATGAAGGCCGCCAGCAGCACCACCTGCTTCAGCACCAGCTGCTCGGAGGCGATCACGGCCGAGGTCCCGGTGTTCGCCACCAGCAGCACCAGCAGCCACACCACCCGGCGACGGGCCACGGTGAACAGGTTGCTGCGGAAGTAGTCGTCCTCGTCGCCGGCCTGCACGGCGCCGGCGGCGTAGAGGTCGCGGGTGGCCTCCTGCTGGATGACGTCGATGACGTCGTCGACGGTGACGATCCCCACCAGCCGCTGCTCCCGGTCCACCACGGGCACCGCCAGGAAGTCGTAGCGCTGGATCACCCGGGCCACCTCCTCCTGGTCAGTGTCGGTGGCGACGCTCATCACCTCGCGCGTCATCACATCCCCCAGCCGGTCCTCCGGATCCGCCGTCACCAGATCCCGCAGCGAGAGCATGCCGCTGAGGTGGCGCGAGGCGTCGGTCACATAAAGGCTGTAAATCGTCTCCGTGTCGCGGGCGCGGCGGCGGACGATGTCGAGGGCCTGCTGGGCGCTGTGGAATTCCTTGAGGTCGATGAACTCGGTTGTCATCAGGCGGCCGGCGGTTTCGGCCTCGTAGCCCAGCATCTGGGCCGTGACCCGACGTTCCGCCGGAGAGAGCTCCGCCAGCAGCCGCCGCACCACCTTGGCCGGCAGTTCATCGAAGAGGCGCACCCGGTCGTCCGGGGACATCTCCTCCACCAGTTCCAGCACCTCACCGGAGCGCAGCCGCTCCAGCAGGCTCTGCTGCACCGAACCATCGAGGTATTCGTAGACCTCAATCGCCTCGTTCTTGGGCAGCAGCCGGAAGGCGAGAGCCTGCAGCGTGCGCGGCAGGGTGCCGATCGCCTCGGCGGAATCCACCGCCTGCACTGGCTGCAGCAGCAGTTTGGCGCCGTCGTAATTGCCCGCCTGCAGCAGCCCCTCCAACTGGCGGGCCACCACCTCGGCGACGGCGGAGGCCTCAGCCATCGCTCCTCGCATGCCGGTGGATACGAGTGTATGGGCTGAGCCGCTAGGGTCCGCGGCGAACATCCCTCCCCAGGAACCGATGGCCGTGAACGTGAGCGACGTGGTGGTGCGCACCGCCGCCGGCGAGGAGCGCCGGCTCGGCGCCTGGGCCGGCCAGGTGCTGCTGATCGTCAATGTGGCCAGCCGCTGCGGCTTCACCCGCCAGTACACCGGCCTGCAGGCCGTGCAGGACCGCTTCGGCCCCCAGGGGTTCGCCGTGCTCGGCTTCCCCTGCAACGACTTTGGCGCCCAGGAGCCGGGGACCCTCGACGAGATCCAGCAGTTCTGCTCCACCACCTACGGCGTGGGCTTCGAACTGTTCGACAAGGTGCATGCCACCGGCTCCAAGACAGCGCCCTACGACACCCTCACCCAGGCCGAACCCGCCGGCGATGTGGCCTGGAACTTCGAGAAGTTCCTGATCGGCAAGGACGGCTCCGTGGTGGCCCGCTTCAAGAGCGCCGTGGAACCGGACGGGGCCGAGCTGGTGGCTGCGATCGAGAAAGCGCTGGCCGCCTAAGCGTCCAGCGCCTGGCCCCGAAGCGCCGGCGGCAGCTCAGCCCGCCAGCCAGCCGCGGCTGGCCCGCCCGGCTGCCGTGGAGGCCTCCACCTGGAGCCAGCGGCGGCCGCCGGGCTCCATCCACTCGCGCAGGACCCGCAGCGGGGCCCCGGCTTCCGGACGCGCCAGCACGGGCGCCTGGCAGCGGGGGGCGCAGTGGAGCCCGAGGCTGCCGTTGCTGAGCAGGGGCTCGGCCTGGCGCTCGCGACGACGGACTTCCGGCAAGCGCCGGTCGCCGCCGCCGGCGGGCAGGGCCGCCGGGGCCAGCAGGGCGAACCCGAGCAGGGCGGCCCAGCGCCAGGCCGGCACCGGCATCGGATGGCGTGGGGACATCAAATGTCGAGCTGGGCGAAATCCAGCTCGGCGCTGTGGGTCTCGATGAATTCCCGCCTCGGCGCCACCTTGTCGCCCATCAGGATCGTGAAGATGCGGTCGGCCTCGAGGGCATCCTCGATTTCCACCCGCTTCATCATGCGGGTCTCCGGGTCCATGGTGGTTTCCCAGAGCTGCTTGGGCATCATTTCGCCCAGGCCCTTGAAGCGCTGGATGTTGTAGTTGGCCTTCTCGCCGAAACCTTGGAGAACCTTCTTGAGCTCGTTTTCGTTGTAGCAGTAGTTGTGGTTCTTGCCGCGCTCCACCTTGTACAGCGGCGGGCAGGCGATGTAGATGTAGCCACCTTCCACCAGGGCCTTCTGATAGCGGTAGAAGAAGGTGAGCAGCAGGGTGCGGATGTGGGCGCCGTCCACGTCCGCGTCAGTCATGATGACGATGCGGTGGTAGCGAAGGTTCTTCTCCTCGAAATCTTCTCCTTTGATGCCCAGGCCCAGGGCCGTGATCAAGGCCTGGATCTCGGTGTTCTTGTAGATCTTGGCGTCATCGGTCTTTTCGATGTTGAGGATCTTGCCGCGCAGGGGCAGGATGGCCTGGAAGCGGCGGTCGCGGCCCTGTTTAGCGGAGCCGCCGGCCGAATCCCCCTCCACGATGTAGATCTCCGATTCGCTCGGGTCGCGGGAGCTGCAGTCGGCCAGCTTGCCGGGGAGGGTGGAACTCTCCAGCACCGACTTACGCCTGACCAGCTCCCTCGCCCGGCGGGCGGCTTCGGCGGCGTTGAAGGCCTGGATCGCCTTCTCCAGGATCAGGTCGATCACCTGGGGGTTGAATTCCAGGTATTCCCCCAGGGCCTCACCCACCGTCGTGTCGACGATGCCGCGCACCTCGGTGTTACCCAGCTTGGTCTTGGTCTGGCCTTCGAATTCCGGTTCCGGCACTTTCACCGAGAGCACGGCCGTGAGACCCTCGCGGATGTTCTCACCGGCCAGGTTGGTGTCGGCGTCCTTTCGCTTGCCGCGCTTCTTGGCGAAGGTGTTCAGAGTGCGGGTGAGCACTGTCTTGAGGCCCTCGATGTGGGTGCCGCCATCCACGGTGCGGATGTTGTTGGCGAAGCCCAGGATGCTGTCGGAATAGGCATCCACGCACCACTGCAGGGCCGCCTCCACCTGGACGCCGTCCTTGGTGGCATTCACATAGATGATCTCGGCATGCAGAGGGTCCTTCTCCGCATTCATGTAGGCGACGTACTCCTTGATGCCGCCTTCGTAGTGATAGACCTCCTCGTGGGCTTCGCCGGCGGCGTTGGTGGCCGCGGCTCGCTCATCGCGGAAAACGATGCGGACCCCGCCGTTCAGGTAGGCCAGCTCCCGCAGACGGGCCGAGAGGGTGTGGTAATCGAACGCGATCCCGCCACTGAAGATCTCGAGGTCGGGCAGGAAGCGCACCGCGGTGCCGGTGCCGGCGTCGGGGGCGTCCTCGGAGGCGAGGGTGCCGATCGGCAGGCCGCGCTCGAACCGCTGGCGGTGGACCTGGCCCTGGCGGTGAACCGTGACCTCCACCCACTCGCTGAGGGCATTGACCACCGAGATGCCGACGCCGTGCAAACCGCCGGAAACCTTGTAACCGCCACTGCCGAACTTGCCGCCGGCGTGGAGCACGGTCAGCACCGTCTCCAGGGCGCTGCGGCCGGTGCGGGGGTGGATGTCGGTGGGGATACCGCGGCCGTTATCGGTGACGCTGGCGGAGCCATCCGCGTGCAGCGTGACCACGATCGCGTCGCAGTGGCCGGCCAGGGCCTCGTCCACCGAGTTGTCGACCACCTCGTAGACGAGATGGTGCAGACCCCGGGGGCCGGTGGTGCCGATGTACATGCCCGGCCGCTTGCGCACCGGCTCCAGGCCTTCCAGCACCTGAATCTGTTCGGCGCCGTAGGCCGCTTCGACTTTGATGGCGTCGCTCATTCAGAAAAGATCTCCCCAGGGGGCTGACAAGGGCGGCGAATCCCAGGGGCGGTGGGGCGGCGATGGGGCGAAGCGGCTCCCAAAGGACGCTGCGCAAGGGTCAATCTACCACCGCCGCCCCGGAGAGCCCCAGAGACGCCTCTGGGAATCGATTTGCGCCAGGGGTGCAATCACCCCACGATCCCACCTCCGGCAGGATGGCCCGATCCCCCTGTCGCGCCCGGCCTGCGGCCGCCGCTCCCGACCCCCGTGGTGTCCCTCCCCGGCGCCGATCTCCCCCTGGTGATCGCCCTGCTCGGCCCGACGGCCAGCGGCAAGACCGCCCTGGCGATCGAGCTGGCCGAGGCCCTCGATCTGGCCGTGCTGTCGGTGGACTCCCGCCAGATGTACCGCCATATGGATGTGGGCACGGCCAAGCCCAGCCCCGAGCAGCGGGCCCGGGTGCGCCACGAACTGCTGGATCTGAGCGACCCCGATCAGCCGCTCACCCTGCAGGAGTTCACGGCCCTGGCGGGGGCCGCGATCGCGGCGGAACACCGGCGCCGGGGCGTGGCCCTGCTGGTGGGGGGCAGCGGGCTCTATCTCAAGGCACTGCTGGTGGGTCTGCGGCCGCCGGCGGTGCCGCCCCAGCCGGCCCTGCGGGCCCAGTTCACCGCCCTGGGTCAGCCGGTGTGCCACCAGCTGCTGCGCCAGGCGGATCCGGCGGCGGCCGGTCGCATCGCCGCGGCGGATGCGGTCCGCACCATCCGGGCCCTGGAGGTGCTCTATGCCACCGGGCGGCCCCTCTCGGCCCAGCAGGGCCAGTGCCCTCCCCCCTGGCGGGTGCTGGAGCTGGGCCTGGATCCGGCCGACCTGCACCAGCGCATCGGGCGCCGCACGGCCGCCCTCTACAACGGCGGACTGGTGGAGGAAACGGCCCAGCTGATCGATCGCTTCGGCGCCGACTGCCCGTTGCTGAGCACGATCGGCTATGGGGAAGCGGCGCAGCTGCTGCGGGGCGAACTGGAGCGGGACGCCGCCATCGCCCTGACGGACCGGCGGACCCGGCAGTACGCCAAACGGCAGCGCACCTGGTTCCGGCGCCAGCACCAGCCCCTCTGGCTGACGGATGCCGCCACGGGCGGGGCTTCGGAGGCCGATGTGCTTCAACAGGCCATGGGGGCGGCCATGGGCGGTTTAGGGTGAACAGCTAACCGCCCCTGTGAATGCCTCCCCGTCCCCGTTTTGATCGCCGTGCTCCCGTGCGGGAGCTGCCCAACATCAACGACCGCATCAGCTACCCCAACCTTCGTGTGGTGGATGCGGACGGCAGTCAACTGGGAGTCATCACCCGAGAGGCGGCCCTCGAGGTTGCCCGCGACCGCGAACTGGATCTGGTTCTGGTGAGCGAGAAGGCCGATCCGCCGGTCTGCCGGATCATGGATTACGGCAAGTACAAGTTCGAGCAGGAGAAAAAGGCCAAGGAGGCCAAGAAGAAATCGCACCAGACCGAGGTCAAGGAGGTGAAGATGCGCTACAAGATCGACTCGCACGACTACCAGGTGCGCATCGGTCAGGCGGTGCGCTTCCTCAAATCCGGCGACAAGGTGAAATGCACGGTGATCTTTCGGGGCCGCGAGATCCAGCACACGGCCCTGGCCGAGCAGCTGCTGTATCGCATGGCCAAGGACCTCGAAGAAAACGCCGAGATCCAGCAGCCCCCCAAGCGGGAAGGACGCAACATGATCATGTTCCTGAGCCCGCGCAAGCAGGCGGCCGGCAAGACCGCCGCCGCCGCCGCCGGCTGAGCCCGCCCTCAGGCCGAGCCCCGGCCCCCTTGCGCCCCAAGCACCTGCTCGAAGCTGTCGAGCAGTAACGACCAGCCTGCCGCCGCCGCCTCGGGGCGATGGTCGGGCCGGGCCGCACACATGAAGCCGTGCCCCCCCTCCAGCAGCACCAGCCGGTGGGGCGGGGCCTGGACCGCGGCCAGAACCCGGGCGGCGTTGGCGGCCGAAAGGGCCGTTTCAATCTCCGCCACATCCGCCGGGGGGATGAGGGGATCGCCATCACCGCAGATGCACAGCAGTGTGCCGCTGATCGACGGCACCAGCTCCAGGCTGGCGGGTCCACCGCCCGGGCGCCCTGAGGCCACGCCGGCTCCGTAGAAGTCCACCGTGACGGCCACCGCGGGCAGGGTGGCCGCCAGCAGGGCGACATGGCCGCCGAAACAGAACCCCACACAACCCAGGCCGGCGGCAGGGGAGGGCAACTGTTGCTGCAGCCAGTCGGCGGCCAGGCCCACATCGCTCAGCAGCTGGTCGGTGCGGGTTCGCTCCTTGTGACTGCGGCCCAGGGCCAGCTCCTCCGGGCCGTAACCCAGTTCCAGCTCAGGGGCGGTGCGGGCGTAGAGCGGCACCGCCAGGGCCCCGTAGCCCGCCTCGGCCAGCCGCTGCGTGACGCTGCGGATCCAGCCGTTGATCCCGAACACCTCCGGCAGCACCAGCACCCCTCCCCGGAGCGTTCCATCGGCCGGTCGGGCCCACCAGCAACGCAGCGGAACCTGGTCCGGCCGCCGGGGGTCGAGCTGCAGCCAGGAGGCGACGGAATCGGGGACGGTCAAACCGGCACAGGGCAACCGGCACATGGTCGTATGACAACGAGGGAATTGTCACGGGGCCCAAAGCTCCTTAGGGTGGCGGCCAGAACCCCTGGCCACACTGGCGTGCGTTTTCACATTCAGCAGGAGAGCGACATCCCGGCGTCGACCCAGCTGTACAACCAGATCTGCTTCGCCATCGCCGCCCGGCACTACCCACCGGGCCACCGGCTGCCGAGCACGCGCCAGCTGGCCATGCAGACCGGCCTGCACCGCAACACGATCAGCAAGGTCTACCGCCAGCTCGAAACCGACGGCGTGGTGGAGGCCATGGCCGGCTCAGGGATCTATGTGCGCGACCAGCAGAACCCGCGCGAGATCAAGCCGCCGCCGGGGCTGCGCAGCAAGGCCCTGCCGGACATCGACCGGGAGGTGCGCCAGAGCGTCGATGGGCTGCTGAATGCCGGCTGCACCCTGCAGCAGGCGCGGGAACTGCTCACCCGGGAAATCGACTGGCGGCTGCGCTGCGGTGCCCGGGTACTGGTGAGCACCTCCCGCGAGGACATCGGCGCCTCGATCCTGATCGCCGAGGAACTCAAACCCAGCCTGGAGGTGCCGGTGGAGGTGGTGCCGATCGAGGAGCTCGAATCGGTGCTGGAAACCTCCAGCAAGGGCACGGTGGTCACCAGCCGCTACTTCCTCCAGGAGGTGGAGCAGATCGCCAAGGTGCACGGGGTGCGGGCCGTGCCGGTCGACCTCAACGACTTCGGCCACGAACTGGGCATGCTCAAGGAGCTGCGCCCCGGCAGCTGCGTGGGCCTGGTCAGCATCAGCCCCGGGATCCTGCGGGCCGCCGAGGTGATCCTGCACAGCATGCGGGGCAACGAACTGCTGGTGATGACGGCCAATCCCGACACCAGCAGCCGCCTGCTGGCCCTGCTGCGGGCCTCGAGCCACGTGATCTGCGACAAGCCCAGCCTGCCCCTGGTGGAGCAGACCCTGCGCCAGAACCGCGCCCAGCTGATGCGCCTGCCCATGGTGCACTGTGCCCAGAGCTACCTCGGCAGCGCCACGATCGACCAACTGCGCAAGGAGATCGGCCTCCTGGCGGTCTGACGGCTCGCTGACGCCGGCGGCCGGACGCAGGCAGAATGACGTGGCGGGTAGAATAACTGGGATTTCTACCATGCTGGGCCATGGGCATGAACATCAAGGACCCCCAGGTCCATGCCATGGCCAAGGAACTGGCCGCGCGCCGCGGCACCAGCGTCACGAATGCCGTGCGCCAGGCCCTGGAGGCGGAGCTCACCAGAACAACGGCGCCCGGGCCTGAGAACGTGCGCTCCACCCGACTGGAAGCCATCCGCCAGATCCAGGCGCGCTTCTCGGAGCTTCCCGTCAGGGATCCGAGGTCCTCTCGCGACCTCCAGGACAGCCTCTACGACCACCAAGGCCTGCCGATCTGAATGCCTCCCCCAGCCATGGTCATCGACACCTCCGCCTTTCTGGCGGTGCTGCTCAGGGAAGAGGGGGCCGAAGCGCTTGCCGTGCTGATGGCGGAGGCGCCGATGCTGCTGATGTCAGCGGCGACGAAGCTGGAGGCCTCGCTCGTGGCCGAAGGAAGCCGCATCGGCGCCACCAGCGAGGCCGTCGAAGCCCTCTGCCAGGCCCTGGACGTTCAGGTCGTGCCGTTTGATCAGAGCCATCTGCTCTGGGCGCTGAGGGGCTGGCGCGAGTTCGGCAAGGGGCGCCACCGGGCAGGCCTGAATCTGGGGGACTGCTTCAGCTACGGGCTGGCCAGGGCCATGAACATGCCGCTGCTCTACAAGGGGGATGACTTCAACCGCACCGACGTGCGTTCTCCCGACCCGGGCACCTGAAGGATCCCACCATGCTCGATGCACTCAGGGCCGACCTGGCCATCATCCGGCAACGGGATCCGGCGGCCAGGGGCACCCTGGAGATCCTGCTCTGCTACCCGGGCTTCCACGCCCTCGAGCTGCACCGCGTCAGCCACCGCCTCTGGAGGCTGGGCCTGCCCCTGATCCCCCGGCTGCTGAGCCAGCTGGGACGCCTGCTCACCGGCGTGGAGATCCACCCGGGCGCCCGGATCGGCCGCGGGGTGTTCATCGACCACGGCATGGGCGTCGTGATCGGCGAAACCAGCGTCATCGGCGACAACTGCCTCCTCTACCAGGGCGTGACCCTGGGGGGCACCGGCAAGGAGCACGGCAAGCGCCACCCCACCCTGATGGAGAACGTGGTGGTGGGGGCGGGGGCCAAGGTGCTGGGGGCGATCACCGTGGGCCCCAACACCCGCATCGGCGCCGGCTCGGTGCTGCTGCGCAACGTGGGGGCTGACAGCACCGTGGTGGGCATTCCCGGCCGGGTGATCCACCAGGCGGGGGCCCGCATCGATCCCCTGGCCCACTCCGCCCTGCCGGACGCGGAGGCCTCGGTGATCCGCAACCTGATGGAGCGGATCGACAGCCTGGAGAATGACGTCAACCGGCTGCAGGCCTGCCTGCGGGAAGTGGCCGCCGGCAGGCCGTTGCAGGAGCCCTGCAGCGGCAACGCCCAGAACCTGCGCGATCGGGAGATCCTCGAGTTCCTGGGCGAAACCGCGAACGGCGAGGAGACCCCCCTCAGGCCGTGACCGCCTGGGGCACCTGGGGCTGGAACATGAACATCGAGTAGATCACGTTGCGCCGCATCTGGGTCATCATCTCCAGGAACATGTCGTAGCCCTCGTTCTTGTATTCGATCAGGGGATCCTTCTGGCCGTAGCCCCGCAGACCCACCGATTCCCGCAGGGCCTCCATGGCCTGGAGGTGTTCACGCCAGAGGGTATCGATCTGCTGGAGGATGAAGAAACGCTCCGCTTCCCGCATCAGGCCAGGCCGCATCTGCTCGATCTGCCCCTCCTTGATGTCGTAGGCATTGCGCATCTGCTCCTGCAGGAAGGCCTTGAGTTCCTCCATCGAGAGGCCGCCCACCTGATCAGGGGTGAGATCCTCCAGCAGGTAGATGAACTCCTTGACCTTCTCCACCAGACGGGTGAGATCCCACTCCTCGGGCGGCAGGTCGGGGTTCACATAGGCCTCGACGATGTCGTCGATGGTGCGCTCCCCATAGCCGATCACCTGCTGCTTGAGCTCCCTGCCCTCCAGCACCCGACGCCGCTCGGTGTACACCGCCTTGCGTTGGTTGTTCATCACCTCGTCGTACTCGAACACCTGCTTGCGCATGTCGTAGTAGTACGTTTCCACCTTCTTCTGGGCCCCCTCCAGGGAGCGGGTGAGCATGCCCGATTCGATCGGCATGTCCTCCTCCACCCGGAAGGCGTTCATCAGGCCCGCCACCCGGTCGCCGCCGAAGATGCGCAGCAGGTTGTCCTCAAGGGAGAGGAAGAAGCGGGTGCTGCCCGGGTCGCCCTGGCGGCCGGCCCGGCCGCGCAGCTGGTTGTCGACGCGACGTGATTCGTGGCGCTCGGTGCCGATCACGTGCAGGCCCCCGGCGGTGCGGACCTGGCCCTCCTCCTGCTTGACCACGACGTCGTACTCGGCACGCACCTGGGCGATCAGTTCGCGCAGGCGCTGGATCTGGGGATCGTCGGTGGGGGCCTTCTCCGCCGCCTGGGCGATGCGGTCCTCGAGTTCGAGCACGGTCAGGGTGCGATCGCCCCAGGCCGCTACCAGCTCACGGGCGAAGCTGGACAGCGCCTTCTCCGTGTCTTCGGAGAGGCTGCAGGGGTAGAGGTTGCCGATGGCCCGGGCCTCGGTGGCGGGCCTGGAGCTGGGGGCCACGGCGCCGCCGAAGCCGGCCGGCGCCTCGGTGGAACGCTGCAGGGGCACCGGCGGACGGTGGCCCTCCTCAGGACGCACCAGCCGGGGCAGCAGCACTTCCCGCAGCTTGAGGCGGGCCATGTAGTCGCTGTTGCCGCCCAGGATGATGTCGGTACCCCGGCCGGCCATGTTGGTGGCGATGGTGACGGCGCCGGCCCGGCCCGCCTGGGCGACGATCTCGGCCTCCCGCTCCACGTTCTCCGGCTTGGCGTTGAGCAGGTTGTGGGGGATCGACTGCTCCTGCAGCAGGGTGGAGAGCAGCTCCGACTTCTCCACGCTGGTTGTGCCCACCAGCACGGGACGGCCGGTCTTGTGCACCTGGGCGGTCTCGGAGGCCACGGCCTGCCACTTCGCCGTTTCGGTCTTGTAAACCTGGTCGGGCCAGTCGGCGCGGGAGCGGGTCCGGTTGGTGGGCACCACGGCCACCTCCAGCTTGTAGGTCTTCTCGAACTCCACTTCCTCGGTCTTGGCGGTGCCGGTCATGCCCGCCAGCCGGGGGTAGAGCAGGAAGAAGTTCTGGTAGGTGATGCTGGCCAGCGTCTGGGTCTCGGGCTGGATCGGCAGGACCTCCTTCGCTTCGATCGCCTGGTGCAGGCCGTCGCTCCAGCGGCGCCCCGGCATCACCCGACCCGTGAACTCGTCCACGATCACCGCGTCGGAGTCGCGCACGATGTAGTTGACGTCCTTGACGAACAGCTCCTTGGCCTTGAGGGCGTTGTTGATGAAGTGGGCCCAGGGGTCCTGGGGGTTGAAGAGGTCCTGGACGCCGAGCAGCTGCTCCGCCTTCTGGTAGCCCTCGTCGGTGAGGGTGACGTTGCGCTGCTTCTCATCGACCTCGTAGTCGCCCTCGGGATCGATGCCGTCCTTGCCCATCTCGGCGGCACGCACGAGCTCGCCGGCGATCCGGGCCGCCTGCATGTACTTCTCCTGGGGCCGCTCGATCTGCCCGGAGATGATCAGCGGGGTGCGGGCCTCGTCAACGAGGATCGAATCCACCTCGTCAATGATGCAGTACTGGAATTCGCGCTGCACCACCTCGGCGATATCGCTCGCCATGTTGTCGCGCAGGTAGTCGAAGCCCAGTTCGGAGTTGGTGGCGTAGGTGATGTCGCAGGCGTAGTTGCGGCGCCGCTCCGGCGGGCTCATGTCCTGCTGGATCAGGCCGACGCTCAGCCCCAGGAAGCGGTGGATCTGGCCCATCCACTCGGCGTCGCGGCGGGCCAGGTAGTCGTTGACCGTGACCACGTGGACCCCGCGGCCGGTGAGGGCGTTGAGGTAGGCCGGCAGGGTGGCCACCAGGGTCTTGCCCTCGCCGGTCTTCATCTCGGCGATCTGGGCGTTGTGCAGCACCATGCCACCGATCAGCTGCACGTCGAAGTGGCGCATGCCCAGCACCCGCTTGCCGGCCTCCCGCACCACCGCAAAGGCCTGGGGCAGCAGCTTGTCGAGCAGGGCCTTGCGGCTTGCGGCCGTCTCGGGCTTCTCCAGCTGCTGGCGGAACTCGGCCGTCAGGCCCCTCAGCTCCTCGTCGCTGAGGGGCTCGATCTCCTCTTCCAGCAGGTTGATGTCGGACACCAGCGGCTGGTAGCGCTTCAGCTTGCGGGCATTGGGATCACCCAGCAGCAGCTTGAGCATGGAGATGGCCTGTCCGTAGTTGATTACCCTACCATCGCAAAACCGTGGCCGAGAGCGAAGAATCGTGCTGCTGCAAGGGTTCTCGGCGTCGCTTCCGCCGGGGATCCGCACCTGCAGTGCCCACCGGCCCCGGCCGCCTAGCAGGATTCGCAGCTGATGCCCTTCACGCCGGCCCGTTGAGCACCGCCATCCCCAGGCCCCGAGACCCTGCCGCAGCCCCGGTGCGGCTGATCCGCCACGGCGGCCTGTGCCTGCGCCTGCGCTGGCGGTTGGCGGCCCTGGGCGCCCTGCTCGACGGCCACAGCTTCTGGGCCACCGGCCGGCAGCGCTCCCAGCTGGGACGGATGCTGAGGGGCAGCCAGGTGGTGGTGAGCGCCTGGCAGGGGAGCCGCCTGGTGGGATTCGGGCGCGCCACCAGCGATGGGGTGTTCCGCGCCGTGCTCTGGGACGTGGTGGTGGCGGCGGACCACCAGGGACGGGGACTGGGCCGGCGGGTCGTTGAAGAGCTGCTGGCCAGCCCTCCCGTGGCCGCAGCAGAACGGGTGTATCTGATGACCACCTCGGGCGAGGGCTTCTACGAACGGCTGGGCTTCAGCCGGGTGGACAGCCAGCGGCTGATGCTGAAACAGACAAGCGGATGAAGAGATTCGAACTCTCGACCCTCTCCTTGGCAAGGAGATGCTCTACCACTGAGCTACATCCGCATTGATCGGACCCAGGCTTGCGTGCCGATAACGGCGCTGGGCTCGGCCCTGCCGGCTCACACCGACAAGTTGAGCATGCCCCATGGGGGGTCCCTTGGTCAAATGGGCGCGGTGACGGCGAATCCGGGGATCGGGGGCGCCAGGCGAAAGCGCCCATAAAGTCCTGAGGTGGCGGTGGCGGCTAGGCATGTGGTGGCGAACTCCCTGGCTGAGACAGCGGCGGCTGCTGCTGGGGCTGGCCCTGTTCGACACCCTGCTGTTGTTGGGCACTTACAACAGCCTGTTCCTGCAACGGTTCGACCGCTGGGCCGGCGTCACTGGGGGCATCGGAAGCCTGATCGGGCTCTGGGTGGGGGTCTCCTACCTGCTGGGGCGCTATTCCAAGCCCGACCAGGGTCAGCGTGATTCCCAGCGCCGGCGGCTGGGCGCCACCGCCGTGGTCGCCCTGCTGGTGCTGGCCGTCGTGGTGGTTGTCCTCAACTGGGGACTGAAGGTTGAAGATCCGCGAACGTTCCGCAACTTCATCCTTCCCCTGCTAGCGGCCGTCACCCTGGCCTCCGGAACGGCCCAGCTGGTCGTCACCCGCCTGCTGAGTCGGCGCCAGGCCTGGCTGCTGGTGGGGGAGGCTGAGGAACTGAACGTGGTTCAACGGGAACTGGAGCGTGACGGAGGTCAGCCACTGCTCGCTCTCCACTACTGCGACTGCCGGGCGCTCGCTCCTGACTTCGAGACGATCCTGCTGTCGGTGGATGGCATCGCAGTGAGTGAGGCCGCCGAACTGAACGATGCCCTGCTGCAGAAGTTGCTGGCACGGCGCGAACGCGGCGCCAGCGTCTGCAGCCTCGTGATCTGGGTCGAGCATCACCTGCAGCGGGTTCCCCCGGAGCTGTTCTCCAGTCGCTGGCTGCTGCAGGCGGATGGGTTCGAACTGCAACCCAACCGCTGGGGATGGCAGCTCAAACGCCTTGGCGACGTGGTCGTCGCCAGCCTGTTGTTGGTGGTCACGGCGCCGATCCTGCTGATCGCCGCCATCGCCATCCGCCTCGAAGACGGGGGGGGCATCCTCTACCGCCAGCGGCGCACAGGCCTCTACGGGGAGGCCATCGAAGTGTGGAAGCTGAGAACCATGTGCCAGGAAGCGGAGACACGCGGGGCCCGCTGGGCCAGCCGCAATGACCCCCGTGTCACCGTGGTGGGAAACACATTGAGACGGCTGCGCATCGATGAACTGCCCCAGCTGATTTCCGTTCTCAAGGGTGAGATGAGTCTGATCGGTCCAAGGCCGGAGCGGCCCGAGATTGAGGACACTCTCGAACAACAGATCCAGCATTATCGGGTGCGCCACTGGGTGCGGCCAGGCCTGAGCGGGTGGGCGCAGGTCTGCTACCCCTATGGCGCCAGCATTGAAGACAGCAGGATGAAACTCAGCTACGACCTTTATTATCTGCGCAATGCCAGTCTGATGCTTGACACTCTCATTCTGATCAAGACAATACGTCTGCTGGCAAGAGCCCGAGGGGCCCAGCCTGTCAGTTGTCAACTGCCATCCAGAGCCGACTTCAAGGCCATGCGTAGAGCCCCATGACCCCGTAGGATCAGCCGTGAATGGCAACGGTCTTTGGCGACTGTCCTGATCACTGGAGGAGCCGGCTTCATCGGCAGCCACACCTGTCTCGTCCTGATCGGTGCGGGCCATCGTGTGGTTGTTGTCGACAACCTGCAGAACAGCAGCGTTGAAGCACTGCACCGTGTCGCAGAGCTCTGCAGCCTCAGCCCGGACCATGCCAGCGGCCACCAGGAATGGAGGTCGGCCTCGGGCGAAAGCCAACTGATCTTCATCAACGGTGATATCAGAAGCCCCGTTGACCTGGATCTGGCCTTCCGATCCGGAGGCCCCGGGGACAGCTCCGATATCACGGCCGTTCTTCACTTCGCCGGCCTCAAAGCGGTGGGGGACTCGATCCACCAACCGCTCAGCTACTGGCACGTCAACGTCGAAGGCACGCGCTGCCTGCTGGAGGCCATGCGCCGGCACGGCTGCCGCACCATCGTGTTCAGCAGCACCGCCGCGCTCTATGGCGTCCCCGAGGCGTTGCCGATCCCGGAAAGTGCCTGCATTCAGCCGGCCAATCCCTACGGTCAGACCAAAGCGGCTGTCGAGCAGCTGCTGGCCGATGTCGCCCAGAGTGAACCGGGCTGGCGCATGGCGCGATTGCGCTATTTCAACCCCGTCGGCGCCCACCCCAGCGGATGCATCGGCGAAGACCCCAATGGGGTGCCCTCGAATCTGTTTCCCCTGATCACGCAGGTGGCCATGGGGATCCGGCCCCATGTGAAGATCTTCGGCTCCGACTGGCCCACACCTGATGGCACCGGCATCCGTGACTTCATCCATGTGATGGATCTCGCCGAAGGCCATCGGCAGGCCCTGGACGTGCTCCTGGCCTCAGACGAACAGATCCTGACCCTCAACCTGGGCAGTGGCCAGGGCCATTCCGTGCTCGAAATGATCCAGGCCTTCGAGCGGATCAACGGCTGTCTTGTGGCCTATGAGTTTGCGCCGCGCAGGCCAGGCGATGTGGCGGAGAGTGTGGCCGATCCCTCTGCCGCCAAGCATCTTCTGGGCTGGTCCACCACGCGAAGTCTTGAGGACATCTGCCGGGATGGCTGGGCCTGGAGGCAGCGGAACCGGAACGGCTACCGCAATCGGCGATAGAGCCAGCTCTGCAGGCTGGCCGGCATGATGCGAAGGCCAAAAGCGGCAAAAGCCCAGAGAAGATTCATCGGTGAAGACAGCTGAAGCTCCCGCATGGCCCTGAGCCGGACGTGGAGGTCCGCCCACGCCTGCTGCCAACCGCCGCGGCGTCGGAAGAAGGCGGCGTCCCGCTGGAAGTTCAGCAGCGGTTCCGGCAGGTTGGCGAACACATAGCCCGACGTCGCCGCCGAGATCCAGAGATGGTAGTCCTCGGTGCGTTTCACATCTTCACGGTAACGAAGACCGGACTCAAAAACCCGGCGACGCAGCATCACCGTGGGGTGATTCAGGGGATTGCTGCGCGGCAAGGTGGCCACAATGGCCGCGTGGCTGATGGGCATCCTCTTGAGCTGAAGATAGGCACCGTGCTCATCAACTTCGTGGCAAGCCGTGCCAAGAATGTCAACCTCTGCATGCTCGATCATGTACTGGCGCTGGCGCTCCATGCGCCCGGGAAGGGATTCATCATCGGCATCCATTCGCGCCAGGAAGGCCACACCTGGATCCCGCAGCGCCTCCTCAAGAAGCTGGTTGAGGCCGTGGGCGAGTCCTCGGGATTCCGCCACCTCCCGCAGCACCAGCGTGGCGGGAGCGGCGGCGGCTCGGAACCGGTCGGGGTCCGTGAGCTGGCCACCATCGACCCGCAGGTACAGCAGGTCGCCGGGGGCCAGACTGGAGGCCGTGCTGCGGATGGCCCGCAGGGCCAGGGGAGCTGGTGTGTCCCCCTTCATGCAAAGCAGGGTCGCGATGCGCGCTGTCACAGCGCCTGGGTGGCTTGCAACGGCAGATCGATTTCCACATGGGCCGCCTGGGGAACGAAATCCCGCAGGGCCTCAACATCCACCCGCTGGCCGTCGAGGAAGCGCTCCAGCAGGGCCTCACTGGAGTAGTCATCACTTTCGCCGGCCCGGTTGTCGAGGATGGTCTGCACCTTGTTGATCGGTGCGCAGAAGGCCACCGACTGGTCGAAGCAAAGCAGGTCAGGCTTGACCAAGGCGAAAAGGGAACTGGAGGAGGACAGCACCTGCTCCAGACGGTTGGGGTTGGTGTAGGGGAGCGTCCGCAGCAGGCCGAGCAGATCGGCGAGGCGATACACGGAACTGGACACCTCGATCGGATAGCCGAAGTCGCCGGTCTGTCCCACCCAACGAAACCGCAGCCCACCGTCCACGGGCTGGAAATCCGGCAGCGGCTGCACGCAGTTCATCGAATAGCAGCGCGTGGTGTTGTGGCCGACGCGCAGGGAGAAGCCGATGGCAGAGGGCTGCTGGTCGAGGGCGCCATGGATGGCATGCAACGAAAAGGGCCGCACGAAGATGTTGTCGTCAACGAGAAACAGCAGCTGCTCACAGCTGGCGCGCCAGGAGCGCAGCCGCAGGCGATCCAGGATCCGGCGCCAGCGGGAGGCGGCGGGGGGTTGGCGCAGACAGGCCAGCAGATCGTGGCGAAAGGAGCGCTCCTGCACCCAGTCAATCAGGAGCCGGCCCTGGAACTCCTGCTGCAGCTGGGCATAACCCTGGGCGAACGCCTCTGAGCTGGTCCGGTAGAGCACGGTGATCGGAGACTGCGCCGCCTCCAGGCAATGCAGGGCGAACGACGCCAGGGTCGCCTGCAACTGCAGGGGCCGATCCTTGGAAAAGATCAGGGTGAGGGTGCGCATCAGAGCTGGGGCGGGGCCGGGAACTGGTCGGTGATCGCCTCCCCCTCCAGCAGGCAGCGATACAGCCGTTCGTACTGGTCGGCGATGCCCTCCCAGGTGAAGTGGGCCCGCCAGGCCCGATGGGCGGAGGCGGCCATCCTGGTGCGGGCGGGGGCGTCGGCCAGCAGGGCCTCCAGCCGCTGGGTCCCGGCGGCCAGATCGGCCCGCACACTGCCTTCCCGGTCGTCACTGCGCACACCGGGCAACAACTCGCCCCCACCTGTCCAGCTGATGATCTCGGCCGCATTGCCCACCGGCGTGACCAGGAAGGGGGTGCGGGAAGCAGCGGCTTCGAACAACACCAGGGGGGAACACTCGATCCAGGAGGGGAACAGGAGAAGATCCGCCTCCAGAAAGGCACTAATTGTGTCCTCACGCGATAGCGAAACACACTTGATCTGGCGTTCTTGTACTCTGTTGCGCTTCCGCCTCAGACGGCGCAAGAGTTGAAACCAGATGGGAAAGCCAACGCCACGCAGACTTTTGCGGCGAACGATGTAGTAGAGAGCTTTGAGGATATGAATCGGCCTGACTAATGTTATGACTGGTCGGTCGAAGTCAGGGCAGACGAGCAGCAACGTTGCTTTATTTAGGCTGGAGTGGGAAAAGATCTCTACCGCTTCTTCCTGACCTTTGGCCACTGAGAGATAGCCTGCTACATGCAGGATCAGATGGTGGTCTGTCGGAATTCCTAGACGCTGACGTATGTCACCATCTTCGAAGCGATCAAACTCATCGGCCGCTGCTCCATTGGGAATGATGGCGATTGACTCAACACCGGCATTGCGCGCGAAGTCGATATCTCGGTAGGAGTCGGAAAGAAAGACACAGGCATCGTAGCTGCGCATCCACTCCCCCATTGAGGAGAAATAGTTGCGAAAAATAGGATCTTCGAGAGCAGAAAAACCCGTTGGCACGAACACCTTACGGGCTTTCAGCCGGGAGAGCAGCGGTAGGGTGAGGTCGGTAGCCCATTGCTGGGCTGCGAAGTTCACAATGATGTCTGGATTAAAGTCCAGCAGAAAGTTTTGGTAGCCAGAGACATCGCCCCAGATGCCAATTGCGCTCTTGCCATGAACATCAAAGGACCGGACATCAACGCCTTCAATCTGACTGACTTGGCGTCGTGGGTCGTTGCTTGTGGCGACGGTTACTTGATGGCCTCGCTGCACGAGGCGTTCTGAGATCTGGCGTACCACCTCAGACATGCCGTGACGGGCTGGTAGGTAGGACTCGACCGTATGGAGGATCTTCATGGGTCGAGGGGGCTGGGGGGAACCTACGCCGCAGCCGGGGCGGCGGGATAAACCAGGGTCATGCCTGGGAGGCTGAGACCCGAATGCACGGCATGGAAGCGTCCGGGAAAGGCCGCGAGGGTCTCCTCGACAGCCTGGCGGGGACCGATGTTGTAACCGGATTCCGAGGACTGGAGGAAGGTGTCGTGTAGCAGCAGCAGCGGGTCTGGGACGGCAGCCAGGATCCCGTCGATCTCACGCCTGACGCTGGCATGGGAGTGGTCACCGTCGAGGAAGAACAGGGGGGAAGGGGGACGTCCCGCCCGCTCCCAGAGGACGAGGGAGGTGGTCAGGCCGTCGCCCTGGTGCAGCTGCACACCCTCGAGGCCCCGTACCATCGCGCCCCGCTGGGCATGGGGATGTTCCACATGGTCGACATCGTCGGGGAGATCGCAGGAATGGATGGTGGTGGGGATGTGGAAGTACTGGGCAATTTCGTGAAAGATCCTCGCCGACTTGCCGATGTTGGTGCCCCACTCGAAGATCAGCGATGGCTCGAAGCGACAGACCGTCGCCGTCATCAGCATCAGCTCCTGGAGGGGGAAGGGATGGACGCCGACCACGGGAACCAGGGTGCGGGCCACGAATGCTGAGGTGACCCAGCCGTCCACTTCAAACTCCCCGCAGGCGGGATTGCGGGATGGGTTGGCCGTGCTGAGGAAAGGATTCAGGGATTTCGAACGTTCGGCGGAGGACCCACGAAGATCCAGCAGCCGAGTAAGGAGTCCCATGGTTGTGAATCGGGCGGGCAGAGGGCGTCCTCAGGGGGTGGAGGACGTCGTTAGGGCATGATCCCACATCTCTGTGAGACCACGCTGGAGAGATACATCCGGACGCCATCCACAGGCAGAACGAAGCTTCTGGGCGTCGAGCACATTGGCCTCAACATCGAAACGCCGTGAGGGAAGATGGCGCACCTTAATGGTGTGCCCTGTAGCCTCGGCCAACGGACGCAGCATGGCGATCACATCGAGGTTGCTGGCCCCGATTCCGGTGCCAAGATTATAGATTTCACCATCTCGGCCGAAGTCCAAGGCCGCAAGGATGCCACTGGCCACATCACTGACATGGATGTAATCGCGGATGGTACCCACGTCGCCATAGACCTCGATCTCACGGGCCGAAAGGGTGGCGTCGATGGCAGCGGCGAGGAAACCCTGGCCGGTCCGAGAACGCTGCTGGACGCCGTAGGCGTTGGCTGGCCGCACCACCACCACCGGCAAGTCACGGGTGTGATGAAACATTAGGGCGTAATTGTCGATCGTGAGCTTGGTGATGCCGTAGGGGCTGATGGGGGCTGTCGGGTGGGATTCGGCCATAGGCAGAGTGCAGGGCGGGCCGTAGACCGTGCCTCCGGAGGAAACAAGCAGCAGACGGCGAACCCCGACGGCCATCGCCTCCTCAAGCAATCCGACGCTCCCGGGCAGATTGGCGAGCAGGTCGAAGACGGGGTCGCCGTAACTGGTCTTGGGGACGGTGGCGTAGGCCAGGTCGATCACCTCGCAGCCCGGCTCGAGGATCTCCCGCATCTGGGCGCGATTGCCGAGATCGGCGCTGCGATAGGCGAACGGCAGGGTGGAAGTGTGGGCTCCGGGGGGACGCCGTCCCACAACAGTCACCTCACGGCCGGAAGCGACCAGCTCCTGGCTGACCAGGGAGCCGATGAAACCGGCTCCGCCGATGACGATGGTCTTCATTGCGGCCTCCTGAACCGTTGCGCCACGCGCCAGATGCGCTTGGCGAGATTCCGGAAGGGACCCGCGTTATGCAGGAGGTCGTAGGCGGGGGACGCACGGACCATCCATGCTCCCTTCATGGCCTGGACGCGGGCCAGAGCGTCTTGCCTTAGGGGTGACAGGGCATGTCCCGTAGCGAGGCTCTGGATGGCCTGGAGCAGGACCTCCTGCATCCGGGCAAAGTCGAGTGGGGGCTGCAGTGAGGAAGCGTCACCATGGGTGAGCGCAGCGATGGCATGCACACACGGATCATCACTGGGCAAGCCGGCTGCAGCAGCGATGTTTTCCGCGCTGATCGTGATCAGGCGATTACGGAATGGAGACGGACCGACACGGGACATGCTGCCGGGGATCTCTCGATAAACGAGTAAAACCTGGCCAACGTTCGCCACGGAACCGATACGAGAGAGACGCGACCACAATTCATAGTCTTCCGGCGGTTGGCGCTCAGGGTCTGTGGTGTAGCCGCCAACCTGCTGAAGCGCGGCACGTAAAAGTAGGACAGAACTGTGGACAAACGGGTTGTTGAACAACAATTGATAGCGCAGGGTTGGCTCATCGACTGGATGGCGGTGAAACCGTTCCACGAGGCGATCAACCTCCATGATCTGGGCCCATGAACCCACTAGTACACAGTCTTGGTGTGCTTCCATATAAGCCACCTGCAAGGCGAGGCGATCGGGATGGGAAAGATCGTCCTGATCCTGCCGAGCCACATAGGTTCCACAGGCGAGGGAGATGCCATGGTTGAGGGTACGGGCTAGACCCTGGTTGGCTTGCTGGAAAAAGCGGATGCGCTGATCGTCAAAGTCGTCAAGGACAGAAGCCGACCCATCGACAGAACCATCGTCAATAACGATCAGCTCAAAGTCCTCGAACGACTGAGAAAGAATGCTGGAGATGGCCGCATGCAGATAGGGTAGACCGTTGTATACGGGCAAGACAACCGAAACACGTGGAGATTGAAAAGTCATCTACCCAGCATGTTCCGAGGAGTGGAGGCCCTTGGTCGCTTTGACATGCCAGCCAAAACAGCTGTAGTCGGAAGAACCTCGATCAAGAGATGAACAGATCTGCAAAAATCTCAGAATAACAAGCATCGCCAATCGAACCCGCCACGAGTCCTTAGTAAGGGAGTAGGCGCTGGACATCTGCGGGAGCCTCCTGATTTCCTGGGCAAGATACTCAAAGTAGTTTCCATTCGGCTCCATCTCCACGGAGCCAAAACCAAGATCCTCTAAATGCCTGGAATACCAGTTACTAGAAAAACCAGTTGAAAAGAAATAAGGCGAGAAGTGTGTGAAGCTGCAGAATGGAGCCGTCAGCAGAAGCAGACCTCCAGGTCGCAAGACCCGCGCAAGCTCTCCAATCGCCGCCAAAGGGTCGGGCAGGTGTTCTAGGACCTCAGTACACAAGACGACATCGAAAGAATCACTAGGGACCGGAATGTCGACGATATCGCAGACATAGTCAGTGGCACCATACATCCAGTTCTCAACATGACCACCTAGTCCATCACCCTTCCCATCGTAAGCAGCGTTGTCTTGCGACACATAGTGAAGATGCGAGCAGAAGCGTCGATACTTCTGCTCGCCAGAACCGGCATCTAGCAACCGTGCGCTCGGGGGGATTTTCGTCAGGACTGACTCAACCCACTGGTCACGCAGACTTGAGTTGGTCGTCCCGACAATAAGGGCTGGGTCCTGAAGACGGGAAGTGATTGAGAAGCAGTCCCAAATCGACGACTGCAGCTTCCTTCTAGATTGATTACAAGCAGAAAGCTGGCGATGAATAACCCTTTTAGCTTGGACTATCGGCCGCAAGAGTCGCATCACAGGGTAAGGGAAAAGAATGGAAATACTCAAGTATCTGCGCAGGCGTCAAGACGAAGAGTAACGGATTGGGCGATGCCCAGTTCCAATCGAACACTGAGACCACGAGGGGAGAACTACCACTTGCCTGCTGGCTATGCCGAGCCAGGTTACACCTGCAAGACTCATCGTGAGCGTGATGTGAGCTTAGTTGTGTAGTGCCACCCGGTTGTTCCGGCTGACAAAGGCGTGTGAGATCGAAAGGGTTGTGATGCGACCCACCAGCCCAAGACCTCACTTCTCATGCATACATACCCTAACGCCCGCCTGGGACCCATTGGCCGGGTACGCCTGATCCGTCAGCAACTCGACCAAGGTCGTTGCCTGGCTGGGCTGGCTGCCGAGAACGGCATCAGTGCGCGAACCGCCCGTAAGAAGCTGGCATGATTGTGTTCAGGTGGGCCAGTGGCGCAGGCTCGATCCGAAGCATCTGCAGCAGGCCAAGGAGCTCAGGCACCAGCGCTGCACCCTCCGGGGGATTGCCCGGATGCTGCTGAGGGCAATCAGCACCCTGGCCCGGACAATAAGGCACCTGGGGTTGGCTTCGAAATGGTCAACGTCACGGTCGACGACGCCGCCCCTTTGTCCTGCGTCGAGGTTCAGGCCGACGAGAAGGGGCCAACCACGATGGGCCTTCTACGCCTTGCGGTGGTTTGGGTCGACGTGCAGGGGATCGAGTGACGTCAGGTGCTCAGCGACAACCGGTCTGAAGACAAGTCTCATGGCTGGCGGAAAGCCAGCCATGCCGTGGGGCTGAAAATGAAGAAGACAAAGCCAAACACCCCGGGAGCAAACGGCAACGCCGAGCGAAGCATGAAGACTTTGATGAAGGAGTGGGCCTAGGTGATGCCCTACGTCACCACGGCCACCTGGAACGCTCGAAAACCAACCGACCTGCGGATGCATTACCGCCGCTGGTGACACATGACCCTAGGGGGGCCTCACACCCTGAAAACAGCTCGGTTGGCTGCTCAGCTCAGACGATGATCAAAACCATGGCCCGAAAGCACCAGATGTGAGGGGCGAGCGTGCAGTAGCCATTGAAGAACGGCGCAGTGCCCTCTCAGGGCTTGCCCCTCATTCGAAATATGGAAGTCAAGATGGTTGCTGAAGTCGTTGTTGCTCTGAACGCTCAATGAAGTTGACTGCCGACAGAACATCGGATTCAGTATGTAAGCCTGGAGCACCAAGCGCATTCTGCATCTCTCCATACCCAGTTCGCACCAGAATAGGCTTGGTGCCTGCTCGGAAGCCTGCTTCTATGTCAGAAAGCTTGTCGCCAATGAACCAAGAACGCTTCATGTCGATGCCATGATCTGCTTGTGCCTGCAGTAACAGACCGGGTTCAGGCTTTCTACAACTGCAGTTAACCATGGCACCATACTGAGGATGATGAGGGCAGTAATAAAACGCATCGATCTTTGCGCCGTGCTGCGCGAGCAAACAGTTGACTTTGCTATGCAGGGTTTGTATAGCCGCTTCGTCGTAATACCCCCTGGCAACTCCAGCCTGGTTTGTTATCACTATTACAATGAAGTCCATTCGGTTGATTCTAGTGATTGCCTCGACAGCCCCCGGGATCCATTCCCAGTCCTCATACCGATAGAGGTGTCCCTTCTCAACATTGAGAGTGCCGTCGCGATCAAGGAAGATAGCTGCTTTCATCAATTGAGACATTAAGCCCTCAGTTCCTGAATGGTTCGACTACATGAGTTGACCCTATGGCCGATGATCATAGTAGTTACTTCCGTCTAAAGGCCAAGGCATTAACGCTGTCGAAATGCAACAGGTCCTTGCCCCTTTATAGAGTCGTTTCAGACATTGAATGCCATCTCGTGGGGAGAATCACTTGGTGCAGCTGGAGAAGGTGGCATGAGCCATCCCTTGCTAGACGAAAGCTAAATGCAAGAGGATGTACTCGTATTGGCCTTCACTATGGGAGAAGCAAGTGCTCTGCGAGCCTGGGTAAACACAGATACGCCGGGGTGTCTATCGTTTCGTTGAGTATGTGTGCATCTGGAGCTATTCGGGATTATGGCTTTCTAAGCCAATAGCAGCCACAGCCATACTCTTGTTCATCAACAAGACTTGATGGTGGATTAACGATGAGTCCATCAGGGGCGGCACCGTCAGGGACAAGAGAGAACTCGGCCAGTTCGAGTTCACCGAACCAATTCCTGAAGTCCCGATAATCATAGATGCGATGAGCATTAAACTGGACTCGCGGGCGACCTACAGGTACAACGACAAGCAGGTTGCCCCCTCTTTTCAGGACGCGCTGCAGTTCTCCTGCGGCTTTACGATCAGCCATCGGATCGAGCGGATCCCCGTATCGACCGAGCCCAATGTGCTCAATGACATGCATGCACGACAATGAGTCGATGGACTCATCCTCAAAGTGGAGTTTCACGAGGTCGGTGGTGCCGACCTGCAGACCGTCAAGAACGATGGGCGCCGGCCGGTAATCAAAGAATCGGGTCGGGATAAAGGCAGAAAGAAGGGTGCTAAAGGTTAAGGTGGAAGAAATGTCAGTATGCTCCATCGGACGAGTCCGAGACAGGATCTGTGCAGCCCAGGCAGGATGGTAGATATAGTGCCTGTCAAAACCCGTTGAATCTGTCGCATCGCCAAGACAAGGATATCGGTCAATCCAATCCACGGCTTCAGTTCGGCCTGCGGCATGATGAAGCTTTGAAAAAGTAGAAAACTGCTCTGCATACTTCGAACGAGACTGGTTGGCTGAAATCAGCCTGTTGAATACGCTAGACCATGATGTGTACCATCTAATGACCAGTGCTTTTGTACGAAGAGTCATGTCGTCAAGCATAACTTGCTCCTGCTACTAGTGCTGACTCTGGCATTGGATGCTCATCATTGATTAGCGTCGTCGATCGGGACATTTAATATCTCTTTAGTCGGCGGGATACAGCCTTAAGGGCCGCCAGCGCCCTGCCCATGAATACGCCATTGGCGACGTCTTTGACCTTCAGGAACTGATTCGCTGTGTTCTCCGGATCGTCGTAAGAACGCATCACCCAGCCTTGGCCGGCGAGCACATCTTCAACCCCAGATATCTGCTGCCACTTTGAGAGATAGTTGTCCCAGTCCTCCTTCTGTCGGACTAAGTTCGACGTGCGCACCTGCAAATTGGCATGTGAATAATGCTCGACGAAGGAGTCTGGAGAGTCAATGCATACGTATCCAGCCTCCCACATTTTCAAGCCCAGATCACCGTCGGCGTGATAGAAAGAGTAAGTCTCCTCGTCTGCGAAGCCAACCTCATCCACGGCGCATTTCCGAAAGAGCCCATGATTGACGAACATTCTCCCGAATAATGTCAAGCCAACCCGATAATCATTTTGCTCTGGCCAGTTTCGCCAATAGAACGCCACCCCTCCCACTTTAGTACCTGCGGCAATCGATCGCTCTGCCGCTTTCATACCATTTCGGATTGCTCCGGGTACCAAAAGGCAGTCGTCGCTCAGCATACAAACATAGTCACCACTGGCGGTGCGAAATCCGAGGTTCATGAAGTATCCCCAGGAACGCCGAGGTACCGGAACACCATTCCAGGTGCCATGATTGTGCTGAAGGATGGTCAGTACATCCTTCTGACGCATCAGCCACTGGAGCGAGCCATCGGTTGACCCCCCGTCAACAACGATGATCTCTCCGTCAAGGCCTGCAAGCTCTTGCCGAACGCTTCCAAGAGTGAGCTTAAGGAAATCGCTGCGATTGAAGGAGCCAAGAACAACGGAGACGCTGGGGTGCTTCATCAAGCGAACTTAGGAGTGGGAGACGAACGTTCAAGCATGTGCCGATACCACTCAACATAGGTATCGACTTGCCGCCTCACGTCGAAACGGCGCTCTGCATCCAGCCGAGCATTATGCCCGAGCCTTTCGACCAAGGCAACGTCGCGCGCCAAGTAGGCCATCGCTGCAGCGAGGCCGTCGGCATCTCCCGGCGCAGTCAGGATGCCCGTTGCATCATCTATCGGATAGCTGGGTGTTCCCACCGAAATGGCTGGAAGTGAAAGCGATCGGACCTGTTCCGGAATTCCGCCGACAGCAGTCGCTATGATCGGTGTGCCGCAAGCCAATGCTTCGAGAATCGTGGTTGGAAACGTATCGGCTTTCGCGGCGTGAGCGTAGACGCTTGCAGCACGAAAATAGCGCGCCACTTGGGCTGAATCGCTGACATAAGGGACAAACTCAAGGGTTGCCTCGCCAACTCGCTCGGCCGGCGCCGATTCACCAAGGGCCAAGAAACGAACCCGAACCTGACCACTCAGCGCACGGCTCGCAAAATCCAGGGCACGCCGCAGAGTCGCCATATCCTTCCAGACATTGTCGCGAACTCCATTGGCTGCAAATACAACGACAAAGTCGTCCAAACCGAGACCCAGCTCACGGCGGGCTGCCAGGCGCCCCTCGGCCGGGTGGTAAGTCTCGAGATCAACGCCATTTGGAATGACGTGTGAGTCAACCAATCCCATCGACAGGATTGAACGGCCAACCTTCTCCATCATCCAACGTGAAGGCGTCGTAATGAAAAGTCGGCTACGGCTGAAGATGTCACGCTTTCGTCGCCAGTTCTCTGCAGTCCGATCCACCGGAATGGCTGGTGGGATTGTCAAGTCGGGGCAACTTCCGCAGCCGGTGGTCCAGCGATCGCAACCGAACGAGTGCGCGCAATGTCCTCCAAGCAGCCAAGCGTCGTGCAGAGTCAGTAGCGTTGGCACGCGCGCACTCAACTTGGGAAGATAACGGAGGTCAAAATAATCGCCGTGCAGATTGTGGCAGTGAACGACATCGGGTCTTGGTGACATCAGACGCAGCAAATCCCGCGAACCTGGATAGTTATAGTTTTCCAGTCCCGGAGAGGTGGCCTTTTGGCACTGTAGGCGCGACGCAAGTCGAGAAGTTAGATGACCCAGAAGGCCCGGAAGCCTTGCGGAACCGTATCCAAGGGCTTGCGCAAGGGGCCCAGAGTAGCGCGGCATCGTCAAAACAGGAGCCGCAGGATCGGTGCAATGCCCGACAGCATGCGCGACTGTGTGTCCGCGCAAGCTGAGTCCAAGACGTAAACTAGAAGTGATGGCTGCAGCCCCTCCCCGCCCAAAGACAGAGTCGACAAGCAATACCCGCAACGGCTGCGTTATCTCAGTCACTTAGCACCATGCATCCGCGCCTCAAAGTTTGCACGGAAAGTAGACAGAGGACTCTCTCGAACAAGATAACGCGGTACCTCAAACGCATCGACCCGCCTATTCAACACTTGTCCAGGAAAGTTAGAGCAGGCCAGAGTGAACCCAGCATGCCTGACTAAGTCGACGGACTTCGCCGTGTAGTCGACCTTCGTCCCATAAGGATAGGCGAATGTCGTGACTTGCCGACCGAGAAGTGTCTCCAGGTCCCGTCGGCTGGCCGAAACCTGTACTGATTGCTCCTCCATCGTGAGCCCCGAAAGCTGGGGATGGGAGACAGTATGGGCACCAACATCGATCAGCCCATTCTCCACGAGACTACGTAGTTCGCGCTCTGTCATGGGACGCCGGTCATCTGTAGGGCCAGTGTCGACGCCTGTCTGATTCTGTATGCTCGTCAACACGGTTGAACGCTCGCTGGGGGTCAATGGCTTGACGAGCGGCATGATCTCCCGATAGGCCGTGTGCCGCGGCGTCGGGTCGAAAGGGTCCAAAACTGTCCAGTCCTGAAAAGCACCGGGGTCCCCGCTAAGCGCCCAAGTTCTCGATTCTCCGGCAAGATCAAGTCGTAGTGTCAAGGAACCATTCTGGCCAAGAAGCGCCCGCTCAATGGCATCCCACCAAAACTCTGTCTGTGCGCTGACCGCACTGCTGACCGCAAAGACGGTCGCAGGAACACCCGCGCTCTCCAGAACTGGTTTCGCGTAGTGGTAATTGTCCGCGTAACCATCGTCGAAGGTAACCGCGACGGCACGGCGAGGCAGCGTACCTTCGTTTGCAGCCCTCACCATGTCTGTCAACGCCATTGGTACAGCGTTCCGCCTGATATAAGCCATCTGCTCCGCAAAGCAGAGGGGCGATACTGCCAGCAATTGTGGATCCGACAGAGTCGGTGCTACACGGTGGTAAAGCAAGACCTGCCCGCAGGGCTTGAGGGAACATACCAATTCTTTGAGGCGTGAAAACATCATTCAGGTGTTTTAGTAGCTGGGATTGAGTGAAAAGAATCCTTTGAAAACATCAATAGCCGCAAATCTACGCGCCCAAGTGCTTCAGCTGTAGCCATTTCGCTCCCAACCTCGCGAATGAACTGGTCATACACCAAATGGAATCCGAGTTGATGTGCTTCATGAATCAACTCATCCCGTGAAAACACCCAATGCCATACAGATCCAATGAAAGCTTGCGGGTGGCCGAGCGAGAGATTTTGCCTAAGCGCTATCGTCTCATTGGAGGAAACAGGAATGCGATTAATCACCAAGGTTCCGTTCTCTGCAACACGGTTTGCGAGCTCAGCAAGTGCTTGTCGCCAGCCATCGATGTACTGCAGCGCACTGCTAAACATCACAATATCGTACGTCTCGCCATCATTCGGCAACGTTTCAGCAAAGCTTATACGATGATCATCTGCGAAGATTAAACGGCCGTGCGCGCAGCTGGCCGCACCATCGACCACAACGTATTTCGCTCCAAGAAGTCCCCGTATAATTGCATCGACACACGGTCCTATACCCCCCCCAAATCAAGGATTTTTATCCAGCCCTGCCTCTTGGCCACTTGAGATGCCAAGAGCGCGATGGGTGCCAGATAGGCCTCGGGTGCTAGGCAATCCTCAGTGGCCTCACGGCGCAGCCGCTCAACATAACGAGTAGATGTCTCCAACCATGCGGAATGGTCCCAAACGGACTGCTGCTCAGAAGGTTCGAATTTTGCTGCGGCCTTGTCATACAAAAGGGGAACTGCTGGGGGTGTCCGCTTGGAACGCCCCAATAGGCGATGAATAATAGAGTGGCTAGGCATGGTTCTGGAGCTCCTTAGATGTAAGTGATATTGTTGGTTTCGTAGCCACTACGCCAACGAGCACCTGATAATTGGGATCATAGAAATCTAAGTCCTTGGAACTGAGTTCCTCCGCCGCCAGGCCTGTCAACGATGTGATTGCTGTCAGGACATTACCATAAACGGCAGTTTCAATTGCAGATACTGGGAAGGCCGCCTCAAAAAGCGTTCTTGCGCCACGATCAGTAACCCGCCAGTAGTCCCCCCATCGATCCATATCGAAACGGCTGACCTGGGTGATACAGGGCAGAGTCGCCAGGATGCACCCACCAGGCGCCAAGGCAGCCTCGGCAACCGATAGTGCCGCTTGCATGTCCGGGAGAACATGCAACACCTGTGTCAGGATGATGGCGTCGAAGCGTCCCCTTGGAACCCCTTCGCCAGTCAGCAGATTGCCGGTGATGGTCGCTGTGGGACAGGCTGGATCGGGATCCAAGACATCGATCATGGCACCACGCTCGGCAAACATGGTGGCGTAACGGGCGTCGCCAACCTCGAGAACGTTTCCCTTCAGCCGATATCGTTGTTGCTCAAAAAAACGCTGGATATAGTATCTACGAATCGGCGTGCCGCGATCCTGTCCGAAACTGTCACTAACGGGCTGTAGCGAGCGCAGATCTCCCAGATCGAAGGTTCCGGAGCGACGACCAAGCAAACGACCAAGAAGAGCTTTCATCGCCTGACTCCGCCGAGACGCGCCGATATCTCACCTAGAATCCAATCGTTGTCTTGCGCCAGTTCCTTGTTTGTCGTGCCAATGGCCGCGCGTGCGCCCGACTCTTGGGCAAGCATGGCCTCGATGGCGGCACGGGCGTCTTCAACACCTGCGGGTGACCCGATGTTCACGGCCCGGTTGACGCCTCCATAGAACGCAACCAACCCATCCGACTTGAACCGATAATAGTCGCCACTGAACAGAATCAACGCCGGAATGCCCTGCGACAAGCCGAATACATGGACGTGATAACTTAAACCGAAGGTGAAGCGACTGGCGCCAATGGCCGCTTTGATCAGACCCACATCGTGAGAAATGGGAGCCATCAACAACCGATCTGGCAACTTCATTATGCTACCTATTGCCTGGCAGCAAGCATCGTCATGACGAGAATGGATATCGTAACTCATTGGGAAGAATACCAACCGCAGGCCACTGCGCTGAGCTGCCATGTCCCACAACTTGGCAACGCGGGGAAACAGATGGTCGGTATCCTGAGTGTAGTCGGTCGATCGCCAATGAACTGCGATGAAGGACTCTCCCGGAGCTAATCCGGTCTCTGCGAGATAGGCATCGCGAGCGACCTGCCCAGCAGGGTCAAGCGAAAAGGCCTCGTCTCCCGTAATCCGTGTTCGGCACTGGAGGGGGCCAAGCCCACGGGTGAACTGCTCACTGAACGCATGATCACGAAAACCCAGCAGATCGACGTCGTCGAAGGCGCCGGCCATCAGCACCTTCAATTCCGCATTTTGGAGCGGTCCGAACCCCTGTGCCGACACGGCCACGATTGGCACGAACGGGCGCACCATCCGATACAGCCAGCATTTGTACGCCGCGCCAAAAGCATTGAAGTCATTAAAGTCTGCCGCCCCCACACCATAAAAGACATCGCATTGGCGAATCGCCCGCATTGCCTCTCGAAGCCCGTAGTCATCACGCCATGTGCCGAGCCGCACACCTCGCCACGCGAGCCTGGCAAACGCCACTTTGGCACGCAAACCCCCGTCCGGAACCGGCAGGCGTGTCCGCGCAAGAAGACCGCGGTAGCGGTCCAGGATGCCCGCCGTCCTTTCAAAGAACAAGAATGGCGACGGTACATGTTCGACGACGAAATCGTCGAGCTGAGGCAGCGGCCGCGAACTCTCGCGAGGAATGACAAAGTGGCAGGGCCCAAGGCTGCTCGTCAGTCGGCGCAGCGCGTTGAGCAGCATCGCTTCGTCACCAAGGTTGCCGTAGGCCTCGCCATGATCGACGAACACCCGACGCATGGGGAGCGTAGCCTTCACTTCCATGCTGCGCACGCCACGATGCTCGGGCAGGCCGGATCATGAAAGTTCAGGGTTGCAGAGGAAAAATGCTCGCACATAAGGTATTGCGGTGACCCCGAGGCGGTGGCCGCGTTGCCGTAAGAGTGCACTTCAAGACGTGAAAAGTCCGCGAACAAGGATCGCATAGCGTCCGGCGTGAAACGCCAATAGTCATGCGGATGGGGTGCATAACCCTGAAGCACCATCGGCGCCGAGCATAGAATCAGGCCGCCTGGACTAAGCAGGCGCTTGGCCTCGTTGACCGCCAGCCAAGGTCGCTCGACATTGCAAAGAACGTGGGTCATGATGATGCAGTCGAAACTCTCGGATGCAACTCCGGATGCGTCCTGCAGATCCCCGACCAGCGTCGTTCCCTGGCTTTCAACCACATCCCAGACATCGTAGCTGACAACCTCGGGACGGGAGATGTAGCGCTCGCGATAGTAGGGTGGCGCGAACTCCAAGCAGCGTCCGCGTACCTCGCGGTCATAGCGATCTAGAAATAGATTGATGTAATGGCGCGCTGGCGTCGGCACCGGCGAGTGGCCGGATGGATACTGGAAGCGATTGACATAACGCCCCCAGCCAAGAAGACGCCCTAGGGCATAGCTATACAACGTCGCAGCGGGGTGAAAACCACTATTCAGTGAACGCATGGGACTCAAGTAGGCTTGTCGAGAGGTTGAATAGGGATCACCCTACGGTTACCGTTGCTGGCCGGTGCCGGAATGATCTCTGCGGTCTGCCAGAAGTCGCGCGCGACTTCATGGCTTTCGACACAATTGACGCATGCCTCCGGCATTGCAAAGTCACCTGCGATTTGACGCATTCTCTGCGCCTGGAACATAGGTGAGTTGTACACCTCATCAGGAGACTGGCTAAGCAGGTTGCCTAGCGGGTAATGTGTCTCATAATCCTCGCAACACATCGCCACCGTCCCGTCCCAGTCAACTTGAAGAACCTGCCAGATGTAGCGACATGAGTACTGTTTTTTAGTAGTGCCAACCTTGAAATGGCCACCCCAGCCGATTAACGGCGGCACGATGACGTTGTTGACAAGAGGCCCCCAATAGGCCCGGAAGCGCTCAATCTCATCAGCAGTATGGTGTTCTGTTGGTATTAAGGAGACATGGATCTCTATGGGCTTGCCACGCGCAGCGTTCATTTCAACGAAACGGTGAAGGTTTTTTTGAGTACGCTCATAAGGCAACTTCATCACCGTTTCATAGGTACCCTTGTCCATAGCATTGAGGCTTACCGAAAGAATATCCAGACCAGAATCAAACAATTGATTTGCGCGCTTCTCGTCGAGGGCGCTGACGTTCGAATAAACGGCTACGCGAGCCTTAGGAAAGACTGACTTTTCATAGACAATCTTATCGGTGAGAGTCTTGTCCAAGAGCGGCTCTCCCATCCCAGCGTGGGAGATCAGCTCGATGGGGGCACCCCATTCGGCAACCTTGTCGACGATCACCTTGTGGGCCTCCGGCGACATGAATCCCTTGTGTCGCTCCAATGTTGGGTAAGGGCACATGACACAAGCTGCATTGCAATGATTTACCGTCTCGATTGCCAATTGACGGGGCAGAACACCGTGCGCTTGCGATTTTTGGTATTCGCGATGAATCCGTCGACGCAATCGCTTCTCACTGGCTGCTGGAATAAACGAGAAGAAATCGAGAAGCCGATCAGAAATCGGCAGATTGGAAGCAGTCATCTACATCCTCAAGCTTGATGAGTTTACCTGTTCAGGGGGCAAGACAGCCCGCCGCGAACTTCATGTCTGCTGAGCCCCTGACGGCGGCCTGAATCCTATTTGTATCTCAGGCAGGGACTGCTTGTGGTGGACTCCGCTCCGACTGGGATTTCAGTAGCGGAATGCCTGGAGACTCCCCCTGGCCTCAGATCCTTCATGCTGTCTCAGCAGCAGGAGAGCGCGCAGCAGTACGGCCAGCTCACCGCCCTGCCTCACGAGCTGGCCAGCCCGTGAGAGCGGATTGGCCGCAGCTCACGGAATTTCTCGAAACCACCCTCCAGCGATGGGCCTGGCTTTCACCCACCAGATCAGTGCCCGGTGTCAACTACGTAGGCGGGTCGCGTCAATTACGTAGGCGGGTTACCCCGGGGCCTCCCCCTGCCATGGCAGGGGGAGGCGACAGCGAAAAGTGAGCCACCCTGGCCCGGTCCTCTGCCAT
>NZ_JAGQCH010000016.1 GCF_024346055.1 Cyanobium sp. Cruz CV13-4-11
TGGGGTGATGCCGACACTGCTGCCCGATCCCTGAATCAGCAGCACAGAGCACTGCTTCTTGATCGCTCAGCGATGAGCTGTCAGAAATGCAGTCCCGCGGGGGACGTCCCGACCCCTGAACACATACGTTGGTTTTTTGATGAAGGTGCTGGCGTTGGCATAAATCTCTGTCACAATTGGCGAGACAGGATTGACTTGTTCTTCTTCAGCCCCTTCTTCGCTGCGGTCATCTTGTGTCACTCCCTCTTTGTTGCCCTCGGAACTCTCCTTTTTAGAGTCGTCATTCTCTCCTGTGCTCTGTGATGAGCTGCCCAGCTTCAGAAGCAGCTCCTTGTAGTGGTTGAACTGGCTGAGGCCCGACAGGGACTCAAGGACATCCCAGCGCCATTCCGGCGGAATCCCCTGCTCCTGAGCAGTTTCCTTGGCCATCTTCAGGAACAACAGATAGGTGAGCTCGCTCACGTACTGGTGATACGTCACCCCGTCGTCCTTCAGCACATTGCAGAGGTTCCAGAGCTTGGCAACGATGTCGTGGGTGGGTGTGGGCATCACTGTTTAGGTGTAGGGCGTCACTTCGCCACGCTCACGGGGATGTTGGGGCTCTCCGGGTTCACATCCACGCTCTGCAGCTGCGGCCGCAGCACCAGGTCCATGTCCTCCATCGGGATCGCCCCCAGCAGCACCTCATTGCCCAGCACCATCGCGCCGGTGAAGCAGCGGCGGTTGCGGAAGCGCACCTCCACCGGGCCCACGTAGGGCACCGTGCGCCGGTGGCCATCGGCCAGCACCACCTCGCGGCGCTCCAGTTCCGACAGGCTCAGCTGGATTGCCAGGTGCTCCGGGATGCACAGGTGCACCGCCCCAGTGTCCACCAGGGCCGACACCTCCAGCGGCGCCAAATCGGGCCGGGTGGGGTTGCTCAGCGAGAAGGTGCCGCGAATCAGTCCCATCAACTCACCGTAGCCAGCCACTGGCTTCACGCCGCCCACACCTCACGCTTGAACTCACGCAGCACGCCATCTAGCTCACCGGCGAACATCCGATCGAGCCGCTGCCAGCCGCCCCCCTCGCGGCGGAAGTACAGGGCGTCGTCGTCAAGGGCTTCGCGATCCACGATCGTGATCGCCTTGGTCTGGTTGGCAATGCGTTGCAGCCACTGGCGTTGGGGTGTGGTCCAGCTGCGGGTGGCCAGGATCCGCTGCAGGGCCTTCTCCACCCGCTGCTCATAAGGAACCAGCGCATCGCCAAGGGCCGCCTGGCGGATGTAGCCCATGATCGAGGCGGCCATGTCCTGGTTGGTGGTTTCGCGCCAGGCGGTGGCCAGGGTGGCCTCGTTGTAACCCCACTGATCGAGAGCAAGCCTGAGCTCCCGCAGATCCTTACGGGTGAGTTCCCAGGGCCGCTGCAGCACAGTGGTGAGGGCTGGCAGGTCATTGCCGGGGTCGCGCACAAAAGCGGAGAAGCCATCCAGATAGTCCTCCGGGCGGGTGGCCTCGCCATAGCCCCGCTCAATCGAGCGCAGGGAGTCGTCGTGCTCGGAGAGGAACTGGGGTTCGGCGGGCCCATCCCATTGCTGATCCAACAACTCAGCCAAGCCGTGGATGGTTCCTAACCAGCGGCTGGCTTCCTGAATCGGCAGCTGCTGCAGGCGGTTGATGAAATCGGGGGGTTCCTCGCCGGTGAGCAAGCGGAACTGGGCTGCGTGGTTCTCGCTCAATCGATGTTGCTTGCGCCGCAGCTTGGCAATCAGCTGTTGACGCACCAGCTCGCTCTCCTCGCCCTCCGTGGTTTCCAGTTCTTGGAACAGCTGGCTGAAGCTGATATTCGGGTTCACCACCACCGGCTTCATGTCCGTGAAGTTCTTCAGCGCCTCGTAGATCCGAACGGCATCAAAGATGCGGAAGTGGGTCTTGTCGATCGCATCACAAAGGCGGGTGGCGCGGCCGATCATCTGGTCGTACAGAATCCTGCTGTTCATGCGCCGCAGGAACACGATGTTGCAAATCGCGGGCACATCCACACCGGTGCTGAGCAGATCCACCGTGACGGCGATATTGGGGAATTGTTCATTTTTGTAGCGGCGGATCAGTTGCTTTGGCTTATCACTGTCACCGGTGATCTTGGCAACCGCATCATCGGGCACGCTTCCGTAGCGAGCCTGGAAGGCCTCTTTGAGCAGCATCACCACCAGATTGGCATGGGCGTCGCTAACGCAGAAGATCATGGTTTTGTAAAGGGAAAACGGATCCAGCTCATCGGCGAGCGCATCGCAAACCACCCGGTTGAAAGACTCCGTGATCACCTTGCGGTTGAAGGCCTCCACTTCAAAACGCAACTCATCCGGCGTTGTGAACTTATCAATCTGTGTGGTGGTTGGATCGTAAAATTTAACTTCCTCGCCAGCAGCCCATGCAATGCCTTCGCTGGAGAGTTCGGTTGTGGCGGCTCGTGGTCCACCAGGAAGCCATCCACCACCGCCTCGCGGTAGCTGTACACGAACACCGGTTTCCCAAAGATCATCACCGTGTGCAATGCCGGCGTGGCCGTGAGACCGATCTTGACGGCATCAAACATCTCGAGCACCCGCCGGTACTTCGACACGTAGTCGTTGAAATCCCGGAAACGAAGCTCAAGCTCACTCAGCTCCCGATCCAGCAGATAGCCCCGGTGGCATTCATCCACCACGATCAGGTCATAGGTGTCCACCGTGGGCTTGTCTTCCTCGCTGCCGAGCAGCAGACGCTGCACCATGGCCTGCACGGTGGCGATGTGCACCCTTGTATCGCTCTCAACTTCGCGCTCGCCCAGTTCCTTGATGCCGTAGATGGCAGCGAAGCTCTGCAGGCTTTCCATCCGCGTTTCCTTGAAGGCATCGGCGGCCTGGGTGCCGAGTTCCGAGCGGTCCACCAGAAACAGCACGCGCCGGAATCGCCCGGTTTTGAGCAGCCGATAGATCAGGGCCACGCAGGTTTTGGTTTTGCCCGTGCCGGTGGCCATGGCGAGCATGATCTCCCGTTGGCCTGCTGCAATCGCCGCTTCAGTGGCTTCGATGGCGCGCCTCTGGTAGGGCCGCAGCGGAAAGCCAAAGCTGAACGACTCCCGCCGCAGTTGCTGATGGGCCAGGTCCACGTCCTGGCGCGCCAGCGCCTTGAGACCTTCGGGTGAATACCAGCGTTCGAGGGGTCCGGCGAGATTGTCACTGCGGCGCAGATCGCGGAACCAGATGCCGCTCTTGGTGCGCAGTTGGTTGAGGAAGGGCCGGCCATTGCTGGAGAAGGCGAAGGGGATGCTGTATTCAGCCTCTGGCCCCCAACCAGTGCTCCTCAGCTCTGTTTCGGCGCTTGGTTGGAAGTCTCGGCAATAGCTCTCAGCTTGGGGCACCTTGCCTGCCACATCAGTGTTGGCCCGCTTGGCCTCCACGGCCGCAACCGGGGTCAGGCCAACGAACAACACATAATCAGCAGGACCGCTGCTGGTGGGCCATTCGGCGATGGCCAGGTTGCGGTTTTTTTGCGGCCGGGCTCCTTTCCCATAGCGAAGGGTCTGCGTGTCCGCCTCCCAGCCCGCTTGCCGCAACTGCTCATCGATCAGCTGGCGGGTGGCAGCCTCATCCAGTTCGATCGAACCAGCGGCCTTCTTTGCTGCCTGTAGCAATCCCGCCGACACCGCTGCCGGTTGCCGGGCGGCGGCGTTCTGTAGGGCTTGCAGTTGAGTCGCGAGGTCAACCTTATTCGCCTCGGCCGCTTCGGCCAACTGTTCCCATTGCTGTTGCTCGTCGAGGGCCTGTTGCAGCTGGGCCTCCGTGGCGCTGAGCTGCTCAGCCACCGCTCCTCCTTCGGCGCGGAAGGCATCGAGCGCACTCTGGAGAGCGGCCAGCTCCGCACGAAGTTCCTCGCTTTCATCGGCCGGGGGCTGAGGAGGCCGAAAGGGCCCACTGCGGAACTCGGGGTCCGAGAAGGTGCGATGAAACCACACACCCAATTGCCAGGCGATCTTGAGGGTGCTCAGGGCGCTGGCATGGTCGCCATAGAGCCCATGGGTGGCGTCATTTCCTGTCGTGCGCAGGTCATGGAAGAGAGCTGCCACCTCACGCTCGATCAGGCCATCGAACTCCAACCGGCGAATCAAGGCCAGTTGCGACTCCTGGGCGCTCGTGAACACCCCAAAACGGGACGCCACCTGCTGGGCCAGCCGTTCTCCCAGCTGCCGCAGCTTGATCAGCGCCGTATTGGGATCCTCGGGGAAATAGCGCTCCGCCAAGACCCCCAGCCGGAACAGCTGATCGTCGTACTCGCGCAGCTGGGCGAAGTTGGTGCTCACAACACCTCCAGCCACTGGGGCAACGGCTTCAGCATGGCTTCGGAATGGGCGAGGATCGACACCCCAGGGTTCCGGTCTTCCCGCCAGGATCCGACCTCCAGCGAGCCATTGTCGAGCCCCTTGACCTGAAATCGGGATCCATCCATGCGAAGGACCAGGCAGCCGCTGGCATCCACTTGCCCCGGAATTCTGTTTGGAACAGTTTGAACGAGCCGTGGTCGCCGTGGGGTGTCTTCACGGCGGAATCACCTCATCACGGACATTCGGAAGCCGCCACGATCTGCCTGACTCTGACCTCTCAACCGATCCATATCCCATGCCCTTCCGCTTCCGCCGCAGCGCCCGCCTCGGCCCCCTGCGCCTCAATTTCGGCAAGAGCGGCCTCAGCTCCATCTCCCTGGGGGGCCGCGGGGCGTCCTTCAACATCCCAGTCGCCCGCGCCGGTGGCCCCCGCACCACCGTGGGACTGCCCGGCACCGGGCTGAGCTGGAGCGTGGAGCACGGCGTCGGGGCGCCCTCGGCGTCGGCGGCGGGCCTGCCCAACAGCCGCCGTTTCCGGCCCGGCCAGCTTGAGGCCTTCCGGCAGGGGTGCCTGGGGGTGCTGCAGGAGCAGCTGTTCTCGCCTGGCTCCGGTGGCCAGCGGCTCTGGGAAGACAACCTGATCACCCGCCTGCTGGTCGATCCCGCCATCGGCACCCGCACCCAGGGCCTGCTGGCCGTGATCGAAACGCCAGAGGCGATGCAGGCCTACGTGATGCGTGCGCAAAGCCAGGACGACGTGAAGCGCCGGGCCCATCGCTGCGTGGAGGCGGTGCAGGAAGCGCTGCTGCTGGTGAGCGCCCGGGGCTGGCTCAGGGACTAGGCCGCCAGGCGGCTCCTCTAGGAGGGCCGGCGCTGGTCCGGTGCGCGTGGGTCCGACAGCCGGGGGCTCTGACAGGGATGCATGTCTCGGCTGAAATTATGGCCCTGGCATAAACGCCAATAATCTTGACCGCGGGCTTCCGCCGTCGCCGGCTGGCCGCTGAGCTGGCTGGCCGACGGGTCCATCCCGGCGTCGCGCTCGGAGAACTGTGAATCGATTCATGACCGGCCCAAGGCCTGTTCTCCCCAACTATCTATCTCCGGTGCTGTGCTGGAGGTCGCGTCTCTGATCCGATGACCAACAGCGAGCAAGGGGAGCTGAGCCTCCTGGTGCCGGAAAGTGAATCGATACCGGTGGCGCCTGCTGTCGCTCAGGCCGCACTGGAGTGCAAAGGCATCCGCTCCACCCGGGATTTTCCCGCCGATCTCAGCGCCCTGAGCCGGGAGCAGATCGAGCACCATTACCAGGCGATGCGCAACAGCCACGCCTCCCTCACCCGCTCGAGGGCCCAGCTGCAACGCCGCTCCAGGGAGCTCACGGTGGCGCGCGAACGGTTTCTGGAGACCCTGCGCAGCTATGAGGGCCGGCTGATGGCCCTGGGCCAGGAGAAGGCGGAGGCCCTCCGCATCGCCCAGGACATGCATCGGGAGTTGGAGGCCTTCGAAGACAAGCAACAGGCCCTTGATGGGCTGTTGCAAGAGCTTGATGCCGCCAAGGATGAGGCCGGCTACTGGAGCATCTTCAGCATCACACGGCTGATCGAGCGCATGCGCCGCCTGCTGCGAGGAGGAAGAGAGGGCTGATGGGGGAACTGAGCGATCGCTTCGGCGAGCTGATGGCGCGGATGGCCAAGGGCGACGCCGATCTGTTCCGCACCGTGGGGGACCAGAACGCCGCGATCCGCCAGCTGGTGGAGGAGATGGCACCGGCGGAGGCTATCGGTGCATTGGGTGGGTCACCCCAGCCCTTGCTACCGAAGGACCAATGCCATCCGGCGGCCCTCAAGGCCCGCTTCCGCACGGCCGCAGCGGCCCATGCCCATCTGGAGGCCGCCCTGGGACCAGCTCCCACCAAGAAGAAAACCTGGGACCATCTCAGCTCCGTATTCGCGAATGGCTCTTGGCCCGCCCCTGCACGCTCGCTGTCGGTAGCGGGAGCTGGCCGTGGCGGCGTCAGCGAGGAAGCTTTGGCACAAACGGAAGCGCGGCTGTTGCGGCGTATCGATCAGCTGGAAGAACGAATGATCAGTCTGCTCGAGAGGCTGCTTTCAGGTAAGAACTGATTCAACCCCAGACTGACTAAAGTCCTCAAGAACTACTGTCTAACTCACTTCAATGGCGACCCATCTTCGCTTCAGTCCCGTTGGCCATTCACGCGTCTCCGAGATCATTCTTGCTGGTCGAACAGGGTACTGGCCTTGCGATCCGCAGCGGGTCCTCGCCCATGGCGTTGTCAAGCTCTATGAGATGCACCCAGGTGGCGGCCCTTTCGAACTGAACGATACGGTCGACGGACCCTGGATCGCCACCCTCACCGTGACCAAGGCCTACCGGGTTCAATGGCTTGACAAGGTGCGCACAGTGATCGAGTTCGACCCGAGTACCCTCACGACGGAATACGTCACCACCACACCCAAGTTCAATGTTGGAGGGGTCTTCTACGACAGCCTTCCTGACACAGAGAACACCCGTTGATGGGGTTGTACCTGTGGCGATCGATCCGTTCGCCTGCTCCAAGATGCGGGTCGCGCAGGGAAAGATCTGCTTACAGACTTCAGCGGTGCAGCCTCCCTTCCTGGCGCCCAGAACTCACCCCCCCAGCACCCCCCGCACAAACCCATCACCCCACGCCACCGCCGTCGCCCAGTTCTCCGCCTCGCTGAGTCCCGAACGCCGGGTGGGCTTGAAGCTGTGGTCCCCGCTCGGGATCCATAGCACCTGCACCGCTGGCGAAAGGGAGTAGGTCTCCACCTCCTCCCGCCGCCCGAACGTGTCCCGTTCCCCCTGAAGGATCAGAGTGGGTGTGCGCAGGGCGGCCAGGCGCTCGGTGCGCAGCTGCAGCGGCTTGCCGGGCGGATGGAAGGGATAGCCCAGGCACAGGCAGCCCCGCACCCCATCGCTGGCGGCCAGGTCATCCACCAGCAGGCTGGCCACCCGCCCGCCCATCGACTTGCCGCCGATGAACAGCGGCCGCTGCGGGCGCTCGCCCGTCTCCAGCTGCACCTGCTGGCGGAAGGCCTCCTGCAGCACCGGCATCCGCTCGGGCCCCTGGCGGCGGCCCGTCTCGCGCATCCGGGCCATGTAGCCGAACTCGAAGCGCACCACCCGCCAGCCCGCCGCGGCCAGTCCGCCGGCGATCGCCGCCATGAACGGGCTGTCCATCGGTGCCCCGGCCCCATGGGCCAGCAGCACGGTGGCCGGCGCGTTGGCGGGGCCGTCGATCAGGCGGGGGTCGGAGCTGGTGCCCATACAGTCAGACCATGACACGCCGGATCGGCCACACGCTGCGTCGCGCTGCACGGCTTGGGGCCGTGGGGGCCTTCCTGCTGGTGGCGGCCGGATCGGTGTCGGCTGAAAGTCGCCCATCAACCCCGGTGCTCCGCCTCGACGGGATCGGCCCGTTGCGTCTCGGCATGGGCCGAGCCGAAGCCGTCGCCACCGGCTGGCTCTCCGATCCGGGCCCCGGTTGTGAGCTCGCCGGGCCGGCGCTCGTCGTCTACAGGCTCAAGGGGCCCAAGGCGCCGGCAGGAATCGTCGGCACGGTCGAATTCGACCAGGGCACGTTGCGGGTCTTCGCCTTTTCCGCAGGCGTGCGGACGTCGTTTGGCGTCGCCATTCCCGGCGGCACCGTGGCCGATTTGCTCAAGCGCGCCCGCGCCGCCGGCCTCTCCGCCACCTCGGTCTACGACGAAACGTTCGCCGGACGGTTCGTCACGGTGAATCGGGGCGGCAAGCAGGTGCTCGGTGCGTTTGCCGAAAAGAGCGCGATCGCCACGCTCGCGGTGCCCTATGTGCCTGTCTGCGAGTAGGGGCGCACCAGACGGTTCAGGCGCAGCTCGCTCACCGAGGCGATGGCGTCGAAGTCGGCATCGAAGCTGACCAGTACCGCGTCATGGTGCAGCGCCACGGCGGCCACCAGCAGATCAAGGCTCAGCACAGTGCGGCCGATCTGGCGGCAGGCCTGGCCCAGAGCGATCGCCTGCTGCCACAGATCCGCTGGCGTGGGCAGTGAGGGCAGGGTGGCGAACTGCGCCTCCAGCAGCCGGGCCTCTTCCGGCCGGGCGGAGCGCAACAGCTCAAAGCGCACCGGCTCGGCCAGGTGGGCCTGGGGGTCCAGGACGAAGGGGGCGATGAACTGTTTCAGGTGGCTCGGACTGCGGGCGCGGGTGAAGTCGATCCACAGGCTGGTGTCGAGCAGCAGCGTCATGGATCGATCGCCTGCGCCTGTTGGCGATCGCGCTCCTGGTCGGCCTCGAAGCTCTCCAGCTCCACACCCCATTCGCCGCTGAGGAAGCGCTGGGCCACCTGGGCGCGGCGCCGCTGCTGCAGGGCCTCCTCCATCAGGCGGCGGATGGCGGGACCTTTCTTGCGCTCTCCCGTGAGAGCCAGGATTTCGCCCATCTCACTGTCTGAAAGCTCGACGGTGACTTTCATGCTTTTAACACCCACTCGTCAGACTCTCCGCCAGCATGGCAGGCCTGGACGCCTGTGGCGGCAGAATCCGAGAGCTTGCCTCCCCGCCATGGGCGCGATCCTGCTCACCGTTCTGACCGTGCTGCTGGGCTACGGCCTGGGCAAGGGCGTCCCCCGCCTGGTGCAGGGCTCGGGCCGCCTGGCGCGCCGCTCCCGCTTCAGCCAGCTGGCCTTCGGCTGCCTGCTGCTGGTGCCCTGGCTGGTGGGGATCGTTCTGCTGGTGCAGATCCCCCTCAACCCAGGCCTGCTGCTGCCGGCGATCGGCTATGCCGCCGGCATGGTCTTGGGTCGCCGCAAGGTGGGGCTCTAGCGGGGCGCAACAAGCGGCCCCTGACTGAAGCCCCCGGCTAAAGGCCATAGGATCGTCCTATCCGTTCTTCCCTGCAGCGATGGCCATGCGTGCCGTGAGCGTCAGCGGCCTCAAGAACAATCCGTCTGAGGCCCTGCGCCAGGCAAAGACGGACATGGTCGTGGTGCTCAACCGCGACCACCCCGACGCGCTGCTGATGGGCCTCGACCAGCAAGGTCTCCTGCAGGCGCCGGGCGTCAGGCCAGCCCTGGCCACGGCCCTCTTCCGCGAAGGCGAGCTCTCCCTGGCCAGGGCCGCCCGCGTGGCCGACATGGACACCGCCACCTTCATCGTCCATCTCTCGCGACTCGGCATCGCGGCGATCCGCCTGACGGAAGCCGAAACCCGCGCAGATCTCGACACCCTGGAGCAGTGGCTGCAATCGTCATCAGCGACGCCAGCCCCCTGATCGGCCTGGCCCGTCTGCGGGGCCTGATCCCTTCGGCCCGGGCCGTGTTTGCGGAACTGCATCGCAGCGATTTCCGCATCGCTCCAGCCGTGATCACCACCGTTCTGAAGCGCTGTGGCGAGATCGACGACGACTCCGCCAGCTGAAACCTCACCGCGGCAACTGCGATTCCAGCTCCCGCAGCCGACCCTCGAGGGCCTCGATCCGCTCCAGGTAGGTGAGGGCCAGGGCCATCCCGGACACGTTGAGGCCGAAGTCGTCGCGCAGGCGGGCGGCGCGGCGGGCCAGGCTCACCGTATGGACGTGGAAGGTCCACACCGGCGCGTGCTGGGCGCAGCGGAACACCCCGAACTGCACCAGTTCGATCACTTCCTCGTGGCCGAGGCCCGAGGCGGCCAGCAACTCCTCGAGGGCCACGGTGCACCCCTCGTCGTCGTCGGGAATCAGCAGGTCGTCAGCCATCGGTGGAAGGTCCTTCGAGGTGGTGGCGGGGGCTAAAGGCGGAGGCTTCGGCGAGGTCGCGGTACAGCTCCTGCTCCCGTTCGCCGATCTTTTCGGGCAGCACGATCTGAATCACACCGTAGAGATCGCCCGCCCCGTCGCGCCGGTGGGGCAGGCCCTTGCCGGCCAGCCGCAGCTTCTGGCCGCTGCGCATCCCCGGCTTCAGGTTCACCGCCACCGGCCCATCGAGGCTGGGCACGCTGATCTCGGCCCCCAGGGCCGCCTCCCAGGGGGCGATCGGCAGCTCCAGGTAGAGGTCGTGGCCGACCGCCCGGAAGCGCGGATGGGGCGCCAGCCGCACCTCCAGATAGAGATCGCCGGGGGCACCGCCGGCGATGCCGTCGCCCCCCTTGCCCGGCACTCGCAGCCGCTCCCCCTCCACCACGCCGCGGGGCACCCGTATCCGGCCGCTGCGGCTCTGCTTCTGCACCCGGCCATCGGCCCCCAGCACCGGAACGCTGAGCGAGAACGACACCTCCGTCCCCCGGGCGGCCTGCTCCAGGCTGAGCTCGGTGGCCACCTCCACGTCCTGGCCGCGGATCGGGAAGTCCGCCCCCGGCCGCCGGGGGCCGCCGGTGCCGCCACCGAAGCCACCGAAGCCGCCACCGCCGAAGCCCATCCGCTCGAACAGATCGGCCAGGTCCACCTCCTGCTGGCTGCCGCCGCGCGAGAAGCGGCTGTCCCATTCCGGTGAGGGGTTGAAGTCCTCGCCGGGGCCGTGGCGGCCGAGGTCGTCGTAGGCCTGGCGCTTCTCCGGATCCGAAAGCGTCTGATAGGCCTCGCTGATCTCCTTGAACCGCTCCTCGGCCCCCTCCTCCTTGGCCACATCGGGGTGGTACTGGCGGGCCAGTTTTCGGTAGGCCTTTTTGATCTCCTCGGCGCTGGCGCTGCGCTCCACCCCCAGGCTGGCGTAGTAGTCCTTGAACTTCATCGCAGCGTCCCTGCCCGGTGCCCGGGATCGGGGCCATCCTCCTATGCCCCTGCTGATCGCCCTGGCGGCGGTGGCCTTTCTCTATGCCTCGCTGGGCCACGCCGGGGACTCCGGCTACATCGCCCTGCCGGCCGTTCTGCTGCGGCAGCGGATCGGCGTGGTGCTGCTGTTGTCCGCCTGGAAACTCCTCGCCACCTGATCCTGGGCCGGGTGCTCAGCCGCTGGCACGAGCCTGGAAGCGGTGGCGCAACCACAGCGACACGTAGACCAGCGCCACCAGCACCGGCACCTCGATCAATGGCCCGATCACCCCAGCCAACGCCTGGCGGGAGCTGACCCCCCAGACGCTGATGCTGACGGCGATGGCCAGCTCGAAGTTGTTGCCGGCGGCGGTGAACGCCAGGGTGGCGGTTTTGGGGTAGCCGAGCCCGTTGCGGCGGCCCACCGCGAAGGCCACGCCCCACATGATCGCGAAGTAGAGCACCAACGGCAGGGCCACGGCGGCCACCGTGAGCGGATCGGAGGTGATCGCCTGGCCCTGCAGGGCGAACATCACCACGATCGTGAACAGCAGGCCGTAGAGCGCGAACGGGCTGATGAACGGGATGAAGCGCTGCTCATACCAGCGGGGGCCTTTGAGGTGCAGACCGATGCGGCGGCTGAGGTAGCCCGCGGCCAGCGGCAGCCCCAGGAACACCAGCACCGCCGCGGCGATCTCCGCCATCGAAAAGGCCACGTCCTGGGTGGCCAGCCCCAGCCAGCCGGGCAGGATCTTCAGGTAGAAGCCACCCAGCAGGGCGTAGGCCAGCACCTGGATGATCGAATTGATCGCCACCAGCAGGGCCGCCGCCTCCCGGTCGCCCTGGGCCAGATCGATCCAGATCAGCACCATGGCGATGCAGGGGGCCAGGCCGATCAGGATCAGCCCGGTGCGGAACTCCGGCTGGGTGGGCAGGAACAGCCAGGCCAGGGCGAACATCAGCGCCGGCCCCAACCCCCAGACCAGCAGCAACGACAGCCGCAGCAGGCGCCGATCCCGCGCCGCCCGGCCCAGGTCCTCGTAGTGCACCTTGGCCAGCACCGGGTACATCATCAGCAGCAGCCCCAGGGCGATCGGCAGCGAGGTGTTGCCGATGCGCACGGCATCGAGCCAGCCCTGGATGGCCGGAAAGAAGCGGCCCAGCAGCAGGCCGCCGGCCATCGCCAGCAGGATCCAGAGCGGCAGGTAGCGGTCGAGCAGCGACAGCCTGGCCAGCACGGCCCTTTCCTCGTCCATGGGATTGGCCCGGCTGGTTGCATCAACGCTAATTGATTAGCCCGTTGGGCCTGGCTCCGCCATTCGCTGCAGCCGCATCACCGCATCGGCAACAGGCAGCAGCGAGACGTTTTCCACCGACAGCGCCTGGGAGGCCCCGAAGGGGTTGTCGAGATCGGTGATCAGCAGCAGCAGCTTGATCAGCAGAAAGGAGATCACGCCGATGAAGAAGAGGGATTCGGCGAAGGGTTCGATACGGGAAAGCACCAGCCCGACGGTGAGAACCGCCGTGCCGATGTAGGCCATGCCATAGACGGACGGAACGAATGTGGTGCTGCGAATCACGTCGATGCGCTGCACGCCGCGGCGGATGTGGGCCAGCTCCACCAGCAGGCGCGCCTGCAGCGGTGCCGGATACAGGCAGCCCAGTTTCTCGATGGCCAGCTGCAGGTCGTTGAGCTGCTCCAGCAGCTCCAGGGTCGGCCCGGCCTCCTGCATCCAGGCCAGCAGCGCTTCGCTGAAGTTCGCCAGCAGCGCCAGGCTCCCGGTCACCTCTGCGCCCGGCTGCAGCAACGGCAGGCCCTGCACCTCCAGGGCGAGGCACTCCAGGGCGGCGGCCAGGTCACCCGGCAGCTTCTCGCCTTCCTTGTAATCGGTCAGTACCCCATTGAGCAGGAAGCCCAGCAGGAACACCTCCGAGGCCACCAGGGCGGAGAACAGGGGATTGGGGGTCAGCACCTCCCAGTGCTGCCGGTGCACCAGCACCCGGCAGGCTTCGATGCCCAGCAGCAGCAAGCTCACCCGGCCGAAGAACCAGACGCGCCGCAGCAGGGATCGGCGCATCGGCTCGACCGCAGGATCCCTGGAACTCGCAGTCATCACGGCGAACCGAACCGGGGCCAGTCTCGGCTGTCACCCCGGCGGGATCAGTCCTTGATCTTGGCAACCTCTTCCCGGGCCCGCTTCAGCACGTCGCCGCTGAGGGGAACGAAGCCGAGCTTCGCCGCCTGCTGCTGGGGAGCTTCCTCCAGCGACCAGAGCAGGAAGGTGCGCATGGCTTCCGCCTTCTCAGCCCCCTGTCCGCTCTGGTAAGCCAGGATCCAGGTGAAGGCCACGATCGGGTAGCTTTCGGCCCCTTTGGGGTTGCAGTCTTCCCCACCCAGACGCTCATCGAGGACGATGTTGTTCAAAGCTGCCGCCCCTGTTGTCGCATCCGGAAGGACGAACTTTCCGTCCTTGTTCTGCAGTGCCGCAGGCTTCACCGCCCCACGCAGGAAGGCCTGGTTCACATAGCCGAGCGAGCCGGGGGTGTTCTGGATCAGGCCGGCCACCCCCTCGTTCCCCCTGGCGCCCAGGCCCACGGGCCATTGCACCGCCTTGCCGACGCCCACCCTCTTCTTCCATTCCGGCGAGAAGCAGGCGAGCGAATTGGTGAAGTTGAAGGTGGTGCCGGCGCCATCGGATCGGTGCGCCACGGTGAGGGGCCTGGCCGGACAGCCCAGGGCGCTCCAGTTGGTGATCTTGCCGAGGAAGATGCCGGCGAGCTGGGCCTGGGTCAGCTTGAGGCCGGGGCAGTCGGGATTGTTGTAGGCCGGGCTGATCGTGCCGCCCAGCATTGGAATCTGCACGGCGCCCCGCTTGCCGGCCATGCCCTCCTTGAAATTCGCAGCGCTGAGCTGTTCGTCGGTGGCGCCGAAATCGACCGAGCCCGCCAGGAACGAGCGCACCCCCTGGCCGGAGCCCACCGACTGGTAGTTCACCAGGTAGCCCTTGGCGGTCTTGTAGTCGGCGGACCAGCGCTGGTAGGCCGGGGCTGGGAAACTGGCCCCAGCGCCGTTGAGCGAAGGCAACCGGCGACCACCGGCGCAGGCGCTGATGCTGAGCGTCAGAGCGGCCAGCCCCAGCGGCAGGCAGGCACGGCGCAGAGGGGTGATGGTTGAAGGGAGGCGGAGAGTCACTGGCTTCACGACACGGAATGCCATGCATCTAGGCGACGTTGCGCAGGCCTTGGGTTAAGAGAGGTCCAAAAAGTGACATAGGCAACAGCGGGAAAGGAGCGCTTTATCTCCAGCTATGGCGTTGTCTCCAGCCCCTCCTCCGCCTCCGGTGCGCGCGGCAGGGGCGGCAGGGCCGGCGGCGGCAGCACCTCCAGAGCAGCAGGATTCGGTGCGGTTTCCGGGCCGATCAGGTCCACGGCCGTGCGTTGCATCACCAGCCGGAAGCGCAGCGGTGCCTGGCTTTTGTTGATGAACTCCTGCACGGCGGCCACCTGGGTGGCCGTGGGCAGGGACGGATCGGTCACGCGCACCCGGGCCCTGATCAGCGGAGGGTTCTGCTGCCAGTCGATGCTCAGGCCCACCATGTCGATGGCGGGATCGCGACCGAGGGTGATGGTGCTGCTGCGCAACCGCTGCTCAATGGCCACCTCCAACTGCTGGGCCTTGTTCTCCTGCCGGGTCTGGTTCACCAGGCGGAAGAAGCTGCTGCCCAGGGGGATCACCAGCAGGGCGGTGAGCACCACGCTGGTGAGGCCCAGGCGGCTGTGGAACAGCCGCCGCCGATACACCGTCTCCAGCGTTCCGAGCGACGCCATCGCCCCCACCATGATCCCCAGCAGGTTGGTGGCGAACAGCAGCAGCGCCCCGTAGGCCTGCATCCAGTGGGAGGAGGCCAGCAGGATCCCCACCACGCACATCGGCGGCACCAGGGCCACGGCAATGGCCAGGCCGGCCAGGGCCGAGATCGCGTCCTTGCGCAACTTGGCGTACATCGCCACCGCCCCGGCCACCAGGGCCACGCCCAGATCCAGCAGGTTGGGACTGGTGCGGTTCATCACCTCGCTGCCGAAGCTGGGGAAGGCCACCAGGTGGCCCACCGCCATCGCCAGCAGGACGCAGATCACCACCCCCAGCAGCAGGGTGCGCAGGGCCCGCAGGAACATCGGCAGCCGCCCCCGCAGGATCTCGAAGGCCATCGCCTGCAACGGCATGATCCACGGGGCGACCACCATGGCGCCGATCACCACCCCGGGGCTGTTGGCCAGCAGGCCCAGGCTGGCGATCAGGGTGGCCCCCACCGTGAGCACCACGAACACCTGGCTGAAGCTGGCGTCGTGCTCGAACTCCTGCTGCAGCGCAGCCAGCCGACCATCATCGGGCAGGGCGGAGGGGGCGTGCATGGCTGGGGCGCTCGGGCGGATCGCACCCCATCCTGCTGCTCCGGCCGGGTACCTTCAGTGGCCATGAGCAGACCATCGCCTGTCCCATGACCCGGTGCCGGCCCGCCCGGAGGTGGCTCCATCTCGCCGTGCTCCTGCTGGTGGCCGTGGGGCTGCCGGAACCGTTGACGCGGGCCGCCCGGGCGGACAACTGGTCGTACCAGCGCCTGGTGGAGGCCTTCGAGCAGCGCAGCTTCAGCGTGCTCGGCAGCCATCCCCGCTGTGCCGAGCGGGGCCTGTACGGGCTCTACCTGCGCGAGAGCCGGCGGATCGTGGTCTGCCCCCGCGGCAACCTCAACGACACCCTGCTGCACGAGGGCTGGCACGCGGTCCAGTCCCGCTGTCTGCGGGGACGGCCCCACCTGGGCGAGGAGGAACTGCGGCGGGGCCTGAGCCGACGCGACCGGCACGACCTGGCCCGGCTCTACGGCGAAGGCCGCTGGCAGCGGGAAGCGGAAGCCCGGGTCATGGCCCGCCGGGATCCCGCCGCTTACTTGCGCCTCGTGGACGAGCTCTGCGCGGCATCCGCCCCACCCACTCCGGCGCCTCTGGAGGGCACGCCCCAGGGCCAGGCGAAGAAGCGCACCGGCTCCTAGCGGGCGATCGACATCCGCCAGCCCCGGATTGCCAGGGCGGCCAGCTCAGGGGCAGGGCCCGCTTCCCCTCCTGCTCCAGCAGGGCCAGCACCGGCCCCCGTCGACAACGGCAGAGAGCCCGGCGAGCATGGGGGCTCGTCCCACGCCACCCGCCCCGGATCCATGGACAGCGTCGACGGCAAGATCATCGTGGGCAGTGAGGAGTGGTGCAGCTTCCCGGACGCCGGGCTGCCGGCGATCAAGGCCCGCGTCGATTCCGGCGCCGCCACCTCCGCCCTCCACGCCACCAACATCGTGGCCTTCGACCGCGATGGGCAGCCCTGGGTGAGCTTCGAGGTGCACCCGCTCCAGGGGGACCGGGCGCTGGTGGTGCGCCATGAGGCCCCCGTGGTGGCCAAGCGGGACGTGCGCAACACCAGCGGCGTCCCGGAGAGCCGCTACGTGATCCGGGAGCGCCTGGTGCTGGGTGAACAGAGCTGGGAGGTGGAACTCACGCTGGCCAACCGCGATGCCATGGGCTACCGGATGCTGCTCGGCCGTCAGGCCATGGTGGGCCGGATCCTGGTGGATCCGGAGGGCCGCCACCATCTGCGCAGCCTCAGCGATGAGGAGAGCCGGGCCCTCTATTCCCATGCCCGCAAGCGTGACGACGGCCTGCGGATCGTGTTGCTGGCCAGCAACCCCGATCTCTACAGCAACCGTCGCCTGATCGAGGCCGGCGAGGAACGGGGCCACCACATGCAGTTCCTCAACATCCGCCAGTGCTACATCCGCCTGGACCCCCGCAACCCCGAGGTCCACTACCGCGGCGGCGACGTGCTCGGCACGGTCGATGCCGTCATCCCGCGCATCCGTCCCAGCGTCACCTTCTACGGCTGTGCCGTGACCCGGCAGTTCGAATCGATGGGGGTGCCGTCCCTCAACAGTGCCCAGGCGATCACCGTCTCCCGCGACAAGCTCTTCGCTTCCCAGGAGTTCGTCCGCGCCGGGCTCAACACCCCGGTCACCGGATTCGCCGATTCCCCGCTCGACACCGTGGACCTGATCCGGATGGTGGGCGGCGCTCCCCTGATTGTGAAGCTGCTGGAAGGTGCCCAGGGCAAGGGCGTCGTCCTGGCCGAAACCCAGAAGGCGGCGGAAAGCGTCATCAATGCCCTCCAGAGCCTCGACGCCAACCTGCTGGTGCAGGAGTTCATCAAGGAGGCCGGGGGCACGGATCTGCGCTGCTTCGTCGTCGGCGGCAAGGTGGTGGCCGCGATCGAGCGCCGGGCCGCCGAGGGGGAGTTCCGGGCCAACCTGCACCAGGGGGGATCGGCCCGGATGGTGCAACTCGATGCCCCCGAGAAACAGATGGCCATCAAGGCCTGCAAGGCCCTCGGGCTCGACGTGGCCGGCGTCGACATCCTCCGCTCCCACCGCGGGCCCCTGCTGCTGGAGGTGAACTCCAGTCCCGGTCTTGAGGGGATCGAAGCGGCCACCGGCCTGGATCTGGCCGGCAAGATCATCCAGAACCTGGAACGCAAGCTCGGCTGGGGCCGCCCCGCCGGCCAGGAGGCCGCAACGGAGGCCCAGCCCCTGACACCGGCGTGAGCGCCCCTGCATCGGCCTACCTGGAGCTGGAGGCCGTCGAGACCTGGCTGGGCCCGCGCCGGGTGTTCGACGATCTCTCCCTGCGCCTGCACCGCGGCGAGCACACCGTGGTGCTGGGCCCCAACGGCTCCGGCAAGAGCTCGCTGGTGAAGCTGCTCAGCCGCGAGCTCTACCCCGTGGTCAAGCCGGGCTCCTCCCTGCGGATCTTCGGCAGCGAAACGGTGAACCTCTGGGAACTGCGCGGCCGCATCGGCCTGGTGTCCCAGGATCTGCAGGCCGCCTACGGGGGCCGGGCGCCTGCCGCCGATGTGGTGCTCTCCGGCTTCTTCGGCTCGGTGGGCATCGGCCGCAGCCAGGTGGCTTCCACCGCCCAGCATCGGCGCGCGGCGGCGTTGATGGCGCAGTTGGGGCTGGCCGACCTGGCAGAGCGCCCCTACGGCCAGCTCTCCGACGGGCAGCGGCGGCGCCTGCTGCTGGCCCGCGCCCTGGTGCACGGGCCCGAGGTGCTGGTGCTGGATGAACCCACCAACGGGCTCGACCTGAAGGCGAAACACCAGTTGCTGGCGATCCTGCGCGAGCTGGCCCGCGCCGGCACCACCCTGCTGCTGGTGACCCACCAGATCGAGACGATCCTGCCCGAGATCAGCCGTTGCGTGCTGCTGCGCGAGGGGAAGGTGGTGGGCGACGGCCCCGCGGCCCAGTTGCTGCGGGATGCCCCCCTCAGCGCCCTGTTCGCCACCCCCCTGCGGGTGTGCGAGGCGAACGGTTACCGCCAGGTGTTGCCGGCGGGCTGAGCCGCCATCATTCGGGACATGTGCCGTGGCTTCCGGGTGCCCCGTCTGATCCGACTGCTGCTGGCCTTCCTGACCGCCTGTCTGCTGCCGCTGATGGGCCTGTCAACGGCAGCGCTGTCAGCTGCTCAGGTGCCTCCGCCGTCCTCCACGGGCCTCAACACCTACGTGCCCCTGGAGAGCCAACCCTTCCACGGCCAGCTGCTGGATCTGAAGCAGCAATGGACGGATGCGCCCCTCAACCAGGTGGTGGGGGACAGCCCGCGGGCCACCCTGCTCAACTTCTATGTGGTGATGGCCCAGGTGAGCCGCGATATCGCACGGATCGAGGCCAAGGCTGAGGCGACCCCCGGGCTGTTGTTGTCCAGCGCCTTGCGTCACGAACTGGCGCTGATCAACAGCTACTTCGAGGAGGCGGTGAAGGCCCTGGATGTCTCAGAGATTCCCCAGAGCATCCGGGCGGATTTCGCAGATGAATATGCCCTCAAGCTCAAGGTGATTCTCGATTACGTCTTCACCCACAGCCGCAAGCCTTTCGAGATTCCTGATGCGGCCGGGATGAAGGCCCTGAACGATGGACGGGTGAACCCCAGCGCCAGCTGGACCATCCCCGGCACCTCCATCACCCTCACGGATGAGGGGACAGAAGGGGGCCGGGATCGTGGCTACCGGTTCTCCGCCTTCACGGTGGCCCAGATCCCCAGCCTTTACGAAGAGATCAAGAATCAGCGGGCGTCTTCCACGGGCGAATCCAGCCTGCTGACGCCAGCGATCTATGACGGCTTCAGCCTCAGGCCCGGCCACATCCTGCCGCCCAAGTGGTATCTGAGCATTCCCGCTGGCTTCCGTCGCCGCGTGCTGGAGGCCCATCTCTGGGACCAGACCCTGTTCCAGATCGTGTTGGGCCTGTTGGCCCTGACGGCCTTCGCCCTCGTTCAGTTCCGGCTGGTGCTGGCCCTGCTGGCCACTTACCGGATGACCGAACGGGCCGCCAGCCAACCACCCACACCCCTGGCGATCTGGCGCGTCGACAACATCGCCTGGCACCGGGTGCTGCTGGCGGTGGTGGCCCTGCCCATCACCCGGCTGGTGGAACTGCTGCTGGACCACTACGTCAACGTCACCGGCCTGCCCCTGCAGGTGCTGATGTACCTGCTCTACACGCTCTACTTCTGCTGGGCGGGCTTGTTCAGCTTCTTCCTGATGGAGGCCCTCGGCCGCAGCTTGGCGGAATGGGTCACGATTCTGCGCGGCCGGCGCAACGCCCTGCAGCTGAGCCGCGTCAGCAATCTGGTGATGCCGGTCTGCCGGGTGCTGGGGGCCATCATCGGCGTCTCCCTGATGTACCGGCTGCTGATCCTGCTGGGCCTGCCGGGCTCCACCGTGCTGGCCTTCTCCGCCGTGCCCGGCCTGGCCATCGGCCTCGGGGCTTCCAAGCTGCTGGGCAACCTGTTCGCCGGTCTGTCGATCCAGACCGACCGTCCGCTGCGGGTGGGGGAGTTCTGCCGCATCGGCAGCAATCTGGGCTATGTCACCAAGATCGGCCTGCGCTCCCTGGAGCTGCAGACCCATGAAAGTCGCGTCACGATCCCCAATTCGGTCGTCGATGAGGAGACGATCGTCAACTATTCCCTGCGCTCGGATCAGGCGCAGGATGCGGTGCAGCATGTCTTCGAGCTGCACCTGCCCCTGCCGCCCGAGCTCACCCCCGACCAGCTGGACGACCTGGTGCATTACGGCCGCCTGCACCTCACCGAGCTGCCGGGTCTGTCCGCCGCCCAGGTGTTCCTCGACCAGGCCCCTGGCGATGGGGAGTTGCTGCTGCGCTGTTGCGGGCAGATTCATGCCCCCAACTGGACCGATTACCTCACCCTGCGGGAAGCGATCCTGCTGCGGTTGCGGCAGCTCCTGGATCAGGTGATCCGCTCCCGCATGGTGATCGGCGTGGCCTACGACACCACCCAGGAGCAACTGCAACGCATCCCGGACCTGATCGCCTCCCTGTTCGAGGCCGAACCCCTGGCCACCTTCCGGGCCTGTCGCCTGATGGCCATCAGCGACTTCAGCTACGACTTCACCTACGACTACCGCTCCTCCCAGCCCACCTACGCGGCGTTCAAGGATGAGGTGGCCCGCCTCAACCGCGCCCTGCTGGCCCTGTTCGCCGCTGAAGGGATCGCGATCCCCTACCCCACCCAGGCGGAGGTCCAGCTCGATGCCTGACCTGACGCTCCAGACCCTGGCGGGCTGCGGCCTGGTGATCGGTGCCTATCCGCGCTTCCGCTACGACGCCCGTGGCGGCGGGGGCGTGGGGAGGCTCAGCGACGGGGACAGCACCGGTTCGCAGCGGCTCCGCTTCGACCCCGACGTCTTGCACATCCCTCCGCTCCACTGGCGCACCACCCGGTTCCTGGGTCTGCCGTTGCCCCCGGGGCTGGTGATCACGATCCACCCCCAACGGTTCGACGGCAGCCTCGATGGCGCCACCGGCGCGATGGCGCTGCGCTTCTGCGCCCGCTTCCGCTTCGCCATCGGCTCCCTCTATCGGGCACCGGATCTGATCGTCGACACGACGCTCAGCACCGGTCCGGTGCAGGGTCGCCGCCACCAGGCCACGGGCCAGCCCCTCGACGGCGATGGCCAGGCGCAGCTGGTGGGGGTGGCCACCATCGCCCCCAGTGGCGATCCGTTTCTCGACCGGTTCCTGGGTCTGCCCGATGAGGCCCTGGCGCTGCTGCGCTGCCGGTTCGGTCCGCTGGCGCCGGCGGGCCAAGACTTACCTTGACCCCCTCGACGCCTGCTCCCGCCATGCATCCCCTGCCGTTGCATCTCGGAGCGGGCAGTGATCTGCGCGCCAGCCTCGAGCAGCTGGGGACCCAGGCAGGCGCCTCCGGGTTCGTGCTGGGGGTGGTGGGCGACCTCTCCCAGGCGGCCTTCCAGTGCCCGGGCCAGGACGAGCCCACCGTGCTTCAGGGTCACCTGGAGATCATCACCCTGCAGGGCACCGTGGCGCCCCAGGGGGTGCACCTGCACCTGAGCCTGTCCGATGGCGAGTGCCAGGTGTGGGGCGGCCACCTCGAACACGGCAGCCTGGTGCTCAGGGGCGCCGACCTGCTGGTGGGCTTCCTGCCCACGGCCGCGCCCCCGGAGCCAGCGGCCGCGGCGGCCGCCCCCGCCCAGCCGCGGGTGGCGATCGCCGTGCGCAGCGGCTGCCCCTTTTCGGCCCGGGCCCTGCGCATGCTGCGCACCCTCGGCATCCCCCACGTGGTGCAGCTGGCCGACGACGAGGACGTCCGTCAGCAGGTCGCTGAACGCAGCGGCCGCGGCTCCATGCCCCAGGTGTTCATCGATGGCCAGCCCATCGGCGGCTACGACGCCCTGGCTGATCTGCACGGCCGCGGCGCCCTCGACCACCTGCGCTGAGGGTGCACCCGCCTAGCGGGTCAGCTCCGGAAACTGCGTCTTCAACCGGGCCACCTTCGGCTGGTCGTGGAACACGACGTAGGGATGGGCGGGGTTGCGGGCGACGAAGTCCTGGTGGTAGGCCTCGGCGGGGGTGAAGCCGCGCCAGTCCTCCACCGTGGTGACGATCGGCCGCGGCAGGGCGCCGGCGCGGTTCAGCTGGGCGATGTAAGCCGTGGCCACCCGGCGCTGCTCCGGGTCGGTGGGGACGATCGCCGAGCGGTACTGGGAGCCCACATCCGGACCCTGGCGGTTCAGCTGGGTGGGGTCGTGGGCGACGGCGAAGAACACCTGCAGTAGCTGGCCGTAGCTCACCCGGGCCGGGTCGTAGGTGATGCGGATGCCCTCGGCGTGGCCGGTGTCGCCGCCACTCACGCGGTCGTAGGCGGCGGTGGCCGGGCTGCCGCCGGTGTAGCCGTTCACCACCTCGGTGACGCCGTTGAGGTGCTCGAACACCGCCTCCATGCCCCAGAAACAACCGCCGGCCAGGACCGCCGTGGCGGGCGGACCGGCCGCCAGGGTGAGCCCGGTGGCGGGATCGGGCAGGCTGGCCGCCGCGGCGCTGGAGGCCCCCAGGCGGGGCAGAAGGCCCGCCGCGATCAGCGGCAATGCCAGCAGGCTGACGGCCAGGGCCGAGAGGGCGCTGGCTGTGGTGAGGCGCGGCGACAGTCGCATTGGCCGAAACGCGGTGGATGGTTGGACTACCGGCCAGGACCCCCAGCGGATTTCCCCGTAAGGTCGATCAGAGCGAAGGAACCTCCATGGCAGCCCGCCTCGCGATCGGCCCGGTGGACGTCAGTCCCGAGGTGCGCGAGTGGGTGGATCGTGAAACGCTGCAGCGCCTGGTGGCCCGCCACCGCCGCGGCGACTGGGGCGTGGTGGATGCCCGCGATGCCCGGGACAACACCATCGCGGCCTACCGCCAGCAGGGTTCGCTGCGCAGCGTCTTCGACCTCGGCCAGGGCCTGCAGGTGTGGATCCTCACCCATGATCTTGGCACCGACCGGCTGCACACCCTGGTGCTGCTGCCGAGTGACGAATAGAGCCTTGATGGATAGGTTGGGCGATCTTCCGTATGCATACCATGCACGACTCGCCAGCCCTGATCAGATGAAACGGGCCTGACTTGTCAGGCTGCTGATGACAATCAGGCTTCACGTCCATCGGCAGGCAGTTCTTGCTAATCGCCTGCGCTGGAGCTTCACCCCCATCCATCCCCGGCGCCAGACCTGGGAAAGCTTGGCTGTTCTCCAGTGCCCCTTATGTACATGATGGCACAGTCTTCATAATTTCTTCCGTCAGCATGTGTTGCCTTGCCTCTGGACGGGGGGTGGGATGCCGTAGATGTGGTCACCAGGTTGTTGGGAGGTGAAGAATTGATCGAGCTTCGGCAGCCCAGGCGTCAGTCTCCGTCCAGGCTTCAGGGTCCGCCGACCCAATCGTCTGAGGTGCTCACTGGCGAGCCAGGCTCGGCGGCGCTGGGGTGGTCTCCGGCCGACGAGCTGGACGCCCTTGAGACCGTCTGGGAAAGCCTCTGTCAGGACGCCACCAGCCCGGGAGCTCCCCTGCAGCTGCCGAGCCTTCCCAGCCCAGGCCTGGCCCGTGGGGGTGCCCAGCGCCCCCTTCGCCAGCGGAATCGCCTCGCCGGCGCCAACGGGCGGCTGGTCTCCTGAGCTTTTCTTCGCTTTTCTCAATTCTTCGTGGTGAAGGAATGTATGGATCTTTCGCCAGGCGCTTAGCGCTGTAACGATCTTGGTTTCTTCGCTCCGAATCGGGTAAGACTCGCGGCTTGACATCGTCGACGGGCAGCCCTTCCGGAGAAAACGATTCTGTCGTGCGTCTGCACCGGTTTCCGCCAGAAGCCGCCAGCTCCCCTGCCCATGGCGATGTTCTTCCCTCTGCCCTTTGCGTTGTTTTTCCCATGGCCCTGGTCCAAGCCCCTTCCCTTGGCATCGAGCGTTTCGCGGATGATCGCAACAAGGAGAACTGGTCGAAGGCATCGCCGCAGGATCGTGATGGCATCATCCGGCTGGTGTATCAGCAGGTGCTGGGCCAGCAGTATGTGATGCAGAACGAGCGCCTTGCCGGTGCCGAATCCCTGTTCAGAAACGGCTATCTCACCGTGCAGGAATTCGTACGCACCCTCGCGAAAAGCGGACTCTATCGCGCCCGTTTCTTCGAATCCTGCAATCCCTACCGCTTCATTGAGCTCAACCACAAGCATCTCCTGGGCCGTGCTCCCCACAACAAGGCCGAGATGCTGCATCACTTCACGATCCTGCAGGAGCAGGGCTACGACGCCGAGATCGATTCCTACATCGACAGCCCCGAGTACCAGGAGCGCTTCGGCTCCGATGTGGTGCCCTACCTCCACGGCTGGGACTATTCCGCCGGCCACCAGGGTCAGCAGTTCTCCTGGCTGATGCAGTTGGCCGGTGGAGCGGCCGCCTCGGTGAAGGGTGACAGCGCCGGCACCCGCTTCAAGCTGGGCAGGGCCCTGCACCAGGACCGGGCGGTGACGGTGTCGGTCAGGCGTCCTCGCTTCAGCGGTGAATCCTTCTTCCAGGCCAACCTGGGCCAGGGGGGCGCCAGCGTGGATGGCCCGGTCCCCCGGAACGGCCAGCCCAGCGATGCCTCCCGTGGCCACCGGGCGGAGGCCCTGGTGGTGTCGGCCGGCGTGCGTGGCACCAGCGGCTCCAGTGGCCGGGTGGCCACCATCACCGCCACCGGGCTGGTGAACAACGCCGTGGTGCGCAGCGGTGCCTACGTGATGCGGGTGCCCTACAGCCGCATGAATGAGGCCCTGCAGCGGGTGCAGCGTCTCGGTGGCCGGGTGGTGCGCGTCAGCGTCAACTGAGTCAGCGCCCGGGGGGGTCAGGGCCGCAGGTCCACCCCCCTCCGGGCCAGAAGCTGGCGGCAGGCCATCAGGGCCGAAAGGCTCACCCCGGCGGTGCCTTCGCCGGGGTGGATGGCATCGCCGCAGAGCCACAGGCCCGGCATGGGGGTGCGGCTGGCCAGGCCGAAGGGGCCGAAGCGGCTGGGGTGCTGGCCCAGGCCGCCCACGTAGCCCCAGGGCCGGCCGGTCCAGCCGGCAAAGCCCCGGGGGGTGGCCAGCTCCCCGTGCAGCCAGTTGGCGGGCCCCACCCCCAGCAACGGCTCCAGGCCGACCTGGATCGCGGCCATCGCCCGCTGCTTGCGGGCCTGATAGGCGGCCTCCTCCATGCCGAACCAGGGACGGGCCGGGGTGAACAGGCTGGCGATCACCGTGGCCCGCCCGGCGGGAGCCCGGCCATCCCCCTCCTGGCTCACCGAGACGAACAGGGAGCCCGGTTCTTTGGCCGCCAGCTGCAGATGGCTGGGGCACCCCGGCGGCAGCTTGTGCCGTTCGACGGCCCCGTAGAACACCTGGGCCCCGCTGGGTTCGTGCAGGGTCTCGAGGCGGCGGCGATAGCCGGCCGGCAGGGCGGCCCCCAGCAGGGCCGGCAGGGTCTGGGGGGGCAGGCTGACCACCACCTCGTCGGCCGCCAGGGTGAAGTTCGCCTCCGGGGCACCGGAGTCGCCGGTGCGAGCCGTCAGGCGCCGGCCCTTGATCTGCCAGTGCTCGCCCGGCCGGCCAGGCGGCTCCAGCCGATCGACGCGGTGCCGCAGCCGCAAGCGACCGCCCTGCTGTGCCAGGGCCTGCTCGAGGCTGTCGCTGAGGGACTGCATCGAGCCCTCCAGGTGCCAGAGCCCCAGCGGTTCCTGCACCATCGCCAGCACGGTGGCCCCGTACAGCGCGGCCGTGCGATCGGCGGGCTCCTGGGAATAGAGCTTCAGTTGCAGGTCGAGGAAGCGCCGTAATCGGCCATCGGCGGCGCAGCCTGTGATGCGCTGCAGGTCGGCCACCGTGGCGGTGGTGAGCAGGCCGCTGGCCAGCGTGCCTGGCCCCACCGCCCCCAGCAGCTGACCCAGATCCCACCAGGAGCGGGGCGGCAGCACCGGATCCTGCGAGGCGAAAGCCCAGTTGGCCCGGTGGACGGCATCGCAGAGGGCCCAGAAGCGGCCACTGCCGGGGAACTGCCTCAGCCGTTCCTGGCGCCAGCGCTCCGGGTCGCGCCAGATCGATACCGGTGGACGGCCATCGCCCAGATCCACCACGCAGCCGGGGTCCAGCGGCACGGCCGCCGGCTGTTCCACCCCCAGATGGTGGAACAGCCGCGCGTGGATGCCGGCGGGGTGGCCCGCACCCCCTGCCTCCAGCCCCGCCACCTGGGTGGCCCCCACGTCGAACACGTAGGGCCCGCGACGGAAGGTGCCGGCACAGCCGCCGCTCTGGCGATGGGCTTCGAGCAGCTCCACCTGGAGTCCTTGCTTCGCCAGCAGTGCGGCCGCCGTCAGGCCGGCGATGCCGGCGCCCACCACCACCACATCCGCCCTGGGCCTGTCGCTGGGGTTCAACGCTGTCGAACAGCTGCAATCTGGATGGTGGCAGGGCCGGCGCTGCAGGCGTGGATGGGGCCTGGCAGGCAGGCACTTGAGGGATTCCACGGGCGCTCTGCGAGGCTCCCTTCATGCCGCGGACAGAGGCCATGGTCGCCGCCGATAACCTTGCCTCCTGGGTGAACGAGCGACTGGGGGTCGAGCTCGTGGATCGGCGTCCCCTGGCAGGCGGCTGCATCCACAGCTCCTGGCGTCTGGAACTGGCCGATGGCCGCCGGCTGTTCGCCAAGACCAACGGGGCCGACTCGTTGCCGCTCCTGGAAACCGAAGCCGAGGGTCTCCAGGCCCTAGCGGTGGCGGCCGGCGGGGCGGGGCCGCTCGTGCCCGTTCCCCTGGCCTGCGGCGTGGCGGGAGCCTCGTCCGTGCTGGTGCTCCCCTGGCTCGATCTGGAGAGCGGCCGATCCGCTGCCCATGGGCCGCAGTGGCGCCGCCTGGGGGCCGCCCTGGCGGGCCTGCACCGGCACAGCCTCACGCTCCCCTGCACGGCGGAGGATCGGGTCGGGACGGCCTTCGGCTGGCCCCGCGACAACGTCATCGGGGCCTTTCCCCAGCGCAACGGCTGGGAGGGGATCTGGGGGCGGTTCTTCGTGGAGCGGCGCCTGGCCCCCCAGCTGGAGCACTTGGCCCGCAGCGGTACCCCCCTGCGGCAGGCCCAATCGCTGTTGGAGCGCGCCGGTCAGTGGCTGCACAACCACCATCCCGATCCCTGCCTGGTGCACGGTGATCTCTGGAGCGGCAACGCCGCCATCACCACCAGCGGCCAGGGGGCGATCTTCGATCCGGCGGTCTACCGGGGTGACCGGGAGGTGGACCTGGCCATGGCGCGGCTGTTCGGTGGCTTTCCGGAGGCGTTCTTCGCTGGCTATGAAGCGGCCTGGCCCTTGCCGTCAGGCCACCGCTTCCGCCGCGATCTGTACAACCTCTATCACCTGCTCAACCACGCCAACCTCTTCGGCGGCAGCTACCTGGGCCAATCCCAGGCCCGCATCGATGCCCTCCTGGCCCCAGGGGCGGACCGGGAGAGGGGGTGATGCTGCTGGGGCGTCAGCTCAGGTATTCCTTGCGCAGGGTCTGGATTTTTGCCATCACGGACGAGCGCTTCTCACCCGTGGTGAGGTTGTGCCAGCTCCAGTTGCCCACCACCACGAGTCCGAGCAGCTCCAGCAGGCCCGGCACGATCGGCAGCAGGTTGATGGTGTCCAGCACGCCCTTGATCAGGATCTGGGCCACGATCACGGCCAGCAGCACGCCGGAGGCTTTGCCGATGCGGCCCACCTGGCTCCAGTCCACCTTGTCGAGGGTTTCGTTGACCTTGCCGATCACCTCGCTGTAGCGCTCAGTGAAATCCACCTCGGCGGCGCTGCTGGGGGTGGTGTCGTCCTGGGTGGTCTCCTTCACCTCGGTCGTGCTGTCGATCATGGAAGGAGAGGTCCCCTGACGGAATGATGCATAACGTACCGGTGTGAACCAACAGACGCCAGCGGAACTTGGCATCGGTCGTCAGGCGCTGACGCTGCTGGAAGCCGTCCTGGAGGCGGCCGCCCCCGACGAGGGCTGTGCCCTGCTGCTAGGAAGCCGGGATCCCTGGTGCGTCCGGCGCGTCTGGCCCTGCCTCAACGTCTGGGAGCCTGCCGCCGAGCGCCGCCGCCGCTTCGCCCTCGATCCGCGCGAGCAGTTGCTGGCCCAGAAGTGGGCCCGCTCCCAGGGGCTGACGGTGCTGGGATCCGCCCACAGCCATCCGCTCTCAGAGCCCGTGCCTTCGGCACTGGATCGCTCGCTGGCCTTCGCTCCTACGTTGATGCTCATCCTGGGCCAGGCCGATGGCCCCGCCCCGTCGGCGGCCACCGAGGTGGAGCCCCGTTCCCTGGCCTGCTGGTGGTTGCCGGAGCAGGGCGGCCCGCGGCGGTTGGCGTGGAGAATGGTCGATTAGTGCGTCGTGGGTCTCCACCGCCATGCTTCCTCCCGACACCAGCGCCGTCCAGCTCAGCCCCGATGAGGTGGTGCGCTTCTCCCGCCACCTGATCCTGCCGGAGATCGGCATGGAGGGGCAGAAGCGGCTCAAGGCGGCCTCGGTGCTCTGCGTCGGCACCGGCGGACTCGGGTCGCCCCTGCTGCTGTATCTGGCCGCCGCGGGTGTGGGCCGGCTCGGCATCGTCGATTTCGACGTGGTGGACCACAGCAACCTGCAGCGCCAGGTGATCCATGGCACCAGCTGGGTGGGCAAGCCCAAGATCGAATCGGCCAAAGCCCGGATCCACGAGATCAATCCCCACTGCCAGGTGGATCTCTACGAAACGGCCCTCACCAGCGAGAACGCCCTCGAGATCATTGCCGGCTACGACATCGTCTGCGACGGCACCGACAATTTCCCCACCCGCTACCTGGTCAACGACGCCTGCGTGCTGCTGGGCAAGCCGAACGTCTACGGCTCCATCTTCCGCTTCGAGGGCCAGGCCACGGTCTTCAACTTCGAGGGGGGCCCCAACTACCGGGATCTCTTCCCCGAACCGCCGCCGCCGGGGATGGTTCCCTCTTGCGCCGAAGGGGGTGTGGTGGGGGTGCTGCCCGGAATCATCGGCGTGATCCAGGCCACCGAAACGGTCAAGCTGATCACCGGCATCGGCACCAGCCTCAGCGGCCGCCTGCTGCTCTTCGATGCCCTCAAGATGAGCTTCCGGGAGCTGAAGCTGCGCCCCAATCCGGAGCGCCCCGTGATCGAGGCGCTGATCGATTACCAGGAGTTCTGCGGCGTGGGCGGTTCGGCCCCCGGCCAGGAGGAGGCGGGCAGCGTGGCCACCATCACTGTGTCCGAACTCAAGACCCTGCTCGACGGCCCGCACGACGATCTGCTCCTGCTCGACGTGCGCAATCCACCGGAAGCCGAGATCGCGGTGATCCCCGGCGCCGTGCTGGTGCCCCTTGATCGCATCGAGAGCGGCGAGGCGATCGAGGAGGTGCGCCGCCTGGCCAACGGCAAGCGGCTCTATGTCCACTGCAAGCTCGGCGGCCGTTCCGCCAAGGCCCTGATCGCCCTCGGCCGCCACGGCATCGAGGGGGTGAACGTGCAGGGTGGCATCGACGCCTGGAGCCAGGAGGTGGATCCTGACGTCCCTCGCTACTGAGCCCCTCACCCCGGCCAGAAGGCGCTGGCTGGAGCGGCGGCGTCAGGAAGCCCGGCGCCTGATCGCCCTCGAGAAGCGCTTCGTGCCGCTGCTGCTCTCGGCCCTGCTGCCGATCCTGGTGATGCCCATCACGGCGACGCGGGGCTGGCCGGCCAACCTTCTCCTGGCCCTGGTTTTCAATCTGCTGATCCTGCAGTCGATCCTCACCCTGCCGGTGATCGCCGGGGTGTCCTACGCCCGGCTGCGCCAGGAGATCTTCCGCTGGGTCGGGATGGTGGGCGGCCTTGGGCTCTGGGTGCCGGTGCTCATGGGCACCTGGCCCGGCGGTGTGTTCCGCGCCGTGGAGATGGTGCTGCTGAGCCTGTTCTTCCTGGCCACCTCCATGCGGCTGGTGCGCCTGCTGGCCAGGGTGCCCCGGGTCAATGTGCAGGTGATGGCCGGCGCCGCCGCGGGCTACCTGCATCTGGGCCTCACCGGCGGGGTGCTCGCCACGGCCACCCAGGTGCTCGTGCCCGGCAGCTTCAGCCTCGGGGCGGCCGCCAGCAACCAGTTGCTGCTCGACCGGCTCACTTACTTCAGCTTCGTGACCATCGCCGGCGTCGGCTATGGCGATGTGCTGCCGGCCAATGCCGTGGGGGAGCGCTTCGTGATCCTCCTCAGTGTCGCCAGCACCCTCTACGTGGCCCTGCTGGTGGGCCTGCTGCTGGGGCGCTTCATCGCCTCGGAGGAGGTGGAGATGCTTGAGGACGACGCCCTCGGCCTCGATCAGGTGGATGGATCCGGGCAGCCCTGATCGGCAGCCCCCTGAGCGGCAGGTTCAGTAGTCGACGCCGCGTTTGAGATCCACGCCCCGCTCGGCGTAGTGCTTGTGGCACACCATCTCGGAGTGGACGCTGGCCAGATCGAAGTAGGCCGGCCGGCTCTTGCAGCGCCCCGTGATGATCACTTCGGTCTCGGTGGGCTTGCGCAGCAGGGTCTGGACGATCGGCTCCACCGGCAGCAGTTCCAGATCCACGGTGGGGTTGAGTTCGTCGAGGATCACGGTCTTGTAGAGGCCGCTGGCGATCGCGGCCCGGGCGATCTCCCAGGCCCGTTCCGCCTCCACGTAATCGATCGGCTGCTGCTGGCCGCGCCAGACGATGGCGTCGCGGCCCGAGCGCAGGTGATCCACCAGATGGGGGTAGCTCTCCCGCAGGGCGGCGATGGCCGCGTCCTCGGTGTAGCCCGCCCCGCCCTTGAGCCACTGCAGGATCAGCACCCGGTGGCTCTTGTCCTGGCTGATGCCCCGGCCGATGGCCTGCAGGCCCTTGCCCAGGGCGCTGGTGGATTTTCCCTTGCCCTCTCCGGTATAGATCTCCAGGCCTTCAAGCCCCTGCTGGGGCCCGCTGTGGGCCCGCATCTCCGAGTGCAGGTCGGCGAGCTGCACCAGCTGCCGCGGGGCGCCCCGGCCGGTGCAGATCATTTCCATGCCCGCCGGCTTGGTGGCCAGGGTCCGCACCACCTCCTCGGTGTCGAGCAGGCCCAGGTTGAGCACGGGGTTGAGTTCGTCGAGCACCACCACCGAATAGAGGTTGCTGGCAATCGCCCCTTTAGCGATGTCCCAGCCCCGCTGGGCTTCCTGGTGGTCGAAGCGGGTGGCTTCCGCGGCGCTGAAGTAATCACCCCGGCCGGTGCGCACCTGGTCGATCAGGTGGGGAAAGCCCTGCTGCAGGGCTTCGATGGCGCTGTCTTCGTCGTAGGCGCGGCCGGGACCCTTGAGGAACCGCAGCAGCAGCACCCGGGTGCGCTTCTGCTCGCAGATGCCCAGCCCGATGGTGCGCAGCACCACCCCCAGGGCCGCCTGGCTCTTGCCCTTGCCTTCCCCGTCGTAGACGTGCAGCTGGCCATGGGCGCGCTCGTCGCTGCCGGCGGCCGTACGGATGCCGATGCCCCGCCCGGTGCCGCGCTGGGGGGTCTGGGTGCTGCGGGCGGCGGGGGGCATGGGTGGGGGGTGCTGATCCGGATGCTACCCAGCCTTGCCAGGATCTACGCCATGCCCAACCCCGGTCGCCTCCACCTGCTCGAAGCCCTGCCCGCCCCCCTGGAGCGGGGACTGGAGGCGCTCTGCCGGCAGCTCGACGCCTTCCCGCAGGTGGTGGTGGCCTACTCCGGCGGCGTCGACAGCGCCCTGGTGGCTGCCCTGGCCGGCGACCGGCTGGGGGAGAGGGCCCTGGCGATCACCGGTGTTTCACCGGCCCTGGCGCCCCACCTGCGCCGGGAGGCCAGCGACCAGGCCCGCTGGCTGGGCCTGCGCCACCGTGAGCTGCCCACCGCAGAGCTGGCGGACCCCAGCTACACCAGCAACCCGGAGGACCGCTGCTATGCCTGCAAGCGGGAGTTGCATCGTCTGCTGGCCCCGATCGCCGCCGCCGCCGAGGGGGCCCAGGTGCTGGACGGGGTCAACCTCGACGACCTGGGCGATCACCGGCCCGGCATCCGTGCCGCCCGCGAATTCGGTGTGCGCTCGCCCCTGGCCGAGGTCGGCATCGACAAGGCGGGGGTGCGCCAACTGTCCCGGGCCCTGGGCCTGCCCTGGTGGGACAAGCCGGCCCAGCCCTGCCTGGCTTCCCGTTTCCCCTACGGCGAGCCGATTGACGCTCCCCGGCTGGCCCGGGTGGCCGCGGCCGAGGACTGGTTGCGTCAGCGTGGATTCCCCGAACTGCGGGTCCGCAGCCAGGGGGAGACGGCGCGCATTGAAATCCCCGCCGCCGGTTTACCGGCGGCGCTGGAGTGTCTGGCGCAGGGTGAGCTGCGCCCCCAGCTGGTGGAGGCCTTCAGGGCCCTTGGTTTCACCGCCGTGGCCCTGGATCTGGAGGGGCTGGTGAGCGGCAAGCTGAATCGCTCCCTGGGGGGGCGCCGGGACTGACCGACACTCCCCCGGTTGTGCCCTGCCCCGCGCTCAGGCGCTGGCCAGGAGGGGTTCCCTCTGGCTGTCGATCAGGGCCTCGGGCGTCTCGCGGCGGAAGCTGGTGAGCTTGTGCCGGCCGGAGCCCAGCTCCTCCCACAGGACCTGACAGGCCTTCTCGGGCATGGTGTGGTCACCGCAGGTGAACACATCCACGGCCGCATAGCCCGATTCGGGCCAGGTGTGGATGGAGATGTGGGACTCCGCCAGCAACGCCAGGCCCGTGACGCCCTGGGGTTCGAAGCGGTGGGTGATCAGGTTGAGCAGGGTGGCACCAGCGCGTTTGGCTGCTGTCGTGATGGTGTCCCTGAGGAAAGCTTCGTCGTCGAGCCTTGCGCAATCGCAGTCGTAGAGCTCGAGGATGCAGTGTTTCCCTACCGCGTCGGTGGTGTCGCCTGGGGGGGAGACGGGGCGTGCAATGGCGTGGATGGGGGAGGCGGCGGGCTTCCATCCCGGGTTGGGATGCAGGCTGGAAAGGGTTTGGTTCATCGAATCCGATCAAACAGGTCTCACCATACGTGCCAGAAGCGCTTTGCAGTGATTCGTCAGGTCGCCTGCGGCGACAGGGAGATCGGGCCTCAGGCCACCAGGGCGCCGCTGCGCAGTTCCACCACCTGGCTCCGGGCCCGCCAGCCGCTGCTGAAGGCCTCCAGATGGGTGGCGCTCACCAGGCACTGGTGGCCGTCACCCACCGCCTCCAGCAGCAGCTGCTGGCGCCCCGGGTCAAGCTCGGCCAGCACATCGTCGAGCAGCAGCAGCGGCGGCTGACCCACCACCTGGCCCACCAGGTCCAGCTCCCCCAGCTTCAGGGCCAGCACCAGGGTGCGCTGCTGGCCGGCGGAGCCATAGCGCCGTGCGGCCTGGCCGCCGATCAGCAGCGCCACCTCGTCCCGGTGCGGACCCACCTGGCACTGGCCCAGCCGTTCCTCCTCGGGCCGCTGCTGGCGCAGCTGTTCCGCCAGGGCCTGGCGCCAGGGTCCCTCCTCGTCGCTGGCGCCGTCCACCAGGGTGCCGCTGATGTAGTCGAGTTGGAGCGGTTCGGCGGCCCCGCCGATGCGCTGCTGCCAGGCCACCGCCAGCGGCTCCAGGCGCCGCAGGGCCCGCTGGCGCCGGCGGTGCAGGCGGGCGCCGACCAGGGCCATCTGCTCATCGAAGGCGTCCAGCAGCTCCTGCCGCTGACCGGCCGCCAGGCCCCGGCGCAGCAGCTGGCTGCGCTGCCGCAGCAGCCGGCCGTAGCGGCTCAGCAGGGCGCCATAGACGGGTTCGAGCTGCAGCACCACCCGGTCGAGCCACTGGCGCCGCAGGGCGGGCTCCCCTCGCACCAGATCGAGATCGAGGGCGCTGAAGCCGACGCAGCGCAGGGGGCCGATCAGGTCGTGCTGCCGCTCCAGCCGTTTGCCGTTGCGGAACGCCTGGCGGCCGCCACTGCGGCGCAGCTCCAGCTGCAGGCTGTCGGTCTCGTCGGTGAGGGCCGCCAGGCGACAGGAGGCGTGGCCGTGGCCGATCAGGTCCCGGTCGAGGCTGCAGCGGTGCGAACGCAGGCTGGTGAGCAGTTCCACGCCTTCCAGCAGGTTCGACTTGCCCTGGCCATTGCTGCCGATCACGAGCAGCCGAGGCGCCTCCAACGTCAGCTGCAGGCCGTCGATGTTGCGGAAATGCCGGAGGTCCAGGCGGTGCAGCCGGATGGTTCTGGGGCGGTCAGCCGCTAAGGTACCGCCATCGGAGGGAAAGGGTCCTGTGGATCCCCACCGCCGTGGCAGGGCATGTAGCTCAGTTGGATAGAGCGTCAGATTCCGGTTCTGAATGTCGGGGGTTCGAGTCCCTCCATGCTCGTCAGCCCCGTCCCGTTCACCCTTCGGCGTGGTTCCTCAGGTCGAGGCCCATGGCCCGGATGCCGCCGGGATCCACCACGAACCCCGCCCGGGAGAGGGCTTTGAGGGCCTCGGGTGGGGCCGACAGGGAGATGCTGCAGCCGCTCAGTTCCCGCCGCAGGCGGGCCAGGGCGGCCTGAACCAGGGCCCCGATCACCTCGTCCCGGCAGGGGTCGGCCGGATCGGCCACCAGGTCCCAGAGGTTGGCATTGAGGGCCAGATCGCTGGTGGCGCGCACGAAACCCACCAGCTGCCCGCCCGGGTCAAGCACCACCAGATGCCAGGCGCTGCGGGCCAGCACCCGCTGCCAGCGGTCCGGGCTGCGGGGGGAATCGCCGCAGGCCTCGAGCAGACGGTTCAGGCCGGCCGGTTCGGGGGCGTGCTGATGGAGCAGGGCGTAACCCTCCCGCAGGCGTGGGGTCGAAGGCTGGCTGCGGAAGGGGATCAACAGAGAGTTCAGGGAATCAGCCCGTGTTGCGCATGCCTGCGGCGATGCCGTTGATGGTAAGCAGGGCACCGCGCAGCAGTTCACTGCGGCTGTAGGTGCGGCCGTCGCCGCCACCGGGGCCGTCGCCCGGCCCCTCGCTCATCGGCGGTTGGCGCTTCTGCTCCCGCAGCCGCCGCAGCAGCGCCACCTGCAGGTAGCCCAGGGGAATGATCGTGCGGTTGCGCAGGTCGACCGACAGCTGCAGGGCCGGGTCCCCGTCGAGGAGCCGGCTGTGGTTGCTGATCCGCAGCACCAGGGAATGGGTGAGGGCGAATTCGCTGGCGATCGACGCAAAGATCTGCTCGAACACCTGCTTGTTCTGGGGACGTCCCAGGGAGGTGACGTAATGGCCGGCCAGCTCGAGGTCGACCTTGGAGAGGGTCATCTCCACCTTGGAGATCAGCATGCGGAAGAACGGCCAGCGCTGGTAAAGCAGCTGCAGCAGCTCCATCTGCTCACCGTCGGCGTCGAGCTCGGCCTGCAGGGCCGTGCCCACGCCGTACCAGCTGGGCAGCAGGAAGCGGCTCTGGGTCCAGCCGAACACCCACGGGATGGCCCGCAGGCTGGAGAGATCCTTGGCGCCGCTCTTGCGCCGCGCCGGCCGGCTGGAGATCTGCAGCTTGCTGATCTCCTCGATCGGCGTCACCTGCTGGAAGAAGGCCACCAGGTCGGGGTTGTCGTGCACCAGGGCCCGGTAATGGTCGCGGGAGCGGGCGGCGAGCCGCTCCATCAGCACGTTCCAGGTGGGGGTGTCGTCCACCGGGGTGCTCACCATGCTGTTCTGCAGCACGGCGGTGGTGACCGTTTCCAGGTTGTAGAGGGCCAGTTCGGGCAGGGAGTACTTGGAGGCCAGCACTTCCCCCTGCTCGGTGATCTTGATGCGCCCCTTGAGGGTGCCGCTGGGCTGGGCCAGGATCGCCTGGTAGGCGGGGCCGCCACCCCGTCCCACCGAGCCGCCGCGGCCGTGGAAGATGCGCAGGGCCACATCGTGGGCATCGGCCAGTGACTGCAGCGCGATCTGGGCCCGGTGGATTTCCCAGTTGCTGGAAAGGAAGCCGGAATCCTTGTTGCTGTCGGAGTAGCCCAGCATCACCTCCTGCAGGGGCTGCTCGCCGTCGCTGTTGCTGATCAGCAGCTGGCGGTAGAAGGGGTCGGCGAACAGGCGTCCCATCACCGCCGGGGCCCCCTGCAGGTCTTCGACCGTCTCGAACAGGGGGATCACCAGCAGGGACGACTTCTGGGCCATCGGATCCACCAGCCCCGCCTCCTTGGCCAGCAGCACCACCTCCAGCAGGTCGGACACCGTGTGACTCATGGAGATCACGTAGGTGCGGCAGATGCGCCGTCCGAATTCCTGCTGCAGCCGCTGCAGCATCCGGAACACGGCGAAGGTCTCGGCCGTGGGGGCGCTCCAGCGGGCCGCCGGTGGCAGCAGCGGGCGGCGGGTCTTGAGCTCGGTCAGCAGCCACTCCACCCGCTGCTCCTCGTCCATCTCCCCGTAGGGCACCGGCAGCAGCAGATAGCGGCTGAGTTCGTCGATGGCGTCGCTGTGGCGGGTGCTCTCCTGGCGGATATCGAGGCTGGCCAGGGCAAAGGCGAAGATGTGCACCTGGCTGATCAGGTCCTGCAGGGCTTCGCAGCTCAGGCCGGTGGCATCGAGGCTCTCCTTGACCAGCTCCAGGTCGGTGCGGAACTCCTCCACCGAGGCGTAATGCAGCTCCTGGGGCGGGGCCGGCTCCATCAGGCTGGTGAGGCCGGCTTCGTGGCCGGAGGAGCCGTCGCAGGGTGATTCCCAGCCCGCCTCAGCCAGTTGCTGGTTGCGCTGCTGGGTGAGCCGCAGCCGCTCGAGGGTGTAGCTCAGCTTGAGCCGGTAGGGCTCCAGCCGGTAGCGGGCGGCCCGTTCCTCGTAGATCTCGGGGAAGCGCAGCCGGTCCATCTCCAGGGATTCCAGCAGGGCGGTGCTCACCTGGCTCCACTGCATCGAAATGCTGAGCTGGTCGCGCAGGATGGACACCGCCTGGATGTAACGGGCGAGCATCATCTGGCGCTGGAAGCAGGCTGTTCGCCAGGTGACATCAGGGGTCACCGAGGGGTTGCCGTCCCGGTCGGAGCCCACCCAGGAGCCGAAGGTGCAGAAGGCATCCCGGGGCGGCTGCACGTCGGGGTAGCTGGCCGCCAGGGCGGCGCGGATGCGCTGGCGCAGCTGGGGCAGGGCATCGAAGAGCACCTGCTGGAAGTAGTGCAGGGCGTAGTCGACCTCATCGATCACCGAGGGCTTGAACTGGTGCAGTTCATCGGTGCGCCACCACAGCCGGATCTCCTCCTCCAGCTGCTGGCGCAGCCGGTCGTTGTCGTCCGGATTGCCCTGGCCATTCACCTGCAGCTTCTGGATCAGGGCCGCCACCCGCCGCTGCTTGTGCCGCACGGTGTGGCGCACGATCTCGGTGGGGTGGGCGGTGAACACCAGCCGGATGTCGAGCTCCCGCAGCAGGTTCTCGAGCTGGCCCGGCGGCACGTTCAGGGCCCGCAGGCGCTCGAACAGCTGGCGGAAGGTGGCGGGGTCGCTCTGGCTGGCCAGGGCCGGCAGGAAGGGGTCGTTGCTGGCGGGGGTGGGGGCCCGTTTGATGCTCTCGAGGTAGCTGTCTTCCTCGATGTGCTGCTCGAGGATGTTGACGAGCTGGAAGTACAGGGAAAAGGCCCGGGCGGCGGCGATGCCCTCGGCCAGATCCATCGCCTTGATCAGCGCCACGATGCCGTCGGTGTCGACGGCGGAGGAGGCCTCCGGATCGAGACCCGGCGCCATCGGACCGCTCAGTTCCTTGAGCCGGAGCAGGCGTTCCACCTGCTCGGGGGGGCATTCGCTGCGCAGCACCGTCTGCCAGAGATCCTCCACGAGTTCCAGCCGCTCGGTGAGCAGCCGGATCACCCCGGGGGAGGCCTCGGCGGGAACGACCGAGGGTTCGGTCAGGTGGAGCCGCATGGGGGCGGTGGGCGCGGGGGTGCTGTTCATGATCCTCCAGGAACCTGGGCGGCTTCTGTCGCCAGCCATGCGTCCAGCGCCTTCTCCCGTGCCTCGAGAGCCACGGCATCGTTGCCGATGATGGCACCGATGCTTTCGCCGCGCCGCTCACGGGCGAGCCAACGCATCGCCTGGTTGCCCGTGGCGAGCAGCCCGTGGAGCGGGGCCAGCCAGCGCTCCAGCCCCAGCTCCGCCGCCAGGGGGGCCATGGTCTCCAGTTCGGCGGCGATCCAGGCGCGGGCCTCCAGGGTCTGTCCGGTGCGCCAGTGCACCAGCCGGGCCTCGAGGCTGGTGCGGGCCGCCGCCCGGTCGTTGGCATCGGCCAAGGCCTCCAGTTCAGCGGCCCCGAACCGGCTGGCGGCCAGGGGATCCTGCCCCTGGGGATCCCGCAGCAGTTGCTGCAGGCGCAGTTCGGTGAAGGCGGTGACGGCCAGCAGCAGCAGCGGGTCGTCGATCAGGTCGCAGATGCGGATCTCCAGGCGGTTGAGGCCATGGGGCCGGTCGTCGCCGTTGGGGCGCACCGACGTCCACAGGTGACGCACGTTGCGCATCGCCCCGGCGGCCAGCTGCTGCTCCATCCAGTGGATGTAGTGGCGGTGGTCCCGGAACAGGGGCACCAGAGGCGGCGTGATCGGGAACTGCAGCCAGCGCTGGGAATGGGCTCCGGTGACCTCCCCGTCGAGGAAGGGGGAGCTGGCGCTGAGGGCGAGCAGCAGGGAGGCCTCACAGCGCAACAGACGCAGGCCGGCGAACAGGGCGTCCATGTCCGTCAGCCCCAGGTTGATGTGGACGCTGGCGGTCACGACCCGGGTGCCGTAGGTGGCCTCGATATAGGCGTGGTAAGGGTTGTCGGGGTCGGAGCGCTCGAAGCGGCGGCTGTCCCCCAGGCTCAGGGTGCTGCCGGGCAGCAGGGTGAGCTGGCGGGGCTGGAGCCAGCGGCGTAGGCGACGCCGCGGTTCCAGCAGCAGCTCCAGCTGGGCGGTGTAGGAGGCCTCGGGCGGGGTGACGTACTCCAGGTTGCGCTGGTCCGGTTCGGTCATGAAGCCCGCCAGCGCGGCGGCCGCTTCGGCTGAGCAGCCCACCACCGTGCCATCGGCCCGGCCGGTGTACATCTCCACTTCGAAGCCCTTGAGCAGCAGGGGCGTGCTCATGGCGTGGCGTCCGCCGCAGCGGCCACGGCCGGTTCCAGGCAGGCGAGGGCCTTGAGCATCCCGCGCGCCTTGTTGCGGGTTTCCTGGTACTCCGCCTCCGGCCGGGAATCGGCCACGATGCCGGCCCCGGCCTGGACCTGCACCCGCCAGCCGCCGTCGGGGTGGGGCCGCACCACCATGGTGCGGATCGTGATCGCCGTGTTCAGCGCCCCGGCCAGATCCACGGCCCCGTAGACCCCCGAGTAGGGCCCGCGGGCATCCGGCTCGAGGGCATGGATCAACTGCATGGCGCGGATCTTGGGGGCCCCGCTCACGGTGCCCGCCGGGAAGGACGCCATCAGCAGATCCCAGATGTCGTGATCCTCGGTCAGCAGCCCTTCCACCTCGCTGACGATGTGCATCACGTGGGAGTACTTCTCGATCACCATCAGCTCGGTGACCTGCACCGTTCCGGCGCGGCAGACCCGGCCCAGGTCGTTGCGGCCCAGGTCGACCAGCATCACGTGCTCCGCCCGCTCCTTGGGATCGGTCAGCAGTTCATCGGCCAGGGCCGCATCCCGGCGGGCATCCTCGCCGCGGGGGCGGGTGCCGGCAATGGGCCGCAAGGAGGCCTTCACCCCTTCGGCGCAGGGCTCCGCCTTCACCATCACTTCGGGGCTGGAGCCGATCAGATGCCAGTCGCCGAAATTGAAGAACGCCATGTAGGGCGAGGGATTCACCATCCGCAGGCTGCGGTAAAGCTCGAAGGGGTCGTGGCTCACCCGGGTTTCCAGCCGCTGGCTCAGCACCAGCTGGAACACGTCGCCGGCGGCGATGTGTTCGGCCGCCGTGGCAACGGCGGCTTGGAAGTCGGCCTGGCTGCGGTTGCTGCTGGTGGCCAGCTCGGCGCCACTCGCCTCGTGCCAGGCCAGCGGTTTCACGTGCGCCGGCAACGGGGCGTGCATGCGGGCCTCAAGGGCCTCGATGCGCGCCGCCGCCCGGTCGTAGGCCTCGCCGGGATCGGCCCCTGCGGAGAGATCCACGTAGGCCACGGCCGTGATCTGGCGCTTCACCTGGTCGAACACCAGCAGGCTGTCGGCCAGCATCCAGCAGCCATCGGGTGGGGCCCCCTCGGCGGCGCCGTGCACCGGCACGCTGGGTTCGATCCACTGGATCAGCTCGTAGCCCCAGAAGCCGAACAGCTGGGCCACCTTGGGCAGGCCCTCCACCGGGCCGGGGCGCAGCGGTGCCAGGGCGTCCCGCAGCAGGGTGAAGGGATTGCCCTGGAGCTGTTCGCTGCGGCCATCCCGCCAGCACCGCTCGCCACGGTCGCCACGGCAAGTGAGGGTCCAGAGCGGGTCGCTGACGACGAAGCTCCAGCGGCCCAGCTGTTCACCTCCCTCCACCGATTCCAGCAGCACGCCATGGCTCCCGCCCGCCCCCACCTTCAGCCAGGTGGTCAGGGGCGTTTCCAGGTCGGCGGGCCAGCGCTTCCAGAGGGGATGAAAATTGACGGCCAAGTCAGCACCTGCTTCCCCACCGGCGATCCGGGCGAGGAAGGCGCTGCGATCAGAACCGGGCATCACGGCGACAGGCAGGCAAAAAAAACGGGGCTCTCGGCCCCGCCGTTATAGGTGCTGGCCGGTGGGGCTCAGGCTTCGTATGTTTCCTTGCCGCTGAACTTGAGGCTGGCGGGGTTGGGGTTGGCGCCGATGCTGCGGGGGGTGTGGCCCACCATGGCGCGGCCTTCGTTGCACTTCTCGGGGAAGACGCCGTCCTTGGGATGCAGGAATTCGGTGTCGCCGCCGGGGTAGATCCGGTAGATCTTGTAGTCCTCGATCCGGGGCTTGAACTTGGTGCGCAGTTGGGTGCCGAGGGCCAGGCACTGCTCCTTGCGGGCGAAGTACATGAGGTTGTCGCCCTCGTTCATCTCCGCGGCACCGCCGGTGGGGAGTTCGAACGCCTGGGCCTTGGAGCTGCTCCAGGTGATGGCGTACTTCTCCTCGGTTTCGGCCGAGTTCAGCAAGCCACCGGTGCTGCCGATGGACTTCGGAAGTTGACCGTGGAGGGCCGTATCAGGCATGACTTGCAGACCGTTTCAGGCGGAAACTAGCACCGTGTTTTTCGCCTTCCCGGCGCTCCCGGCGGACTCTTCACACCCGTCAACAAACCCGGCCCCCATCCCCTCAGCCGCTGCGCTCGGCGGCCGGGAAGAACACGGTCAGGTTGCTGCCGCCCCGCTCGGTGAGCCGGCCCCCTAGGCGGTGGAAGAGCCGCTGGGTGGCCTGGCGGCTGAGCTGCAGGCTGCCGGTCTCGGGGTTCCAGCTCAGCACCGGCCCCACCGGCATCGGCACGGCGGCCGCCAGCCCATCGTCTTCCCGGCTCTCGGGGTCGTCGCTGCTGAGCTGCAGTTTCAACCGCGACCCCGCCGGCAGCAGCCGCAGCCGCACCTCGCTGCCACTGGGCAGGCTGCGGCTGAACCGGTCCATCAGCCCACCGAGCATGGTTTCGAGCCGGCTGGGATCGCTCATCACCGGTGGCAGGTCGGCGGCGATCTCGAGCACCAGCTTGAGATCGCGCCGGCCCAGCTGGCGCTGCCACAGCCCCTCCAGCTGAAGCAGCAGCCGGCTCAGGTCCGTCCGGGCCAGTTCGCTGTCGCTCAGGGGCTGGCCGCTGCCGGGCTGGCGCTGCAGTTCCGCCGCCAGGAAGATCAGTCCGAAGCGGTCGATCTGTTCGCTGCACTCGCCATCGATCTGCTCCAGCCGCTGGCGCACCACCGCGGGCAGGTCGGTGCGGCGCAGCAGGGAGCGGATCAGGGTGCGGATCGTGGCCAGGGGGGTGCGCACCTCATGGGTGAGGGCTTCGAGCAGGGCCAGTTCACTGCTCACGGCATCGTTGCCGTTGCCCTCGCTGCGTTTCTCCCCGTGCACCAGCGGCTGCAGGGTGACGCTGGGCGCCATCGCCGCCAGCCGCTGGGCCAGCAGGGGCCAGAAGCGGGTGCCCAGATCGGGGGCGTTGCGGAGCGGACCCAGCAGCTGCAGCCGGCGGCGCAGCCCCAGGCCGGCGGCCGGATCGTCCTCGGCCAGGCGGCGATCGAGCAGTTCCAGGGCGGCCGACAGGATCGAGGCTTCAAAGCGCACCACCAGCCGGCGCGCCTGCGGGGGGCCATCGAGGGCCAGGGCCACCTGCAGCACCGGCGTGATCAGCACCAGCAGAGGATCGGTGCCGTCCGCTTCGCGCAGGCTGAGGCGCTGGAAGCCCCCCGGGCGGCCGGCTGTGCCCCGGGGGGCGGTTCCCGGGGGGGGCGGCAGGCCGGGCAGCAGCGGCAGCCCCGATGGCATCAGGTTGCCCACCTCCGCCGGTGTCCAGACCCAGCCGTCGAGCCACTCCAGCAGGGCGGGTTCATAGAGGGCCGGCAGGGGCGCCGCCAGCCAGACGCCGGGCTGGGGAGGGGCGACCCCGAGCAGATCCTCCTGCACGGTGGCCAGGGCGGCCCACCACTGACGCCTGACGCTGTCCTCGTCCCCCCGCCCCGCCGGCACGCCGTCTGCCAGCAGTGAACGCAGTTCCCCCAGGCTCACCACCATCGCCGCAGGCTGCGGCTGTGCCTGGCCACGGAGGCGCAGAGCCCGAGACTGATGCAGTTGACTAGCATAGCCGAACGGCCGTAGCTCAGGAAGGGCAGGGGAATGCCGGTGATGGGTCCGAGACCGATGGTCATGTTGACGTTCACCACCACCTGGAACATCAGCATGGCGCCGATCCCCACCACCACGAGCGATTCGTAGTCGCTGCCAGCCCGGCCGGCGATCTGCAGCAGGCGCCAGATCAGCACCACGAAGCCCACCACCACCAGCATCGAGCCGATGAACCCGGTTTCCTCCCCCAGGGCACTGAAGATGAAATCGGTGTGCTGCTCAGGGATGAAGCGCAGCTTGGTGAGCGACCCGTTCATCAGGCCGGTGCCCCACAGCTGGCCGGAGCCGATCCCGACCTTGCTCTGCAGCAGGTGGTAACCGCCGCCGAGGGGATCCTGGGCCGGATCGAGGAACAGGGTGAGCCGCGCCCGCTGGTGGGGCCGCAGTCCGTGCTCCCACAGCCAGGGCGTCCCCACGGCGAACAGTCCCTGGACGGCCAGCACCAGGGCGAGCCCGATCCTTTTCCAGGGCAGGGAGCGCCAAGCCACCCACCCCATCAGGGGGATCCAGCCCAGCAGCAGCCAGGGCACGGTGCCGGCCATGATCGCCGTGAACAGTGGTGAGAGCAGCAGCAGCAGCCAGGTGGCGGGCATGCCCGACCAGAACAGCATCACCAGCAGCACCGCACCGAAGACCAGCGATGAGCCCAGATCGGGCTGCACGAACACCAGCAGCCAGGGCACGCTGATCATCCCCACGGGCCGCAGCAGATCGATCGGCCGTTCCACCGGGTGTTTCGAGAGCACGCCCGCCAGCAGCAGGATCGCCGCCACCTTGGCGAACTCCGACGGTTGCACGTAGAAGCCGCCGATGTTGATCCAGCTCTGGGCCCCGAGGGCACTGACCCCGATGATCCGCACCGCGATCAGACTCGCCACCATCAGGATGTAGATCGGCCACTGGAACCGGGCGATCCGCTCCAGGGGCACGCGGGACAGCAACACGGCCACCACTATGCCCACCCCGGCAATGATCCAGTGCTGGTACCAGTCGGTGGTGGCCTGCTGGCGCTGGGTGCTGGCGATCAGGATCCCCGCCAGCACGATCAGGGCGATCGGGATGCCCCACAGGATCGGATCGAAGCCGAGGCCACGTCGTTTCGCCCCCTTGGCGGCGAACCCACCGCGCCGGGGGCTGAGAACCGCCATCGCTTCAGGCGAGGGCCGGGCTGAGGGCGCAGCTGGCGCTCAGCCGCTCGGCCAGCTCGGTGAAGGCGCGGCCGCTGGCGGAGGTGGGTGCCGACAGCACCACCGGCAGGCCCCGCTCTCCGCCCTCGAGCACGGGCATCTCCATCGGCAGCTGGGCCAGCAGGGGGACATCCGCCTCGTCGGCCAGCAGCCGGCCGCCGCCACTGCCGAACAGGGCATAGCGGCGATCCGGCAGATCGGGGGGGATGAAGGCGGTCATGTTTTCCACCACCCCCAGCACCGGCACTCCCATCTGCAGGAACATCGCCAGGCCGCGGCGGGCATCCTGCAGCGACACCTGCTGGGGCGTGGTGACGATCACCACGCCGGCCATGGGCACGGCCTGGGCCAGGGTGAGCTGGGCGTCGCCGGTGCCGGGGGGCAGGTCCACGATGAGCACGTCGCGCTGGCCCCAGTTCACCTGATAAAGGAACTGGCGAATGATTCCGTTGAGCATCGGGCCGCGCCAGACCACCGGCTGGTTCTCCTGGATGAGCAGGCCCATGGACACCATGACGATGCCGCAGCTCTCGATCGGTTCCAGCACCTGGTCGTTGCCGCTGCCCGACACCTGGGGGCTGCGGTCGGCCACGCCGAGCATGGTGGGGGCATTGGGGCCGTAGATGTCGGCGTCGAGCAGGCCCACCCGCAGCCCCGAGGCGGCCAGGGCACAGGCCAGGTTCACCGCCACGGTGCTCTTGCCGACGCCGCCTTTGCCGCTGCTGACGGCGATCACCTGGCGCACGCCGGGGATGCCCTGCCGTTCCGGCAGCTGGCCCCCTCCGGGGCCGTGGCCGGCGGCACCGATCGGCCCCGACGAGGGAGCGGCGGCGGGCTGGGCCAGTTCGATCTGGACGTCGTTGATCCCCTCCACGGCCAGCAGGGCGCTGCGGGCCTCGGCGGCGATGCGTTCCCGCTGGCTGGCGGCGAAGCCGGGCAGGGCGAGGCGAAACACCGCCCGGCTGCCCTGGTGACGCAGGTCGCTGATCCAGCCCAGTTCCACCAGGCTGCGGCCGCTGCCGGCATCGCGGAGCGGCTGCAGGGCCTGAAGGAGGGTGTCGGCGCTGGCCATTCGTCGACGTCTCGGGAGTGATGAGACGGGATCCTAGGGGCCGTGCCCCGGGGCGGTTGGGCCGGCGGAGGCACCCCGGTGGCGGCCTCCAGGAACTTCCTCAGCCCGTGACAGAGGCTCTCGAACCCTTGTGGGACCCCCCGACGGGCTGAAAAGGTGTGCGGATGTTCCGCGTCCGCCGCGCTGCCGTTCCATGGAGATGCCACCTGCCGATTCCCGCAGCCGTGCCAAGGCCCTGCTGATGGGCCTGCAGGATTCGATCTGCGCCGGCCTGGCGAGCCTCGACGGCGAGGGTGGCTTCGAGGAACAGAGCTGGGAGCGGCCGGAGGGCGGCGGTGGCCGCTCCCGGGTGATGAAGGACGGCCGGGTGTTCGAGCAGGGCGGCGTCAACTTCTCCGAGGTGGAGGGCGAGCGCCTGCCCCCCTCGATCCTGTCCCAGCGCCCCGAGGCGGAGGGCCACCGCTGGTTCGCCACCGGCACCTCGATGGTGCTGCACCCCCGCAACCCCTACGTGCCCACGGTGCACCTCAACTACCGCTACTTCGAGGCCGGGCCGGTGTGGTGGTTCGGCGGCGGCGCCGACCTCACCCCCTACTACCCCTTTCTGGAGGATGCCCGCCACTTCCATCGCACCCTCAAGGGAGCCTGTGATGGGGTGGATCCCGCCTACTACAAGGTGTTCAAGCCCTGGTGCGATGAATACTTCTTCCTGAAGCACCGCGGCGAGACCCGCGGCGTGGGCGGCATCTTCTACGACTACCAGGACCCCGCCGGAGTGCTCTACAAGGGGGGCGACCCCGAGGGGCCGGCGGCGGCGGCGAGCACCGCCGTCGGCCCCCTGCACCAGGACTGGGAGCAGTTGTTCGCCCTGGCCTCGGCCTGCGGCAACGCCTTCCTGCCGAGCTACGTGCCGATCGTGGAGCGCCGCCATGGGCTGCCCTGGGGCGAGGTGGAGCGTCAGTTCCAGCTCTACCGCCGCGGCCGCTACGTGGAGTTCAACCTGGTGTTCGACCGGGGCACGATCTTCGGCCTGCAGACCAACGGCCGCACCGAATCGATCCTGATGTCGCTGCCGCCCCTGGTGCGCTGGGAGTACGGCTACACGGCCGCTGAAGGCAGCCGGGAGGCCCTGCTGACCGACCTGTTCACTTGTCCCCAGAACTGGCTTGAAGACCCTTCCCTGGAGGAGCGCTGCCGACCCCACCAGGCTGTGGGGTGAGCGGCTGGGCGGTGGTGGTGGGGCTGCGGCCCAGGCCGACTTCGAGGGCTGTGACGATCCGGCTGGCGATGGCCATCACCGTGTCGGGGCGGGTGGCGGGGTTGCGCAGGGAGCGCTCCAGCCGGCCCTCCAGCTTGCCCACCTCAAGCAGGGCGATGCCACGCCTGGGTCCGCCCAGGCCGCCACGGAACGCCATCGGATAGCCACCGAAGGCCTCGGCCAGGCTTTCGTCGAGGCGGCCGAAGGGCCGGTGCAGCGGCGGGATCAACCCTGATCCGACACCGTCGGGTCCCCAGGCATCGAAGTGGATCTCCAGGGCGTAGCCGCCGCTGGCGGCGTGCTGCCGCCCGACGCTCCAGTTGGTGCTGGGGTGGTCGCCGTCACTGATCGTGCGGAAGGGGGGGCGGTAGGAGCTGATGCGCAGCCCCCGCTGCTGGCCCAGGGCCACCACCGCCTCGGCGATGACCATGTTCCAGTAGAGCTCGTCGCTGATGCCGGGATACATCGGTGGTGCCCCGGCGGCCACCGCCTCGCCGCTGGTGCCGGACCCCGCGATCCCCTGGGAATCGGCATGGCCGGCCAGTACCAGGATGGGGGTGTCCGATTCGACGGGGCGGAGGCCGATCCAGTCGCGGGGCAGCCGGCTGCGGGGGCCGGTCATCGGATCGCTGCCGGTCAGTGCCGGGGCTGATGTCCCGAGCTGGCCGCCCAACGCCGTGGCCTCGGAGCCACGGGCGGGTGTCGCCAGGGGGGCAAGGCCGAGGACCAGAAGGGCTGGACCCACCAACCAGGCGAGAGAACGGGAACCCATCGGCTCAGATCGGGGAGGAGAGCAGGGAGCCGTCGCTGGCCAGCTGGAGGGCGGCCCCCAGCTCCCGCTCGATGGCGATCAGTTCGTCACGGTGGGCGCGCAGGCGCAGGCTGCTGCCGCCGCTGCTGTCCCCGTCCATCAGGCGCAGCTCCAGGCTCTCGGGCCGGGCCGCCCTCCGGCTGTAGACGACACCCGCCATCGGACCGGCAAGGGCCAGCAGCAGGGGCCACCAGCCGAGGGCGGGGAGCACCTGGCGCAGCACCAGGCCCAGGCAGGCGGCCCCCACGCTGCCCAGCAGCGAGAGCAGCAGGGCGAGGGGCAGGCTGGAGCGGACCTGGCCGCGGAAGCGCAGCAGCTGGCGCTCGGGGTCGCCGGTTTCGGTCTGCCAGCCCCTGGCGGTGAGCCAGTTGGAGAGGCCCTCGAGCACCTGCACCGGCGGCTGGGGGGAGTGGACGTCCACCACCGTGGTGCGGTCCTTGCTGGCGGCCCTCAGGAAGAAGACCAGGCCGACGGCCATCAGCAGGGTGAGCAGGAGGGTGGAACCCAGGGTGGGCATGGGGGCGGAGCCTTGGCGGCGTCCATTCTGGCCCGACTGGCTGGCCGGCGTCCGTGCTGGGCCACGATGGCGCCAAAGTCCATGCCCGACAATGGCCCAGACCCCTTCCAGCGTCAGCGCCAGCCCCGGACCGGCGGCCCGTTTCGCCGTCTTCGACCATGACCTCGACGCCACCTGGCAGGAGCTCTACGGATCGGCCCGGGCCCTGGCCATCGACACCGAGGCCATGGGTCTGATCCATGGGCGCGACCGCCTCTGCCTGGTGCAGATCTGCGATGACCACGACAACGTCTGCTGCATCCGCCTGGCACGGGGGCAGACGGAGGCACCGCGGCTGAAGGCCCTCTGCGAGAACCCGGCGATCGAGAAGGTGTTCCACTTCGCCCGCTTCGATGTGGCGGCGTTGGCGGAGAACCTCGGCATTGCCGTGGACCCCATCTTCTGCACCAAGGTCGGCAGCCGCCTGGCCCGCACCTACGCCCCGCGCCACGGCCTCAAGGATGTGGTCAACGAACTGGTGGGGGTGGAGCTCGACAAGCAGGCCCAGAGTTCCGACTGGGGCCGGGTGGAGGAGCTCAGCGACACCCAGCTGGCCTACGCCGCCGGCGACGTGCGCTGGCTGCTGGCCGCCCGCGACCGGCTGGAGGTGATGCTGCGCCGGGAGGAGCGCTGGGAGCTGGCCCGCCGCTGTTTCGCCTGCGTGCCGGTGTTCGCCGCCCTCGACCGGCAGCGGTTCAACCAGGTCTTCGAGCACTGAGTCCGGCAGCGCTGGTGCGGCAAGCCGGGCCGCTCAGTCCTCGATCATGAACAGGTCGTCCTCGCCCACCGAGCGCAGCTGGCCGTCGAACAGCTGGCCCCGGTCGAGGCTGCTGGCCCTGGTTTCCTCCAGCAGGCGTTCCGCTAGGGCCAGCTTGGCGGCCGTGTCCCGCAGGCCCTCTTTGGCCGCCAGGATCTCCACCCGCCGGCGGGCCGCCGCCAGGCTGATGCCCAGCTGGGTGGCCAGATGACCGCAGGCGGCGTTGAAGCTGCGGTCGGGGATGCCGGGCATCGGTGCGGGGGACGAGGGGTCGGTCGAGCCCATCATCCCCCTACCCCGGCAGCAGCCGCTCAAGGATCAGGGTCGCTAGCCGCGCGCTGCCACCGGCTGGTCCCATGCGCCGCCGACCGATCTGGCCCAGTCGGGCCCGCTCGCCGTCGTCGTTCAGCAAGGCGATCAGCCGCCGCCGCAGCTCCCCGCTGTCCTGGCACGGCTGCACGGCTCCCCCCAGCAGCCGGCTCTGGCGGCGAGCGAAGCCGGCCTTGAACTGGGGGCCGGGTCCCGGCAGCGACAGGGCCGGCACCCCCAGACCGACCAGCTGCTCGGTGGCGGTGCCGGCGGTGGCCAGCCCCAGCTCCGCCAGCGGCGCCCAGGCCGCGAACCGGCCCGGACCCACCAGCAGCTCCAGCCCGCCTCGCCGCCAGAGGGTCGAGGCACCGGACCCCGGCGGCGCCGCCGCCGGGGTGAATCCAGCCGCAGCCAGGGGGGCGGCCAGCTCGGCATCGCTGGGGCGGGAGCCGGTGGCCAGCAGCACGCTGATCGGCCCGGTCCCGGTCCCGGACGCGGGCGGCAGGGCGGCGAGCAGGCCGCGCAGGTTGCCCAGGGCCTCGGGCAGGCGGCTGCCCGGCAGCAGCAGCAGACGGCGCCGCCCCTGCAGCCAGGCCGGCAAGGGCCCAGGGGCGGCGAAGCCATCCATCATCGGGTTGCCCGGGGCGACGGCCTTCACCCCATGGCGCCGCAGTCCCCGGGCGGTGAGGCGATCGCGCACCGCCACCAGCCGGCAGCGGCGGTGGCCCATCAGGGCCCACTCCCAGGGATCCCATTCGCTGCCCTTGGCCCGGTGGTAACCATCGGCCAGGGGGGAGTGGCCCCACCCGGCCGGGGCGGGCGAGGCCCAGGTGTGGTCGCTCTTCGGGGTGCCCAGGAAGCCGTACGGACCACCGCCCGCCCAGGCCAGCAGCAGGGGCAGCAGGTCGCCCACCGCCAGGATCGGCAGACCCTGCCTTCCCCAGCGCCGCACGATCCGCCACTGACGCCAGCTCAGCAGCGGCAGCCCTGCGGCCAGATCATTCAGCAGTCCCCGCAGGCTCTGGTTGCTGAAGCCGCCGCTGGGCAGCGGCTGCCGCGGACCGACCCGCTGCAGCTCACCGGCCGCTTCGGCACCGGCATAGGCCTGGCCCATCCCCACCAGGGGCAACACCTGCACCTCCAGGTCGGGGGCCTGGTGCCGCAGGGCCTCGATCAGCCGCAGGGCGATCAGATCCTCCCCGTGGCCGTTGCTCAGAACCAGCAGACGGGGGGTGGACATGCCATGGCTGATACGATCCGCTGCGGGGAGTTTGCTCCCCGGCAGGCGGCATGGCCAAGTGGTAAGGCAGAGGATTGCAAATCCTTTATCCCCAGTTCGAATCTGGGTGCCGCCTCTGCAACAACCGACGTTCTCCTGCTCGCCCCCCTGCGCAGGAGTCACGGCCCAACGGCAGGCCAACGGTGGCAGACTGCGACGGACTTGCCAAGGAGGACTGAGGTGGGAGCCAATTCCACGGAAGAGCCGGATCCGTTCGTGGCGCTGCTCAGCAAAGATTGCCTGGCGATGATTGAAAAGATCCAGGCCTATCGCGAAAGAATCCAACTTCCTTCCACGCCCACGGCGATTCTCGAAGATGCCATCATCGAGTACTACACCGCCCTTAAAAGGGTCGGCAACTGGTGACAAGATCCCAGCAGACTTCTCGGCAGATCTCTCGGCAGGATGACAGCTTGGTCAGGATTCATTCCTGCTGAGTTCCAGGCCTTCGCTGCGGCTGGCGTGCTCCTGCTCCCAGGATCAATTCCGCCCGTTTCCTGTGCAGGTTCATCGATGCTTCGGTGAGCACCACCCATTGCGCCAGGGTGGAGCAATGCTCCTCAAAGGGAGGCAGGTCCAGCCGCAGCGGCCGCCAAGCTCCTGCGTCGATATCCCGGTTGAGCTCCGAGTGGGGCAAATCGTCGTTGGTGATGATCAGCCAGCGGTAGTGGGCCTTGAAATGGTCGAGGTACTCCCGCACCAAGTGGTTGGGAAGGTGTTGCAGCACATCCTTCACCAGAATCAGATCGGCGGGCGGCAGGCTGGCCAGATCCTCGAAGAGCTGGAAGTGAATCGAGTCGCTGGCGTGGAGGTCACTGTTGGCTGCCACCACGGAGTCGACGATGTCAATCCCGGTGTAGGTGATGTCGCCCCAATGGATCAGCCGGGAGAACTGCCAGTCGCCACAGCCGAAATCGACGACGCTGTGGATGTCATTGAGCCGCATAAAGCGCTGCAGGGTGGCGATGTACTCGCCGTTGAACTCAGGTCTGGACCCCTGACCTGAGCCTCCCCCCCATGTGTCGCGCTGATAGATCCGTGTGAAGGCGTCCTTGGTCGACATGCAGGATGGTGGGTGGCGGCACCCTAGCGGCGCCGTCCCTTCGGCCACTCGCGACGGCTCAGGGAAGGACGCCCAGGAGCAAGGAGATCAGGGCGAACCCGACGACGCCCACCAGGGCCAGCAGCGATGTGGACTGGGGCATGACCGTCACCCGAACGAACGAATAATAAAGAGAACCTGAAGAAGGTCAGGGTTGTCTGTGGCGTTCGTTGCCGATCGTCATTTCTCCCCCGCCAGCCGGCAGGTCCTTTTAGAGAGCGGCTTCTGCGTGCCACTGCTCCCCTTGCGAGCCGACGGCCGCGCAGCGGAAGGCACGGCCGTCCAACTGGCAGTGGCCGCTGGCGAGCTGGGCCCTGGTCAGCCCCAGGGCTGCCGTTGCCTCGCCGAAACCCGCCTGGCCCACGGCACTCACCCGCAGCCGCAGGGGCCAGCGCGGCTCGCAGCGGCTGGCCTGGCATGGCATGCCCCTGGTGCCTTCCTCCAGCACCCCGGCAAAGACCAGCTGCCGATCAAGGAAGGTGCCGCTGCCGGCTGGTTGCAGAAACCGGACCGTGAGCAGTCCCTCCATCTGCTGATCCAGGCGCAGCACCCTGCAGCTGCTCGTCTGCTGCTGCGAGGCCTGGCGGGACGTGCTGGCGATGCGGCAGCGCCGCAGGTCCCCTTCCCAGCGGCCGAAATCCTCACCCCGCAGCTCCTGGCCCACCAGGGGCGCCCACGGACCAGTGAGGGCCAGCAGCAGCAGGCCCGAGGGCCATCTCCGGTCAAGCCACCGCTTCAATAGCCCGAGTCGGCAACGCAGATCCCCTGGCAGCTGATGCCGTTGCTGGCTGTGCGGCCGCAATGGCCGCACAGCACTGGCTCGGGGGCGGGCGCGGTTGGCGCGCTGCCGGCGGCTAACGGGATGGGGGCGTTGGCTGCGGCGGTGGGCAGGGGCGGCCGGCTGCCGGGATGGGTGGTCATCACAGGCCCCCTGGGGACGGTTTGATTCGATCATGGCAACAGCGTGAGAGTGTCGCGATCGCCTTGGCCGACCCTGCCACCCCCCTGTTCTCGCCCGGGCCGTCAGGTGCCCCCGGGATCGGGGTGGGCACCTGGGCCTGGGGCAACCAGTTCCTCTGGGGCTACGACCCGGCCCAGGACGAGGAGCTGGCCGCCTGTTTCCGCCGGGCGGTGGACCTGGGGCTGAGCCTGTTCGACACGGCGGATTCCTACGGCACCGGTCGCTTCGGCGGCCGCAGCGAGTCGCTCCTGGGCGGCTTCGTTGCCGACCTGCCGCCGGCCCGGCGCCAGGGACTCACCGTGGCCACCAAACTGGCGCCCTTCCCCTGGCGCCTGGGCCGCCGTGGATTCGCGGGGGCCTTCGAAGCCTCCCGGCGCCGGTTGGGGGGCCATCTCGACCGGGTTCAGCTGCACTGGAGCACGGCCCGCTACGCCCCCTGGCAAGAGGGGGCCCTGCTGGAGGGCCTGGCGGATCTGCTCGAACAGGGCCGGGTGGGCAGCCTGGGGGTGTCCAACCTGGGCCCACGCCGGTTGCGTCAGGTGCATGGGCGGCTGGCCCGGCGGGGGTTGCGGTTGGCCAGCCTGCAGGTGCAGCTCTCCCTGCTGGCGCCGGAGGCCCTTGCGGCTGATGGCGTGGCGTCGGTCTGCCGGGAGCTGGGTATCGAGTTACTGGCCTACAGCCCCCTGGCCCTCGGTCTCCTGGGCCGGCCCCCGGGGGAGGACCAGGCCCAGCCCGCGGGACCCCGGGGCCTGTTGTTCCGCCGGCTGCAGCCCCGCATCCAGCCCCTGCTGCAGACCATGGAGCGGATCGCCCGTGCCCACGACGCCCCCATGGCGGCGGTGGCGATCAACTGGTGCCGGGCCCATGGCGCCATTCCCCTGGTGGGGTTGCGCCGCGTTGACCAGGCCGAAGCGGCGGCCGCGGCCGCCAGCTGGTGCCTGGACGATGGGGAACGACGGGATCTGGACCGGGTGGCGCAGCGGTGCGAGGGGCGCATGCCCGCCAATCCGTTTCAGAGCGCCTGAGGGCCTCAGGCGCTGAGGGCGTCGCTTGGATCCGGGCTCAGCACCACCGGCAGGGCGGCCGGCCGAGGCTGGGGGGCCTCGGCCCGCTGCAGCAGCTTCACCACCTGGGGGTCGGCCGTTTCGCCGGTGAGGGTGCCGTCTTCGCCGGGGCCGCAGGCGCTGAGGGCCTCCTGCAGCAGGGAATCGAAGGTGGAGCCGGGCAGCCGGTGGCGGGCCAGTTCCAGGAAGGCGCGGGAAAGGGATTCGCCTGCGGCCGCCCGCAGGGCAGGGTTGGAGCGCCGCAATTCCTGCTCCTGGGCGATCGAGTTGAGGAACCGCTGGGTGATGTCCCGTTTGGTGGTGGCCCGGATACGGGTGTCCTGGTCGGCCTCGCTGAGGAAGGTCTGGGCCTCCACTTCCTGCAGGCGGCGGTTGAGGCTGTCGAGGACGTCCTGGGCTTCCCTATTGATATGGGTGAGCTGGCCGTCGGACAGGCGCGGCAGGTCGGCCACATAGACCTTGCCGTGGTCCCGCAGGGTCAGGAAGGTCGGCCGCTGGCCACCGGTGCCCTCGCGCTGCTGGACCATGGGGGCGCCGTCGCGCAGGCGGGGGCGCGGCTGCTGGGGGCGCTGGGGCGGCATCGGGCCTGCGGAACTGCGGCGGCGGGTGATGCGTCTGGACGTATCGAACATTGGGCAGCGAAATCTATTGAACGTCTTGGGAGCGTGAGGGGCCTGGTCAAGGCGGGAATGACGCCAACGACCTTAGGTATAGGGGTGGATCAGGGCCGCCGTCGTCTCAGCGCGGCAATCCGGCCAGGGGGTGTTCCCCCGGTTCGCCCGCCGCGATGCTGCCGAGTTCCCAGGCCTGATGGCCCGAGGAACGGCAGAGGTCGATGATGCCAGCAGAGGCCGCCGGTGGCACCACCAGGCAGAAACCGACTCCCAGGTTGAAGGTGTTCCACAGGTCGGCCTCCGGCACCTGGCCCCGCTCCTGCAGCCAGCGGAACAGGGGCGGACGCTCCCAGCTGCCGGGGTCGACCACCGCATGAACCCCCGCCGGCAGGCAGCGGGGCAGGTTCTCCGGCAAGCCGCCGCCGGTGATGTGGGCCATGGCGTGGAGCGGCAGCCCCGATCGGCGCAGGCCCTTCACCAGCGAGGCATAAAGAAGTGTCGGGGTCAGCAGGGCGTCGATCAGCCCCTGGCCGGTGGCCGGCAGCGGCGTGTCGGCGTCGACGGCCTCGGCCTCCAGGATGCGCCGCACCAGGCTGAAGCCATTGCTGTGGACACCGCTGCTGGCCACGGCGACGATCCGGTCGCCCGCGGCCACCCTGGCGCCGTCGATCCGCTCGTCCTCCTCCACCACCGCCACGCAGAACCCGGCCAGGTCGTAGCGGCCGGCGCCGTAGAAGCCGGGCATCTCGGCGGTTTCGCCGCCCAGCAGGGCGCAGCCGCTCTGGCGGCACCCGTCGGCGATGCCCTCCACCACCTCGGCCATGGCCTCGGGGCCGAGCTTGCCGGTGGCGATGTAATCCAGGAAGAAGAGGGGCTCGGCGCCACTGGTGATCACGTCGTTGACGCACATGGCCACCAGGTCGATGCCCACCCCGTGGTGGCCGCCATGGGCCTGGGCGAGCTCGAGCTTGGTGCCCACCCCGTCGGTGCCGGCCACCAGCAGGGGGCGTTTCATTCCGTCCGGCAGGCGGCAGAGCCCGCCGAAGCCCCCCAGTCCCCCGATGACCTCCGGCCGCCGGGTGGTCTCGACACTGGTTCTGATGCGTTCCACGAAGGCGCGGCCAGCGGCGACGTCCACGCCGGCAGAGCGGTAGTCCATGGGCCAAGGGTCAGCGCTGCACCGATCCTGCATCGGCATGGGGCCGCGGGGGGCGCCTGGAGGGCTCTGGGTGTGGACGATTGACCGATTGGCCCACATTTCCATCGTCTGGACTTATGCCATCGATCAAATTCACTGATGGTTCGCTAGCGCCGGTGGGCCAGTCAGGCCAGTGGACGCCTGGAAGGGTGGTAAAGATGAAGAAAACTGATCGGTCCTGTGGCCTGTCTGCAGTGCATTTGGGGCCTGCGCAGTTCGGATAGTTTTCCGGAGTCGTCATTTTTTCTTAGGAATTCGCCAGGCCATTTCGGCCGCGTTCGACTCAGTCACCACCGCTTCAGGTCTGGTTGTCGTCAACGCCCGAATGCAGTCATCAGGAACGTCGTTCCTCGATTTCTTGCTCAGCCAGTGTCTTCCGCTTGTCATGCGAGTCACTCAACTCCTGGGCGCTGCCGCCCTCCTCTTCACCAGCAGCATCGCTCCGGCCCAGGCCGGCTCCCTTCCTGCCCAGCAGGCCCCTGGGAGTTCCGTTGCCATCCGCCCCGCTGACTTTCCCTCCACCTGGGATCGTTTCGTCGAAGAGATCCGCACCGTACCCACAGCGAGCAATCTGATCGCCTCCGCCGGTCGTGTCACCACCGGTCAGGCCAGCTGGTACGGACCCGGTTTCTTCGGCAACCGCACCGCCAGTGGAGAGGTGCTCCGCCCCGGCAGCCTCACCGCCGCCCACCGCACCCTGCCTTTCGGCACCAAGGTGCGCGTCACCAACCTCTGGAACGGACGTTCCGCCGTTGTGCGCATCAATGACCGTGGTCCGTTCCACGGCAGTCGCGTGATCGACCTGGCCCACGGAGCTGCCCAGGAACTGGGCCTCACCGCCAGCGGCGTTGCCCAGGTGAAGCTCGAAGTGCTCCCCTGACACGTCCAGGCGGCTCGGTCCGTCCTGTGTCTCTCCAGCCCATCCGCCAATCTGGCGGGTGGGCTTTCTTTCTGTGCCGGTGCAACTGCTTCAGACCCTGGCCGAACTGAGTGACTGGCGCCGTGAACAGGCCGGGCGGCCGCTCCACTTCGTCCCCACCATGGGCAGCCTGCATCGCGGCCACCGGCAGTTGCTGCGCCGGGCCTGCGCAGCCGTGCCTGCCGGCCGGCCCGTTGTGCTGCTCAGCGTGTTCGTCAACCCGCTCCAGTTCGGACCGGCTGAAGATTTCGACCGTTATCCCAGGGATCTGACCGCCGATGCTGCTCTGGGGGAGGCAGCCGGTGCCGAGGCCCTGTTTGCCCCATCGGTGCAGGAGTTGTTTCCCGGCGGTGAGGCCCAGCTCACCGCCGTGGTTCCCCCGGCCGCCCTGCGCCAGACCCTGTGCGGTCCCGGTCGGCCCGGCCATTTCGAGGGTGTGGCCACCGTGGTCTGCCGGCTGCTGGCCCTGGTGCGGCCCGATCGGCTTCTGCTCGGGGAGAAAGACTGGCAGCAGCTCACGATTCTTCGCCGCGTGGTGGCCGACCTGGCCGTGCCGGTGGCGGTGCAGGGCTGCGCCACCGTGCGGGAGGCCGATGGGCTCGCCTGCAGTTCCCGCCATCGTTACCTCAGCGCCAGCGATCGCGATCGGGCGGCGGCCCTGCCGGCGGCCCTGGGGGCGGCGCTGACGCTCTGGCGCGACGGCACCGCCAGCGCGGCGCTGCTCTCCGCTTCGGTCCGCCGCGACCTGGAGGCGGCGGGCCTGGCCGTGGAGTACGTGCAGCTCGTGCAGCCCTCTACCCTGAGCCCGATGACCGCCACCGCTGGTGGCCTGTCGCTGCTGGCCGCGGCCGCCTGTTGCGGCAGCACGCGATTGATTGACCATGTCTTCCTGATGAACCGCCCGCCGATCGTCGCCATCGATGGCCCCGCCGGGGCGGGCAAGAGCACCGTCACCCGGGCCTTCGCCCGCCGCCTCGGCCTCCTCTATCTCGACACCGGCGCCATGTACCGGGCCCTCACCTGGTGGGTGCTGCACCGGGGTGTGGACCCGGCCGATGCCGCCGCCATCGCCCCCCTGCTCGACGACCTCGATCTGCAGCTGGAGAGCGACACCGGCGGGGAGCAGCGGGTGCGGGTGAATGGCCACGAGGTGAGCGAGGCGATCCGGGCCCCCGAGGTCACCGCTGCGGTGTCCGCCGTGGCGGCCCATGCCTGCGTGCGGGCGGCCCTCACCGGGCAGCAGCGGGCCATGGGGCAGCGGGGCGGTCTGGTGGCGGAAGGGCGCGACATCGGCACCGCCGTCTTCCCGGAGGCGGAGTGCAAGGTGTTCCTCACCGCCACGGTGGCGGAGCGTGCCCGCCGGCGGGCAGCGGATCTGGCCCAGCGCGGCTTCACCGTGCCGCCCCTGGCGGACCTGGAAGCCCAGATCGCCGAGCGGGATCACCTGGATTCCAGCCGGGTCGAGGCCCCCCTGCGGCAGGCGGCCGATGCGGTGGAGCTGGTCACCGACGGCCTGGGCATCGACGCCGTGATCCAGCGACTGGTGGATCTGTTCCGCGAGCGGGTGCCGGAGGACGCCTGGCCTGGCCCTGGGTCCCCCTAGCTCCCCGCCCGTTTGGCCGTCAGGGTCTCGAGCAGGCCCCCGCAGGCGTCCTCCAGCAGGTCGAGCACCCGATCGAAGCCCTCCTCACCGCCGTAGTAGGGATCGGGTACTTCTTCGATGCTGTGGCGGCTGCAGTACCGGGTGATGGGGGTGATCTGGGCGGAGGCCCCTGGCCCGGCCAGGCCCCGCACCGCCTTCAGGTTCTGCCGGTCCATGGTCAGCACGTGGTCGAACCGGCCCAGGTCGTCCGCTGTGATCTGGCGGGCCCGGCTGGGCAGGACGATCCCCCGCCGGGCGGCGGCGCTGCGCATGCGCGCGTCGGCGGGCCGGCCCACGTGCCAGTCGCCGGTGCCGGCGGAATCCACCCGGAAGGCGTGCTCCAGGCCCTGGAGGGCGATGAAATGCAGGAACACGCCTTCGGCGGCCGGGGAGCGGCAGATGTTGCCAAGGCAGACGAACAGGAGGCTGGTGGGCTGCGCCATGGCGAGGGGTGCCGCGGGGGGGTCTTCCGGGGTGGTCATTGGTTGTTCAGTCGCTTGAGGGCCACCCCGGCCCGCAGCTGCACCACCAGCGTGTCCTCCCGTTCGGGATCCTGGAGCTGCTCCAGGCTCGCCTCGGCCCGATCCCTGTGGGGATGGGCCCGGGGCAGGGGCAAGGCCAGGCCCTCGAGGCCCACGGCCACGGCGTAGCGCACGACCCACTCGCCATCCCCGCGGCCGCCCTCGAGGGCCCCCAGGCAGCGCTCACGCACCTGCTGCCGTTCCGCCTCGGCCAGGGTCTCCAGCCGCAGGGTCCCCAGCCCCCTGGCGGCGGCCCGCCGCACGCTGGGGCCGACGTCCGTGGCCAGGGCGTCCTCAAGCACGTCCAGCCCGCGGGTGTCGCCGATCCCCGCCAGGGCCCGCACGGCCCAGGCCCGGGCGCCGTAGTTGTGGGCATCGAGATTGGCCAGCAGGGGACCCACGGCCGCCGGACCCAGGGCGATCAACCCATCCACGGCGGCCACGGCGGCTCCCGGATTGTTGAAGCCCAGCACCTGCACCAGCTGGGGCACGGTGGCCAGGCGGTCGTCGCAGGCGATCAGCCGGCGGGTGGCCACCACCAGCTCCTCAGCGCTGCCGGCCTGCTCGAAGGCCCGGATCCGATCGGCCGCGAGCCTGGAATCTCCGCTTGCGGCTGTCATCAGAGCAGGGCGTCCATCGCCATCAGCACGGCCTCATCATCGCTGTCCGCCCCACGGCCGTTGCCGTGCTCCACCAGGCCCCGCAGGGCGATCAGCTTGAGGCTGTTCTCGGCCAAGGTGCGCTGGATCGGGACCAGGGCCGGACGCCACCCCACCGCCCCCAGATCCATCAGGGCGGCCCTACGCACCTGCAGCTGGGGGTGTTGCAGCAACTGGAGCAACTCGTCGGCCCAGGCCGTCTCCCCGGTGAGCTGCAGCAGGGCCCGGCAGGCGGCACTGCGCACCAGGGGGCGCCCATGGCCGGTGAAGGGCTTGATCACAGCCAGGATCTCCGGTTCGGCCACACCGATCGTCCCCAGGGCCTCCAGCATCGCTTCGCAGGGTTCCTGCAGCCGGGGGCTGTCGCTGCGGTGGGCACCGGCGACGTCGGGCCCGCTGGCCAGGCGGCGGGTCAGGAGCGGCACCGCTGCCGTGGCCCGCAGCTCACCGAGGGAACGGGCCGCGGCCTCCCGCAGGCCGTCGTCGTCGTCGTCGAGCACCACCAGCAACTCGCTCACCGCCCGCCCATCGGCGATCTTGCCCAGGGCCCGGGCGGCATTGCGGGCCACGGCGTTGTGTTCCACCCCGGCGCCCACGTCCCGTGGCTGGCGCTGGCGCAGGGCCGCCAGCAGCAGGGGCACGGCCTCCGGATGCCGGCTGCGCATGCGACCCAGCCACCAGGCCGCGTAGTACTGACGAGACTGGTCGTCCGTCTGGCGCAACTGCTCCAGGGCTTCGGCTTCACTGATCGGCTCACCGTCACCGGCCATGGGCGTGCAGAGGTGGGAAGAAGGAACCAGGGGAATGCTGCCACCCCCGCGGCCCGGGGGATTCAGCCAAAAAAAAGGTCCCGTAAGGGACCCAGAGGAATCGAAGAGCGAAGCGACTCAAACGAGGGCGCTGATGGCGTAATCGATGTAGTTGTTGGCGATGACGCCGGCGTCGCCGGAGACACCGTGGTTGGCCTTGATGTAGGTCAGGGCTTCCACGTACCAAGAGGGGGAGAGTTCGAAGGTGCGGTTGATCTCGTCGAGACCAGCCACGAGGTACTCATCCATGGGGCCGGTGCCACCAGCCACGAGGCAGTAGGTGACCATGCGGAGGTAGTAGCCGATGTCACGGGCACACTTGGCCTTGCCGCGGGCGTCGGAGGCGTAGTTGCTCCCCTGCATCTGGGTGGTGTAGGGGAACTTGTTGTAGACGGCCTGGGCGGCGCCGTTCACCAGGGAGTCGGCGTTGGCGGTGAGGGCCTTGGCAGCTTCCAGGGCGTTCTTGGCGCGCTCGAAGCGACCGAAGGCGGCGTTGAGCTCGGTGTTGGACAGGAAGCGGCCCTGGGAATCAGCGGCTGCGACGGCCTCGGTGAGGGGAGTCTTCATGAGAAGGGGGTTGGATGGGAAGGTGAACCGAACGATGAAGCGCGATCAGGCGACAGCAGCTGCTGCGCGATCGAAGTAGGTGCCGATTTCGGACATCAGGGAGGCGCAGTCGCCCTGGGTGATGCCGTTGCGATCGTTGGCGATGGCGATGGCGGCGTCCTTCATCTTGCGGATGCCTTCGGCCACGGAAGCGCCGGGGACGCCGAGGGCCAGGTAGGTCTCGCGGAGGCCGTTGAGGCAACGGTCTTCCAGGACGGAAGCGTCACCGGTGAAGATGGCGTAGGTGACGTAGCGGAGAACGATCTCCATGTCGCGCAGGCAGGCAGCCATGCGGCGATGGGTGTAAGCGTTGCCGCCGGGGGCGATCAGGGCGGGCTGTTGATCGAACAGCTCGCGGGCCGCGTTGGTGACGATCTTGGAAGCGTTGGAGGTGATGCGGTTCACGGAATCCATACGCTTGTTGCTCTCGGCAACCATCGACGCCAGGGCGTCGATCTGACCAGCGTTGAGGAATTCGCCGCGGGCATCAGCCTGAGCAACGACCTTGGTGAAGGCGTCGAACATTGAGTTAGCTCCTGTTCTCGACGTCGAACGTCGGGCTTTGGGTGGGTAAGGGGGTGGGAACGCCAAGGACGTTCACCTGTGCTGGGCACGGGCCTATTGTCAGAAAGAATCGCCCCAGGATCCGTTTGGTTTACAAAGGGACATCCGTCATGGCTCGATTTCTCTGGCTGACTGCAGTCGTAGGGCCGTTGGGTACGCCATTGTCCCTCTCATCTGTGCCTTCCTGAACAGTCGACCCGTCGCTGTCCTGGCGCGCATGCATGCAGACGACCCATGAAAAACCCCCTTCGGCGTGATGCCGAGGGGGTGAAGTCGTGGAGGAGAAACCAGCGACCTAACGGTCAGTTCACCGGGCTCACGCTGGCGACCCGGCCACCCTGACGGTGGATCATCTGCTGGGCCTCCAGCAGTTTGTCAAAGGGCACGAAGCGAACGGTGTTGCTGCGCTTGTGCAGGCGGTACTCGCTCAGTCCGGTGACTTCGATGCGATACACCTTGGCCTTCTGGCCGATTCCCTTGGCCATCTTGGTGATCGATTCATTGGCCACCCGGCTGGGCTGGTAAGCCGATCCCTTGGCGTTGGGGCTCACCACCGGAACGGCGCGGTCCTGGTGCAGGGCGTTGCCGAGTCGGAAGTTGGTGCCGGCGGTATCCCCTTTCACCGAAGCGGCCGCGCCCCGGGCCAGTTGCATCAGCCAGGAGAACTGCCGACCCTGCTGGCCGGCTGAGTAGTCCCAACCGGTCAGATAGGGGACAACTTCTTCCCCGAAGCGCTCCTGATATTCAGCACTATCGATGTAGGAATCGATCTCGGCTTCCACACCCTCTTCCTGCAGGATGGTGAAGTGATGCAGCATCTCCGCTTTGTTCTGGGGAGCGCGGCCCAGCAGATGCTTGAAGTTCAGCTCGATGAAATGATAGGGATTGCAATTCTCGAAGAACTTCGATCGGTACAGACCACTCTTGGCCACCGCACGCACGAACTCGCGCACACTCAGATAGCCGTTCCGGAACAGGGACTCGGCACCCTCGAGGCGCTCGCTCTCCATGATGTATTGCCGACCGAGCACCTGCTGATAGACCGTGCGGATGATGGTGGTCTTGTCCTGATCGGACGCATTCGACCAGTTTTCCTTGTTGCGGTCGTTCGCGAAGCGTTCGATGCCCAGATAGGGCGCATTGACGAGGGTCATGGATGGCGGGCCAGAAAGGGGGAGGACTGCACGCGTACGGTGCACCGCTCTGAGCTTATGAGGAAGTCAGCACAGGATTTCGCCAAACGGTTCGAACGTTACAGCGCCCGATCCCAGGCGGTCCTCCGCGAGGCGAATCGGGCCAAAAAAAAGGGTCCCGGAAGGGACCCAGAGGAATCGAAGAGCGAAGCGACTCAAACGAGGGCGCTGATGGCGTAATCGATGTAGTTGTTGGCGATGACGCCGGCGTCGCCGGAGACACCGTGGTTGGCCTTGATGTAGGTCAGGGCTTCCACGTACCAAGAGGGGGAGAGTTCGAAGGTGCGGTTGATCTCGTCGAGACCAGCCACGAGGTACTCATCCATGGGGCCGGTGCCACCAGCCACGAGGCAGTAGGTGACCATGCGGAGGTAGTAGCCGATGTCACGGGCACACTTGGCCTTGCCGCGGGCGTCGGAGGCGTAGTTGCTCCCCTGCATCTGGGTGGTGTAGGGGAACTTGTTGTAGACGGCCTGGGCGGCGCCGTTCACCAGGGAGTCGGCGTTGGCGGTGAGGGCCTTGGCAGCTTCCAGGGCGTTCTTGGCGCGCTCGAAGCGACCGAAGGCGGCGTTGAGCTCGGTGTTGGACAGGAAGCGGCCCTGGGAATCAGCGGCTGCGACGGCCTCGGTGAGGGGAGTCTTCATGAGAAGGGGGTTGGATGGGAAGGTGAACCGAACGATGAAGCGCGATCAGGCGACAGCAGCTGCTGCGCGATCGAAGTAGGTGCCGATTTCGGACATCAGGGAGGCGCAGTCGCCCTGGGTGATGCCGTTGCGATCGTTGGCGATGGCGATGGCGGCGTCCTTCATCTTGCGGATGCCTTCGGCCACGGAAGCGCCGGGGACGCCGAGGGCCAGGTAGGTCTCGCGGAGGCCGTTGAGGCAACGGTCTTCCAGGACGGAAGCGTCACCGGTGAAGATGGCGTAGGTGACGTAGCGGAGAACGATCTCCATGTCGCGCAGGCAGGCAGCCATGCGGCGATGGGTGTAAGCGTTGCCGCCGGGGGCGATCAGGGCGGGCTGTTGATCGAACAGCTCGCGGGCCGCGTTGGTGACGATCTTGGAAGCGTTGGAGGTGATGCGGTTCACGGAATCCATACGCTTGTTGCTCTCGGCAACCATCGACGCCAGGGCGTCGATCTGACCAGCGTTGAGGAATTCGCCGCGGGCATCAGCCTGAGCAACGACCTTGGTGAAGGCGTCGAACATTGAGTTAGCTCCTGTTCTCGACGTCGAACGTCGGGCTTTGGGTGGGTAAGGGGGGTGAGTCTGGTGCGTCAGCCCGGTGGTGGCCTGGCCGACGTCGACTGCGTCGTTGCTTTCGATGATCGCCTGGCCTGGGCCGGGCATCGCTCCGAAAGACCTACCCATTGTTGGTGACGACACCCGGTGGATGGGAGCGACTTCATAAATGGTCACCACCGCCAGGATCCGCACGGCCGCAGTGGGTCTGGCCCACTCTCCGGCCGCTGGCGTTCAGCCTGGACGGTCCATCCGGCGGATGGGTGTACGGCGCGCCGTTCCGAGCCTCGAATCAGAGCCTCAAACCTGGCCCATGAAAAAGGGCCCCCACGGAGGGGACCCCATCAAAGCGTCGGACCGAGGAATGGCTTCAGCCTTCGGCCTTTGCCTTGCCCTTGCGGGGGGCCGGCGCTTCAGAGCCAGTGCCACCGCCGGTCACCGAGACACTGACGATCTTGCCGCCCATGGCGTGGACCAGGCGCATGGTCTCGTTCATGCGGGTGAACGGCACGTTCATGACCATGTCCGCCGTGCGGGAATAGTCGTTGTTGTTGACGCCGGTGACGGTGAACGCCACCTGGCGGGAACTGTTGAGGCCGGTGCCTCGGGTACCTGCGGAAACCTTCATGGATTCGGTGGGGTAGGGGGAAAGGGCTGGACGGGAAACCCGGTTCAGTTGACCGGGGTGATGCTGGCGATGCGGCCGCCTTCCCGGAGGATCTGCTGCTGGGTCTGCAGCAGCTTGTTGAAGGGGATGAAGCGCACCCGGTTGCTGCGCTTGTGCAGGCGGTAGTTGTTGAAGCCGGAGATCTCCACCCGGAAGGTGCGGCCCTCTTCGCCGGCTCCCACGCCCTGCCGTGTGAGGCCATCGGTGCTGACCTTGCGGAACACGCTGCCGCGGGCGTTGGGGCTCACCACCGGCATGGGGGCTTCCGCATGCACGGAGGGATTCAGGCGGGACTGGTTCTTGAGCAGGTCGCCCCGCACCGAGGCGCCCACGCCCCGGGTGAGCTGGAGCATGTAGGAGAACTGCAGGCCCTGCTGGCCGGAGGAATAGTCCCAGCCGTGCAGGTAGGGCACCACCTCTTCGCCGAAGCGGTTCTGGTACTCGGCGCTGTCGATGTAGGAATCGATCTCGGCGTCGTAGCCCTGCTCCTGCAGGATCGTGAAGTGGTGCAGCATCTCGGCCTTGTTCTGGGGAGCCCGGCCCAGGAGATGCTTGAAGTTCAGCTCAATGAAGCGGTAGGGATTGCAGTTCTCGAAGAACTTGGCCTTGTAAAGGCCGCTTTTGGCCACCTGCCGGACGAACTCCCTCACGCTGAGATAGCCGCGCTTGAACAGGGACTCCGGTCCCGTGAGCCGCTCGCTGGCCATCACGTACTGGTTACCGAGCACCTGCTTGTAAACGGCGCGGATCAGGGCGGCCTTGTCGTTTTCGGTGGCGTTTGTCCAGTTTTCCTTGTTGCGGTCGCTGGAGAAACGCTCGATGCCCAGATAGGCAGCGTTGGCAAGTGTCATGAGCGTGGGGGCCGGAGGGAGAAGCGTTGGTTAGGAGGTCGGAGGGCAGGGCGAGTGGCCACTGCGCGGTCGGCAGACGCCTTCGAGGACGGCTGCAGCAAACGTCCCGATCATGGGCTGCAAGGCGGATCCTATGGGCCTGTCCGCTCGCCACGACAGGGTTTTCAGAATCGTTACAAACCCCCCGACCGGGGCTGCCTGCCCGACCCCGTCAGCCCCCGGCGTTGTGCCCCCTGGCGGACTGGCCCCACGCCGATACCATCCGGCCATCATCCCGGTGCCGTCATGACTGCTGTTGTGCCCCTGTCCGAGGACGCCTCCCTACGGCTCGCGGACCAGTTGCAGGTCCTCTCCCAGGTCGCCGAAGCGCTCACTTACCGCCTGTTGGAGCTCGAGGAACGGCTGGAGGGCCATGACGAGCGGATCGGCGAGCGTCTGCAGGAGGTCGCCGGCCTCGAAGCGGCCCATGGGGTGGCCATGGATCAGCGGCTGGGCGACACCGAAGAGCGACTGGCCAGGATCGAGGCGGCGCTTCGCGGTCTGGATCGCAACGGGGGGTCCCGCCATCTGCAGGCGGTGCAGCCGCCGGCGCTGCAGCAGGAGCTGCCCGGCTCCCATAAGGAGGAGGAAAGCTTCGATCTGGGCCCGGAGGAGATCGACCCCTTCCTCGACGAGGGGGAGCAGCCCTTCATGGACGAACTGATCGCCGGCTGAAGGCCCGGGACGCCTCCCAGGCTTAAGCCGTCAGTTCTCGAGCCAGGCCGGGGGGATGTCGCCGCTGTAGTCGTGGGTGCGCTCGAATTCGAACGGCCCGGCCAGCGATCCCCACAGCTGCTCATGGGTCGCCGGATCGTGGCCCCGATCGATGGTGCGCATGCCCCGGGGGTCGATCTCGAAGCTGCTGACCAGATAGGCGAGGCTGCCCTTGCGTTCCACAAGGCAACGGCAACCGGGCTCCACTTCGCCACTGAAACCTTCGCCCACCTCCCGCACCACATAGGTGCAGCCTTCCAGGGGCAGCAGGTCGGCGTCGCCAATGGTCTGGCGTCGCCCTTCGTCTTCGATGGCACCCCAGAAACGCTGTTCGTCGCGCAGGGCCTGGTTGTGGATGATCAGCGCGCCGTCGCGCTGTTCGGCCCGGAGCACCCGAATCCGGTAAGGAGTGCCTGGGGTGATGGCGTAGGTCTGCTCGAGGAGCAGCGAACCCGGCGCCAGCTGGGGCAGCGGCCGGAACTTGACCAGGATGTGGGCGTAGATGGGCGGGTTGTCGAAGGCCTGGGCCTGGTTGCTGAAGCCAGCGCTCAGCTGCTGGATGAGGCGGGCGAGGGAGCTGCTCATGGGGCGCAACCTAGAGGTCGAGCAGGCGGATCCGGAAGGCGCCCACCTGGCGGGCCGTGGCCGGATCGCCCTGGGCGAAGGGGTGGTCGGCCACGGAGCCGAGGATGGCCTCGAGCTTTTCCGCAGCCGACAGACCGTGGGACGGATCCTGGCGGCTGTGGGCCTGCCAGGCTTCATCAAACGCCTGGGCAAAGCTGTCGGCGTTGTTGAAGATCTGGCTGGATGTCGAAGGCGGCTGGGGCATGGTGATGGGCTGCAGCGCAGTCCGCACGCAATGCCAGGACCCAGATTTGAACTGGGGACACGGCGATTTTCAGTCGCCTGCTCTACCAACTGAGCTATCCCGGCCCGTCGCCGAAGCGACACTCGGATCTTAGATCACGGCCCGCTGCGGGATCGGGACCGTGGGGTGCGGGCCAGGCAGAGCATCCCCACCACCGGCCAGCCGAGCGTTTCCAGGGCCAGGGCGGCGTTGCACCCGGTGGCACCGCTGGTGAGGATGTCATCGACGATCAGGACCGGCCGTCCCGTGGCTTCGCCAGGGCGGGGACCGCGGCGGCAGTGGAAGGCACCGTCCTGGTTGGCCAGGCGCATGGCTCGCTTCAGGTGATGCTGGCCAAGCACCGGCCGCGACCGTTCCAGCAGGTTGTCGTGGCGATAGCCCAGCTGGCGGACGAGCTGGCGGCACACCAGGGCGGGCAGGGGGTTGCCGCGCCGTTTCCAGCTCGGCACCGGCACCAGCAGCGGCCGCCGCCGCCACTGGGGCAGCCCCTCCGCCAGCACCCGGACCAGGGCGGCGATCCGGGACTCCTCAGGCCGCTGTCGCAACCCGAGCAATACCCGTCGCAGCTCTCCGTCGTAGGACCCGGCCGCCCACCACAGCAGGGGCTCGTTGCCCCGCTGGCCCCCGGCCGGCAGGGGGAGCTGGCGGCGGCAGGTGGGGCAGGGGGTGCCGGCGCCGTGCTGAGGCGGCTGCAGGCCGCGACACAGGGGGCAGGGGGTGGCGGCGATCCAGTCGAGGGGCAGCCGTCCCAGGCGGGCGAGGAGGGTCAGGGGTCTGGCGCCGCACTGGGCGGCGCAGTCGCTGCTTCAAGCTTTCCCGGGGAGCGACCGCAGCATGGCCACCAGGGTGCGGTGGGCGTCCTCGCTGTCGCTGAGAGTGTGGTCGAAGGGCACCTCCACGGGGGCACCATCCACCTCGAGGCGCATCGCCTCGGGCTCCACGGCCACCATCCGGGCCTCCTGGGCCTCGGTGCAGCCGCCGTAGTGGCGGGCATAGGCCAGGACGGCCTCTGCGTGGTCGTCGTTCATGTGCTTGCAGATGCGGTCGCTCACCGCGGTGGTGAGGGGGTCGGCGGCCATGGGGTGGAAGCGGATGGGGGGATTCTGCGCTCAGGCGCCGGCGAACCGCTGCCAGAGCAGCAGGCCCAGCCGCACTCCGCTGAACCCCACAAAGCCGGCCAGCACGATGAACAGCGCGATGGAGACGATCGAACTGAGGCGTTCGTTCATGGCCGTAGGGGTGGGGATTCGATCTCCATCCTGAAGCTGGCCCTGGCCAGCAGGGCCATGCCCAGGGCCGCCGTGCGTTTCGGTCGGTTCAGCACCGGGATCCCCAGGGCGCGCGTCCGCAGGGCCCGCCACTGGCTGTTGCGGGCGCCGCCACCGACGCTGATCACCCGCTGCAGGGCCGGTGCCCCCAGCTGCCGCAGCCGTTGCCAGCCCGTCGCCTCAATGGCGGTGAGGCCCTCGAGCAGGGCCTGCAGGTAGCGGACATCGCTGACGGGCCTCGGTTCCAGGATCGGCTTCAGCTCCGGGTCGTCCACGGGAAAACGTTCACCTTTGCGGCTCAGGGGGAGCAGCTTCAGCCCCGTCGGGCGGTCTGGAGTGATCTGGCGGCTCAGCTCCGCGATCCGTTCGTCGTCGAAGAAGTGGCGTAGCACTGCGGCGCCTGCGTTGGAGGCCCCCCCCGCCAGCCAGCGGCCGGCCACCCGGTGGTTGCTGAGACCGACGCCGGTCAGGGGCGCCGCCACGAACTGTTTCAGCACCAGGGTGGTGCCCAGCACGGCGATGCCATCACTGGCCTGGGGGTCGGCGGCCAGCACGGCGGCATTGGCATCGGTGCTGCCGGCCACCACCTGGCAGTCCCCGGGCAGGCCCAGGCACGCCGCCGCCGCAGGGGCGAGCGGGCCCAGCAAGCTGCCGCTGGAGCGGATCTGAGGCAGCGTCTCGACGCCCAGGCCTGACGCCACACCGGCGAGCCAGGTTCCCTGCTCCAGGTCCCAGCCCAGGCGCACGTTGTTGCCCTCCTCGCCCCAGCGCCAGTCGTCCAGCAACCAGCCGATCAGCCAGTCGGCCTGGTGGCGCAGCACCAGGCCCGGAGCAAGGCCCGCCTCCCTGGCCAGGGCCAGCAGGCGCAGGGCCCGGGCCAGGCTGCCGCTGGGGCTGGCGGCCGGATGGCTGGGGACGCCGGCGGACGCCTGCCCCAGAAGCGCCGCGATGGCCCCGGACTGTTCCGTGCAGGCCAGGTGGTAGGGCAGGGCCTGGTCCAGGGGCGGCGGCAGCAGGCGGCCATCGGCCCCGCAGGCCAGCAGGGTGCCGGAGGTGCCATCGATGGCGATGGCACGGGCCCGGCGGCGGAGCGCTTCGGGAACGGTGGCCAGCAGCGCGATCAGCCCCTGCCGCCAGGCACCCGGCTCTTCCAGCCGACCGGGGTAGGGGGACTGCCGACTCAGCAGCGGGTCGTCCGGCTGGCCGCCGGCGGCACCGGCTTCCGCCAGAACGGCCAGGCGCAGGCCGCTGCTGCCGAGGTCAACCCCCAGAAACAGCGCTGACACGGCTCGCCGTGGCCTGCTTCAGGGTGGCGGCGATGGCGGTCACGTCCTCCCAGGGAAGGTCGAGGTCCTTGCGGCCGAAGTGGCCGTAGGCCGCCACGTCCTGGTAGAAGCGGCCGCCCCGCTGCTGGGGCAGTTCCCGCAGGCCGAAGGCCTCGATGATCGCGCCGGGCCGCAGGTCGAAATGCTCCTGCACCAGGGCGGTGAGGTCGGCATTGTCGAGGGCTCCGGTGCCGAAGCTCTCCACCAAAATGCTCACGGGCCGGGCCACGCCGATGGCGTAGCTGAGCTGCACTTCGGCCTTGTGGGCAAGACCTGCCGCCACAAGCGACTTGGCCACGTAGCGGGCCGCGTAGGCGGCGGAGCGGTCGACCTTGGTGGGGTCCTTGCCGGAGAAGGCGCCGCCGCCGTGGCGGGCATAGCCGCCGTAGGTGTCCACGATGATCTTGCGCCCGGTCAGTCCGGCGTCGCCCTGGGGGCCGCCCACGACGAACTTGCCGGTGGGGTTCACGTAGAAGCGGGTGCCCTCCTTGGAGGGCTGGAGGGACAGATCGGCCGTGGCGGGCAGCACCACATGCGTCCAGAGGTCGTCCTTGATGCGCTGCTGCACCGCCTTCTCATCGCTGAGGCCCGCCACTTCAGCGGTGTGCTGGGTGGAGATGAGGATCGTGTCGATCGCCACGGGACGGTTGTCCTCGTACTCCACGCTCACCTGGGTCTTGCCGTCGGGGAGCAGGTAGCCGAGGCTGCCGTCGTGGCGCACCTGGGCCAGCCGGAGGGCCAGCCGGTGGGCCAGGCTGATGGGCAGGGGCATCAGCTCCGGGGTTTCGTCGCAGGCGTAGCCGAACATGATTCCCTGGTCGCCGGCGCCCACCTTGTCGAGGGGGTCGCCGGCGTGGTCGTCGGCCTCATCCACGCCCTGGGCGATGTCCGGCGACTGTTGATCGAGGGCGATCAGCACGGCGCAGCTCCTGGCATCGAAGCCACCGGCGCGGGCACCGCTGTAGCCGATCTGTTCGATCACGCCCCGCACCAGGGTGTTGAAGTCGACCTGCGCGTTGGTGGTGACTTCCCCCGTGATCAGGCAGAGGCCGGTGTTGACCACGGTCTCGCAGGCCACCCGGCTGGCGGGGTCCTGGGCCAGCAGGGCGTCGAGCACGGCATCGCTAACCTGGTCGCAGATTTTGTCGGGGTGGCCTTCCGTCACCGATTCCGAGGTGAAGACGAAACGGCTCATAGGGGGGTGGCATCAATCAATGGGTGAGCTTATTCCCAACGGTTGGCCGGGCCCCGCCAGGGATGGACGGACCAGCCAGCGGCAATGTGACTTCAGCTACAACAGCAAGCTCTTTCCAGTGATCCAGCTGCAGGAAGGAGTCATCCAGATCCACCGGCCGCCGCCAGCCGGCCCGGTAGCCCAGCACCACCGGCACCCCGGCGGCACGGGCCATGCGCAGGTCGCTGTTGGCGTCGCCGATCAGGGCGCAGCTCTCCACGGCCACGCCCAGTTCGGCGCACAGGCCATGGACGGCGGCGGGGTCAGGCTTGCGGGGCTGGTGTTCCGCGCTCCAGATGGCCTGCACGTAGGACACCAGATCATGGGCGGCCAGGAACGCTTCGATGCCATCGATATGGTCGTTGCTGATCACGGCACAGCGAACCCCCGCCAGCCGCAGGGACTCCAGCAACGGGCGCAGGCCGGCGGTGGGGGCTGGCCGCTGCTCGCTTCCCTGGCCGTGCAGGGCGTCGGTGCGGGCGAAGACGGCTTCGGCCATGGCCAGGGCTTCGGGCCAGCCCAGGCCCACCTGCACGAGGGTGGTGGCGGTGGCCACCAGGTTCTGGTCGCGGCTGGCCACCGCCATGGTGCCGGCGGGATGGACGCCTTCAGAAGCAAGGCCGTAGGCGCGGTGGAGCAGGTCGCCCAGGTCGCGGTGCCGCTCCGGGTCGTCGGTGGCCAGATCGGCGAGGGCCAGACAGTGAAAGACCCTGGCCTGGGCCAGGGCCACGAGCATGGGCTCGCTGTGGCTGATGGTGCCGTCCTTGTCAAACAGCACCGCCTCCAGTTGACGATCCCCGCAGGGAAGGGGTAGGCCCCGCAACGACAGAAGCACCATCGTCAGAGGGCCGCAGCCAGGGGGTTCATTCGAGCGAGACGCCCATGGGCTCGTTGTCCTCCGCCTGCTCCAGCAGCATCTGCTTGTAGCGGGCGGCCATTTCCTCAGCCTTGTCGAACACCTTCTGGGGATCGCTCAGCATGTCGCCGGGTTCCGGCTCGAGGGCCTTGGTGGACAGCGAGATCCGGCCCCTCTCGGCGTCGAGATCGATGATCATCACCTTCATCTGATCGTTGACATTGAGCACCGTGTGGGGCGTCTCGATGTGCTCGTGGCTGATCTCGGAGATGTGTAGCAGGCCGCTGACACCACCGATGTCGATGAAGGCGCCGTAGGGCTTGATGCCCCGAACGGTTCCCAGCACCACTTCGCCCACTTCGAGGCGATTCATCTTGCGCTCCACCAGGGCGCGGCGATGGCTGAGCACCAGGCGGTTGCGCTCTTCGTCCACCTCGAGGAACTTGAGGGGGAGGAAGTCGGCCACGAGCTCCTCCTTGGCCTTGCGGGTGCTGATGTGGCTGCCGGGGATGAAGCCCCGCAGGCCCTCCACCCGCACCAGCGCGCCGCCGCGGTTGGTGGCGAACACTTCGCTGTAGATGGTGGCGTCTTCCTTCTGCAGCTGTCGCACCCGCTCCCAGGCACGCTGGTACTCGATGCGGCGCACCGAAAGGGTGAGCTGGCCGTCCTCGTTCTCCTCGCTGAGGATGAAGAATTCGCGTACTTCTCCGGGCTCGAGCACGTCGGAGAGATGCTCGACCCGGTTGATGGAAACCTCCTGGAGAGGCATGAAGGCGGCGGTCTTGGCGCCGATGTCGATCATGGCGCCCTTTGATTCAAGGGCGAACACGGTGCCGTTGACGACGTCACCCGGCTTGAAGTTGTAGTCGTACTTGCTGAGCAGAGCCGCGAACTCGTCCAGCGTGAAGCCCACACCGTCGCCGTCCCGAGCGCTGACCCTGCTGCTGGAGTCGTCGGCGCTGGGCACCTCTTCCGGGATCGCCAGATCGAGTTCCGCTGTGATCTCGATGTCGGCGGCCTCCTCGCTGCTGATCGGCGTGAGGGCCTCGAGGGTGTCGGCTTCGGAAGAAGGAGTGAGGGTCATGGAGCTGGGGCGGTCTGCCGGTGGCAGTGCGAAGGAACGGGGTGACTGCCCGCCTGCAGCGCACACCCGATCGATCACTCTATCAATGGGCCGGCAGGCCAGCCTTTCAACGGGCTGGAACCGGCCTCAGCCGACCACCACCAGGCGGTTCTTGGTCTTGCCCCGGTTCCCCAGGCCTTCCAGGGTGGCCACAAAATCGCTGACGCCCTGGAACTGGCGGTAGACGGAGGCGAAGCGCACGTAGGCGACTTCGCTCATCTCCCGCAGGCGCTGCAGCACCAGTTCCCCGATCTCGTTGCTGCTCACCTCGCGGCCGGCCCGCTGCTGCAGCACCAGTTCGATGTCGTCGACGACGGCCTCCAGCCGGGAGGGTTCGAGGCCTGTTTTCTCGCAGGCCCTCAGCAGACCATGCAGCAGTTTGCTGCGGTTGAAGGTTTCCCTGCTGCCGTTGCGCTTGACCACGGTGATCGGGACAGTCTCGACCCGTTCGTAGGTGGTGAAGCGAAAATCACAGTTGAGGCACTCCCTGCGTCGCCGCACACTGCGTCCGGAATCGGCGGCCCTTGATTCCAGAACACGGCTATCGGTGTGTTGGCAGGAGGGACATTGCATCCCTGGGCACGCTTCCAAGTGTTTGGAGTGTAAACAGCTACGCGCACAAAGAGAAGGGCTTGCCTTCAAGGTGGGGGCCTAGGCAAGAAAAAACCCCTGGTTGCCCAGGGGTTGAATCAATCTGGAAGCGTGGTCACTTGCCGATTTTCGGGGGATCGCGGAAGGCGATCGCGAAAAAGAGCGTGGAAATGGCCAGGGCCAGGATCAGGATGTAGGCGAAGCTCTCCATGGGAATCCTCGGGGGGGCTGGCGGTCAGCTGAGGGGGGAGCCGGCCGGGGGCACGAAGCCCTCGGGCAGGCGTCGGGTGGAACGGTCGCCCAGCTTGGCGAACAGACCGAATTCCACCTGCTCACCGAGATCGGGGTCGATACCGGCGAAGACATCACGGTAGAGGGTGCGGGCACCGTGCCAGATGTGGCCGAAGAAGAAGAGCAGAGCGAAGCAGGCATGGCCGAAAGTGAACCAGCCGCGGGGGGAACTGCGGAAGGTGCCGTCGGAGTGGTAGGTCTCGCGGTCGAACTCGAAGGCCTCGCCGAGCTGGGCCTTGCGGGCCAGTCGCTTGACGTCGGCGGGATCGGTGAACGTCTGACCGTTGAGGGCACCGCCGTAGACGGTGGCCGTCACGCCCTGCTGTTCAAAGGAGTACTTCGCCTCGGCACGACGGAAGGGGATGTCGGCGCGGACGATGCCCTGCTGGTCCTGGAGGACCACCGGGAAGTTCTCGAAGAAGTTGGGCAGGCGACGGACTTCGAGGTCGTGGCCCTCCTTGTCGGTGAAGGAGATGTGCCCGATCCAGGAGGTGGGCAGGCCGTCACCGTTGATCATCGGGCCGACCCGGAACAGACCGCCTTTGGCGGGACTGTTGCCGACGTAGTCGAAGAAGGCCAGCTTCTCGGGAATAGCCGCGTAAGCCTCTTCCTTGGTGGCGCCGTTGTCCAGGGCCGTCTGGACGCGACGATTGATCTCCGTCTTGAAGTAGTTCTGATCCCACTGGTAGCGGGTGGGGCCGAACAGCTCCACGGGGGTGGCCGCTGAGCCATACCACATGGTTCCGGCCACGATGAAGGCCGCGAAGAACACCGCCGCGATGGCGCTGGCCAGCACCGTCTCGATGTTGCCCATGCGGAGCGCCTTGTAGAGGCGTTCCGGCGGTCGGGTGGTGATGTGGAAGATGCCGGCGATGATGCCCACGATGCCGGCGGCGATGTGGTGGGCCACGATCCCCCCAGGGTTGAAGGGGTTGAAGCCTTCAGGTCCCCAGGAGGGCTGTACCGCTTCGAGGTGGCCTGTGAGGCTGTACGGATCCGAGATCCACATCCCCGGTCCGAAGACCCCGGTGAGGTGGAAGGCGCCGAAGCCGAAGCAGCCCAGGCCCGCCAGCAGCAGGTGGATGCCGAAGATCTTGGGCAGGTCGAGAGCTGGCTCCCCGGAGCGGGGGTCCTGCCAGATCTCGAGATCCCAGTAGGTCCAGTGCCAGATGGCGGCCAGGAAAAGCAGGCCACTGAAGATGATGTGGGCGGCGGCCACGCCTTCGAAGCTCCAGAAGCCGGGGTCGACGCCGGTTTCACCGGTGACGCTCCAGCCCCCCCAGCTGCCTGTCACGCCCAGGCGGGCCATGAAGGGCATGACGAACATGCCCTGGCGCCACATGGGGTTGAGGACCGGGTCGGAGGGGTCGAAGATCGCGAGCTCGTAGAGCGCCATGGAGCCGGCCCAGCCGGCTACCAGGGCGGTGTGCATGAGGTGCACGGCCAGCAGTCGGCCCGGGTCGTTGATGACGACCGTGTGCACCCGGTACCAGGGCAATCCCATTGGGGGGTCAGGTCTGGGTTGACAGTTGCCGAAGCCGATCGCCGGGGCGAAGGCGGCTAAGGAGACGCTCGGTGATTACCGATCCGTGCTGGCGATGGTAAGGGTTGCGGGCAACGGCACGGGGCCCAGGTAACGGACCGCAACGGCGCGATTCACAATGGGAACCGTTCCGCCCCCCGTGAGGCTTCCGCCATGCCCATGATCCGCTTCGTGCGTGAGCAGCGTGACGTGGAGTGCTACCCGGGGGAGAATCTTCGGGAGGTGGCCCTGCGTGAAGGCATCGAGCTCTACGGCCTCAAGGGCCGCCTGGGCAACTGCGGCGGCTGCGGCCAGTGCATCACCTGCTTCGTCGAGGTGGTGGAGGGGGGCGCCGACAACGCCCTCAGCGAGCAGACCTCGGTGGAACTGCTGAAGCTCAAGCGGCGTCCCCAGACCTGGCGCCTGGCCTGTCAGGCCCTGGTGCAGAAATCGGTAATGGTGCTCACCAGGCCCCAGGTGGGACTCGGGGATCGGGAGGGAGAACTCAGTCGGGCCCGTTCCCTGCCCCTGCCGGAGGGCCCCACCGCCTGGCCCGAGCCCCCCGCCGCTCCAGAGGATGGGGAGTCCGAGGCGTCAGAGACGTCCCCCGAAGCAGCCGGGGCTCCATCCACAACGAGCGATGAAGGGGGCGTCCTTCCCGCCGATGGGCGGTGATACCTTCTCAGCACCTCTCCAGCAGTCATGGAAACCAACGACCTCGGCTTCGTTGCCAGCCTCCTGTTCGTTCTGGTTCCCGCCGTCTTCCTGATCATTCTCTACATCCAGACGAACAGCCGCCAGGGCGGCTGATTCTGGTTCAGCGCGCCCGCCCTTCCGGCTCCCGCACAAGCAGCACCGGGGCCGGGGCATGGACGCGGATGTAGTCGCTCACTGAGCTGCCCAGCAGCTTGTCGAGATCCACCAGCCCCCGGGCCACCAGCGGCCGACGGTCCTGGGAGGCGATCACCACCAGATCGGCCTTCACGTCCTCGGCGGTGCCGCAGACGCTCCGGGCGATGTCACCGGTGCGGTGCAGGCCCTTCATCTCCACCCCGAAGCTGCGGGCCCGCTGGATGGCCTTCAGCAGCACGTCATCGCCTGGGGTGCGCCCCCCCCGGGACGGGGTGATGTCCTGGCGGGACACGTGCACGCCCGTGAGGCTGCCGCCGGGGATCCCCTGCACCAGCTCACAGGCCAGCCGCAGGGCGTCATCGCCCACCCCGGTGCCGTCAATGGCCACCAGGACCCGGTTGATGGCCTTCACGTAGAGGTCGTCGCGGACCAGCAGCATGGGCCGGGTCGACAGCTGGAAGACGTACTGGCTGGTGCTGTTGCCCAGGATCGACTGCAGCCTCCCCAGGCCCCGCGATCCCATCACGATCAGATCGGCCTCCAGCTCATCGGCCACCTTCAGCACGGTCAGCTTGGTGTCGCCCTCGCGCACCACGGTGTTGACCTCGCCCGGTGTCAGACCGAGGCGCTCGATGGCCTCCTTCACCAGAATCTCGGCCTGCTGGCGATGGCTTTCCAGGCCGAGCCCCCCCTGCTCGGGAATCACGTGCAGCAGGTTGATCCGGGCCTGGCGGCAGGGAGGGATGTCGCGCAGGAGGCGGACCATCTCCTCGACATGGCCCTTACCGGAATCGGCGATCAGCAGGTTGCGGAACACGGACATCAACGTGGCTTGGGATCAGCCTATGGCTGATCCCTATTCCGCCATCCCCTGTGGTGAAGACCGTGATGCAGCGTTCAGACAAGGCCTGGTGGCGCCTGCAGCGGCGTGTGCTGCCCCAGCACACCGACCATGCCGGGGTCATGTGGCACGGGGCCTACCTGGCCTGGCTCGAGGAGGCGAGGGTTGAGGCCCTGGCCCAGGCCGGCCTGGCCTACAGCGCCCTCTCTGCCAGAGGGCTGGAGTTGCCGGTGGTGGGCCTGCGGATCGACTACCGCCAGGCCCTGCTCCATGGCGACGGCGTCGAGATCCGCAGCCAGGTGCTGCCGCGGCGGGGGGTGAAGCTGCCCTGGCACAGCCAATTCATGGGACCGGATGGGGCCGTGGCGGCGGAAGCCTCCGTTGATCTGGTGCTGGTGGATCTCTCCGGTGGCCCGTCGCAGCGCCGCCTGCTGCGGCGATTGCCCCAGGACCTGGAGCAGGCCCTGGCGATCCTGCGCTCCGGCCCGTCCGAAGCCGCCGTCCAGCCATAGTACGCTTGTACTGCTGTTCAGGCGGTGGGGCGCGGGCATGGGAGAGCTGGTGCAGGGGGCCTTCCCCCGCCGCGGGGCCCCGGTCTGGGATCGGCAGCAGCGCCTCTGGTGGCTGCTCTGGAGTCGATGCCCCGGCCTTGGCTGGCAGCGGCTGCGGGCCCTCGAGGCCGGCTGTGGCGGGCTGGCCGCCGCCTGGCAGGCAACCGCCGAGGAGCTGGCGGCCGTGCCGGGCCTGGGGCAGGGGCTGGTGGCCGCGGTGGAGCGGTTTCGCCGTCACTGGGGCCCCCGGCCCCTGGAGGCCTTTGCACCCCGGTGCCGCTTCGGCCGTGGGGTGCTGGTGCCCGGGGATCGGGCCTGGCCTGCGGGTCTGCGGCAGCTGCAGCGGCCACCCCTGCAGCTGTGCTGGCGGGGGCGGGGCAGCCTGTGGCCCCACCTGGGCCTGCGCCGCTCGGTGGCGGTGGTGGGCACCCGTCGTCCGTCCCTGCATGGCCTCTCGATGGCCCACGCCATCGGCGGCGCCCTGGCCGAGGCGGGCTGGCCTGTGCTGAGCGGTCTGGCCGAAGGCATCGACGGGGCCGCCCATGAAGGGTGTCTGGCGGCTGGGGGTGCCCCGGTGGGGGTGCTGGGCACACCGCTGGGCCGCGCCTACCCCCTGCACCACGCGGCGCTGCAGGGTGAGGTGGCCCGCAAGGGCCTGCTCGTGAGTGAGCTGGCCGAGGGCGGCAGCGTCCGGCCCGGCAGCTTCGCGGCTCGCAACCGCCTGCTGGTGGCCATGGCGGCCGCGGTGGTGGTGGTGGAGTGCCCGGTGGAGAGTGGGGCGCTGCATTCGGCCGAGCTGGCCTGGCAGCTGGAGATGCCGCTCTGGGTGGTGCCCGCCGATGCTGGCCGCGCCTCGGCCTTGGGCAGCAATCGTCTTCTGGCCAGGGGCGCCACTCCCCTGCTCATCCCCGCCGACCTGATCGGCCAGCTTGGCAGGGGGCCCCTGGCCCTGCGGCCCCCCGCAGACGCCCCTGCCCCCGCCTGGGGGCTCCGCAGGGCGGAGGCCGAGGGGCTGCTGGAGGCGGTGGGCGGTGGCGCCAGCCTCGAGCAGCTGAGCCTGGCTCTGGATCGCCCCATGGCCGAGCTGATGCCCTGGCTGCTGGAGCTGGAGCTGGCTGGGCTGTTGCGGGCCGAGGCCGGCCTCTGCTGGCGCCCCTGCTGAGGCCGCCACTGCCTCGATCGCCACTGCCTAGGAGCCTCTTGCGCATAGATCACCCAGCTCCGAACACCACACCTCTCCACAGACACCCATAAATCTTCCCAGAACCCAGTGACAGCAATGGATCTGCCTGGAAGAATAGGTCATGCAAAAGCTCAAGACCTTCCGCCCCTGGGTTCCTGGGCAGACCTCCTTGCTGCCGGCCTCGCCGAGTGACTGGCTATCGGCTGACCATCAGGTGTATTTCCTGCTGGATCTGGTCGACGAGCTGGATCTGTCGGCGATCGTGATCCCTGCCCAGAGCAAGGATCCCCGCGGTGAGAAAGGGTTTGACCCGCGGATGATGACGTTGTTACTGCTTTATGCCTACTGCGCCGGCATCGTCTCCTCCCGCAAGATTGAACGGGCCTGTTACGAGGATCTGGCGTTCCGGGTGCTGACGGGCAACCAGCAGCCGGATCACAGCCGCATCAGTGAGTTCCGCCGCCGCAACCTTGAGGCCCTGAGCGAGCTGTTTGTGCAGATTCTGCGGCTCTGCCAGAAGGCCGGGATGGTGAGCCTGGGTCATGTGGCGCTGGATGGCACCAGGGTGCAGGCCAATGCCAGCAAGCACAAAGCGATGAGCCATGAGCGGATGCTCAAAGCCGAGGCCCAGCTGGAGAAGGAGATCAAGGAGCTGATGCGGAAGGCCGAGATCCTGGATGCGCAGGAGGACGGCAAGTACGGCAAGGGAAAGCTTGGCAGTGATCTACCCAAGGAGCTGCAGCGCCGCCAGGACCGGCTGGAGAAGATCAGCCAGGCCCGCAAAGCGCTGGAGGCGGAAGCGGCAGCCGCCGCTGCCCGTGATCGCACCAAGCAGGCAACAGCGGCAGAAGCCGCAGCTGCGGCTTCTGCCGCTGTAGCGGAGGAACAAGCGGATGCCAGCGAGCAGCAGAAGCTCCGCGACAAAGCGGCCAAGGCACGAAAGAAAGCAGAGACCGCCAAGGATCTGGCTATCGAGAAGGCCCGTGAGGCAGGCCACGAGCCCGAGGGATTGGAGCCCCAGGCGGCCGACGCCATGCCCCATCGAGGGCTTGCCCATCGGGCTGATGGCAGCCCCAAGGCCAGGGCGCAGCGGAATTTCACTGATCCCGACAGCCACATCATGAAGAGTGATGGGAACTTGCTGCAGGGCTACAACTGCCAGGCGGCAGTCGATGGCGATCACCAGGTGATCGTGGCGATGGGCGTCAGCAACCAGCCTCCTGACGTGGAGCACCTGGTGCCCATGCTGGAGCGCACGATCGCCAACACCGGTGCCTGTCCAGAGACGTTCATTGCCGATGCGGGCTACTGGAGTGAGGACAACGTCTCTGCCTGCGAGAAGCGAGGCACCGACCCCCACATCTCGACCGGCAGGCAGAAGCACGGTCAGCCGCCGCCAGCCATCTGTGGCCCCATCCCCAAAGATCTGGATGCCAAAGGCAAGATGGCTCGCAAGCTGCGCAAGAAGGAAGGGAGGGAGATCTACGCCAAGCGCAAGACGATCGTGGAGCCGGTGTTTGGTCAGACCAAAGAAGCGCGAGGGCTGCGGCGGTTTCTATTGCGCGGGCTGGAGAAGGTGAACAGTGAATGGACGATCTGGGGCATGACGCACAACCTCAACAAGCTATGGCGCTACCTGAAGCAGCAGAGGTGCCAGCAAGCGATGGCAACGGGATAGGGGGGCCAGGCCCCCACGGCTGAGCAGGAGGCAGCAAACCGCCTACTAAAATCGTCAGAAGACGATGTAGAAAGAAGTGCCGAGCTGCGCTGGATGGCGTGAGCGACGGCGCTACGGGCAACATGCTCCTAGATCGCCACTGCCTAGATCGCCACTGCTGATTAGGCTCTCTCCATGCGTTCCCAGGTCGGCACGGTCCCCGTCCCTGCGCCCTCGGCGGATGGCCCTGACGCCCTGTTGATCACGGCGTCGGAGCTGCTGGCCTGGCGACGCCGCCTCCTGGTCCTCGGTGGGGATGCCGCCGCCCTCGACTGGCTGCTGGATCTGGGCGCCGGTCTGCGCTGGAGCCAGTTGCAGGCGCTGTGGTGCCATCCGGAGGCCGAGGTCCGCCTCCAGGGCTCGCTGGAGGCGCTGGACGCCCTCTGGCGCCGCCACATCCGCACCCACGAGCCCCTGCAGTACCTGGTGGGCTGCTGTCCCTGGCGCGACCTGGAGCTGCCCGTGGCGCCCGGGGTGCTGATCCCCCGCCAGGAAACGGAACTGCTGGTGGATCTGGCCCTGTCCCTATGGCCTGCAGAGCGCCCCGAAGGCCGCTGGGCCGACCTGGGCACCGGCTCCGGTTGCCTGGCCATCGCCCTGGCCCGCAGCCGTCCCGCCAGTAGTGGCTTCGCCGTGGAGGCCAGCCCCGAGGCCTTGATCCAGGCCGACGCCAATCTGGCCCGCTGGGATCTGCAGGGCCGCGTCCGCCTGCTGGCGGGTGACTGGTGGCAGCCGCTGGCGCCCTGGTGGGGCGCGCTGGATCTGGTGGTGAGCAACCCCCCCTACATCCCCAGCGCCACTGTCTCAGCGCTGGAGCCGGTGGTGCGGGATCACGAACCCCGCCTGGCCCTCGATGGCGGCCCCGATGGGCTGGCGGCCCTCCGTTCGATCGTGGCCGGCAGCTCCAGGGGCCTGGCCCCTGGCGGCCTGTTGCTGCTGGAGCACCACCACGACCAGAGCGAGGAGGTGGCTGCGCTGCTGCGCGCCGCCGGTCTGGAACGGCTCGCGGTCCATGCCGACCTCGAGGGCCGGGCCCGCTTCGCCAGTGGCTGGAGGTCCGGCGGGTGACGAACGCTGCCGCCCTACTGGCCAGGTGCCTGGCGGAGGGGGAGGCGGTCCTGTTTCCCACCGACACCCTGCCGGCCCTGGCCGCCCGTCCCGAGGCGGCCGCCCTGCTCTGGCAACTGAAGCAACGGCCCGCCGACAAGCCGCTGATCCTCATGGGAGCCGACCTGCCCCAGCTGGTCGAGGCCCTTGGGGTGCCCTGGCAACAGCCCTGGATCGAGCAGGCCCGACTCAGCTGGCCGGGGGCCGTCACCCTGGTGCTTCCGATCGCCGGATCCTTGACGAGCCATCTCCACCCCGGCGGCACGAGCCTGGGGCTGCGGGTCCCGGCCTGCGAGCCGGCACGGGAGCTCCTGCGCCTCAGCGGCCCCCTGGCCACCACCAGTGCCAACCGTTCCGGCGAGCCCCCGGCCACCACGGCGGCCGAAGCGGAGCGCCAGTTCCCCGCCCTGTCCCTGCTGGAGCCCCTGCCCTGGCCGGCGGGATCCGGGCAGGCGAGCACGGTGCTGGCCTGGCGGGGGTCGGAGCTGGGATCAGGCCGTGGGAGCGAATGGACCGTGCTCCGGCCCGGGGCCGCCGTGGCGCCGGGGCCGGGGGGCGCCTGATGCTGCCGCTCCTGCTGGTGGTGCTTCTGGCGGTGGGCCTCAGCCATTGGTTGCTGGTGCCCCTGGTGCATCTGGCCACCCCCGTGTTCAACCTGGGCTGGTTGGCCTGGCTGGCTCTGGCGTCGCTGCTCTGGCTGTTCGCCGGAGCATGATGCCCTGATTCGGAAGGCCCGGCCTGCGGCCGGATCCACCCCCTGGCGCCGACGGAGGCGTGCCGACCGCCCCCATGACCCTTGCCAGCGCCGGCGATCCCGGACTCGCCGCCTTCGGCTCCAGCCTCACCGCCATCACCCTGGCCGAGCTGGGCGACAAGACCTTCTTCATGGCCCTGATCCTGGCGGCGCGCCATCGCCCCCGCTGGGTGTTCGTCGGGGCCTTCGCGGCCCTCAGTCTGGTCACCCTGTTGTCCCTGGGGATGGGGTATGGCCTCAGGGAGTGGCTGCCCCAGACCGTCGTTCCTTGGCTGGCGGCGGCCCTGTTCCTCGGGTTCGGCGTCAAGTTGCTGGTGGATGCCGCCGGCCTCCCCGCCGATGCCGCCAAGGAGGAGGCCCAGGAGGCCGAGGCGGCGATCGATGCCGCCGAGAGCAATGGCGGCATCCGTGGTCCGGGTGCCGTGATCTGGGAGGCCTTCGTGCTGGTGTTCCTGGCCGAACTGGGGGATCGCACCCAGTTCGCCACCATTTTTCTGGCGGCGGCGCCGGCCTTCACCTTCGCCGGCCTGCTGGCCGGCACGCTGCTGGGCCATGCCCTGGTGACCTGGCTGGCGGTGGGCGCGGGCCAGTGGATCGGCGGCAGGATCAGCGAGCGGGTGCTCTACCGCCTCAGCGGCGGCCTGTTTCTGGCCTTCGGCCTGCTGTCGCTCTGGCAGGCGATCGGCTAGAGCCCCTCAGCGGGAGGCCGGTTGCTGCAGATCCCAGCGGAACAGCCCCCGCAAGGTGGGCTGCTGGAACGGGCCTTGCTCCATCGTCGGGGTGAAATCCACCCGTTCGTTGACAGGCACCGTCAGGGGGCGCTCCGGGGGGCCGACGGCCGGAAGCGTTTTGGCCCCAGCCGTTGGCGCCGGACCGCTGGGATCGGCGTAGCGGGTGCGGATGCCGGGACGCCCCAGGATCTCTGCGCCGGAGCGGGCTGCCGGCTGAGCAGGCTGCTGAGGCGAAACAGGTGGCGGCGGGGGCGGTGGGGCCTGGGCCAGGGCCCCATGCAGGACGATCAGCCCTCCCACCAGCCAGGTGTGGCACGCCATGGCCTCCCGGGCGCTGTGCTGTGCTGATGGTAAGGGCGGTGGCTGCGCCCATCCCCTGGCAAGCCGGCTAACGGATTTGAACCGATGGCCTTCGCTTTACAAAAGCGCTGCTCTACCACTGAGCTAAGCCGGCATGGGCCCTTGGCCCGGCCCAGCCTATCCCTGGGCCAGGGCCCAGAGCAGCAGCTGGGTGCGGCTGCGGCAGCCGGTCTTGGCCAGCAGGTGGGAGACGTGGCACTCGACCGTGCGCGGGCTCAGCACCAGCTGGGCGGCGATGTGGCGGTTGCTGTCGCCCCGGCGCAGCAGATCGAGCACCCGTTGCTCCGCTGGGGTGATCGCTACCAGGAAAGGGTCCGCCAAGGCCTGCCATCGCTGCACTGCCTGCAGCGTTCCCGCCGGCCGTCGGCCGGGCGTGTGGCCTCAGTCCGGATCGGCGGGGGCGGGGTCCTCGGTCGGTTCGCTGGCCAGGGGAACGGCCAGCTCCTGCGGGGCTTCGGGGTCGGGGGCCTGGGCCATGCCCACGGCGGCGGCTGCCGCCACCAGGGCCGGCAGGGGACGGGCCCGCTTGATCGGCAGGTTGGCCACCAGGGCGGTGACCCGGTCCTCGGTTTCGAGGCTCACGTCGCCTTCCTCGATGTCGATCTCCACGTAGCGCTGCACCACCTCGAGAATTTCGCGCCGCATCTGCTCGAGCAGTTCGGGATTGAGATCACTGCGGTCGTGGGCCAGCACCAGCTGCAGCCGCTCCTTGGCCATGGTGCCGCTTGGTTTCTGGCGCCCCAGCAACCGTTGGATGAAATCGAACAGCGTCATGGTGCTCAGAAGAGACCGGTGGTTTTGCGGATCTTGTTCATCAGCCGGGCGCGCAGGCCCTTGCGGGCCTTGGAGGGATCCTCCAGGGGGATGGCCTCACCCCGCAGGCGCCGGGCGATGTTCTGGTAGGCCTTCGCGGCGGGGGATCCGTTGCCGTTGAGGGTGAGCGGTTCCCCCCGGTTGGTGGACACGATCACCTGCTCGTCCTCCACCACCAGGCCCACCAGGGGCAGGGCCAGGATGTCGGTCACGTCCTCGACGCCCAGCATCTCCTGGCTGGCCATCATCTTGGGACGCACCCGGTTGAGCACCAACTGCACCGGTGCCACCCCGCGGGTGTTGAGCAGGCCGATCACCCGGTCGGCATCACGCACCGCGGACACTTCCGGGGTGGTGATCACGATCGCCTCGCGGGCGGCCGCTGCGGCGTTCTTGAAGCCGTCCTCGATCCCAGCCGGGCAATCGATCAGAACGTAATCGGCCCGCTCGGCCACCATCGCCACGATCCGCTGCATGTCCTCGGGGGTGAGCCACTCGAGCATGCGGGGGTTGCCGGCGGGCAGCAGGGCCAGATTGGGCTCCTGCTTGTGTTTCACCAGGGCCTGCTCCAGCCGGCAGGTCTCGGCCAGCACCTCCTGGGCGGTGTAGACGATCCGGTTCTCCAGGCCGAGCAGCAGATCGAGATTGCGCAGGCCGAAATCGGCATCGAGCACGACGGTGCGTTCCCCCAGCCGGGCCAGGGCGATCCCCAGGTTGGCGGTGAGGGTCGTCTTGCCGACGCCCCCCTTGCCGGAACAGATGAGGATGATGCGGGCGGGTGCTGACGTCACGGCGTCCACGGGCGTCGCGGCAGGCTAATCCCATTGGGCGGGGCGGCTGGGCCAAGGTCCGCAACTGCCGCTAGAAAGGCCCATTCCCCCCTGCGCGCCTCGATGACCTCCGCCCCGCACCGGCCCCAGCGGCTGCTGGTGATGCCCGACGACGGCGTGGATGCCGTGGTCGCCCTGATCGAGGAGGCCACAGAACAACTGCTTCTGAAGCAGTTCAAGCTCCAGTCGGAGGCGGTGGAGCAGGCCCTGCAGCGTGCCCGGGAGCGGGGGGTGCAGGTGCGGGTGATGCTCAACCCCCACACCTCCGGCGGCGACCGCTGGAACGACGAGGCCTTCGCCCGCCTCCAGGGCTGGGGCATCGAGACGGCCTGGACCAGCGAGGCCTTCCCGGTGACCCACGAGAAATCGATGGTGGTCGACCGGCACACCGCCCTGGTGGCCACCTTCAACCTGGCCGACAAGTACTTCACCGAGACCCGCGACTACGGGGTGCTCACCTACAACCCCGCCGTGGTGGCCCAGGTGACCGCGGGTTTCGAGGCCGACTGGCAGCGCGTCTTCTTCCAGCCCGATCTGGGCGTGGGGCTGGTGTGGAGCAGCGCCCACAGCCGCGGTCAAATGGCCCGCATCGTCGATGCCGCCACCCGCACGCTCTGGATCCAGCACCCCAAGTTTGTTGATGCGGTGATCCTGGAGCGGATCATCAGCGCCCGGGAGCGCGGGGTGAAGGTGCGGGTGCTGTGCGGCGGCAAGCACGGCATCAGCGACTGGGACATCTACGACACCTTCTCCTCGCTACGGGTGATGCAGCGCTTCGGCGTCAAGGTGCGCAGGCAGCAGCGGCCCAAGCTGCACGCCAAGCTGATCCTGGTGGATGGGGCGTTCGCCCAGACCGGCTCCATGAACATCGACCGCAGCGCTTTCGACCTACGCCGGGAGCTGGGCATCGAGAGCGATGCACCCGAAGTGGTGGCACGGCTGCGCGAGATGTTCGAGACCGACTGGGAGAACGCCGAGAAGTACAACGCCCCGGATCCCCTCGACCCCAAATATCACGAGGAAGGGGAACTGCCGCCGGATCCCCATTTCGTCCATGACTGACGCTTCCAAGCTCTCCCCGACGGCCCCCGCGCCCGGGTTGCGGCAACTGTTCTCCGGCATGCTCATGGTGGCCCTCTCCGCCTTCGGCGGCGGCCTTTCGGCCTGGAGCCAGCGGATCATCGTCGAACAGCGCCGCTGGATGAGCAACGAGGAGTTCCTCACAGGACTCACTGTGGCCCGGCTGTTCCCCGGCCCCAACCAGATCAACATGGCGGTCTACGTCGGCACCTTCTTCCGCGGCCTGCCCGGGGCCCTGGCGGCCCTGGCGGGCATGCTGCTGGTCCCCTTCACCCTGCTGATGGGGGTGGGGCTGCTCTATTTCGAGTTCCACACCCTGCCTGCGCTGGACAGGGTGCTGGCGGGCGTTGTGGCGGCGGCGGCCGGGATGGCCCTGTCGATGGGCTTCAAGATCCTTGATCAGTACTGGAAGGATCCGATGGCCCTGCTGCTGGCGGCGGTCACCTTCGTACTGATGACGTTCTTCCATGTGCGGCTGGTGCCGCTGGTGCTGGTGGCCGGCCCCCTGGCAATGGCCTGGTACTGGCCGCGGCCATCCCATACCAGGCCCACTGCCGGAGCGCCACGCTGATGCCGCCCCTGCTGCTGGCGGCCGCCGCCGAGGCGGCCAGCTGCACCCCCATGCGGCTCAACGATCTCGGCCACCTGCTGCAGGTGATGGGTACGTTTCTGGGCCTGTCCCTGTTTTCCCTGGGGGGCGGCAATACCCTGCTGACGGAATACCATCACCTCAGCGTCGAGCAGTACTGCTGGTTGCGGCCCTCCCAGTTCGCCGACATCTACGCCCTGGCCGAAGCGGCCCCGGGACCGAGTTCGATGATCGTGGGGTTGCTCGGCATGGGGGCCGGCTGGCCCGAGGGCCCTGGCTGGGCTCTGCTGACGGCCTACGGCGCCGAGATCGCCATTCTTTTGCCTTCCACCCTGCTGATGGTGGTGGCCTGCCTCAGCTGGAACCGGCTGCGCGACTCCCCCTGGCGCGTGGCCTTCGAGCGGGGGCTCGGCCCCATCACCCTGGGCATCTTGTTCGCCGTGGGGGTGAAGATCCTCAAGACCGCCGACACCAATGCCGCCGGCGTTGTCGTGTCCCTGCTGGTGTGCGTGCTGATGCTACGCACCCGGATCTCGCCGTTGTGGTTCATGGCCGTGGCCGGGGGACTGGGGGCCTTCGGCCTGATCAACCGCTGAAGTCCGGCGCCGCCGGATCGATGCGGATCTCCCCCTCTACCAGCAGGGCCTGCTCGGCCAGCCCGGGCGGCGGCAGATCCTCCGGCCCCCGGGCCACCACGTCGGCAATGCGCAGCTGCAGGGGGCGCAGTTGCAGGGCGACGATGCGGGCCTCGCGGTTGCCGGCCACGCCGGCGTGGGCGATGCCTCGCAGCCGCCCCCACACCAGAACATTGCCGGCGGCACTGAGGCGGGCGCCGGGGTTCACATCCCCCAGCAGCAGCACCGAACCCTCCGCCTGCAGATGGTCGCCGGAGCGCAAGGTGCCGCGATGGACCAGCAGATCTGGCGCCGCTGCTGCGGTGCTGATGGCCGGTGTGGGTGGCGGCGGTGCGCCTGGATCGATGTCGAGTCCGAGGGCCGCGGCGGCCACCAGGGTCTCCGGGTGGTCAGCGGCGACGCGAATCAGTTCCAGGTGCAGGGGGGCCAGCAGCTCCCGCAGCTGCCGCAGCTCCGGCAGGAGCAGGGGCCAGCGGCCCGCCTCCAGCACCACGGTGCCTGCCCTGGGGTGCCGGCTGCCGAGGGCATAGCGCACTTCCTCCAGGGCACTGGCGGAGCCCTGCTGCGCCGGCAGCCGCAGCAGGTGCGGCTGCCGGTCGTCGAGGGCCTGGATCAATGCGGCGGCCAAGACGGTGTCCGGGGGTGCAGCGAACCTAGAGGCCCTGGCGTCCCCCGTCCTCCGCTCGCCGCACCGCCAGGGCCGCGCGCAGGTCGTCGCTCACCCGGGCCGGGTGGATCAGCCAGGCCATGTCGACCGTCTGGCACAGGCTGGCCACCAGGGGGGAGCGCCGCTCGAGGGCCTGCAGCCGCAGGCCATCCCAGAGCCGCAGGCCACCGGCGTAGGGGTGATACCCCCGGCTCTGGCGCTGCTGCAGGGCGCAGCACCCTTCCGCCACCAGGCCGGCCCGTTCGCACAGCTGCCGTGCCACCGCCAGCAGCTCGAGCCGGCCGGCCGGTGGGAGATCGCTCACGTCCGTGGCCTTGGGCAGGCGTCGCTCCAGCAGCCGCCCGCAGGGATCGGCCAGTTCCTGGGGGGCTTCCTCCCGCCAGCGCATCAGGTGGTAGCCGGTGCGGATGTCGTCGTTGGCCAGGTAGCTGTCCAGATCGAGCCGGTCGCTCTCCCACAGCCAGCGGGCCATGGTGGGATCGGCCCACACCACGGCGGGGCCCAGACGGCGGGCCACGGCGATCACCCGGTTCAGCAGCCAGTTGCAGACGATGTTGAGCCGGTGGTTGTAGACGCTCCTGTACATCAGGTGTCGCACCACCAGGTAGTGCTCCACCGCCATCAGGCCCCGGGGGTGCAGGGCCAGATCACCGTCGGGCGCCAGGGTGAGGCTGGCGAGGATCCGCTCCAGGTCGAGCTGGCCGTAGCGGGTGCCGGTGCTGTAGCTGTCGCGCAGCAGGTAGTCGAGCCGGTCGCAGTCGAGCTGGCTGCTGATCAGTGCTTTGATGGCCCGGCAGGGGTGGTGGCCATGCTCCAGCAGGTCGGCCACCAGGGCGGCCCGGCCGGGGGCATCGGCGTCGAGCCGGTCGCGCAGGGCGGGATGGTCGCGGATCAGCCGGCCCGACCAGACCTCATGCTGCACCCCGAACATTTCCTCGCCGGAGTGGCTGAGGGGGCCGTGGCCCACGTCGTGCAGCAGGGCGGCCGCATAGAGCACACCCCGGTGCTGGGCCAGGGACGGATCGAGCCGCTCCAGCTGCTGCAGGGCCAGCCGCGCCACCGCCAGCACCCCCAGGGAATGGGTGAAGCGGCTGGATTCCGCCCCATGGAAGGTGAGAAAGGCCGGCCCCAGCTGGCGGATGCGCCGCAGCCGCTGGAAGGGCGCCGTGTCGATCAGATCGATCGCCAGCGCCTCGGCAGGATCCTGGCGATCGAGGCGGATCGCCCCGTGCAGCGGATCGTGGTATGTGCGCTGGCTCATGGTTCCAGGGCTGGGGCTGCCAGTTCCGCCACCAAAAGCGTGGCGGCCGCCTGCCGCCAGCTGTCCCCGTCCCCGTCCGGCTCCAGGGGCTCGGGCTGGGGCAGCAGCACATCCGGCTCGATGCCCTGGTTCTGGATGTCGCGGCCGCTGGGGGTGAGGTACCGGGCCACGGTCACGGCCAGACCGCTGCCGTCACTCAGGTTGATCAGGGTCTGGATCAGTCCTTTGCCGAAGGTGCGACTGCCGGCCAGGCGGGAGCGTCCACTGTCCTGCAGGGCACCGGCCAGGATCTCGCTGGCGCTGGCCGTGCCGGCGTTGACCAGGGTGAGCATGGGGCCGCCGTAGAGGCGGCCGGGGGTCGCCTGCTGCCGGGCGGCGATGCCGCCCCGGTCCTGGGTCTCCACGATCGGATCCCCGTCGAGCAGTCCATCGGCCACCGCCAGCCCGGCGGCCACCAGCCCACCCGAGTTGTTGCGCAGGTCGAGGATCAGCCCTTCGATCGGCCCGCTCCCCCCGGCGGCGGTCAGCTCGGCGAGGGCGGAACGCACCTGCTGGGGCACCGGTTCGCTGAACTGGGTGATCCGCAGGTAACCCAGGCTGTGCCCCTCGCTCTGCAGGCGATGGCTGCGCACCGGTTGCAGGTCCACCTCGCGGCGGTCGAGCAGCACCTCCGTGGGCTGGCCCGCCGGGGTGCGCAGGGCCAGGAGCACATCGCTGCCGGCGGGGCCCCGCAGGCGGGCGGCGGTGCCCTCCAGCCCCAGCACGTCGGCCGGGATGCCGTCCACCTTGAGGATCTCGGTGCCGGATACGATCCCAGCGTCGGCGGCGGGGGAGGCATCAAGGGGGGCGATCACGACGATCCGCTGATCCCCCGCCCGCAGTCCCAGCTGTAGCCCGACGCCGGTCACGCGGCCCTGGGTGTTGGAGCGCAGGGTGGCGTATTCCTCCGGGCGCAGCATCCGGGTGTAGGGGTCGCCGATCGGCGCCAGCATGGCCTCGATGGCGCCATAGGCCTGCACGGAACTGGCGATCGACGTCTCCAGGGCCTTCTGGCGCAGGCGCCGCCATTGCACCGCCTCCAGTTGGGCGGGGTCGACGTAGCTCTGATTCACCAGCCGCCAGGCCTCCACCACCAGCTGCTGGGCATCGCTGAGGGCCAGCGCCGGTGCTGGCAGGCACAGCAGCAGGCAGAGCCCTGTTGCAAAGCATTGAGCCGGGATGGACCGGCGGCCCGGGTGTCTCACGGTGGGGTCAGCACGATCGGTAGACTCTCGCAACCCAAGCCCCACGCTGCATGGCGAACTCGTCTCCTGGCGCCAAGTCGTCCCCGATCTATGACTGGTTTGAGGAGCGCCTCGAAATCCAGGCGATCGCCGACGATATCTCTGCCAAGTACGTCCCGCCCCACGTCAACATTTTCTATTGCCTGGGCGGCATCACGCTGGTGTGCTTTCTGATTCAGTTCGCCACCGGCTTTGCGATGACCTTCTACTACAAGCCCACGGTGGTGGAGGCCTACAGCTCCGTCCAGTACCTGATGACCGACGTCAGCTTCGGCTGGCTGATCCGCTCGGTGCACCGCTGGAGCGCCAGCATGATGGTGCTGATGCTGATCCTGCACGTGTTCCGCGTGTACCTCACCGGTGGCTTCAAGCGCCCCCGCGAGCTCACCTGGGTCACCGGCGTGACCATGGCCGTGATCACCGTGTCCTTCGGTGTCACCGGCTACTCCCTCCCCTGGGACCAGGTCGGTTACTGGGCCGTCAAGATCGTCAGCGGCGTTCCCGCCGCCGTCCCCGTGGTGGGTGACTTCATGGTCGAGCTGCTCCGCGGCGGTGAAAGCGTGGGCCAGTCCACCCTGACGCGCTTCTACAGCCTGCACACCTTCGTGCTGCCTTGGCTGCTGGCGGTGTTCATGCTGATCCACTTCCTGATGATCCGTAAGCAGGGCATCTCCGGCCCGCTCTAAACCCCGGTCTTCCCTTTAGCCTTCCCCCACTGGTCACAAGCGTCCCGAGCTCTCCCCCATGCACATCCTCAAGAAGCCTGATCTCACCGATCCCAAGCTGCGGGCCAAGCTGGCCAAGGGCATGGGCCACAACTATTACGGCGAGCCGGCCTGGCCGAACGACCTGCTCTACATTTTTCCGGTGGTGATCCTGGGAACCCTTGCCTGCCTGGTGGGGCTGGCCGTTCTCGATCCCGCCATGCTGGGGGATCGGGCGGATCCCTTCGCCACCCCGCTCGAGATCCTCCCGGAGTGGTACCTCTATCCGGTGTTCCAGATCCTCCGGGTCGTCCCCAACAAGCTCCTGGGCATTGCCCTCCAGACGATGATCCCCCTGGGGCTAATGCTGATCCCCTTCATCGAGAGCTTCAACAAGTTCCAGAACCCGTTCCGCCGGCCCGTCGCCATGGGCGCCTTCCTGTTCGGCACCGCGTTCACCATTTACCTCGGCATCGGCGCCTGCCTGCCGATCGACAAGTCCCTCACCCTGGGTCTGTTCTGAGGCCACCCGGGGCTCCGGCCCCGAACCATCTCCCTTGAGCCGCGAGCAATCGCGGCTTTTTTGTGTTCGGGCTCCGTCGTGCGCAGGTCCAGGGGCCAGCAGCAACCCTGCGGGTCCCACCCAGAGGCTCTATCAGCGAGGCCACGCTCACGGAGCCCTTTGGGTGCCTCCCACCGCACAGGAGGCGCGAATGGGCCAGGCAGAGCCCGCTTGCCGCCGGAACCGTGCAAGCCCCTTCGCTATGGACCCTGTGCTGGTCAGGCGGCCACAGCCTGCAAAAGCGATAGAGGCGAAGGCTCAGCCGATGCAGGTGGTATGATTTTGGACTGCGCCCCAGAGAGCGAGAGCTCGAGCGGGGAGCAGGCTTACGAGATCAAGAGGCGCGAGCCGACGATGTTGTAAGTTTTCTGAGTCGCCGGGAGGCGACGCGCCGCGAGAGCCCCGGAAGGGGTGGAGCGGTAGAACCTGGACAACCAAAAAAGTTTAGGAACTGACGCTTCCACTGCGTCGGTTGCGGCTGG
>NZ_JAGQCH010000017.1 GCF_024346055.1 Cyanobium sp. Cruz CV13-4-11
AGCTCAAGCCGCCCTGGTCGGTGCTGCGCACCCGGATGCTGTAGCTGTTTTTGGTTTCGAAATCGGGGCTGGCGTTGATCTGCAGCTGGTTGCCAACGATCGTGAAAGCGCCGTTGTCGGTGGCTCCAGTGCCGGCCACCAGGCTGTAGGTGAAGGTGTTGCCCGTGTCCGGATCGACGCTGCTGAAGTTCCCCACCACGGTGCCGGCGGCCACGTTTTCATTCACACTGCTGGCGCTCAGGGCCAGATCGGTGGGGGCCTCGGCCTGGTTGGTCACCGTGATCGTGAACACCTTGGCAAAGGTGCGGTTGCCCTGGTCGCGGGTCTGCACACGGATGGTGTAGGACGACTTGAGCTCGAAATCGGGAACGGAGCGGAGCCGCAGCTCGTTTTCCTGGATCTCGAAGGCGGCATTGTCGGTGTCGCCGGTGCCGGCGACGAGGCGATAGCCGAAGCTCTGGGGTGTGAGCGGGCTATCGGGATCGGTACTGGCCAAGGTGCCAACCAGGCTGCCAGCGGCCACATTCTCAGAAATACTGCTGGCACTGAGGCTGATGTTGGTGGGCGATTCATTCACATTGAGAATGGAGATCGGCAGCACCTTCTCCACAAAGGCACCGCTCTGATCGGTGCTGCGCACCCGGATGCTGTAGCTGTTCTTGGCCTCGAAATTGGGACTAGCGGTGATGCGCAGCTGAGTGCCCAGGATGTTGAAGGCGCCGTTATCGGTAGCGCCGGTTCCGGCCACCAGGCTGTAGGTGAAGGTGTTGCCGGCATCCTGGTCAGTGCTGCTGAAGCTGCCGATCACGCTGTTGGCCGCCACGTTCTCATTGACGCTGCTGGGACTCAAGCCCAGATCGGTGGGGGCATCGTTGAGGTTGTTGACGGCAATCGTGAGCACCTTCTCGGTGAACAGGCCGCCCTGATCGGTGCTGCGCAGCCGCAGGCTGTAGCTGCTCTTGGTTTCGAAATCAGCGGGGGCGTTGAGCAGCAACTGGTTGGCGACCACCGAGAAGGCGGCGTTGTCGCTGTCGCCCGTACCGCTCACCAGGCTGTAGCTGAAGCTCTGGGGGGTGGTGGGGCTGTCGGGATCGATGCTGCTGAGGCTGCCGAGCACCAGGGCCGGGCCAGCGTTTTCGTTCACTGTGCCGCTGCCGCTCAGGGCGAGATCGGTGGGCGCCTCGTTGACATTGTTCACCGTGACCGTAAGGGCCTTCTCGAAGCTCAAGCCGCCCTGGTCGGTGCTGCGCACCCGGATGCTGTAGCTGTTTTTGGTTTCGAAATCGGGGCTGGCGTTGATCTGCAGCTGGTTGCCAACGATCGTGAAAGCGCCGTTGTCGGTGGCTCCGCTGCCAGGAACGAGGCTGTAGGTGAAGGTGTTGCCCGTGTCCGGATCGACGCTGCTGAAGTTCCCCACAACCGTGGCGGCAGCCCCATTTTCATTAAGGCTGGTGGCACTGAGGCTGAGGTCGGTGGGGCGCTCGTTGATGTCAAGGCTGAACAGCTCATTCTCGCCATAATATTCACCTCCGCTCTGCCAGTTGCTGGCGGTGAAGAATAACTTGTTGCGGCTGGCGTCGTAGATCAGGTTGCGAGGATTGGAGTTACCCAGACCCGAACCCAGGGGTACCTTGGCATTGAGATCGGTGACTCTGTAGGTGCCTTCGGCTGTGCCATCGCTGCGCCAGAGCTCACGGCCGTAGGTGGGGTCAGTGGCAGCGAAATAGAGCACACCATTGACATTGGTGAGCTCCTTGAGATCAGCGGTGTTGCCAAGGCTGGCCCCGGGGGCACCGCTCATCTGCATGGTGCCGGCGCTAGTGCCGTCGGTTTTCCAGAGTTCATAGCCATTGCGGGTGAAGAACAGGGTGTTGTTCACCACCGTGGACTGCGACAAGGGCGACCCAGAGGGGAGGTCGCTTACGCGCACCGTGCCGGCAGTGGTGCCGTCGGTTTTCCAGAGCTCCCAGCCGTTGGTTGGATCGTATGCCGAGAAGAAAAGATTCCCCTGAAAAACTACGTAGTTCTGTGGGTCGGAACCAGTGGCACCCGCCGCAATGTTCTTGACACGGGTGGTGGTGATGCCATCGGTTTTCCAGAGCTCTCGACCATAGGTTGGGTCGTAGGCATCGAAGTAGAGGCTGCCATTAAAGACAACCAGATCGTCTGGATCGGAATCACCAGCGCCAGGGTTGATGTTGCGCACAAGCATTGTGCCGGCGCTGGTACCATCCGTTTTCCAGAGTTCACGGCCAGCCGTGGGGTTGTAGGCGATGAAGAAGAAGGTGTTGCCCAATGCAGCCTGATCAAAGAGAAGAATGTATGAATCTGCGCTGCCTGGATTGATGTCCTTCACGATGGCGGTGCCAGCTGTCGTGCCATCGCTGCTCCATAGCTCCACACCAGCCAGGCCACTGTCTACAAAATAGATACGGTTTCCCGCATTGACGAGCGGGCTGTTGTTGTACGACCAGCCATCCACCGCACTGACCAGGCTGGTGCCAGCGCCACTGCCATCACTCTTCCAGAGACCGTAACCATTGAGATCATCGTAGGCGAAGAAATAGAGATTGCTCCCCATCGCGGTGAGCGCTCGGATGTCGCCGTTAATGCCCTCGCGCACATCTTTGACCAACTGGGTACCCGCCGCAGTGCCATCGCTGGTCCAGAGTTCCTTGCCCACCACGCCATCATTGGCGGCGAAGTAGAGCTTGCCGTTGAACAGCAAAGGATCGGAGATACTGGCCCCTTGCGTGGCAGGATTTACCTCCAGCGATTGGGTTCCGCCAGAGGTTCCGTTACTGCTCCAAAGCTCATCAAGGCTGTAGGAGTTAACACTGGCTGCCACAAAATAGAGTTGATTGTTGAACGCCGTGAGCTCGCGCGGGTTTGAGTCAGGAGGTCCCGAAACAATGTCACGAACCAGCACTGTGCCTTCGGCAGTACCATTGCTTTTCCAGAGCTCTTTACCTGTGGAGACGCCCCCATCACTGAGACTAAAGTAGAGAACACCGCCAACGTTGGTAAAATCAGAAGCGAAACTGTAGTAGCTTGGCAGATCGGCAACCTTGGTTACAGTGGTGCCGTTGCTTTTCCATAGTTCGGTGTTGACTGCGCCCTGACTGGTGAAATAGAGCGTACCGTCGAGGTTGAACAGATTGAAGCTATAATTGGTGTAGTAATCTTTATTGAAGATCGCCGTACTGACGCGCACCGTGTTTGCAAGGGTGCCATCGCTTTTCCAGAGCTGATAGCCCGTGCTGCTGTTGGCGAAGAAGTACAGCGTGTTGTTAAGGATAGTGAGATTGAGTGGATCGCTGCCGGCTCCAGCATTGGTGTTGATGTTTCGAAGCACAGCCGTGGTGGTACTGGTGCCGCCACTTTTCCAGAGTTCGCGGCCACTCGCCCCATCATTGGCGGTGAAATAGAGTGCGCCGTTGAAATTGATCAATTCCTGAGGATCTGAGCTGGCCGCGCCGCTGGCGATGGCCCTGACCAGAGCGGTGCTGGCCAAGGTGCCATTGCTCTTGTAAAGCTCTGTGCCACCAGCGCTGGTGGTGGCAGCGAAAAACAGGGTGCCGTTGACATCGGTGAGATTGGCGGGGTTGCTATTTCCTGCGCCTGCTTCGATGTTGCTGATGCGGATGGTTCCAAGTTCGGTCCCATCACTCACCCAGAGTTCGATCCCATTGGCGCCGTCATAGGCCCTGAAGAAGAACTTACCGCCGCTGGCCGCCACGGTGGAGGCATCGTTATACGCATATCCTTCCAGGCCTCCTTTCACAAGGGTGGTACCCGTTTCGCTCCCATCGCTTCTCCAGAGGCCATAGCCATTGATAGGGTCATAGGCTTGGAAAAAGAGACTGCTGCCCACCACGGTGGGGCCCAATAGCTGAGAGCCATTTGGACCAACGTAAATATCCTTCACTAGGCTGATGTTGCCCGCTGCATCGACTTTATTCAGTTCGCTGCCGCTGTAGCCATTGTCCGCCACGAAGTAGAGAGCACCATTGAACACAGTCAGCTGGGAAGGAGCGGAGCCGATCCTGGTTGTGTTGATGTCCTTGATAAGTGTCGGGTTAGGACTGATCGGATTCGGCACCGTGGTGATGCGGATCGCCGTGCCGCTGCTCACCGGCAGGTCGGCCTCGCCGTTCACGCCCACCAGCAGCTGGGTGCCTTGGGTGCCGGGCTGGCCGGAGGAGATGCCGATGCTGGCACTGCCACCGTCATTGTAATTGCTGTCGCCGCTGCCGCCATCCACAGCGAGGTCGACGTAGTTGAACACAATGTCGCCGTTGCCGATACCGTTGTTCAGCGAAAGAATCGCCTGGAAAGTGGCACCGTCGCTTTCAGGAACATCCGCGTGATAGACGTTGTTCCATTCGATCACCAACTGATCGGCCACACCGTCGGTGTTGAGATCCCGGAACTGATAGAGCACCAGATCGTTGGGACTGGTGTTGCGGTTGGTGACCCAGTTATCCCACAGCGGGGTGATGTAATAGCCGTAATAACCATAACTTAAATCGTTGTTATCTGAGTTATTGTCTGCCCCTCCGAAGCTGATCAGGCCGTTGCTGCTGATGTACAGCTTGTTGTTGCCGGAGAAGCTGGCTCCGTAGAATCGGAAGACATTGCTGCCCAGGTCAATGGCCACGGAGGCGTCATCCACGCTGCTCAGACCAGTGACGCTCACCACGCCGGCTGTGCCCGCCACCAGGTCAATCGACTGGTAGGCGGCGCTCTCGGCCCGGTAGCGCGAAAGAGGATCGAATATAGCCATAATGAACTGTCCTGTTTCGAAATATCAGACGCACACCCTAGCCGACAAGCCAGAGCCATCTCAATGCCCTGCGCCAAATTTGCAATTATTTACATGCTTTTGTGTTTGAGAATGCTTACTAGTTGAGTGTACGTTGGGCGACCGGGAATGCTAGTGGCGACCATTGCCCTGCCAAGCCTTTGGCTGCGGTTTATATCCCTGTTACATCTCAGGCAGTGACCGCCTGTGATGAGCACATCCCAGCCCGGGATTTCAGAGGCGAACTGGCCGCTCATGCCTGCCAGCAACAGAACGCTCATCCTTGCTCTGCGGCAGATGATTCAGTCACTCACGCAGCAGAACGAGGAGCTTTGCGTCCAGTTCACTGCCCTGGCCGCTGAACTGGCCAGCCTGCGGGACCGGATTGGCTGCAGCTCTCGCCACTCCTCCAAGCCTCCCTCCAGCGACGGCACTGGGTTCGAGCCGACCTAACGGCCCAAGGTTTGTAGCCGCAAGCGGGGTGGCCAGCCGGGCCAGGCCGGATCCGGCCAGAGCTGCTGCCGATCGAGCGGGTGGACCAGGTGGTGGAGCACCACCCCAACGCATGCCTCCGCTGCGGCAGATTGCAGCAGGGTGAGGATCCAGCGCCCTGCTGGCACAAGGTGATCGACATTGCGCCGATCACCCCGCTGGTGATCAAGCACCTGCTGAGCCGGTTGGTGTGTCCCTGCTGCTCCAGGCGCACCTGTCCGACGTTACCGGCGGGTATGGAGGCCAGCCGTTATCGCCCCCGGCTCAGTGATCTGGTGGGTTTGCTGGGACATGGTGCTTTCCCCCAGGTTGTTCATGCCTGCAGCTGGGTGAGCCGCTGCTGGGGGTGGAGAGCACCTGAGAGAGGCCATGGGGGGTCATGGCGAATGCGCACTAAAATGCGCATCTTCGCCTGCCTGGCCGTGCGCACCACCCTGGAGCTGCCCGATCCCCTGTTCGCCCGCCTCAAAGCCAGGGCGGCGCTGGAGGGCACCACGCTGAAGCAGCTGCTGCGCTCCTTCGTGGAACAGGGGCTGGTGGACCCGGGCCACGGCCGCGACACCCGGGCCCGCCGGGCCGCCGACCTCCCCCGGATCGAGGCCGACCTGCCCCTGACGCCGGATCAGCTCTCGAACGCCGGCCTGTTCGCCCTGCTGGAGGAGGAATGACTCCCCTGCAGGCGCCGGCGGATCTCCCCGATCTGAACCTCTGGCTGGCGCTTGCCTGGCGTGGCCATAGTCACCACGACGCCGCTTGTCGCTACTGGGAGGGGGAGGCCGCTGACACCGTGCTGTTCTCCACCGTGACCGCCCTGGGTCTGGTGCGCCTGCTCAGCCAGCCGCGCGTGATGGGAGAGGCGGCCCTCAGCCTGGCTGAGGCCAGCGCCGTTCAGGCGGCCTTCTTGCAGCAGCCAGGGGTGAGGCTGATGGACGAGGCCGCCGCCAGCTGGCCCGTGTTCCGCCATCTGCTCAGCCAGGATCCATGGCCGCCCCGGCTCTGCACCGACGTGCATCTGGCCGCCCTGGCCATCGCCGGAGGCTGGCGGCTGGTGAGCTTCGATCAGGACTTCGGCCGGTTCAAAGGCCTGTCGTGGCTGTCCCTGCCTGCTCCGTGACCCCTCAGAGCCGTTCGAAGCGGACGTTGAGGTTGAGCTGGTTGGGGCCGATGGCGGTGGCCTGCAGCGCCAGGGCGGCCGGCTTGGGCAGCGGCAATGACAGGCCCTTGAGCAGGGATCCGGCCGGGGTGGCCAGGGCGGCTCCGCCGACCAGGGCGCCGGCTCCCACCAGCAGGGAGGTGGAGAGGGCCAGCAGGCGGGGCCAATCCATGGCTTGTTCGCGGGGTCGCTGGGACGTTACCCAGATTCGTCGGGACACACCTCGACGTGGTTGAACACACAGGGACCCAGAGGGGCCATCCGTTAAACATCGGTATATCGGTCGCCTTTGCGTTTAATGTTCCCGCAGACCTCCCGCCCCACCCGGCGCCTGCTGCTCTCGGTCGCGGCCGGAGTCGCCACCGCCATCGCCCTCGGCAACGCGCCGATCACCCGGGCCCTTGCCGCCGCTCCTGCCCTGGCCAGCGCCGGTGTCACCACCCTGGCCGCGGGGGGCACCAATTTCCAGGTGCTCTCCCCTGAGCAGGCCGCCGCCGCCGCCAGCTCGGGCCGCTGGAAGGTGCTTGATGTGCGCCCGGTGCCGCCGCTCTCCTACATCGGCGGCCACGTACCCGGCGCGGTGCATCTCTCCGAGCAGGCCTTCCGTGGTCCCAACGGCCGCCTGCCCTTCCAGATCTGGAGTTCCGACAAACTCGCCAGCCTGCTGAGCCAGGCGGGCATCTCCAACCGGGATTCGGTGCTCGTCTATTCCGACGGCAACGACGTTCTCGGCACCGCCCTGGTCTCCTACATCCTTGAGAAGAGCGGCGTGCGTCAGGTCGCGATCGTCGATGGCGGCCTCAGCGGCTTCAAGGCGGCCGGCCAGAGCACCACCAAGGCGTTCCCCACCTTCCAGGCCGGCAGCTTCCGGCCTACCACGGTCAAGGGCCTGGCCATCACCCTCAATGAGTTGCAGCCCCTGATCGGCCGCAGCAAGGTGGTGATCATCGACCCGCGTCCCAAGGCCCAGTTCGAGGGCACCGACCAGACCTTCATCCGCAACGGCCATATCCCAGGAGCGAAGAACATCCCCTGGCAGGCGTTCACCGAAGCCAACAACGCTGACGAGGCGAAGAAGAATGCCCACAAGCTGAAGTCCCTCGACGAGATCCGGGCGCTCCTGGTGAGCCGCGGCATCACTCCCGACAAGGAGGTGATCGTCTCCTGCAGCACCGGCAGGGAAGCCAGCCTCCAGTTCCTCACCTTGAAGCATCTGCTCAAGTACCCCAAGGTGCGGATCTATGAAGGCTCCTGGACCGAATACAGCGCCTCCAAGCTGCCGATTTCCGTGGGGCCCGAAGGCAGCCCGGCCCAGCAGGTGAGCAGCCGCTGACCCCCCCCAGCGTCCCCTTCCCCCCCGCCGCCGTCATGCCCGTTTTCCGCCTCCGCTTCTGGGCGCTCACCAGCCTGCTGCTGCTGCTGCTCGTCCCGGCCGCCGCCCTGGCCTGTGACACCGGCAGTGAGGCCCCCTCCTCCGCCAAAGCGAAGAAGCGTTGAGGCGTTTCCCAACTGCCGTACTCGCCGTGGCCCCCGCCGTCGCCATCGGGGTGGCCCTGGGGGCCCGGCAGCCCGCCTCGGCCCTGGTCTGGGGGCTGGGCTGCGGCCTCGGCCATGCCCTGGTCCGCTCCGGCTTCGGTTTCGCCTCCGGCTATCGCCGGCTGATTGAGCGGCGGGATCCCCACCCGGTCTTCGCCCAGCTGCTGCTGGTGGCGCTGCTCGTGATCGCCATGGCTCTGGTGCTCGCCCTTGAGCCCCTCACCGGCCTGCGGCCGAAGCTGCTGGCCACCCCCCTCTCCCTGCCCTTCCTGGCCGGTGCCTTCCTGTTCGGCATCGGCATGGAGCGGGCCCGGGCCTGCGGCTGCGGGACCCTGGCGGCCACCTCCCGCGGCGGGGGCGGCGTGCTGGCCGCCCTCATCGGCCTGATCGTGGGCGCCTTCCTCGGCACCCTCCATGCTCCGCAGCTGGCGGCCCTGCCCCTGCCGCGCCTGCCCTCCCCGGTCGGCCTTGAGCTGTTCGGCCTCCCTGGCGCCCTGACCCTGCAGCTCGCCTTCATCGCCCTGATCACCGTGCTGCTGGCGCGCTGGAGCGGCCAGCTCCCCTGGCGGGGCCCCAGCCGCCGGCTTTACGGGCTTTACGGCGGTGCCATCGCCGTCGCCCTGCTGGCCACAGGCCTGCTGCTGGTGACGGCCGAGCCCTGGAGGGTGCTCTGGGGTCTGGCCCTCAGTGGCGCCCACGCCGCCCAGGCCCTGGGCTGGGATCCCGGCAGCAGCCTGTTCTGGTCGAGTCCCCGGGGCCAGGCCCTGCTGGCGGGGCCGGCGGCCTGGCTGTTCAACGACGCCGTGCTCGTCGATCTAGGCCTGCTCTATGGCGCCGTCGCCACCGCCATCGGCCAGGGCCGCTTCCGCTGGCGGGGCGTGGGGCCCCAGCCCATGCCGGAACTGGCCAGGCGCGGCTTCGGCGGCCTGCTGATGGGCTACGGCGGGCTGTTGGCGTCGGGGTGCAACGTCAACGCCTTCCTGGGCGGGGTGATGAGCTTCAGCCTGCACGGCTGGATCTGGCTGGCGGTGGCCTTGGCGGGCTTCGCCGCCTCGCTGTGGCTGCGCCCGGCCGCCTGAGGTGAGGATCGCCTCAGGCGTTGCCGACCAGGGGCAGACATCTGCTGGCAAGCGCCTGGCGATGCAGAGCAGGTCCATTTCACCCCCTTGCGGGGTAGAGTGACTTAATATGTGAGTTGGGAAACACCCTTCTGGGGTCGTTAAGGCTTCGGCGATGAACCCTGTCCTTGAGGCGATCTTTGGCAATCGGACGGCGGCCTGCGTGCTGCTGTTCCTGCAGTGCTATGGAGAAGGCCATGCCTTACGCATGGCCAAAACCTTTGGCTTTGGGCTGAACATGACCCAGCGACAATTGAAGCGACTGGAGGAAGACGGTGTACTGGTGAGTCGGTTGGTGGGAAACATCAGACTATTTTCCTTCAGTGAGCGCAACCCATCTGTTCGCAATCTCAGGCAGTTCCTGGAAGCAGAGCTCAAGCTTCTGCCTGATGATCAAGTGCAGCAATTCTTTCGGCAGCGGCAACGTCCCAGGCTGACTGGCAAGCTCTTGGTCAGTCATGGCTGAGATTGATCAGGCGACGACCCTTGAGGAGTTGGCGGTGATCATCAGTTCGGCTCTTGAGGCGGCTGGGATCATTGCAACCTTGTCGGGAGGAAGTGCGGTTTCGATTTACAGCGAGAATCACTATGTGAGCCATGATCTGGACTTCGTGACGTCAGCCGATGCCGGGATGCTTCGAGGGGTCATGTCTCCGCTCGGTTTCGTCCAGAGTGCATCCAGGCGGCTCTTTGCGCATCCCCGCACCAAGTGGCTCGTGGAGTTTCCAGCTGGGCCGCTTGGTTTTGGCTCCAGAGTGATGGATCACCGTGCGATTCCCATGCTGGAGACACCGTTTGGATTCCTGCGAATCATCACCCCAAGCCTTTGCGTGATCGACAGGTTGGCTGCCTATCTGCACTGGAATGATCGCCAGTGCTGGGATCAGGCGGTTCTGGTGTGCCGCAGCCATCCTGTGGACTGGGACGACATGGCCACCTGGGCCAGGAACGAGGGGCTGGATGTACACGTCATTGATCGCTTGCGGGCGGTAGCAAGTTCTCCTCCTTAGCCATCTGATTGGCCCCATTCGGGGGCCCATCGCGGGCCGACAACCCATCATCTGAGGCGAGAATGCAGTCCCTAGCGCCGCCGCTGCTCCGCCCCCATGGCCCAGGCCCAGCCCGTCGCTCCGGCCCCGCCCCCCAACTGGGTGGCCTCGCGCCATCCCTTGGGCTGGTTGATTGACCGGCTGCTGGCCGTCGAGCCCCTGCGGCGGCTGTTGTTCCTGCAGGCCCGCCAGCTGATCATCCGCACCGCCGAGCGGCGCGGCATCGCCTGGCGGGCCCGGCGCGAGGAGCTCGTGCGCCAGGCCGAGCCGCTGCTGGCCAGCAGCACCGATGCGGGCACCGCGATTCCGCCCTACTACCGGGCCCGCTTCCACGCCTACCAGGAGGGCAACCTTTGCTGGCAGGCCCGGTGCGCAACGCCCTCGACATCGGCTGCTCTGTGGGCGTCAGCACCCTGGCCCTCAAGGACTGGCTGGAGCGGCGCGAGGGCACAGGCGTCACCGTCGAGGGCCTCGACCTCTCCCCCCAGATGCTGGCGGTGGCCAGGGTCCGCGATCCCGGAGGGCGGATCCGCCGCTGGCACCACGCCGCCGCCGAGGCCACCGGCCTGCCGGCGGCCAGCGTTGATCTGATCACCCTCCAGTTCGTCTGCCACGAGCTGCCCGCCGGCGCCACCCGGGCGGTGCTGCGGGAGGCGGCCCGGCTGTTGCGGCCCGGCGGGGTGGTGGCCCTGGTGGACCAGGACCCGGATTCGGCCGTGATCCGCCGGCTGCCGGCGCCGATCGCCACCCTGCTCAAGAGCACCGAGCCCTACCTGGAGGACTACTTCAGCCTCGATCTGCCCAGGGCCCTGGAGCAGGCCGGCTTTCGCGAGGTGCGCCGGGAGGCCTGCGATCCCCGCCACCGGGTGCTGGTGGCGCGACTGGCCTAGTCCCAGCCCACCAGCGCGATCTTGCCGATCGTGCTCCCTGAGGCGAGCTGGGTGTGGGCGACCTCCAGGTTGGCGGCGTTGATGGGGCTCAGGGTGCGGCCCAGGGTGGGGCGCAGCTCGCCGGCCTCGAGGAGTTCGGCGAGGCGATCCAGGATCTCCCCCTGCCGTCCCATGTCGGCGGTCTGGAACTGGGAGCGGCTGAACATGAACTCCCAGGCGAAGCGCACGCTCTTGGCCTTGAGCCGATTGAGGTCGAGGGGGCGGCGGTTGCCCACGATCGCCACGATCGACCCCAGCGGCGCGATGAGCTCGGCCATCACCTCCCAGTAGGCGTCGGTGTCGCTGAAGTTGGCGATCCGATCCACTGCCTCGAAGCCCAGGGCGGCCAGCTGGGGGGCCAGGGGCTGGTGGTGGTCGACCACGTGATCGGCCCCCAGCTGCCGCACCCAGGCGGCACTCTCCGGCCGCGACGCGCTGGCGATCACCACCGCCCCGGCCCGGCGGGCCAGCTGGATGGCGATCGAGCCCACCCCGCCGGCGCCGCCGAGGATCAGCAGGCTGCGGCCCCGCCCAGTGCCACCGGTTGGATCAAGGTCGAGGCGCTCGAACAGGGCCTCCCAGGCCGTCAGCCCCGTCAGCGGCACGCTGGCCGCCTCGGCCCAGGAGAGCCGCGCCGGTTTGCGGCCCACCAGGCGTTCGTCCACCAGCACGGCTTCGGCGTTGCAGCCGGCCCGTCCCGCATCGCCGGCGAACATCACCGCATCCCCCACCCGGAAGCGGCCCACCCGCTCCCCGGTCGCCGCCACCACCCCGGCGCCGTCCCAGCCCAGCTGACGGGGCGGATCCCCCGCGCCCACGGCGGCCCGCAGCTTGGTGTCGATCGGGTTCAGCGCCACCGCCTCGACCCGCACCAGCAGGTCGTGGGGGCCGGGGACGGGCTCCGGCAGCTCCGTGTCGACCAGGGCCGGGGTGGCGAGAATCGCTCGCATGGCGGGAGGGTTCAGTAGCGGCAGTAGCCCACTTCTCCCTTCAGGGGCGGTTTGCAGGGGAAGCGCAGCGGCACGAAGATCCGGTTGCCGTTGGCGTCGTTGGTGAGGGTGATGTTGCCCTGGACGAACAGCTCCCGGCGCCAGAGTCCCCCCAGCCGATCGCGCAGCAGGTCGCTGCCGCTGGCGTCCTTGCCCTTGCCGGACACCGCCCGGTAGGTCATCGACTGGCCGTCCTTCCAGCGGATCTTCAGGCCGCCGGGAAGTTGTTCATCGACGCAGGCCAGGGGTTTGTCGTTGTACTCGCAGTCCTTCCAGCCGTCGCGCGGGATCTGGGGCGGGACCGGCCGCTCGGCAAGGGCGGGGGCCCCCACCGCCAGCAGCAGGGGCAGCAACACGCCGCTTGCCAACGGCTTCAAGACCTCGCGGCGGCAGCGGATGGACACGGGCAGCCCCTGGTGGATCGCTCCCCGTAGTCTCCCCCCAGAGTCCCCGTTTCGCCCCATGGCCGTGCAACATCGCTGGTCGGATGCCGCCGCCCGCGAGGCGATCGCCCGCTACGGCGCTCAAGGTGTGGGCGAAGACCTGGCCCTGCGCACCTACTCGGCCCGGCTGCTGGGGGCCGACCCCGAGCTGGTGCTGCACGGCGGCGGCAACACCTCGGTGAAGACCACCGTGCACGGGCTGCTGGGCGAGCCGATCCGGGTGCTGTGCGTCAAGGGATCGGGCTGGGACCTGGCCACGATCGAGCCGCCGGGCCATCCGGCGGTGCGGCTGGAGCCCCTGCAGGCCCTGCGGGTCCTGGAGTCCCTCAGCGACGAGGCGATGGTGGCGGCCCAGCGCCAGAACCTGATCGATCCGGCCGCCCCCAACCCCTCGGTGGAGGCGCTGCTCCACGCCTTCCTGCCCCACACCTTCGTCGACCACACCCACTCGATCGCCCTGCTGGCCCTGGCCGACCAGCCCGATGCGGCCGAGGTCTGCCGCGAGGTCTACGGCGATCGGGTGGCCCTGGTGCCCTACGTGATGCCCGGCTTCGCCCTGGCCAAGGCGGCGGCCCTGGCCTACGAGGCCGCGGCGGCCGGCGGCAGCGAACCGGAGGGCATGGTGCTGCTGCAGCACGGCCTGTTCTCCTTCGGAGCGACGGCCGAGCAGAGCTACGACCGGATGATCGACCTGGTGCGGCGGGCCGAGGAGCGCCTGGCCCGGGGCGAGCGCTCGCTCCATGCGGTGGCCGTGCCGGAGCGCCCCGCCCCTGCGGCGGCGGTGCTGCCGTTGTTGCGGGGCGCCCTGGGCCGGGCCGCCGTCGCCGCCGGCGTCCGTCCCCACTGGATCCTGGCGCTGCGCGACACCCCCCTGGCACGCGCCATCAGCGACGACGCCCGATTGGGCGACTGGGCCGGTCGGGGCGTCGCCACCCCCGACCACGTCATCCGCACCAAGGCCCGGCCCCTGGTGCTGCCGCCCCTGCCGCCCGGCGGCGACGGCCACGCCCTGGCCGCCTGGGGCAAGGCGTTGGAGCAGGCCCTGGAGGCCTACGGGGCCGACTACCGCGCCTATTTCCAGCGCCAGAACGCCGCCGCCGGGGGCGTCAAAAAGGCGCTCGATCCCCTGCCGCGGGTGGCGGCGATCCCCGGCCTGGGGCTGGTGGGGATCGGCAAGTCGGCCGCCGAGGCGGCCACCGTGGCCGACATCGCAGGCGCCTGGGCCCAGACCCTGCTGGCGGCCGAGGCCATCGGCCGTTTCGCGCCGGTGGGCGAGGCCGACACCTTCGCCATGGAGTACTGGAGCCTGGAGCAGGCCAAGCTCGGCAAGGCGGCCGAGAAGCCCCTGGCCCGCCAGGTGGTGCTGGTCACCGGCGGCGCCGGCGCCATCGGTGCCGCCATCGCCCGGGCCTTCGCCGCCGCCGGGGCTGACGTGGCGGTGCTCGATCTGGAGCAGGAGGCCGCGGCGGTGGTGGCCGCCGCCTGTGGCAAGCGGGCCCTCGCCGCGGCCTGTGACGTCACCGACCCGGCGGCGGTGCAGGCCGCCATCGCCGCGGTGGCGGCCCACTTCGGCGGCCTCGACATCGTGGTGAGCAATGCCGGCGCCGCCTGGACCGGCCCGATGGCCACCCTGGCCGACGCCGACCTGCGGGCCAGCTTCGAGCTCAACTTCTTCGCCCACCAGAGCGTCGCCCAGGCGGCGCTGGCCGTGTTCCGCGCCCAGGGCCTGGGCGGCCAGCTGCTGTTCAACGTCAGCAAGCAGGCGCTCAATCCGGGTCCCAACTTCGGCGCCTACGGCATCAGCAAGGCGGCCCTGCTGGCCCTGGTGCGCCAGTACGCCCTGGAGGAAGGCGAGGCCGGCGTGCGGGTGAATGCCATCAACGCCGACCGCATTCGCTCGGGCCTGCTCGACGACACGATGATCAAGGAGCGCTCCGCCGCCCGGGGCATGAGCGAGGAGCTCTACATGGCCGGCAACCTGCTGGGCGCCGAGGTGCGCGCCAGCGATGTGGCCGATGCCTTCGTGGCCCTGGCCCGGATGGAGCGCACCACCGGCGCCGTGCTCACGGTGGATGGCGGCAACGTGGCGGCGATGGTGAGGTAACGGGTCTTCCGACCATGGCAGTTGTGATCGAGGGGACCACTCCCGGTCATGGGCCGTCTCCCTGTGGATCTGGCATCTGCGTGTGCTGAGCCAACCCCTCAATGGGGCGTCGCTTCCCTACCACGACCACGACCAGGACGGCATTGCAGTGGATGCCATCGTGCAGCTGCGTGATGATCGCTGGGTAGCGATCGAAAGGTAACTGGGAGAGGGCTTTGTGGAGCAGGCCGCCGGCAGCTTGCTGGGCCACCAACACGGAGGCGGTGCTGGATCTTGACGGCGATGGCCAGCTGATCGAGACGACCCCAACCGCAGGAGGCACAGGAGCCCGCAACCAGACGCTTGCAGGCCGCTCTGGCTGGCGGTGCGCCAGAGCGGCCTGCCCCTGAAGGTGTTCGACAGCCCTACAGGCTTCCTGCTGCCGGAGGGCTGCGTGCGCCCGGGAACCGCGATCAGACGGTGGGCGTGGAGCGCCGGAGGCGGCTTCGCAGGCGCCGGCTCCAGCCGAAGGCGGCACCGACCCCCAGCAGCGGCAGGGGGCCGGGAACCTGTGATGTTGGGGGCACCGAGGGGGTGATCAGGTCGAGGTCGGCGACCTCGGCGTCCGTGAGCACGTTGTCGAAGATTCGGATGCCCGCCACAGATCCTGAGGAACTTTCACCTCCGACATCGGCATCGTCTTGAAAGATGTTCAGCAGGTTGTCCACCGATATGACGCCATCAGAAGAGGAATCGGTGAACGAAAACACCAGGTTTCCGTCGAAATAGGCGCTGACAAGTTTGGTGGAGCTGTCTCTGGTGAGCACGGCTTCAAGGAAGGTTCCGGGACCCACCGCGGGGCCACCTATGGCTGCATCGAAAAAATTGAGCTGGCCTTCAAATGTATAGAGCCCTCTGTCTTTGGTGAGGTTCTTGAAGTCGAGGATCTTTCTGTAGTTTGAGATGTTATTGAAGCTGAACAGAGCCGCGATCGTGTAGTTGTCGCTGATCAGGCCCGTGGTGTCCAGCGACAGGCCCTCATTTTGCCCGAAGTTGTAGACAGTGGTGGGGGTGCCTCCGATGACGGCGGGGGCGTAGGTGCCCAGAACGAAGGGAACCAAATCGGGGGCTGTGAGGATTGTGCTGGAGAGCGTGTTCTGGAACTCATAATTCGCTACTACCGCCGCCTTGGCCGGCAGGGCGGCCCCGAGGCAGCAGAGGCCGGCGATCGTGGTTCCGGCCAGAGTGGCCATGGCCGGGGAACGCTTCGCCGCCACCGGGGTGGATGCCGTGGTGGCGGGAAAGGATGGGGAACCCATCTATAAAACACAGAAATTCTCACTAACCTCTAAGGGGGGGGGTGGCTTGTCAAGTTTCTTCCTCAGTCTCCAGGGTCCAGCGTTGTGATGAGTCGCGCTGAGCTCACGCCCCGGGGCTCTCCGGACGGCTGAGCGTTTTCTCAGGCGCTGCATGCCGCTTCCAGCTCCTGCCGCAGACGCGGCAGCGCCTCCAGGAGCTGATCACGGGGGCAGGGCAGTGGAGGTTCTGCGGCGCTGCTGGGGACCTTCACGGCGAAGTCCGCCAGTACCAGCCCCATCTCGGGCCGTCGCACCTGGGCCGCTGGGCCCCCAGCCGCACCAGACGGGCGTCGTCCTGAGGAGGCATTGATCCCCTCCCCTCCCTTGCCCCCGGACGCGACCGAGCACCTGCCAGCGGAACTGCCCAGATGGACCACCGTGTGGTGGTCTTCCGCCAGCAGCCTCAGCCGCAGGCCCAACGGCTCAGTGGCGGCGCCGAGTTTCCTGGCGTGGAGCTGGAACTGGGTGAAATCTGGGCGGGTTGAGCACGCCTGGGGCTGCACCGATGGAGGGATGGGCCTGTACCCACCAGGGTGATCAAGCCACTGAGCAGCAAGAGCACCAGGACCACGGCGCCATGGAGGGGTGGGGGAGCACAGGGATCGTTGGGGCAGGGCCCGGCCACCGCGGCCCGGCAAGGTCTACGCCGTCACTTCGCAGTTGCTCACACCCATCAACGTAGGCGGATGGCTGAACCACCAATGACGGATTGTCTTCTGCCTGACCGGAATTCGAATCGCCCCATTCAGTGCCTTGATCTGGAAACGAGCCTGCAAATCACCCACATACCAAGGATTGAGCTTGTGGAAAGCAGCACCGATATCATTGAGACCATTGATCACCGTTCTCCGTTCACCGCCAACCAGGCATGAGGTGCGCCAGTTCTTCATTGCCACGAATTCCGCAGCAGCTCCTGTGGCCAAGGCCTCTCTCCAGCTTGCCAGTGAACTCCAGCCGGCAGGCAGTTGACGCTCATGGTGGAATCCAGAGCGTGCATGGGACGGCAGAAGATCAGGGACCCCTGCAGGATTTGAGCGCAGTGCAGATGCTGAAGGACAATGCTCGCCCGCACCGCCGGGTGGCGCTTCAGCACGACAAGTGTGCCTGAGCTGCCCCCTCCTACAGCTGCCACAGAGTGGACAGTGGTACTGCCCAGAGCCGTTGACCCATCGGCAGGGTGTCGCAACCGTCGTAGAGCAGGAAGCCGCCCATGAAGTTCTCCCCGGCCAGGTCCGCCAGCCGCCGCAAGCCTGAGAAGTCGTTTCGTTGCACCGTGGCCTTCGCTTTCACCTCTACGCCAACCACCTCATCTGCTGCGTTTTCGATCACCACATCCACCTCCCGCTGGTCCTTGTCGCGATAGCCAAGCACCTGCAGATCATCCGCGCTCCAGCTGGAGAGCTTGATCAGTTCGCTCACCACATAACTCTCCAGCAGTGGTCCGAAACGGGTGCGGTCGCGCTCCAGGCTGGCGGTGGTGCAACCGAGCAAGCTGGCAAGCAGGCCGGAATCAAGAAACTGGAGCTTCGGGGCCTTCACGATCCGGGCCAGCCGGTTGCTCCACCAGGGCTGTATGCGGCGGAGCAGAAACAACTGCTCGAACACTCCGATGTATTTCGCGGCCGTCTTGTGGTCGAGCCCCACCTGGCCGGCCAGCTGGTTCACATTGGTGAGCTGGCCAGACACCTGGGCCAGGGCGCGCAAGAGGCGGGGCAGCTGCTCCAGCTTCTCGATGCTGGCGATGTCGCGGACATCGCGGCTCAGCAGGGCGTTGGTGTACTGGCGCAGCCAGGCCTCGCGCCGCCGGGCCGTGCCTCGGGCGACAGCCTCCGGGTAGCCCCCGCGCAACACCCGTTCCATCAGCGCAGCGGCGCTGCCGGCAGCAGGATCAGGGGCCCTGAGCTTGGGGATTTCACCGGCAAAGACCAGCTCAAGCCACCGGCCAGGGCTTCCCTCCAGTTCGCAGCCGGCCAGGGGCAGCAGGGTGAGCACCTCCATCCGTCCCGCCAGGGAGTCAGCCACGGCGGGAAGGGTGCGCAGATCGGCCGAACCGGTGAGCAGGAAGCGGCCGGGCCTGCGGTCGCTGTCCACGGCCCGCTTGATCGCCAGCAGCAGCTCGGGCGCCCGTTGCACCTCATCGATCACGGCCCGATCGAGGCTGCGCACGAAGCCGGTGGGATCCTCCCGGGCGGAGAGCAGGGTGGCCGCGTCGTCGAGGCTGAGGTAGTGGAAGCCGTTGGCCGTGAGCGAGCGGGCCAGGGTGGTCTTGCCGGCCTGGCGTGGACCATTGAGCAGCACGACCGGTGTATCGGCCAGGGCCTCCTGCAGCAGGGGAGTGAGGCGCCGCTCCAGCAGGGGTCCGATCGCCATGGCTGATGTTTCGGCCAGATGGGATCAGGCTAGCGTCCAGATTGGAATAAAGGGGCGGCTGGGTGGGATTCAGTTGCCGTCCAGATTGGATGAGCCGCTGCTGCGACCCTGGGGCTCCGGAGATCAACCCCCGCTGAGCAGGCCTGGACCTGCTCAGCGGGGGTTGATCCTGGCCCGTCTGGCATGGGTGGCGTCAAGGATCACCGGCACCCCATCGGCCACGCACCGGCGGAGGCGCGCCTGCAGGGCGGAATCCACCTCCCGCCGGGGGCCCTGGATGGCGGCATCGCCATAGAGCTGCTCGCGGATCCGATCGATGGAAAGGATCGCGGCGGATCTCTCTGGCCTGCCGCTCCAGGATTCAGCCCGCCTTCGCCCGCGCCGCCAGCCACAGGCCCAGGCCGCTCCAGAGCACCACCAGGGCCAGGCAGAGGCCGGTCCAGGCCGGCAGGCCCCAGCCGTCCACCACCAGGGGCGCCACCACGGTGATCACCCCCCCCGCCAGCAGGGGCTGGAGCAGCAGCTGCTTGATCGAGAATGCCGTCACCGCCTGGCTGCGGTCGCCCGGGTCGGCCATGCGCAGCAGCAGCAGGCCGCTCGCCGCCACCCCCGTGGCCTGGCCGAATTCGATGATCGCCCGCTCGAACCAGTCGGGCGGCAGGATCCGCGGGGCCAGCAGCAGGATCACCGCCAGGTTCCACAGCAGACCCGCCAGGGCCAGCACCGTCAGGGGGATCCAGTCGTGGGCCAGCAGGCTCAGGTCCAGGCAGGCGGTGGCGGCGGTGATCAGCAGATCGGCCGAGAGGGTGCCGGTCTGGCCCTGGATGGCCGTCGAGACCCACTGGGTCTGGCCACTCTTCTCCAGGATCAGGCGCACCAGCAGCGAGCCCACCAGGGCCAGGGGGAAGACGGGCAGGGCGTCGATCACCAGGGCGAACACCCCGCCGCTGGCGTCGGCGACCAAGCGCAGCACCGCCAGCGCCCCGCAGCCGAACAGCACCGCCACCCCCGCCAGCCCCAGGTTCACGGCCCAGTCGGCCAGCTGACGCCACAGTGCCGGCACCTCCACGGTGCCCGCCTCCAGGGGCAGACCCATCGGCACCGCCTGCAGCGGCGGCGTCCCCTCCTCCAGGATCGCCACCGCTTCCTCGATCAGCAGGGCCTCGGGGAACTTCAGCCAGCGCCGGGCCCGCCCCAGCACCACCAGCAGGCCGCCCACCACCGTCGACACCAGCAGCCCCACGGTGGCCATCGCCAGCCCCAGGGCCTGGGCCCCCTCCAGCCCCAGCCGCTCGTAGGTGGGCCCCATGGCGGCGGCCGAACCATGGCCGCCCTCGTAGGCCACCTCGATCAGGCAGGCCATCACCGGGCTCACCCCCAGCCAGGGCTGCAGCACCAGCAGCACCGCCAGTCCCCCCACCAGGAACTGGCCGAAGGCCAGGGTGAGCGCCAGCAGCACCTGGGCCGAGAGGGGGCGCCACAGGCCCCCCAGCTTCGGCAGCGGCTTACCCAGCAGCAGGGTGGCGAACACCAGGGTCAGCAGGGGCAGGGGCAGCTGGTCCCACAGGTCGATCACCCGCTGGGGCAGCAGGGGCACCAGCCCGGCCGGGGCCACCAGCAGCCCCAGACCGCCCGCCAGCAGGGCCTCCGGCAGGCCCCAGCGCTTCATGCCCAACAGCCCACCCAGGCTGCTGCCGATCAGCAGCAGCACGGTCAGGGCGGCCATGGCCAGGGCCAGCCACTCCACGCCCTCCAGCACCCCAGTCACCAGCACGGCGATCACAGGTGGAACTGGCGGCGGAAGAAGGCTTCGGTGGCGTCGAGCACCGTGGTGCGCACGCCGCTGTCGCGGAAGCCGTGGCCCTCACCAGTGAACAGGTGCAATTCCGTCTTCAGTCCGCCTCGGCGCAGGGCTTCCACCATGCGCTCACTCTGCCGCGCCGGCACCACCCGGTCGTCCAGGCCATGGAAGAACACCACCGGCACCGTGATTCGCTCCGCATGCCGCAGGGGCGCGCGTTCCTCGTACAGGGCCCGCGCCTCGGGCCAGGGGCCGATCAGGGTTTCGGTGTAGCGGGCCTCGAAGCGGTGATCCACCGCGAGCAGGGCCTCCGGATCCGTCACCGGGTAGCGGACGGCGCCGGCTTTGAACACGTCGGTGAAGCACAGGGCCGCCAGTACGGTGAAGCCGCCGGCGCTGCCGCCCTCAAAGGCCACCCGGGCCGGGTCGGCCCTGCCCGCCGCCACCAGGGCCCGGGCGGCGGCGGCGCAGTCGGCCACATCCACCACGCCCCACTGGCCGTCGAGCCGCTGCCGGTAGGCCCGCCCGAAGCCGGTGGAGCCGCCGTAGTTCACATCCACCACGCCCCAGCCGCGGCTGGTCCAGAACTGAATGGCGAGATTCAGCCCGGTGCCGGCCATGGCGGTGGGGCCGCTGTGGCCCTTCACCAGCAGGGGGGCCTCGGCGCGGCTGCCGTCCCGGGGCGGGTAGTACCAGGCGTGGGTGGGCGCTCCACCGTGGCCGTCGAACCAGAGCGGTTCCGGCCGGCTGATCGCCTCGGCTGCCAGGGGCGGTGGTGCGGCCGGCGTGTGCTGCCAGGTGCCGCTGGCCGTGTCCAGCTCCAGCAGCCCCGGGCCGATCCCGGGCGCCCCGGCCACCGCCACCAGCCGGCCCGCTTCCGCCGTCAGGGACGCCAGCTCATCGAACGGCAGGGGGATCGGCTCGAAGCGGCCGCCCTCGGCCCCCAGCCGGCCCAGCTCCCAGCGCCCCTGGCGGCAGACCGCCGCCAGCAACTGCGTGCCGTCCCAGGCCAGGGTGCGCAGGCCATACACCCATTGAGGCCCGCCGAACTCCGCCTCCATCGGGCAGAGCGGCTGCCAGCGGGGCGGGGTGTCCGCCCCCAGGGCGGCCACGTCGGCCAGCCGTTCCAGGTTCCACCAGCCGCTGCGGTCGTTGGCCACCACCAGGGAGCCGTCATCGAGCCAGAGGGGCTGGAACACCGAGATCCCCTGGGGATCCCCCGGCCCTGAGCCGGCGATGGGCCGGGCCTGCTGCAGCTGCCCGGCCGCGTCGAAGGCGGCGAGCCAGAGCTGGCTGCGCTCCCAGGGCATGAACGGCTGCTGCCAGGTGACCCAGGCCAGGTGGCCGCCGCCTGGGGCCAGCACCGCGTAGCCGCAGAAGTCGGCCGGCTGGTGCAGCAGCACCGGTTCGCCCCCCGCCAGGGGCACAGCCACCAGCCGGTCGACGCCGTCCTGCTCCATCACGCCGATCCAGCGGCCGCGGCGCCGGTCGATCAGGCCATCGGCGAAGGCCCGCGGCAGCGAAGGGTCGGGCGGGGCCGTGAGCCGCCGGGGCGCGCCGTCGGCCGTGGGTGTCCTGGCTGCCATGGCTGCTTCGGGGCCGGCCAGGTCGAGCTGCCAGAGGCAGCGGTCGCCGTCGTCGACGAACACCAGCTGATCGCCTGCCACCGCATAGGGGCTGCCGCCGTACTCATGCACGCGGGTGCGCAGGTTCCATGGCCCCGGTGTGAGCTCCACGGCCCCAGCGCCTGGGCGCTGCGCCATCAGGGTGGTGCGTCCCCGCTCGTCGGGGCGCTGCTCCAGCCAGAACAGGCGTCCCCCGTCCAGCCGGGGCTCGGCGACGCTGGTCGCCCGGCCCACCGCCACCGCGGCGGGCAATGGCTCCGTGTCCCGCCATGGCTGAGCCCCCACCGAGTCCTCCGCAGGCTGCTTCTAGAATCCGTCCATCGTTTCAGGTGACGTCTTGGCCCGCAGCTTCGCCCAGATGGCACGGTCGGCCGAACAGGGCGGCAACTCCGTGCTGGTGCCGAAGGTGCCGGTGGAGCGGCCACCCCTGGAGATCCACAAGCTGGGCTCGAAGGAGCTGCGGGCCCCGGCCCGCCGGATCAGCAAGGTGGATGCCTCCGTCCGCGATCTGGCCCGCGACATGCTGCGCAGCATGTACACCGCCAAGGGGATCGGCCTGGCGGCCCCCCAGGTGGGCGTGCATCGCCAGCTGCTGGTGATCGATCTGGATCTGGAGGAGGCGGCCACCCCGCCGCTGGTGCTGATCAACCCCGAGATCACCGCCGCCGGCGCCTCCTTCAACACCTACGAGGAGGGTTGTCTCAGCATTCCCGGCGTCTATCTGGATGTGGTGCGCCCGTCCGTGGTGGAGGTGACCTACCGCGACGAGACGGGCCGCCCCCGCCGCCTCAAGGCCGATGGCCTGCTGGCCCGCTGCATCCAGCACGAGATGGACCATCTCAACGGCGTGCTGTTCGTCGATCGGGTCACCGACGAGCTCAGCCTCAATGACGGCCTGCAGCAGCAGGGCTTCCACCGTTCCGACGTCCAGTCGATCCGCTGATCCCCATGCCGATGAAACCCCTGGCCGGCCTCTTCCTGGCCCTGGCCTGCCTGCTTGGCATCGCCGCCACCGGATCGATCTTCGAGCTCTCCTACGGCGACCCTGACCTCGGCGTCCAGGCCACCCGCTGGATCCTGGCCGGCAGCCTGCCGGGCACCGTGCTGGCCCTGCTGGTGGCGATCCGCATCAACAAGCCCGCCTGAGCCCCTCCCAGCGCGCTGCGCCCCCGCTGCGCCGCCTCGGCCGGCCTGACAACCGGCCGTCCGATTGTGCCTATGGGCTGGTTTCCGGTCGTTACCGTTCATACGATTCAGGCCGCTTCGATCAACGCCGTGACCCTTCCCGTGCACCCCCGCGCAGGCCTGGCGGCCCTGGCGGTGCTGGCGACAACCCTGGCCACTGCAGCCCCCGCTCCGGTCCGCGCCTCCGCCCTGTTCGCCGCCGCCGAGGTGGACCAGCAGAGCTTCCTGCTGGTGGCGGCCCCCATCGGCAGCAAGGGCGAGAAGGCCCAGCTCAACATCTACGAGCAGCTCAAGCCGGTGCGCCCCTGTTTCGAGGTGAGCGAGGGCCTGCCATCCCCGGTGAACCCCCTGCTGGCCACCTTCGATTTCACCGGCATCTGCAACCGCTACATCGACGCCAACGGCTACTCGGTGCGGGTGGGCGGCCAGGACCTGGCCACCTCCTACCGGCTGATGGTCACCCGCAGCGGCGGCGACATGCTGCTGCTGGCCTTCCCCACCAAGGCCGGGGCTGGCCCTGAGATGGTGGTGGCCCGCACCCGGGGCAGTGCGCCCGGCTTCCTCAAGCTCCACCTGGAGCCGAGCTGGCGGCTGATGCGGCGTCAGTTCGGCGGTCGCAACCTCGGCCACCTGTACGTCTATTCCGACAGCTGGCCGGGAACGGCGGCCACCGCCGCCCAGCCCGCCACGGTGGAGCCCGCCAAGCCGCCCACTGCAGCGGTGCCCGACAGGGAGGCGGGGCCTGCGACGGACAGGCAGCCCCTGGCCCCGCCGGCCGTTCCCCCCGCCACCAAGCTCTGAGGTGGGGGGCGATGCCCCGCTTGCTAGGGTGCAACGCTGCGCACGTCTCAGCAGTACTTCATGACCCAGGTCACCGTCGGCGAAAACGAAGGCATCGAATCGGCCCTGCGCCGCTTCAAGCGCCAGGTGTCCAAGGCGGGCATCTTTGCCGATCTGAAGCGGCTGCGCCACCACGAAACCCCCACCGAGAAGTACAAGCGCAAGGCCCAGCAGCGCCGCCGTCGCCGCTGAGCCCTGTTCAGGCTTCGGCCCTTCAGGTGCTTCTACCTGTTGCCTGGCTCCCGGCCCGTGATCAGGCTGGAGGGGCCATCGCCCCAGGGTCCATGGTCCATCCGGATGCCTCAACGGCAGGCCAGCCAAGGTTTGCCTCGCTTCTGCAGCGGCTCAGCCATTGGTTGGCCGAGACCATCAACCACGCCTGGGGCAACCCGGGAGAAGAAGCCCAGCACCGTCCGCCGGCGATCGGAGTGCAGCCTTTCAGTGGCGAACCCTCCCGGCACCGCCGCCGCTGATTCCAGCGTTGGCTCAGGCCGCCTGGTCGAAGGAGCGGTAGCTGAGGGCCTCGGCGATCGCGCCGCTGGCCACACGCTCTTCGCCGGCCAGATCGGCGATCGTGCGGGCCACCCGCAGCACCCGTTCCGCCCCCCTGGCGGAGAGGCGTCTCTGGCTGATGGCCCGCTCCCACAGGGCCAGGGCGTCCGGCTCGGGATTCACGATCGCGGCCAGGGCCGGACCCTCCAGCTGGCCGTTGGCGGCCCCTGCCGGATTGCGCTGGCCCATCCGCCCCCGGGCCCCCGCCACCCGTTGCGCCACCACCACGCTGGGTTCACCGGCAGGGGCCAGCTGCTGCCTTGGCTCCCGGTAGGCCCCGCCCAGGTCGTGGGCCTCGGGGCGCCGCATCACCACCTGCAGGTCGATCCGGTCGAGCAGCGGCCCTGAGAGCCGTCCCCAGTGGCGCCGCCGCTGGGCTTCACCGCAGCGGCAGCTCTGGCTGGGATCGCCATGCCAGCCGCAGGGGCAGGGGTTGGTGGCCGCCACCAGGAGCACCCGGCAGGGGAAGTGGCAGCGCTGCTGGGCCCGGCTGATCCACAGCTCCCCCTCCTCCAGGGGCTGGCGCAGCTGGTCGAGCACCTCACGGCGGAACTCCGCCAGCTCATCGAGAAACAGCACGCCGTGGTGGGCCAGGCTCAGCTCCCCGGGGCGGGGCACGGCGCCGCCACCGACCAGGGCGGTGGCGGAGCAGCCGTGGTGGGGGCTGCGGAAGGGGCGCTGCCGCCGCAGGCCGGCTCCCTCCCCCAGCAGCCCGGCCAGGGAGTGCAGCTGGGTGACCTCCAGGGCCTCCTGGTGCCCCAGGGGCGGCAGCAACGCCGGCAGCCGCCGGGCCAGCATCGTCTTGCCGCTGCCGGGCGCCCCCACCAGCAGCAGGTGGTGGCCGCCGGCCGCAGCGATCTCCAGGGCCCGCCGGCCATGGGCCTGGCCCCGCACCTCGGCCAGGTCGGGAGCGGCCAGCGTCGGCTCCGGCGGAACCGCTGCCGCGGGTGCCGCCGCACGCCCCGGATCCCGCAACAGGGCCACCACCTCCACCAGGTGCTCCGCCCCCCAGACGGGCAGCCCCTCCACCAGGGCGGCCTCGGTGGCGTTGGCCGCCGGCACCACCAGGGCCCGGGCCCCGTGCCGGCGGGCCGCCAGGGCCAGGGCCAGCACCCCCCGGATCGGCCGCAACCGGCCATCGAGGCCCAGTTCTCCCGCGCTCCAGATCCCCTCCACCTCGGCGGCGGCCAGCTGCTGGCTGGCCACCAGCAGCCCCAGGGCGATGGGCAGATCGAAGCCGGGACCGGCCTTGGGCAGGTCGGCGGGGGCCAGGTTCACCACCACCCGGGTGAGGGGCACCCGCAGGCCGCCGTTGCGCAGCGCCCCCCGCACCCGCTCCCGGGACTCCTGGGCCGCCGCATCCGCCAGGCCCACCACCCGCAGCCCCGGCAACCCCGGGGCGATGTCCACCTCCACCGTCACCGGCAGGGCCTCCACGCCCCGCAGGGCCCCGCTGCTGCACCGTGCCAACATCCCTTCGCAGGCCACTGCCCGTTCAGTGCCACCTCCCGACCACTCCCCGGCGTCCCATGGCCAGCAGCGACACCATCTTCGGCCGCATCCTGCGCGGCGAGATTCCCTGCCAGGAGGTCTATGCCGACGACCTCTGCCTGGCCTTCCGGGATGTGAATCCCCAGGCGCCGGTGCACGTGCTGGTGATTCCCCGCGAGCCGATCGCCCAGCTGGGGGAAGCCACGGACGCGCACCAGGCCCTGTTGGGCCATCTGCTGCTGGTGGCCGCCAAGGTGGCCCGGCTGGAGGGACTCGACAGCTGGCGCACGGTGATCAACAGCGGTGCCGAGGCCGGCCAGACCGTGTTCCACCTGCACCTGCATGTGATCGGCGGCCGCCCGCTGGCCTGGCCGCCGGGCTGATGACCGGCTGCACACCGTCGCCCCGGCAGGGTCGGGCCGGCGGAGAGAATGGCGCGATCCGCCCGCTCCCATGACCCCCCTGAAGGCCCTTCGCGAGCAGCTGGGCAAGCTGCAGCGCCTGGCCCAGCCCTACTTCCTGCCCCTCGACGAAGGTGGCGGTGGCAGCGGCCAGTTCCTGCTCCTGGTGGTGGCCCTGCTGGCGGTGGTGGTGGGCTTCACCCTGCTGCTGCTCACCGGCGTGGTGGCGGCGGCCGGTGCCTGGATCCCCGAGCTGCGCAACCGCTTCCTGCCCGGGGTTCCCGAGCAGGTGGCGGCGGTCTGGAAAGGGCCGATCGGCCTCGTGATCATGGTGCTGTTCGCCGCCGGCCTGGGCGCCTTCATCAGCCTGCGGGCCAAGCTGCGCCAGGGGCGCTGGCTGCCCTGGCTGCTGCTCGGCATCATTGCCCTGCTGATCCTGGTGATCAACGGCATCAACGTCGGCATCAGCTTCATCGCCCGGAACATCGAGAACGCCCTGGTGGCGTACAAGGCGGAAGAGTTCTGGAAGATCGTGGCGATCTACGCCTTCTGCCTGGTGCTGGCCCTGCCGATCCGCGCCATCCAGAGCTACCTGATTCCCAAGCTGGGTCTGCTGTGGCGGGAGTGGCTCAGTGGCCGCATGCTGGGCCGCTATCTCACCAACCGGGCCTACTACGTTCTCAACCCCAACGATGAATCCGTTGAGGAGATTGATAACCCGGACCAGCGGATCTCCCAGGATGCGGCCAGTTTCACCGCCACCAGCCTGAGCGTGACGGTGGAGATCATCTCCGCCCTGCTCACCTTCTTCAGCTTCATCATCGTTCTGTGGAGCATCAACCAGACCCTGGCCCTGTGGCTGCTCGGCTATTCGGTGGGCGGCACGGCCCTGATCGTGTTCGCCAGCCGCAAGCTGGTGAATCTGAACTATCAGCAGCTGAAACTGGAGGCCGATTTCCGCTACGGCCTGGTTCACATCCGTGACAACGCCGAATCGATCGCGTTCTATCGGGGCGAGCGTCAGGAGCAGAAGGAGGGCGAACGGCGCCTTGACGGGGTGATCGTCAACTACAACCGGCTGATCATCTGGGAAGCGTTGATCAGCGTCATCCAGCGCTCCTACGACTACTTTTCCCGCTTCCTGCCCTGGTTGGTGATCGCGCCGATCTACTTCGCCAAGCAGGTCGACTTCGGTGTTTTTGGCCAGGCCAGCATTGCCTTCTCCCAGGTGCTGTTCTCGGTCAGCTACATCGTCAACAACATCGACCGGCTGGCGGCCTTCTCCGCCTCCATCAGCCGCCTCGAGGGCTTCCAGGGCAAGGTGGAATCGATCAGCGCCGAGATGGCCGAATTCGTGGCCGCCGAGCAGGCCTCCGCCGGGGGCGCCATGGGTGCCGGGGCCGGCGCCGTGCGCCCCGAATCGATCCTGGTCAGCAACGTGAACCTGGTGCCGCCCCGCACCAACCGCCTGCTGGTGCGCGACCTCAGCCTGGAGGTGACCGCCAACCAGCGACTGCTGGTGGTGGGCCCGTCGGGCTGCGGCAAGACCTCCTTCCTGCGGCTGGTGAGCGGCCTCTGGCCGCCGGCCGCCGGCAACGTGCAGCGGCCGCCGGTGGGGGAGCTGATGTTCATCCCCCAGAAGCCCTACATGCTGCTGGGCAGCCTGCGGGAGCAGCTCTGCTACCCCCAGCCCACCGACCGCTTCAGCGACGAGCAGTTGCGCCATGTGCTCGAAGAGGTGCGTCTGCCCGAGCTGGTGCACCGCTACCCCGACCTCGACATCAAGCAGGACTGGCCCCGCCTGCTCTCCCTCGGCGAGCAGCAGCGCCTGGCCTTCGCCCGCCTGCTGCTCAACTCGCCCCGGTTCGTGGTGCTCGATGAGGCCACCAGTGCCCTCGACGTGGCCACGGAGAAGGCCCTCTACGAACTGCTGGTGGAGCGGGAGATGGCCTTCGTCAGCGTCGGCCACCGCCCCACCCTCACCGCCTACCACGACACGGTGCTGGAGCTCGATGGCAACGGCGGCTGGCGCCTGCTTCCGGCCGCCGGCTATACCTTTGGCCGCCAGGACTGATCCGATGAGCGACCCTTCCGCCACCCCCTCAGCCGACGCCCCACCGGCGGCCGCCACACCCCCGGCCACCAGCGCCACCACCTCCGAGGTGCCGGCCTTCGGCTGGAGCGGCTACGCCGAGCGGGTCAACGGCCGTTTCGCCATGCTCGGCTTCGTCGCCGTGCTGCTGGTCGAGGCCCTCAGCCACGACACCTTCCTGCACTGGGCGGGCCTGGTGCCCTGATCAGGGCACCGCGATCAGGTCCACCTGCCACTGGCCCTGGCGGCTCACCTCCACCGCCAGCTCCCGGCCGTCGGCCCGCAGGGATACCCGGCGCGGCACGCCGGGGGGCTGCAGCGGCACCGGCTGCAGGGCCATCAGGTTGCGGCGGTAGAGCACCAGCTCGGTGCGGCCCTCCAGCTGGCGCACCAGGGCCAGCCGCTCGCCACGGCCATCCACCGCCACGCTCAGGGGCTGGGCGTCGGGGCGCTCCAGGCCCGGCAGGGGCACCGGCTGCTGGCGCTGCAGGTCCACCAGCTCCACCCGGTCGCGGCCGCCCCTGCTGACGATCAGGGCCAGCCAGTCGCCGGAGAGGGAGGGGGCCCGGGCGGGGCCGGCCGCCTCGAGGCGCTGGTTGAGGCCCACCAGGGGCTGGGGCAGGGGCGCCAGGCAGCCCGTCAGCAGCAGCGGCAGCGCGCCCGCCAGCGCCACCATCCGACCCAGCCTGCCGTGGCCGTGTGTCATGGGGTGGCCGCCGGAGCCCCGCGCACCGGCAGGCCGGCGGGGAGGTCGGGCTCCAGCAGGGCGGTGAGGTCGTACAGCTGCACCCGGGAGCGGCCGTCCCCCTCGGTGGCGATGGCGATGCGCCGGCCATCGGCGGCCAGGCTCAGGCTTTCCGGCACCAGGCCGCCGGGCAGGGGCAGACGGTGCAACCGTCCACTGGCCCGATCCTCGATCAGCACCCGGCGCTCCGGGCCCTGCTGCACCAGCAGGGCCAGATAGCGGCCGTTCCAGCTCAGGGAGGGCGACCTGTGTGGTTGCAGCCGCTGCAGGTGGCGCAGGGGCAGCACCGTGCCGGAGGGCTGCTCCTGCAGCAGCACCGTGTCGCGGCCGTCGCGGCGCACCACACTGGCCAGCACCCGGCCGTTGCCACTCAGGGCTGGATCCTGGCGGTCGGCTCCGCCCCAGCCCACCGGACCGGCGCTGCGCCGGCCCCAGCTCCAGCTGCCGCAGCCGGAGAGCATCAGGGCCACTAGCCCCAGAACCAGCAGGGTGGGGCCGCGCCGCGGTCGCTGAAGGGGCCGGGGGTTCAGCGGCTCAGTCGTCGAAGCGGGAGTTGTTGTCCCGGCTGCCGGCGGGAGGGCCGGCTGGGGGGTCTCCCGCCGGTGGCCGGGCGCTTTGGCTGGTTGGACGGGGCCGGCCGCCGGCCATGGGGGAGAAGTCGGCATCACTGACGTCGTCGGGAACCGCGCCGCGAATCGATGTGCCCATGGGCGTGCCCTGGGGTGCCCCCGGGCGGCCAGGCTCCCGGGCGGCTGGGCTGGCAGGCCCAGGAGGCGTGGAGCCCCGGCGTCCGGAGCGGGAAGCGGTGTCGGCGGCGGCCACCGGGCGGGAGCCGCGGCGGGGTTCCGGGGCGCTGTCCCGATCGCGCCTGCGGGCGCCGAAATCGGCAGCCTGGGAGCGACCGGAGCCACCGGCGGCATAGCGGCCTGCGGTTCGGTCCTGGCGGTCGTCGATGGGATCGCGTTCCGGACGGCTGGAGGCACGCTCGGCGCGGGGGTTGTCCCAGGCGTCGGGCTCCTCCCGGCGGCTGGCGGCGCGCTCCGGGATGGCGGCGCGGCTGGGACGGCGCGGCCGGTAGAAGTCGTCCTCGGCTTCGTCGCGGGAGGGGATGCGGCGCCGCAGGGGCTCCGGCTCATCGAAGCGGTCCGGCTCGTCGTCGTAGCTGCGACCACCGCCGAGGCCACCCCGCGGCCGGAACGGGGCGGCGGGCTCCTCGTCGTCGAAGTAGGAGGAGCGACGCGCCTGCTCCGTGGTCACCCCACGCAGGCGAACGCTCTCATAGGCGAAGAAAACGGTGGTGCCAGCGAGCAGAAACTGACCGAACTGCAGGATCGGGTCGAGGCGCCAGCCCTGAAAGAAAAGAATGCCGCCACAGAGCAACCCGATGGCGGCGAAAAAGACGTCGTAGTCCCGGGCCAGGGCCGGCTTGAAGCTCCTCATGAAGTAGAGGAAGGCTCCGCCGACCGCCAGGACGATGCCGACGATGCTGGCCCAGTTGAGGCTGGCGTTGACCACGGCGGTTCACCCGGGCGATGGCCCCTACTCTAAGGACCGTACCTGCGCCGTCAGTGACAGCTGAGAAGTGGCAGCTCAGAGACGCCGGTCGAGCTGGTCGTTCTGGCTGATCAGCACCAGGGCGATGGCGATGGGGATCACCACAATCACAGCGCCCCAGCCGAGGCTGCTGAGGAAGTTGGCGAGGGAAGGGGTCATGGCAGGGGTTCGCTCTGGACAGCTCGGGGGATCCTAAGCAGTGGCGGCGGCTTCCTACGATCGGGGTTCAGACGCTTAGAGCTTTGTGACGGCCCTGGCCCTTCCCGCACTGGCGCCCCTGCCCCTGCTGCACCTGGCCCTGGGGTTGGCCCTGGCGGGCTGGACCCTGCTGTTCCTGTTCCGGATCGTCCTCACCTGGTACCCGGGTGTGGACCTCACCAAGGGGGTGATGCGGCTGGTGGGGGCGCCCACCGAGCCCCTGCTGGCCCTCACCCGTCGCCTGATCCAGCCCATCGGCGGGGTGGATGTGACGCCGGTGGTCTGGGTGGGCTTGATCAGCCTGCTGCGGGAACTGCTGGTGGGTCAGCAGGGTCTGCTCACCCTGGCCCTGCTGCGCAGCCAGCTCACCGGTTGAGCATCTCCTCCTCGACGAATTTGGTCCACACCTCACCGCGCTGGAACTCCTGGCGATCCAGCAGGGCCAGGTGGAACTCGATCGTGGTGGGAATGCCCGTGACGGCGCATTCCGACAGGGCCCGTCGCATGCGGCGGATGGCGTGGTCGCGGTCGACCCCCCAGACGATCAGCTTGCCGATCAGGGAGTCGTAGAAGGGGGGAATTTCGTAGCCCGTGTAGACGTGGCTGTCGATGCGCACCCCAGGGCCTCCCGGGGGAAGCCAGCCGGTGATCTTGCCGGGAGCCGGCCGGAAGTTGTGGCTGGGGTCCTCGGCGTTGATGCGGCACTCGATGGCATGGCCGCGCACCTGGATCTGGTCCTGGCGCACGGAGATCGGCTCGCCGCCGGCGATGCGCAGCTGCTCGGCGATCAGATCGATGCCCGTCACCATCTCGGTGACGGGATGCTCCACCTGGATGCGGGTGTTCATTTCCATGAAGTAGAACGCGCCGCTCCTGTCCACCAGGAACTCCACCGTGCCGGCGCCCTCGTAATCGATGCTGCGGGCCGCCGCCACCGCCGCCTCGCCCATGCGGCGTCGCAGCTCCGGATCCAGGCCCGGGCTGGGGGCCTCCTCCAGGAGCTTCTGGTGGCGGCGCTGGATTGAGCAGTCCCGTTCGCCCAGGTGCACCACGTTGCCGTGGCGGTCGGCCAACACCTGCACCTCCACGTGCCGGGGCCGGTCGATGAACTTCTCCATGTAGAGCCCCGGGTTGCCGAAGGCGGCCTCCGCCTCCCCCTGGGCGGCTCTGAACAGGCTTTCCAGCTGATCGGCCGCAGGCACCAGGCGCATGCCCCGGCCGCCACCGCCGGCGGTGGCCTTGATCATCACGGGGTAGCCCATCGTCTCGGCGAGGGCGGCCGCTTCGCTGGGATCCTCCAGCAGCCCTTCACTGCCGGGGATGGTGGGCACACCCACCCGTTGCATGGTGATCTTGGCCGTCGACTTGTCGCCCATGGCCAGGATCGCGGCCGGCGAGGGCCCCACGAAGATCAGCCCGTGGTCGAGGCACTTCTCGGCGAAGTCGGCGTTTTCCGCCAGGAAGCCGTAGCCGGGATGGATGGCGTCGGCGCCGCGGGAGGTGGCGGCCGCCAGGATGTTGGGAACGTTGAGGTAGCTGCGGCTGCTGGGGGCTTCCCCCACGCAGACCGCCTCATCCGCCAGCTGCACGTGCAGGGCGTTTTTATCCACGGTGCTGTAGACGGCCACCGTGGCGATGCCGAGCTCCCGGCAGCTGCGCAGGATGCGGAGGGCGATTTCGCCTCGGTTGGCGATCAGCAGTTTGCCGATGGGCATCCGTGCAGGTCCGGGCGATAAGGGCTGGCGGGGGTGCGGCCATGCCGGGGCGGACTGTATCAGTGCTCACCGGCGGCCCCCGGCGACACGGGCCCTCGGGGCTGGGGGGAGCCCATGGGTATATTGCTCAACCGGTGCGGTGCTTCGGCCTGCGCCAGCCACGCGGATGTGGTGGAATTGGTAGACACGCACGTTTGAGGGGCGTGTGGCTTCGGCCTTGCGAGTTCAAGTCTCGCCATCCGCATTTTTCTTTTCCCGCTCCCGTCCCCCGGAACCTGCGGTTCTCTTGACCCAGCCGTCGCCGGTCTCCGCTCCAGCCGCAGGCACAGCGATCGTGCTGGTCAGCAACGGCCCGGGGGAACTGAGCACCTGGGTGCGGCCCCTGGCCGAGCAGCTCCATGGCCTGGAGCCCCTTCGGCCCCGCGATCCCACCGCCAGCTGCAGCCTGCGGCTGGTGCTCGTGCCCTGCCCCAACGCCACCGGCGCCGAGCAGCGGGTGGCCGAGGGCTGGGGTCTGTTCGAGCGGGTGCTGCCGGCCACCCGCTTCTGGTGGCTGCTGCTGCGGCCCCGTCGCCACGGCCCCTGGCCCAAGCGGGGGGTGGTGGTGTTTCTCGGTGGTGATCAGTTCTGGACCGTGCTGCTTTCGGCCCGGCTGGGCTACCGCCACCTCACCTATGCCGAGTGGGTGGCCCGCTGGCCCCGCTGGAACGACCGCATCGCCGTGATGGGGCCCGCCGCCGCCGGCCGCCTGGCGCCCCGCTGGCGCCAGCGGGCCACGGTGGTGGGGGACCTGATGGCCGATCTTTCGGCCCTGGCCCGCCAGGACGCCCCCCTGCCGGCGGGGGACTGGGTGGCCCTGCTGCCGGGCTCGAAGCGGGCCAAGTTGCTGGTGGGGGTGCCCTTCCTGCTCGAGACCGCCGACCGGTTGGCGGCCCTGCGGCCCGGTTGCCGCTTCCTGCTGCCGGTGGCTCCCACCACCTCGGTGCGGGAGCTGCTGGCCTATGGCGGGCCGTCCAATCCGCTCAACCGGCGCCAGGGGGCCGGCGAGCCCCATCGCCAGGGGGATGAGCTGGTGACGGCGGCCGGCACCCGCATCCTGCTGCTGGAGCAGCATCCCGCCCATGCCGCCCTAAGCCAGTGCGCCCTGGCGCTCACCACGGTGGGGGCCAACACCGCTGAGCTGGGGGCCCTGGCGGTGCCGATGATCGTGCTGGTGCCCACCCAGCATCTGGCGGTGATGCAGGCCTGGGACGGCTGGCTGGGGCTGGTGGCCCGGCTGCCCCTGCTGCGGCGGCTGGTGGGGGTGGCCCTCACCGCCTGGCGCATGCGCCACCGGGGATTCCTGGCCTGGCCCAACATCTCCGCCGGCCGTGCCGTGGTGCCGGAGCGGGTCGGGCCGATCGAACCGGCCCAGATCGCCGCCGAGGCGGCCGACTGGCTGGAGCATCCAGACCGGCTGGCGGCCATGGCCGCCGACCTGCGCAGCCTGCGGGGGGCACCGGGGGCCGTCGCGGCTGTGGCGGCGATGGTGCGGGGTCTGCTGCCGCCACCGGAGCCGTCCGGACGGCCGCTGCGATCTGGATAGGATTTGCTCCACCATCGCCCCCAAGCGGGGTTCCAGGCCATGCCGCAGAGCGAATCCACCCCCCTCCAGAGCGTCGACGAGGCTGACCTGCGGGCCCGGCTGACGCCCGAGCAATACCGGGTGGCCCGCGAGGGGGGCACGGAACGGGCCTTCACCGGTGCCTACTGGAACAACAAGGCCACCGGGATGTACCACTGCGTCTGCTGCGGCAGCGAGCTGTTCAGCTCCGCCACCAAGTTCGATTCCGGCACCGGCTGGCCCAGCTTCTGGTCGGGCGTGGACGCCGGGGCGATCACCACCCACACCGACCGCACCCACGGCATGGAGCGCACCGAGATCCGCTGCGCCAGCTGTGACGCCCACCTCGGCCATGTCTTCAACGACGGCCCTGCCCCCAGCGGCCAGCGCTACTGCGTCAATTCGGCGTCGCTGAGCTTCACGGAGGGCTGAGGCCGCCCACCGGTGAGCTCAGGGGCTCACCAGGGATCGTCGAGGATTTCCGGCTCCACATCCACCGGCTCCTTCGGCCGGGGGGCCGGAGCCTGGGGACGTTCCGCCCGCAGCGGTTGCCGTTCGACCGGGGGCTCCTCCCGATAGCGCTCCCGGTCGTAGCGCTCCTCGTCGTAACGGTTGTCATACCGGGCCGGGTTGCGCCCACTCTCCTGGCCGTAGGGGTCAACCGGTGCGGGACGGGGTTCGGGGCGCTGGCGCGGCTCGGGCAGGTCGTCATCGAGGTAGCGGCGCTGGCGCAGGGGCTCCCGCTCGCGCCGTTCCTCCAACTCCACGTACTCCAGCTCCTCGCTGGGCTGGAAGCTGCGGCTGGCGGCCGGCTGGATGCGCCGCTGCTCCTGGGCGGTGGGTTGGCCGGCGGGCAGCTGGTTCTCGGCGGGAACGGCCCCGGAGCGGAAGCGATCCCGCTCCTCCTGCTCCCAGCTGGCGCCGCCGATGCCGAGCTTCTCCAGCAGGCCGGTGCCCAGCTGCTTGAGCTTCTCCTCGGCCCCCTCGTAGACGATGATCCGGTCCGGGCCGCTGCTGACGACCTCCCCCACCGGCATCTCCCAGGTGCTCAGCACCCCTTCCCCCAGCAGGGGGACGCCGAGGGCCCCGATCACCAGGGTGGTGAGCTCACCGGTTTCGATGTCGAAGCTGAAACCGAGCACCCGGCCGAGCTGCTCGCCCGATTCGGTGATCACCTGGCAGTTGATGACCTTGCTGTAACGCTCGGGATTGAAGCTTTCGGCCAGGGAATCGACCGAATCCACCAGAATCACGTCCCCCACCTGGCGGATGCGGTCCAGGGGCATCCAGCGGGGCAGGCCTGGCAGGAAACGGGTGAGGGGGTTGTCGCGCAGGCCCAGGGCCACCACCTCGCGCCGGTCGATGTCGACCACCACCTCACCGACGACGCCCAGCCGCCGGCCGGTGTCCCGGGTGATCACCTGGGTACCCATCAGTTCGGATCGCAACCAGAGGCGGTCGCTGCTGGCGGTGGGCTCGGTGGAGGGGGGAATCGGGGAGGTCAAATCCGGAGATCGGGGCTGGACGGCAGGGGGAACGGGAGCGACTTCACGGCCTGGAACAGCCTGGTCGGCCCATTGTGGCCCACGCGGTCGGCTCAGGCCGCCGGCGGCAAACCGACCACCTGGGTATGGGAGCCGCGGGCCTGGGTGACGCCGATGGTGCGGGTGGCCGCGGCGATCATCGGCCGGCGGTGACTCACCACCATGAACTGGGCCTGGTCGGCCTGGGCGGCGATCAGGGCCGCCAGGCGCTCCACGTTCACCCCATCGAGGAAGCTGTCCACCTCGTCGAGCGCATAGAAGGGGGACGGGCGGAAGCGCTGCAGGGCGAACAGGAAGCTCAGGGCGGTCAGGGATTTCTCACCACCCGACATCGAGGCCAGCCGCCGCACCGCCTTGCCCTTGGGGTGGGCCACCAGGGTCAGGCCGCCCTCGAGGGGCTGCTCGGGGTTCTCCAGCTGCAGGTGCCCCTCGCCGTCGGAGAGGCCGGCGAAGATCGTCTGGAAATGGCCGTCCACGGCCCGGAAGGCCTCCATGAAGGCCTCCTGGCGCAGGGTGGCCACCGTTTCGATCCGCAGGAGCAGTTCCTCCCGCTCCTTGCTGAGCACCTCCAGCCGGTCGTCCAGGTCGGCCAGCCGCTGCTCCAGCTGCTCCAGCTCCTCGAGGGCGAGCATGTTGACCGGCTCGAGGGCCTCCATGCGCTGCTGCAGCTGGCGCAGGCTCTGCTGCAGCGCCTCCAGGCCGCCATCGCGCACCTCCTCGCTCAGCGCGGGCCGGGGCTCGGGCAGCTCCCGTTCCATCTGGGCCAGCCGCAGGCCGTGGCTGCGCTGCTCCTCTGCCAGGGCCAGCCGCTCCTCCTGGCGCCGCTGCAGCTCCCACTGGCGCTGTTGCAGGGCCTGGCGCTGGCCGGCCAGGTGGGCTTCGGCCCCATCCCGGGCGCGGCGCCGTTCGCCGAAGCGGGTCTGCAGCTCGCTCTGCTGCCGCTCCAGCCCGCTGCGGCGCTCCTGCTCTGCCTGTTGCCGCTCCTTCCAGAGCTGGCGTTCCCCCACCAGGGCCTGCACCGCCTCCACCAACCGCCGTTCCTCCCCGGCCAGGGCCTCCAGCTGGCTGCCCAGCCGCTCGGCGCCCAGGGCCCGCTCCCGCCGCTCCGCCTCCAGGCCATCCCGCTGGCGCCGGGCCTCCACCAGGGCCAGGTCGGCCCGCTCCAGCTCGCTCTGCAGCCCCTGCCAGCGGGCACTGTCGTCGTTGCCCCTGGCGAGACGCTCGGCCTCCTCCAGCTCCGCCAGGGCCTGGCGCAGGGGGGGCAAGGTCTGATCGAGGGTCTGCATCCGGCGGCCATCGGCCTGAATCGTCTCCTGCAGCTGCTGCAGCCGGCTGCTCACCTGGTCGCGGCGCTGTTGTTGCGGGACCAGGGTGCGCTCGGCGGCGTTGCGTTCAGCCTGCAGGGCGGCCTGGCGCTGCTGCAGTTCCAACAGGACCGGGCGGGCCTCCTCCAGGCTCCGGCCCAGCTCGGCTTCGCGGCGGCGGCAGGCCAGCAGGCTCTCCCCCAGCTCCAGCAGCCGTTGCCGCAGGGGCTCGGCCTCGTCGCCCTCGCTGCTGCGGCCGAAGCCCAGCTGGCCGGAGCGCTGCTGCAGGCTGCCGCCGGTCATGGCGCCGCTCTTCTCCAGCAGTTCGCCTTCCAGGGTCACGGCGCGGCAGCGGCCCAGCTCCCGGCGGGCGTCGGAGAGGGTGGCGAACACCAGGGTGTCGCCAAAGACGTAGCGGAAGACATCGGCATAGACGGGCTCGTGGCGGATCAGCTCCACCGCCCGCCCCACCAGCCCGCCGGCCCCGGCCGAAGCGCCCGGGTTGCCCCGTTGCAGGGCGGCCCCCCCCGAGCCACCGCTGGCGCCACCACTGCCGCCCCGGATGCGGTTGAGGGGCAGGAAGGTGAGCCGTCCGGCGCGGCGGCTCTTGAGCAGCTCGATCGCCCGGGCGGCGATGCGGTCGTCCTCCACCACCACCTGGGCCAGCCGCCCGCCCGCCGCCACCTCCAGGGCCACCCGCAGCCGCTCCTCCACCTCGCCCAGCTGGGCGACCGAGCCGTGGATCCCCTCCAGCCCCGCTTCCAGCAACAGGCGCAGGGCGCCGGTGCCGCGGCTCTCCTGCAGGGTTTCGCGGCGGCTGTCGAGGCGGGCGATCTCCCGTTCCAGGCCGGTCTGTTCCTGCTCCAGCCGCGCCCGGGTGCGCTGTTGCAGCGCCAGGGCCTCGGCCAGCTCCTGGGCCTGCCGCTGGCGATCCCCCAGGCCGGCCAGCAGGGTGCGTTCCTGCTCCGCCAGGGCCGCCAGGGCGGCGGAGCCCTCCGCCTGGGCCGCGTCCTCCTGCTGCTCCTCGCCGCCGAGTTCCTGCAGCCGCTCGCCGGCCTGCCGCAGCCGTTCCTCCAGCTGCTGCCGTTCGGCCAGCAGGGGCGCCAGCTGCTCCTGCAGCTCCTGGCGCCGGCGGCTGCGGCCCTGCTGCTCCTCCAGCCAGCTGCCGGAGCGCCCGGCCACTTCCCCGAGCCGCCGGCGGGACAGCTCCACCGCCGCCTCGGCCTCGCGGCAAAGGGCTTCGGCACGGTCGCTGGCGCCGTCGTCAGCCTGGCCGTCGAGGGCCTGGCGCTGCTGGCGCAACGCGGCCTGGTTCTGCTGCAGCTCCTGGCGACGGCGCTGCAGGTCCTCGGCCTGGTGCCCATGCCGTTCCGCCTGGCGGGCCAGTTCGCGGCCGCTGGTCTCGAGACCGGCCAGTTCGGCCTGCACCGCCAGCAGCTGGTCTTCGCCCAGGGTCTTCACTTCGGCCTGCAGCTTCTCGAGGGCGGCGGCGGCGGCGACCACCTCGGCTTCGACGGCGACGATCGCCTCCCGCTCCTGCTCCTGCTGGCGGTCGAGGCTTTCGAGGCGGCCGGCCAGGGCCAGGCCGTGGGCGCGTGCCTCCTCCCAGGCCAGCACCTGCTCCTGCAGGCGTCCCTGGTGCAGCCGTTCGCGCAGCTCCTGGTAAGTGCGCGCCTTGGCGCAGTCGCGTTCGAGCTTCTGCCGTGCCGCCAGCAGTTCCTGCTCGACGATGCGGCAGCGCTCCTGCCGTTCGACCACTTCATCGAGCTTGCCCCGGCTCTGCTCGATGCGGGAGTCGAACAGGGCCACGCCGGCCAGCTCGTCGATGATGCCGCGCCTGTCGCGGGCACTCATCGACACGATGCGGGTGACGTCGCCCTGCATGACGACGTTGCTGCCCTCAGGATCGACCCGCAGCCGCCGCAGCTGCGTCTGCAGTTGCTGCAGATTGCAGGGCACCCCATCGGCGCTGAAACTGCTGCTGTAGGTGCCGCCGGGGGCCACCCGCAGCCGCCGGGTAACGCTCCACTCCCTCTGGCCCCGCTGCAGCCACGGGCCCTGTTCAGGGACGTCCAGACCGTCTTCGGCGCTGTCCGGCTGCCAGTCGCCGAGGTCGAAGCGCACGGTGACGCTGGTTTCGGCCGCCTTGCCCTCCCGCAGCATGGCGCTGTTGATCAGGTCGGGGAGCCGCTCGGCCCGCATGCCCCGGCTGGTGGCCAGGCCCAGGCAGAAGAGCACGGCATCGAGGATGTTGCTCTTCCCCGAACCGTTCGGCCCCGTGACCACCGTGAAGCCCTCCTGCAGCGGGATGGCCATCGACCCGCCGAAGGATTTGAAGTGGGTGAGCTCAACCTGATTGATGTGAACCAACGGGCTCAGGCATCAGGCAATGGCACTTTAGCCGAGCTGCTGACGAACTCAAGTCACCCTCTCTACGGTGAAGCCACGTCGGCCTCGCCACCACATTCCCCCATGGAAACCGATACCACCCATCCCGCCCCGGACCCCGCTCAGATCGCGGCTCCGGAACCCACAGGGTCAGGTGAGGCCCAGCGCCTGCAGAAGCAGTTCCGGGACCGCTTCGAGAGCCTGCTGCCCAGCATCCAGAAGGAATGGCCCGAGGTGGCCCGCCACACCCTCGAGGCCACCCGGGGCAGCTTCGATCACGTGGTGGAGGTGATCAGCCGCCAGAGCGGCGTCACCGCCACCGGCGTCAAGCAGCAACTGCTGGATCTGGTCAACGTCACCGGTGAACAGGCGGGGCACGTGGTGGACGCGCTGCGCCCCCTGGAGGATCAGCTCGAGCACCTGCTCGATGACCTCAACAGCACCCTGCGGCCCCGGATCGAGAAGCCGGTGCGGGAGCGGCCCCTGATGGCCCTCGGCATCGCCGCCGGCGTGGGGCTGGTGGTGGGGCTGCTGCTGTCCTCGGGTCGGCGGTCGGCATGAGCGGCCAGAACTTCGCCCGCGTCACGGCGCTGATCAGCTCGGTGATGGACCTGCATGTGCGCATCGCCCTGCAGGAGGCGGATAAGGAAAAGCGGCGCCTGGTGGGCGGTGGGGTGATGCTGGGCATGGGCCTCACCCTGATGACCCTGGCGCTGGTGGCGGCCGAGCTGGTGCTGCTGCTGTGGCTCCGGGACGCTTTCGCCTTGAGCTGGCTGCAGGCCGCGGCGGCCGTGGCCGCCATCGACCTGGTGCTGGCCGGCCTCAGCCTGCGCATCGGCGGCCAGATGCTCAAGGGCCCCTACCTGCCCCAGACCACCGCCGGGCTGGTGCGCACCACACGGGCGCTGACGGGGAAGTTCTGAGCTCAGGTCCAGCGGCATGCCACCGCCAGGTCGGTGGCCACCTGCCGCGACCGCCGGTCCCGCGTCCAGAGCCGGGCCCGGCCGATCAGGGTCGAGGCCAGCAGGTGGGCGTCCAGGTAGCCGAGACCACGCCCCATCAGGGCCTGCGCTTCGATCCGGTGATCCACCCAGACGGAGGTGTCGACAAGGATCACGGCGCCGGCGGGTGGCGGCGGGGGATGGCCTGCAGCTGGGACTCGCTGGCTCCGAGGGCCACGAGCCGTCGGGCGCTCTCCCGTTCCACCAGGGCCACCAAGGCATGCCGCAGCAACTGGCTGCGCTCGCTCACTCCGGAGAGTTCCTGTGCCTGGCGAAGGAGGTCGTCATCGAGGGTGACGGTGGTGCGCATGGGAGAGCAGGGATATCAGGCCTTCGCTGCATTCTTTCAAGCATCATTTGATGCGGTCTGGTCCGAGGCCATGCAGGGGCTCGCACAGGTGGAGTGGCGTCACTTCGATGGCCTCATCCCCGTGAGCTACGGGATACTCAGCCAGCTGCTGCGGAAGCATCACCTGGTCGTGGCCCTCGACAACCGAACGGTCCCAGGCGGGGAGGACCGGGCAGGATGGAACGGCCCTGACTGCCGGGCACTGTCAGGCCCTTCCCATTGAGCACGGGGATTCGCAACGCCCCAGACTTGGATCACACCATCGTCTGGTCCGGCGTCTCACCCCATGGCTGATCCAGGAACCGGCTCCAAAGCGCCAGCCGCTGCCCAGCCCTGGCGGGTGTTGCGTTGGCGAAGCCGCCACCAGGCCTATGTGGAACAGGTGAGTGGGCTGGCGCTGACCCTGATGCGGATCCCGGCGGGGAGTTTTCTGCTGGGGGGGCCTGGAGGCCAGCAGCTGAGTATTGGTGAGTTCCTGATCGGGCAGACCCCGGTCACGCAGGCCCAGTGGCGGGTGGTAGCGGCATGGCCCAAGCAGGAACATGAGCTGGACCCCGAGCCCGCTTCCTTGCGAACTGGCCGTGAAGTAGCTTCCGGCAGCAAAGGTGATGACTTCTTGAATTGGCCGATGGCGAGCGTCAGCTGGTTCGATGCCAGGGAGTTCTGCCTTCGGCTAGCATCAAAAACGGGACGCCGCTACGGCTTGCCAAGTGAGGCGCGCTGGGAATACGCCTCCCGGGCAGGAAGCGTCACCTCGTTCTGCTACGGGGAGGAGTTGCCGAAGGACCTCGCCGCCCATGGCGGATCGCCCAGCGACGGACCTGGGGCGGTGGCCCGCTACCCAGCCAATGCCTGGGGCCTGCACGACGTGCATGGCCTGGTATGGGAATGGTGCTCCGATCACTGGCGGGAGGAGCTGAGCTCAGCGCTTGTGGAGGGAGAACCCTGGCTGGATCCATTCGGCATCGATTCGCCCCACGGAACCCGCCATGTGATGCGTGGCGGCAGCTGGGCAAGTCCAGCTGGCCAGTGCTCTTTCGCCTTCCGCAGCAACGGTGGTCATCCTGGAAACGCCTGGAACCAGAATGGCTTTCGCGTGTGTTGCCTGCCGCCGCAGCGTGCGCAGCCCATGGAGGAGCCTGAGGAGCCACAGATTCCCCTCACGTTGCAACCACTCAATGGCAGGGGCCGCAACGTGATCACGGGCAAGGCCCAGCTCAAACGGGGCGGGAGCGGCCTTTTCGGACTGCGGCTGGACTTCTCCTTGGCCTCAGAGCAGATGCAACGTCTGGAGCGTCTGGAGGTGCGCTATTTCCATGGGCTCACCCCCACCGCCTACGGGGTCCATAGCCAGCGGCTGTCGATCGACGGCGAGGAGCGCCCCTTGGGCCTCGACGGACACCTCACCCCTCCACTGGATTGCCAGCCCGGCCAGGTGCATCACCTGATCTTTGCGGCGGAACTCCTGGGCAGGCCCACCGATGTCGGCTTCGAGGGCACGGATTATGGCCGCGGGCTTGTGAGGCTCGAGGCCAGTCGCTGCCAGAGCGAAGTGCCCTTCTTCCTCAACCCCGGCGGAGAGATGCTGCTCAGTCACGAGCAGGACGCCTGGCACGGTCCAGAGGACTACCACTGAGTATTCATGCAGCAGCAGCCATAGCGGAGGGGATTGGCTAGTTTCTGGGATGTGGTCTTTGGCGTGCGGCGACCCGGCGATGCAGGAACGTACTACCGGTGGCCTGGTCCCAGCAGAGGAGCCCCCTATCCCCCGCCTGGCCCTGTTGCAGCGCAGCCCGGAAGAGTACGGTGAAATGTATGCGCAGCATCTGTTCGAGCAGTACAAGTTGGCGGTGGAGATGGCTGATCGGGTCAGTGCTCGGCGGATGCAGGCCAACACCTTTTTTCTTGGCATCAATACTGGGCTGCTGACTGTGTTCGCTACCCTTGTTAAGGAAAAGCTCCTGGGTGTTGGATGGACAGGGGCTTTGCCCATCGTGGCTTTGCTGATTCTCTGCTATGTGTGGTGGCGGATCGTGAATAGCTATCGTCAGCTAAATACAGGCAAGTACGAGGTGATTCTAGCGCTGGAGAAACTACTGCCTGTCGCCCCCTACCATGCCGAATGGATCGCCTTGGGCGAAGGAAAGAATCCAAGAAAGTATCTTCCCCTCACTCACATCGAAAACTGGGTGCCTCGGCTTTTCGGGCTGCTGTACTTCTTGCTCATGATCGCGGTGCTGGCCTCCGGCCACGGATCTGGCTCGACGCCTCCTGTATGAACACTTTGTCCTCCTTCCCCCAAGCTTCAGGGCGTGCTTCCCTCCAATTTATTGGAGCCATCAAGCTTGATGGTCTCCACTCGACCACTTCTTGTGGCATCAATAAGATCGTTGAAAGGATGCTTCTGCTCGCAAGGGCTAGACCCGCTTTGAAGGATGTGTGGCATTGTTTTCACGTGGCCATGACAAGCTGATTTCGATGCAAGCCACTAGCTTTTATCTCTCCAGTACGTTCCTTGATCTCAGCCGTGAGCGCGAGCTGTTGGCTGAGTATCTTGGTAAATTTGGGCAGATTGATGTTCAGAGCCTATTGGCTAGCCCGGATCGCCCCCTTCAGATGTGTTTGGACGATATTGATCGATGCGACGCTTACATTCTTCTGGTCGGCTCGCGCTATGGGGAGGTTGTTGAGGGGATGGACGGAGAAATGCGTTCAATCACCCACCATGAATTCTGGTGGGCTGCACAACAGAAAAAGCCAATCTTTGCTTTTTTCCTTTGTTATCCGACAGTGGGGCTCAATGATCCAGCGTTGCAGGATTCAGAGGTTAAGGAGCGCCTCATTGAGTTCAAAAAACAGGTGAAGAGTCTTGGGGGAACTCCCGGTTTGGTCCACAAGCGAGACAATTTGATTGGAGAGGTCCTAGCGGCTATCAACCGGCACCTCGGGTTGAGTCTATCCCGCGATCCTCAGACTTTTTATCTTTCACCAAAGAAAGCCACCAATAGCATCGCCCAGGGGACCTTGGCCGGCAAGGATCTCTTCCTGATGATACAGGTAAAGGAAAGGGGTGTGATGTTCGACCTGATTCCGGAAGCCATGGCGGCGAATGCTGAAGGCCTTTTTGAGCCAGTGAATGTGGAGTTCGATCCGGCTTCTGGAGTGGAGATCGGGAGTTTGCCTCAGTACTTGGAAGAGTGGAGCCAGCAGGCTCAGGATTCCCTCTTGCCTGATCAGGCTGATCAGATTGAGGATGTTGTGATTGAGATTTTTCTCTCGGCGGAGATGCTGGCCCATTCTCTCAGCGGCAATGATTCCATTGGCGCGTTTCGCCGCGGAGTTGCTTCGATTGCTGATCAGCCATATGTAGTGCGAACGCTCACGCGGGCACTGGGTCCAAGGATTTTTCACAATAAGTTGCGGAATCGATGGCACAATTCTTCCCGCCATTCTCAGGGACTGCGTGCCTGCTTGCGCTGGCCACTGCCGAATGGATCAACGGATCAGCACCAGGCTCGTCTACAGTTCAAAGCCAGATTGAAAGACATGGATGCCGATAGCTGTCTGCTGTGTCTTGCAGATCTTCCTGCCGATTCGATAGAGGCAGGCAGCCTGATCACGGCGATCCTGGAGGCGCCATTGCCGCTTCTCCTACTCTGGCATGCCTGCAGTGCTGGCCTCAAGGACAGGTTCCGAAACTCCCTTAAGCTCTTGGATCTTGAGGGATTAGCTCCTCCGAAGCTGGGAGACTCCGTTTCTGATGCGGTCTCTGGTCAGGAGAATCCGCCCATCACCCGCTATCCGATCGATGCTCGAGAATGGAGTTCCCTGTCTTTGGCCACTCGGCGACGCAGTTTGTTTGGCCGAGGTGAGAGCTGGGTCGACGATGCGATGCTTTTGGTCGATTGTCCGGATCGCTGGCCCCGCAAGATCCCGGACGTTCAAAGCCGCCCAATGGACCGATTGCAGCTCCGCATCGGACCCTCTGCCTGATTCCCAATGAACCAATCCACCACACCTCCTGAAGTCACTCTGGCTCCGTTCCAGCTTTTCCAGGAGACAGGATCTTTTGACGATCCCGATTTTCTGACAGCGCCAACACGCCGCCCGCTTTGGCCACCTCCACCTCCTTGGCGTCGGTTTCTCTCGAGCAAACAACTGGAGAGAATCCTTCCGGTTGATCAGGATGAGACGGAATGGCAAGAGATTCTGAAATCAAGGAATGTGGATGACACAGCAACCCCTGATACCGATGGTGCCAGCACCGGAGCTCAGGCCATGATCAACAGAGATCAGATTCGAGGTGCCGTTTTCCGGCTGCCGGAGGAGACCATTCCCGAGGGAGGCGTTAGTGCGGGAGAAAAGATCCGGCTGGCCGTGAATGCGGCCATCCATCTTCGGCGGCCGCTCCTGATCTCCGGTGACCCAGGAACAGGAAAAACCAGCCTTGCTTATGCCATCGCCTGGCAGCTGGGCCTCGGGCCGGTGTTGAAATGGCCGATCACCCCCCGCAGCCGCCTACGTGAAGATGGCCTGTACGGATATGATGCTTTGGGCAGATTGAATGCAACCCAGATTGCCAAGGCCGGATCGCGGCCACGCACCCAGGCCGATGAGCCGATATCGATTGGCCACTACATCACCCTCGGCCCAGTGGGAACTGCGTTTCTCCCCTCGCGTTGGCCGAGAGTTCTGCTCATCGATGAGATCGACAAAGCTGATCTACAACTCCCTAATGAGTTGCTACATCTCTTTGAAGAAGGTGAATTCGCCATCGAGGAGCTTCGGCGTGATCCCCAACCCGTCGTGGAGGTTGGCACCTGTGACGATCGCAGAGTGCCGATTCACAACGGCACCGTGCAGTGCTTTGAATTTCCGATTGTGGTGATGACAAGCAACCGGGAGCGTGATTTCCCACCGGCCTTTCACCGCCGTTGCCTTCGCATCGACATGCCGAGGCCGACGCAGAGCAGCCTGCTGGCCCTGGTGAAAGCTCACTTCCGTGATGCCGATCCGGCCTTCTGGGGTGATCTCAAGCAGGACGAACAACTTGAGCAATGGATCGGCGAGTTTCTTGTTGGCGGCAACAATCCCGACCGGGCCACTGATCAGCTGCTCAATGCGTTGTATCTGCTGACGCAGACGGACTCCCGGCAGCTTGGCGAGGCACTGGAGAAGCAGCTGAAGGAAATCCTCAAACGGCGGCTCAGCGAGGCAGGGTAAGTGGAACCCTCACCGGTTGCGGCGCAGGGTGGGTCACCTTCTGAACTCAGCCTGCTGAGCGAGCTGTTGCCATGTCTGGCGGCGTCGGTGCCGGAGCGGCTCGATGCCAGGGAGCTGGCCGAGCTGCTTTGGCTGGTTCGGCAGATGCCTCCAGGGGCTGAGCGATCGCACACCGCGGAACAACTCACCTCCGATTCAACAAAGCAAGAGCAGGAAACGAAGGTCTCCAAGGTCAACGAAACCGGCAAGGAGACCGTTGACACCAAGGGAGATGAGCCAGCGGATTCCGGTTCAGTTCAGGAGGGATCCACCAACGGAGCATCCCCAAGCGAGCCGGCTCCCTCCACGGCGGCACTTCTGCCGGAACGGGCACTGCCCCGTGAGGAGGACCGGGCCGAGGTTCTGGCTGTGTGGCTGGAGGATCCCCCCCTCATCGGCGACTCCCTTGGCCTGCTTCGATCGCTGGCCCCGTTGCAGGGGCGGGTGGGATCTGCGCACCGCCGCCAGCTGGATGAAGCCGCCACGGTGGAAGCCTTTGTTCGTTCGTTCGGTCCTCAGGGGGAGGGAGGGTGGCTGCGGCCGGTGTTTCAGCCGCTCCCGGAGCCCCGTTTCGAACTGGTGCTGGTGGTGGACAGCGGCGCTTCGATGCGTTTGTGGGACCGTTTGGTGGCCGATCTCACCCGGACGCTGAGCAGCTGCGCTGTGTTCCGCGACATGAAGTTGGTTGCCTTGCCGGAATCCAACGGGACCATGCCTCAAGTGGGACGGCTATGCCAAAGCGATCCAGAAGGGCGCCGGCTCCTGCTGTTGCTCAGTGATTGCTGTGGCGACCATTGGTGGTCCGGGCGGATGGCGGCTCTGCTGGCCGGATGGAGCAGGGATCAGCCGCTGGCGGTGCTGCAGGTTTTGCCCGGCTGGATGTGGGAGCGCACGGCTCTGGGTCTTGGGGATCCGCTTGTGCTGGCCAATCGCGTGGAGGCAGGGCCCAACCAGCGCTACAGGGCAGAACGTCAAAACTGGACGGAAGAACCCCCGAGCTGGTCGGAGCCCTTTGAGCCCTACCCAGGTCGTCACGCTGCTGTGCCTCCGGTCGTGCCGGTGGTGAGCTGTGATCCCTCCGGCCTTACCCAGTGGAGTGCCTTGGTGATGGGCATGCCTCGTGGGATCTGTGCCGGATTCCGCCTGCCTTTGGTGGATGTCCTTAGCCAGGAGCCCGCCGCACAGGAGGGGTCGGTGTCTTCCACTGATGCTGAAGAGTTGGTAGCAGAGGCAGCCGCAACGGAATCCGCCGAATTGGAGCACCTGCACCGATTCAAGGAACTCGCCTCCCCAAAGGCCCAACGACTGCTGGGTCTGATGGCCGCATCCCCGGTGTTCACCCTGCCGGTGATGCGGCTGGTGAGGCAGGCCTTGCTGGCAGGCGACCGCACACCCCTGGCGACGGCCGAAGTGCTGCTCAGTGGTGTGGTGCAGTTGGTGCCGGAGCAGGCCGGGACGGCTGCGAAAGCACCATTGCCGGAGCAATGGCAATTCACCATGGCCCCGGAAGTTCGCCGTGAGCTGGTGGCCGGAGTGGAAAGCATTGATGCGGTCACGGTGTTCAATGCCGTCTCGCGGATGGTGGAGGAGCGCTGGAATCGGTTCATGCCCAAGGGCAGTTTCCGCGCTTTTCTGACCGATCCCAACCAGCCCTCTCCCGAAGGGTTGGAGGGGATGGAAAGCTTCGCTCGGGTTGCCGCCGAGATTGTCGAAGGGCTCGGGGGTGATTATCGGAGCTTCGCCGAGCAACTGCGCCGAGGTGCGACCAAACGCCCTATCAATATCTGGCCGCAGGACCAGTTCCCTTTTGAATCAATGACTTTCGAAACCGTCCAACTGCTGCGGATCCCCGAGCCTGAAGTGCGGCGGTTTGAATGGGCGCAATTCGAAGAGATCGAGCTTTTCTCGATCGCCTTTACTACGGCCTCGATCGAGCTGGATGCCACTTCTTCCTCCGAGGGCCCTGCCGCACCAGACAGGGAAACTGATGCCGACCAGCTTCCCTCTGAGGCGGCCGCCCTCATCCAGAACTACGAAGGCTGCCGGCTCCAGGCCTATCCGGACCCTGCAACGAGGGCGGAGCCGATCACGATCGGCTGGGGCAGCACCTTCTACGAGGACGGCTCCCCCATCCGTCTGGGGGATGTGATCAGCCAGGAGCAGGCGGACGCTCTCTACTACTTCAACTTCCGTGAGCGATTCTGGAAAGACCTGAAGGCGACCATTCCCTTCTGGTCGGAGATGAACGACAAGCAGAAGGCGGCCCTCTGCAGTTTCGCTTATAACAACGGCGCCCATTTCCATGGCGACGGGAGGCACGACACCCTCGATCTGCAGCTTCGGGAGCGCCACTGGGAGGCGATACCCGGCAGCCTTATGATGTATAGGAATCCAGGCACCAGCGTCGAGGTGGGCCTGGGTCGCCGTCGCCGGGCCGAAGGGCTGGTGTGGATTGGCATGGAACCCACCGTCGCCTGTACCCAGGCGGAACGGGAGATCGCCACCCCGGCCGATTGCGAGGCCTGGGAGCAGCACCTGAAGCAGGCACCACCAACCCCTGCCTCCCTGCCGGTCATCACTGCAGAAGAAACCCTTGAGGCCGTATCACGCTCGGTGCTGGAGGTGTCCTCCTGGACGGTGGCCTCTTTGAAGGACTCCACCTGGGGCTACCACGAACCCCTCGACCCCGGGCCGCCCACCACCTCGGTGGCCCCCCCGGCCCTCACGATGCTGCGCATCCCCGCCGGCAGCTTCCTGATGGGCTCCTCCACCGAGGAACCCGGGCGCTTCGACGATGAAGGCCCCCAGCACCCAGTGACCCTGGCGGAGTTCTTCCTGGCCCGCACCCCGATCACCCAGGCCCAGTGGCGGGCGGTGGCGAACTGGCAACCGGGAGAGGGGGAACCGCCCTGGGAGCTGGCGCTGAAGCAGGATCCCCTTGGAACGGATGTCGATCCCCGTTTTCGCGGCGACGAACGGCCAGTGGTGAACGTGAGCTGGCACGACGCGAAGGAGTTCTGCCGCCGTCTGAGCAAGCGCACGGGCAAGAGCTACACCCTGCCCAGCGAAGCCCAGTGGGAATACGCCTGCCGGGCGGGCAGCACCACGCCGTTCCACTTCGGTGCCACGATCAGCCCCAAGGTGGCCAACTACGACGCCTCCACCAGCTACGCGGGGGGGCCGACGGGTGAGTACCGCCAACACACGAGTGATGTGGGCAGCTTCCCCTCCAATGCCTGGGGCCTGCAGGACATGCACGGCAACGTGTGGGAATGGTGCCTGGATCATTGGCACGGAAGTTATGTGGAGGGGGATGAGAAGGCCCCCACGGATGGCTCTGCCTGGATCAAGCAAACCGCCGAAGAAGGTGAAAACAGGCTGCTGCGCGGCGGTTCGTGGAACGACCTCCCCAGGATCTGCCGCTCGGCCTACCGCGACGACCTCCACCCCTGCTTCGCCGACGGCAACGTCGGCTTCCGCGTCTGTTGCCTCCCCCAGGACCTGCTTCTTGACCCTTAGACCCTTGGTCCCTTTTCCCTGGCTGTTGCTTCACCCTGGCTGCTGGCTGTTTTAGGTGGGCGCCGCAGGCGCCTGCGATTTTTTGAGGATTCTCTCCTTGTCTGCACCCACCCCAAACTCTGCCGAACTCCCCATCCTCGAGGCCTGTCTCGATCTGATCCGTTGGTATGTACCGCTGCTGCAGCGTCTGCCGCGCCAGCACAAGTTTGGCCTTGGTGATCGCCTCGTTTCAACGCTCTACGATCTGATGGAAGCGCTGGTGGCGGCCCGCTATGCCCGCGCCAAGCTGCCGATTCTCGAACCCCTCGGCGCCCGCATCAATCTGCTCCAGCTGCAGACCCGGCTGCTGCATGATTTCCACCTGATCGACCTTCCCCGCTACGAGCACGCCAGCCGGCTGATCGCCGCCATCGGCCGCCAGCACAGCGGCTGGTTGTCGCAGCAGCGGCAGGCGCTGTGAGGCCAGCTCCTCTCGCCGATCTTTATTCCGCCATCACCAGCTTCGCCAGCCTCCATGGCGCTTCTCGGAGGGCCCAGAAAGGCAAACGCTACCGCCCTGCGGTGCTCAGCTTCAACGCCCGTCTGGAGGAGAATCTCTTCACGCTGCAGCAGGAACTGCGGAGCTTCACCTACAGCCCAGGCTCCTATCGCCAGTTCGAGATCTTCGAGCCCAAGCGGCGCCTGATCTCCGCCGCCCCCTACCGCGATCGCGTGGTGCACCATGCCCTCTGCGCCGCGATCGGGCCGCCGCTGGAGCGTGCCTTCCTTCCCACCAGCTATGCCAACCGCAGGGGCTACGGCAGCCACCGAGCCCTGCGTCGCTTCGTGCGGGAATGCCGGCGCCACAAGTGGGTGTTTCAGGCCGATCTGCGGCTCTATTTCCCCAGCGTCGATCTCACGATCCTGCGCGCCCAACTGGCGGAGCGCATCGCCTGCCCCGGCACTCTCTGGCTGCTTGATCGCCTCCTCGCCAACGGCGCCAACCTCGGCCCTGCCATCGACGGCTTCCCCGGCGACACCCTGCTCACCCCGCTGGAGCGCCCACGCGGCCTGCCGATCGGCAACCTCACCAGCCAGTTCCTCGCCAACCTCCACCTCGCTCGCTTCGATCACACCATCGCCGCTTTGCCCGGCATCGCTGCCTATCTGCGCTACGTGGATGATTTCGCCCTCTTCGCTGATGCCCCCGAACCGCTCCGCCAGGCCCGCGAGGTGATCGGCGCGGAGCTGGCGGAGCTGCGCCTGCGGCTCCATCCGATCAAGAGCCAGCTCCGCTGCACACGACACGGCGCCAGCTTCGTGGGCTTTCACGTGCTGCCGCAGCGGGTGCGGGTGCGCAACCACAACCTGCTCAAGGGCCGACGCCGGCTCAAGGCCCTCGCCCGGGACGTCGCGGCGGGACACTGCAGCCCCGAGGTGGCCCGGATCCGGGTGATCAGCTGGAACGCCCACCTGGCCCATGGCACCACCTGGAGGCTGCGGCGGCGATTGTTCCGTGATCTGCCCTTCGCGGCGGGCCTACCCTGAATCCGGGCAGGTCGACCAGCTGCTGCGCGGCGGTTCGTGGAACAACAACCCCAGGAACTGCCGCTCGGCCTACCGCAACAACAACCACCCCTACAACGCCAACAACAACGTCGGCTTCCGCGTCTGTTGCCTCCCCCAGCACCCTTCACCGCCAGAGCCGGCCGATGGCAATCGGCCGGGAGCACACGAGGGGTCCAGACCCGCTCCGGTGATCGCCCCGGCTCACGCCTTGGCTGATCCGCACAGTGCCCGGTGGGCGGAGCCGCGGTTCAAGCCGCAGGCTCGCCCACCCTTCCCTCATCCCGCCCAGATCTCTGCCAGCGCGAGTTCCAGCCCGGGGTACACGGTGCCGGCGTCGAGCCGCTCCGCCGCCTCGATCCTGCGGCCGTTGCCGGCCGGTCCCCACTCCTCCACGGCCTGCTCGTCGGGAAAGAGAAGCCAGCCCAGGCTGGCGCCATTGGCCTGGTAGGCCGCCATGCGGCGGCGCAGGTCGGCCGCCCGGTCGCTGGGGCTGGCCAGTTCCACCACAAGATCGGGGCACAGGGGCGGAAAGCCGCGTCGCTGCTCCTCGCTCAAGGCTTGCCAGCGATCGAGCCGCACCAGGCTGGCATCGGGGCTGCGCACCGAACCATCGGGCAGCAGGAAGCCGCCGGAGCTGTCGAACACCTTCAGGGGGAGTCCGCTGCGGCGTACGGCCAGCCACAACAGGGAGGTGAGGCTGCCATTGCGGGCGCTGGTGTCGCCGCCGGTGGGAGTCATCGTGATCAGGCTGCCATCGGCATCGAGCTCCAGCACCGTTTCCGGATTGGCGGCGCATACGGCCGCGAACTGCTCGGGGGTGAGTCGCAGGTCGGTGGGCAGGGTGAGGGTCATCGACGTCCCCGGCAGGGGTGTTTTGACGTTAAGTGCGCTGGGCTTGTTCCAGCGCGATGCTGGAGCGCACCTTGTGGCTCCCCATGGCCAGCAGCAGCCCACCGCGCCAGAGGTTCCTGATCCGACGTCGCGGCCAGTGCCAGTTGTTCCGCGAGCCGCTGGGGGAGGCTCTTGAGCTCGAGATGGTCTGGATCCCGCCCGGGCGTTTCTGGATGGGATCTCCGCCGGGGGAACCTGATCGCGAGGAATCGGAAGGGCCTCCGCATCTGTTGCAGTTGCAGGGCTTCTTTCTGGGGCGTACGCCGATCACACAGGCCCAGTGGCGGGCGGTGGCGGGTTGGCAGTCGCTGGAGGGAGAACCTCCCTGGGAGCGGGACCTGAAGCCGGATCCTTCCCACTTCAAAGGGGATGATTGGCCCGTGCAGAACGTGAGCTGGCACGACTCCATGGAGTTCTGCAGTCGCCTGGGAAGGCGAACGATGCGGAAGTACACCCTGCCCAGCGAAGCTCATTGGGAATACGCCTGCCGCGCTGGCTCCACCACTCCTTTTCATTTCGGGGCAACGATCAGCCCGAAGCTTGCCAGTTACGACGCCTCAACGACCTATGCCGAAGGCCCCACGGGATCAACAAGAAGCGAACCCAAGTGGGTGGCCAGTTATCCGGCGAATCCCTGGGGCCTGCACGACATGCACGGTAACGTGTGGGAATGGTGCCTGGATCATTGGCACGATAGCTATGCGGAGGGTGATGAAAAAGCCCCCACGGATGGCTCTGCCTGGATGAAGCAGACCGCCGAAGAACCTGAACGCGTGCTGCGCGGCGGTTCGTGGGACTTCCTCTCCGCATTCTGCCGCTCGGCCAGCCGCGGCGATGCCCACCCCGACGGCGCCAGCAGCCGCGTCGGTTTCCGCGTCTGTTGCCTCCCTCGGGACCTGCTTCTTGACCCTTAGCCTCCTGCCTCCTTTTCTCTGGCTGTTGTTTCACCCAGGCTGCTGCCCTCAGAACGTCACCTCCAGCCGCAGGCTGCGCAGGGTGCCCCGATCGGCCCGGGCCGTGTCGGACACCTCCAGGGTCCAGGTGCCGCTGGGATCGCTGCCCTTCAAGTTCGCCAGGCCTGGCGCGTTCACGGCGTCGTAGGTGACCTTGAGATTGTCGGTGCCGCCGCCGGCGCGATCGTGGAGCAGCAGCGGAGCGGCCCCCATGGCGGCGGGCGGCAGCAGCCGCACCACCAGATCGCCGATGAAGGTGTGGTCGAGATCCACCGCCACCCGGATCGACTGCAGCGGGCCCGGGGCGGCCACCGGCAGGGTCAGGGTGGCGGTCTGGAAGTCGTTGATGGGCACGTCCTGCACGGCCTGGAACACCAGGGCCGCCGCCGGCTGGGGTGGGCGGGCCAGCTCCACCGCCTTGCGGGCGCTGACCCGCCCGTAGCCGTAGAAGGGGCTGCGCCCGCTGGCGTCGTAGTTGCCGCCGGCAGTGTCGATCCGCACGCAGGCCCGCCGCAGGATCTCCCGCACCTCGTCCCAGCGCAGGGCCGGATTTCGCGCCAGCACTAGGGCCACCACCCCGGCCACGCCGGGGCAAGCGCTGGAGGTGCCGCCGAAGGAGTTGGTGTAATGGCCCGCTGGGTCGCCCTTCTGGGGGCTGCCCTGGTTGTAGCCCAGCCCGCCGGAGCGGTCGGTGGTCCAGATGCCGGGGGTGAGGGAGGGCCGGCCGTCGCTGCTGGGAAAGCTGCACCACACGGCCTTGCCGTAGTCGCTGTAGGCGCTGCGTTTGGAGAGGTCGTTGCAGGCCGCCACGGCGATCACCCGGGCGTAGCTGGCATAGCCATCGTTGTCGACGCTCTCGTTGCCGTTGCCCGCCGCGAACAGCACCACGCAGCCCTTGCCGCTGCGGCCCTGGGTGGTGGCGAAGTCGATCGCCAGTCGGGTGGAATCCGGCAGCGGCACCACCTGGCGGTGGGCGGGATCGTTCGGGTCCCACCAGGCCCCATCCGGTGGACCCCAGCTGCAGGAGATCACATCGGCGCCGTTGCGGGCCGCCCACACGAAGGCCTCGGCTTCCGCCTGGGAGCCCAGGCCGGAGGCCAGCCGGATCGGGATCAGCCGGGCGCCGGGGGCCACGCCCGTGGCACCGAACTGGCCGTTGGCGCAGGCCACCCCCGCACAGGCCGTGCCGTGATCGTCGCCGCGGCCGGGCCGGGGATCGCCGCTCTGGCGGGTCACATCCCGCGGGGCAACCACCTTGCCGGAGGAGCGGAATTCCTCATGGTCGATGTCGAAGCCGTCATCCACCACCGCGATGATCGCCCCGGTGCCGTCGCTGAGGGACCAGGCCGCCTCCACCTCGGCGTGGGCGTCGACGAGCCGGCCGTTGACAGCGGTGGCCTTGAGATGCCACTCGGACGGGAAGGCCTGCCGGCGCTGCCGGCTGGGGCTCACCAGCTCGGGGTGGCAGAGCGCCACGCTCGCTTCCCCCAGCAGGGTTTCGGCGATCTCGAAAACGCCGAGCCCGCTGTTGTCGGGAGCGGCCACGAAATAGGCGTTGCGGGCATAGCTGAGGGTGCGTTTGAGGCTGAGGCCGTGGCGCTGCAACAGCGCCTCACAGGTTTCGGCCTCCGCGTCATCCTCAAACTTGACGAACAGATTCTCCGTGTAGACCACGGGCCGGCCGGTGCCATCCACCAGAACGCGGCCGGCGAAGTCCACCGCTGGTTCCGCCTTGAGCAGACTGCGGGCGGAGTCGCGCAGGGCCCCATCGGCCTGGGGGGTTCTGGTGCTCAACAGCTCCACCCCCGCCTCGCGGAAGCGGCTGAGGGTCTCGAACTGGTCAAGAATCCGGTGGGTCTCGGCACTGACGTGCGACACCTCGAACGGCCGAGCCGGCATCACCGCCTGGCGACTCAGGGTGCGGACGACGAGGTGATTGTCGCTGATGGCCAGTTCATGGGACCCACCATTCCTGCCACCGTATCGAACCTGAACCATGGAAAAATCTCCTGAGGTCTATCAGCTTGAACGCATGTTGGAGGTCGATCGCAGGGTGGCGATGGCGGCCATTCTCCATCGATTCGCTCGTGAGATTCACGCCGGCTTGAAAGGTCTTGATCTGACGTAACGAGCCCAGGAAAACTTCATGCTTCTTCAGGTGACGCCTTGCTGGCTGGGCTGCTCCTGGTCAGCGTCGATTCCTGCTTTGGAGGTCAGAGTGGCTGGCCCAGAACGTCGTAGGTTCAGATCTCAACGCCTGGGCCTGCCTGTGCGTGAGCCTGTGCGTGTATCGATGGCCCCGTCATGCGGACCCCTTCAGCCGCGCCAAGTGCTCCGCGTGGTTTGCTGGCGTTGTGCCTGGTCTGCCTGTTGCTTGCAACCACTGACATGAGCCGGGCCGGTGGGCTGTTCGATGGATTCCCCCAACGGATTGCGGCGGGAGCAGCGAATGCCGTGGTGTACGAGCAGAAGCCCGGCTATTTCGCTCGGCATGGGGAGCCTCTGATCGAGGAGGAGGCTGAAGTTGTGTTCGAGCCGGAGCAGATCACCATCGTCCGGGGGCCTCCGGCCACTCCCCTTGCCCCTGGCCAGGCGCTCAGTCCGGTCTACGCACCGCTGGGGGGAAACTCCCTGGCGGTGCCAACGGGTCAGGTCTTTCTGCGCTTCCGAGCAGGAGAAACGGTGGCAGCACACCGTGAGGCCCTGCAGCAGGCGGGCTTCACCATCACCCGGGAGCTTGATGTCGCGCCCCAGGCCGCCTGGATCGGCGCCAGCTCGGGCAGCATCGCCGAGGCCCTGAGCGGTCTCCCGAGGCTTAGGGCGATCGATGGGGTGGAGAGCGTGGAGCCGCAACTGCTGATGCAGAGAGCCTGGCGTTAGTGGCATGGCCATGTCGGCTTCGCCGTTCCAGCTGAGGCCATCGCCCTTAAGGTCAGGGTCAAGGTGATCGCCCATCGAGCTGGCCCATGTCGCTTCGGCCTTGCCCCTCCAGACGCTTGGGCGGGGAGTCTGAGGCGGGCGAAGCAGGGATGGCCGAGGTCCCCCCCGCGTTGTCGCTCGCGGCTTTGCCGGCCGGCCTGCAGCTGGCCACCTACTTCGTCGACAGCGGCCGGGTGGTGCCGGGTCTGAAGGTGGATCCCGATGGACGCCTGCGGGCCCAGTGGTGGCCGCTGCCCGCCGCCGGCGATCGCGAGCTGCTGGCGGCCCATCTGACGGGCGACAGCCTGGAGGAGCAGCAACAGTTGGCCGAATCCCTGGCCGATGCCGTGGATCGGCTCGTGCGCCAGCGCCTCGAAGGCTCTGCAGCCCAGGCCCTGCGCAGTGCCAGCCGCCACCGCCGCGGCCCGCCGGCCCTGCCCCAGGCCTGGCTGGCGGCCCTGGAGGGCCCCGATCCCCACCTGGCGGCGACGGCCGATCTCGCCGCTGAGGCCGCCCTCGTCACCGGGCTGCACCAGTGGGTGCGGGAGGGGGCCTGTGGAGGCGGCTCGCTGCAGCTGTGCCTGCGACTGCACGAACCCACCAGCCCCCGCCTGCGTCGCTGGCCGGTGGAGCTGTTGCTGCGCTCCGTGATCGACCCCAGCCTGATGGTGCCCCTGGCGGCGTTCTGGGCAGGGGAGAGTCCCTTCCCGGTGGACTGCTTCGAGGAGGTGCTCGCCCAGCTGGGGCTGCTGACGCGGCTGGCACCGGAGCTGGGGGGACTGCTCGAGCAGCAGGCGCCCGCCAGCTTGGACCTGGAGGAAGGGGCCCTGCTGTCCCTGTTGCGGCAGCGGGTGAGTGTGCTGGATGAGGCGGGCTTCGGGCTGCTGCTGCCCAGCTGGTGGCGCCATGGCCAGCGCCTGGGCCTGCGCGTCAACACCAACACCAACCGGCGCTCGTCCACCAACACCCCCGCCGGCGACGGGGGCGGCCTGAACCTCAACGCCCTGGTGTCCTTCCAGTGGCAGGCGGTGCTGGGCGATCGGCCCCTGGGCAAGGCCGAGCTGGCCAGCCTGCAGAAGGCCGCCGCGGCCAAGCGCAGCCTGGTGCGATTGCGGGGTGAATGGACGCTGATCGAGCCCAACGCCATCGCCTCCTTGTTGCGCCACGCTGGCCTGGAGGGGGACGCCAGCGGCACGGAGTTGTTGCACGCCAACCTCGGCCTTTCCCGCCTCGGTTTGCCGGACGACCTGCCCCTGGTAGGGGTGGAGGCCAGCGGCCCCCTCGGAGAGCTGCTCGGCGGCGAGCTCCACAGCCGTGCCACGCCGATTCCCACGCCGGCCGACTTCAACGGGGAGTTACGGCCTTACCAGGAACGGGGTTTGGGCTGGCTGGTGTTCCTCGGCTGGCTGGGGCTGGGCGCCTGCCTGGCCGATGACATGGGCCTCGGCAAGACGGCCCAGCTGATCGCCGCCCTGCTGGCCGATCCCCTCGAGGCCCCCACCCTGGTGGTGGCGCCGGTGTCGCTGTTGGGTAACTGGAGCAGGGAACTGCAGCGCTTTGCGCCGCAGCTGCCGGTGCTGATCCACCACGGCCCCGGCCGCTTCCGCGGCACCGCCGCCGCCTTCAAGCGCCAGCTGGCCAGCGAACGCGGTAAGGGCAAGCCGGCGCCGGTGCTGCTCACCACCTACGGCATGGTGAGCCGGGACCTGCCCCTGCTGGCGGGGATGGGCTTCGGCAGGCTGGTGTTCGATGAGGCCCAGCAGCTCAAGAATCCCTATACGGCCCAGAGCAAGGCGGCGGCGGCGCTGCGGGGGGAACGCCGTATTGCCCTCACCGGCACGCCGGTGGAGAACCGGCTCAGCGAGCTGTGGGCCCTGATGCAGCTGCTCAATCCCGGCCTGCTCGGCAGCCTGCGGCAGTTCCGCGACCAGTTCGCCCTCCCGATCGAGAGGGACCACGATGCGGAGGTGGCCGCCCGGCTGCAGCGGCTCACGGCCCCTTTCGTGTTGCGTCGCCTCAAGAGCGACCGCGGCATCCTGCCCGACCTGCCAGACAAGATTGAGCAGAGCGAACCGTGCACGCTCAGCAACGAGCAGGCCAGCCTTTATCAGGCTGTGGTGGAGGAACTGCTGGCGGCGGCCGAGAGCAGCGACGGCATCGAACGGCGCGGCCTGGTGCTGGCCGGTCTCACCCGGCTCAAGCAGGTGTGCAACCACCCGGCCCACTACCTGGCCGATGGCTCGGCACTGCCGCGGCGCTCCGGCAAGCTCGATCGCGTCGAGGAGCTGCTCGACACCATCCTCGACGCCGGCGAGAAGGTGCTGATCTTCAGCCAGTTCGCGGCCTGGGGGGAGCGGCTGCGGGCCCACCTGCAGGGCCGTTACGGCGGCGAACCGCTGTGGCTGCACGGCGGGCTGACGCGCCGGGTGCGGGACGCGATGGTGCAGCGCTTCGCCGAGGTTGACGGTCCGTTGATCTTCCTGCTATCGCTCAAGGCGGGCGGCACCGGCCTCAACCTCACCGCTGCGGCCCATGTGATTCATTTCGATCGCTGGTGGAATCCGGCCGTTGAGGATCAAGCCACCGACCGGGCCCACCGCATCGGCCAGCGGCGCACCGTGCATGTGCACAAGCTGGTGTGCAGCGGCACGATCGAGGAACGCATCGACGCCATGATCCAGAGCAAGCGCGACCTTGCCGAGCGGGTGGTGGGGACGGGGGAGCAGTGGCTCACCGAGCTCTCCACAACCGAACTGCGGGAGGTGATCAGCCTGCGTCGGGAGGCGCTCACCCCATGAGCCCGCGCCAGCCGCCCCCGGCAAGGCGTTGGTGGTCGCAGCGGTTCATCGATGTGCTCGAGGGCTATGGGCTGGGCGGCCGGATGGAGCGAGGCCGGCGCTACGCCAGACGTGGCCAGGTGCTGGGCCTGGAGGTGGGCCCGGGGCGGCTGGTGGCCCGGGTGCAGGGTTCGCGGCGCACCCCGTACAAGGTCACGGTGGAAACGGAGCTGCCCGATGCAGAGGAGTGGCAGGCGATCGAGGCGGTGTTCCGCCAGCGGCTGGGCTGGGCGGCGAAGCTGCTGGCCGGCGAGGTGCCCGAGGATCTCGAAGCAGGCTTTCGGCAGGCGGGTGTGGATCTGTTCCCCGCGCGCTGGAGCGACCTGGAGGCCGCCTGCAGTTGCCCGGACTGGGAGGTGCCCTGCAAGCACATCGCCGCCAGCCTCCATGTGTTCGCCCAGCGGCTCGATGACGACCCCTGGCAACTGCTGGCCTGGCGCGGGCGCCAGCGGGATGACCTCATGCGACGGCTGCGGCCGACCGCGACGGCCACGGCGGCCGATGGGCCTGAGGAGGCTCTGCCCCCGTGGTGGCCCCAGGGGCTGGTGGCCCGGCCTGGTGAGCGCCTGGTGATCCCCGATCCCCTGCCGCCGGATCCACCCGCTCGGGTGCTGGAGCGCCTGGGGCCGATCCCGGTGCCGGAGGCCTTGGCGCAGGGGCTGGTGGAGCTTTACGGCGCGATCACCACACCGCCGGCGGAGCCGGACGCCGAGGCGGAGGGCTGAAGGCTCCGCCTTCAGGGCGTCACCCCCATCGCCGCCAGGGCCGCCTCCTCCACCCACACCGACACCGAGCCCCCCGGGCAGTGCCATTCCGCCCAGCCGTCGCCGTTGGTGGTGATCGGCCTCTGGATGTGCCCGGTCAGGTCGCGGAAGGTGGTGTGGCGCTTGCCCACCTCCATCCACTTGTTGCCGGCGGGCCCGTCGCTCATCAACACCGCCATGGCCCCGGGGTGGCCCGGGGTGCCCAGGCGCGTCCAGCCGATGGTGTTGACGTGGTCGAGGTAGTCGTACTGGGGCCCGTAGGCGCAGTGGCCACGGGCCAGCAGAAAACGGTCGATCAGGAAGCGGTGGCTGGGCAGCACGATCCGGTACTCCTGGCCGTCCTTTTTGTCGGTGTACTCGGCGCCGTAGTAATCGGCATGGAAAATGCAGGGATAGCCCTGGTCGCGGAGCAGGATCACCGCGTAGGCCAGGGGTTTGAACCAGGCCTCCACCACCGATTCCAGTGATTGCAGCGGCTGGGTGTCGTGGTTCTCCACCAGGGTCACCGCCAGCAGCGGCAACTGCTGCATCAGGGTGCCATCGAGCAGCCGGCGCATGTCGTAATGGCCGCCGCTGCGGCTGGCCTGGTGGAAGTTCATGTGCAGCGGCGCATCGAACAGGCTCATGTGGCCGCCGGTGTTGGCCGCATACCAGTGCAGGCTTTCGATGTTGTACGTCCAGTACTCACCGACCACGAACAGATCGCGCTGGGCATGCTCCTCCAGGTCGCCGATCCAGTCGAGGAAGAAGTCACTGGCGATGTGTTTGATGGCATCGAGGCGGAAGCCGTCCGCCCCCACGTGGTCCAGGGTCCAGCGGCCCCAGTGCTTGAGCTCACCGCGCACCTCGGGATGGTTCACGTTGAGGTCGCTGCCCATCAGGTAGTCGAAGTTGCCCTTCTCCAGGTCGACGTTGCTCTCGAAGCCGGCCCCCTGGGTGCGCCAGATGGCCTTGAAACCGGGATCCAGGCTGTTGTGATCGACGGCGTCGAAGTGGTACCAGTGCCACTGCATGGATGAGTAACGGTCGCCGCGGCCGTCGAAGCGGAACCGGGTCCAGGCGCTGATCGTGCGTTCCTCCCCCAGGGGCCGGTTGCGGTCGGCGGGGTCGTAGGGGGTGGCCCGGTACTGCTCCTGGTCGTCGGCGTTCATCTTGTGGTTGAACACCACATCGGCGTACACCTGGATCCCCACCGTGCGGCAGGCCTGCACGGCCTCCAGGTACTCCTGTTTGGTGCCGTACTTGGTGCGCACCGTCTTCTGCTGGTCGAATTCGCCCAGGTCGAACAGGTCGTAGGTGCCGTAGCCCACATCCCACACACTGCTTCCCTTGCCGGCCGGCGGCAGCCACAGGGCGGTGATGCCCGCCTGGGCCAGGGCCGGCGCCTCCTGGCGCAGCCGCCGCCAGTGGCCGCCGTCGCCATCGCTGTACCAGTGGAACCACTGCATCAAGGTGCCGTTGAATTCCGTCGGTGCCGCCAGCTTGCGGGCGCTGATCTCGGCTTCGTGGCTGGCCAGCCACTCCTGCAGCAGCGCCACCGCCGCCGCGCCGGTGGCGAGGGCCGGGTCCCTCTCGACGGCGAGAACCTCCTGCTTGAGCGCTGCAAAAAGTGAGGCCATGGGTCTGGCGGGGCGGAGACAGGACCCACCGCTAGCAGCGCTGGCCCGGAGTCGCCGTAGCCGGCCTCAGCGGACGTCGTAGCGGAGCCAGCGGCAGTCGATGCCGCCATTGCTCACCGGCACCCGGCGGCTGGCCTTCATGCGCAGGGCCCCCGTGAGGGCGGGGTTGCCGCTCAGCAGCCATAGCGTCCAGCCGCCGCAGCGCTCCTTCAGCATCCGCCCCAGATCGCCGTAGAGCGCCTCCAGGTCGTCGTCGCGGCCGAGCCGCTCGCCGTAGGGCGGGTTGCACACCAGCAGCCCGGGTGTCTCGGGGGGATGGAAATCGCGAAAGTCCCCCTCCTGCAGCTCGATCCAGTCGGGCACGCCGGCCGCCGCCGCGTTGCTGCGGGCCATGGCCAGCACGGCCGGATCCCGCTCCATGCCCACGATGGCCGCCAGGGGGGCGCCATCGGGGAGGTTGGTGCGGGCCATGGCCGTGGCGGCGGCCCGCTCCCGATCCCACAGGACGGCATCGAAATCTGGCCAGCGCTCCAGGCTGAAGGCGCGCTCCAGGCCGGGGGCGCGGCCGAGGGCCCGGCAGGCGGCCTCGATCAGCAGGGTGCCGGACCCGCAGAAGGGATCGGCCAGGGGCACCGTGCCGTCCCAGCCGGTGTGGGCGATCAGTCCGGCGGCGAGGTTCTCCTTGAGCGGGGCCAGGCCCATGGCGGCCCGGTAGCCGCGCCGGTGCAGGCTGGCGCCGCCGCCATCGAGGCTCAGCACCGCCTCGGGGCCGCTGCCGCCCGGGCGGCCGGGGCTGAGGTGCAGGTGCAGCACCAGGTCGGGATCGTCCAGGTCCACCGAGGAGCGGGATCCCCACACCTGGCGCTGCCGGTCGACCAGGGCATTCTTCACCTGCAGGGCGCTGTAGTGGCTGTGGTTGAGGCCGGGCACACTGCCGCTCGCCTCAACCCGGAAGCTCAGCTGGGGCGGCAGCCAGCGCTCCCAGTCGGCGGCCCGCTGCACGCCGTCGTAGAGCTCCTCGCGGCCGCGGCAGGGGAAGCGGGCCAGCTGGCGCAGGAAGCGGAACGGCAACCGCGCCTGCAGATGCAGCCGGTAGAAGGTGGCCGCATCGGCCCGCAGGCCCACGGCACGCCGCAGGGGGCGCACCTCGCTGGCCCCGAGGGCCGCCAGCTCCGCCGCCGCCGGCTCCTCCAGCCCCGGGGGCACCACAGCGATGACGTCGAAGGGGGTGGAGCTGGCCATCCCCCCATGCTGCTGGTTGGGTGGCGACCCAGGGGTGGCACGATGCTCGTCTTCGGACGAACTAGAGGTCTGGGTAGGTCAGTGGTGAATTGCGGAGTTGTTGTTCTGTCTTGGCCATTCGGGCTGACACAAGATCGCCTGGATTTAGCTGCTGGGAGGGTGATTTTAGTTCGATGCAGAATCCACACGCTGATGTCTTGAGCTGATGCTCGCTCTGGACGTCTGGCCGCGGCCTATTAGCCATGCAGACGTGCTGAAGAAGGCCATTGATCCAGATTTCAACCCGTGCTGGAGGATCGGCGTGCCCAACAAAAGCCCAACCCTTGATTTTATCTTTTTGTACTTCTTCAAGTCGGCCCTGCCAGCCCTGTTGCTGGCGAACTTCGCGGCGATAGAGATCGGGCGATACTTGGATACTAGCTCTGCAGGCGGCCTTGCTGGTGGCATCCAGATTGAGCATCAGAAATCGATCCAATTGATCAACAAGCAAATCGGGATCCAGAAGGGCTTTTTCATAGGAGACCAGCAGACAGGGGCGATCGATTCGATCAAGGAATCTCACCAGGCGGCGGTATTCTCTAAGGCTCTGCGTGAGTTGACTTTGTAAGCTTTCACCCTTGGAGACCTGGCGCCGGCCCGCGATGGCAAGAATGTCGCGAAAAATCACCACAAGGTAGGGACGTCTTAGCAGCCTGAGCAGTGATGGCTCCAGAACCTGACGGGATGGAAGCTTGAAGCCCCACAGATTGTGATCCTGATTGCGTTGATCAATCAACAGCAGCAATTCCCTGCGCTGTCGTGGCTGTAGGAGTGCTGCGAGCTGCTGATCTTCGTGCGTCCCTATAGCTGTTTGCTCACCCATGCAAATGCCTGCCGCTTTGAGTACGGCCGCCAGCATGGAGGTACCGGAACGTCCCAACCCTGCCACCACAACAGTGCCTGCTGAGTCTTGATCTTTGGTATTGGCATTGAGAAGCCAGAATCCAGAGTTCCGATGGCTTTCTGCGCCGCCTCCCAGCATGCTGATCGCTTCAGATTTTGGGCGAAACTGCTTGAACATCATGAATGGATGATCGGCATGAATGCGGCCAGGTGCTGCAGGCTGAGGGCGAGGCGTGAGGGAGGACTGGCCTGCAGCGCAATCAAGTGATCCACAGCCTGCTCAGGCGTGATGAACCAGCCGCAGCGCTGGTTCACATAGCTGGGATACGCCATCAGGGCCCCGAAGACCAGTTCATCCAATGTAAGCTTGCGTCCACGTCGCTCGCACTGCAGCTGATCCATGGTGAGACCCCAGCCAGCATAAAAGGGCAGGCCATGGCAGACCACGGGGACCTCTCTGAGCAGGGCCTCAAAGCCTGTGCCGGAGGTGAGAACATGGATGCGATCCACCTGGTTCAGCAGCGTATCGATCGCGATGTCTGGCAGTACGGCATCCACGATACTTGGAATGGAGCCCTCTCCTTCACCGGCTGGCCTCCGCCCATTGGCGACGAAAGGGTGAGGTTTATAAATCAAATGGGCCTCGGGTTCCAGCCGGCGGGCGGCTGTGGCAAGGGCCAGGTTGGTGCGAATGCCTGGGGCCCCGTAGCGAATGGAGGCATCCTGTTCAACTTGCCCCACCACCAGCACCACAGGCTTGTCGTGATAAGGGCGTATCCAGTTCTGGCCTTTCAGATTGTATTTGCTGAGGGAAGCAGATAGGATCACGGAACGCAGTCGTTGGGCTCGCACGCATTCATCGACGTTGAAGCAGTGTTCTTGAAGGAATGTCTCCAGGGCGCTCGGGCAGGTGGCATCAAAATAAATCCCCACCGCATCAACCGCCAGAGAGAGTGGCAGCTGGAGGTGGGCTCCCCGTCCACTGGAACGCAAAAAGCCATCCTCCAGTTGAATCAGTGGCCTTTCCTCAGGCTGTAGCGCCTGCTTGTTGAGCGCCCTGCCAAGCACAGCTGAGGCCTGAGCCTTGCGACTGGGCCTGGCGTGCCGATGGCGAAAGTGCAGCTGGCTTCCTGCCAGGTAGTAGCGCAAGGTTCGGTGGTGGAACGGATGAATCCCGAACGCCTCAATCCTCACTGGAAAGCGACGTCGTTGCTGCAGTTGCAAGCCGACCAATTCGATGATCTGCTCCGGCTCACAGGCCTGGCGCCGGGTTGGATCCCAGTACGTGCTCTCCTCCAGCAGCCATCGGTGCAGCAGTGCGAGTTGCCATCGGCGGCTGGATGGCAGGTGCGGAAGCCCGTGCACCGGAAGTTTCCAGATCAGGGCTTCCAGGCCCCAACGCCAGTCCTTGGTGACCATCGCGGACGCTGTTGCCAGAAGTGGTGCCGGGTGCTGCCGTTGGTGTGCGAGATCAAGGACGCTGTCGTTTGGATACAGTTGGTAGGCGAACCTTTCCATGCGCTGGGCTTGGCAGCGGTTGGCCAGCAGGACGAAGGGCTGCTCCGGTGGAGTGGCCAAGTGGCGCGGATTCCATCCACTGATTCCCCAGTGCCGCCAGCAACTGAGTAGCCTCTCGATGCGGCTTTCCTGGCTCGGAAGGAGTAGAGAGAGACCCTGCGGTGGCTGGCTCCAGTTGCAACGGCTCAAAGGCTGCCATCCCCCCAGCCTGTGGAACCACGTAGGCTGCTCAAGTCCGAACAGGGGAGCCAGGGAGTTACCCATCGGGGTGGGCCAGATCATGCAAAGTTAGGCGTTGGAGAGCAAGGGGGCTTCAGGTTGATGGCCCAGAGGGTGGTGATTTCGGGGGCAAGCCGAGGCATTGGTGCAGCCTTGGCCGAGGCCATTGCTACCCCAGGGGTTGCACTCCTGCTGTTGGCCCGGCATGGGGAGAATTTGCGCCAAGTTGCGGAACGTTGTGTTGAGAAAGGTGCGGAGGTCTACTGGAAGGCCCTTGATGCGCGCCATCGCGAGGCCGTGGCGGAAGCCGTAGAAGGGTTCGCCAGCCGCGGAGGTGTGCAACTCCTCATCGCCAATGCCGGTGTGGTGGCTTTGGAGGACAGACCGAGCGACCTGGGCCCCGATTGGGAGCAACTTCGGGAACAGATCGATCACAACCTCACATGTACGCTCTCATTGCTCCAGGCGGGACTGAGCCTGCCCGTGGAACAGCGACCGCATCTTCATTGCGTGGTCGTGAGTTCTCTGAATGCCTTTCTGCCGCTCGGAGAAGCGCCAGGCTACTGCGTGGCCAAGGCGGCTCAGCACACCTTGGTGGAAGCCCTTGAGGACTTCTATGCCTGCCGCCCTGAGCCAGGTGCGGAGGTCGTCTTCAGCCAGGTGTTTCCAGGTTTCGTGGCCACGGCCATGGCCACGGACTATCCAGGCCCCCGACCATTGCAATGCACGGCTGAACAAGCTGCACAACGAATCCTGCGGGGTTTGCGGGCTGAACGCAAACTCATTATGTTTCCCCGTCGGCTGGCTTTGCTGCTTTGGATCGGGCAACGCTTACCCAAGCCCATCCTGCGCTGGATCCTTGCTCCTAGCCGGGCCTATCGAGGCTTTTGGCCATGATCAGATGAGACATCACCTGCTCACCTCCGTAGAGCTTCAGGAAGCGAATCATCGCTTGGTTGTCTTCGAGAATCCAGCCCATGCTGGCGGATGAACTGCCAAGTGCCAGTCCCTTGTTGATCAGGTGACTGAGCATGGCGATGGACGCGATCAAGGACAGTTGGGATCCCTGTAATTCGGGAATGACTCCCAAGAGCGCGATACGGCCATGTTTGCATTGGCAGCGCCGTAGTCGTTGGAAAAGCAGTGGAAGATTGAGGAGACCCAGGCTGGGGTTGAGGTCGGCGGCAATTTCCTTGGCGTTGGGAATCCCCAGGGAAAGGGCAACGGGTTTCCCGTGCAGCGATACAAAGGAAAGAACCCCCTTGGGCAGGAACATCAGAACCTTGAGAATCAAGTTTTTTGCTTCCGCTCTGCCGATGGGTTCGAAACCCCAGTTACTGCTCCAGCAGCGGTTGATCAAGGTTTCGACCCACTCGATGTCACGTCCCAGGGTTGACCACTTGGCCACCTCCAGTTTCAGGCCCTGCTCGGGCATGGCGTTAAGAAGGGGCGCCATCCGCAACGCGAGCCGTGAGGCGTTGCGTTCATCGGTCTGGAGGAAGGTCAACAGTCGTTTTGCACGCTGATAGCCACAGGCAACCAGGTTGTTGATGTAATGCTCAGGCGTCTGCGGGTAGCCGTAAAGGGCTGGATAGGTGCTGTACTCCAGCAGTCCACACTCATCATGAATGGATGGATTGAACGGACCGATGAGCAGCTGGGAACTGCGGTTTCGTGACCAGGTTTCGGCCGCCTGGGTAAGAGCCTGGCTGGCTTTAGGGTCGTCGATGCAATTGTAGAGTCCGAATCGCGACGGCCCTTCTGCAGGCTGCATGGCCATGATCCTGCCAATCGTGATTCCTTGATCCCTGAGGATCCAGCGCTGATGGGGAGTGCGTTGCAGGTAGGGCTGAAACCAGCTTGAGGTCCGCAGAACTTCATCGAAGTGATCAAACCAGTCGGGTCGTTGTTCTGGATCCAGTCCGATTCCAAGACCCGCCCTGAATCGATGGTGATTCAGGGCGGAGTGAACTTCAACCAGCTGCATCGTCTTTTGACTGCTGAATGGCATTACATAGACTCATCACGAGATCGTTGATGCTCTCTTTTGTGTGGTCGGAACGAACGAACAGGCGTAGGCGACAGCGGTTGCTGGGCACCGTCGGAGGGGCGATCGGATATACTCCCCAGCCCCTTGAGAGCAAATGATTGGCGGTTAGGAATGTATGGCGAAGATTATTTAGCATGATGGGAACAATCCCCATGCCCAGGCTCTGTCCCACATCAAGCCCTGCTTCCCGAGCCGTGTCAACCAGATAGCCGCCATTGTCCTGGAGAAAGGCCACCCGCTCGGGTTCGCGCAACAGAATCGTCAAGGCGGTGTCTGCGGCGGCACAGCAAGGAGCATTGAGACCTACGCTGAAACTAAAACCGCTGGCATGCAATCTGAGATGCTGAATGATGGTTCGGTTGGCAGCAATGAAGCCACCGGTGGAGGCCAGACTCTTGCTGAGAGTGCCCATCCAGAGATCAACCCGGCAAGGATCCACCCCCTGCAGTTGGGAGCAACCCAGGCCCTGGCGTCCAAGCACCCCAAGGCTGTGAGCTTCATCCACCATCAGCAATGCTTGATGTTGATCGCGAAGCCTAAGCAGGGTTTCCAGGTCCGGGCTGTCACCTTCCATGCTGAAGTGCCCTTCGGTGACAATCAGGCAGCGGCGATGCTGTGGACGATGCTTTTTTAACAGCGTTTCAAGACACGCTGCATCGTTGTGGGGAAACACCAGACGCCGGGCCCCGGAGAGGCGCACCCCCATCTGGATGCTGTTGTGAGAATACTGGTCCAGCACCACCAGGTCGCCGGGCTCGACAAGGGCGGCGATGGTGCTGACATTGGTGGCGTGGCCGCTGACGAACACCAGCGCGGATTCCTTGCCGTAAATGTGGGCCAGCCGGGACTCCAGGCTGCCATGATGGGGGAGTTCTCCCGCCATCAGGCGACTTGCCGAGGTGGACAGGCCGTAGTCCCTGAGGGCCTTGGAGGCCGATTCGATGACCAGGGGGTGGGTTTTGAGATTCAGATAATCGTAAGATGAGAATTGCCTCTGATCGAGAGGTTGGACATGCTCAGCACTAGAAAAGAACGGGAGATCGGAGTGCTCGAGGCCATTGCGCTGCATCAGCCGTTGTACAAGCCTCTGACTGGAGAGTAGAGAGGCTTGTTGCCAGGGCATCGGTCTGGGGCCATTGAGTTGATGCCAGTTTAGCTCAAATGTGGCTATGCGTGCTAGGATGGATTTTTGGGGTGCGCTGCTCGTTCAATGCCTGCTGCGATCAAAAGGATAGACCGAGATCTTCTACTGGAGATGAGTGACGATGAAATTGTCCATGAAGTTGTCGCCATTTTAAGGCGGGTTGTGCCTCATGACCTGGTAGACGTTCAGCCCGACTCGCGCTTGATTGAAGATGTGGGCATAGATTCACTGGGGACTTATGAGTTGGTGATGGACGCGGAAGACCGGTTTGGTATCGAGATCAATGACGATCAGCTTTTGGAGGTCAAGACCGTGCGAGATGTTGTTGAATTTGTGAAATCCCAGGTGGAATGAGCCGTCAGTCTCCCATCGCTGTGACTGGGATGGGTTGCGTTTCCCCCCTTGGGAACAATTCTGATGCTGCCTGGGATGCCTATTTTCACGGCCTGAGTGCCTCTAGGAAGCTCGAGGAGCCCTGGGCTTCTGGAGGGGACACATTCCTGGCGGCAGTGGTCGACTATGACATAGCCTCACTCTTAGGTGAATTCCTTGTCAACAGGCTGGACCGATGCAGTCAGTTTGCCCTGCTTGCAGCGCGGCAGGCTTGGTTCGCCAGTGGTTTGGGGGAGCAGGAAATCCCTGGTGACCGTTTGGCCGTAGTGCTTGGAACTGGGATCGGGGGCCAGTCCACCTTGATTCAGCAATATGAGCGCAATGCCGCCGGTGCCCGGCGTGTTCACCCCCTGGCCGTGGCCATGGCCATGCCGAATGCCGCAGCTGCCCAGGTGGCTATTGAATTGGGGGCTCATGGCGGCGCCCATGCGCCGGTATCGGCGTGCGCCAGTGGTGCCGAGGCGATTGTGTGGGGACAGATGCTGCTGGCTGCCGATCAGGCGGACGTGGTGGTGGTCGGGGGAGCCGAAGCGGCCATTCACCTCGCCACCATGCGTGGATTCGCTGAGATGCGAGCACTTTCCTGTCGGCATGCAGATCCTGCAGGTGCCTGTCGGCCCTTTGCAGAGGATCGGGATGGGTTTGTCCTGGGGGAAGGGGCAGGGGTGCTCGTTCTGGAGAGACTCAGGGATGCCGAGGCACGTCATGCACCGATCGAAGGGCTGTTGCTCTCTGCCGGGATGACGAGCGATGCTCACCATCTGGCGATGCCGCAGCCGGACGGGCTGCACTCCGCCGAGGCCATCCGGAAGGCCCTTCGGTGTGCAGATGCGGTGCCAGAGGACCTTGCAATGATCAGTGCCCACGCGACTGGAACCGCTCTGGGTGACCTGGCAGAAGCTCGGGCGCTTCGTCTTGTGCTGGGCGCAGCCACGGATCAGGTCTGGGTGACCGCCCCCAAGGCAGGTCTTGGACATCTGTTGGGAGCGGCAGGAGCCGTGGAATCCATTCTGACGCTCAAGGCCTTGCAGAGGGCGGTGGTGCCACGGAGTCTGAACGCCGATCCGCCCGACCCTGAGATCCCGCTTCGGATTGCCAGTCAGCGCAACGAGCCCCTCAGCCCCCGGAGTCGGCATCTGGCCCTCAAGAACTCCTTCGGATTTGGCGGTCACAATGTGAGCCTGCTGTGGGCGAGCGCTTGACCTCGGCCCTGGTGCTGCATCAGGGGGCTGAATCCAGTCTGGATTATTTCTTGCATTCTGCGTTCCAGGCACGGCTATGGCGTGCGGTCTTGCTGGATACCCGCCTTCGTCCGCCTGCAGACATGGGATCTCAGCTGATGCAGGCAAAGGTTGTCGTGCTGGTGCGGTATTGGCCCCGTGGATGGTGCTGGAGAGGCTGGCTCAGACAGGCAAGAAGGCAGGGTTTGCGTTGCATCTACTGGATGGATGATGATCTGTTGGACCTTTCTGGATTTAAGGTGTTGCCGCGCAAGTATGCGGTCAAATTGCGTCGTCTGGCCTGGGATCACCGTCGCGCCATCCTTGATTGGTGTCAGGAGCTTTGGGTGAGTACCCCAACCCTGGGCCAGCGTTATGCCGGCCTGAAGCCCGTAGTGATTCCGTTGTGCCCCCAGGCTAGGGTGTTGGAACAGATCTCCAGTTTCAGCATCGGTTACCACGGCACGGCGTCCCATCGGCAGGAATTGCTTTGGTTGTATCCGCTCATCGTGGATGTGCAGGCTCGCTATTCTCATACCCTCGTTGAGCTGTATGGCGATGAAGAGATGCGCCAGTTATATGGCGCCATACCCAGGGTGCAGGTGCACCACCCCATTCCCTGGGAGCGCTATCGCGAAGTCACAGCCGGCCAGCATCTTGATCTGCTCCTTTGCCCGCTCGTTGCTAATACGTTCAATGGTGCACGCGCTGCGGTTAAGTTCTTTGATGCCGTCCGCTTAGGCGCCGTTGGCCTTTACAGCGATCGGCAACCCTATGCTAGTATGGTAAGCCATGGTGAAGATGGTCTGTTGTTGGGTGATCAATACGACGAGTGGCTGGATGCTATTAGTCGCCTGGTGAGCCAGCCCCAAGAGCGTCAACAACTTGCTGATTCTGCCCGCCGTCGCGCTTCAAGCTATCTTCATTTAGCTCAAAGTAATGAAACTTAATCACCCGTTCGCAACACATATCTTTATCATTTTTGGCGTTTTCGCTGGGCTCGGCTTAGGTCAGGGAGCAGTGTCCCAGCCGTTGGGGCGTTTGGGAATGGCTCCAAGCGGCTTCAGTAGCGATTTGCGCTATCGCCTTGGCCCAGGCGATAGGATCCGCATGTCAGTGTTCAAAGTTCCCGGCTATGAGGGGACTGCTGAGGTAATTGCTGATGGCACGGCGAGTTTTCCCCGCATCGGCAGCGTCCCTGTGGCCGGACTCACCCTGGATCAGGCCAGACAGCGCATTGGGGCGGCCTATGGGCGCTACCTTCGCCGCCCCAGTGTGTCCCTGGATTTGGTGTATGCCCGACCCATGCGCATTACCGTCACCGGCGAAGTTCAACGGCCAGGCTTGTACAGTCTCGATCGCTCCGGCAGTTTTCAGCTGGAAAGTGCGGGAGCTACCGCGGGCTCGTCCCAGCCCACCACTATTCAGGCGAGTGGTTGGCCCACGCTGGTCGAAGCAATCCAGAAAGCTGGCGGGATCACAGCCCGGGGAGATCTCCGCGCTGTTGTGCTCAAGCGCCGGGTAGGCTCGGGACCGCAACAAGAACTGCTGGTCAACTTCTGGGAGGCTCTGCGAGATGGCCAACAGATTGATAACCCCATCTTGTTTGATGGCGATGTTGTCATGGTGACACAGGCTGACACGTTCAGTTATGAAGACCTCATCAAGATTGGCTCATCAACGTTCGCTCCTGATACGATTGGTGTGAACGTCGTTGGGGAAGTTGTTCGTCCAGGCGTCATCCGAGTGCGGGCTAATAGTCACCTCAGCAATGCTGTGCTGGCGGCTGGTGGTTTTGTCAAAGAGCGAGCCAGCGTGGGTAACCTTCAACTCTTTCGGCTCGAATCGAATGGGACTGTCACCAAAAAAGAGGTGCGTTTCAGTCCTTCGGACCCCTTGGGTAGTGACAACAACCCTGCCCTGCGCGAGGGCGATGTGGTGGTTGTGAACCGCAACCGAAGGGCCGCCGTCAATGATGCGGTGCGAGCCACACTTGAGCCTGTGGGGCCAATTATTAATGCGGCATCTCTGCTAAGGCTTCTGGGAGCCAACTAGTTCTTGTCATGGAGGGAACAATGTCTCGGCTGCGGCAACTGAGTGGGTTTGACATCCAATGGCGTGTCGTGAATGCCTTGGTGTATCGGGAGCTGCGTCGCCGCGTCAGCGATGTGCAGGGTGGGTTTTTAGCCGTGCTGATGGAGCCTGTCGGCCAGATTGCTGTCTGGGCGGCGCTGCGTTTCATTGTCCACCCGGTAGGTACAGTAAATAATCTCAATATCTTTCTTTTTCTCGCTCCTGGAGTCATTCTTTTTAACCTTTACTCCAGGGTGGCTTCTCATGGGTTGACGACGATGGAGGCTAACAAAGCTCTGTTCTTTTACCGTCGTGTGAAACCGATTGATACCGTCTTGGCTAAAGCGATTGAGGAGTTGGGGCTTTATTCGTGTGCGGCCATCGTCGTTTTCGGAATTGTCTGGGCCTACCTTTATAATCTTGTCCTCCAGAACTTGCCGCTGTTAGTGACTTCTTTTGTTCTGATGGCCCTCATTGGGGTTGCCAGTTCGTTGCTTTCCTTGGTGGGCTCTTATTATTTTCCAAATCTGAAGCAGGTTTTGTCCTGGCTGAATCGAGCTCTTTACTTCGCTTCAGGTGTAATTTATTCACCAATTCAAACTCCTCAATTTGCTAGAGACATTCTTGTTTATAATCCTATTCTTCAATGCATTGAGCTCTCGCGGAAAGCCTTGAGCATGGATTATCAGGTTCCGTCGCAGGTGACCCTTGGCTACCCGTCGGGATTCGCGCTAGTTTATCTAAGCCTTGCCCTGTGGTGCTATACTAGCAATGAGAAGGTACTGATTCGCCGTTAAGCCAATGATACGCGTCAGCTCGCTTACCAAGAGTTACCTCTACAAGGGCAAGCGCAAGTGCGTCCTGGATGATTTGAGTTTTGAGATCGCTGGCGATGAATCGATCGCGGTGATTGGTGCCAACGGGGCAGGGAAATCCACCTTGCTGCAGTTGCTGGGCGGCATTGATGTCCCGGATCGGGGCAGCATCCAGTGCGATGGCACGATTTCCTGGCCAGTTGGAATCGAGGGTGGTTTCCAAGGCAGTCTCACCGGCAGGGAAAATGTGACATTTGTTAGTATGATTTATGGCGAAAAGCATGAGATTGATGATCGCATTAAATTCGTTGAAGACTTTGCTGAGCTTGGTATTTACTTTGATCGGCCTTTTAAAACCTATTCATCAGGCATGAAGTCACGTCTTTCTTTCGGACTCTCCATGGCTTTCCCCTTTGATTACTATCTTATCGATGAGATCACGGCGGCTGGCGATCAAAAGTTTAGAGAGAAAAGCAAGCGCCTTTTAATCGATCGAAAGAAAACCTCTAACTTTCTGATGGTGGACCACAACTTGTGGGGCTTGCAGATCCACTGCAACCGAGCCTTCTTGTTGGAATCTGGAAGAATTACTGAGTACACGAGCGTTCAGGAAGCTATCGACATACACACCAAAACCTTGCTGGCTGAATTGCCACCTAAGTCGGAAGTCTCCCGTGCAGCTTGAACTCGCCAAGCAAAAATCGGTTCAAGTCTTCCAGCAGACTCAAGCCCACTGGAGGTCTAAGATTCGTAGGCCCAATCTTCTGGGTTGGTTAAGGAGGCGTTCCCTATGGCAGTTGGTCCTTGTACCAGTGGTGTTGGGAGGCCTCTATTTCTTTGCGGTGGCGCGTGACCGTTTTTCGGTGGAGTCAAGCTATGTGGTGCGCCGCTCCGCCGAAGATATTTCACTCGGAGGTGGTTCCACCAGTGGTCTTGCGGGTTTGCTGGCCGGTTCCACCCAGAATTCCTTGGAGGATGCACGCTACTTACGCACCTATCTCACGTCTCCACAGGTTCTAGAGGACTTACTCAAGTCCTATGATTTTGACGAGGCTTATGCCCAGCTCCCGCCTGATGTGATTGCGGGTTTGCCCAGCGGTGCTAATCGGCAAATGCGGCTCAAGTTCTTCCAGAAGCAAGTTCAGGTGCAGCTTGATGAAATCTCTGGTGTTATTACTCTTACGACGGTCGGTCTAACACCCAAGGCGGCCTACGATCTTAACCAGTTCTTGTTGAAGCAGAGCGAACAGTTCGTCAATCGACTGAATCAGAGGATTGGTGAAGCGCAACTGCAGTTTGCCCGCAAGGAGTTGGCCAGTTCCCAATCACAGTTGAATAAGGCTAAGCAGCGCCTGCTTACTTTTCAGAGCTCTACGGAAGTGATTGATCCCAAGGTAGAGGCAGGGATTGTTGCGAATTCTGTCGGTGGGCTTGAAATGAAGCTTGCTGAATTGAAGTTGCAACGTTTTACGCTTGAACAGCAATTCAAGAGTTCGGACGAGCCTGACCTTCTGGCTGTCAAGGATCAGATTGCAGAACTGCAGAGATTGATTGATTCTGAGCGTAGGGGTTTGGTGTCACGTCAGGGATCGGGCCGAAATCTGAATCAGAAAGCTGCTGACATGCTGCAGTTCCAATCGGCAGTGGACTTTGCCGCCGACTTATATAAAACGGCGCTTGTTTCGGCGGAAAAGGCACGTGTCGATACCCAGCGCCAACAGAAGTTCATGGCTACTCTCTCTGAACCGCTTCTGCCAGATTCTCCTGCGTTTAATTGGCGTCTGCGGGGGTTCTTTACGGTTGCCGCTCTCGCGTTGGTCAGTTTGAGTTTGGGTAAGTTTGTGCTCGGTGTTCAAGACAGTCACCGTGAGTAGGCGGATCCTCCCCCGGCTTCAGCTCAGCACAGGACGCCAGTGGCGTCGCAAGACACTCGCTTTTGTCTTCAGTCGCTGGAAGCCGTTGCATGGTCGCTGGTCAGAATCGTTTGACTATCCTGTCTGGCTCAGTGAAAACGCATTGGCGCCGGGTTGGTACCGGCTGGGGCTGTTGTTGCAGGGCCCCCAACACAGATACCGGATCGATCTTCGCCGGGGGGAGGAGCCTTTTGCGCAGCCTTTGATGGTCACCAATGGAGTGGAGCGTCGTCGCTTGGTACGCATCTCTAGTCGCGGCAGCCAGTTCCTGCAGCTTCGTTTCTTTCATCTTGAAGGGGATCTCGAGCGGTTGCAGTTGCGGTATCAACCGTTGTTTTCGCCGAGGGCCCGCTACCGGGTGGCCCGTCACCTGCGCACTCGCCATGATCTCTATGGGCGGGTCATTGGCAGTAATCGCCACCGCAGTCATGCGCGTCAATGGTTCGACTACAACGCCTTGCTCGCCCGCCGCACCTTGCATGCCCACGGCTACAGCGCCTGGATGGAGACGGTCGAGGCCCCCCGCCGGCGCGCGCTGGAAGAGGCTGCGCCGCAGGTCGGCAACGACCTTCGGTTGCAGGTGTGGTCTCCAGGGTCCACTGTCCATGCCGACTGGTGGGTGGTGCTGGAGGAGGGCGATCGCCTGGCTCCCGGTGCGAATGAACGCCTTGGCCAGCTGCTGCGTCAGGCGCCTAGAGCTGAACTGATTTATGCCGACAGTGATCTCGTTTCCGCTCAGGGGGTGCGGCATAGCGCCCATTGGAAACCTGTCTGGAATCCCGATCTGCTGCTGGCTGATCCCCACTACAGCCGTTGCTTCTGGGTAAGGGCTGATCGCTTGGAGGTGGCTCTGCAGCGGTTGGCTGTATCTGGTGAGGAACTCACCCCCTATGGTTTACTTCTGGAGTTGTCCCAGATTTGCCAGGCTGAGCACATCTGGCATTGGCCTGAGGTGCTCAGCCACCATCGCCCTGTCCGCCGCGGAGGCGAAAACACCGCTGCCCTTGTGCAGCGTCACCTGCAGCGGCACGGCTCCCATGTGGTGGTGAAGCCTCGGGAAGGCGGGGGCCATCGTCTGTTTTGGCCTTTGCCCGATCGCCCGCTGAGCGTGAGTGTGATTGTTCCCACCCGGGACCGGCTGGAGTTGTTGAAGCCCTGTCTCCACTCTTTGTGGGCCACGGCCGGGAATCGCCTGGAACTTGAGCTTCTGGTGGTGGATAACGGCAGCCAGGAGCCCGCCACACTGGCCTACCTGGCGGAGCTTGAGACCAGTGGAGGGGCGAGGGTTTTGCGCTGCCCAGGACCTTTCAACTATTCGGCGCTCAACAATGTGGCGGCAGAGATGGCTCAAGGGGAGTTGTTGCTGCTGTTGAACAATGATATCGAGGCGTGCCAGTCTGGTTGGTTGGAGCTGATGGCGGGCCAAGCCCTGCGTGAGGAGATCGGCTGTGTGGGGGCCCAGCTGCTCTATCCCGACGGAACGTTGCAGCATGCCGGCGTGATTCTGGGCATTGGTGGCGTTGCCGGCCATAGCCACAAATATCAGTCGGCTTCGGAGCCTGGCCATCAGCTGCGTGCCCAGCTCAGTCAGAATCTCAGTGCTGTGACCGGAGCAGCTTTGATGATCCGTCGAGCGCTGTTTCAGCGACTGGGGGGGTTGGATGCCGAACAGTTGCATGTGTCGTATAACGATCTCGATCTCTGCTTGCGGTCCATGGCCGCAGGCTACCGAAATGTTTACTGTGCTGAGGCTGTGCTTGTGCATCACGAATCCAAGAGTCGGGGTGCGCCGATCACACAAGAGGCCCTCAACCAGTGGCAGAACGAGAGGGCAGTCATGCAACAACGTTGGGGGTTGATTCTAAATTCAGATCCCTATTATCATCCCCAGCTCAGCCTTCGTGAGGAGAACTTTGGCTTGCGTTTGGATGGTCCAGTACCTCAGTTGAGGCGGCTCGAGCTAGGCTGGGGAATAATCTGATGGGGCTGGATCTGGCTAGCAGGCCATTGATTGATCTCCCTGATGTGAGCGTCCATGTGGCCGCTGGGGCGTTTGGTCCTTTTGGGCAGCAGGCACAGCAGATGGCCGAGCAGGGTTTTTGCTTGCTTGATCTTGCAGATGACAGCTTCCGCGAGCGGGCCAGTTTGATTCGGGCTTCTCTGGAGCCACACTTTGATCTCGACGGTTGGCGAAAGGGAGCGGCTGTTGATCTGCGTCTGCAGGATGGCTGGATACAGTGCGCCTCTGTGCGGGAGCTGGCGCTGCATACGGTGGTGTTGGAGCTGCTCCGCCTCCTTTACGGACGCGAACCATTCTGCTTCCAAACATTGAATTTCCCGGTGGGCAGCCAGCAGCACTTTCACAGTGATGCCGTTCACTTCCATAGCTATCCCTATGGCTTCATGTGTGGTGTGTGGATGGCGCTGGAAACGATTGAGGCTGATGCTGGGCCGCTGGTGTATTATCCCGGTAGCCATCGTTTGCCCTATCGCAGTGCCGAAACGGAGGGCTTCCGTCCGGAGAATTTGGCGGCGGAACGCCACCCCCAGCGCCTATTTGAGCCGATCTGGCAACGGGAAGTGCAGCAGTATGGTTTGAAGCCCAAAACCTACCTGCCGCGCCAGGGTGAGGTGCTCATCTGGCACGCCAATCTGTTGCACGGGGGGCTGCCGGTGAAAAATCGCAAGCGAACCCGCTGGAGCCAGGTGAACCATTTCTTCTTTGCGGATTGTTTATACACCACACCAATGCATAGTTTCGAATTCTCCGCTGGTGGTGCCTGTTTACGGCAGCCTCACGATGTGGCCACTGGCGTGCCCCGAGGCGACAGCGTCCAAGGCATAATGGTTCCACATTGATGGACGAGGAGTTCCGTTGTTCCGCCGTCGACGTTCTAAGCCGAAGTATGCCGGCGGCATCGATACGATCACGCCAGGCCTAATCGGCGGTTGGGTCCACTGTTCAGAAGCCCCTCTTTCCGAGGTGCGCTTGTTGGTGGGGCCCAATCTACTGGCGCAGGCCCTGATCAATCAACCCCGCCTGGATGTCTGCCAGGCATTGGGGATTCAGGGGGCTTTCGGCTTCCTGCTTGAGCTCAGCGGCGATTTGCCTGCTGTGGTCTTTGAGGAGGCACCTCGCGTGCTTGCGCTCTCTGTCGATGGAGCCATAAGCGTGGAGCTGGCCTATCAGCCGCAGCCTGCCAGCACGGTTGAGCGTCTGCAGCAGGTACTTGCCCCGCAGGTGCGCGGCGCGTTGGGCCATTTCGATGGGTTGAGTCCTGATGGCTACGTCCTTCACGGCTGGGCCTACCGTCGCGGCCAAAGGTCTGGCCAGCCGATTGAGGTGTGGCTGCAGGCGGCTGATCAGCCACCGGTGGCGCTTCGTTGCGATCGCTATCGGCCCGGGATGGCCGCGCAGGGCTATCCGGAGCAATGTGGCTTTGAGATCGAGCTGCAACAGTTGCCTCCTGCGTGGGCTGGGCTGGAGGTTCAAGTGTTCTTTGATGCGGCTGGGCAGAGTCCTCTTCCGGGGGCAGGCGCAGTCAGTCTGCCGGAAGCCGATCTGGGGGTGATCCCGTCTCCTGCCCCGCTGATGCATCCTGCTTCTGGCTCGCCGTATGCGGCCCAGGTGGCGAATGCTCCAGGCGAGTTGCAGCAGAACTGGCAGGCCTTGGAGCAGTTTCGGCAGTTTCTGGATGGCATGGAGGCCGAGATTGGCCGGGCAGAGGACTTACAACAGAGACGTGGGCGCCTGGCCCTTGAAGCGAATCGCCCGCTGCGGAAGCGGGATCGGTTGCGGCGCCTTCTTGGTGTGCGGGGTTGAGAGTCGGGCCTGGGCCCAGATAGCTTTCTGGCGTAGGCGATAGCGTTGACCAAAGGTGCGGGGCTGAATTGCTGGCGGCAGGCAACTCCGCAAGGAGACAGGCCATCAAGACGGAGGCCTGTGGTTTCAAAGCCCAGGGGCCTGGAGGCGGATCATGCGGCCCAGCAGGCCCATGGCACGGGCATTCTCCAGCGCTTGTGCCTGGCTCAGTTCGTCTCCTGCCCGTGAACGCAGGAAGTACTTTTCAAGTTCCTCCTGCACCTGGTTGAGCCGTAGGAGGGTGAGCTCGGCTTCTCCCTGGGCTTCCGTGAGTTTTTTGTTGGCAGTCTCCAGCTCCTGGCTACGCTCCTGGAGTTGATTGCTGAGGTCGGAATTACTGGCTGAGGCGGCTTGGAGGGCCTGGTCCTTGGACCGGAGCTGGGCGGCGAGCTGCTGCTTGAGGTCGTCAGCGGTCTGGATGGCGGAGTCCTTCTCGGAGGCGAAGGCATCGAGCTGTGCCTTGGACTGTGCCAGGTCGTCCTGGAGGCGTTTGAGCTGGACGGCCTGCTGATCCTTGACGCTATGGGCTTGCTGAAGTGTCTCAAGCTGGGCGGCGAGCTGCTGCTTGAGGTCGTCAGCGGTCTGGATGGCGGAGTCCTTCTCGGAGGCGAAGGCATCGAGCTGTGCCTTGGACTGCGCCAGGTCGTCCTGGAGGCGTTTGAGCTGGACGGCCTGCTGATCCTTGACGCTATGGGCTTGCTGAAGTGTCTCAAGCTGGGCGGCGAGCTGCTGCGCCTGCGCATGGCTCAGCTCGTCTCCTGCAC